>NZ_JACXXE010000009.1 GCF_014764715.1 Bacillus crepusculi | reverse complement strand
GCCCGCCAGCGGCTTTTCTATGTCAATTCTTTCAACACGCGCAAGTGAAACACATGGCGTGCAACATCTCCGAGCTGTCCTGTCAGCTGATGATTCGCCACCCCGCCAACAGCCGCACCGACGACCGGCATTAATTGAAACAGCTTCACAAGGTCAATGTAATCTCGATACTCCTGCTGAAAGCTGTACCAATCCATTTCCTCCCGGCTACTTTCCCAATGATCGATGACCTTCATCATCTTTTGACGATGTGCACTGCTGGAAAAGGCAAGTTGAAAGATACAGAGCAAAAAGAGCCGTTCCTCTTTTTGAGACAAATCAAAGCCATAAATACAAGCCAGTTCATAAAGACATTTCATCTTAATGCTAAGCAGCAGCGGAAAGTCTGCCATTCCAAGGAATAAACCACCTGCACCTGTTCCAATCCCTTCTAGCGCCGCTGCCTTTTGATAATACTTCACTTTCTCCTTTGCCAGCTCATTTCGTTCGACGATCGTTAATTGTTCATCGATGACTGAAAATGAAGTGAAGTGCGTCCCCGATACGGTGGATTCGACCATTGACTTGACCGCACTTGTGATGACTTGATGAAATCGAGCAGGAATTCGGCGGTTCACCTGCTGCTGAACTCCTTTTGAAAACCGTTCGAGCTTTGAAGGCTTTCTCAAAAAACGTGTTTGAAAAAGAATGGCTTCTTCATACAATTCCCGCTCAGCTGCATTCATCCGGTTCCCTCCTTGATGTCATCATACGCTCGCTGCATAGAACATATCTCCACTTATCTCATCTTTTTTAATCGACTATGGACGTAAGGCTTGAAGAGGACAAGCACAAATGCCAAGGAAATGAGAAGGGCAAGTCCACTTCCCTGCCATCCTCCTGCTCTGAATGCCGCACAGCTCAGCAAAATCGATTGGATGATGAGTACATTACGGACGAGAACAAAGAAGCTTCGATCCTTTTCTTGCTGAGCAACCGGATAAAGTGCCTGTAACGAAAGATGGGCAAAGTGCTTCGTTAACGGGACAAGCTGTACACCTGTAATAAATACGGTGAACAAAACAAGTAACGCGCCCACCCATCCTGCTGCACCTGTATACAAAATAATCAGCACAAACACGACCGTTAATCTAAACACAAGACCAAAATAGTCATTGGAACGTAAAAACGCCCTTACATACATGTAAGAAAAAGTTTTACGCTGCTCATAAGGAACAAACTGCAAGATCCAGTCCATGTACGCTCTTCTTTTCACCTGTTTCTTTAAATGAGGAACATCTGTAAATAAGTTCGCCAAACGATAAAAGCGCTGTTTCCGTTTTAATTCATCTGAAATATGCAATTCCCATTGAAAAGGTTGTTTTTTCACTGCATTTGTTAAGTAAATGAGATAAACGGCATATAAAAGATAAAAAACAATCGCAATCGCATAGGCTGCCTGTAAAACGGTATACATTAGAAACATATTCAATAAAAAACGACACACTGCATCAAGCCATCTGACGTGTTTTCCTTGAAAATAAGTGATTCTCCACTGAATCGCTGTATTCAGGCCCTTGACCAAAATCATTTGCGCCAAAATCAACACATAAAGAATAAGGTCTCCTGAAGACACAGCCGAATAAAGGGGTAGTGCAATAATCGATACGGCAATCAAAGGAAACAGCTGCGAAAGGAAGCTAAAGTTAAAGGCGTTTTTTAAATAAGGCTCCATCTTCCCTTCCAAAGGAAGCAAAAACACGAGATCTGCCTCTTTGATCAACGTACGTACGTAAGAGCTTGTCAACACCAATGAGAAAACAACTGCCATGACCCAGTATGATGGGAAGTGAGGCGGAATATGTTTAAGCCAATTACTGTACCAGCTCGCTCCTCCTGCAAGGAAAAAAATAAGTACAATAACAAGATGATCATTGAACATGTATTTTAAATATTTTCTTGTGTCTTGCACATGTTCCTCTAATCGAGATTTCCAAATGGTTTGCGTTGTTTTACTCATAGCTTTCTTCCTTTGTTAATTCCAAATAAAGATCATCGAGTGTCGCATCTCTCATGCTGAACTGTTCTCTTAGCTCTGTCAGTGTTCCTTTCGCTCTGATTTCGCCTTCATGCAAAATAATAAAGGAATCACAATAACGTTCAGCTGTCGCCAAAATATGCGTTGACATCAGCACACTAGCGCCGCTTTTCTTTGCAGCATTCATTCGTTCCAAAAGGGCATTTATCGCAAGAGGATCAAGCCCTAAAAACGGTTCATCGATGATATACAGCTCTGGCTCAACAAGGAACGCACACATAATCATGACCTTCTGCTTCATTCCCTTAGAAAAATGAGCAGGGAACCATTTCAACCGTTTCTCCATTCTAAATTCTTTCAGCAATGAGGGCAGACGTTCTTCTAGTTGTTCCTTTGAAAGACCATAAGCCATCGCTGTCAGCTCTAAATGCTCTTTTAATGTTAACTCTTCATATAAAACAGGTGTTTCTGGAATAAAGGTAAATTGCGAGCGATACGCCTCTTGATCGTCTTGAAGGGTTCGTCCATTCAGCTCAATGACACCTTTATGCGGTTTCATCAAACCGATGATATGACGAATGGTTGTGCTTTTACCCGCTCCATTTAAACCAATGAGACCGACGATTTGATTTCTTTCTAATTCAAATGAAATATTTTTCAGAACGGGATTCTTTGTATATCCACCCGTTACATCTTTTACAGTGAGAAGGGACATAAATTCGTTCCTTTCTTTCTTTTTTCCTTTATAGTAACAAAAACGAACGATAATTTGAAATGTTTACCTATAGACTAGTCATGAATAAAAAATAGGCACCTTGGTCATCATAATGTATGTAGAAGAAATGAACTTGATGACCAATAAGTAAATGAGGTGTTTGTTAAAGGCAAAGAACCGCATGACAAGTTGGTTTTTCATCTCAAAACCTTAGCTTCTGTTTTGCTTCACTGATTCTTGATTTTTGTGTCCTATACAATATGTATACGACAAACCAAAACGTCAAATGAGGTGTTTACGGCAGAAATAGCAGGCATATGAATTCTTTATTCCAGTAAATAGAGAATTCAAAAGGCGTAACGTATGAAAGCATCTGCATTTCTTCTACAGGAGCAGGATGAGCGACCAAAGGAGTTCGCTTGTCCTGTTTTCTTTTTTGCTTCTTTTTGTGATACGATAAAGGAAAAATAATGAGGAGTGACATGGCGTGAGCGACTGCATTTTTTGCAAGATCATTGATGGAGACATTCCATGCGCAAAAGTATATGAGGACGAGCATGTATTGGCTTTTCTTGATATAAGCCAAGTAACAAAAGGACATACTCTTGTCATCCCAAAAATACATAAAGAAAACATCTATGAGATGACACCAGAAGTGTCTAATCACTACTTCCAAGCGATTCCGAAAATTGCAAGGGCAATCAAACAGGAATTTGAACCAATTGGCTTAAACCTCCTGAACAACAACGGTGAAAAAGCCGGACAATCTGTGTTCCATTATCATATGCATATCATTCCGCGCTACGGCAAAGGCGATGGCTTTGGTGCCGTATGGAAGTCACATCAAGATCAATATACGTCAGAGGATTTAACAGACATTTCTTCTGCTATCCACACGCGGCTTACCTCATCTTAATAGATGAGGTTTTTTCTTATTTCTGCCCCTTTTCAGGTGCTTGCCCACTGAATAGTAAGATATTTAGAACGATTCAAATTTTTTGTCCAAATGCTTCAAATTTGTGATAGGATGGTTTTATCTTTTGATCCATTAACGCGAGAAATAGGGAGAGATTGTGATGAAGCGAACGACGAATTTTAATGCTGGTCCGGCGGCACTGCCGCTAGAAGTGCTTCAAAAAGCACAGGAAGAACTTGTTGATTTTAAACAAACCGGGATGTCTGTGATGGAGCTTTCTCATCGCAGCGGTGAATATGAAGAAGTCCACAATAAAGCAAAAGCGCTTTTGGTGGAGCTGATGGACATTCCAGAAGATTATGAAGTCCTCTTTTTACAAGGCGGAGCGAGTCTTCAATTTGCGATGATACCGATGAACTTCTTACATGAAGGCGAAACGGCTCATTTCATTCAAACAGGCGCTTGGTCAGAAAAAGCCTTGTCAGAAGCAAAAGGCTTTGGTGAAACATCTGTGTTTGCCTCAAGTGAAGATGATAATTATTCGTATATTCCAGATGTAAATGCTTCAGGTTTAACAGACGGAGCTTACTTGCACATCACATCAAACAATACGATCTTCGGCACACAGTGGAAAACGTTCCCAGACACACCAATCCCGCTCATTGCGGATATGTCCAGTGATATTCTCAGCAAAAAAATAGACGTTTCTTCATTTGATTTCATTTATGCCGGGGCACAAAAAAATCTAGGGCCTTCTGGTATCACGATTGTGATCGCGCGCAAACGTTTATTAGAGAAAGAAAAAAGCAGCACACCTAAAATATTAAAATATACAACACATGCAAAAGCCAATTCTCTTTATCACACACCACCGACGTTTGCGATTTATATGCTGTCTCTTGTCCTTGAGCATGTGAAAAATGCTGGCGGCGTAGAAGCAGCGGAAAAACGCAATGAACAAAAAGCAGCGCTTCTTTATGATACGATTGACCAAAGCGGCGGTTTTTACAAAGGACATGCACGCGCAGACAGCCGTTCGCATATGAATGTCACGTTTACCCTTCGTGATGATGCACTCACTGCGTCCTTTGTGGAGAAAGCCAAACAAGAACAGATGGTAGGACTTGCAGGACACCGCTCTGTCGGCGGATGTAGAGCCTCTATTTACAATGCGGTTTCAATTGAAGACTGCCAAAAGCTTGCGGACTTTATGAAAAAGTTCCAGCAAGAAAATGAGTAAAAAGGCTTTTCTATCGAGAAATAAATTTGTTATAATAACGAGAATAATAAAGTCATGACTCTTGCAATAAATGATGAGCCATATTATTGGAGAGTCCTATAAGAGCTTAGCAGAGGAGAGCATAGAAATGAAAACAAAAGAATTAGTGATTATGTCATTGCTTGCAGCAATGGGAGCTGTGTTGCATACGATTTTCCCGCCCATCTTTTTCGGTATGAAACCTGATATGATGCTGGTCATGATGTTTTTAAGCATCATCCTTTTTCCAAAGGTACAGCATGTAGTTGTTATTGCGCTAGTGACTGGGGTCATTTCTGCATTAACAACGGGTTTCCCAGGCGGACAAATTCCAAATATGATTGATAAACCAGTGACAGCCTTTATCTTCCTAGCCCTTTTCTTATCTTGCCAGAAGATTAAGAACAAGGTTGTGCTGACCGCTGCGTTAACTGCGATTGGAACCATCGTATCCGGCGTGATTTTCCTATCTGCCGCTTTATTGATCACTGGACTGCCAGCTGCATTACCGGCACTACTTGTAGGCGTTGTCCTGCCAGCAGCCGTTATTAATACCATCGCCATGGTATTTGTCTTCCCGATTGCTCAGTCCATTCTGAGGCGTGCAAGAATGATAGAAGTTGCTTAACGAATAACGAACCTCTTCATGTTAGATGAAGAGGTTTTTTTCATGCTTTTATAAAAGAAAAAGGGTTAACAGTAAAATGAGGAGCGAAATCCCTGCACCTGCCGCACACACAAGTGCTTTTTGCTTTAATACATGTTTTGGCGGATAAGACCCTGCATACCCAAGCTGTCTTGCATAATGAATGGAACCACCTGTGAAAACGACACCGATACACGTAAAAACGAACAGAAAGACAGACAACCTTCTCCCCTCCCTTTTCTTCAAAAGTATGCTAAAATAAAGCAAGCTATGTATGGAAGTTCAATGAAGCTGATCGTTAGCTCAGAGAGAACATGCGAATGTGTAAAATTTGACTAGAGGTGATTTGAATGGCTAGTGGACGTTCTTTATTAACAGGATTATTTGTAGGCGGTCTCCTCGGAGGTGCGGCAGTGCTCCTGACGACTCCCTCTTCTGGTAGAGATGTACGCGGAAAGATGAAAGACAGCTATGACAAATTCGAAGATACACTGACAAGATTAAAAAGAGATGGACAAGCTTTAAAAGAGCAAATTGTTGAAACGGCAAAAGAAAGTGCAGAGGTCATTAAAGAAGTCGGGACTGAATTGCAAACATCGATTCAGCAATGGCGCGAGGAAATAAAACCTCATCAGCAGGACTTACAAAAGGAAATTCAGGAAATTGAGGAAAAGCTCAAACAACTGGAGAAAACCTTACAAAACTAATATACTCACAAATAAATATTCGTTTACAAAAGTGTGCGGGGTGCGTATCCCGCACTTTTTTTGTTGAAAAAAGGTTATTTTGTCAATGTTTTTCATGACTTTTAAAAATTCTTGAATTTTCAGCTTTATTAATCTTTATTTTATTGGCATAATAGAATTACAAGAAAAAGAGAAGTAGGTGAAATGGATGAATCATTCGGAACAGCCTTTCGATGTAAAAGAAGCACTTTTATTCAGTCAAAGAATGGCCCAATTGAGCAAGGCTCTTTGGAAATCCATTGAGAAAGACTGGCAACAGTGGATCAAACCGTATAACCTGAATATTAATGAACATCATATTTTGTGGATTGCGTATCAACTAAAAGGAGCTTCAATATCAGAAATTGCAAAGTTTGGCGTCATGCATGTATCAACGGCGTTTAACTTCTCTAAAAAACTGGAGGAAAGAGGATTTTTAAAATTTTCTAAAAAGTTAAACGATAAACGCAATACGTATATTGAGCTAACGCCAAAAGGCGAAGAGACATTCCATAAACTACTCGAAGATTATGACCCGGCTCGAACTGGTATTGTCAAAGGCGCGCAGCCGCTTCATGACATTTACGGAAAGTTTCCTGAAATTTTAGAAATGATGTGTATTATCCGAAATATTTATGGCGAGGATTTCATGGAGATTTTTGAGAAATCGTTTTCAAACATTGAGAGAGACTTTTTGAATGAGCAAGGAAAAGTCACGAAAAAGCCTGAGGAGCTTGAAGACTCAGCAGAAAAAGCGACTAAATCAAATCAAATTGTTTAATGATCTTTATAAATTCATTCATTAACGGCTGAAACAGCCCTTGATCATGTAAAGCAAATATGGTCTCATGAACATCCAGCTTTTCAATTAACTGTCCCGCAAAAAGCGCAAGGAGCTCGTCAAACATGACATAACCTTGTGCTTTTTGCTTGTCCATTTCATCTGAAAGCTCAGCACAAATACGCTCAATGTCCTTGGCCTCTTCTTTCGATACACGCTGCCGGATCAATAGCGCATAATATGGATAACGGCTCATATCAGTTACCGTCAGTAAAAGTTCCATATAATATTCAAGCTGGCTCATTCGTTCCTCAATACTCATGTACGTTCCCTCTTTCTCTTAGTCTTTCTATTTTAGCCGAAATTACTCATTGACGAAAGAGACGAACCTCCCCTTATGTCTTTTTTTCTTGAAAAACCCAAAGTTTCCTCTCTTTATTCCGTATGAATGTAACATTTTATTTTTTTTCACCAAAACCATTGATTTTTATCCTCAGGAAGAGTAAATTATCTTGAGATATTCAATTAGAATTGTAGATTGGAAGGATGAAAAATGAATTGTTGGAAGACCATTAATCTTGAAAAGGATTATGGTTATACAAGAATGATGATTTCAGCAATAAGTCTTGCTATACTTTTTTTCATTATGGCATTTTTATGTTTTCAACTGACTCATCCTGAAACGAGACTAAGCAGTCACAATGCACCTCTTTTTGCTGTGCTTTTACTTGCAACATTGCTTGTCCACCGTTTGGTTCACTTGATCCCAGTAATGAAAAACAAGAAAAAAATGACGTTATTTAAACGAAATTGCTGGCAGCGCGTGCCAAAGAGAGTGATGATTTTCTCACTACTCAGCCCGTTTTGTGTTATCTCCCCTGTTTACTTTGTTTTAGGCGTGGCGTTTCCAATGTACGCACACTATTTTATCATCATCGCAAGTATTCATGCAGGCTATTGTTTGCCTGACTTTTTATTTGCATGGAAACTGCTGAAAGCACCAAAATCCTGTATCATCGATCAAGCCCAAGACGAGTTTGATATTTTAGTTGACCAAACATCCTCATCATGAGGTTTTTAAAGCCAACTTCTATCTTTTTCATAAAAAATTTGGTAATGTAGTATGGGAATAGCATAGAGAGGGGGGATCTCCGATAGTTTTATTTTACTTCATCGTCTTTGCCGCGTTTATTGTGTATTCAATAAACAGGCTTACTAATACATTATGCCTTGTCAGAGAGATTCCTGAAGAACGGCAAGATAAGGTGTTTCGCTTTATCAATGTATCGATACTGATCTTACTGATCTCATCATTTGTTGAAATTACCATTTCTATTTAAGATCAAAGCAAAAGCTGCCGGTTTGAGGGCAGCTTTTTGTGTTTTATTATCTATTAGTAAATCCAAGATGCACCGATAATGATCAATAAGATGAATAACACGACGACTAGTGCAAAACCGCCAGCAAAGACTTCTCCTCCCATATGAAAACACCTCCTGCCAGTTCTTCCTCTGTTCTAAGCTCAGTGTATGCAGAAAAATTGAAAACGTCTAGGCACCTGTCATCGTTTGAAAAAAGAACCGCCTGCACGCATGGCAGGACGGCTCTTTTCTGTCACAGCGATTTAATTAGTAAAGGTATGCTGCACCAACGATGATCAGCAAAATGAATAGCACGACCAATAAAGCAAACCCATTAGAATATCCTGCTCCCATATAATTCAGCCTCCTTTTTGTGATCAATATATGTGTATGTAGCGCGCAAATTTTTGACTAGACAAATGCCCTCCCATTTGCAATTCTTTTTACAGCATGTCACAATATGTTATGATACAAGCAATGATAAATAAATTGGAAAGATTAGGAGTGTTTTTTGAATGAAAAAAATGGCTTTAGCAGCTGTAACAGCAGTAAGTGTTTTAACTCTTGGCGCATGCAGTAGCGGTGATAAAGAAGTAATTGCAACAACAAAATCAGGGGATGTCACAAAAGATGAGCTTTATACAACTCTTAAGAAACAAGCAGGTGGAGATGCTTTAAACCTACTTGTTCAACAAAAGGTCCTTGCTGACAAATACAAAGTATCAGATAAAGAAATTGATAAGAAAATGGAAGAATATAAAAAGACACTTGGTGAAGATCGTTTAAAACAGCTTCAAGATGAATTCGGAAAAGATTACATTAAAGATCAAGTGAAATATGAGCTGCTGACTCAAAAGGCTGCCAAAGCTAACATCAAAATCACTGATAAAGAAGTAAAAGCGTATTACGATGACCTCAAAGGGAAAATCCGCGCAAGCCACATTTTAGTCGCTGATAAGAAAACGGCTGAAGAAGTGGAAAAGAAATTAGATAAAGGTGAAAAATGGGATGCCCTTGTGTCTGAATATTCAACTGACACGGCTTCAGCAGCACAAGGCGGCGATGTAGGCTGGTTCGCAAAAAAAGGCCAAATGGACGAGAACTTCAGCAAAGCTGCATTCAAACTAAAAGTAAATGAAATCAGCAAACCAGTGAAATCACAATTCGGCTACCATATCATCAAAAAGACCGAAGAACGCGGTAAATACGATGACATGAAAGCGGACTTGAAAAAAGAACTACTTGATCAAAAACAAGCAGACACAAATGAAATCCAAACGATCTTAAATAAATTAGTAAAAGACGCTGATGTAAAAGTAAAAGACAAAGAGCTTGAAAACACGTTCAAAGAAAAATCTGAGCAAACCACAACGAATCAAAACCAAAACCAATAATCACAAAAACCCCCTCTGCTGAACGTGCAGAGGGGGTTTTTGTATGAAGAGATATTTAAGCAATCGAATGATCCTCCTGTTTCGCTGTTTCCTGAGATCTTTTCATTTGCTGATCGTGACGTCTGCGCTCTCTTTCCTGTTCCATTCGCTCAATAAAGATTTCTCCTTCCTTTTCAATAAAGGATTGATCAATCTCTTGCTCCTCTTTGGCTGTCGTCATTAATTTATATGCACAGAAAATAATACCAATGATGCATGCATACACCCACCATGGAAAAAACAACATTTTTTCATCGCCTCCTTTTTTCAGAACATGCCTCTCTTCCTTTGTGTTATATGCTTATGCGAAAAGAAGACAAGTTATGAAAAAAACGCCCGCATGAAACGGACGTTTTAACATTGGTTATTTATCATGAAAGGTTGGTTTATAAAACGAACGATTCTCTAGTGCAAAAATACGTTCTGTATATTCTCCTGGCTTCACATGCTCAAGCGCACGATCCATCATGTTCATCTTCGCGTCTAAATTATCAATATAGTGGAGAATTTCGGCTTCCTTCACCATTGGTGGTTTAGGGCTACCCCACTCTCCTTTTCCGTGATGACTTAGTACTAAGTGCTGTAGAATCAGTATTTCTTCTGAATCAATGCCAAGCTCTTCTGCAGCTTTCGCAATTTCTGTCACCATAATGGAAATATGTCCAATTAAGTTCCCTTCCACCGTATAGGTGGTTGAGACTGGACCTGAAAGCTCTTTTACCTTCCCTAAATCATGAAGAATGATGCCAGAATATAAAAGATCTCGATCGAGTGATGGGTATAGGTCAACAATTGATTTACCTAAATGCAGCATGGACACAACGTGATAAGCGAGACCAGAGACAAATTCATGATGATTTTTTGTCGCTGCTGGATAATCGGCAAATTCCTGTCCGTATTTCTTCAGCAAATGCCTTGTGACACGCTGAATATTAGGGTTTTTCATATCAAAGATATATTGCATGATCGTATCCATCATATCGTGTTTTGGAATAGGAGCTGTTTCGAGAAAATCATCAATTCGAATTTGCTCGTTTTCAGCAACAGGGCGTATATTCCTAAGCTTCAGCTGATTCCTCCCGCGGTAATGATGAATGTCACCTACTACCTTCACGATGGTTTGCGCAGCATAGGTGAGTTCATCATTCTGCTTTGCATCCCATAGCTTCGCCTCAATATCCCCACTTTGATCTTGAAGAATTAATGTTAAAAATGGTTTGCCATTACTCGCAATACCTTTAGTAGATGATTTAATTAATAAATGCAGGTCAACTTGTTCGCCGACATCATAGGTCATGATCCCTTTAGCCATTCAATAAAAGCTCCTTCCATATTTCTGCTCATATAAGTATAACATAAGTCATTATTTGTCAATCACTCAACTGCTAAACTCGTAATCTGACGATCTTCTGCTGCTTGCTTCATATGATGATGACAGGTGAAATAAAACAGCTGCGTCTCAAAACGAGTCATTTCATTCATCATCTCCAGCACTCTTCCTAGACGGACATGATCAAAATGAACAAAGCTGTCATCCATCATAAACGGAAGCTGACATTCTTGCTGATGAGACAATGCAAGCGCAAATCGAATCGCGAGATAGATTTGTTCACATGTTGCCTGCGAAAGCTCCTCTGGGCGAAATATTCGTCCATCCATCCTTTTTACAATGAGCCGGTCATCTTCCGATGAAAATAAAATGGCTTCATATCGATCATTGGTTAATGGCTGAATAAAACGCGAAGCAGTTTGAAGGAGAGCTGGCAGCCTTGTTTCTTTATGTTCATTTAATTTTTCTCGAATAACGGAGCGAACAAGCTGAATTGCCGCCCACTTTTTCGCAAGGCGCTTTGCATGCTCCTGCTCTATCGAAAGCTGATGAGTCAAATCAGACACTGTACCTGAGGCTTCTATTTGACGGATGTCCACTGATAGTTCTGCTAAACGTTTTTCCATCTTCCTCAAGTTCAGTTGATTATCCTGTAGATGCTTCTTCGCTTCTTCGCATTCCTCCTCAAGGAGGCGTAATCCTTTCCGAACAAGCCCCTCTTCCTTATGAACACTGCCGCTTCTGCTTAGCTCTTGGTTCAGCTGCTGCAATTTGTACAGCCTCTCCCGGTATTCTTTAGATAAATGAGAAAGAACGTGGTAATCTTCTTTTGACTCAGCTTCTACTTGACGAAAAAGCTGACCAATTTGTTTTTCGTAATATTGAATTTCCCCTTCAAGTGTTGTCAGCTGCTGCTCCACATGTTGAATAGATACATTCAATGCCTGACGTTCTTGTTCCCTTGTAGCCTCCTCTTTCAATATCTCTTGAAAGGCAGAGATGTTCTCTTGAATGGTTCCTTCATTTCTTTGAAGTAAGTTGCTTAACGCGAATACTCTACGCTCGTAAATTGATTGCTGGCCTTCAAGCACACCTATTTCCCGGGTAAGCTCCTCATACGCCGCTGTATTCGTTTTTAATTGTTTCAGAATATGGAAGGCTTCTACGAGGAAAGAAAGCTCTGAGGATAAGCCCAGCTGTCTTTTCATTTCCTCTACTTGCTGTTGGACCGGTTCTAGCTCTAGCTCCCAATCTTCATATTGCCGAATGATTCTTTCATACAGAAGCTCCTTTTGCCTCAGAAGCGTTTCAGCTGAAGCTGCTTGAATCTGAAAGGAATCAGCAGTCTCTCCGCTATTTCCTTGCTTCATTTGAGAATGTTGAATGAATGGATAAATGGCAATGAAGACAAAAACAGAAAAACCTGCAAAGAGTACTGTCACCCACCACTCTGCTAAAAAGAATAATACGAGTAAGATCACAGCATCAAACATAAATATGGCAGGGAATAACCACGCCTGGGAATGAACCTGCTTCTCTTTCGTTCTTGTTCCTCTGGCTTCCTCTGCGCCATGCTCCTTAGCCTGCTGTTCCTTTAATCCTTTTAGAGCGGCTTCCGCTTCTTCTAGCTCATGTCTTGCATGATCAAATCGATCATCGAGCTGCGCTTTTCTTTCCATGAGACGAACGTATTGGCTGACAGCCTCCTTTAATTTCCACTCAAAATCAAGTGAGTCATCAATTTGATCCAGCTTCATTGGGCGCTGCCATCTCAGCTTCGCTGTCGCTTCTTCTATCTTTTGTTTCAAGGAATCACGCTCTGCTTGACCTTCCGCTAAGCGTTTCATCACAAGCTCAGCCTTAGTTGATTCGTCCACGATACGCTTCATCTCTATGAACATGTCATTTTTATAAAGTGGTTGAACTTGTGCCAGCGAGGTTTGCAAGTGATCTAATTTCTGCTTCAGTGCCGTCAATTGCGCCTGTTTTGGGTGAAGGTGTGATTCTAGTTTATCAAGTTCGTGCACGGTTTCTTGTTTAAACCGTTTGACTCGTTCTGGATAATGCGCCAATTCCATTTTTAGCTCCACCTTGCTCTCTATCATGGGGTACAGGCGAATGTGTTCTGTTAGCTGTTGAATATTTTCTTCTAGAAGTTTCATTTCATGTTGAAGCTGCTCTATACTCTCCGTTAATTCAGAATGCTCCCGTTTTTTTTCGGCATAACGGCCTTCTACCAATTTGGCTTGTTTCAGCTGGCCTGTCAGCTCTTTTAAACGATCAAGCTGCTGGTTTAGCTCTGGCTTGCGTCCATTTGGTTTAAATAGCTGCTCCTGCTGCTTTAGCAGTCTGCTATCCATCTTTGAGGCCGCATCTGAGCCAAATAAACTTGAGAAAAGTAGAAATTCGCCGATTTGATCTTGGTTTAAGGCTTGGACATTTTGCAGTCCAAACACATCAAATGAATAAATCGATTGGAATAATCTGCGGTCCGTTCCCTTTAAAATGGTGCGTAAAAAAGCTTCGTCTTTCACATCACCATTCGGTAAAGCCACCTGTGCTTGACCGCCTCGATCAGACGTTCTTTCAATGTGAATGACGCCTAGCTCCTCATCTACACAAGTGAGGGAGCCGCCATAAAAAGATCCCTGTTTCGGCTTGTACACCTTGTTTTTCGAAAAACCAAATAACATCGATTCGATAAACGCCTTTAATGTCGTTTTCCCCGATTCATTCAGGCCATAAACTAGCTGAAAACCGTCATCAGAAAAGTGAAAGGTTCGATTTGAAAACTTTCCGAAATTGGCTATATGGAGTGAACGTATTTTCATTTTGCCTCTCCTTTTCTCATAATTGCTTCAGCTGTTCTGTCAGCAGTCTTTGAGCTTCTTCTTTTATATCCATTTCATCCTCTTTTGTGAAAGTTTTCCCTGACTTCCTATAGGTGGGGTGACGCTTGATCGGTGATAGCAGCTCTTCATATGCCTCAAACTGTGCAATTTCTGATGTTAATTCCTTCAAAAAAGAATCTTCTGGATAGACGACACCCTCGTTTGTGCGGCAGTCAATCGACGTCACCCAAACGAACACATCTTCATCTTCTTCTTGCTCATGAAGGACAGCCATCAGCTCCTCGAGCACCTCAAGCTGCGTGCCCTCAAAGTAAGCAGGGGCGTCACCAGTCAATTCAATTTTCACAAAATGAGGAACTCCCTGACCTTTCAGTTCACTCATCTTTCTTTCTACAAGTGTCACAAGGTCTGTCATATGCAGCGTTTCTGTGATGTCTATTGCCAATGTCTCAAAAATGACATCTGCACAGCCAATAAACTCCGCTGTCTCAAAATCTCCGGAGAGGTGAACAAAGTAACAGCCTTTCTCTCCCGTTTCTTTTATATGTCTGCCCTGCAAGTTGCCAGGGTAAATAATAAATGGGGCTTCATGGAGAAGGGCTCTCTTATGTATATGCCCGAGCGCCCAATAATCAAAATCTCGCGAAAGGAGCTGCTGAAGCTGAAATGGCGCATACGCATCATGACCTTCTTGTCCGGCTAATGTACCGTGAAGCATCGCAATGTGATAGGCTGCATCTGTCGTTTTGACATAATGAGCTGTCATATTTTCATAGACAGCCCGCTCTTTGTAGCTAAATCCATAAATACTTGCGACAAACTGCTCCCCTCTATAATAGGATTGCTCACTTGGCGTACTGCTTGAAAAAACGTGCACATTCTCTGGCCACTCAATCGGTGTCCATTCACCGCTTAAATGATCATGATTACCGTAAATCATAAAGACTTCAATCCCGTGTGTTTGCAGCTTTAGAAACTGATTTCTTAAAAAAAGCTGTGCTTTCAGGCTACGATTTGATTCATCAAATAAATCTCCGCTCAGCAGCACAAAGTCTACTGCTCGATCAATGGCAAGATCAAACATGTTCTTGGCACTTTGAAATGTGCTTTCTTTAAGCCGCTTAAATATTTGGCTTGGTAAATTTGACATTCCCGCAAATGGACTGTCTAAATGAAGATCTGCGGCATGAATAAAGGTCAGCTTTGTCAAACGTCTATCTCCTTGTCCGATACTGTTATTGTCCATATTTTATCACGTCATTTTTACGAATGCACGTTCTATCGCTCTCATTCTAAAAAACACATTTTTAAGGACTAAAAAAGAGGTTTTGTCTTATCCTTTGTTTAATTACATTAAAAAACAGAGGAAAGGAAGATGAGAAATGGAGAAGGTATACTTTTTAACCGTCTTTGACCGGTCAGGTGAGACCTTATTAAATGAAAAAATCACAGCAGATAGTGATGAAAAGGCGAAGGAATTAGGGCGTCACCGCTTAACCGAACAACAATACACAAAGCACTCTCATCGGCTTGTGGATGATGCAGGCAATCTCCTTTTATTTGAACGTTAAAAAAGCCGGCGCTAGCCGGCCTCACATTCGCTTATACTTGCTGAAACACAGGACGTCTTTTTTCTAAAAATGCCTGAATGCCTTCCTTATGATCATGACTTTTCCTCAGTCTTGCCTGTGCTGCCCTCTCCTTTTGAAGAACTGCTAGCAGCTGAGGTTCTGACTGCTGGAAATAGATCATCTTTGTTTCAATAAATGCTTGAAGCGGCATGTTGATAAACGGCTTCACACACACTTTTTGATACGTATCGACCTCATCTTGAAATACACCATCTGCGAGGCGTAGCTTTAGCGCTTCTTCAGCCGGCAGCTTTTGTCCGCTCCAAATCAATTGTTTGGCAGTTTGTTCACTGACTCTTTTTGTGAGGAAAAAATGCCCTCCGCCATCTGGAATTAACCCTATTCCATTAAAATTCATAGCGAGTTTTGCATCCTGATGCATAAATAAATAGTCACAGCTTAAAGCAAAGCTAAAAGCAAGGCCTGCTGCTGATCCGTGGACAAGGGCAATCGTCACTTTTTTCATACTGGCTAGAGAAAGTGTAATTCCCTCGATTAAATCCATCACACGATGGAACTCTTCTTCCCCTTCCTGCTTAAGCATCATTCCAATATCTCCGCCTGCTGAAAACCCTTTTCCCATTCCCTTGATCACAACGATTTTTGCATCGCTTTCCCCCGCGGTATCACACGCCTCTTTGAATTCAGCAAACATGTCCACATGAAATGAATTATAAGCTTCTGGCCTATTGAAAACGATTTCAAAAACATCCCCGTCTAACTGACAATTGATATATGTCATCATCCATCCCCCTTTTCATTTAAAGCTCATGACTTACTTCCCTTTCCGCCCGAATAATTCCTTTTCCTCTGAATGAAAATTTTCAAGATCAATTGATACTAAAATAAGCATAATTGTTGAAACAAGAAATATATTTTTATATAGTAAAATAAGAAAGAAAAACATTTTGAAAGGGGGAGGATTTTTGATAAGGTGTTCCATGCTCATATTGGTTAGCTTCATCGTCATGTTTTCTCCCTTTTCAAATGTCGTTTTTGCTTCACAGGCAGAAGCGAGCACACCCAGCCTTATTTCTCCATCTATCTATGATGAAGAAATAAACGCCGTGAAGATACCTCCATTTTCAAAAAAACATGCCTCCTCTATTTTGTTAAAGGACAGAATATCAATGGTTGATTCAAAAGCTTTTCTTTCAAAGCTTGCTCCATTAGCTGCGTTATCCATTGATCTATGTTTTTTGGAAATGAAGTGTGCGATCCCCATTATGTGTCAATCAAATTACCTCTACTGATTCATTTTATTTCATCCATATTCACTATATGAAAAAACACAACCTATCATATTCGGAGGGATAAAATGAATATTAAAGAAAATGATCTTCCTGGGATCGGAAAGAAATTTGAAATTGAAACGAGAAATAGAGAAAAGATGACGATTGTGATTCATGATGATGGCAGACGGGAGATTTATCGCTTTGACGATGATGATCCAGATGAAGTTCTGTCCACGATTTCTCTCGATGATGCTGAATCCCGGCAAATCGCTGCTATTATCGGCGGTATGGTGTATAAACCTCAGGCACTTGAAACCATTGAAATGGCCTTCAATGACTTGATCATTGAATGGTTTAAGGTGGAAAAAGGTGCAAAAGCGGTTGGACATACACTCGGTGATTTAGATGTGAGACAAAATTATGAAGTCACCGTGATTGCGATCATTAAACATACAAATGAAAAATTACTCAACCCTGGTGCCGATTCGATTATTCAAGCAAATGATACGATGGTCATTTCGGGCGAAAGAAAACACTTGAAGCGATTGATACGTGATTTTCTTTCTAGAGGGGGAGAGTGATGAATGGATCATTTAGTCTTTGAAGTTGGGACGGCGCTCATTCTCATTGCCATCGCCAGCTTAATCGCCAATAAAATTAAATTCTCTATCATCCCTTTTCTCATTGTCCTTGGAATGATTGTTGGGCCGCATGCTCCAACCATCGGGATCATTGATTTGAAATTTATCGAAAGCACCGAAATTATTTCGTTTTTTGGTCGAATGGGTGTCTTGTTCCTCCTTTTCTACCTTGGACTTGAGTTCTCTGTCGGAAAACTCATTAAATCGGGTAAATCCATTGCAGTCGGCGGATCTATTTATATTTTGATTAACTTTAGCTTAGGACTGCTTTACGGTTTTATCACAGGATTTGGATTCCTTGAGGTTCTCATTATGGCAGGTGTTATTACCATTTCATCCAGCGCTATTGTAGCCAAAGTCCTTGTCGATTTGAAACGGACAGCGAACCCTGAAACAGAGTTAATTCTTGGGATTATTATGTTCGAGGATATTTTCCTCGCCGTTTATTTATCCGTCGTATCAGGTCTTGTCCTTGGAGATGCCACATCCGTTGGCGGTGCCTTATTATCTATTTTAATCGCTTTTGGTTATATGATGCTTTTCTTTATCATCGCGCGTAGGCTGCCAAAACTATTAAATAAGCTGTTCGATATCCGTTCGAACGAAGTGTTCATCATTGTGATTTTTGCCGCTTTGTTCTTCGTTGCTGGTTTCTCAGAGACGATCCATGTAGCAGAAGCAATTGGCGCTCTCTTACTTGGCCTCGTTTTCTCAGAAACAGAGCATTCAGACCGCATCGAACATCTCGTTGTTCCATTTAGAGATTTCTTTGGGGCGATGTTCTTCTTCAGCTTCGGTCTAAGTATTGATCCATTTACATTAGGGGATGCCTTTTGGCTTGCAATCGGCGCTGTAATCCTCACCTTAATTGGGAACTTCACTGCCGGGATGTTTGCCGGAAGGAGAGCTGGCTTTTCTCATAAAGCCTCTTCTAATATTGGATTAACCATCGTCTCAAGAGGAGAATTTTCAATCATCGTAGCCGAGCTTGGCATTGCAGGCGGTCTTGCCGCTACATTGAAGCCGTTCGCTGCACTGTACGTCCTCATCCTTGCCATTCTAGGACCCCTTGTGACGAAAGAATCTAAGCGAATCTATCAAATCCTAAACAAAATCTTCAAATGGAAAACAGAAAAACCAAAAGTGAAAAAAGAAACAACTGTTTAATTGCAAAGGGCCCTATGCTGGGGCCCTTTTTCATTTCTTATTCAAATTGCTGAAATGCTGTTTCTTGCTTCACTGGCGCTTCTTTAACCCCGCGAATGGTTTGAATTACTTTCTGGTTTCGGTAGATGGATAGTTTTAAATTGGTCGCCGCTGTTCCGTGAGAGTGATCTAGGTGCGTGAATGTAAAGAAATGATGTGGGCGCTCGTCTTTGAACACAAGCCTGAAATCTTCTGTCACTTTAAAATGTTCATCACTTTCCCATTCAATGAAAGGTTCATACGCGCTAAACCATGCCGGAATATTCGGCGTGTATCCTGTAGCCAATACCACATGATCTGCTGTTATGTTCTTTTCTTTCTTCAGCTGCCACTGCCTAAGGTGCAGCTCCAAAGGCTGATGCTTCTCCATATGAATCGCTTCAAGCTCGGTCATCGGCTGAATAACAACAGATGGCTCTTCTCCTGACACAGAGCGATGGTACAATTCCTGATAAATGCGAGAGAGCGTCGATGCATCTATGCCATTTCTTAATCCAGTCAGTCTAGGCAATGTGTTCATACGTTCTTCGTAAGGAAGCGAATGAAAATATTCCACATACTTTGGCGTAAATAGCTCCTGACCAAGCTCTGCTGTCTCCAGCTCTCTAAATTCACTAGATCGCGTAAACCATGAAAGCTGCTGTCCTTTCTTTTGATGCTGAAGGAGATCTAAGAAAATTTCGGCTGCACTCTGTCCGGAGCCGATTACCGTCACCGACTCAGCTTCGTGAAGTTCTTTCTGCTGATCTAAATAACGGCTGCTATGGGTCACATAAGGCCATGCAGCTTCTGGCACATCAACAGGAATCATTGGCTTACTTCCAGTTCCAAGTACGACATGTTTTGCACGATATTCAGAAAGCGAACCGTCTTTCATTCGCCGAACTTTCACAAGATAACCACCTTGACAGTCCGTCACTTCTTCTACTTTCATTCCAAACTGACAACTATCTAATTCATTTGCGACCCATGACAAATACTCATTAAATTCTCTCCGAGGTATATCAAATTGTTCAAATGTATAAAATCGGTGAAGCCTGTTTGATTCATGTAAATAATTCAAAAATGTATACCTACTTCTTGGATTCGCCATCGTCACAAGGTCTGCTAGAAAGGAAACTTGCAAATCCGTTCCTTTGATCAGCATACCAGGATGCCAAGCAAACTCATCCTCCTGTTCAAAAAAACAGCATGTGACGTCTTCATACTCCTCTAATAAAGCGGCCAATCCTAAATTCGCGGGACCAATCCCAATTCCGATCACATCAATCATATGTACACCTGCTTTAACTTTTTATCACCTATATACCCTTTTATAAATGAAAAAAACACTGCGTCACCACAGTGTTTACACATGAGAAACAAATAATGATTCAAGGAATTGAATTTTTTCTTCCGTATAGTGCTCATAGCGATCATTATACGATTTTGGATCTTTCGGATTGGCATACTGCGTTATTTTGCCTGTTCGCGGATCAATGAATTTACTGGCTGCGCCGCATCCAATGCCAATGATCGTCTGGACCTCTTCCATAATCATGATATTATACAAACTTTCCTGTCCATCTAATGAATATCCGACATTTTCAAGATTACCTAAGATGTTTTTTTGTCTATATAAATAATATGGATGATATTCATGTTTTTTCGTCCAAGCGACCGCTTCATCCATCATACGTATGATTTCTTCACGGTCTGCCACTTGATATTTCTCTTTATTGCGCGTCATCTCAGACGCTCTTTTAAAGGAGAGTGTGTGCACGGTTAAAGATTCTGGTCTAAGCTCTTCCGTCTTCTGTAAGGAGTGCTGAAATTCCTTTAGTCCTTCACCCGGTAAACCAATGATTAAGTCCATGTTAATATTATTCATGCCGTACTGTCTTGATAAATGATACTTTTCAATCGTTTCTTCCACACTATGATGCCGGCCAATGGCTTTCAGTGTCTCATTCTCATACGATTGCGGGTTGATGCTAATCCGGTCAATATTGTAGCGATTTAGCACCTCAAGCTTATCAGGCGAAATCGTATCAGGACGTCCAGCTTCAACCGTAATCTCTCGAATATGTTTCACATCAGGGAACGAGCGATACATTTCTTCATACAGCAAATCCATTTCTTCCGCTGTGATACTCGTTGGTGTGCCTCCGCCAAAATAAACGGTCGTCACTTTGATCCCGTGTTCCTTTAACCATGCACCCATTTTTTGCATCTCATAATGCAGACCAAACAGAAACGTTCCCACTCTTTTAGCTTGTCCTTTAATGGCATAAGCAGGGAACGTGCAATAAGCACATTTTGTTGGGCAAAAAGGAATACCTATATAAATACTCACTTCCTGCTGAAGGTCATACAGATCTGGAATTGCTTGAAGCTGGCGATCAACAATCTCCTGCATCAAATCAATTTTTTCTTCATGAATCAAGTAATCACGCTTTAACGCCGCATGTGCTTCTTCCTTTGTCATACCTTCTCTTAGCATCTTATGAAGTAATTTCGTAGGGCGTATCCCTGTGAGAATCCCCCATTTTTGCGTCATCCCTGTATGCTCCTGAAGCAGGTGTAAATAAACAGACAGCACTGTGTTTTTGATTTGCTTCCAGCGCTCCTTATCGTTCAAGCCCTCTGGCACATCTCTTGTAAAACGACTGTTGATGTGTGAACCAGCGATGTGGCCAGATGCTTCAACCATTCCACGTTCTTCTTTCCAACTAAACACCATCACTAGACCGTCATCCCGTTCACCCGGATCAAACAGCACTTCACTATCTTCTTCAAATAAGTTTGCTATATTGACAAGCGGGCGATGAAATCGTTCATCTGATAGCCCTTTAATTAAAATTCGCATCGTATCACCTTTATCTTCAAACTTGTTTCATTTTACAAAATTCATCTAGGAAAAGCAATGAAAGGAACAGATGAAGACCCTGCCATTTCTTGATGGACAGGGCCTTCACTATATTATCGTTTAATATCGAATTGATGCAAAAAGCCTTCCCTTTGCTGCATTCTAAAGTATTCTTTAATCATATAAGCGACGCCCTGTTCATCGTTAGATCGCGTCACCCAATCGGCTTTACGCTTGACCGAATGAGGTGCATTTCCCATAGCGACGCCTAAGCCAGCTAACTCCAGCATTGGGATGTCATCTGGTCCATGGCCGATGACAACCGTATCCTCTAAAGTAAAACCTAGCGCCGAGGTTAAAAGAGAAAGTCCTGCTTCTTTAGAAACCCCTTTGCATACGATATTCATTTTCTCATCACTGATCTTAATGAGATCGACAGATGGGAATGCTTGTTGAATGGTCTTGTGAATCTCAGGCTGAAGCTCTGCAGTCGAATATACTTCAATCACTGGTGTGCTGACCGGTTCATCCATCAGCATATCACTTAATGATTCTACAAATTGAACGGGATAAAAAATCGGATCAGACGGATGAATCAACGTCTTTCCCATCAGTTGAGACTGTGTTTTTTTCCGATTGCCAATCGAGAATTTTTCATGCAACAAGCGGACATTACAGTCAAAACTTTCAAGAATTTGCACAAGATTGAATGTTTTTTCTTCCGTTAATTTCTTCACATGAAGCGGCTCATCGAGTTTATCAGCAATAAAAGCACCACTATGCGTCACAAGGGTTGAATTTGGAATCTTCAACGCCTTGGCAATTTTTTGAGCTGCCCGAAAATGCCGATTGGTGACAACCGTCACGTAAACCCCTTTTTTCTTCACATATTCCACAGCTTCTTTTGTAGCGGAATGGATTTTTCCATTGGAACGAAGTAATGTTCCATCTATATTGAGTGCAAGTAGTTTTTTTGACACTGAGGCATCCCCCTTCTTGATGACTGTACTTAAGATGAGGATATGCCCTAGCTTGATGCTTTAGAACATGCAGTTGATTGCAATCCCTGCTTTATGAATCAACGGTAAATAAAAAAAGCCTACCCCTAGGCTTTTTTTTATGTATGGTTTGGATGCGTAACAATGGAGTGATGAAGCTCCCCATAATCCCCTTATCTTTCACACATCAAAGCATTGCTTATATCAGATCCCCTTATGCTTTGCGTTTCTCCCAGAAGCGCTTCTCTCTCGTTTGGCTCACCGCCGTAAATCCCAAGTGAAACGCACCCAATTGTCCTTGAGAGTGCTCTTTTGAAAGCACTTTCAATAAGTATTATCGCAGAATTTATGAGCTTCGACAACCTTTTTTTAAAAGATATGCGGGGGAAATGTGAAATAAAAAAAGGGCGAATTTTATCGCCCTTTCCATTAATTTTCTTCTGTATTTCCATAAAGCTCTTCAAGAGGCTTCATGATAATTTTATTTAATTCGCCGATGAGAACACTCACGCGTTGCTCTGCTTCCATCAACTGAGAGATTTTATCGTGCTGCTGCACAAGTGCAACCGTTTTTTGCGCTTGCTCTACTTCTTCTTGTGTAATCTCTTGACCAGTCATTTGTTTTTGTTGAAGGTTTACTTGAATGTCACGGAAGTTCTCAAACATTCTTTTAGAGGACTCATCCCCGTTTACCTCATCATAAAGATTTCTTAACGCTGAATATTCTTCGCTATGACGCAGTGCTTTTTCAAGGTCATATGCAACATCATAAAGATTTACAGACATGTTATGTCTCCTTTCTATCCGTTATCACCGATATGATCGGCGGACACCACTCCACTATAACAAACTATGGCTTTCGTTTCACATATATACAATGAATTCATCAAAATTTCTCTAGCTGATCTTAAAATATCGTGACAAAAATAGCTTGGATCGCGCCAATCATTCCGCCTAAAAGGCCGCCTAGGAAGGTGATCATCTTTAACTCTTTATTAGAGATGCTGACCACAAGCTCCTCCATTTTTTCAAGTGGGAAAAGTTCAATTTGCTCACGAATAATTTCTTCAAATTGAAGCTTGGCAAGCAGACCCTCTAAAGCATTCGATGCCGCTTCGATTCCCTTATTAATCAATACCGGCGCAATTTGTGTTTTGAGATCATCCGCTACAGCACTGACATAAACCCCAACTGGTCTGTCTAAGATCAGTTTTGTAGAAAAATGGGAAAGTAATTGTCTTTTCACACTAAATACAAGCTCTTTCACATTCCATTTTTCATCAAGCTCATGAAGTGAAAACTGCTTTACCTTGTCCCATTCCTGAACAAGCAAATCTGACAAAAACCTTTTGGTTTCTGCATTTCTTAAAAACTTGATGATTTCAGGATGTACACGGTCAATTAAGCTCGTATTCCCAAGAAACATTTGGACCATACTGCCAAGCATTCCTCGTTCCTTTAAGAAATCATCAATCATATTGCCAAGTCTTGCTTTACCTTCTTCACTTTCAAAGTAATGGATCCCCCTCTTTAAAATATAATCTGCTGCATCTGGAATTTTTGTGGAGATTTTATTTTCCACTTCAGTTGGGAGCAATTCAGATAAAGTCTGCTGATCGTATTTTTCAAGAAGTGAATCGAGCTTTTGATCAGACCACTGATGGAGCCATTTATCTGCTTTTACGTCAGCCTGTGATGCGCCGAAGCTTTCTAGTAAGGATAGCACCGTGATCTCCATTTCAGCGCCTTTGTCAATATATCGATGAACGGCATGCATTATCTCTTGCTTTGCCTCAGATGATTCAAATCGTTTTTGAATACCTTCTGGCGTAAGCAAATGCTCCATTACCATGACACCAACCTGCTTGGCTACCTCGTCTCTTCTTTTAGGAATGAGCCCTGGTGTAAATGGGAGCTGTTTACCAAATAAATAATATGGCTTATAAGGACGAAAAAGCATTTTAATTGCAAGATGGTTTGTCGCTGCTCCTATGACTGCTCCTATAACAATCATAAAGATAAACGTTGTGAATATATTCAAAGTCGTCATCTACCTTTCAAACAATACCCGATGTTTATTGTTTTGATCTATACGTATTATAGTGGTTAGCAAGATCCCAAGCAAATGAAGCATGCAGCGAGACATATGATCAAGCAATCTGTCGTAATGATAAAGGAGCGTAAGGTTTCTGTAAAATCATGAAAACGTATTTTTCTGAAGGTAAAAAATGAACTTGAAAAGAAGGTGTTTTATCATGACGGCAACATTAGGTATTGTGACCCTTTCTCCGCAGCATGAAGAGGCATTCACACATCAAATCGCCAAAGCTGCTTCTTCTTTTGATTTAGAGGTTGTTCGTTTCACACCACTTGATTTAAAGCCTGCTTCGAATTTGATACAAGGTCAAACATATACGACTGACCAAGGGTTTGTAGCCGGAGAATTTCAAATTCCAGACTTGATTTACGATCGATGTCTTTACCAGCATGACGCACAATCTAAAAAAGCAAAACCGATCATGGAATGGCTAAAAAAGTATCCAAAAACAGAATTTTTGAATACTGGAATCCCAAATAAAATGGTGCTATTCGAACAGCTTCGCCTCCTCCCCTCTTTACAGCCATATTTGCCGGTCTGCTCATTATTGAAAGAGCCTTCGGACCTTCTCAACATGGTAAGAAGGGGTGGATATTGTAAAATGCAGCCGCTCTCTCAACAGCATGCAACATCTACTTACTTCATTTCCTTAGTAGATAAAACATTCACTGTTCAGCTAGGTCCCAAGCAGGTCATCACATTTTATCGCCCCTCAGAGGTTGAACGCTGGTGCAAAAAGTTTGTAGGTCGATATTTCCTTCAATTTTTTAACACGAGTGACCAAAAAGATTTTTCATTCGATGAAATAAGGATTTTTCTTATGAAAGATTCACAAAATCAATGGAATAGCATGGGGATTCTCACAAAGTCACCTGCGGAAAATAGCCTTTTAAACAATACACAAAATTCCAATCATGTGGTAGGCTTTGACCACTACTTACATTCATTGCAGCCGCAAGTCAAAGAGCTCCTTTTAGATGATATTACATCCATTCAGTCAGCTCTCCCAGCATATGTAGATAAAACCTTTTCTCCATGCTTTGAGCTTGCTATAGACCTACTTCATACAAGTGAAGGCAGACTTTTCATATCAAATATCAGATCAAAGCCAGGACGATCGGCTCTTTTAAAGGCATATCCTGAAAAGGAAGATCAATTGATCCGATTTATTCTTGAACATGCGAAATCTATAAGAGCTCAACCGAAGGAGGTTTCTGATGAACAGAAATCGCTGCATCATCGTCCCTCATCTCACAAGTGAAAAAACAATTCATCTTCCCGCCCATTATAAACAGCAGGATGCATTCTATTCTCTTGCTTTAGGGTCTCGGTTAGTAGAGGGCTTCACCATTTCCTATCATCAGCATACAAATAAAATTTTATTATCAAATGACCTCTACAGAGATTTACTGATTCCTTACCAATCAACAGCTGATGTGATCATCGTTGACCATACACTTTTTATAGGGCCACTCATCGGCATTTTCACCGCAGGTTTTGAACATAGTACGCAGCCATTAGGAGCAAGAACAGATTTTTTCATCAAGCTGCTGCAATCTTTCAAGCAGCATAGTGGCTTTGCATATCTTTTTGGTACTCATTCTATTGATTGGGAAAAAGGCACAGTAGAAGGACTGCTCTATCAAGAGCACAGATGGATTAAAAAAGAAGTGCCCCTGCCATCAGTTGTTTACGACCGTCTTCCAAATAGAAAATCTGCTCAGTCAGCATTCATTCAAGAAACACAGCGGAAACTCACTCAAGACTACGAAATCCCTTGGTTCAACCCTTATTTTTTTAATAAATGGCATATACATGAAAAATTATTAACAGATAAAAGAACAAGGTCCTTTCTGCCACATTCCATTCAATTAGATCCTGTGGACGCTCTAAGTAAAATAGAAACACTTCTCCATCTGCATCATGTTATTTACTTAAAACCGACAAACGGAAGTCACGGGGACGGCATTTATCAGTTAAAGAATGCGGAAAACGGAATCACTGTACGATCAAATAAAGGGAAGTCTATTTCATATGATTCAGTAGATCATTTCGTCAAACAGCTGCGAAAAGATTGCGTCATTCATGACTTTATTGCCCAACAAGGCATTGAGCTTTTGCATATCGATCATCAACCGCTAGATTTCAGAGTTCATACGAATAAAAATAAGTACGGTCATTGGACAGTCACGGCAACAGCGGCAAAAGTCTCAGGAAATCACACAATCACGACCCATCAGTTACATGGAGGATCGGTCAAAACACTCTATGATGTCTTTCCCGAAGAGAAAAGACGTTTGCAGATTTTACAAAAGCTTTCTCATACTGCCATCACGCTTAGCGAGGTAATAGATGAAAAAATGCCCGGCCACATCGGTGAGATCGGTTTTGACTTAGGCATTGACCACACAGATGAGATCTGGATGTTTGAAGCGAATTCTCGCCCCGGTCGTGAGGTTTTCCAGCATGCGTCCTTGAAAAACTCGGAATGGCTGATTGGTAAAAGAATCGTGGATTACGCATCTTATCTTTCACAAGTCGCTCTCACGAATACAGACCATGCGAACGTCTACTGATTGTTTTTCGTTTCGTGTGAAGATGTTCTAAAATCTGTGCTTTTCCTATGCTCTTTACATCAGATGAGATACAATAAAACCAAGTTCAAGGTTGTTTCCGTATTGTCGTGTTTATTTATTGTTTCATCAATAAAAGCAAGGAGGCAATGATGATATGATCTCTCATTTTCAATGGAAACCCCTCTTTAAAAAAGCACAATTGCCAGGCTGGAAAATATCCTTTTTTCACAATGGTGCGCATTATGAAGGCATCTACCACAAAACGGGTGATATTGAGTGGGGCTCTCAGCTTCCGCCTCATGAAGTCGAACCAACCATAAAAGAAGAAATCCACGAATTAATGCTATTCCATGTCTATGATTAAACTGTTTAAGGAGCCTCGCCATGTTAGAAAAGTTAAAGCTTGTTTACGGACAACATATCATCAGTTCACCTACAAATGACAAACAGATTCTTTGGTATCAAACGGACGAAGGTGAATTATTTGGAGTAGACAAAACGGAGCTTTCAGCAAGAGAAATACTTCTTCTCAATTCTTTCCTTACACCCATTGATTTAACTCATACGCAGCAGACGGAGGATGAACAGAAATGGTACGACTATCTTTTTGAAAACAAACCATTAACCGTCCAACATCCAGTCCGTGTTTCTTATTTTAAAATGGCCCATCAAGCAGAGCAAAGGCAGCAAATAAAAGAGGCTGTGAATAGCAGCCTCGAAAGCACTCATTTTATATGGACAGGCGCTGAAACAGCTATGCTCATTCAGACAAACGCCACGTCAGCAAATGGCCAATTAGATCAGCTACATGATTTGTCTCAGGCCATTACAAGTGATTTTTTAACAGACTCAGTCTTTTTACAGGGACAGTTGCATCTGCCAAATGACCATTTACAGATGAGATTGTTAAATGAACAGCAGCTCTTTTTGCACCATATGCAGCAAGGCAAGCTTAGGTCAGGTGTTGCCACATTTTATCAATGCCTGCCAGCTCTCATTTGTTATGATGCATCCGCCCTCTCTCATGCGATATCTGATGCATTTAAAGAAACGGTCTTTGACCGGGACGTTTACCGCACCCTCACGACCTATATGCAATGTAACTTAAATGCATCGCAGGCAGCAAAAACTTTATATGTTCACCGAAACAGTCTTCAATATCGGATCGATAAATTTATTGAACGCACAGGTCTAGATATACGACATTTTTCAGAAGCATCAGCTGCCTACTTGATGATGACACTTCTCGATCTTTCATAAAAAACGGAGACATGAGCACCCTGCCCAAAAATAAAAATCAGATGTTGTGCACGTTGTCCATTTACAGACCCTTCCCCATTTTATACACTTTATTTACAAGTAAAGCGCTTTCAAAAAGGGGAATGGGAGGCTATCATCAATGGCTGAAATGATGCTGAATCAAATTTATAAAGTGTACGATAACAAGGTAACAGCAGTAGACAACTTTAATCTACATATAGAAGATAAAGAATTTATTGTGTTTGTTGGTCCTTCAGGGTGCGGAAAATCAACAACCCTTCGAATGATTGCGGGTCTTGAAGAAATTTCACAAGGAGACTTTCTGTTAGACGGTAAACGGATGAATGATGTAGCACCAAAAGACCGAGATATTGCGATGGTTTTCCAAAACTACGCATTATATCCTCACATGAATGTGTACGATAATATGGCTTTTGGGTTAAAGCTGAGAAAATTTCCTAAATCAGAAATTGATGAACGGGTTCGAAATGCCGCTAAAATATTAGGGCTTGAGCAATATTTAGACAGAAAACCAAAAGCATTGTCTGGCGGTCAAAGACAGCGTGTTGCACTTGGAAGAGCGATTGTGCGTGATGCAAAAGTCTTTCTTTTAGATGAGCCGCTCTCAAATTTAGATGCAAAGCTCAGAGTTCAGATGCGTGCGGAAATTTCTAAGCTACACCAGCGTTTGCAAACGACATTTATCTATGTCACACATGATCAGACTGAAGCCATGACAATGGCTACTCGACTCGTTGTTATGAAGGATGGCTTTATCCAGCAGGTGGGTGCGCCAAAGGATGTGTATGAGAACCCAGAGAATGTGTTTGTAGGCGGATTCATTGGCTCTCCTGCGATGAATTTCTTTACAGGAAAGCTCTCTGACGGCGCCATTGCAGTTGGTAAAACGCACATCCGTGTACCTGAAGGAAAGATGAAGGTGTTACGAAGTCAAGGCTATATCGGAAAGGATGTCATTCTTGGCATCAGACCAGAGGATTTCCATGATGAGCCTGTGTTTATAGAAGCGTCTGAAGGAACAAAAATTGTTGCAAACGTAGAAGTGGCTGAATTAATGGGAGCAGAAACAATGCTTTATTCTTCTCTTGAAGGTCAATCGTTTATTGCACGTGTTGATTCTCGGACGGATATTCAGGCAGGTCAGTCTATACCTCTTGCCATTGATATGAACAAAGCACACTTCTTCGATACTGATACTGAGCTGCGCATTCGCTCAGCCGAATAAGACGATACTGAACACCATCACTCATTTTTGGGTGATGGTGTTTTGTTGATTGAAGCAACATTTACCATGTCCTTTTTTCGTATGTTTTCTTCACAAATAACCATAATACTTAGTACAAAGCAGTTACTGCATTGGGTTTCGCCAAGTGGCAAATGACTTGATCATTTCGCTGGTGCGATTCCAGCAAACCCAACCAAAAACCAAATCATATATAAAAAGGAGATTCACATCATGGCAAATTCTAACAGTTCAAATCAATTACTAGTTCCAGGCGCTGCACAAGCGGTCGATCAAATGAAATACGAAATCGCTTCTGAGTTTGGTGTAAACCTTGGAGCAGAAACAACAGCTCGTGCTAACGGTTCAGTTGGTGGAGAAATCACAAAACGTCTTGTGTCTTACGCTCAACAAAACCTTGGCGGAACAAAAGCTTAATTTCATATCTGGATGATAGAAGGCACCTCTTAAGGTGTCTTCTTTTGTTTTTACCCCTCACCAATCTCCTTTTCAGCTCATATCATGGAGTAGAAAGGAGCGGATCTTCATGGACATTATTTCCGGTATGAACTTTGAACTTTTTCAATTTGTAGGGATCTCTCTATTATGTGAATATGCTCATAGTATTCGGTCCTTTCACCTTTACAAAAAAAGCATGACATAAAAATTGTACCAATTTGGGTTCTTTTCACTTATAGTATGTAGTGGAGGGATCGAACAGATGAAAATAGCTCTTTTCGGTGCTCATGGACGTGTAGGACAAGCATTTCTTCGTTTCGTTCAAGTAGATGATCGTTACATGGTTCGTTCATTGATTCGGACAAATCGGGAAGGAATGCTTGCGGGTATGTTTCAAGTCACCGGTAATTCAAGAAATCAAGAAGATGTACTTGAAACGATCAAAGGAGCAGATATTGTTGTGAGCTGTCTATCTACAGATGGAGATGATACATTATCTGTTTCAATGGAGCATATCGTACAAGCCATGAAGCAAACAAATACATCAAGAATTATTACGATTGGCACGGCAGGGATCTTAAAAGCAAGGCAGCAGCCCGAGCTTTATCGCTTTGAAACAAATGAATCAAGGCGAACCACTTCCCGAGCAGCTAAAGAGCACGCCAAAGCGTTTGAAATCCTTCAATCGACTGATCTAGATTGGACCATTATTTGTCCAACCTATTTACCAGATGGAGAAGTGACACGGTCATATCGCTATGAGAAAGATTTTCTCCCTATTGATGGAAAGAAAATTTCAGTTGAAGATACCGCACATTTTTTATATCAACAGTTAAATTCAAAGGAATTTGTGCATCAACGCGTCGGCATCGCTTATTAATCATGTAGCCCGTGCAAACCATATACAACCGGTAAAAAGTCGAGGTAATGAAATAAATTCTCGGCTTTTTTCATGCCAATCCAAAGAGCCTCTTTCATATGAAAGAGGCTCTTTTTCTACTTCTTTCGGTTTAGCTGCTTGCAACAGCACCTTTTTGCAGTTCATACATTTGTGCATACAGCCCATCTTGCTGCATGAGTTGTTCATGATTGCCTCGCTCGACAATTTCACCTTTTTCTAACACTAAAATCATATCGGCTTTCTTAATGGTCGATAATCGGTGTGCAATAACAAAGGTCGTTCGTCCTTCTTTGACTACATCAAGCGCCCGCTGAATGATCGCTTCAGTTTCTGTATCAATGTTGGCGGTGGCTTCATCTAAAATTAAGATCGCTGGATCATACGCCAGTGCACGAGCAAATGAAATCAACTGACGTTCCCCAGATGAAAGAGTACTCCCCTTTTCAACCACTGGTTCATCAAAGCCTTCTGGAAGGTGCTTCAATAACTCTGCTGCGCCTACTTGCTTTAATGAGGACTCGATCGTTTCTCTTTTGATGTCTTCATTCCCTAAGCTGACATTGGATGCAATTGTTCCAGAGAATAAATATGGATCTTGCAGAACAATGCCCATTTGCTTACGCAACGTTTGGCGCGACTGATGATAAATACTTTCTCCATCAATAAGAATATCTCCCTGTTGGATGTCATAAAAACGCAGCAGCAAATTCATGATCGAGCTTTTTCCTGAACCTGTATGCCCTACAAGTGCAACCGTTTGACCTTTTTTCGCTTCAAACGTAATGTTCTTTAATACGTTATTCCCTTCATTATAAGCGAAGGTAACATCTTGAAATTGAACGTGTCCCTCCATTTTCTTCTGATCAGGTTCTTCTACTTTTGTGCCTGGCTCATCTAATAATCGGAAAACTCTTTCAGAAGAAACCCTTGCTAATTCCAATCTCGAAAATTGGTTCACAATGCCTGTAATCGGCTGGAACAATCGATTTAAATAATCGACAAATGCATAGAGTACGCCAATAGATACAATACCAGACGTGCTTAATGACGCGCCGCCAAAGTAACAAATGAGCGCAACATACGCTAAATTACGCAGCAGGTTCACCAAGTTATGTGAAAGGAGTGAATTTAAATGAAGCATCTTTCGCTGATATCGAAAGTGATTGTTATTCAACTCATCAAATTCCTCTTTCGTCGCTTTTTCATGGCGAAACGCTTGAATAATTGTCATCCCTTGAATTGCTTCATTTAGCTTCGCATTGATTTCACTAATAATAGAACGAATGCGGTGATTGTATACCGAAGCGAACTTTCGGTAAGTCATCGACCATAGGAAAATAATTGGAACAGCTACCAAACAAATGAGTGCCAGTTTCACATTTAATAAAAACATGGCGATATAAATTCCAATCATGTAAATGGCACTTGTCACGAAATTAGCAAGCACTGTCACATATAAATCACGGATGGTTTCCGTGTCATTTGTGATCCGTGCCACTACTTTTCCAGCCGGTAAATTATCAAAATACTTGATGGGCAGCGTTTGAATATGCTCAAATATGTCTACCCTCATTTTTTGGATAATACGATTTGCAATCCGCTGGAGCAAATAATGCTGCCCATACTGAAAGAAGATCGCAATGACGAGCAGCCCTAGATAAAATAAAACAAGCTGCACCAAACCGCTAATTTCAGGCTGATAAAAAGCGAAAATTTCCTCTTTAGATAAACGCTTTACATCATAAGTTTCGTGCTCATTCCCATTATCAATGGTGAGCTGATTTCCCGATATCGTCCGGTTTCCATCAAAACGAATTGGCTCATTTACAAAGTAGTAACCGAATCCGACCTGCACCACATTAATTTGTTTTCCGGCTTCATTTTTATTCTTTAATCGATCGCTTCGTATATAGTTATTTCCCTGGTAATAAACCGTTTCATCTGATTCTTCATTAACCTCGACATACGGTTTTTCGACACCTAGGATATGATCATCAATCATTTTCTTCCCAATAAATGGACCTGTCAGCTCAGCACCAACCGCTATGATGAGAAAGATCAAGGCAACAGACAGTACTTTCTTATATAGGAGTGCATAGGCAAGGAGTCTTCTTCCTGTTGTCATGCCTCATCCCCTCCTTCCAGCTGATTTGTCAGCTGCTGACGAAGAAATTGTTCTTTATACCATCCATCTTGCTGAATAAGCTCCTGGTGGGTTCCCTTTTGAACAATACGTCCTTCTTCCATGACAAGAATGAGATCCGCATGCTCAACAGCTGATAGGCGATGGGTTGTAATAAACGTCGTTTTCCCATGCCGATTTTGTCTTAAATTTTCTAAAATAGCGGTTTCTGTTTTCGCATCAACCGCAGATAGCGAGTCATCTAAAATCAAAATATCGGGATCAATTAATAAAGCACGTGCGATGGAAATTCGCTGCTTTTGTCCGCCTGACAGCGCCACGCCCTTTTCCCCAACCATGGTTTCGAGGCCCTCTGGGAGCAGGCGTAAATCCTTTTCAAAATAAGCGTCTTTGATTGCTTGTGCTAATTCATTTTGTTTCGCTTCCATATGACCAAAGCGCATATTCTCTTCTACACTTTTTGAGAAAAGGATATGGTCTTGCGGTACATAACCGATCCATTGAAATAGCTGATCCAATTCAATCTCCTGGATCGGAACACCTGATAGCAGTATTTGCCCATCACCTGGCGGGTACTGCCGCAGGAGCTGCTTCACAATAGTTGTCTTGCCGCTTCCTGTTTTTCCTGTAATGCCAATCGTCTGGCCTTTTCGCACAGTAAAGGACACATCGACTAAATTATCTTTAGACGAAGTGGGGTATCTGAACGTCACATGATCAAATTGAATATCACCAGGCTCTTGTAACGTTTTTGGCTGAACTGAATCTGTTACATCCGGCTTGTAGCTGAGGGTACGATTCAACCGATCTAGCGACGCATTTCCTCTTTGCATAATATTAATTAACTCACCGATTGCAAACATTGGCCAGATCATCATCCCAAGATAGACGTTAAATGCGACAAGCTCACCAATGGTTAAATCACTTTGGAACACGAGATATGCTCCGTAACCGATTCCAATTAAGTAGCTGACGCCGACAAGCAATTTCACTGTCGGTTCAAACAACGAATCAATGATCGCCACTCGCATATTTTTTTGGAATACATCATCTGTCATTTGGCGAAAACGTTCGACATCTTGTTTTTCCTGTACAAAAGACCGAATGACGCGAACACCGGCAACTGATTCTAGGACGCGGTCGTTCATATCACCAAATGCATCTTGAGCAACTGTAAAGCGTTCATGAATCTTGCTGCCATAAAACGCAATCAAGAGCGCCATCAGCGGCATAGGGATAATCGCCATTAAAGTTAATTTCCAGCTAATCGTCAGCCCCATCGTAAAAAAGATCATCAGCATATAAGCAGTGGAATCAACCAATGTCAAAACGCCAAAACCTGTCGTTAAGGCAACAGCATTCAAATCGTTAGTACCTAAAGCCATTAAGTTACCGGTTTTTTTCTTTTCATAAAAGGTGGGGGTCATCTTAAGTAAGTGGCGCATCAGTTTCCCGCGCATTACACGCTCCATGACATTCGCTCCGCCAAATAACTGATACATCCAAAAATACGTCAGCGTATAAACCAAGACACCGAGTACACAAAAAATAGTCACATAAAACATAATACTGGATGTTGTAAATTGACCAGAACGAATGTCATCAACTGCCTGCCCAAGATATCTTGGCGGTAGCATTTCAAGCACATTCACAATGAGCAGGAGCGTAATGGCGATCGTATAACGCCTCCACTCTTGTTTAAAGAACCAGCCTAATTTCGCAAATACTGAAAACATGTTTGTCTCTCCTTTTAAAGCTAGCCGCTTTCTATATTTTCCTGGCTGTCACCTTGTTTCTTCTTTTGAGCTTTTGTCATTTGTCTTGCTTTTGGCATGTTCACATGCTTTCACTCCTCTTCATTTATTTGCTGATATCCATCCCTTTATTTCGAGATGCGAAATGAATACAACAAAAAAAGAGGCAACCAGCTGACTGGTACGCCTCTTTTATACATGATAAAAAGGCGCATGTTGACAAATACGCAACATACGCCTTGATTCATCCGATCAATTGGAACATACGAGTTCCTTTTCAATGACCAATGAAGGTGTAATTGTCACGTGAATCAACCCATTCATGCAGTTTGATTTCATTCTTCCAATGTTGCACATGACATTTCCTCCTTTTGGCTCTTGAATCTTTTTTTATCTTATAGTGGCTGTCACCATTTTGTCAATAAATATTTTTCAATAAATGAAATTTTCTAACAAAAAGGCAATCGCCTTCATGTGTATCTTTTCTTGATAACGGGTATATCATGAATGTAAAGACTCCTTTTGAAAGGAATGAGGACATTGTTTCAAGCTGATCGGATGGTCGTTGCGTTTGATGGACATGAAGACAGTAAGAAGGCATTAAAAAAGGCAATCGCTTTGGCCAAAACCTTGCATGCCAAGCTGACCGTTGCCTATGCACATGATGGCAAATCAAGCAGACAGGTGTTTGATGCACCGCGCCCAATGACTGGCGGGGCTTATATCGGCGGCGGCACGGCAGATCTTCAAACACCCCCTGTGTATGTACCTCATGATGAACAGCAAAGTCCCATCATTTTTGAAGACCATACAGAAGAGGTCGTTGCGGAAGCGAGAATGCTTTTAAATGAGGAGCAGTTTGAAGCTGCCATTGAAATTGTTGAGGGAGAACCAGCAGAAGCGATTATCGCATATGCGGAAGAGATATCAGCAGACCTCATTGTCATGGGAGCACGTGACCAAAGCAGATTAAAAAAAATGCTATTTGGCAGTGTAAGTGAAAAACTATCATCAAAATCAGATATACCTGTGCTTATTGTGAAATAAATGCATCAAAAAGGCTGTAAACGTTGGTTTACAGCCTTTTTCTTTATGAAGAAATGGACGCTTCACTTTCATGTAGAATTTTTTTCTGGAAGCCTTCTAGTACACGCTTCGTGATCTCTCCTGGAACGCCTTCCCCTACTCGCTGGCCATCTATCTCAACAATTGGAATGACTTCAGCAGTTGTCGAGCTGATGAAGATTTCCTGCGCACGCAATAGCTCTTCTTTGGTTATACGGGTTTCTTCGACACTGCATCCTTCTTCCTCGCATACCTCTAGCAACTTTCTACGGGTAATACCGTTTAAAATAAGATTGTTTGCTGGGTGAGTGCGAATCACACCCTCTATGACAGCATATACATTCGAGGAAGTACCCTCGGTTACAAAACCATCTCTAATGAGAATCGCTTCAAACGCACCGGCTTCAGACGCTTTTTGCTTTTCCATGACGTTATATAAGAGATTTAAGCTTTTAATATCACATCTTAACCAGCGAAGGTCCTCAGATAATAAGGCCTTTGCACCCTTTGTCTGCTCTTGAACAGGCTTTTTCACCTGGAATGTATAGGCCGTGATTTGAGGAGTAAGGGAATCAGCATATTGATGTTTACGAGGTGCGACTCCTCGCGTCACTTGAATATACACACCACCATCTGTTAATTGATTGTGGGCAACTAGCTGTTTTAATTTTTCTTCCATATCTGATACTGTACCTTGCAGATGAATACCGATTTCCTTTGCACTTTTGAACAGACGCTCTGTATGCTCTTTTAATGTAAATAAAGCACCATTGTATACACGGATGACCTCATAGACTCCGTCGCCAAATTGATAGCCTCTGTCCTCAATATCAACATGTGCATCCTTTTTTTCAATGAAATCTCCATTGTACAATACTTTCATATGGAATCTCCCCTTCGCTTTGCATTAATGGTTGAATCTGATGCTATCTTAGCGGATAAATGGGTACGTTTCAATGATTATTCAGAATTATTTCACATCATGATAAAAGGATAACATTTCATTCTAACAAATATAGATTCATAACCAAAAAGATTCCAATTTTTTAGCATCTTCTATATTCATAGGCTCTTTTTTCCTGTATACTTACTCCATATAAGCACGACAAAAAACAGCGAAAAAAGACAGATTCCACTACATGATTCGACACAAATTTTTGATTTATTGGAGCGATTGTAATGCAACGGGTTACGAAAAAACAGATACCTTCAAACACGATGCTGCTCTCAAAGGCGATTGGTTTAGTGATTCTTTCACTGATCCTCTTTTTTATTTGGGATATGTCCAAAACCAAGATGCAGGCAGCAGACCAGCCGGCTGAAATGTCTGCGAGCAGTCAATTCCGAGACACAAGCACAAGTCTGAAAGCAAAAGATGATTCTACAAAAACACTAAATGCACATTTTAAGATCAATCCAAACAAACATGTAACGGATCGAACGATCTTTTTAACCTTTGATGACGGCCCTTCTGCTACATCAAGTCAGCTGTTAGATGTGCTAAAGACGCAACAAGTGAAGGCCACTTTTTTTATGCTTGGGCCGCAAATCAAAGAACACCCAGCAGCTGTGAAAAGACTTCACCAAGAGGGGCATCAATTAGGACTTCATGGTATCACTCATGATGTGAAACGCTTTTATCAAAAAAGTGATTCTCCTGTCAATGAGATGAAAGAAGATCAGCGCATATTGGCTTCTGTCACTGGTGAATATACACACCTTGTGAGAACACCTTATGGCAGTTCTCCAAACTTAACAGATCAGCAAAAGACACGTTTAAAACAAAAAGGCTTTGTATACTGGGACTGGACGATTGATAGTCTTGACTGGAAATATAAAAGCTCAAAATATGTACCAGAGGTATTAAATCAGCTGCAAGTGCTAGAGACAAAGCACCCGAAAGAACCAAAAATCATTTTAATGCATGATCAGCCAGCCACCGCAAAATATTTAAACAGTCTGATCACACAGCTAAAAGCCAAAGGCTATACATTTGAAGTCCTTGATGAAACCATGAAGGCGCTGCAGCAATAAAGAAAAACCCCGCATCTAAAAAAGTGCGGGGTTTTTGATGATTTATAGAGCTTTCACGATATCGCCAATCCGTTCGTGAAAGACAAGGTCAAAAAGTGGATCGTATTCTGTTTCACTTAAGTTCATCATCACCTTAAAGATGGTAGGATGATGAGCTGCATCTTCTGGAATGTATCGTGCTGGCGCCACTTCTAGAGAAGTTCCCATCACGAGCAGCAGATCCGTTTGCTGAAGCGACCTCTCCACTTGATCAAAATGCTTGACCATATCTCCAAAAAGGACAACATCTGTTTTCAGCACACGTCCACACGTGCGGCCGCCAGAGGAAACCCTTTGACAAATTGGCACCTCTTCTTTTAATAAATAAGGCAGCTCATATTTCGTTCGGCATGATGGGCAAGTAGCTGTTTGAATGGACCCATGCAGTTCATAAACATGCTGGCTTCCCGCCTTTTTATGCAGGCCATCAATATTTTGAGTGAAAATATCCACATGCTTCCCTTGTTTCTCAAGGCTGGCTAAAAAGGTGTGTCCGCTATTTGGCTCATACTCTCCACTCATTTTCATCTGAAACAATTCCTTGAATTTCGGCCAGAATTGATGAGGGTTTGATAAAAAATAGGACCGGCTCATCGCCTCCATACGAGCGGTATCTTCTGTCCACAAACCACCCGTTGATCTAAAATCGGGAATTCCCGATTCTGTGCTCATACCAGCACCCGAAAGTACTGTAATATGTGAGGCCTGCGTTAATCTCTCTCTTAGTGCTGTCACCTGTGTTTGATCCACTCACACTTCCTCCTTTATTCCCCCAGCTGTTTCTCACCCTTTTGTTTCATATAAATGGTCTGTCCAGGAAAAGCAAATTCTACACCTTCCTGATGGAAGATATCTATGATTCGATAGTTAATATCTTGCTTAATATCGAGATTTTCAGCCCAAGACGTCGTATTCGTATAAAAGTTGAAAAATAAGTTCAAATAGCTGTCTGCCAGTACATCAAGATTCACCATAATGGTTTCCTTATGAACACCATCATGCTCATGAAGCATTTGTTTGAGCCGTTTGATACACCGATCAATGTTTTCCTTTGGTGTATTGTAGGACACACGAACGGAGAACGTAATCTGGCGTTTATTCATTCTCGTCCAATTTGTGATTGGCTCCTTTGAAAGCGTGGAATTTGGAACTGTCACTACCGCTTCAGCAGGTGTTCTAAACTTTGTACTTCTAAATGTAATGTCCTCTACCGTCCCAAGTACACTTGGAGTCTCCACAAAGTCGCCCATCGTAAACGGCTTCTCTGTAATGATGACAATCCCTCCAAAAAAGTTCGCCACTGTATCCTGCGCAGCGAGCGCAAAGGCTAGACCGCCTAGGCCAAGTCCTGCTACAAGCCCGTTCACATCATAATTAAATTCTTGTGCAATGACACTAATACTTAATGCAATAATCATGAAACGGAGAACCTTTGATAAAAAAGGCGCTAAAATATCATCCATTTCTAATTCAAACTTCGAATTCACCTTTTGAAATAAGAATGAAGACGCAGCCGTTAAATTACAAAGCCCCCATGTCAGCAACAATATGATAGAGGATCTATACAACTTGATGATAACATCCATATGATGCTCAAAGTATGGTGCCTGTCTTAATGCAAAATATAAACCAAGTGCCACAAAAAACAATCTGGCTGGCTTTTCGAATGCCACAACAATTTGATTAATGACCTCGGTTTTAGACCGGTTCGTTAGCCTAAAGAGAAGATGAAATAAGTACTTCGTAAATACTTTCCGAAGCAATAAAAAAAGCAATAAAATACAAAGGCTAATACCGATTTGGATCGCAATATCTACTGTAAAATATGTATCCATCCATTTTTGTGTAAACATGTCTGTCTCTCTCCTTTAAAACAATCCTCTCTAGTTTATAATATAACCTTCGCTCATGTCCTCTCTTAAATGTCTGACCTCTACATAAAAAGCCTCGGGATCTATCCCGAGGCATGCTGTTCAATTATGAAATTTTGGCTAGAGACATATCGACGGGCAGCAAACTACTTTTTCTTCTGAGCCTGATCAAGGAGAGTCGCTTTAAACATTTCAGCATCCGTTTCGGCCTTAATACGTTCTTCCACTCTAATTCTCCCTTTACCCAATCATCTCGCCTCCTTTTCATCATTATAAAACATCAGAATTTTCAGTCAACATGACGAAAGCACTAATATTTTGACGAACGCTGACGATTTGGACAAAATTGATCGAAGAAAAATTGATGTCTTTCAGATTTACTCAATGAAAGCTTGGGATATTCCTACAACTTTTCATATTGATATAACATGCTTTTTCGGCACATGTTATTTCACCATTACATACAGGGCTTCTCGCCTCCATATAGTAAAGAAGGAAAAACGGCAAAGCATTTGATATGATAAGACCAGAACGAATGTCAGGGAGCTGGAACATGTGTATATTATCGCGCATAGAGGGTCATCAAGCGCTGCCCCAGAAAATACAATTGCTGCGTTTGATTTAGCTGTTCAGCAGGGGGCAGATTATATTGAGTTGGACGTTCAGCTAACATTGGATCAGCACGTAGCTGTGATCCATGATGATACCGTTGATCGAACAACAGACGGAAGCGGCTTAGTGAAAAGCTATACACTTGATCAGCTGAAGAAGCTGGATGCAGGAAGCTGGTTTGGTGAACGGTTCGCCAACGAACGAATCCCCACATTACAAGAAATTCTTGAAAGATACAGCCAGCGCATCGGGATACTAATTGAGATCAAGCATCCAAAACATCAGATTGGGATTGAAAAGGAAGTTGTCGACATCATCAACCGGTTTGCCTATTCTCGTCACATCATGATTCAATCTTTTGATGCTCAAGCACTTCAAAGAGTCAAAGCCTTCGCCCCTTCTCTTAAAACAGCATTTATCATAAAACCTTCCATATTAAAATTGGCGAAAAGAAAGTTAGCGGTGTACAGCTCCTTTGCGGATTGTCTTAATATGAAAAAAACGATGATCAACAGGTGGTGGATAGACTGCATCCACTCATTCGGGATGGATGTCTTTATATGGACAGTGAAAGACCAAAAAACAGCCAATCGGATCAAAAAATACCCCATTGATGGAGTGGTGACGGATCACCCGCCATTTTTTCAAAAGGAGAAATGATGAAATGAAAGCGTATCTCGCCGTTTTTATCGGTGGACTAATTGGTACACTTTGCAGATATGAGCTAAGCCAATCTGTTAGCAGCCAATCATTCCCCTATGCAACGCTAATTGAAAACGTTACAGGCAGTCTGCTTCTTGGGTTTGCCACAGGATATTTTATGTTCCGAAAGGAAAAAAAATATCTTCCCGCTTTGATCGGAACAGGGTTTTGCGGTGGTTTTACGACAATGTCCACTTTTTCTAAAGAAACGGTTCTCTTATTACAGGCTGGACAGTTCACCTCAAGTATGTTGTACATTTTGCTTTCAGTGATTGCCGGAGTGGCAGCTGCCCTATGTGGACTGATCATCGCTCAGCGGTTTTTTCATCAAAATAAGCAGCAGAAAGGAAGCAGATAAATGATCGTTTTATATACAGCTGTTGCTGGCGGTATGGGCAGCGCCCTTCGTTTTTTCATCAGCCAATTGATTCAGAAAACGAAGTTCCATGCGCATTTCCCGTACAGTATTATTCTCATCAACTTATTAGGCGCAGCCGGTTTAGGTTTACTGACAGGTACAACAAGTGCTAATCATCCGCTGCTTGTGATCATTGGAACCGGGTTTTTCGGTGGCTTTACAACATTCTCTACATTTAGTGTAGAGTCTGCAAGCATGCTGAATCAGCGGCAAATCGGACAACTTGCTATTTATTTATTGGTGACGATCATTGGGTCTTTATGTCTCTTTGCTGCTTTTTATCAAATAGGGCAACACCTTTTTTTAAATATTCGTAATGGCTGCTAAGCTGATGAGCAATTGATCCATTAGCTGACGCTTCATTAAAAAGAGTGTTTTTTCACTATAGCCGATTTCCATTGCACATTTTGCCATCCGCCAATCTCGAAAATATTTATAATCGATGAGCTGCTGCTCTATTTCATCCAATTCTTTTAGGGCTGTTTCAATACAAGCAACGATGAGTTCATACTGATTTTTCTGCTCCTCTAACTTTTTCCGTGTCATGTGATCTTGATGATGCGGATTTCTTTTTTCAAGCTGCCTCTCAATATTTAAAATGGCTGCCTGATAATTTTTGAAATTCTTTAAATGAAACTCTATTCTTTTCATTGAAGCTTTTTTCTCCGTCATACTTGCTGTTTCATACCAAAGCATGTCCATCCCCCTTAACGAACGTTTGTTCTCATTATATACGAACATACATTTGTCAAAAAGAGACTAAATACCTAAAAAAACCTTGAGCTTATTTTTCGCTCAAGGTCATTTCGTTTACTAACAGCGGCTCCTTTATATCAAGCCCAGTGCGTGCGTTTCCTTTTTCTGATGATGTGACACCTTTTTTCAGGTCGATCTTTTTAATATAACGTCCATCCATTTCCAGCACTTTCATCCGAATATCATCAAGATAAATAGATTGGCCTTCTCGGATATCAATATTTTCTTTTAAGATTAATCCGCCGATTGTATCAATTTCTTCATCATGATAGGAAAGCTCGATCAATTCTTGAACTTCATCTAATCTCACTTTGCCATCTAATATATAATGATGATCGGCTCTTTTTTGAATGACCGGCTGTTCATCCTCATCGAATTCATCTCGAATGTCTCCGACAATCTCTTCTAAAATATCTTCCGTTGTCACAAGTCCAGACGTCCCGCCATATTCATCGGTTAAAATCGCCATATGCATTCTATCACGCTGCATCTTGACAAGAAGCTCCTGAATAGGAATCGTGTCAATCACTTCGATTACGGGATAAATATAATCTTGAATCTTCAGTTGATCTTTTTCTTTCTGATACACAATATCTGCAAAGAGCTGCTTTTTGTTCAACATGCCAATGACATGGTCTTTATCCCCTGAAAACACTGGAAAACGCGTATACTTTTCCTTTGTCATGATGGTCAGTATATCGTCTAATGGCATATCTTCTGGAATAGCACAAATTTCTCTCCGCGGTACCATGATCTCTCTGGCAATTCGATTATCGAAATCAAAAATTTTGTTCATATAATTATATTCTGATGGGTTGATTTCCCCATTTTTTAAGCTCTCAGATAATAAAATTTTCAATTCCTCTTCAGAATGGGAATGTTCCTTTTCAGAGCCCATATCGATGCCCATCATTTTGGTTAACACACGGGCTGACCCGTTTAACACATAAATGAAAGGGTACATGAGGATATAAAATGCATGCAGCGGGCCAGAAAGCCAAAGCGTCATTTTTTCTGCCTTTTGAATGGCAAGTGTTTTTGGCGCAAGCTCACCTACAACTACATGCAAAAAAGTAATAATAGAGAACGCAAGTGTTGCTGAGATCAGGCTGATTGCTGAATCAGGAATGTTTGTCAAACCGAAACCTCGAACCAATAGTTCTTTCACTGCCGGCTTACCGATCCACCCTAAACCGAGTGATGTCACTGTAATCCCGAGCTGACAGGCTGACAAATACTCATCTAGCCTTGATGTTACCTTTTTCGCCATGATGGCCTTTTTGGACCCTTCGGCAACAAGCTGATTAATTCTGGAACTTCTCACCTTCACAATGGCAAACTCAGATGCAACAAAAAAAGCTGTTAAAGCAATCAAAACACCGACTATACTCAGATTAACAATATCGTCCATTTAACCCTGCTCTTTCTTAGAAGAACAAGGAGTCACCTCCTGATTGATGATGTTGTCTTTTGCAAAACGGTTAACTGATTAAATAAGACTACTTTGAGGGCCCCACTTAACCACCTCCGGTTCACGTAAAATCCGCCTCTCTACATATATATGAAACGGTATTCAATTTATCTTACCATAAATAATCTGAAAATTCCTGTATCACCATGTTATTTTTGACAGGACAACCTAGACCGAGGGAAATCCCCCTCTGTTTCTTCATATTGGCAGGAAATATAAACAATTAACTTGTATTTCAGGCTAGAATTATATTAAACTATTTTCATAAACTATAACGTGACGGTTAGGAGGAGATGTTCAGATGGGGCTGAGAAAAAGTATCGTATTGGTGAACTAGCACAGATTGCACAGGTGACGAAACGAACTGTAGATTATTATACAAATCTAGGATTGCTTGCGCCTGTTAGATCTTGCTCAAATTATCGTTATTACGATGAACATGCTTTAAAACGATTACAATTAATCGTTCTTTGCAAACAGCAGAGATTGGCTCTTTCTGACATCAAATCCAGATTAGATGAACAATTCCCTTCTCAAAAAGAGAATCAAGATGAACTTGTCCATTTAACCTCTGATATCGATCGGATGAATGAGCATATGGACCGCATTTTGGCACGTTGTAAGCAGCTTCAACCAGAACAACGTGAAAAACTAAAAGAGCAGCTTACACCTGAAAAAATGACCGCTGTCCAATCATTTTTACTGCTGTTAAGTTAAAATTTTTACTAAACAGGAGGTGTTACCTTCGTTCTCAAAGTCAGAACGAAGGCCTTAATTGGACATAGTTAATTTACTCATAGTTGCTTTACTTATAGCTTTAACCGCATTTTTCGTTGCATCAGAGTTTGCGATCATTCGCTTAAGAAGCTCAAGAATTGATCAATTAATCGCAGAAGGTAATAAAACAGCAGTTGCTGTCAAGCATGTGACGACTCACCTTGATGAGTACTTATCTGCCTGTCAGCTTGGTATTACCATTACCGCCCTTGGAATAGGTTGGTTAGGGGAAGAAACGATTGCGCATATGCTTGCTCCACTATTTGTAGAGCTGTCCATTCCTCAATCAGCTAGTCACATTGTTACTTTTATTATTGCGTTTAGTATTATGACGTTTTTACACGTTGTGGTTGGAGAGCTTGCACCGAAAACACTCGCCATTCAAAAGGCTGAGCAAGTATCCCTTCTTTTTGCTAGACCACTGATGATCTTTTACAAGGTGATGTTCCCGTTCATTTGGGTATTAAATGGATCTGCTCGTGTATTAACGAAAGCGTTTGGTCTACAGCAAGTATCTGAGCATGACATGGCGCACTCAGAAGAAGAATTGCGGATTATTTTATCAGAAAGCTATAAGAGCGGCGAGATTAACCAGTCTGAATTCAAATATGTAAACAAGATTTTTGAATTTGATGATCGTCTGGCGAAAGAAATTATGATTCCTCGTACCGAAGTTGTTAGCTTCCCTCATGATATTACCATTGAGGAAATGCTGAAGGTAACCAAGGTAGAGAAATATACACGTTATCCAATTGAAGATGGCGATAAAGACAACATGATCGGTGTTGTAAATATTAAAGAAGTGCTCACTGCCTGCATTAGCGGTGAATGTTCTACAAGTGATACGATCGAAAAATTTGTGAATCCGATTATTCATGTGATTGAAACGGTTCCTGTTCATGATTTACTGCTTAAAATGCAGCGTGAACGTGTTCACATGGCGATCTTATCAGATGAATATGGCGGTACAGCAGGTCTTGTGACTGTTGAAGACATCCTTGAAGAAATCGTCGGTGAAATTCGTGATGAATTCGATATTGATGAAATCAATGAAGTACGTAAGCTAGGAGAAGACCATTACATCTTTGATGGTAAGGTCCTTGTCGATCAAGTCAACCTGCTACTAGGTATACAGCTTGATAACGAAGAGGTCGACACGATCGGTGGCTGGTTCCTTACGCAGAAATATGAAGTAGAGAAAAATGACTCCATTCGTGAACAAGGCTATGAATTTATTATTAATGAGGTCGATGGACACCATGTGGTATACATCGAAGTCAAAAAGTTAAATGAACAGCTATTAGAAGCAGCCGAAGAAGGCGCTTCGTAAGAAAAAAACGACCCTTGCCTAAGCAAGTGGTCGTTTTCTTATGCCTTTTCTATTAATTGAGCTTCAAGTTCTTTGATTCTTGTGTTTAATACTTCGGTCATGGCACCTAACCGTTCTTTTGGCGGCAGATGGTCAAATTCTGACAGTTCAATCGGTTCACCAATGATTAAGCGCATTTTCCCCTTTTTGAAGAGGCTTTTCGCATTTGATGGTCCTTTGTATGCCGCTGGAACAATTGGCGCTTTGCCAAGCTGCGCAATGGTGACCGCCCCTCTTTTTAAAGGAACATCTTCTGTTGTACGTGTTCCACTCGGGAAAATCCCAACGATCTTTCCCTCTTTTAATAATTTAATGGGCGTTTTAATACTGCTTGGCCCAGGATTCTCTCGATCAACTGGAAAGGCATGAATTCTCTTTAAAAATCCACCGATCCATTTATTTGCAAACAATTCTTTTTTCGCCATGTAGTGGATCTCAAACGGAAGAATTCCTGCGCCTAAGGCAAGAACATCCACAAAACCCTCATGCGTACAAGCAATGACAAACCCCCGATCTGTTGGCAGATTCTCTTTTTGATAAACTTTGATTCCGCCTCGGAGAGTAAATAATACTTTGATGGTATAGCCTGAAAATTTATACATAGTGCACTTCCTTTGTTTGAAGAATGAAGGATTCGTTTCCATTATAACAAATTTTTTATTACCTGGTACTAAAAATTTCGTGATGCAGCTAAAATAAATGCTGTTCACTCAAATCAGTTTTTCGTTTGAAATGATTGTCTTTTCTGTATTCAGCCTTGAGGTTTTAGGAGAGAATAGAATAGGAATTGTGTCCAATTTTGTCGTTTTTCAAGTTATTTTCTCGATTTGGTCTATTGAAAATACTTTATAAATGAAGCAAATTTCGCTATGATAAGGAGAAATGATTTTGATTCGGCGAAAGAGATGAGTAATGTACGGCCTATGAGAAGTTTCGTGCAACTTTATGCCTTTCTTATGCGTGTATAACATAGAGGGGAGAAAAATCAGTGACGATCGATGAAATTTATCAAATGTATATGAACGATGTTTACAGGTTTCTGCTCTCCATGACAAAGGACAAACATTTGGCGGAAGACTTATTGCAGGAAACCTTTATGCGAGCTTATATACATATTCATTCCTACGACCATAGCAAAGTGAAACCTTGGTTATTTCAGGTGGCACGAAATGCTTTTATTGATTATGTCAGGAAACATAAAAAAGAAGTGACCATATCGGATGACCTAATTGGCGGCCTTTTACAAACGTCTGTACAAAGCCCTGCTGAACAGGTTGAAATAAAAGAAGTTCTCACTATGTATTTGGAGCAGCTTCCAGATAACTACAAGGAAGCGTTGACATTGTATTATTTAAAAGAACTGAATTACAAGGAAGCATCCAAGGTCATGAATATTACTGAAGCAAATTTCAAAAGTGTTTTATTTCGTGCAAGGCAGCGCCTAAAAGCACTTTACAACAGAGGTGTTAATGATGAATGAAGAATTTAACAAGCGATGGGAACAATATAATAATGGCGAGATGAATGAGGAAGAAATGATAGCGTTTGAAGAAGAGCTCGAAGAAAATGAAAAGCGCTTAAGTCAGGAGCTGAACGACTCGGATTGGACAGACTTTTCCATCAGTCCTGAAAAGCAAAAAGCCATTTTACAATACGGAAAAAGAAAATCATACTTACGGATTTCCGTACTTGCTGTCATATCTACACTCATTATTTTACCGCTTTGTACATTAGGAAGTTATCTATACTACGGAGTTGGCGGAGCAGAGAGCAAAGGCAATCATTTTATGGAAACAGCTGCTGTGACAGTCGCTCTGACTAAACCAAATGTGGCCATTGATATGAAGGATTTAAAAGGGCAGGTCAAGCTGTTTGGTATGAACACAGAGCTTAAGCTGCAAAAACAAATAGGCAATAAAACAGAAGCCATTGGCAGTGAACAAATTGAAATGTTTTTCGATAAATTAAAGCAGCCTACCATTTCTTATTATGGTGACAGTGCACGCAATACGGAGGATTTCTTTACCCACCCTTCTACGCAGGCAGATGCATCAAAAAAACAAACACTCACCACTTTAGACAAGCTTCCTGAAGGAACAGTAAGTGAAGTGTATGTATCCTATGACAAAGCTTACACACCAAAGGACGTTTATTCCTTTGCTAAAAAATACGATATGAAAGTGCTTTGGAATGCGATTAAAACTGAGGATTCATTAAGTGGAAATCAGCGGCCGATCGGTTTCCCTGGAAAAGACTCCGAATTTTTAAAAGAGCTTCAGCACACATCAAAAACAGAGGTAGATCAATTCAAAGATGCCCTTGCGTATGTCAATCAGCATCCAACCTGGGCAAAAACGATCTCCGGCAGACCTGAACTTGATCTGTCTAATCGAATACGCTATATCAATCAAAATGGCGTCACGATTTATGGCTCAGTTGTCACAGGTCCTTCTAAAGAAATTGAGAAATTTGTGAAGACAAAACGGATTAAAACGGCAAAAGTGAGCGAGGTGGAATTATGGAATTGGTAAGAATTTTTAAAGAGCATAATGTATTTGGCTGGATTTCTGTCGGTACAGCGATATTATCCCTACTCATGCTGAACCTCGCCATTATCAGCAACGTGACATTTTATTCTTTTCAAATGCTTCCTTTTGCAATGGCCGCAGTTCCATTTGGCATTATTGAACTGTTCATTAAAAAAGGCCGTACGGGACCAGGCTTCCTCGGTGTCGTATTGAATATCTTTGTGATTGTTTGTGTCTATGCGATCGTATCCATCGATGTCGATCTTCAATTAGGCTTTTAATTAAAGCCGTTCTTCAAAGTGAAAAGCCCATGTTACTTGACTGCACCAAGTAGCACGGGCTTTTTTCTATCTATTCTTTTATTTTTTGTTTAATTCTGAGTGCTTTCTTGAATATAAGAAATACACAGCTAGTCCAATGACAAGCCAGATGAAGAATCGAACAAATGTGATGGTGCCGAGTTTATAAATGAGCAACCCGCAAGAGAGAATAGCTAAGATTGGAATAAGTGGAACTGCTGGGCATTTGAATGCTCTCGGTAAATCAGGCTGCGTTTTTCTCATGACAATGACCGCCACTGAAATCAAAATGAATGCGGAAAGTGTCCCGATGTTCACTAGACTTGCCAGCTCATCAAGTGGAATAAACCCACCCATTAATGCTGATAATGTACCGAAGAAAAGTGTATTGATATATGGTGTTTTATATTTTGGATGAACCTTTGAAAGAACCTTTGGCACCAAGCCATCACGAGACATCGCAAACATGACACGTGTCTGGCCGTACAGCATGACAAGCATGACTGTAGTCATCCCTAGAATCGCCCCGACATCCACAATACCAGCCACCCAGTTTTGACCCGCTACTTGTAAAACAAGAGACACAGGATGGGATACTCCCTCAAAGTTCATGAATGGAACGATGCCCGTCATGATTGCACTGACAACGACATACAGCAAGGTACAAATCAACAAGGAAGTAATGATCCCTCTTGGCAAGTTGCGTGATGGATTCTTTGTTTCCTCTGCCGCAGAAGCGACTGCATCAAACCCGATAAATGCAAAGAAGACAAGGGCTGCTGCACTTAAGACGCCTGATGTTCCAAAGGGAACGAATGGTGTCCAGTTTTCTGGTTTTACATATTTCACAGCGACTAAAATAAAGAGCAGGATCACAGCAATTTTCATCAAAACCATGATGTTGTTGACTCGTTTTGATTCTTTAATACCGAAGTACAGCAAGAAGGTGATAATCATTAAAATAATAAATGCAGGAAGATTAAAATAGGTCACTTGACCCTTTAGACCACCTGGTGCTGCTGTTAACTCTACCGGTATATGAATGCCTATCCCATTTAAAAATGACACAAAATAGCCCGACCAGCCTGCTGAAACGGCACTAGCGGCCAGCATATATTCTAAAATCAAATCCCAACCAATGATAAACGCCAAAAATTCTCCCATTGATGCGTACGTGAATGTATAAACAGATCCTGACACAGGCACAGTGGAAGCGAATTCCGCATAAGACAGTGCTGCAAACAAACAGGCAATACCTGCGATCACAAATGATAGAACGAGTCCTGGCCCCGCTGTAACGGCTCCTGTACCTGTCAGAACAAATATCCCTGTCCCGATAATAGCCCCAATACCAAGCATCGTTAAGTCAAATGATCCTAATTCCTTTTTTAACGCTTTTTCCCCTTGTGTTGCCGAAATAAGATCTGAAATGCTCTTTTTTCTAAACAACGAATTGCTCATACCATCACTCCCTAAACTTAGTATCAGTCTAAAGACGCCACCCTTTATCATTCGCGATATTTTCTGAATATTTAGAATACATTTAGTACAATAAGTTGGTGGCGTAAAATTATTATATATGAAAATTAAAAAATGAAAACACTTTTTTTAAAAAAGTGCAGAAATTCATCTATATCAACAAAATATTTGTCAATGTGTACGTTATATTTTCTACATACTTTATTCAATACTCAGCCTGTCCCTCTTCATTTATTATTCAAAAACCAAAATTATGCTTTTTTCATATAATAATGATTGAATAAAAATAAGACTCCCTTTTTCTTAGCGAGTCCGAATTCGTGTTATTTAAAAGTCTTTAGACTGGTAGTGAACGATGGTAAAGGTCTATTTATAAGATGCGAATGATATATGAAAAAAAGACTGCTCCATGAGCAGTCTCAGATTGTTGACAAAGGGCTAAAATGTTGTTTATTTTAGTCCTTTGTCTTCTTTTCAGCGTGATAGAAAACCTTTGCAGTCTAGGAAGGACGAGTACTGGAGCGGAGCGAATTCGATATTCGTGAGCACCGGCACGCAGAACTGACACCGAATGCGAGGGTTTGTCTACACGCTGAGACTGCTCCATGAGCAGTCTCTCTGAATAAATTAGTTAACAAATGTTTTCGCGCCAAGGTAAATCGGCTTCCAATAGCTTGAATTCATATCACTGATCGTCACACCGTCAGAAGCAGCATGAATAAACTTGTTGTTTCCAATGTAGACACCCATGTGAGATGGACCAGATTTATAGGTTGTAAAGAACACAAAGTCTCCAACTTTTGGTGTTGAGACGCTCTTCATCGAGCCCCAAAAACCTTCTGTTGTTTGTCTTGGAATCTTTTTTTGTTTGTTAATGATGTACCACATAAAACCGCTGCAATCAAAGCCCTTCGGTGTGGTTCCACCCCATTTATATGGTGTACCGTCCTGCGCTTTAGCATCTGCTACAAGCTTAGACGTGTTTAATGAAGAAGTAGAGACTGTTTTTTCTTTGACAGGTGCCGTCTTCACTTTAGACGTCTTTTTCACCTTTAGCTTTTGTCCAATTTTGATGAGGTCTGTTTTGAGTTTATTTAACGATTTCAGCTCTTTCACTGTCATCCCATACTTTTTGCCAATCTTAGATAATGTATCACCTTTGACCACTTTATGAGTGGCTGTCGCTGAAGCTGCTTTTACTTTTGTTGTTGTTTTGGATGTTTTCGTTGCTGTTTTTGAGGAAGTGCCATTTACTTTTAAGGTTTGTCCAACATAAATGATGTCAGATTTCAGCTTATTGTCTGATTTAATCTTACTCACAGTGGTTTTGTATTTTTTCGCTAGAACAGATAGAGAGTCACCTTTTTGAACCTTTACTGATTGTGCTGAGGCAGCTCCGGCAAATAATGTCGTCCCAAGTAGAACTGCACTTGCAGCTGTGATCAATTGTTTTTTCATTTGTTCCTCCTGTATGTATCTATCATGATCCGAATTTTTATCTACTTACTATTATAAGGATCAAATACCAGAAGAAATAGTCTTGACTTCCTACGACATTATGCTTAATTCGGCAAAATTTATTTTTTTTAGGGTTCTTTTTATTTCATTTTCATTACACAATCATGACAAAATAATCTCATCTTGTCATGGATAAATGATACATTCATTTCTCTTTTTGGTCCATTCTATGTAAAGTGAACCTTTACAATTTTAAAGCGAACTTTACGGTGCTGTAAAAAGGAATCCACAATTCTGCTCTACCATTGTAGACGTAAGAGCGATACATAAACAATGAGGAGGCAAAATGAATGAGTGTGTTGAAAAGCTCTAAAACGAAAATAGCTGCAGTAGCGGCGGCATCTGTACTGTCGATTGGTATTTTTTCAGGAATTGAATTTGGACAGGCTGACAAAGCTGAGGCTAAAAAGAAACCAAAAAATGACGTGCAAAATGTGATCGTGCTCATTGGAGATGGCATGGGAACACCTTATCTTTCAACTTACCGCTCATTTAAACACAATGGTGACCTTTCCAAGCAAACAGCGTTTGACCCTTACCTCACTGGCCTGCACAAAACATATCCTGATGATTCTAAAAGTAACATCACCGATTCAGCAGCAGCTGGCACAGCCATGGCAACTGGTCAAAAAACATACAACAATGCCATCGGCGTAGACAAAAACGGCAAGAAACTAAAAACCGTGTTAGAAGAAGCAAAGCGCAAAGGAAAGTCTACGGGTCTTGTCGTAACATCTGAATTAACAAATGCGACACCCGCTGCCTATGCCGCTCACGATGTGTCTAGAAAAAACACCGCAGCCATCGCGGATGATTTCTTCGATGAAAAAATTGGCAAACAGCATACAGTCGATGTCATGCTTGGCGGAGGACTTGTCGATTTTGTTCGCAAGGATCGTGATCTGACGAAGGAATTCAAACAAGCAGGCTATGATTATGTCACAAACAAAGCAGCCTTACAAAAAAACAACAACCAAAAAGTATTAGGTATTTTTGCTGATGGCGGTCTCGATAAAGCCATTGATCGCGATAAAAACACCCCTTCTCTACAAGACATGACATCCTCAGCGATTAAACAGCTATCTAAAAACAAAAAAGGGTTTTTCCTTATGGTAGAAGGCAGTCAAATTGACTGGGCGGGACATGATCATGATATCGTCAGTGCGATGAGCGAAATGAAGGATTTTGAAAAAGCATTTGAAGAAGCGATTCGTTTTGCGAAAAAGGATAAAAACACGTTAGTCATCACAACTGCTGATCATTCAACTGGCGGACTTTCCTTCGGGGCAGATGGCTCTGGCAGCTGGGATTACAAACCGGTCAAAGCAGCGAAAAAGACGCCTGATTTTATCGCAAACAAAATCGTCAGCGGTATGACTGTGGAGTCTGCACTGAAACAATATATCGATCTTGATTTCACAAAAGAAGAAATTGCCTCTATCCAAAAAGCCGCTGAAACAAAGGATGCTGTTAAGATTGATGATGCGATTGAAGAGGTGATTAACACAAGATCACACACAGGCTGGACCACATCAGGTCATACCGGTGATGAAGTCCCCTTCTTCGCATACGGACCAACAAGTCAAAAACTAAAAGGTCTGATGGAAAATACAGATCAGGCAAAGCATATTTTTAGATTACTTAATCAATAAGACGAAGACCTTTGTAAGAGCAGGTGCACTAAGTGCCTGCTCTTTTTATTATTCAATCTACTAGATAAAATTCTGAAAATAAAGATATTGACAAATTGTTTATTTGTCTTACAATTAAACAAAAGAGTTTTGGTAGCGCTTACCTTTCTTTTTAACAATTCACAGGAGGTTTTTTAACCATGATTCAAGGTAGAAAAGCACCAGAAGGCATATTAGGTTTTCCTGTTGCCCCTTTTCAAGCAAATGGGCAGCTCTCTGAGGAAGCACTATTTCAAAACATTCAATTCTTACTAGACGAAGGGCTTGATGCTATTTTTATTGCTTGTGGGTCGGGAGAATTCCAGTCTATTAGTCAACAAGAATACGAGCAAATGATTGATGTGGCACTGGCAGCTGCCGGTGGTAAAGTCCCTGTTTATTCAGGAGTTGGTGGAAATTTAAATACTGCCCTGGAATGGGCGAAAATTTCCGAGGAAAAAGGAGTAGATGGCTTCTTATTACTCCCTCCCTATTTAATTCATGGAGAACAAGAAGGGTTATATGAATACGCCAAAACCATTATCGAAAGTACGAACTTAAATGCCATTTTGTATCAACGAGATAATGCTATTTTCTCAGTGCAGCAAATCAAACGGCTCACTTCTTTTGAACAGCTTGTTGGAGTAAAGGATGGAGTCGGTGATATGGATTTAAACGTGAACCTTTCCTATACGATAGGCGACCGGCTCAGCTATCTAAACGGATTGCCTATGGCAGAGGTCACAATGCCGGCTTACTTACCGATTGGCTTTCATTCCTATTCCTCAGCCATTTCAAACTATATCCCCCACATCTCAAGAATGTTTTATCACGCACTAAAGACTGGTGATCAAGAAATGGTCAAGGACATATACACAAGTGTTATTTTACCGATTAACCGGATTCGACGGCAGCGAAAAGGCTACGCGGTCTCATTAATTAAAGCCGGCATGAACATCATGGGGCATGCTGTTCGCAATTCAACAAGACCCCCTGTTGTCCCTGTAGAAAAAGAACATTATCAAGAGCTGGAAAGTATTTTGCAACATGCAATGGAGCGCTTCCCTAAAAAAGCAACTGTAAATTAAAAAAGAAAGGAGATCAAACATGTCCATTTCAGTAGATCAAAAAACGTACTTCAATTATGTCAATGGTGAATGGGTAAAGGCTTCGACAGGAGAAGTAATCCCGATCGAGAACCCAGCCAACAAAGAAGAGACCGCTGGATATGTACAGCGCTCAAGCCTTGAAGATGTGAACGCAGCTATCACTGCCGCTCATAAAGCAAAAACAGCATGGCGAGATTTATCAGGTGCAGAACGAGGACAATATCTTTATAAAGCAGCTGATTTGCTAGAGGAACGTCTCGATGACATTGCAGTCACTGCTGTAAAAGAAATGGGGAAAACACTTCCGGAGGCAAAAGGCGAAGCGGCACGCGGCGTGGCCATCCTCCGCTATTATGCCGGCGAAGGGATGCGCAAAGAAGGCGATGTCATTCCTTCTACTGATCGAGAGGCTCTCATGTTCACAAAAAGGGTTCCATTAGGTGTTGTCGGCGTCATCTCTCCTTGGAATTTCCCTATCGCCATCCCAATTTGGAAAATGGCTCCTGCACTCATTTATGGCAACACGGTCGTCATTAAACCTGCATCAGAAACAGCCACTACTTGCGCAAAAATCATCGCCTGCTTTGCAGATGCACACCTCCCAAAGGGAGTAGTCAATATGATAACAGGGTCGGGAGCAGTTGTAGGTCAAGGAATGATTGAACATCCAAATATCCAAGGAATTACATTTACTGGATCAAATGCAACCGGTAAAGCCATCGGTCAAAAAGCCTTTGAACGAGGCATCAAGTATCAGCTTGAAATGGGCGGGAAAAACCCCGTTATCGTAGCCAATGATGCGGATCTTGATCTTGCGGTAGAAGCAACCATTACAGGAGCCTTTCGTTCAACAGGACAAAAATGTACAGCAACAAGCCGAGTCATTGTCCAAGAAGACATCTATGATGCCTTTAAAGAAAAGCTGCTTCAAAAAACGCAGGAAATCACTATTGGGGACAGTTTAAAAAAAGACGTGTGGATGGGTCCGATCGCAAGCAAGCAGCAACTTGATCAATGCCTTTCCTATATTGAAACAGGAAAAAAAGAAGGAGCCACCCTTCTCTTGGGCGGGGAACCATTAACAGATGGTGATTATCAGAATGGTTATTATATTGAGCCTGCCATTTTCGAACATGTCACCTCAGACATGACCATCGCTCAAGAAGAAATATTTGGGCCTGTCATTGCTTTAATCAAAGTGCAAGATATCAATGAAGCATTTCACATTGCCAATGATGTGGTTTTTGGCTTAAGCGCTTCTATTTTCACACAAAACATCGGCCGTATACTGACCTTTATTCGAAATATCCAAGCAGGGCTCATTAGAATTAATGCAGAAAGTGCTGGTGTAGAATTACAGGCTCCATTTGGCGGAATGAAACAATCAAGCTCTCATTCTCGTGAACAGGGAGAAGCGGCAAAGGAATTCTTCACAGCCATTCAAACCGTTTTCATTAAATCGTAAAATTGAAGCATTTGAGAGGGCATCTGCCCTCCTCAATCCTCTAATTTAGAAAAGGAGAAGAAATTATGATAAATAAACTCTTCCATGCTTCACAGCCTGATAAAAAAACGTCTGTCCGCTGGTTTATCGTCTTCATGCTGTTTCTTGTCACTTCGGTCAATTATGCAGATCGTGCTACCCTATCTATTGCTGGAGATTCTGTTCAACATGATCTTGGTCTTAGCTCTATATCAATGGGTTATGTCTTTTCTGCTTTTGGCTGGGCTTATGTCATTGGCCAACTGCCTGGCGGTTATTTATTGGATAAATTCGGCTCTAAAATTATCATTGCCTGCAGTATTTTCTTTTGGTCTTTGTTTACATTGCTTCAAGGTGCCATAGGCTTTTTTACAGCGGGTACTGCGATTATTCTCCTTTTTGCTCTGCGATTTTTAGTAGGGCTGGCTGAAGCTCCTTCCTTTCCAGGGAATAGTCGTGTCGTAGCTGCATGGTTTCCTAGTTCTGAACGTGGAACAGCTTCTGCTTTCTTTAACTCAGCTCAGTATTTTGCGCTTGTCATTTTCTCCCCTATTATGGGCTGGCTTACACATTCTTTAGGATGGCATTCTGTTTTTGTTGTCATGGGAATTCTCGGTATCTTGCTGTCTTTTCTTTGGTTAAAAACCGTCTATAATCCAAAACAGCACCCGAAAATTAACAAAGCAGAGCTTGACTACATTTCAAAAGGCGGGGCTTTGACCTCAATGGACGATGAAAAGAGCCAGCAAAACAAAGAACCCAAATGGCCATACGTGAAACAATTACTTTCAAATCGGATGTTAATCGGCGTTTATATTGCTCAATATTGTATTACCACCCTCACTTATTTTTTCTTAACATGGTTTCCCGTGTATCTTGTTCAAGCAAAAGGAATGTCCATTCTCGAAGCAGGTTTTGTTGCTTCCCTGCCAGCTCTCTGCGGTTTTTTAGGCGGGATTCTTGGCGGCTTGTTATCCGATTTTTTATTAAAAAGAGGGAAATCGCTTACTTTCGCACGAAAGACACCAATTATTATAGGGATGCTTCTTTCTTGCAGTATGATCATCTGCAACTATACAGAATCTTCATGGATTGTTGTAGCGATTATGTCGCTTGCTTTCTTTGGAAAAGGATTTGGGGCACTTGGCTGGGCCGTTGTATCAGATACCTCTCCAAAAGAATGTGCCGGTTTAAGCGGCGGTTTATTTAACACCTTTGGCAACATTGCATCCATTACAACACCGATTATCATTGGATATATTGTAAATGCAACAGGCTCTTTCAGTGGTGCGCTCGTCTTTGTCGGCAGTAATGCCGTCATTGCGATCTTAAGTTATTTATTCCTTGTGGGCCCCATTAAACGTGTGAAGCTAAAAGAACCCCCTTCCACTCCAACGGCCCCAGTTCCATCCAGCTTAATTTGAAAGCGGTTTATTTATAGGAGGATGTATATGAATCAACACATAAAAGAAGTGAAACAAGAACGAACAACCAATCTCCCTTTTATTACTGACATGAAGGTCATTCCTGTTGCAGGACATGACAGTATGCTCTTGAATTTAAGCGGGGCGCATGGACCTTTTTTCACAAGAAATGTTGTCATACTAACAGACAGCAGTGGTCGTCAAGGTGTCGGCGAAGTTCCCGGCGGCGAAAACATTCGTCAAACACTTGAACAATCAGCCGAACTTGTCCTGCAAAAACCAATTGGGCAATACCATGCCATCTTGCAATCGGTACAGCATACATTTAAAGACCTTGATAGAGGCGGGAGAGGTCATCAAACTTTTGACTTACGGACAACGATTCATGCTGTTACAGCTATAGAAGCGGCTCTCTTGGATTTATTAGGGCAATTTTTAGAAGAACCCGTTGCCTCTTTATTAGGGACTGGCCAACAGAGACAAGAAGTGGACATTCTTGGCTATTTATTTTACATAGGGGATCAGACAAAAACCCCTCTCCCCTATTTAAAGGAGGATGATTCCTCTTGTAGCTGGTTTCGGTTAAGGCGTCAAAAAGCATTAACACCGATGGACATTGTCCGTTTGGCTGAAGCGGCTTATGAACGCTATGGTTTTCGGGATTTTAAGCTAAAAGGCGGCGTTTTTTCTGGAGAAGATGAGATAGAAGCTGTAGCATCTCTTTCAAAACGTTTTCCAAATGCGCGTATCACACTTGACCCTAATGGAGCGTGGTCTCTTGATGAGGCCATTCAGCTTTGCAAAGGAAAACAACATCTGCTTGCATATGCAGAAGATCCATGTGGAGCAGAAGACGGATTCTCATCTAGAGAAATTATGGCCGAATTCAAACGCGCTACCGGAATTCAAGTGGCTACGAATATGATCGCAACTGATTTCCGTCAATTGTCACATGCAATCCAATTACACGCAGTTGATATTCCACTTGCGGACCCACATTTTTGGACAATGGAAGGTTCTGTAAGAGTGGCTCAAACGTGTCATGATACCGGCTTGACTTGGGGATCGCACTCTAACAACCATTTTGATATATCCCTCGCCATGTTTACACACGTTGCCGCTGCCGCACCAGGGTCTATCACAGCCATTGATACCCACTGGATATGGCAAGACGGACAACAATTAACCAAAAGCCCGCTTTCTATTAAAGAAGGACGTATAAAAGTACCTCAAGAACCTGGGCTCGGTATTGAAATTGATTTAGAAAAGCTAGAGGAGGCCAATCGGTTATATGAACGCATGAAGCTTGGTGCAAGAGATGATGCCATTCAGATGCAATATCTCATTGATGACTGGACATTTGATCCGAAAAAACCGTGTATGATTCGGTAGTTTGACTGTAAATGATTGTATTCCCCTTCATTTTGTCTTACAATTAAACAACTGAAGGGAGAGTATGACTCGTGAATGAAAGCATGGATGAACTAAAATTTGAAACAGTTAACCGAAAAACATTAGCAAAACAGGTCATTGAACGTATCGTTCATTTATTGTCTAGCGGGCAATTAAAAGCTGGTGACAAACTGCCGACAGAAATGGAATTAATGGATATTTTATCAGTAAGCCGCCCTGTTTTGCGCGAGGCTTTAAGTTCTCTTGAAACATTAGGTGTCATCACAAGAAAAACAAGAGGTGGCACATATTTTAATGATAAAATCAGCAACCAGCCGTTTTCTGTTATGCTCGCACTGGCTCAGGATAATTTACCAGCCATTATAGAGGCTCGAATGGTACTTGAACTAGGTCTTGTCACCATTGCTGCTGAGAAAATCAGTAACGAGGAATTAAAAAAATTAGAAAACACCATCGAAATGATTGAGGAAAGTACAGATAACAACTATGGTGAAGCAGATAAGGAATTCCACCGGATCATTGCCTTAAGTGCAAACAACCCAGTTGTTGAAGGTATGATTCAGGCGCTTTTAGTATCGCACGCCAAGATTGACAGTCAAATTCCTTATCGAGAAAAAAAAGTGACCGTTAATTATCATCGAAAAATTTATGAAGCGCTACGACAAAGAGATCCATATCAAGCACACTTTCATATGCATGAACATTTGAAGTTTGTACGTGATAAAATTTTAAAAGGATTAAATCAAACGTCATGATATGGAAGCGGCTGTGCTTCTCTAAAAAGATAGCGCTTTCAAAAGGAGCGATCTCTTATTGAATCAAAAGGTACAGGAAGCAGAAGCACCCCTCTATATTCAAGTAAGCCCAAAGGATAACGTAGCAATCATCGTTAATGATGGCGGATTACCAGCTGGCACAGCCTTTCCAAGCGGATTGTCGTTAACTGAACGAATTCCTCAAGGGCATAAAGTAGCACTTAAGACTATTGAACAGCATGCTCCAATTATTCGATACGGTGAAATCATTGGATACGCTAATGAAACCATCTTACAAGGAGGTTGGGTGAAAGAGCAGTTTGTTCAAATGCCATCACCCCCTCCTTTAAATGAATTATCACACGAAATATATAGCGGATCTCCACTTAAAAAGCTTGAGGGCTATGAATTTGAAGGCTACCGTAATTCAGATGGTTCTGTCGGCACAAAAAATATTCTCGGAATTACAACAAGCGTACAATGTGTCGTTGGAGTTCTTGATTATGCGGTCAAAAAAATCAAGGAAGAGCTGCTGCCGAAATATCCAAATGTCGATGACGTTATTCCCCTTCACCACCAGTACGGTTGCGGTGTGGCCATTCATGCACCAGAAGCGGCCATTCCCATCAGAACCATCCAAAACCTAGCCACACATCCAAACTTTGGCGGAGAGGTGCTGGTCATTGGATTAGGCTGCGAAAAGCTCATACCTTCACGCATTGTCTCAGAAGATCAGCAACACGATATTTTAACATTACAGGAGGAGTCAGGCTTTGCTTCGATGATTACCTCTATTCTGAAGGCTGCAGAGCATAAACTAATGATACTCAACGGACGGACCCGTGTCCCATGTCCTGTATCAGATTTAGTGGTTGGCTTACAATGCGGAGGAAGCGATGCATTCTCAGGTGTAACGGCAAACCCTGCCGTTGGATATACAGCGGATCTCCTTGTCAAAGCAGGCGCAACCGTTCTTTTTTCAGAAGTGACAGAAGTGCGGGATGCCATTCATCTATTAACACCACGGACAGTTAACGAAGAAACGAGACAGGCGCTTATACGGGAAATGAAATGGTACGACGACTATTTAAACAGAGGACAGGCAGATAGAAGTGCAAACCCCTCCCCTGGAAATAAAAAAGGCGGTTTATCCAATGTTGTAGAAAAAGCACTTGGCTCCATCGTCAAATCAGGCACAAGTCCAATCTCTGGTGTGATTGGACCTGGTGAGAAGGCATCAGAAAAGGGATTGATATTTGCTGCTACGCCGGCAAGCGATTTTGTCTGCGGGACACTGCAGCTCGCCTCTGGTATAAATTTACAAATATTCACAACAGGCAGAGGGACACCATACAGCCTAGCAGCAGCACCAGTAGTAAAAGTGTCTACGAGAACCAGTTTACAGACGCAGTGGCCCGATCTGATTGATTTTGATGCAGGCCGTATTGCAACTGGAGAAGCGACAATCGAAGAAGTTGGCACAGATATGTTTCACTATATACTAGATGTCGCCAGCGGCCGAAAAGAAACATGGGCTGATCATTGGGGTATTCATAACGACCTATGCCTATTTAATCCTGCCCCAGTCACATGAAAGAAGACAAAGGGCTAAAATAAAGATCATTTTAGCCCTTTGTCAACAATCTGGTGATCATTACGATAGATATTTCCTATGAACCCCTTTTCCATCGTATGAAAACATGACTTCTTTACCTTCAAGAATTGACTCAATATGCACACTTCTTCCCCACAGCTGATACAAATATGGAAGCACTTTTTCTAAGTATTTCAAATCAAGCTCAATGCCTTCATACCAATGCTTAATATAGAGTTCATTGTTTTTCAAATAGTCGCCATCGTTCACAGTCAAATAAGGAAAACCGCCATTGACCCTCATGCTCACAAGCTGATCACGTACAGCCTTCCATTCTTTATCAATGACTTTATAATCTCTCCCTTGCTTTTGAAACAAGTACAAGTCTTCTCTCATCACAAGGTCTTTTGTTAAGTAGTTTCGAATAAAGGAAATATCCGATTCAATTTCTCGCACTTCAAACATTTTGCTGCGTCCGGACCCTTCTGTCACACCTGCTTTTTTTAAATCTTCGCATGGGTTGTCATAGCGCTCTTCAATATCTTCAAATATTTTCAGCCCTAAATAGTAAGGGTTGATTCCCGTCTGAGATGGCTGCACCACACCTGCATTTAATTTCGCAAACTCAATTGATTCACTTGAATCTAAATCAAGCTCACGCATAATCCGCTGGTGCCAATACGATGCCCAGCCTTCATTCATAATTTTCGTTTCAAGCTGCGGCCAAAAATAGAGCATTTCCTCTCTTAGCATGGTCAGCACATCCCGCTGCCACGGCTCTAGCTCCCGGGAGTGCGCCTCAATAAAGAGTAAAATATCTTTTTCCGGCTTTGGAGGAAATTGCTTGACGGTTTTCTTTTTCTCACGCGTCTTCGGTTCATCCATTCCCCACAAATCATCATACGGTGTTTGACGTGTTGGCTTATCCTCTTCATATTCTGCTTCATCGTCTATATTCCAGCTTAACTTTGAACGAACAAGAGATGGATCAATATGCTCCTGCAGGGCCAATACCGCATCTAAAAAGGATTCGACTTCTTTTGTTCCGTGGATATGCTCATACTCTTTGATCCGCTCTGCTGCAGCGGCCATGCTTTCGACCATATCTCGTTTTGTGTTTTGGAAACGGCAATTATTTTTGAAGAAATCACAGTGTGCCAGTACATGAGCCACAATTAATTTATTTTGAACAAGCGTATTGTTATCTAGAAGAAAGGCGTAGCAAGGATTTGAATTGATCACCAATTCATAAATTTTGCTTAATCCTAAATCATAATGAAGCTTCATTTTATGAAATTGCTTCCCAAAGCTCCAGTGGCTAAATCGTGTTGGCATTCCGTATGCACCGAACGTATAAATAATTTCAGCGGGACAGATTTCATACCTCATCGGATAAAAATCTAGACCAAATCCTTCTGCAATTTCTGTAATTTCATCAATGGCTCTTTGTAAAAGACGTTTTTCAGATACGCTCAAGGAAACCATCCCTCCTCATCGGATTTATCCCTACTATATGAGCGCATCTAAAAAAACATGATGTATCGCTATTCGTTTAGACAACTTCCATTTCTTTTGTCGATTGCCCGCCGAATGCTTCAAAATGTATATTCTGTTCTGGAATCCCCAGCTCTTTTAAGATATGGAGCATCTCCTGAGTAAATACTGGCGACCCGCATAGATAAAATTGGCCTTTTCCTTCTCCAATCACTGATTGAAGGAATGGACGGTCAATACGAGAAGCCGCCTTCTCAACCAGCTCATCCTTACCAGGCTGTGCAAATTGTTCATTACATAGAATGACGCGCCCATGAGAAGCTGAAGCTAGAACGCTTTCAAACTCATTTTCAAAAGCAGTTACATCCTCTAATCGGTCTGCATGAATCACCGTAAATGGCTGGCTGTTTTGAGCTGCTGTTTTCACTAAACCGATCATTGGTGTGACACCTGAACCGGCACTAATGAAATAAACGGGCTCTTTAAGGTCTTCTTGTAAGCAAAACATTCCCTGCGGCATACTCACTTGAAGCACGTCCCCTTCTTCCATTTCGTCATGTAAGAATGTGGACACATGACCATCGCGCTTCACTGTGATGCGGTAATAAGAAGGATGAAATTGATCTGATAAGCTGTATTGTCTGCTGCTCATATAGGCCTCGCTTGGCATATCTACCTGAACCGTAATATATTGCCCTGCTTCATATACTGGAAGCTCTGATCCATCTTCCGGTACTAAATAAAACGAGATAAGCGCTGGAGATTCCTGTTTCTTTTTCTTGATCACAAACGGTTTGACATCTGCCCATCCGCCTTTTTGCTTCACATTTTCATCCATCATTTCTGCTTCAATCGTGATAAATATATTTGCAATGATGTCATATGCTGCCTTCCACGCTAATAATGTGTCATCCTGCTCCGTTAATCCAAATACTTCTTTCATCGCTTCAATGAGGTGATACCCGACGATTGGATACTGCTCTTTTTTCACCATGACGCTGACATGCTTATGAGCAATTTGTTTCACAGCCGGAAGCAATTCTTCTAAACGATCAATGTGCAATGCAGCTTGATATAGTGTCGCAGCAAGCGCCTCTGGCTGACTTCCGTTCATGAGGTTCGTTTTATTAAACTGATTGAGTAGCTCTGGGTGCTGTCTGATCATATTTTGATAAAAAACAGTCACAAGTTTGGTTCCCTCGGCTTTTAGTAGAGGGGCTGATTGTTTAATGGCATTCATTTGATCTATAGAGAACATCGTCATTCCTTCTTTCAAAAAAGATGTATTTCAAATATATCTTTATCGTAATCGAAGACAGCTCGTAAAAGCAATATTTATAATACACGTTTTAAATGTTGTCACATTTAGCACTTTCTCGAACAGTTTTTGTCTAAAATGTGTTACGATGATACAAAACTCTATCAGGTTTAGAGGTTGCCAATATGAAACTTACAAATTATACAGATTTCTCATTAAGAGTCCTCATTTATTTAGCGTCAAGAGACAACAATGAACTATCAAACATTCAGCAAATTGCTGATATTTATGGCATTTCTAAAAATCATCTAACGAAGGTGATTTACCACCTTGGAAAACGCGGGTATGTGGACACGATTCGCGGAAGAAATGGCGGAATCAGGCTTGGAAAAAGCCCAGAAAGCATTAATATTGGAGAAGTTGTCCGTTATACAGAGGATGATTTAGTCATGGTTGAATGCTTTGATCCAAAGAAAAACAGCTGTATCATTTCCCCGATTTGTTCATTAAAGCACGTGCTTCATGAAGCTCTCACTGCTTATTTACGCGTTCTTGACCAATACACATTAAAAGATTTAACACAAAACAAAGATGCTCTCAGAGAGCTCCTCCTTTAAGATGAAAGAATTTTATTCTTTCGTCTTTTTCTTTACCTCCTTGTAATAATAATTTATTTAAAATTATTATAAATAAATATTGACTATCATGTTTGATTCAATATAATTAGGGTATATAGATTGCTAGAAACCATTTTTTTGTTTACAGGAGGAGAAAAGAATGACAAATTCAAATCATAAAAATTTGACAACGAACCAAGGCGTGCCTGTTGGCGATAACCAAAACTCAAGAACAGCAGGTCACCGCGGGCCTTCATTTCTTGATGATTACCATTTGATCGAAAAACTTGCACACTTTGACCGTGAACGTATTCCAGAGCGTGTCGTTCATGCTAGAGGCGCCGGCGCTTACGGTGTGTTTGAAGTAGAAAACAGCATGGAAAAACATACAAAAGCAGCCTTCTTAAGTGAAGAAGGGAAACAAACAGACGTTTTTGTTCGCTTCTCAACGGTTATTCATCCTAAAGGTTCACCTGAAACATTACGTGACCCGCGCGGCTTCGCTGTCAAATTTTATACAGAAGAAGGCAACTATGATCTCGTTGGAAACAACTTGCCGATCTTCTTTATTCGTGATGCATTGAAATTCCCTGATATGGTTCACTCTCTCAAGCCAGATCCTGTAACCAATATCCAAGATCCTGACCGTTATTGGGATTTTATGACCTTAACACCTGAATCCACCCATATGCTCACATGGCTCTTCTCTGACGAAGGAATCCCTGCAAGCTACGCTGAAATGCGCGGTTCTGGTGTGCATACATTTAGATGGGTGAACAAATATGGAGAAGCGAAATATGTGAAATATCACTGGAGACCTTCAGAAGGTATTCGCAATTTAACAATGGAAGAAGCAGCGGAGATTCAAGCAAACGATTTCCAGCATGCGACAAGAGATTTATATGACCGCATTGAAAAAGGCAACTATCCAGCATGGGATTTATACGTTCAGCTCATGCCGCTTAGCGATTATGATGAACTTGATTATGATCCATGTGATCCAACAAAGACATGGAGCGAGGAAGATTATCCGCTTCAAAAGGTAGGTCGCATGACACTTAACCGTAATCCAGAAAATTTCTTTGCTGAAACAGAACAATCTGCTTTCACGCCAAGTGCACTTGTTCCAGGAATCGAAGCGTCTGAAGATAAACTGCTTCAAGGTCGTCTGTTCTCTTATCCAGATACGCAGCGTCACCGTCTTGGTGCAAACTACATGCGCATTCCGGTCAACTGTCCTTATGCCCCTGTGCACAATAACCAGCAGGATGGCTTTATGACAACGACTCGTCCAAGCGGTCATATTAACTATGAACCAAACCGTTACGATGATCAGCCAAAAGAAAACCCTCACTACAAAGAAAGTGAGCCAGTTCTTCACGGTGACCGTATGGTGAGACAAAAAATTGAAAAACCGAACGATTTCAAACAAGCTGGGGAAAAATATCGAAGCTACTCTGAAGAAGAGAAACAAGCATTGATTAAAAACCTAACAGCTGATCTAAAAGATGTAAATGAAAAAACAAAATTACTGGCGATCTGCAATTTCTATCGTGCAGATGAAGATTATGGCCAGCGTTTAGCGGATTCACTCGGTGTAGATATTCGCTCCTATCTTCAAGGAAGCATGAAGTAATCCATTCGCAATGAGCTTCTCGAAATAAATTGTTGGACAAAGGGCTAAAATGATCTTGATTTTAGCCCTTTGTCTTTTTTTGAGCATGCTAGTAACTGCAGCCATTGAGGTTTTGTCTGAAATACCTTGAACACCTTTTACAAAAAAAGTGCTTTTTTATAACCGAAACACATGAATACTAATCAAATGCCCGGTCACCGGATGAAAATAAATTTCTGCGTGTGCGGCAAAAAGTGCTGAACCATCTTTCACAGTTACACGAAACACATCCTTTGTCTGTTCATCATTTACTTTTGTTCGTCCAATGTAATGATAATCGTTTAAAGCGGCACCTTCATATTCCTCTTGCAATGCTGTATAAGCAAGTCTTTCCCAATTTTCAAGCGGCTGCACCGCTGCTTTTGATGGAGGATGGATCATAAGACTGCTAAGCAAAACCATTCCTGCTGCAAGAAGCATCCACAATTTCGGCTGCATGATTTCATTGATCTCACTTTCATGTATATTTTGTTTAGGTTTTGCTGGTCGATCCTTTTTCATACATGAAGCATTTATTCAGCCTATAATTCCCGGTACCCGATTCATGCAGACACCAACTTTTCCCCTGAAAAAGTCGATATGATCCGAGCAAACTAATGAGGACTTCTCAAGGGAAAGGAGAAGGTTTGATGAATGTGGCGGATTATGATAAAGCACTTTATTATACGCATCGCTCGCAATGGGATAATTTACTTATTCTTATGGTACGTACGCAAGATGACTTGCTCTCAAAACGTATTGAGCATTTCTTACATGCGTATCAATTTAACCAGAACGATGCAGATGTTGAAAAATGTTTATATGGGCTCCTGCAGTACATTGACCACGCTTCTGAGGCTGCTGCTGCTGAAGTTTATTCACAACCGATGTACACATAAAGAAAAAGGCTGAGTTTCAGCCTTTTTACATACACTTAGCAGTGCGCAGTGATGGGAAGCATAAAGTGGCCTTTGACCCAATCTTTTTTTGTAAAAAGAAACAGCGCATCCTCATCATTTGGTGTCGTGACCGCATGCAAGCCGTCAGTTGACGAATCAGGTATGAAATAAAAGATCACTTTTTCCGTCGTTTCCTTCACTTATATTTGCAACAACTTCCTCTACATTTGGTGCTTGGAGAGAAATGATATCAAACACATGCATGGTATCATTTTCTTCATTCATCAGAACAATGGTCTCTAACGATTCAATCCAGCACGGTTTCATTGGCAAAAAGAAAGATCATATCACAGTCATTTTCGTACGTATCCATAATATGCTGTATTAACTTTGTCGCTAATCCTTTGTAGCGATGAGCTTGATCTGTCATAACGGTACCGATTTGAACCGCTCGATACGTTTGACCATCAATAATGACCGACATGAGATAGACAGAGGCGTTAAAGATCACTTTTCCGATATGTACAAAGAAATATACTTTTCATCCCAGTACCCTCTTTTGTACCAGTCACTAAAATCCAAATCAAATGTATGAATGGCTAATGCATGAAAGCTTTCTTTTAATTTGCCATCATGGCGATAACCACTTACTAATTCATATGTCTCCACTTTGAACATCAAAAAAGACTTGATGAGCATACACTCATCAAGTCTTTTATGGTTTCATTCTTAGAAATGAGACTGAACATGCTTCCTTTTTTATTCAATTCATTGAACTGAATGTGCGTTTAAAAATTTTAGCATAACGACTAAATTCCCTTCCATCATAGCAGCTCTTTCGGCTGATTTTTTTGATAATCCACTGCATAAAGAGCCGCTTGGGTTCGATCTGCTAGCTCTAATTTTGATAATACATGTGATACGTGTGTTTTGACAGTCTTTTCAGAAATAAACAGCGATGAGGCGATTTCCTTGTTGCTTTTGCCCTTTGCAATTTCAAATAGGACATCTCGTTCTCTATTGGTCAGCTCGTTCATCAGTGCCCATTTCTGCTCTTTTGGCTCTGTTAGATGCTTCACAAGAAAGCTCGTGATATGACCATCTAACTGATAGGTGCCATTTTGCACTTCAATCATTGTGGTGAGCAGCTTTTCTGGCGCTACATCCTTGAGCTGATAGGCTTTCGCGCCTGCTTGAATGGCTGGAATAACATAGTCTTTATCTGCATAGCTTGTCAGGATGACAATCCGGGTTTCCGGCATTTCTAGCGTCATTTGTTTCGTGGCCTCAATACCGTTCATCACGGGCATGGATAAGTCCATTAAGACAATGTCAGGCTTCGTTTGTCTGACAACATCCAGTGCCTCTTCCCCATTGGATGCCTCACCAACGATGTCCACATCAGGCTGTGTTTGCAAGAAAAACACGAGCCCTTTTCTCACAATATGATGATCATCTGCAATGACGACTCTCATGACGACCCCTTCCTTTCTTGAGTAAATGGCACTTTCACATGAATGGTGGTTCCTTGACCTAGCTTAGAATCGATACAAAATGTACCACCTGCTTTTCGGGTACGGTCAGCCATCCCTTTCAGCCCTAGTGAAGGAAGGCTCATTTGCTCGTCATACTGAAAACCTTTTCCGCGGTCGATGATTGTCATCTCAAACGTGTCTCTCGATTGCTCGAGTTTGACCTCGACTTCCTCTACTCCCGCATGTTTTTGACAATTATTCAGCGCTTCTTGACATACACGGAACAAAGTCTCATGACACGAATGATCCATCTCCATGCAGCCTGATAAAGACAATGTACAGCTTAGTCCTAAAACTTGTGCGTACTCTTCAATCGCTGTCGTAAATCCTTTTTCAAGTCCTCTTGGTCTTAGCTGCCAAATGAGCGAGCGCATTTCAATCAGTGCATCTTGTGACAAATGCTGAATAAAATCGATCATTTCCCCTAAATTCTGATCGCTTGTCATTTGACGTGCGGCCTTAGCAGTCAGACTAACAGAAAACAGCATTTGGTTGACAGAATCATGTAAGTCCTGTGCAAGACGGTTTCTTTCTTCAAGTAGTGCATGCTGCTGTTCGTTTTGGACAAGCTTCATCCGCTGAATGGCGGTACCAATTTGAAGCGCAATGCTTTCAAGCAAATTCAGCTCTTCTTGCGTAAATGTAACTTTTCCTTTTGCCGCCACATTTAATAATCCGAACGTACGCTTACATGCTTTAAGGGGAACGGTCGCATGATGCGTAATTCCTTCTGTATCCCCAAGCTTTTGTTCAATCGCCGTTTCAATCCGTTTACAGTTCATAATATTGGTAGCTGATTGCAGCGAGCCCTTCGTGTATCGGTTGATGCAATAACAATCGTTTTGACACATGAGCTTCTTTTGATGCTTTGCGAGTGCTTCAGGTAAGGAAACCTCTGCCATCAATTCATACGAGCCGTCTTCTTCTATAAAATAAATCCATGCAGTCTGAAAGCCTGTGACATCCATTAGCATTTGGAGCACTTCATGAAGCGTGTCTTTCATTTCCATGCCTTCATTTAGCTTTTCAGCAATTTCCTTTAGCGTTTTTAATGTTTTAACCTTCTCTTGGTATTCTCCCATGCTGTATACCCCCGGCATTTGCTGCCTTCTCTTATCATTACGCTCATTATACCATGAGCACCCTTTTAGCTCTTTCTCCAAAAGAATGATTTCTTCTCATCCTTTTGGCTGAGAAAAAAGCCATCATGCATTCACACGATGGCCTTGTCACCTTTCTTATTTAGCGGTTTCTTCCACAATATCATAAACGACTTTCATCACTTCATCTGATAGATGCTTCAGCTTTTCTTCGCTATCTGTCAAAGATGAGCCTTTAACCGCGATATAAAATTTCACTTTAGGCTCGGTACCAGAAGGCCTTAAGCAAAACCACGAGCCATCCTCAAGGAAATATTTCAACACGTTTGATGCCGGCAGATGAATGGTTTCTTTTTTGTTTTCTGTTACAAGATGTCTTTGACTTGATTGGTAATCCTCGATAATAGTGATGCGCTGACCTGCAATGGCAGCTGGCGGATTTGTTCTAAAAGTATGAAGGATCGCTGAAATCTGCTCCGCTCCTTCTTTACCTTTTAAGGTCAATGATTTTAACCCTTCGCGGTAAAACCCAAACTCCTTGAAAATATCAACAAGAGCATCGTACAATGACTTGCCTTGTTTCTTATAAAAGGCAGCGACTTCAACGGCTAAAAGCGCCGCTTGCACCGCATCTTTATCTCGAGCAAAGTCACCGATCAAATAGCCATAGCTCTCTTCATAGCCAAATTGAAACGTGTATTCTCCGCTTTCTTCAAATTGCTTGATTTTTTCTCCAATAAATTTAAAGCCGGTAAGCGTGTCAATGGTATCCGCACCAAATGCTGATGCAACAGCGCGCCCAAGCTCACTTGTGACAATGGTTTTCATCACAACTGGACGAGGCGGCAGCTGGCCTAGCTTTTGTTTTTCAGACAATAAATAATGAAGCAACAAGGCTCCTGTTTGGTTGCCTGTTAAGACAGTAAATTCTCCCTCGTGATTTCTAACCGCAATGCCTAACCTATCTGCATCTGGGTCTGTTGCAATGAGGATATCGGCATTCTGCTTTTCGCCAAGCTTGATCGCATACTCAAACGCTGCATGCTCCTCTGGATTTGGTGATGTTACCGTTGAGAATTGTGGATCTGGTTTTTCCTGTTCAGGCACAACAGTCACATGCTGATAGCCAAGTGCCTGTAGCCCGTTTCGGACAGGTTTATTGGCTGTACCATGAAGCGGAGTAAACACCACTTTGACATCGACTTCATCTGCAAGCTCAGGATGCACACTGATGGTTTTTAATTTTTCAATATAGGCATGATCGATTTCTTCTCCAATGATGTGAATGAGCCCTTTTTGTTTTAATGTTTCTTCTGGCTCTACTGAAATGGCCAATTCATTTTCAATTGCATCTACTTCTTGAATAACTTGATCTGCTTCAAATGGCGGCAACTGCCCGCCATCTTCTCCATATACTTTATAGCCATTATATTCTGGTGGATTATGACTTGCTGTCACGACGATACCAGCAAATGCATTCAGCTCACGAACAGCAAAAGAGAGCTCTGGTGTCGGACGCAGTTCATCAAATACGAACGTTTGAATGCCATGTGAAGCAAGCGTTTTGGCTGCTTCCATCGCAAATTCAGGAGATTTATGGCGTGAATCATATGCAATGGCGACGCCTCTTCTTTTTGCATCCTCTCCATGTTTTGCAATATACGCAGCAAGACCAGCTGATGCTTTTCGAACAGTGTAGACGTTCATTCGGTTCGTGCCTGCACCAATCTCTCCGCGCATTCCTCCAGTTCCGAACTCAAGGTTTTTGTAGAAGCAGTCTTCAAGCGCTTGATGATCATCCTGATGCGCCTCCAGCCATTCCCTTAGTTCAGTATCCAGGTGCTTCTCATTGATCCATCGCTCATAATTCGTATTCCAACTCATGATCGTCCTCCCAGCTCTTATCATCAATAAAATAACATTCATTGTTATTTTATATGGAATTATCCTTCATGTCATGTTATATCATTGACATGTGAAAAAACGATGAACAAATAGAAAAAAAACAATAAAAAAAGCCGATACACGATCGGCTTTTTTCTTATTCAGCATCAAGCGGTACGACTGCTTCATGGAACAGTTGGTCTAATTCTGTTTGATGTTTTTGCTTTGTCGCTTCATCCCAGCCAAAAAGGTCTGCCATATAGTCAACAACAGGCTGTGCATATTTTTTTGCCCAGTTGATATTAAATAATAGGCTGCCTGTTCTTCTTAAGAAGAAATCGACAGGGGTGACAGCTAGTTCTTCTTCGATCGCATAGACAAGCTCTGCCAGTACATACGCTGGAATGTTTCGTTTGTCTGCTTCACCTTGAAGCTGCTCTACACGCTGGAAGACACTGCTGACGTTTGAGCCATATTTTTCGGCGAGTTTTTGAGCAATCGGTTCTGTTAAACCAACGGCTGCTCCTTCTGCCGTCTTCGCTTGAACAAAGGCTGCCATATTTTTAGAACCGCCAACATGTCCGCCTGATATCGGCATATGTTTCGTTTTACATGGTCCGTAATCTTTGCCTGTTTCTTCTTTTAATCCATCACGTACAAGGTCTACAATGTGTTCAGCCATTTTACGGTAGCCTGTTAATTTACCACCAGCAATGGTGATTAAGCCTGAGGATGATGTCCATACCTCATCCTTACGAGAAATTTCTGAAGGGTCTTTTCCTTCTTCATGAATGAGCGGGCGAAGACCGGCCCAGTTGGATTCAACATCTTTTTCTGTAATGTTGAGATCAGGGAACATGTACTGAATCGCTTGGATGACATAATCACGATCTGCTTTTGTCATACGCGGATGTTCCAGCTGTTTTTTGTACACTGTATCTGTTGTACCAACGTACGTTTTGCCTTCTCTTGGAATCGCAAAGACCATCCGTTTATCAGGTGTGTCAAAGTAGATCGCTTGTTTTAACGGGAAGACTGATTGGTCAAATACTAAGTGAATACCTTTTGTATGCTGTAAGTGCTTCCCTTCTTTTGAGTGATCCTTGTCTCTTAGTTGATCGACCCATGGACCTGTCGCATTGACAATTTTCTTCGCATACACATCATATGTTTTCTGCGTCATAACATCTTCAATGACAACACCGACCACTTTGCCTTTATCATAAATAAATTCTTTTACTTTCGCATAGTTGACAGCTTCTGCACCGAATTTCACAGCCTCTTTCATGACTTCAATTGTGAGGCGTGCATCATCTGTACGGTATTCAACATAGTAGCCGCCGCCTTTTAAGCCGTCCTTTTTCACAAGTGGTTCTTTTTCAAGTGTTTCTTTCGCACTTAGCATGCTTCTGCGTTCGCTATGCTTGACTCCTGCTAAAAAGTCATACACTCTGAGTCCAATTGATGTAGAAAATTTACCGAATGTCCCGCCTTTATGCATCGGCAGAAGCATCCATTCTGGTGTTGTCACATGCGGACCGTTTTCATATACAATGGCACGTTCTTTACCGACCTCTGCGACCATCTTCACTTCAAATTGTTTTAAATAACGAAGTCCACCGTGCACAAGTTTCGTTGAGCGGCTAGACGTACCTGCGGCGAAATCTTGCATTTCCGCAAGACCGACACGCATTCCGCGTGAAGCCGCATCAAGTGCTGTACCGGCGCCTGTAATACCCCCACCAATGATAAACACATCATATGGTTTTTTTGTCATTTCCTGCAGCATTTGTTCTCTTTCTAAGCTAGAAAAAGTCATCTCTTGTTCCTCCCATGTTGTACGGTAAAGAAAAAGAGACCGCAAACACCCAAAGCGTATTTCTACACTTCGGTGCCTGCGGTCTCTCCAGTTCTCCAACCGTTCTATTAACTTACTTGAAGTATACCATACTTTTGGTTTATTTGAAAGCTTGAGCAGCTTTTACAGCCTTTTTCCACCCGCTGTATAACGAGTCACGGCTGGCTTCTTCCATTTTAGGTTCAAAGCGCTTGTCAAGGTTCCATTGTTTTGCAATGTCTGAACGGTCGTTCCAGAAGCCAACTGCTATTCCCGCAAGATAGGCCGCACCGAGTGCCGTCGTTTCATTAATTTCTGGACGTTCTACTGGAACATCCAGCAAATCACTTTGGAAGCCCATTAAGAAGTCATTCTTCACTGCTCCGCCATCGACACGTAATGTTTTTAATGAGATGTTTGAATCCTTTTCCATCGCATCTAACACATCTTTCGTTTGATAAGCAAGTGATTCCAACGTTGCACGAACAAAGTGCTCTTTAGACGTACCGCGTGTTAGTCCAAATACAGCACCTCTGACATCACTGTCCCAGTAAGGTGTGCCTAGACCAACGAATGCCGGAACGACATATACGCCATCTGTTGACTCGACTCGCTTCGCATAAGCCTCGCTGTCTTTTGAGTCTTTAAACATTCTAAGTCCATCACGCAGCCACTGAATCGCTGACCCCGCAACGAAAATACTTCCTTCTAAAGCATATTCAACTTTACCGTCAATGCCCCATGCAATCGTCGTTAATAAACCATGATCGGACTTAATGGCTTTTTCCCCTGTATTCATCAACATGAAACATCCTGTACCATAAGTGTTCTTCGCCATACCTTCTTCAAAGCACGCCTGACCGAATAAAGCAGACTGCTGGTCTCCCGCCGCTCCTGCGATTGGGATATTTTTACCGAAGAAGTGATAGTCCGTCGTTTCACCATAAATGTGTGAAGATGGTTTGACCTCTGGAAGCATAGAAGCAGGTACGTCTAGAATATCAAGCAATTCTTCGTCCCATTTCAGATCGTAAATATTGAACATTAACGTTCTTGACGCATTGGAATAATCTGTGACGTGTGATTGACCGCCTGTCATTTTCCAAATAAGCCAAGTATCTATTGTGCCAAACAGCAAATCGCCATTTTCTGCTTTCTCACGGGCACCTTCTACATTGTCTAAAATCCATTTCACTTTTGTGCCTGAGAAATAAGCATCGATGAGAAGACCTGTTTTATTTCTAAACGTTTCATTGTGTCCTTGCGCTTTTAACTCTTCACAAATGCCAGATGTTTGTCTAGACTGCCAAACAATTGCATTATAAACTGGTGCGCCTGTATGTTTATCCCAAACAACAGCTGTTTCACGCTGGTTCGTAATTCCGATACCTGCAATTTGATCTGCTTCAATTCCAGATTCAATTAAAGCGGTTGAAATAACAGATAGTACAGAGCTCCAAATTTCGTTTGCATTATGTTCTACCCAGCCAGGGTTCGGAAAATATTGATTAAATTCTTTCTGTGATGTATGTGCAATTTTACCTTCTTGATCAAATAAGATCGCTCTTGAGCTTGTTGTCCCTTGATCTAATGCGAGAATATATTTTTCTTTTGCCATGGTGTTTTCCTCCCCTTACATACTTTCATTTACAGCATTTGTTTGGTTTTTCGTAGAGACATAGAGTCCTAACAATACCACAACTAAAATAACGCTTACAATCCAAAAGGCTGGAGTGACATTCGCTTTAAAGGCTGCATTGTAGAATACACCGCCAAATGCACCGCCTAAAATTGGACCAACAACAGGAACCCAAGCATATTTCCAATTCGATGGACCTTTACCTGGAATCGGCAGAATCGCATGTGCAATTCTCGGACCTAAATCACGTGCAGGGTTGATTGCATAACCAGTTGTTCCCCCTAAAGAAAGACCAATTGCAACAATTAAGAAACCAACAATCAGCGGATTCACTCCGTCTGCAAATTTATTTGCACCAATCGCTAAGATCCCTAGAACCAATACAAATGTACCGATCACTTCGCTGAGTACGTTTGCAAAGGTATGCGGAATCGCAGGACCAGTTGAGAATACACCTAGTTTTGCACCTGGATCGTCTGTTGCTTTCCAGTGCGGTAAGTAATGTAAAAAGACAATAATTGCTCCTATTAATGCGCCAAGCATTTGACCGGTAATATACATTGGAACATCAGCCCAAGGAAAACTTCCCTCTAAAGCAAGACCAATTGTCAGCGCCGGATTTAAATGGGCCCCGCTGATTCCACCAGTTGCATAAGCTGCAATGGCTACTGCAAATCCCCATCCGAAAGCGATTACAATCCAGCCGGACTGGTAAGCGAGTGATTTCTTTAAATTGACTGCCGCACACACACCGCCTCCAAAAATAATGAGTAGCATTGTACCTACGACTTCACCCCAAAATGGTGTCATGAAAAATTCCTCCTCTGGTTCAGTTGCCATCCCCTATGAATGTGTAGAAAAGATAAAGAAAAAGATCCACAACAAACATACTTTACGTCAGGGTCATTTGTCACCTAGTAAAGCGTTGTTGTGGATCTCCGTTTCTCCATCACATGATATTAACTTAGTGCTATAGTATCAGAGGATGAAAACGTTGTCAATCAATTATCACATTTTCTCTTCTTCACTTTTGGAACGCTTTCCAAAGGGTAGTATTTGATGTCGTTACAGCTGTGGCTCCTGCTTCAAGCGCTCTTTCCACATCTTTTTTTGTTCGGATAAATCCTCCTGCAAATATTGGTATTCCCGCTCTATCGCGCACTTCTGTAATTAAATCTGGCACGACACCAGGCAATACCTCAATAAAATCTGGACGATGTTTACCAACAAACTCCATGCTTTTTTCCATCGCACTTGTATCAAGTAAAAACATTCTCTGAATGGCATATACCTTTTTCTGCTTGGCTTTCACTATGACCGAAGACCTAGTAGAAATAATTCCTGCTGGCTTCATTTCCTGACAAATAAACTCCGTTCCATACTCATCATGTTTGATTCCGTGAATGAGATCGACATGGACAAACATTTTTTTGTGATGAGCATTCGCTTCATTCATGATGCCCTTAAGCCGGCCTAAGTGAACATCAAGTAAGACTCCATATGTAAATGGACTTTTTAAAAATTCCTCAAATTGCTTCATATTGCGAACAGCAGGTAGAATGGGTTGATCATGAAAACTCATATGCCGTCTCCTTCTAAAGTGTATTGGTTCAGCCTTCTCCTAACAGTAATAGAATATCTTCTATTTTTCAACACACCTAGTGTGCCGAATACCGATTTCACCTAGCAACTTGTTCCATAGAAAAAAGCAGAGAAGATTCTCTGCTATAGCTGCGCGATGTTTTCTTTTAGTGTATTGATGATAAATGAGGCGTCTTCGTCAGTGATATTTAGCGGCGGTGCAAGCTGGGCAACGTTATTATAGCCAGCGACCGTATCGCCATTTTTCCCAATGATCAGCCCGCGTTTTTTACATTCTGCAATCAATTGACCGACAACACTTGGATCAGCTGGCTTTTTTGACTGTTGATTTTGCACAAGCTCAATTCCAAACAGCAAGCCTTTTCCTCTGACATCACCGACAAATGGATGTTCCTTTAACGCCTGCAAACGTTCAAGCATCTCTCTGCCAAGCGCGTCAGACCGTTCCACTAATTGCTCGTTTTCCATGATCTCTAGGTTGGCAAGTGCAACCGCACAGGATGCAGGATGACCACCAAATGTATTCACATGACGCAGCCGGTCATACGTATCCTCTCCTGCATAGGCTTCATAGATTTCCCGTTTGACGCATGTTGCAGAAAGCGGTAAATAGCCGCTTGTGATCCCTTTCGCCATAGTGATGATATCTGGCTTCACTTCCTCATGCATAAAGCCAAACCGCTTTCCTGTCCGGCCAAAGCCGCAGATGACTTCATCCACGATAAGGAGCGCTCCATGTGCTTCACAGATGTCTTTTACCTTCTTCAAATACCCTTTTGGCGGCATTAGGATACCGCCTCCTGTAATAATCGGCTCCATGATGACGCCAGCAATGGTCTCACTTAATTCCCATGTCATTGCTTGATCAATTGCCTCAGCACTTGCCAAGCTTTCTTGGTCTTCAGGATGCCGATACAGATCAGGCGGAGCGACGTGGATAAAGCCCTGTCCTAACGGTTCATATTTGTATTTACGCTGCGCTTGGCCCGTTGCGGCAAGAGCTGCTGCTGTATTACCGTGATACGATCGATACCGGGAGATGAATTTTGTTCGTGTGCTCTCTCCCTTTTGCGCATGATATTGCTTTGCGATCTTAAATGCGGCTTCATTGGCTTCAGAGCCGCTGTTGGAAAAAAAGATGACATAGTCACCGCCAAGCCATTCATTTAGCTTTTCAGCCAGCTTGATAGCCGGTACATGGCTTTGTGTCAGCGGATAATAAGGCATCGTAGTTAGTTGCTGATACGCCGCTTCAGCAAGCTCTTTTCGGCCATATCCGGCATTTACACACCAAAGGCCTGACATCCCGTCTAAATATCGATTTCCATGAATATCTGTCACCCATGCGCCTTCTGCCTCGTGAATGACCATGCTTTCATTTTCCTTGTTTGTCCCTTTCATATGATGCCAGATCAGCTGATCATCTTTCGCCTGAAGATGTTGAGCCTGCTCATGTATTTTCATCTTTTCCGCCCCCATGTATCCGTTTTCATGATTAAAGAAGCTTAGATCAGTTCAGCAGCACATCGCCTCTCCATTCATTATATGGATGAAAAGTGAGGCATATGAAACTGAAACAAGGCCGCCCGTAAGAAAGAACCAATCGTTACTTTCATTATAGAAAAGAGGCCGGGCAGATTACATTAGACAGTTCGTCAACTGATTGAAAAGAACCATAAGACATTCTACTTGATGCATGAGTAAATGTACCAAACCTTATTAACGGCGATCCCCTTGCAGAAATTCATAAGCAAGAATCGCAAATTCAAGCGCCTGGCGTTTTGGTGCTTGCATCATATCCTCTCCAAGCAAGGCATACAGTTTATCCAGTCTATGATAAAGCGTCTGTCTGACAATATAGAGCTGGCTTGCGGTTTCTTTTTTAGATCCATTTGTCTGTAAAAAGATGTTCAGCGTTTGATAGAGCCTGCCGCTATTTTGCTTATCATAGACAATCACTGGCTCTAAATATTCTCTTACCATGCATTCTAGTAAGCCACTTTCCTTCATAATAGGCAGGAGGCGGAGCATATGTAAATCTTGATAAAATGGGCTTTCCACACGCTGGGGCATCACTTTTTTTAAATGCAGCACTTCTTTTGCTGTTTGAAAGCTTTGTCTCATATGCTGAAACTGCTCACAATATTGACCGATGCCAAAATTGATCTTGGTTCCTCGGGGCTGCTCCCGATCATACAATTGTTTGATTTCGCTTGCAGCCTTCTCTGCTCGCTCTTTCCAGTCCTCTCTCTTTCTTGTGTTCAATAAAATAAACAAGGTTTGTCCTTGATGCTCATATGCAATCAGATGGAAACCCGCACGCTGAAAGATGGAGCGGCAAGAGACGAGAAAATAAAGATTTCCTGCGATTTCTTCGATTTGATGATGCTTTTGAAAGAGCATGACCACACAGCCAGTTGGTTTTTTCACCCCTTCCGTTTCTTCAAGGTGCTCTAAAATGTCTCTTTCTGTATGCTCTTCTTGAAACCATTTTTGTAGCCATTCATTTTCTTTTGTCTTCTTCAGCTCTTCAGTATACAGCTCTCTTAACGTTTGCTGGGCAAGGGCATTCGCTCCTTTGTCCAGCACGAGCAGTTCAAACTCTGAGAGTGTATTCGATTGATGAATGAGCACAAGATCTGCAAATGTTTGTTTAAGTGCGAGGACTTGTTTTTGAGTCACTTCGTATCCTTTAGGCAATGTCGCATACTGCAAATAATTCATGACAAGCTCTTCAGTTTGTTTCGAAGAATCACATAAAATAATCGGCTCACCTTGAACAGGGATGAGTAGAAGAATCCCTCTTACATGCTGATGCACTTGATCTAAAATATCCATTTGCGGATGCGGAGTAAGTAAAAGCTCATTAAGCTTTGATGATAGTGCTTCTAGGTCGGCCATCATTTGATATTGTCGTTCGATCATCATCGTATGAAGATGCTGCGTGATATTGACGAATTTCACTTCTTTTGTAAACAGAATGAGTGGAAAATCTCGTTCTTCTGCATAGGCAACCAGTTCTTCCGGCACATCGAAGCGCAGCGGAACAAATTCAATACACAAGCCGGCTGCGCCTGAGTCAATCAGCTGCCTTAAAAATTCTTTAAATACATCCAATTGATCATGGAAACCTGCGGCTGTTGTTAATATGAGCTCGCCTCCATTTAATAAATCCTCTACAGCAGGCACTTCTAACACATGTACCCATTTGACCTGCCGAAACAGTCCCTTTTCCCCAGCTAATACTTTCGCATGCGTAAAATACTTCGTTTTCAATACATCACACACTTGAAAATGAACATCTACATTCATTCATATGTCCCCCTTTGTTTGCCATCCCCTATCCCAGAGGGTGCATGGATAAAATCCATAATAAAACAGGCAAAGTGACGATACTTAAGATTGTACTGAGAAATGTTGCGCTTGAGACAAACTCAGGCTTCGTTCGAAATTGTACAGCCATCAGCGTGGTATTCGCTGCAGTCGGCATGGCTGCAACTAAGATCATAATTTGTTTCACCAGATCATCTACCGGTAAAATGAGCGTAAAGCCAAATGCGATCAGTGGTGAGATAAATAGCTTCAACAGCACAGCATAGGAAATATGGCGATAATCCACTTGTTTAAAAGAAATCACTGCGAGCTGCATGCCTAAAATAAGCATAATCGTCGGTATCGCTGCATCCCCAACAAGCTGAATACCCGTCATGAGCTCTTTAGGTAATGAAAGGTCAATGAGCTGAAATAATAGACCGATGAGCGCCCCGTATGCAACTGGCATACGCAGCACTTTTTTCAATACAACCTTTAGATCTCCCGCATCCTCTCCGCCCTTTGCCGCGTAATACATGCCGATTGTACTCATGACAAGCTGCTGAAGAACCATTAAAACAATCGCAATATCTAAACCAGCTGCTCCAAAGACAAGCAGGACAACGGGCGTGCCGTAATTTCCATTATTCATAAATGCTGACGACAGAACCATTGCACAATACGTTTCATTCGAATAACCGTAAATACGAGATAAAATAAAGACACATAAAATAAGGGAAAGGCAAAGCCCGATGACAAAAATGGATAGGTACACATAGTCCATTGACACTTTGTTTTGATAAAAGGTGTCAAATGCAAGAAATGGTGACATTAAATATAAAGACATGGATGAGAGCGTATGTATGTCAAAACCAATGGCCTTCTGCCCGATGTACCCTATGAGGAAAATGCCGAACACTGGCATTAAGACAAGTAAAAACTCCATGCTGCACCTACTTTTCTCTAGATGAATTACCTTCGCTTCCTCATTATCATACCACTGATAAACAATAAAAAAGAAGCACCCTTATGAAAGGCCGCTTCTCTCCTCATCCATATAGAACACTTCCCACAAATGACCATCAAGATCCTGAAAGCTCCATCCATACATGAACTCATGATCCTGCTTTTCCTTAAACGGCGAACCACCTGCTGCTATTGCCTGCTCCACTAGCTCATCTACCTCTTCTCTTGAATCGACTCGCATGGAGATAATCACCTCAGATGCCTCTTTTGCATCCACGAGTTGCTTCTCTGAAATGGATTGAAAATGCTGAAGAGATAACAGCATGACGGTGATCGTGTCGTCGATGACCAAACAAGCGGCCCTATCATTTGTCAACTCCTGCTGGAAATCAAAGCCCAGCTGCTCAAAAAAAGCCCTTGATTCCTTCACATGCTTTACCGGCAAATTAATATACAAATGTTTCGATTGTCGCCCCATATTCCTCTCCTTTTTGAACCCATGATCTCCATTTCAGTATATTCGTCTTTTGCTACGGCATCCCTTTGTCACATGAAAAAATAAGCGTCAAGACTCATTACCTTATTTTAACAAAAATGTATAATAAACCTCGAACACCAAACTAAATGAACTAGGAGGTTTTCATTTTGAAAACAATCGCAAAATCTTTGATGCTCTCCACTACTGTCCTTTTATTCGCTTCACCATTCACACAGACAGCTGATGCTGCATCTATTCAAACCAAACAGGTCACAACAGAGAGTGATTTTCAGCTTCCTTCAACCACAGAAACAATTAAACAAAACATTGAACAATCTTTTCAAAAACAAGAAAAATGGTTACAAAAATTAGAATTGATTGCAGGACAAGAAAAACGTGTACAATTTGAACAGTTTTTCAATCAACATGTAGGTCCTGATTTAAAAAGTCTTTTAGAAGAGCCGACTCTTACATGGAAGCAGGTAGATCAAACGATTTATCAATCTCTCGTCAAATCAGGTGTTCCATTTTTAGCTGCCAAAAGCTTTGCTCACTTTGCTACATCAGCATTAAAGAAAATGTAAACATAAAGACAAGCGCCTCCTATCATAACGGGGCGCTTGTTTTGGTTATTTCTTATATTCAATATGATACACGTCTCTTCTTCGGTCCTTTAGCTGGCGTACCGTGCCATCTTGACGCTGCCTTCTTAATATTTCTAAATCGACATCACCGACGACAACCATTTCAATATTTGGATTACACTCTCCTACAATCCCATCTCTTGCAAATTCAAAGTCAGATGGGGCAAAAATAGCCGACTGTGCATATTGGACATCCATATTTTCGGTTTGCGGTAGATTCCCCACTGTTCCGGAGATGACGGTATAAATCTGATTTTCAACCGCTCTAGCCTGTGCACAGTACCGCACTCTTAAATAGCCTTGGCGGTCTTCTGTACAGAACGGAGTAAAAATAATTTTCGCTCCTTTGTCAGCCGCGATCCGGGCAAGCTCAGGAAATTCAATATCGTAGCAGATTTGGATCGCAATTTTGCCGCAGTCTGTATCAAACACACGGACTTGATCACCGCTTGAAATTCCCCACCATTTTCTTTCATTCGGTGTGATGTGAAGCTTATATTGTTTTTCAATCGTTCCATCACGTCTAAATAAATAGGCGATATTGTAGATTTTCCCTTCCTCTTCAACAAAGTGGGACCCGCCGATAATATTAATGTTGTACTTCACAGAGAGATCTGTAAACAAATTAATGTAGTCCTCGGTATATTCTGTGATTCGTTGTACTGCAAGACTTGGCGATCGCTCTTCTAAATAAGACATGAGCTGTGTCGTGAAAATTTCTGGGAAAACAGCAAAGTCAGCTGACGCATCTGATGCAACATCAACGTAATACTCCACCTGATTCATAAATTCCTCAAAGGAATGAATTTGCTTCATCGCATATTGAATCACACAAATTCGAACGGGGAAGGCCGATTTATAATATCTTTTCGATTGCGGGCGATAATCAACATTGTTCCATTCCATTAATGTTGCATACGTGCTAGACGCTTTATCATCCGGCAAGTAATTCGGGTTGATCCGCATGAGACTAAATTCATTTAACAGCTGAAAGGATAAAACTGGATCATAAATTTGGTGCAGCATGACCTGCTCAACATATTGGCGTGGCGTCATTTCATCTTGATATTTATGATAATTCGGGATGCGTCCGCCAATGATGATGCTTTTTAAATTTAATCTTCTCGCTAGGTCTTTTCTAGCTTCATACAAACGATGACCTATTTTCATGCGGCGGTACTCAGGACTTACCATCACTTCAATTCCATACATATTCATACCATCTGGGTTATGGTTTGTAATGTAGCCATCATCTGTAATGTCCTGCCAAGTGTGCCTGTCATCGTATTCATCAAAGTTAATTAATAAACTTGAACAAGAGCCAATGATTTCTCCTTCAAATTCCGCACAAAACTGTCCTTCTGGGAAATGCTCGAGATGGCTTTCAAGGTGCTCTCGTTTCCAAGGGTCCATCCCCGGAAAGCATACCTCTTGCAACGCAATGATACGATCAATATCTTCTTCCCTAATATTACGGATCACCATTCTTTTTTCAAAACGCGTTAAATCTAGTTTTTCTGCCATGATGTCTTTGCCCCCTTACTGATCCTCTTTTTCAAGCTGATGGAATAGCTGGAGCAATTCGATTTCAGCCATGGATTCTAATCTGACATCATATTCTTCAAATTGCAGCGTGCTCGTCACTTTGTTTGGGACGATAACGCATTTCATGCCTGCCCGTTTGGCAGCAACTAGCCCATTCACAGAATCCTCAAATGCCACGCAATCTTTCGGCTCTACACCTAAGCAGCGTGCGGTTTGCAAATAGAGCTCTGGATTTGGTTTGACTTCTTCGACATCATCGGACGTGCGGATACATTCAAAGTAATCGAAAAGACCAATCTGCTTCAGGTGGTCAGACACCCATTTATAGTCTGAGCTGGAAGCAAGCCCTATCTTGATCCCGAGCTCCTTTGCTGCTTCTAAATAAGCTTCTACACCAGGTCTTGCTGATTCATCCTTCATTCTCTTTTGAAAACGGGAACGCCGGTCAGCTGTGAGCGCCTCATGATCGAGCGTCTTTCCTATCTGCTTTTCCAAATATTCAAATGGCTTAAAGCCTGCCTGCGTCCCAATGACATTGCCCCATACTGAAAGAGGCAGCTCTGATTCATGCTCCGCAAATATTTCCTGTAAAACCTCATATTCATGCGTTTCTGTATCTAAAATTAATCCGTCAAAATCAAATATAATTGCCTTTACCAACGAGGCCACTCCTTTTTTTACGAAAGTCTTAAACATCTACTCTCCATGCTATCATATCGTGAATAAAATTGACTTTCAAAGATGAATGTCTGCTAAAATGATTATGTATAAAAGGAGCCTGCACCGTTTTGTCAGGCTCCATTCGTGTTCGATTCATTCTGCAAGAGGTCCAAGCGCTCCGATTCGTGGAGAATTAGGCTAATGTTGAAAAAGAGCGGGTTTGGTATTACAGATCTTAAAGGTTTCTCCGTTCCCTTAAAAATAGTATGTGCGACCACCTTGTAAGTTAACAAGGAAGTTCACACCATCTTTTACGCATTTTGAAGGTGCCGGTTCACAAAATCGTCTAAGTCAAACGGAAAAGAAAAGCCGCACGCATTGACCTGCTCACGGTTCCGCTCAAATAACTCACGATCTTGTTTTGTTACATGACGTTTAGGTTTTAAAATAATGGTATGTAATAGCTGAAGGCCCGATAAAATACGAAAAGCATCATCCATCGTCCCGTTATAAACCCCATCAATGAATGTAAGCGGACGCTGTTTTTGACGCGCTTCCTGCTGCTCTCCATTGACAGCATGGGATAAAAGTTCTTTCACATCCTTTGAAATTTCTTCAATTGCCTGCTCCTGTAGGTCTGTAGCAGCTTTCATTAATCTCACGTGACATCTACCTCTCTGTCGTTATTTCTTCATTCAGAATAGCACAGAAAAAAAGGCGTTCGCCAAGGTAAGTGTTTCCTATATATACCCAAAGAGAGGAACGGATATCATGATCATAAAAGGACATACGCTCTCACTAAAAGTAGGTGAGCAGCAGCACGGCACTTCATTGAGTCACTTTTTAAAAACCGAAGTGTCTGCCTCTAAACCGATCATCCATGATTGGATGGAGCAGCATAAAATACGCTTAAATCAAAAGCCTGCCCACCACGCGGCAAAAGTCAGTTCAGGCGATCAGATCATCATCGACTTATTTGAAACAGAAGAAAGTGATGTGACGCCAGAATATGGCGAATTAGAGGTGCTCTTTGAGGACGAGCACTTATTGATTGTGCAAAAGCCCGCTGGGCGGCCGACGCATCCAAATGAAAAAGGACAAACGGGCACACTGGCCAACCTTGTTGCCTTCCATTTTCAAGCAAATGGAGAGGAAAAGCGGGTAAGACATATCCACAGGCTTGATCAAGACACTAGCGGCACCGTCATTTTTGCAAAGCACAGGTTAGCTCATGCTGTCCTTGATCAAATGCTTTCTAAAAAAACAATTACCAGAACATACATCGCCATCGCAGAAGGACTGTTCAAGAAAAAGAAAGGGACCATCAATGCGGCAATCGGCCGCGACAAGCACCATGCAGTCAGACGGAGAATCTCTCCTACGGGGCAAAGTGCTGTGACTCATTTTCGGGTCACCGACATGAATAAACGCCTGCAAATGACAGCCGTTAAATTGCAGTTAGAGACTGGGAGAACGCATCAAATTCGTGTCCACCTCAGCAGTCTCGGACATCCTTTAGCTGGGGATACATTATATGGCGGTGTTCGTGATCACATCAACAGATGCGCCCTTCATGCCAAACAAGTAGATATGAAACATCCTTTTACAGGTGAGCATCTGATCATAGAAGCACCTCTACCACCTGATATGGCCCAGCTGATGAGTCAAATCATCCATTAAGAAAAGAGCCTGCTGATCAAATGCAGGCTCTTTTTCTTTATTCAGACGCTCTTTTTGCATAAATAATATACCGCTCTGGCGCATTGCCGACGAAATGAAAAGGATAGCATGTGGTTAGGACAAGCTCTTCCTTTTCATTCTGCAAAGTAATAATGGATGTATCATGTTGATCGACAATTTTCGTATGTGTGATTTCATAAACAAACTCACCATATGGCACAGTGATTTTCAGCTGATCTCCAATATCTAGCTCCCCTGTCCGGCGAAACACCGTATCCCGGTGGCCTGACAGAACGATTTGTCCATTCTGATCAGGGTAATAACTGCCTTTATAATGCCCGACTCCTTTGGCAAGATCATCCGCATCTGTCCCCTCGACAATGGGCAGGTCTGCTTTTAATTTCGGAATCGTCAGGATGCCAGCGGCTTTCCCCATTTCAGGAGCAAACTGCTTTTTTGAGCTCCCTTGATCGGCCGCTACGGCCTTCTTCGCTTCCTCTAATGATTGAGCTGTTTGAAGGTGAGTAGAGGCGATTTGCCAAATTCCCCAGCCGAGCAGAACAATCCCTGCTGTCATCACAGTCAGTGCAAGCCACTTTTTCATGCTTAAACTCCTTTATTCTTAGATGATACGCCTTCAGCTTGCTGCTTTTTCTTCTTGTTTTGCTTTTTGAATTCGTCCCTCTTTTTGATACACAATGGAGGCTCCCTTAAAGCTCTTCACAAAAGCGACAGTTGCTTCTAAATCTTCAGGACCCGTTTCAGGATTTTTCCCCAACCTGCCTATCGGTGCATATTTACTTCCAGTTGCAGTTGCCATAAAGTTATTCACCGTCAGTGTATATGTGTGATCGAAATCAACGGCTGAACCATCAGGCAGCTTCAAGTCGACTACTTTATATGTTAACGGATCATAGGAATATGAAAAGCCCGAAATACTATAATCTGGTCCAAATTGAGGAGAAATTTGTGCTTCTATGATATCAACCAAGTCCTTCCCCTTAATCTCCAGTTTGACCAGTACATTGCCAAATGGCTGAATATTAAAGAGATCACCCCAGGTAATCGGTCCTTTTTCGAGGCTTTGCCTGATGCCACCGCCATTCATCATGGCAAAGTCACTTTTCATTGAGTATTTCATGCCATCAGCAATGAGGTTACCAAGCGGAGTATCTCCATCATTTGAATAGCCGCCTTCCATTTTTATGCCGGCTTCTCCAACAACCTCACTAATGATCGGCTCAACCTCTTTGCCGTAATGAGCTAAAATATCGGCTGCTTCCTTGTCCTTTTCAATACCAGATTGGTCTACATACTGGATATTGGCACTCTTTTTCACCATGTCCTTCGTTTTCCGGTCAAGTGTGACATTCACTTCGCCAATGGCTTTCCCATATTCAAAGGCTTGAACGATTAGTTTCCCATTGACTTCTCCATTGACCACTTCGTGATTATGTCCTGCAAAAATGACATCAATTTCGTCATCACCTTCTTTGGCAAGCTTCGCACTCTCCCCAGTAATGGTATCGCCATTTTGAGAGGCTGTCATATGAGCTAGGACGGCAATGGCTTTGACCCCTTTTTGCTTGAGCTCCTTCGTTGCTTCATTGACAGCTTTCACTTCATCTGTAAACTGAATGTCTTTAATCCCTTCTGGCATGACCATTCCTGCGGCTGACTTCGTCACAACACCGATAAATGCCACAGGGATTCCTTCGACATTTTTGATTTCATAGGCAGGCAGAAGCGGTTTGCCAGTATCCTTGTACTCACAGTTTGCACAAACGAGCGGAAAGTTCTGTCCGTCATATCCCTTTGTGCCTTTAGGATGATCTCCGCCATTTAAGATACGTAATAGCTCGTCTACCCCTTCATCAAATTCATGATTGCCGACCGTGCCAACATCAAAGCCAATGTTCTCCATGAGTTCAACGGTTGGTTCATCTTGCAAAAGAGAAGATACCGGAGAGCTTCCGCCAATCATATCCCCTGCATGAACTGTGATCGTATTTTTGTGTGCTGCTTGTTTTTGTTTCATATAAGCCGCCACATAATCCATTCTTCCGTACATTCCTTTACTGCCATCACCTTTTAGATCCAGCTCGTATTCTTGATCAATTTTACCATGTAAATCATTCATGCTTAAAATCGTTAATGGGACTTCGCTGGAGTCCTCTGCCGGCGCATATCCAGCCTGCTCTGCTTCTTCTTTTGAAGCAAAAAAGACACGTTTCTCTACGTCTATGTCTTTCCAATTTTCAGGGGATACGTACGTTTTCGCAGATGAATCACCGACATAACGCGTGAGTCCCTTTTTCTGTTCACGTGCTCTAAATTCAAACGGCTGTTCCAGGAGAGGATCTGCCTCGTTCCAAATGCCCAGCCCTTTTTCCTTCGCCTCTTTCACTGCCTGTTGGAATGTATGATAGTCTTTTTCATCTCCAACTGGCCAGATGAAGTAAGTAGAGGCATATCCTTTTTTCACAAGCTCTAAATTCGTATTGACCCCTTGTTTGGTTTTCACTTGAGCTAAAAGGCGTCCATAGCCATCCTTCGCTTCAGGACCAATTTTTAATGTGACTTTATCACCGCTTGAAAGAAGCGATTTTAAGTAGTCCGTCGCTTGCTGTCCAAAGCGCAGTTGGTTTTGATCTAATTCATTTTTTGGCTTATGGTACGTTTCCGGCGTGTCCATATTGACAAAGCGCACTTTGGTTGTACCTAGAACAGGCTTCTTTAAATGAATCGTATCTCCATCCACTACCCGGTCAACCGTTGCTTGATATTCTTTCTTGATTTTCGGCGGCTTTGGCTGTCGTTTCAGCAGTTTGACATCATCCTTGTGCCTTGGAAGCACTTGGAGCGTATCGTACCTGCTTAACACCCCTGTAAACTCATACCATTTCCCTGTCTTCACTTGATCAATAGCATTTGTATCGACCATCACTCTAAGGATGGTACTGTGATATTTTTTATCTATGATGACCACATTGTATCCACCACCAGCAGACTGGTCCGGCTTTGATTCCACGTAGCCTTTTACCTTCACTAGTCTTCCTTCATGTTTACGTGCCTGATCCGTTTCTAGTTGTTTTATGGAGACTTGCTTTGGCTTTGGCAAGGTTTGATTCACAGCATCTATCTTTAGACGATCTTGATCTGGCACAATTTCGATCAGTCCTTTATAAGATGTGATCTTACCAGTTACTGTCACCTTCATACCAGCTTTTAGTTCTGCGAAGTTATTGGGCTGTCCTGAATAAATATTGATTCCAGCTGATTTGTCTTGAATGTATGTGGACAGTTTTCCATTACCTATAGCGGATTGATCTGCTGTCACAATTCCGCTCACCGTCACCATCTCTCCTATCAGCTGACGGGCTTTCTTGATCTTCATTGGCTTCATTTGTTTCCATACAGTTTCCTTCTTCTCAGACGCCCTGACCTGCTCTTTTGCCATCATGCCAGGCATTAAGGATTGCAGACTAAAAATCACCAAAACCAAACAACAGATCATTCGAATGGATAAAATACGTTTCATTAGATCTCTCCCCTTTGCGCTTCATCTCTCACATTGTACAAAGTAAATATTGATGTTGAATGGTTTTCATGTAAAACTTGTTCAACTCATTGGAAACGTAATAATCACCCTTGTTCCCTCAAAGCTTTTACTTTCAAAACGAATGGTCCCGCCATGGCTTTCAATGATCTTAATGGTCATCATCAATCCAAGGCCTGTCCCTTTTTCTTTCGTTGTATAAAAAGGTTCACCCAGTTTCCCCATTTCGTCCTCTGGTATGCCCTTTCCTTGGTCTTCAAATATCAGCATCATTTGATTGTTTTTCGGTAATGAGGTTACCTTGATGACACCTGTCACACCATCCATGGCTTCAATTCCGTTTTTAAGAATGTTCAGGAAGACTTGCTTCAGTTCATTCGGAATGCCTTGAATGTTTGGCAGTGATGGAGAAAAGTTTTTTTGAATGGACACGCCTTTTAATACGGCCTGTGATTCAACGACCATAATGACTTCTTCGAGCAGCAGATTGACATGTACCGGCTCAAATTTCACAGATTTACTTCTAGAAAGCACTAAGAATTCGTTAATAATCGCCTCAAGCCGATTAAACTCTGACATCATCACATCTGCATAATCCTTCTGATACTTTTTACTTTGAATCATCAGCTGTAAAAATCCTTTAAGCGACGTAAGCGGATTACGTATCTCATGAGCAATGCCGGCTGCAAGCTGCCCAACTGCCGACAGCATCTCAGACTTCATCAGCATCTTCTCTGATTGCTTTTGATTGGTAATATCCTCTGAAATACGCATCACGGTTGCCTGCATTTTGTCAGGATCATCAATTCGGTGTAGGGAGACTCTCTCCCATCGTTCGCGTCCTGATAAATCCTGAAAGTACAGTTCACCTGTCCAGCTGCCATCTCTCAAACAAACATCCCATTGCTTCACTAGATCATCACATTGACATAGCGAATGGTAGACACCAAAAATATCTTTACCGATCAGGTCATATTCATGCTGCTGTACAAACTGACAAAAGCGCTGATTCACGCATTGGATGATCCCTTCCTCTGTCGCGACAACAATATGAATATGGCTGTTATCAAGCGCTGTCACCGCAAGATGCAGTGCCTGTTTCATTTTCGTCATTTCCGTCATTTTAATCCATGTCATCACTGCTCCCTCATGATCCTGATCAAAGAGCGGTGTGATGTGGACGGTGAATTGTTCGCCTTCGTTCGTTTCAATTTCACGGTCGATGACACGCCTGTCCGATATGACGGATTGAATGTCATGATATAGCGTTTCCTTCGTAAGCTGTTTAGCCATTGACTGAAAGGATTGCTTGTGCCTTTTTTGAGCTGAAGTAAATAAAGAGGCAGCTGTAGGAGTGTAATAGCGAATATTCATGTCACGATCCACAAACAACGTTGCAAGCTCTGGCTTCACAGAGGGACGGTACAGCTCCTCTCTTGTTACCTTCAAGTTGTTTATGATATTAATAAAATGCTCGTGTTTTTTCTCAAACGCCTCTATTTGCATGTTTTTCGCTTTTAATTCATCCCTTGCCTCTTGCTCTTTTTGTTTGACTTCATTGAGTTCATTTTCTAAATCGACAATACGCTGTTGATAGACTGAATTCTGATCTGACATTCCTATGTCCCTGCCGTTCTTTTGATTTTTTCCTCTCTCATTCATCCGAATGAGAATGACGTATACTCCCTTAAAACGGCGATCAAAACTTTTCACGGTGAAATCTGCATATTGCTTTCTGTCTTTTTTCGAAATGAGGACATGCTGAAACACAATCTCTGTCTCGTCTGTCCATACCTTTTGAAAGGTTTGGCTTAGCATCTCTTTCATATAATCAGGTGTTACATATTCACATGATTGATCTGGCACTTCTGTATGCTCTAGGAAAGAATAGGCACCCTGAGATACCGCCAGGATTTTGTCACAATCGTCAACCACCATGCATGCGTCATAATCCTTGCTTACTTCTTGCATATATTGTGCAGCTCGCTTTTTCAACTCCACATCATGAGCATCACGTGCCCAAGGTACATTGTGTTTAGGGTCATTTGAATGGGTATAAATGTTCCACTTTTCATTAAACAAATGAAACAAACGAGGGATATCGGGTACAGTTTCATTCGGCCCTAATATCAACATCCCTTGCTCTTTTAAAGCATATTGAAATCGGGACAATACTCGTTTTTGCACTTCTGGCTGGAAGTACATCAGAACATTTCGGCAACTGATAAAATCGAGGTGGATAAAAGGTGAATCAATCAATAAATTGTGAGGTGCAAAGACAATATGTTTTCTAAGCGACTGCTTCACAATAAAAGCGTCACCTTTTTTTTCGAAATATCGCGCCCGCCATTTTTCAGGCATTCTTGCCATAGACTCTATTGAATAATGGCCTTTACTAGCCATTTGAATGGCTTTCCGATTGATGTCTGTTGCAAATACTTGAAGTTCAATTGACACTTGTCTTCGCTTCATTTCTTCTAAAAATAACATCGTAAAGGAATAAGCTTCTTCCCCTGTAGAACATCCCGCAATCCAAATGCGGCACCGGGATTTCCCGTTTTTCATCGTATGTTCAATGATCGACGGAATGATCTTTTGTTCACATACTCGAAAGGCCTCCATATTCCTAAAAAAAGAAGTCGTGCCACTTAGAAGCTGCACGTGTAACCGAGCGAGCTCATCTGGCTCCCTTTCTAATAAACGGTCGTACTCTGCTAATAATGAAATCGGTTGTATTGCACTCCGCATTCGTTTTTGAATGACTAAGAGCATTCTTTTCTTTTCATAGGTTGAAAAGGCAATTCCTTTATACATTTCAAGTCGTTCAATGATTCTAAGCAAAGCAGGATCAGCATCATCGACATGCGGGATGTTGATGATATTGGCGATATATGCCGCAAGAACCGAAGGATCTTTGAATGTTTGATGATACATGCTGTCAAAACCACTTTCTATCTCGCTGCATGATAAGGCTGTACCGCCTTGCTGTACCAATTGAAGCAGCCCATTCCCCACACAATGACCTTTTTGAAAAAAGATCGCGATCGCCTCTTCCTTTTGCACGCTCGCAAGTGAGTGAAAAAGCGAGTCGACAGAGCATGCCCTATTCGCTGGACGCTGCTCTGATAGGTGCAGCCGCTTGTCTTCTGTTAAGGTGACAACCGCATGCTGCGGACAAAAATAAATCATCTTTTTCATGACTTTCTCACCATGCTTCATCGTTTTTGCCCGGTAGCCGATCGGTAAAACAAGTGATTCCAAATCAGTTATACAATCGCCCGTCACATGATTTTGCACAACAATAAAAGAGGCATTTAATTCATGTGGAAACGATTGAAAAAAAGCCTCAAGATGATGCTGTTCAAACGGCGAAACACCGATGCCAATCACTGGTGCCTGCACATGCTCGTCTTCTATCAAACGATTAATGATTTTGTCCTGCATTTGGTACCCCCATGTTCATTCGTCTGATACTTTTTTTCGACAAAAAGGAAGAAAACCCTCTAATTGTAAATAATGTTTTTTGCATGAAAGAAGGAAAACAGCTCACATTAAAACAGAATGTATAAACAGAAGGAGGAATCTCTATGCAAAACGATCAGCAGCCTTTGCCTCAAGGGAGTGCCCCTCAGCCTGAGCTCAACCATGGAGGGCATGAGTTATTTGATTTACATGAAATTTTAGCAGGCACGATTAATATTTTGGATCAATATATGATCTTACGGCAATATATCCAAGATCCTGTATTATCCGACATATTAGATCGACAATATCAATTCGTTCTATCCCAGTACAATGTCACTGTAGATTGTTTTTCTACTGGACAAAAGCCTAGTGAAGAAACCGCCACTTATATGATGCAAGAACATACACAGGTGACGTACGGGATCAAACCTTCTCAGCCGAAGAAGCCGAATCAGTCATTACAGGATGTGAAAGATGCAGGGATTACAGGGCATATGCTTGGCCTCGTTAAATCACATGCAGGGTTACTTTCAATGACCGCATTAGAGGTAACAAATCCAGTTGTTAGACGTGTGCTTGCTGCGCAAATTCCGAACTTTATCGAAATGGCGTATGAAATTTTCTTGTACCAAAATAAACATGGCTACTATCAAGTCCCGCAGCTTACTAAACAAGATATGACAGCCATGACATCAGCCTTCGCACCGCTTCAGGGGCAGGTTCAAATGCCGCCAAGCAAGGCCAATCAGCAAAAGCCTCTTCATTAAAAAAATGGCTGACCCTTTCTCTGGTCAGCCATTTTTTCTTTGATACATCAATGTAAACTGTTCTTCAAAATCTGTGAGCCGCTCCCCTGTCGCCTGTTCAAAGCCTCTATCAAACTGGCCCGCTTTCGCCGTTTCTTCCATGATCTCATGAATGATGTCTCGTCCGTAAAGCTGCACCAGCTCATAGATCATGTAATAGCTTTGTAAATAAACATCAGTCTCATACGTCATCCGGGAGTCTTGCCAGTCTTGATCAGAATGAAGAGATTGAAAAGGGACGACGTCGAACCGTTCGGACGTGGCATTTAACACATCGTAGGCCGTCCATTCTGCTGTTCCTTCATGGAACCAAAGAGGAAAGATCACCGGAGACACCTTGTATGCATGCACCTTTTCATAGAAAACAAAATGACCATACTCATGAATCAATAACGTGTTGAAAAAGTATAAGGGCAGTGTCTCTTTCTTCAACAATTCTTCTCGTCTATCTGGGTATAACCCGATCATTTGATCATGATCGGAGTAAAACCCCGTAATATGCTTGATGCCGGCAAATTGTTCGATCGTCTCTTTATCGTCAAAATAAATAATGTCTAAAGGTTTGTCAGGCTCAAACTGAAACACTGATGCTGTCCTCTTCTTCGCCTGATTCAAAGCATCTATTGTCAGGTCCACAAAGGCATGCTCTTGCTCTGCATAGTAAATTCTGATATGTTCATAGACTTGCTTATTGAGCCCCTCCGTTAAGACCGTTTTAGGCGATGACTGCTGCTCTAAATATTGTCCTGTCAGCTGAAACGCAACATCAATCACGTACGCGGTGAAAGCATAAAAAATCAAACCTGCTGCAATCATTCCGCCTACAAGCTTTTTATGAATCAATGACGGTTTTTCTTTCATTTACTCCCCACCTGAATTCATCCTACAGCCTCTTTCTCTTTCTATGAAAAAACAAAGATCAACAAGAGGTGATATATTTTTTACTTTATGCAGTCAGGTGCGCAAGGTGCGATTCCAAACAAAAAAGCCGCATATGACATACGGCTTTTGTCGTAGCTATTTTGATTCAGGGAAGACACGTCTAACCGTTTCAGTAAACTCATCGAAAAATCCTGAAATTGGCTCTCCGCTTTTAATACGTTTTCCATACCCTGTCATACGATCGACAAAGTCTGGATTAGCAGATACATACACGTTGTCGATTTGTTGATCCGTTGATTTGACTTTGTCTGAAATTTTCTTTTTCAAATCATCTGTTACATCACCGCTTTTATTGCCTTCAAGCACGACAGCAACAAATGCATTCTTGCCTGTGACAAGCACGCTTGCTGTTTTCACCTCGGGCATGTTGGCTACAAGCTCTGACGCCTTTTCTGCCACTTTGACCTTCTGAGGTGTTTGAACATCTGGCTGATCCTGCCTCATGTTGTCATTCTTATATGTGACATTTTCATACTGTCGTTTCATTGTTCCTCTACGCTCATCGCCTTGGTTGTTCATTCCACACCCAGCAGTGATCAATGTTGGAACAAGTAGTAAAGATAGCATCCATTTCTTATTCATCAATTATTCCCTCCTTTTGCTCATAGGTTTTTCATTCAGCCCACTTTTTATGCACACATCCTTTTTTTCAGCAAAATGAATTCATAATTCAGCCTCGTTTGGTCATCCTAAACATGATGAAGAAGTATCATCACCATCAAATGGAGGGATTCGTTTGTTTAAAAAAAGAAAAGGCATGAGCACTGGCGCAATGATTGCAGCATCAACAGCCATCATTGCATTATTTTCCCCGGTTTTACGCAGAAGGCTGAAAAGCATGACACAAATGAATATGTCTTCAATGATGAAAGGCAATGATCAACAGCATCATGAACCGTCTCACCATGCATCACACTCGCATAAGGAATCAAAAGGGACAGCTGAAGTCGGGCAAATGATCAAGCAAGCATTTACCGCTGTCCAGCCAAATCACACGAATCAGCAGCAACCATCCTCAAAAACCCATCAGCCAAGTGAGTCTTATGCACAATCTCTTCACATTGATGAAAGTGTCATGAATGTGATGAATGATGAATCAATCCAGCAAGTGATCAATGACATCGAGCACAAATAAGAAAACAGGAGCCTTCATGAATAGAGGCTCCTGTTTATTCTCCTGAAAAATGTTCTTTAACCATCACACGGAAGAAAGGGAAAAAGGTGATTTCGACTGTTGTAATAAAATCACCATAAGCTTCTACTATGATTAAAAGCTCTTTCTCGTATTGATTGTCCTTTTTTATCTCTACATGCTGCACGGTTTTAAAATCATAGATGCCTAAAACCGATCCATCCTTTTTTCGAACAGCCGTTAACGTAAATTCTTGACCTCCAAGGTACATCGTGACGACGAAACGCTCGTCTTGGTTCTCAAATCGAAATGTCAGATCCTGATATTCAATAGGCATACCTCGTTCAAACCTTTCATCAGGCTCAGTTTCAAAAAAAGAAAGCCAATCCGTTTGATCTGGAAATTGTGTTCTCCTCACTCTTTTTCGCCCCTCTCACAAGTAAAATTTTTATTAATTATCTTGTTTCCCCTTTTCTTTTGCAACAAATTTTAGTAATTTTAAAAAGGTGATTTTATTTTGCTAAGAGACCTCTTTATTAATTTAACAATTCTTGTCACTTTCCATTATTTATTTATGCTTGTGTTTAAAGAGAACTTTTTAAAGAAAGAAGATACCTTACTCAGGCAGATATGTAAGGGCATGCTTTCTGGGTTACTCGGTGTCCTCTTAATGTTCTTTTCTATCAAAGCAGGACCAGCCATCATCGATTTAAGACATATCCCCCTTATTTTAACGGCCTTATATGGAGGCATCGCGCAAACCATCATTGCGGCATGTGTTGTCATTATTGGCCGGTTATTATTCGAAGCCAACATCGCTTCTTTCATCAATATTTTTTCCATGATGTTTATCGCCACAGCCTCTTTTTTGATTGCTGAACGTCATATCAATCATGTCTTAAAGATGCTGTTATCTATTACGATCAGCAACGTGATAGCAACCATTTTGTTTATTACCATCGTACATGAAACATCATTTGAACTACATTCCACTTATTGGATGTTCTCATACATTGCTGGATTATTTAACTTTTACGTCATTGAGCATCAAACAAAAGCCTATCAGCTGTTAAATTTGTATAAATTCCAAGCTCATTATGACTTTTTAACAGGGGTTTTAAATAAACGTAAGTTCGATGAGGTATTAAGTGATGCTTTTTCTATGAAATTAAAGCAGCCTATCCATCAAATGTCCCTGATTTACCTGGACATTGATTACTTCAAATCCATCAATGATCAATATGGGCATCATGAGGGAGATATTGTTTTAAAAGAGATCGGAACAAGGCTAATCAAAAACACAAGAAGCTCTGATTATATTGGCCGGATCGGCGGTGAGGAATTTGCTGTTCTTCTACCAAATTGTACAGTTGAAAAAACATGGCAAATTGCAGAACGCTTGCGGAGAAAAATAGCGGATCAGCCGATTTATCTACAGAATGGAACGTCCATTCATATTACGGTATCACTTGGGTGTGCTTACTACCCTAGAACAAGTGCTGACATCAAACAATTACCGATTATAGCTGATCAGGAGCTCTATAAAGCGAAGCAGTCAGGCCGAAATCAAGTGAGCTTTTCAGAGAGAAAAAAAGACCATTTAACATAGGCTTTTTCCTCAATTTGTTAGCACTAATTATTTTCAAAAAAGTTTTCGTATAACAGTTGTTTTTTACCGCAAACACTGGTAAAGTAAAGGTAATTATTTTTGTTCGTATCACCTTTAAGAAGAAAGTTTTGAAAGAGTTTTCGTCCTTGAAGTTTGTGTAGAGCAAGAATAGTGAATTTAAGCGTTAAGATCGCTTTAGGAGGAAATTTCATGTTAGAAGGTAAAGTAAAATGGTTCAACTCTGAAAAAGGTTTCGGATTCATCGAAGTAGAAGGTCAAGACGATGTATTCGTTCACTTCTCTGCTATCCAAGGCGAAGGCTTCAAAACTTTAGAAGAAGGTCAAGCAGTTTCTTTCGAAATCGTTGAAGGTAACCGTGGACCACAAGCTGCTAACGTTAACAAAGCGTAATTTAAGGGCATCTGCTCTTTTAGCACTTTATAGAGTGAAGGAAAACCGCTCGGCTTCTGCCGGCGGTTTTTTTGTACCATAAAAAAAAGAGAACCTGATGA
>NZ_JACXXE010000008.1 GCF_014764715.1 Bacillus crepusculi | reverse complement strand
GTCAAAGGCTGTTTTTCTTTTATAAGGGCAGAAAAGACATATTGGGAATCACATATACAACCTATCTGCACTGTAGTATAATATTCCCGAAATTAGAAAAGAATTGACGAAAGAGATGACATCAAGCAGTACATAAAGCAGGGGGTTTATTGATGAAGAAGTTAACGGGTATTTGGCTATCATTGTTACTTGTGATCGGTGTTTTAGCAGGGTGTGCAGGTACGGAAACGGACCAAAAAACAAACAGTTCAAAGCCTAAAGAGACAGTGGCTGCGGCATTTCCTGTATCAATCAAAGATGCAGCTGGTAAAACAGTTGAAATCAAAGAACAGCCTAAACGAATTGTTTCGTTAATTCCAAGTAATACAGAGGTTGCCTATGCTCTTGGCCTTGGAGATAAAATCGTTGGAAGATCAGACTTTGACAACTATCCAAAGGAAGTAGAAAAGGTAGAGAAGATTGGCGGTCTTGACTTCAATGTCGAGAAGGTTATTTCCTTAAAGCCTGATCTTGTCTTAGCACATGCATCACAAATGAGCTCAAAAGATGGATTTAAACAGCTTGAAGATGCAGGGATTCAAGTGCTGACTGTCAATGATGCAGCCTCCTTCAAAGATGTGTATAAGTCTATCAATATGATTGGTGAAGCAGCCGGCGTAAAAGAAGCATCAACGAAGCTTGTAGACGAGATGAAATCAAAACTGAATGACATCAAAAAACAAGCAGAAGCCATCTCCAAAGACAAACAAAAAACAGTTTTTGTCGAAGTATCAGGTGCGCCTGAAATTTATACAACAGGTAAACAAACGTTTATGGACGAAATGCTGTCTGTCATTCATGCAAAAAATGCCGCTGGCGATCAAACGGGCTGGGTGCAAATGACGGAAGAATCAATGATTAAACGAAATCCTGATGCCATCGTTACGATTGATGGCGCCAGCTTAGCTGATCTGAAAAAAAGAGACGGCTGGAAAGCGATCAAAGCAGTCAAAGAAAAACAAGTCTTTCAATTGAATACGGATCTGGCATCACGACCGGGACCGCGATTGGTTGAAGGAGTGGAGGCTCTTGCGAAAAGCATCTATCCTGACACGTTCAAATAAAATCATCATCGCATATACATTAAGTGCTTTACTTCTTGTGGTGAGTATTGGAATGGGGATCTCATTTGGTAGTTTAGGGATTCCCATTCCTTCTATCCTTCGGATCTTTGTTCATGAAGTATTTGGAATCCAGGCCGGAACCATTGATACAATTGACCGCAATATTATGATGAATATCCGGCTGCCGAGAGTGATATTAGCGGCGTTAGTCGGAGCAGCTCTGGCGTTATCTGGTGCAGCCTTTCAAGGTTTATTAAAAAATCCCCTCGCTGATCCTTATACACTTGGGGTATCTCAAGGGGCATCTGTGGGGGCTGTAGCAACATTATTTTTCAGCTTGCAGTTTCCTTTGCTTGGCAGTTTTACACTGCCTTTTTTGAGTATGACAACAGCGCTTGTCACACTATGTCTCGTCCTCTTTTTTGCCCGTCTGGTTCACAGAGGAATGAGCATTTCTTCTTTAATTTTGACGGGGGTCATCTTCAGCTCTTTTTTAGGAGCGCTCATTTCATTAATGATTGCGTTAACAGGTGATGATTTAAAAGAGATTATTCATTGGCTTCTAGGCAGTGTGTCTATGAGAGGCTGGCGATATATTGCTCTTTTCCTTCCTTTTTTCCTCATTGGTACATTTGCACTGATCCTGATGGGAAGAGATTTAAATGTGATGACATATGGCGAAGAAAAGGCAAAGCTGTTAGGGGTTCATGTGAAACGGAGCAAATATGTGGTGCTGCTTGCAGGTTCTATTCTGACTGGCAGTGCAGTGGCTGTATCAGGAACGATCGGATTTGTAGGACTTGTGATCCCGCATTTTATCCGTCTTTTAGCCATCACGGATCACCGGCATCTGCTGCCTTTGTCTATGCTAAACGGCGCTTCCTTTCTCGTTTTAGCAGATGTGCTCTCCCGTACGATCATTGAACCGACTGAATTGCCTATTGGCATCATTACGGCGTTAATTGGTGCACCTGTCTTTGGCATCATCCTCATCCGCAGATATAGAGGAGGGACGCATCTATGATTCAAGTGAAGGAAGTTAGAGGGGGATATGGTGAAAAAGAGGTCATTCACGGCGTGAGTTTTGAAGTGGAGCGAGGAGAATTCCTCGGCATCCTTGGTCCGAATGGGAGCGGTAAGACGACGCTGCTTAAAATGATCGCAGGTATATTAGCACCTGAGAGCGGCCAAGTAAAACTGAGCGGCCATCCAGTTCAATCCTACCAGCCAAAGGCACTTGCGCAAAAACTGGCGGTTCTTCCCCAGAAGACCGATCAGGCCTTCTCATTTACAGTGGAAGAAACTGTTCAGTTTGGGCGTTATCCTTATCAGAAAGGGTGGCTACAATCTGTTACGAAAGAAGATATAGAGATTGTCAGCAAGGTGATGGATCAAACAGATATTGCTCAATTTAAGGATCAATCCATCCATGAGTTAAGCGGGGGCGAACAGCAACGGGTTTACTTAGCTCAAGCGCTGGCTCAGCGCCCTGACTATTTATTGCTGGATGAACCAACAAGCTTTCTTGATTTAGCCTATCAAAAAGAGTTACTCGATTTGATTAAACAAGAGACCGCTTCCTCTAACTTAACGGTTATCGGTGTGTTTCATGATGTAAATATCGCCAGTCTGTATTGTGATCGGCTGCTGCTGCTTCATGAAGGAAGGGCTGAAATGTTAGGACAACCACATCGCGTCTTGACGACCGAACGGATCAACCGTGTGTATGAAACGAATGTGACACCGCTTCAGCATCCACTAAGAGCCAATCCTCAGCTGATGATTGAGCCTGCGGCAAATTCTAAAGCACGAAGTGTAAATTTAGCGGATGGATGGAGAACGCATGGCTCAAATGGGATGACGTTTTCCATCAAACAGCCGCTTCGCATTCTGTCTTCACATAAGAAAAGCGGTGGTTTCTTTTGGAAAAGCTCGCTTGGAACGGGAACTGAGATGCTTCGTGAACAGCTAGAACCATCTGAAGATATGTTATTTTTCGACCAAGCGAATGGATTAAAGCAATACGCCGCAGAAGACAATGAAGACGATCTGATTCTTTACGGCATGCGTCATCAAAAAGAGCTGACCATTTGGCTTGTGCTAAAAAGGTCTTTATCAGACGGAGCGTTTGTTCAGCTCATGGGACAGCTTGTGCACATCATGAAACAAGAGACAAGCATCTCCATTCATCATCTTTGTATCGCTTGTGCCAACATGCAAGAAACTGAAGATGATGACCTTTTACATGAAAGATTAGGAGAGAAGGTGCATCGTCTTCTTCATACATTGAATGCCATTCAAAAGTGAACCAATGGGTTCGCTTTTTTGTTTATGATGCGAATCAATAGAACATTAAAATGACAGTCTGTTAGTAAAACAAATACATCCTATTGACTTCAGGGTATACTAAAAGGACAAAGCGAAAAACAGGGGTGAAAACAGGTGAAACTTTATACAAAAACCGGGGATCAAGGCCAAACAGGCTTAATTGGCGGGCGAGCTGATAAAGATGACATCAGAGTAGAAGCTTACGGTACGTTAGATGAGGCAAATAGCTTTATTGGACTTGCGCATGCAAACTTACGGCAGCATGGCGAATTGTTTCAAGATATTCTGTCTGAGCTGATGGTCATTCAGCATGAACTGTTTGACTGCGGCGGTGATTTGGCAACGGTGAAACCACCGAAAGAAGGCAAGTTAACAGAAGAATCTGTCACAATCCTTGAAAAGCGAATGGACGTGTATGTAGAAGAAGCCGCACCGCTGACTAAATTTATTTTACCTGGCGGCCAGGAAGGCGCTGCTTTCTTACATGTGGCACGGACAGTCGTCAGAAGAGCCGAGCGGCATATTGTGACACTTGCAAAGCAGGAGGAGATTCCAGCAGTGACGCTCACATATGTGAACCGTCTCTCTGACTATTTATTTGCTGCCGCCCGTATTGTGAATCATCGGCTCGGTGAAGCAGATGTTGAATATGAACGAAGTGCGCATGTGTTTCGGTCTAAATAAGGGAAAGCACTCTTCGAATGAGAGGAGTGCTTTTTTGTTGGGTGCTAACGCTTAGTCTGAGCAAAGTTACGACTCTGGTCGCAATCAAAGATCAATCTACGACACGTTTTGCCGGTCTTCTTTTTTGACTATAGTTAAAGCAAGGAGCAAGAAAGGAGGCATGAAGATGAAAATAACAAGTAAAACCATCATCGGTTCGATTCTGATGTTTGTCGGTTTATCCATCTTCTTCGGTGGTTCACTAGGAGGGCTGATCCCGACTGTGATAGGGGCGTGGCTCATCTATCTCGGTGTAAAGAAATATGAGAAAGGCAGTAAAACTTTAGGTGTTATTTTAGCAGTCATTGGTGTACTACTCGTCGTGCAATCTCTGCCATTTTTACTCGGAATTGCATTTGCTGGAGCACTTCTCTACTTTGGCTGGAAGATGATCAATGGTGAATCAGCAAAGGAATCATCAGGCAGAACATCATATATGGAGCCGGGTGCGGCACCGAACATGAAAGAACCCATGCACACGACATTTGATCAAGAATGGGAAGACTTTTTAAAGAAAAAATAAAGGGAGGAATATGAAATGGTATTAAGAAGAGTAAGAGATATGTTTGTCGCAACTGTCAATGAAGGCTTAGATAAAATGGAGAATCCACGTGTTATGTTGAATCAATACGTTCGTGATATGGAGGATGATGTTGCGAAAGCGAAACATGCCATCATCAAACAGCAAACGATTCAGCAAGGCTTCCTACACAAGGCAGAAGAGACGGAAGCATTTGCTGATAAGCGAAAGAAGCAGGCGGAGCTAGCATTTCATGCGGGAGAAGAAGAGCTTGCGCGAAAAGCACTTACTGAAATGAAGTATTTTGAAGAAAAACATAAGGAATATCAGGATGCTTACCAGCAATCTGTGAAACAATTGACAGAGCTGAAAGAGCAATTGCAGCATTTAGAAACGAAGCTACGTGATATTAAAGACAAAAAGCAAGCACTGATTGCTAGAGCAAATGCCGCACAGGCAAAGCAGCATATGAACGAATCTATCAATAAAGTAGATAGTGAAAGTGCGTATAAGGAATTTCTTCGAATGGAGAATCGTATAGAAGAAATGGAGACAATAGCAGGCAGCTATGCACAATTTACAGAACAAGGAGCCTATGCCCATCTAGATTATGCCGACGAAGTTGAAAAGGAATGGCAGAAGCTCAAGCTCGAGAAGAAACCTGAGGAGCAGCAAGCAAAATAAGGAATATGTGTCAAGTCGGGAGAAAAGCAGGTTTTTTCTTCCGATATTTGATTTCTTTCTGTTTCGCTTTTCCTTATAATAAAAAGGTCAAAAGATAAAGGGATGATATGAATGAAGCGGTTAATCGGTCTAATTTGTATACTTGTAGGCGTTCTTTTAATGATTGGGATGCTTTTCAAAAATGGAGATCTCTTTCATTTGAGTTTCTCTCGTGAAAAAGCGGTGTCAACAGCTTCGGCGAAAAAAGATGAGATTGATCATTTAGATATCTCTCTTTCTGGGTTTCGCGTGAAGGTAAAACCTGAAAATCGTTCCGATATTTCCGTGACTGTCGTCAGTGGAAAAGGGAAGATGTATGCGGAGCAAGCAGATGGTACATTCAAAGTCCGTGCAGAAAATAAAGGTTTCTTGTTTTTTTCTCCATTTGAAAAAGGAGAACTTTTAGTGAAGGTTCCAACAGATTATCATAAAAATGTGAAAATTACGGGTGGAAGTGGTGTGAGTGAGGTAAATGGCGAAGGGAAGCTGTCTCTTCAAGATGTGACGCTCAAGTCAACGAGTGGACGCTTGACAGCTGAGAATTTCTCAGCAAAGCGTGTTGAAATCAATACTACATCCGGCAGATTGGCAGTATCTCATATCGATGCTGAGGATAGTGACATCAGTACAACATCGGGTCGTGCTGATATTCAAAATGTAAAAGGGCGGCTACAATTGGGCATGACAAGCGGTAGATTGACTGCCAGCTTTGATACAATTGATGCACCTGTCTCCTTTCAAATGACATCAGGCAGTGCGAAGTTTAACTTACCAGATAAAGGGGACTTCAAGGTACAAACAAGGAAGACGACTGGAAGTGTTGATCATACTTACAACTTTGATCAGGTCGATAATGAAGGCCGAGGCTTTACGGGCACGAGAGGAAAAGGAACACACTTAGTCGATATTGAAATGACAAGTGGAAACCTAAAACTGCGGTAATGAACGTAAGAAAGGAAGGAGGCGAGTCAACTGCGTTTTTCAAGAAATCAAATTTTAGGCATCATCGTTGTGATTTTTGGTATTAATCTATTTCTCAAAATTATTGGGATCGGAGCAGACCTTTTTTGGCCTGTGTTTTTTGCGCTAGCAGGCTATTGGCTGCACTCACGATCCAAACGTTGGCTCGGTTCAGTTTCCTACATTTTTGCCGGCTTTCTCTTTTTAAAATTTCTGCTCAATATCACTTTTAGTTTAACAGGATATTTATTTGCGGCCTTTTTGATCTATGCTGGTTATCGCTTATTGAAGAATAAACCTGTTTTTGATGTCGATAAAAAGGAATCTTCAGACGAGGAAAAGCCTTCGCTTAAGGTCAATCTTGAAAAAGAGGGCGACCAAAAGAAAACAAAGAGCCAGACAAAGCCGCACAAAGAGCATGACTTTTTTATCGGTGAAGTCAGGCTGATGAAAAAACCGTTTCAATTAAGTGATTTGACGATTTCAGGATTTATTGGTGATGTCAAAATTGACTTATCAAAGGCCATCATCGCAGAAGAAGAAAGCACCATTGTGATTAGTGGACTCATTGGAGATGTAGATATTTACGTGCCGCAGGATATTGAAGTGTGTGTGAGTGCTTCCGCCGCGATTGGTGATATGAAAATCATTGATGAAAAAAGAAGCGGATTCGGCAGTAAAGTGTACGTGATGACCAATGATTACGATGAGAGCAAGCGAAAAGTGAAAATCTCCATCTCTCTACTGATCGGAGATGTGGATGTGAGGTACTTATGAGGAAACTGCATTTAGGCATCCAGTGGCAATCGGTTCGTCTCGCAGTAGGGGTCTCGCTCGGTGCTGTCATCATGACGACACTACCGATGTTTTTTTATTATCAGCTTGATCCAATGATCCTGCTCTCTACACGCTGGTTCGGCATTCCGTTTTTTTGTATTTTACTCATCATCAGTCTTGTCATTGGGGTTTCTGCTGGGCATGTGTTTGGCTATCAGCATAAGAAACGTCTCGATCAGCTTGTAGAGTCAATCTTGAAGTTTGAAAATGGGAACTTTGCGTACAGACTGCCGTCTCTTGGTGATGATGAAATTGGTTTAGCGGCCGATCAATTAAATGAAATGGCGAAACGGATCGAAGGGCAAGTAGCCTCCTTACAAAAGCTCTCAAATGAGCGGGCGGAATGGCAGGTTCAAATGAAGAAATCAGTCGTCTCAGAAGAGCGCCAGCGTCTAGCACGTGAGCTGCATGATGCGGTCAGCCAGCAGTTATTTGCGATTTCGATGATGACCTCTGCCATTCTTGAAAGAATCAAGGAAAAGGATGAAAAGATTTTAAAGCAAATGCGTCTTGTCGAACGAATGGCTGGCGATGCACAAAATGAGATGCGTGCCCTTTTGCTTCATCTAAGACCGATTACGCTTGAAGGAAAAGACTTGAAAAAAGGCTTAATCGAGCTGCTCAATGAATTCCAGGCAAAGCAGCCGATTGATATTGACTGGGAGATAGAAGATGATGTCCCGCTTTCTAAAGGGGTAGAGGACCACCTATTCCGAATTGTGCAAGAAGCCCTTTCAAATGTGTTTAGACATGCGAAGGCGACAAAGGTGACCGTGCGTCTCCTGATTAGAAATCGGCAGGTGCAGCTGAAGATCATCGACAATGGTATCGGTTTTCAAACGGATCATGTGAAGACGGCCTCCTACGGACTTGAATCAATTCGAGAAAGAACAAGTGAAGTGGGCGGTGTTGCAGAGATTATGTCATTTGAGGGAAAAGGAACACAAATTGATGTAAAGGTTCCGATTTTTGATGAAGGAAAAGGAGAGAACGTTCGATGATTCGAGTGCTTTTAATCGACGATCATGAAATGGTGAGAATGGGGCTTGCTGCCTTTTTAGAGGCACAGGCTGATATTGAAGTCATTGGTGAAGCGTCAGATGGACAAAAAGGTGTAGAGCTAGCAATTGAATTAAGACCAGATGTGATTTTAATGGATCTTGTGATGGAAGGCATGGATGGCATCGAAGCAACGAAAAGAATTTGTCAGGAAATCGAAGATGCCAAAATCATCGTCCTGACGAGCTTTATTGATGATGATAAAGTATATCCAGTGATTGAAGCAGGTGCTTTGAGCTACTTATTAAAGACATCCAAGGCAGGAGAAATTGCTGATGCCATTAGGTCTGCGAGTATCGGCGAACCAAGGCTTGAATCAAAGGTCGCTGGAAAGGTGATGAATAAACTTCGTCATTCATCAAATGGGTCAATCCTGCACGATTCATTAACCGCGAGAGAAATGGAAATATTGAAGCTGATTGCGGATGGGAAATCGAATAAAGTGATTGCTGAGGAATTATTTATTACAATTAAAACAGTGAAAACCCATATTACCAACATTCTGTCAAAACTTGATGTAGAAGATCGAACGCAAGCAGCTGTATATGCACATCGACATAAGCTGATTCAATAAAAAAACAGCTTTCATTTGAAAGCTGCTAGAACATGCGTAAATTTAGTCCTTCTGTCCTGTGATCGGACGTTCGGATAGTTGATGGAGCTCAGGAACTGGGAAAGCCTCAGGCTCCTCGGCCGATTTGTCTTCCAGGGTTTTCTTCATTTCGGATAGTAGCTTTACGCTCTCCTTTGCCACTGCCGCTTTTTTCTCCTGCAAATCAATGATCTGTGAAAGTCCGACGAATAATCCGCCTCCAATCAGAAGGAGCGCAGGGGTTTGTCCATAATAAATCACGATCAAAAATGTGCTCGAAAAGCTGTCGGCTTCAATGAAGAAATCCTCTTTTGATTGCATGAATACGACGATTAACAGAAGTATTCCTAGAATCAAAAATAGAATGCCGGCCGAAAGTAAAGCTCGTTTCATGATTGACACCCTTTTTTTTCTTACCATTTTAACATACTCTATAAGGATTGTGTTGCGCCCTTAGTCCCGAAGTCACGGATTTTCACATTTGCCTTGTAACGAATGTCCGATTCACTAAATATCTCATCCCAATGCTTCGCTTCTTTTCGAAATTCCTTCGGGTACGCAATACTCGCTTTTTGAGAAAACCCACAAATATCTGCTTTGATCTCGTGCTGTAGTTCCTCTATGAAATTTTTTACGTTATTCTCTAATCGTTGCTTTACAACACCTTCGATTTCTTGGAGATATTTTTCATTAAATGCGTTTTCGCGCTCATTCCAATCCTCTGACAATCTTCCATCAAGCTCCACGGACACATCAAATTGATATTTTCCGCTGGCTGTTTTATGCGTCTCGATGTTGTGCTTGAGTTTGAAAATCTCATAAGAATAGATGCTGTGATCATATTTAAATTCAATGACTCCGCCTTTTCCGTCCCCAGTCAGCAGGTTGTATGACTGCACTGCTAACGGAGAGATGTTGGTGAGAAAGCGTCTATTCTTAATAATAGAGGCACCGTCAAGCATTAATTTCCCCTGATTGACACTGACTTTTGGAAGCGCAAAGGATACGTTGTTTTGCATAGCAGAAGAAATATCTCCTAATGAGACGGGCTTGAACATACGTATGGTCGTTTTTGTATTCGCAGAAATATCATATAATGTAGAAGAAGCGGGCTGCCCATCGTCATTGATTTTCAGCAAGTCCCCAGGCTTCTCTGAGGTCATAAAGACGAGGCTTCCTCTCCGCGTTTCATTGTCACGAATAAATTGATTAATGACGAGGTCGAAATTATTCTCATTGATGAGCTCCTCAGAAAATAAATACACCCTCAGCTGCTGCGCAAAAATACGGTGACTTTTGAGAGTAGTTGTTCGGAATATTTGATGCACGGAATCCCCGTTTGTTTCAATTATTTTTGTTGGGTCTTTTACGCTGGATTCTTGCTCAATTTTTTGAGGAACAAGGACTTGCATAGATATTTTAAGCTTATGACCGTCATCTCCTTTATCTAAGCCATAACCAATCGCCATATTGAGCTCCTCAATATTGGTACTATCCCAGCATCCACTTAATAGAACAAGGGTCAGGAATGCAAAGGTCGCCTTCTTTTTCATGCTGCTTTCCGCCTCCTTTTAAAAAACACGATGATAAATAAGAGAAACGGGAGGATACCGAATAAAAGGAAAAATAAATGGTTCACATAGGTTAAATAATCACGCACTGTATCAACATCCTTTGGGAAAATGGCGGCAAAGTAGATGACAATTCCCATTAGCGTGAGCACGATCTTTTTAGGAAACTTGGTCAGCTTGGATAGGCCCATTGCAGCAAAAAACGTATATCCTACAAAGCTCGTATAAAGCTGGACCAGCCAAACGATGAGCAAAAAGGATTCAATTCGTTCAATAAAAATCCCTTGAATATCAAACGATTGAAATAAGGCAATGGTCGGCCAAGTTAACGTCGCCGTTTCTTTGACCGTCAGTGCTCCAACCACAAGAATATAAGTGAAAATATAAATGATTGCAGGAATCAAAAAGCCGACTGTGCCATAAGCAAAGGTATGCTTTTGCGTGTTCATATAGGCCGGCATAAACAGCATCATTTCAATGCCGACAAATGAAATGGCTGACGCATTAAAGGAATTGAAGACAGGGGAGAAGCCCTCTCCTAAAACTGGCCGAAGGTTATCTAATTTAAATTCTTGCAGACTGAGCCCGTAGGCGATAAACAAGATGATGAGGGTGACAATGAGAAAAAAAGGACATAGCCTGGCAAAATCACCAATCCCGCCGATCACAAGATAAAGACCGACCATAATAAAACTGATCATTGTCACCGCTACAGGCGTGTTTTGAAGCAAAAAGAACTTCACCATCTCCGACATAGCCCGTACTTCATAGCTGGCGACACCAAGAAAATAAATAATAATCAACAAGTTAGCAAGAGCACCAATCCACTTTCCAAGCCCCTCGTTTGTATAATCATAGTAAGAGGAAAAGGGGACTTTTTTCATCATAAGGACATTCACAAAAATAAACACAATGTAAATGACACTCATGAGTAAGAGTGCAATCCAGCCGTCAGGTGTAGGCGCAGCTTGAGCCATTGATCTTGGCAGAATCATCATACTTGCGCCTAGCGTGGTATTTGCGATAATGGCACTTGCCTGATAGCTTGTGATTGACTCTTTATGATTGACCATGTCGTTCCCCTTTCTTTTGATTTTTCAAAGGCAATCGAATAATGGAATTGTCTTCGTTTTTATAGCTGAACACAAAGTCTGGCGAGAAGTAAGGAGTCCCAAAGCTTTTTTGTCTCGTTAAATGAGTAAGGAGCACGAGCATGAAGAGCACTAGCCCATATAAACCAAATGTAGCCGCAGTAAACATAGACACAAAGCGGAGCACGCGAAACGACATACCCATTCCATATTGAGGAACGGTAAAGGAAGCGAGTGCAATAATACTGACGATAATCACCATGATTGAGCTGACAATGTGAGCCTGAACGGCTGCCTGTCCAATGACTACTCCGCCTACAAGTCCAATCGTTTGTCCAAGCGGGTTTGGCAGCCTTAAGCCAGCTTCCCGTAATAGCTCTATGGTCATTTCCATAATGAGTGCCTCCACAATCGGCGGAAAGGGAACATTCTCCCTAGTGCTTGAAATCGAAATGGCCAAAGTGGTTGGCAAAAGTCCTTGATGGAAGGACACAAGCGCAATATAAATCGCAGATAAAAACAGCGTAAGAAAGATAGAGGTAAACCGCAGTAAACGAATAAGTGAAGCGGCGATCCATCTTTCATAATAATCATCAGGTGATTGCATAATCGTCGAAAGGGAAGCAGGCACAATGAGTATAAAAGGCGAATGATCGACAAAGATGGCGACTCGCCCATTGTTCAAAGCAGATGCGACTTTATCAGGCCGTTCTGTGTTTTGAATTTGCGGAAAAGGAGAATATACATTGTCTTCAATGAGCTCCTCAAGAACACCAGAATCTTGTATATCATCAATCGTGACTTGCTTAAGCCGTTTTTTCACTTCTTTTAAAACAGAAGGATCCACAATATTGTCAATGTACATGATGGTCACTTGGGTGTATTTCTTTTGACCGATTTTCATATCAACGGTTTTAAGGTCAGGGTTTTTCAAGCGCTGTCTGACGAGAGCCAAATTCGTATCTAAATCTTCAATGAAACCAACTTTCGGTCCTCTCACCACTGTTTCAGATGTAGAATCCCCTAAACTACGTTTCTTCGTACCATGCGTTTCTAAAATATAAGCATGCTGAAATCCGTTAATCAGCACCACACAATGCCCTTCAAAAATCGCATCAATCAATTCTTCAGAGGTCTTCGCCGAACGGGTTGTCATCATCGATAAATTAGATTCCAGCTTCTCTTTTGTTAGAGACGTATGATCTTGGAGAAGCAGCTTTAAAAAGGTTTGAATCTCCATCTTTTCGTTCATTTCTTTAATGTATAAATAGTAAATAACTTGTCCGTGAGGTAGCGTTTTTTTCTCATGGATCAAATCGTCCATATCCTTTAATTCCGGGAGAATGACGGAGAGATTATCGTATAAGTGCTCTTTCAATGGAGTCTGTTTCACAAGGATCACCCGCCTCAACATCTTTTTCTTAGCATTACCTGCTTGAAAAAACAATATTCTGTGTTACATTATTTTGTGGCAAAAGAAAGAATGAGGGTTTTGGAGGACACAAGATGGCACAAATTCGTTTAGCAGGAACCAAAGAGGAGATCGACCGTATTCTACAGTCGTTTGACAAACATTATGAGGTGACGTATACATCAAAGGATTACGGGAAAACGAATCCAAAATACAAATATTCGAAAGATGTTCGCGTTTATATTGAACTAAAATTAAAATAAAGATAAAATTTTAATTGAAAACGCTTAAAGGATTTTCGTTTTTTGTATAGAATAGAGTTGAGTGATGAAGCTATGGAGGGATACATAATGACAGAATTTAGAATCGAAAAAGATACAATGGGCGAAATCAAGGTGCCAAAGGACAAGTTCTGGGGTGCACAAACACAACGAAGCAAAGAAAATTTCAAAATCGGTTCTGAGAAAATGCCAAAGGAAGTTGTGAATGCGTTTGCAATTTTGAAACGTAGCACAGCGATTGCCAACGAACGTCTTGGCAACTTAGAAAGTGAAAAAGCAGAAGCGATTGCTGCTGTATGTGATGACATCATCAGTGGAAAGTATGACGAGCATTTCCCGCTTGTTGTATGGCAAACAGGAAGTGGAACACAAAGTAACATGAACATGAACGAAGTCGTTGCAAATAGAGCAACAGCTTACTTGAAAGATAAAAATAGTGAGTTCAGCATTCATCCGAATGATGACGTTAACCGCAGCCAAAGTTCAAATGATACATTCCCAACGGCTATGCACGTGGCCGCTGTTTTAGCTGTGTACAAAAAATTATTGCCTGCTATTGACCAGTTAAGAGCCACTCTTGATGAGAAAGCGAAAGCGTATCAAGAGATCGTCAAAATCGGTCGTACGCATCTGCAAGATGCAACACCACTGACAGTTGGTCAAGAGATTAGCGGATGGGTGTACATGCTTGATCGTTCAAAAGAAATGATTTTAGAATCTACTGAGAAAATGAGAGAGCTTGCGATTGGCGGAACAGCTGTTGGTACAGGAATTAACGCACATCCTGAGTTCGGTCAATATGTCGCTGAGGAAATCAGCAAGCTGACTGGTCAAGCATTCAATTCTTCACCAAACAAATTCCATGCGCTGACAAGCCATGATGAAATTACGTATGCACACGGTGCCCTAAAAGCACTTGCGGCTGATTTAATGAAAATTGCCAATGATGTGAGATGGCTAGCAAGTGGTCCTCGCTGTGGAATTGGCGAATTGATCATTCCTGAAAATGAGCCAGGAAGCTCGATTATGCCAGGAAAAGTCAACCCAACCCAAAGTGAAGCTTTAACAATGATTGCAGCACAAATCATGGGGAATGATGCAACAATCGGTTTTGCAGCAAGTCAAGGAAACTTTGAGCTGAACGTATTCAAGCCGGTCATCATCTATAACTTCTTGCAATCAGTTGAATTACTTGCTGACGGCATGAACTCATTCCATGACAAATGTGCAATTGGAATCGAACCAAACCTAGAAACAATCGAGAAAAACCTGAATAATTCATTGATGCTTGTGACGGCACTTAACCCGCACATCGGATATGAAAATGCAGCGAAAATTGCTAAGCTTGCTCACAAAGAAGGATTAACATTAAAAGAAGCAGCACTTCAATTAGAGCTATTAACAGAAGAGCAGTTTGACCAGTTTGTGAAACCAGAAGAAATGGTCACACCGAAAGCAAAATAAGAAACCAGGGGCAGCTGCCCCTGGTTTTTTAAAATGGAAAGTGATGTGGAACAAAATGAAAACCCAGGGGGGCTGCCCTGGGCTTTACAAGTGATCCTCTTTCAAAATACGCAAAAGTGACTCGGAGATCGATTGGAGCGGGTCGTATAATTTCAGTTGATAGAGCATGCCTTTGACGATGACTTGTCTTGGCTTTTGTTTGTTCAACTCATTTTCTAAAATGCCGAGCGCTTCAAATAAATCCGTCTCTTCTTTCACTTCATAGTGTGCATCCGCAAGCTCTCTTAATTCTTTTAACAAAGATTCTGTCAGCGGGTCGAATGACCGTTCATAAATAGGACCAAACCAATCACTCGCTTGATCGACGGAAATGAGGGGAAGATCGTTTCGCTTCATCATGCCGCCCATCAAATCATCGATACGGTGAATCATGGTTTTCGCAAGCTCTTCAGCCTCTAGCTGGAAATCATATAAAATCGCAAGCTCAAAATAAACATGACTCATGCCCTCGATCGTCAAACAAAGATCAGCCATATAAGGAATAGCAGCGTCTCCATATACCTGTTTAATGTTATCAATGTGAAGCTGGATGGTTGCAAGCCGAATTTGTTTTGCGAGCTGCTGCGTTTCTTCATTCAGCGGGAGCGCCCTGTCGCTCAGCTGCATTTTAATAAAATCCTTTTGCTGCAAAATATTATCGTAATAGACAGTGAGCTGTTTTCGGTAGGCTTCTTTTGGTGTGCCGCCCTCTGTTTGAACCTCATGAATCCGGGTAAATACCTTATCGTAATAGTAATGCAAGATCGAAATGAGCAGTGCTTCCTTTGATTTGAAATAAAGATAAAAAGCACCCTTTGACATTTGGCATTCATCCGCAATTTCCTGAACAGACGTTGTATTGTAGCCTTTGCTGGCAAATAATTTCATACCCGCCTCAATGATCATTTTTTCTTTCTTTTTCAATATGAATGTCATCCTTTCTTACCGAGAGACAAATGTCTTAGGAAACGTGCACAAAGAGATGTGACTTATCGGTCATAAACGACAAAAGTTTTCAAAAATTAATCAGATTGTAACTTGTTTTTTACAGTGTAATTCTTTATATTATAAAGTAAGGTGACCAACTGGTCAAAATATGTGAAAGGATGATGTTCCATGAGAGAAATCGATGATATGATTAGACGCCTGCGGACAAAAGGGATTCAAGTAGAAAAAGTCAAAATGCCGAAGGAAACCACAATTGAAAAGAAATGGATGTATCAAGCTGGCAAGAAGATGAAAGCCACATACCGTGATTTCAACGGGTATTCATTCATTTAAAAAAAGACTGCGGTCAAAAACCTACAGTCTCTTCTTTGGAACCGTGATCGTATAACGTACACCTAGATCATCATTTTCAATAGATATGGACGCTTGATGCATGGAAAGAATTCTTTTGACAATGCTTAATCCAATACCGAATTCGCCCTTTTTTCCCTTACTAAAAGGTTCGTATAGGTTGGATAGCATATGGTCTTCAATTGGAGGACCGTCGTTACGAATGACAATGCGGATTTGATCCTCTTCTTGCTTCATATGAATATCAATTTTACTTTTCGCGTAGCGAAGTTGGTTTTCTAGTACATTTTCAAATAATTTGCTCCATTGTTCTGGATCGCCTTCAAGTGTAGCCTCATCATCTAAGTCCACGTTCCACTGCAATTCATTTTTCGACCAGCGTATTCGGTCGACCACTTCCAGCATCGTATTACTCACGAGGAAGGAAGAATGTGCGGGGTGTTGTTTTGACAAATAATCAAGCTTAGTTAAGTACAGCAAATCCTTGATTTTCTTCTCAAGCTTTTCCGCTTCACCTTCGATGACTTCTACCGTTTGTTCAAGATCTCCCTTAGGAAAAATACCATCTTTAATGGACTGCGTATAGCCGCGGATGACCATGACAGGTGTTTTTAAGTCGTGTGATATATTTTGCAAAAGGGTTCGTTCCGTTTCATCCTTTTGAATGAGTTTTTGTCGCATTTCTTCAATGGTGTGACCGAGCTTGCCGATCTCATCTTGCCGGTCAACGATGACAGGATCGTCCCAGTCCTCTTGTGCAATCCGCTTCACGTGCTTTTCAAACGCAACGATTGGACGTGATAAGTAGCGAGCAAGCCAAATCGATGGAATCCAGCTTAATAAAATGACAGTGCCCAAGATGAATATCAGCTGTTTAAACAGCGTAAAGGACAGGTCGTCTCGATAAGAGTCTGGTGCATAGGACAGAAGAATATATTGTGTATTGCCTGTCGATACCTTTTTGATAACAAAAAAGATGTGCTGGCCATTCACCTCTTCAGAATAGCGTTTTGTTGCGCTTTTTTGCTTTTTTACAAAGGATTGAACCTTCTCAATAAACGCATGCGGGAAAAACTGTGCCATTTGATTTAATTCATCTGATGGGATCAGAATGTGCTGAACCGAGCGATTTTCTGGTGTCGACTTTGGCGAGCTGTCTCGGTTCAACGGGTATTCTGTAAGCACCTGTTGCTCATTTTCGATATTTTTATAAATTTCATTTGTGAAGAAGTTGCGTAATGTGTTTGAAAATAAAATGATCAGGACAATTGAAATCGTAAGCAAAATGCCAGAGATGACGACCCAAATTTGAAAAGCGAGTGGTTTGTTTTTCATCCCTTTAGCATCCTATAGCCAAATCCATAGATGGTCTCGACCTTTAAGTCGGGCATTTTTTTGCGCAGCCGTCTGACAAGGTCATCGACGACACGATCTGTCCCGAAGTAATCGTGTCCCCATATTTTGACGAGGATATCTTCACGAGAAAAAGCATGTCCCTGGTGATGTGTAAATAAGAGCAGTAAGTCAAATTCCTTAGAAGTTAGGTTAATGAGCTGATCTCCTTCATACACCTCTCTTACATCCTCATGAATGACATAGGAGGAAACGGGTGTGACGCTTTGCTGCGGGGTATCGCTGTTTTTATACACAAGCTCCAGCAGCTTTTGCACACGAATGATCAGCTCCCGCGGAAGAAATGGTTTCGCAATATAATCACTGCTTCCGAGCTCTAAGCCGAGGACACGATCAATATCTGCATCACGTGCTGAAATGAAAATGACCGGTACGTCAGGTGATGCGGCTTTGATTTCTTTAATCAGTGTGTAGCCGTCCGTATCAGGCAGCATGATATCTAAGATCCATAGATGAGGCGGCTTGTTCATTGCCTCACGTGCTGCTTGTCCGGTTAAAAAAGAGGAGACATTCCAATTCTCACTCTCTAAATATTTGGTTAAAAGTTCATTTAAGTTTTGTTCATCTTCAACTAAGTAAATGGTGTACGACAAAGTCTTCCACATCCTCTCAACGTCATTATAACGGGATACAAAGGCGGCATGTCAACAATCACACGCTTTTTTCACAATTTCACATATTCTTCTCATCATTATCCCATAATGTTTGATTATGATAAGCTCAAGGGAAAAAAGGGCATAGACAAAAGGCTGATGAATAGGTGCTTTTCACCAATGTGTGCACCTTGCTTTTTTTCTATCAATAAGTATTATATAATTTGACATATTGCCATAAAGCTTTTTTCAATGATGTTGCCATTAAGAGGACATGAGTCCTATCTACACATATGTATGAAGATGATGCAAAGGAGTGCAAGCGATGGATTTCCGAAGAGAAGATGAAGAGAAAAAGATCAATCAACAAGAAGATGTGCATCAAGAGAATGAGAATCAAATAGATGAACCAGAAAAAGAGAAGGAACTCGTTTTTCATCATCATGAAAACGAAGCATCTGCCACTCAGGAGAGTGTGACAAATCGATCTCCTCAAATAGTGGATGATCGTGCTTCTAAAAAGGAGAAAAAACGGAAGGCTGCTTGGCTGAGTCCGATTCTTGGAGGGATTATTGGCGGAGGTCTTGTGCTTGGCATTACGCCGCTTTTGCCGCAGTCACAGGATACAGCCGCAAATACTCAAACCCAAACAGCGTCAAGTGAACCAGCAACCTCTGATAATTTCTCAACAAAACAAATCACCAATGCCACAAATGTAGCTGATATGGTAGAAGATTTAGAGCCGACCATTGTGGGAGTCTCAAACTATCAATCTACACAAAATTCGTTTGGTCTTAGCGGTGATTCAACTGAAGCTGAAGCTGGGACGGGTTCAGGTGTCATCTTCAAAAAGGACGGCAAGAAGGCATACATTATTACAAATAACCACGTAGTCGAAGGGGCCAATAAATTAAAGGTCACGCTTTATGATGGGAAAACAAAGGACGCAAAGCTAGTCGGCAACGATGTCATGACAGATTTAGCCGTTGTTGAAATCAATGCAGATGGTATTGATAAAGTGGCAAGCTTTGGTGATTCTTCTAAGCTTCGTGCTGGAGATAAAGTCATTGCCATCGGGAACCCGCTCGGTGCACAGTTCTCAGGTACTGTGACAGAAGGGATTATTAGCGGTGTTGACCGTACCGTTGAAGCGAATACGTCATCTGGTACTGTTGAAATGAATGTGCTGCAAACAGATGCAGCGATCAACCCAGGGAACAGTGGAGGTCCACTGATCAATACGAATGGTCAAGTCATTGGTATCAACAGCTTGAAAATTAGTGAAAGCGGTGTGGAATCACTTGGCTTCGCGATCCCAAGTAACGATGTGAAACCGATTGTAGATGAGTTGTTGAAAAATGGAAAAGTCGAACGTCCTTACCTTGGCGTACAAATGATTGACCTTGAGCAAGTGCCTGAAACGTATCAAGAAAATACGCTCGGTTTGTTTGATAAACAAATTGGTAAAGGCATTTATGTAAAGGATGTGTCAAAAGGGTCACCTGCACAAAAAGCAGGCTTGAAGTCTGGAGATGTGATCATCAAGTTTAAAGGAAAAGACGTAGCAAACAGCTCACAGCTGAAAGAAATTCTATACAAAGAAACAAAGATTGGCGATAAGACCACAATGACCGTCATCCGTGAAGGAAAGAACAAAAATCTAGATATTACCCTTGGACAGTCTGATAACGAATAAATGAAAACAGGTGGATGAAAGGTCCACCTGTTTTTTTGTGCTTATTTTTTGGATGAAATTGTCCGTAAAATGATGCTTTCCCATACATTCCAAGGCAGGAGCTGCTTTGCTATGAATGAAAGCCGAACACCTTTCCCCACAAGATATCTTAGCTTCTTTAGCCGCTTCTTCTCTGCAAGCGAAACCACAAGCTCTGCAACTTCGCCTGGATCTCCATAGTTGTTTTTTTGCGCCTTTATATAGGACATCATCTTTTGATAAATAGCTGTGTATTTAGAACCTTCTGCGGGTGGTGTCATTTGCTCGTTCATGGAGGTGTTCCAAATGTTCGTTTGGAAAGAACCCGGCTCAATTAAAGCGGCCTGAATGCCAAACGTAGCCAGCTCAATTCGCAAACTCTCTGTATAGCCCTCTAGCGCAAACTTTGACGATACATATGGAGAGAGTGCGGGCATTCCCATGAGTCCGCTGATACTGCTCATATTGAATATTTTTGCACCGCTCGTCATAAACGGAAGGACTGCTTGTGTCATTTCCATCACACCAAAGACATTGACTTCGAATTGCTCGCGGTACTTATCAACAGGCACTTCTTCAGCAAAACCAGCATAGGCCGTTCCCGCATTGTTCACAAGCAGGTGAATTGGAGCATAGGCATTAAGCCTTTTCTGAAATGCTTGAATGGACTGTGTATCTGTCACATCTAATGCTTCAATATGTATCGATTCGGATAAAGCGGCGTTCTTTACTTCTTCGGCAAGCTTTTTCGCATTGGCCTCTTGTCTTACGCCAGCAATCACAGTGTACCCTTGCTGAGCGAGACGCAGTGTGATGAGCTTTCCGAAACCGCTGTTGGCACCAGTCACAATGGCTGTTTTATTCATCATCTGGTTCTCCTTTTTGTTTTAATCTACCATAGTCTGCTGTTTTATTGAATAACGAAAAGAAGCTTGGAGAAGAATAAAAAACGATGCTATGAAATAGGAGGAAACACATGATGTGCTGGAAGAAGGCGGGACTGCTAGGAGTGCTGTTCTTTATGCTGTCTGGCTGTCGTTCAATCGAACCAATACAACATCCACATGAAGCAGAAGCTGAAAGTCTGTCAGCTGTTCAAATGAAGGAATTGCCATTTCAGCATTTGCAATTGCACGTTCAATATGGACAAAAAAATGAATTATATGAAGCCACCTATCGTCAAGCTGGTGGAAGAGAAGAAGCACTGATTCGAGATCATATGAATGGTGTCCGCTATGAAGGGGAAGAAGCTTTACGTGAAATGAAAATGAAGCTAAATGATATGTCTATACCAAGTGCAAAGCTGAATGAAACATATGTCAATGAATTATTATCTGCTTTTAATTTAGATGATGATTATCAGCGGATACGAGTCGATATCAAGCTCGAAGATGGGACCAAACGTACATTCCAAATGAAGAAGTAAACGAGACTTTCTCATTTTTTAATTGAAAATGATTTTCAAGATCACTTAAATCTGATACACTAAATTGAGATAAGTGATCTTTTACGTCTATACATAGGCGTTATTCAATATAAAAATTTGGATGAGAAAAGGAGCGTTTGAGCGGAATGAGTGCCATTTCTACTGAAGGTTTAAGCTTAGGCTACGGAGAAACAATGATCATAGACGAACTAAATGTATCAATCCCTAAGGGTGAAATCACAGTATTTATTGGCAGCAATGGATGCGGTAAATCCACGCTACTTCGCTCTTTGGCCCGTCTCATGAAGCCAATGGGTGGTTCTGTCCTGCTTGAAGGTCATTCCATTGCCAAATTACCAACAAAGGAAGTAGCGAAACAGCTCGCTATTCTTCCGCAAGGACCAGAAGCGCCAGAAGGATTAACCGTGCATCAGCTAGTGAAGCAAGGGAGATATCCTTATCAAAATTGGCTGAAGCAGTGGTCAAAGCAAGACGAAGAAGCAGTGAATCGTGCACTAAAGTCAACGAAGATGGAAGACCTCGCTGATCGAACGGTAGATTCATTATCAGGTGGACAAAGGCAGCGTGCATGGATTGCGATGACGTTAGCACAAGAGACAGATATTATCTTGTTGGATGAGCCGACGACGTATTTGGACATGACGCACCAAATTGAAATCCTTGATCTTCTGTTTGACTTAAATGAAAAAGAGCAGCGCACGATTGTCATGGTCCTTCATGACCTCAATCTCGCATGCAGATATGCGCATCACCTTGTAGCGATTAAAGACAAAACGATTTATGCAGAAGGAAGACCGGAAACAGTCATCAATTGTGATCTTGTGAAGAATGTCTTTGATATGAACTGCCAAGTGACAACAGATCCTTTATTCGGAACACCATTATGTATTCCGCACGGCAGAGGACGCTGTATTGTGCAGCAAGCGCAAGCTGAGACATTTCTTGCTGCAAGATAATCGTATGTGAAAAGCCTGACATCTGTTACACGCAGAGTCAGGCTTTTTTCTGAAAAAAGGAGCGGAAGATCAATGGGAAATGAACTAGATAAAAAGCTGGAAGGCTTGCTTGAGAAATATACTGAGCTGATGCTTGGCGAATCAACAGACGCACTGAAACAAGATGTGAAACAGTGGATAATCTATTCTCATATTGCAAAAAGTATGCCGCCTCTAGCAAAGCACTTTAATGAAACGTATCCAGAGGCTAAGGAAGAAATCAAAGAAACCATTCAGCGGATCAAACAAATGAACGAAGCTCATCGATCCAATCAAGACCGTTAAAAAAACTGCCAGTATAGTGCTGGCAGTTTTTCTTTATGACATCTGTGATGATCCATATGGTGATTGATCTGTCAGTGTTTGCTGGAATTTCTGGTGTGCCTGCTGGAGCTTTTGCTGGTCAGCCGCTTCAACAGAATACCAGCCATATTTGAACATGACATCATATAAATGTCTTTGTGTTTTCTGTGTTTCAAGCGCAATTCGCTGAATATCTTGGTAAAGTGATTCATGACTGAATTCATTGAGCGCTGTGTTGTATCCACTTGTCATATATTTTTCAGTCGACAAGAGATCTGTGACAAAATCACGATCATTCATGTTTGTTGTCGCGGGAACCGGGGTTTGTGGATTCCCGATTTTTTGTTGGTTTTGCTGTTCCATGTCTGTTACCTCCTATTGCATAAAGCCAGTAGACTGGCCTTGCCCTGAGCTGCCTAAATGCTGAAGAATTTGTGTGTAATGCTGATGATGCATTTGGCCAACTTGATCTAATTCTTGCTTCAATGCTTGGTCCTGGCAATGCTCAGCCATAAAGTGAGCCTTTTTCATGGCGATCAAATTCCAGTTCAGCATATCCTCTAAGTACAAGGAATCCTTTACTGAAATGACTTGCGGGGGCATATTCATTTGCTGATTGTTCAAGATGTGTTCCTCCTTACGATTTTGTTTCCTTACTGATTCTTTTTATATTGCTGATTTTGACTGGTTTTTTTCCCGCCTAGGTCAGCTTCCTGTGATGGACCTGCGTTCCCTTTTACACTTGCAGCACTGACGCCTGCTTTCGATGGGTTTTTCTTCAAACGAGACATATGGACATCACCTCCATTCTTACAATTCCCTCTCATCTTTAATTCATACGCTGCTAAGGAAGGCACATAAGAATGTGTAAATTTTTGAAATCTGCTATTGAACTGTTTCGGAAAATCTTTTAAGATAAAGGAAGAGGTATTGCTTTTTTTTGGACAAAAAATGAATGACTATTCATTCAAAATGTTTAGGGGGATATTTATGGGCAAACATATTCGCAAGGCGGCTGTCATTGGTTCAGGTGTCATGGGCTCAGGCATTGCTGCGCATTTAGCCAATATTGGGATACCAGTGACATTGCTAGATATTGTGCCAAATGAACTGACAAAGGAAGAAACGGCGAAAAAGAGAACGCTTGATCACCCTAGTGTTCGGAATAGATTAAGTCAAGAAGCGATGAAAAAATTGTTAAAGCAAAAGCCAGCACCTCTTACTTCAGCAAAAAACCTATCATACATCACACCTGGAAATCTCACAGATCACCTTTCCTTATTACACGATGCTGACTGGATTATAGAAGTCGTCACTGAAAAGCTCAGCATCAAACAACACGTATTCTCTCTTATCGACGAACACCGCAAAGAAGGCAGCATCGTATCAAGCAATACATCCGGTATTTCTGTTGAAAAAATGGCAGAAGGCCGATCAGCTGATTTTAAACGCCACTTTTTAGGTACACATTTCTTTAACCCGGCTCGTTATTTAAAGCTCTTAGAAGTGATTCCTATTCAAGAAACAGATCCAGAAGTACTCACATTTATGAAAAGGTTTGGCGAGGATGTACTCGGTAAGGGTGTTGTTGAAGCAAAAGATACACCGAACTTTATTGCGAACCGTATCGGTACTTATGGACTCCTTGTCACAGTACGTGAAATGCTTGAGAACAAATACACGATCGGAGAAGTGGATTCTGTCACAGGGCCACTCATTGGCAGACCGAAAAGTGCGACCTTCCGTACACTTGATGTAGTAGGGCTCGACACGTTTTCTCATGTAGCCCGAAACGTATATGAACAGGTAGAAGGGAAGGAGAAAGATATTTTCCAGCTACCTGAGTTTATTGAAAGAATGCTTGAAAAAGGGTGGATTGGCAGTAAGGCAGGACAAGGGTTTTATCAAAAGAATGGAAAGACCATTTTAGAGCTTGATCCTGTGACGCTCACATATGGAGAACGAACGAAGCTGAAGGACCCGGGCATTGAGATGGCAAAGCAACAAAAGGGGACAAAAGCAAAATTGAAAGCGCTTATTTACCAAGATGGCCGTGCAGGGCAATTGCTCTGGAATATGACAGCGCCTGTGCTTCTTTATTCAGCTCAGTTAAAAGGCGACATTGCGGATGATATTCAGTCCATTGATAACGCAATGAAATGGGGATTTGGCTGGCAGCACGGCCCGTTCGAACTATGGGATGCAATTGGTGTCAAAAAAGCCGCCGAGCGCATGGAAGCAGAAGGTCACAGCATCCCAGCGTGGGTGCAAGATATGCTGTCAGATGGACATGACACATTCTATCAAGAGAATGCCGATGGAGAGCGCGCCTTTTATCAGAATGGGGTTTATGAACAGGAAAAAGGAAACGAAAAGAATATATCTTTAGCGAAATTGAAGAAGAAACAAGGTGTTATTTTTAAAAATTCTGGTGCGAGCCTCATTGATATTGGTGATGATGTCGCCTTGCTTGAATTCCACTCTAAAAGCAATGCCATTGGACTTGATGTCATTGATATGGTCAATCGCGCAGTAGATGAAACGGAAAAAAATTATAAAGGGCTTGTGATCGGAAACCAAGGGAAGAACTTCTGTGTTGGCGCCAATCTTGCTCTGATTTTAATGGAAGCGCAGGACGATAATTTCTTTGAAATTGACTTTGTGATCCGCCGTTTCCAGCAGGCGATGATGAAGGTGAAATATAGCGAGCGTCCAGTCGTTGCTGCACCGTTTGGCATGACATTAGGAGGCGGAACAGAACTTTGTCTCCCTGCAGCGGCTATACAGGCTTCCAGTGAATCGTACATGGGACTTGTGGAAGCAGGAGTTGGACTGATTCCGGGCGGCGGCGGAAACAAAGAATTATATCTTCGCCACCTGCAAGGAGCATCTAAGCCGTCGCAGACCGCTATACAAGATGCCACGCTGAAAACCTTCGAAACGATTGCGATGGCAAAAGTATCAACTTCAGCTGAGGAAGCGCGGGATATGAACATTCTCCGCGTGAGTGACCGAATCAGTATGAACGGGGATCATCTCATTTATGATGCGAAACAACTGGTGCTCTCGCTTGATGAAGCGGGCTATCGTGCGCCGCTCAAGCAAAAGGTACCCGTCATGGGAGAAACAGGCTATGCCGCGATGATACTGGCTGCTGAAAATATGAGGCTGTCTGGATACATTTCAGAGCATGACATGACCATTGCGAAAAAGTTAGCACATGTTATTTCCGGGGGGAAACTGCCATTTGGTACAGAGGTGGATGAACAATACTTATTAGAGCTTGAAAGGGAAGCCTTTTTAAGTCTTGTAGGAGAAGTGAAATCACAGGCACGCATGCAGCACATGCTCGTCAAAGGAAAACCTTTACGTAACTAAGGGGGAGTCAAAATGAGAGAAGCAGTGATTGTCGCTGGCGCAAGAACACCAGTAGGGAAAGCGAAAAAAGGATCATTAAAACATGTCAGACCTGATGATATGGGCGCATTGTGTGTAAAAGAAACGCTAAAGCGTGCCGGTGATTATGACGGACAGATAGATGATTTGATTATCGGATGTGCGACACCAGAAGCAGAGCAGGGGTTAAATGTGGCCCGGAATATTGGGGCGTTAGCAGGACTTCCGTATACCGTACCTGCCATCACCATTAACCGGTACTGCTCGTCTGGTCTTCAATCTATCGCTTATGCGGGTGAGCGAATTATGCTCGGTCAGGCAGACACGATTTTAGCCGGAGGCGTTGAATCGATGTCGCAGGTGCCGATGATGGGGCATTCCATTCGTCCGAATGCTCTATTAGCAGAGCAAGCGCCTGAATACTACATGAGCATGGGGCACACAGCAGAGCAAGTGGCGCAAAAGTATCAGGTCACACGTCAGGATCAAGATGCCTTTGCGGTGAGAAGTCATCAAAAGGCAGCAAAGGCATTGCAGGAGGGGAAATTTTCAGATGAAATTGTGCCCGTGGATGTAACGGAAAAACGGGTAGGAGAGCAATATCAAGTAGAAGAACATCAATTTACATTCTCGCAGGATGAAGGTGTGAGAGCTGGCACAACAGAGGAGATTCTTTCAACCTTACGACCTGCTTTCCAAACAAAAGGCACAGTGACCGCAGGGAACTCCTCGCAAACAAGTGACGGCGCTGCATGCGTGATGATGATGGATCGCGCGAAAGCATCCTCTCTCTCACTTCAGCCGCTCGCAAAGTTTCGAGCATTTGCTGTTGGCGGTGTACCACCTGAAGTCATGGGAATTGGACCGGTTGAAGCCATTCCGCGTGCGCTGAAAATTGCTGGCTTAGAGCTGAAGGATATTGGGCTGTTTGAATTAAACGAAGCCTTTGCATCTCAGGCCATTCAAGTCATTCGTCATTTAGGGATTGATGAAGAGAAGGTGAATGTCAATGGCGGGGCAATTGCGCTTGGACATCCGCTTGGCTGTACAGGAACGAAACTCACGCTGTCACTCATTCATGAAATGAAACGGCGAAACGAGCAATTTGGCATTGTGACAATGTGTATCGGCGGCGGCATGGGAGCAGCAGGCATTTTTGAATTGATCTAAAGGGGGAAATCAGGATGAAAGCAATGGAAGATGTAAAAAAGGGTGGCAGTTTCTTAATTGATGAGACGAATTATGAGCATATCTTTACACCAGAGGATTTCTCTGATGAGCATCAGATGATTGGGAAGACAACAGAGGATTACATTTTACAAGACGTAGTTCCGCATATAGATCAAATTGAAAATCATGAATTCGAGCATTCGGTCAGACTGCTCAAAAAGGCTGGAGAGCTTGGCCTGCTTGGAGCTGACGTGCCAGAGGAATTTGGCGGACTTGGACTAGATAAAATCAGTTCAGCCATCATTACTGAAAAATTTGCTAGAGCAGGGAGCTTCTCACTTTCCTATGGCGCCCATGTCGGCATCGGTTCTCTGCCGATTGTGCTGTTCGGAAATCAAGCGCAAAAGGAAACGTACCTGCCTGGGCTTGCCTCTGGAGAAACCATTGCGGCGTACGCCCTAACAGAGCCAGGATCAGGCTCAGACGCTCTTGGGGCAAAAACAACTGCGGTCCTGAATGAAGCTGGCACGCATTATGTCCTCAATGGAGAAAAGCAGTGGATCACGAACTCCGCATTTGCAGATGTCTTTGTTGTCTATGCGAAGATTGATGGTGAACACTTCTCTGCTTTTATCGTAGAAAAGGATTTTCCAGGCGTCAAAACAGGACCTGAGGAGAAAAAAATGGGCATTAAAGGATCATCGACGAGAACGTTAATTCTAGAAGATGCCGAAGTGCCAAAAGAGAATTTACTTGGTGAAGCAGGCAGAGGTCATGTTATTGCCTTTAACATTTTGAATATTGGACGCTATAAGTTGGCCGTTGGTACAATCGGTGCGTCAAAACGGGTCATCCAATTATCAGCAGAATACGCGAACCAGCGTAAACAGTTCAATACACCAATTTCTCAATTTAGCTTAATTGGAGAAAAAGCAGCCAACATGTCGGCAAAGCTCTATGCCATGGAAAGTGCTGTATACCGCACAGTGGGGCTATTTGAACAGCGCATGGGTCTACTAAGTGAAGAAGAGCAAAAGGACGGCAAACAAATTGCCCAGTCCATTGCAGAATATGCAATTGAATGCTCTCTCTGTAAAGTGCTTGGCTCTGAAACCTTAGATTATATCGTAGATGAGGGCGTGCAAATTCACGGCGGCTACGGATTCATGCAAGAATACGAGGTCGAAAGAGCCTATCGTGACTCACGGATTAACCGTATTTTTGAAGGGACAAATGAAATCAACCGTTTGCTTGTACCAGGCACATTTTTGAAGAAAGCGATGAAAGGAGAGCTTCCGCTTCTTCAGAAAGCACAGACCTTGCAGGAAGAGCTCATGATGATGATGCCAGAGGAACCAGGTGATCAGCCGCTCGATCAAGAAAAATACTTGCTCGCCCATGCGAAAAAAATCGCCTTAATGGTAGCAGGTATGGCAGCAATGAAATATGGAAAAGCATTAGACAAAGAGCAAGAAATTCTTGTAAACATAGCGGATATTGTCAACGACATTTTCGCTGCTGAATCAGCGATCCTGCGTACCGAAAAAGCCATCGCAGCATCAGGCGCAGAAAAGAACGCGCAAAAGCTTGCCTACACGCAAATTTTCACGCAGGAAGCCTTCTTAAAGATTGAAGCCCATGCGAAAGAATCCTTGATTGCGATGGAAGAAGGAGATGCACTTCGCATGAGCCTGTCAGCCCTTCGCAAACTGACAAGATTCACGCCGATCAATGTCATCGCCAAAAAGCGCGAGGTGGCAAAACGAATCTTTGAAGCAGAGAAATATATCGTGTAAAAACGGTTCGAAAGGTGCGGAGTGGGCTCCGCACCTTTTTGTAAGCATACATTTAGGTTTTTAAAATATTTTGTGATAAAATGTTGTCACAATTTGCAGGAGGTGAAAATGGTGGCTTTAGATGTTTACGAATACCCATCTTGCGGTACATGCCGAAAAGCAAAAAAGTGGCTGGAAGAACACAATAAAGACATCAACAGCATACATATCGTCGAAGAGACGCCTGATAAAGAAACCCTAAAAGCCCTTTACGAAAAAAGCGGTTTAGAGCTGAAAAAATTCTTTAATACAAGCGGACAGAAATACCGGGAGCTGCAGCTAAAAGATAAACTTCCTGCAATGTCAGAGGACGAGCAGCTAGAATTACTCGCGTCTAACGGAATGCTAATCAAGCGTCCGATTACAACAGACGGCAAACGAGTGACAGTTGGATTTAATGAAGATACATTTAAAAGCGTCTGGAAATGATGTAACTTTCATTCAGATTGTGGTATCTTCAATATAGACGGAATGAAAAGACTGGAGGGGTATTGAATGAGCACACCAAAAGATTTACGTTATTCAGAAGAACATGAATGGGTCAAAGTAGAAGGAGATAAGGTGCGTATCGGTATTACGCATTTTGCTCAATCTGAGCTAGGCGATATCGTGTTCGTTGAGCTTCCTGAAGTAGGAGACAAAATCACAGCGGACGAGCCATTCGGAAGTGTAGAATCAGTCAAAACAGTTTCTGAACTTTATGCACCGATCAATGGCACAATCGTTGAAGTAAACGATGAGCTGGATGACAGCCCAGAGTTCGTCAACGACTCTCCATATGAAAAAGCTTGGATGATCGTAGTAGAGCCAGCTGATGCGTCTGAAATCGAGAACTTAATGACAGCTGAGCAATATGAAGAAATGACAAAAGAAGACTAATTCTTGTGAAATTGGACACTCTACCTTTATGGGGGGTGTCCAATTTGTCTTTTCAAAAAGAACAGGTGGATATAACAGAGCATGTCACTGGGCGATTCAAAGAAAGCGGCATGGTGCTTTATCATCAAAATGAAGAGATTGGTACGATGATTAGTGAAAACCAATATGAATTAAAATCGGGTTATTCCTATGATCAAAATCGTTTTTATCGTCTGTCTGATACATTGACCCACGGGACAGAACAATATGTAGACTGTGACGATGAAAATGGCTGGTGCTAATCACAGATAAGGCTGCAGTGAGCATAAGCTGCAGTCTTTTTGGTGACGAGGTGCCCATTCTTTACAACCTGAATGAAAGATTGTAATCTAAGGAAGAAGTGAATCAACGTCAAAAGGGCCGGGTGATCGTGATGAACGTCGAGATAGAAAAGGTCATCATTGTAGAAGGTAAATCAGACAAACAAAAGCTAAAAGAAGTGATTAGTGAACCTGTTACCATCATTTGCACCAATGGCACGATTAGTACATCGAAGCTGGATCAGCTCGTGGACGATTTATTGGGGAAAGACGTTTACATATTAGCAGACAGTGACGATGCTGGCGAAAAACTGCGGAAGCAATTTCGAAAAGAATTTCCTGAAGCACTTCATTTGTTTGTCGACAGAACGTACCGCGAAGTGGCCGCTTCACCGTCAGCCCATATTGCATCTATTCTATTAGCTGCAAACATTGATGTTCATTCGAAATATTTATGAGGGTGGACGTATATGAAAGAGATTGAAGAACATGAATTCAAGGAGATAGAGGACGATTTATTTCTTTTGTACTTATATACACCGTTTTGCGGAACATGCCAGCTAGCAAAGAAAATGCTGACAGTGGTAGATGCCATGCAGCCGGATGTGCCATTTTACGAGAATAATTTAAACTACTCACCGGGCTTTGCGAAAGCATTTGAAATCGAAAGTGTTCCTTGCTTTCTACTGTTTAAAAAGGGTGAGATTGTGCAAAAAGGCTATGCCTTTCACTCAGTTCCATATCTTCATGAAATGATTGAAACCGCTAAATAAAGCGGTTTTTTGTCATATTTCAAGCAATTCATTTGAAAATTTGTCGAGTTATTTATAAAGGACAAGCCGATGTTTGCAGAGAAATGTTATGTATAACCAAATGACAGGGAGGTTATATATGTGAAAAAAGTGAAAGCTCATGGAAACACAGGGCAGCGATTATTGCTAAAGCCGCTGCTTTCCTCATCATCCTTGAAGATTACATTTGAGGCGGAAACGGACTCTTGTACATTGCTTGTGGATGAACGTGGTGAAGTGAAGAGGCTACCTGCAATTGAGTTATCGGATCTTATCTTTTATGGTGAGAGGAAAGAAATTCTGCAATTATTAGATGGTGACATGTCCTTGCAGCAGCTCATTAGCAGAGGACATGTGAAGGTGAAAGGCTCATTCCGCGCACTTCTTAGACTAGAGGCTGTGCTTTGGCTGACGAACGGTTTTTTTCGAAAAATGATAACGTAGTCGTTTACTTGGAAATTAGCGATTTACAGCGTTGACATATCTCGGGTAGCATGATATTCTACGTTAGTAAAAACATGAACATCACATAAAACAACATATTTTCTCTTATTAAGAGAGGTGGAGGGACGTGCCCTATGAAACCCGGCAACCGTCAGCATAGCTGAAATTGGTGCCAATTCACTCAAAGCCGCAACGCTTTGAAAGATGAGAGAAAGGCGTATTTGATATAAAAGGCCTTTCTGCTTGCGTTGCAGTTAGGTCTTTTTTACTGACCTGGAAACAGGATAACGTGATACGATAAGAATAAATGAACGTATGTGATGGCAACCTATAGATTCAGCAAGAAAGCAGGTGATCAGACTGTGATCCATTTACAGAATGTATCAAAAACGTACTACTCAAAAAGCGGAAATGTTGACGCAGTGAAAGACGTCAACTTGGATATTGATAAAGGTGAAATATTCGGAATTATCGGGTATAGCGGTGCAGGAAAAAGCTCGCTTATTCGCCTATTAAACGGTCTGGAGCTACCAACAGAAGGAATTGTTGAAGTGGCAGGCAACCGGATCAATGAAGTATCAAATGCGAAACTTCGGAAAGCAAGACAGGAAATCAGCATGATCTTCCAGCACTTTAACTTGCTTTGGTCAAGAACAGTGCGACAAAACATTATGTTTCCGCTGGAGATCGCAGGCGTACCGACATCCAAACGGAGAGAGCGTGCAAATGAACTGATTAAATTGGTCGGTTTAGAAGGAAAAGAAAATGCGTATCCATCTCAGCTAAGCGGCGGACAAAAGCAGCGTGTAGGGATTGCGAGAGCATTAGCGAATGATCCAAAGGTTCTTTTATGTGACGAAGCAACATCTGCACTTGATCCGCAAACAACCGATTCCATCCTTGATCTTTTAGCGGATATCAATAAACGGTTAGGGCTGACGATTGTGCTGATTACACACGAAATGCACGTCATTCGCAAAATTTGTCATCGTGTGGCGGTGATGGAGAATGGCCGTATTGTCGAAGAAGGCGAAGTATTACGTGTCTTCAGACAGCCGAAGGAAGAAATGACGAAGCGATTCGTGAAACAGCTTGCTGAACCAGAAGAAGCGAAAGAAACAATCGAGCACGTCCTAAAGAGAGTAAAAGAAGGTCAGGTCGTCCGGTTGTCCTTTATCGGAGATTCTGCCGAACAGCCGCTGATCACGGAAATCATTCGATCCTTCAAGGTCGATGTGAACATCCTTCAAGGAAAGATTTCTCAAACGCAGGAAGGTGCGTTTGGAACACTCTTTATCCATATTAATGGAGAAGAGACCGAGGTTGAAAAAGCCATCGCCTATATCCAAAGCAAACAGGTTGAAATTGAGGTGATGACACATGTTTGAGAAATGGTTTCCGAACGTTGATTTAGAAGTCATTTGGAATGCAACGGGTGAAACGGTGTATATGACACTCATTTCATTGGCATTTGCTTTTATTATTGGGATCATCCTTGGACTATTGCTCTTTTTGACTAGTAAAGGCGGTCTTTGGGAAAATAAACCGATTAGCACTGTCATCGGAGCAGTCGTTAACATTTTTAGATCGATTCCTTTTATCATTTTAATCATTCTATTATTAGGGTTTACAAAACTCATTATGGGTACTATTTTAGGCCCCAATGCAGCACTTCCAGCCCTGGTCATTGGGTCAGCTCCGTTCTATGCACGCCTTGTTGAAATTGCACTGCGTGAAGTAGACAAAGGAGTCATTGAAGCAGCACGATCCATGGGAGCGAAAACGTCGACAATTATTTTCAAAGTATTGCTACCAGAATCACTGCCAGCCCTTATTTCAGGCATTACCGTAACAGCTATTGCTCTAATTGGCTCTACTGCGATTGCAGGAGCAATTGGGGCAGGCGGACTTGGTGACCTTGCTTATGTAGAAGGATACCAATCTGGTAATACAGATGTCACACTTGTAGCCACTGTGTTTATTCTTATCATCGTCTTTATTATTCAAATAATCGGTGATTTGATTACAAATAAAATTGATAAACGTTAAGGGAGGATTTATTCATGAAGAAATTGATTTTAAGTGCACTATTTCTAGCATTTGCAGGTATTCTAGCTGCATGCGGTTCATCTAATAACGCAAGCGAAAGCAAAACCATTACGGTTGCGGCTTCAAAAACACCACATGCCGAAATTCTTGAAGAAGCAAAACCACTTCTAAAAGAAAAAGGCTACGATCTAAAAGTAAAAGTGCTTAGCGATTATAAAATGTACAACAAAGCGTTAGCTGAAAAAGAAGTGGATGCGAACTTTTTCCAGCATATCCCTTACTTAAACGAAGAAAATAAATCAAACAAAGATTACAACCTAGTGAGTGCTGGTGCGGTTCACCTTGAGCCTTTCGGTATCTACTCTAAGAAATACAAATCAGTAAAAGATATTCCAAACGGCGGCACCATCATCATGACAAACAACGTGGCTGAGCAAGGCCGTATGCTTGCCCTATTGCAAAATGCAGGTGTCATCAAGCTTGATCCAAAGGTTGATACAATCAACGCAACAGTCAAGAACATTAAAGAAAACCCAAAGAACCTAAAATTCAAAAAAATCGCGCCTGAACTAACGGCAAAAGCGTATGAAAACAGTGAAGGCGATGCAGTGTTTATCAACGTCAACTATGCGATCCAAAACAAATTGAATCCGAAAAAAGATTCAATCGAACTTGAAAAAACAAAGAACAACCCATATGCAAACATCGTTGCGGTTCGCAAAGGTGACGAAAAATCAGATAAGATCAAGACATTAATGGAAGTTCTTCACTCTGATAAAATCAAAGAATTCATCGACAAAAAATATGACGGCGCAGTATTGCCTGTATCTGAATAACAACTTTTTCACCTCGCTTTCAGCAAAGCGAGGTTTTTTGTGTATTTTTTTAAATCTAGCTCATAATAAAAACGTACAAATGACCTGAAGGGATGGAAACAAGATGAACGAACAGCATACGAGCGGGTCCATGCAGCAATCATTGACTGATTATAAAGCCGCAATGGGCGAATTTCAGAAGAAAATGCCGGTGTTTGGGAAGAAATTCAATGAATTTACGGAGCAATGCTTCCAAAGTGATTCATTAACGCAAAAAGAAAAACAAATGATTGCCCTTGGTATTAGCATTCATGCCCAAGATGAATACTGCATGATTTATCATACAAAGGGAGCGCTGGATCAAGGGGCGACAGAAGAGAATTTACTAGAGGTCGTTAGTGTGGCGGCAGCGTTTGGAGGCGGAGCAGCACTGAGCCAAGGAATCACTGTCGTTCAGCAATGTATTGATGAATTTGGAGGACAGACGCATTAAGAGAAGAAAAACATGGTATTTTTCCATCTCAGAGAGTTGAGCACTTCTCATCGGAGTGTGTGAGAAAATATGCCAGCATAGCGCGTCATATCCCTTTTGAGTGAAGCCGCATGTCTTTGATACAATAAAGCTACACTCAAGGAAGGGAATGGTTTATTATTTGTTCGGACCATAGTACACTGGGATTGGATTATACCGCCGAGATGGAAAAGGCCATGCATAAAGCTCATGGCATGAGCTATGCAGAGTATGAAAGAGACCATGACTTACGGATGAAAGTGGAATATAAACGAGAGCAGTCCTATCGAGATGAGAAAAGGCAGCTCGCAAAAATGAATATACAAGGCTATTGATAGCGAAGGGGCGGGAGAATAGTTTCCCGTCTTTTCTTTATGGAAACAGTCTTTTCGACATAAATCCTTTTATCTACCTGCTTTTTTTGTTAATATTTTGAGAGCATCCTCTCACGCTTATCGTGAATGTGTTGTATTCAGTTTTAATTTGTTATAAAATTAGAATGAGAATAAATTGAGAATAATGATTATTTTGGAGGTATCGATATATGACTGCTTCGACATTAACAATTAAGGACTTGCACGTTGAGATTGAAGGGAAAGAAATCTTAAAGGGTGTAAACCTCGAGATAAAAGGTGGAGAATTCCACGCAGTAATGGGACCAAACGGAACAGGTAAATCGACTTTATCTGCTGCAATTATGGGTCACCCAAAATATGAAGTAACACAAGGTAGCATCTTGCTTGATGGCGAAGATGTCCTTGAAATGGAAGTAGATGAGCGCGCTCAAGCGGGTCTATTCCTTGCTATGCAATACCCATCTGAAATCAGTGGTGTGACAAATGCGGACTTCCTTCGTTCTGCCATTAACGCACGCAGAGAAGAAGGCGATGAAATCTCTCTGATGAAGTTCATCCGCAAAATGGACGAAAACATGGAGTTCCTTGAAATGGACCCAGACATGGCACAGCGCTACCTAAATGAAGGATTCTCAGGCGGTGAGAAAAAACGCAACGAAATTCTTCAATTGATGATGATTGAACCAAAGATCGCCATCCTTGACGAAATTGATTCTGGTCTTGATATCGATGCCCTGAAAGTGGTTTCTAAAGGAATTAATAAAATGCGCGGCGAAAGCTTCGGCTGCTTAATGATCACTCACTATCAGCGTCTACTGAACTACATCACACCGGATCATGTTCATGTCATGATGCAAGGTCGTATCGTGAAATCTGGCGGACCAGAACTCGCGCAGCGTCTAGAAGCAGAAGGCTATGATTGGATTAAAAAAGAGTTAGGAATTGAAGACGAAACTGTTGGTCAAGAAGCGTAAGCGTTAGGAGGATTATTGATGACATTAGAAACGAAATTATCAGTAGATCAAGATTATGTCAAAAGCTTCTCCGAGAAGCATCAGGAACCGGCATGGATGAGCTCCCTTCGCTTACAGGCTCTTGAAAAAGCAGAAGATCTCCCAATGCCAAAGCCTGACAAAACGAATATCTCAAAATGGAATTTAACCAATTTCAAACAGCATACAGTCGAAAGTGCGCCATTTGGATCATTAGAAGAGCTTCCAGACGAAGTGAAATCTCTCATTGATTTAGAGGACACGGATAAGACGGTCTACATTCAGCGTGATCAAACGCCAGCATACTTGTCTCTTTCTACTGAAGCAAAAGACAAAGGCGTGATCTTCACTGATCTTCATACAGCGATCCGCGAACACGGAGAGCTAGTGCAGAAATACTTCATGACAGATGCAGTGAAAGTGGATGAGCATAAATTAACAGCTTTACATGCTGCTTTAGTCAATGGCGGAGCTTTCCTCTATGTACCAAAAAATGTGGAGCTTGAAGCACCAATTCAAGCCGTCTATCTTCATGAAAATGACGAAACGACGTTGTTCAACCATGTTATCGTCGTAGCAGACGATCATAGTGCTGTCACATATGTAGAAAACTACATCAGTACGGCAAAGCCGGAAGAAGCGATCTTCAACATCATTTCTGAAGTGTTCACAGGAGCAAACGCCCGCGTCACTTACGGTGCAGTAGATAACCTTTCAGAAGGTGTCACAGTGTATGTGAACAGACGCGGTATGGCAAATGGCCGTGACAGTAAAATCGAATGGGCACTTGGCCTGATGAATGATGGAGACGTCGTGTCTGAAAACATCACAAAGCTCATGGGCGACGGCACATACGGTGATACAAAATCGGTTGTTGTCGGCCGGGGCAATCAAACGGAAAACTTTACAACAAGCATCATCCACTTCGGTAAAAACTCTGAAGGGTATATCTTGAAGCATGGTGTGATGAAGGATCAAGCATCATCCATCTTTAACGGAATCGGTAAAATCGAGCATGGCGCAACGAAGTCAAATGCAGAGCAGGAATCACGTGTTCTCATGCTGAGTGAGAAAGCACGCGGTGACGCCAACCCAATTCTTTTAATTGATGAAGATGATGTCACAGCAGGGCATGCTGCTTCTGTTGGACGCGTTGATCCAATTCAACTCTATTACCTCATGAGCCGCGGGATTTCCAAAGAAGATGCAGAAAGACTTGTGATTTATGGCTTCTTAAATCCAGTTGTCAAAGAACTGCCGATTGAAGGAGTTAAAAAGCAGCTTGTTTCTGTGATTGAAAGGAAAGTAAAATAATGAATATCAAAGACGTTCGTGAGCAGTTTCCAATCCTTCATCAGCAAGTGAACGGACATGATTTGGTGTATTTGGACAGTGCAGCAACTTCTCAAAAACCAAGAGTCGTCATTGATGCAATGAATGAGTATTACCGGTCTTACAACTCGAACGTCCACCGGGGGGTTCATACCCTTGGCACAAGAGCAACGGACGCATACGAGGGTGCAAGAGAGAAGGTTCGTGCATTCATTCGTGCTTCATCTGTCCAGGAGATTATTTTTACTAGAGGTACAACAACCGCACTGAACACAGTGGCGATCAGCTATGCAAGAGCAAACCTCAAAGAAGGCGATGAGATTGTTATTACGCACATGGAGCATCATGCGAATATCATCCCTTGGCAGCAAGCAGCGAAAGCAACTGGCGCCACATTGAAATATATTCCGTTACAGGAAGATGGCACGCTATCGCTTGAAGATGTGAAGCAAACCATCACACATCAAACGAAAATCGTTGCTGTCACACATGTCTCAAACGTATTAGGAACCATCAACCCAATTAAAGACATCGCAAAGATTGCCCACGATCACGGGGCAATTATCGTCGTCGATGGTGCCCAGAGCACCCCGCACATGCAAATTGATGTTCAGGATCTAGATTGTGACTTTTTCGCTTTCTCTGGGCATAAAATGTGTGGACCGACTGGTATCGGTGTGCTTTACGGGAAGAAGGATCTTTTGAATAATATGGAGCCTGCTGAGTTTGGCGGTGAAATGATCGACTTTGTGGATCTGTATGACTCCACTTGGAAAGAGCTACCGTGGAAATTTGAAGCGGGAACACCGATTATTGCAGGAGCAGTTGGACTAGGAAAAGCGATTGATTTCTTAAATGACATCGGTATGGAGGAAGTCAGCCGTTACGAGCATCAGCTTGCGACTTACGCGCTTGAGCGCTTTAAGGAGCTTGAAGGTGCGACTGTTTATGGACCGCAGCACCGAGCTGGACTTGTGACGTTTAACTTAGATGACGTCCATCCGCATGATGCATCAACTGTTCTAGATACAGAAGGTGTCGCCATTCGTGCTGGACATCACTGTGCACAGCCGCTCATGAAGTGGCTTGGTGTATCAGCGACTGCAAGAGCAAGCTTCTATCTGTACAATACAGAAGAAGAGATTGACGAGCTCATTGCAGCGCTCCGTAAGACAAAGGAGTATTTTACGAATGTCTTTTAATGTAAACTTAGACACACTGTACAGACAAGTGATTATGGATCATTATAAAAATCCGAGAAACAAAGGTGTGCTAAACGACAGTATTGTCGTCGATATGAACAACCCAACGTGCGGTGACCGCATTCGTCTCACGATGAAAATCGAAGACGAAAAAGTCATGGATGCGAAATTTGAAGGAGAAGGATGCTCGATTTCGATGGCATCTGCCTCGATGATGACGCAGGCGATTAAAGGGAAAGATATTGAAACAGCTTTGAAAATGTCTCAGATTTTCTCCGATATGATGTTAGGAAAAGAATACGACGATTCCATTGATCTTGGGGACATTGAGGCGCTGCAGGGAGTGGCAAAATTCCCTGCCCGCATCAAATGTGCAACATTATCCTGGAAGGCGCTTGAAAAAGGCGCATCTGCCGAAGATAACGGCAAATCATAAGATTGGAGTGAAAATGGATGGCTAAAAAAATGCCAGATGTTGGTGAATATAAATACGGCTTTTCTGATAAAGACGTTTCCATTTTCCGTTCAGAGCGCGGACTGACAAAAGAAATCGTTGAAGAAATTTCTCGTATGAAAGATGAGCCCGAGTGGATGCTCGACTTCCGTTTGAAATCTCTTGAGCACTTTTACAACATGCCGATGCCACAATGGGGCGGAGATCTAAATGCATTAAACTTTGATGAAATTACGTACTACGTCAAGCCATCAGAGCGCTCTGAGCGTTCTTGGGATGAAGTACCAGAAGAAATTAAACAAACCTTTGATAAGCTTGGAATCCCAGAAGCAGAGCAAAAGTACTTAGCAGGTGTATCTGCTCAGTATGAATCTGAAGTTGTGTATCACAACATGAAGCAAGATCTTGAAGATCTAGGCATTGTGTTTAAAGATACAGACAGCGCATTAAAAGAGAACGAAGACATCTTCCGTGAGCACTGGGCAAAAGTCATTCCTCCGACTGACAACAAATTTGCTGCTCTGAACTCGGCTGTATGGTCTGGTGGTTCATTTATCTACGTACCAAAGGGCGTAAAAGTAGATACACCACTTCAAGCATACTTCCGTATCAACTCTGAAAACATGGGCCAGTTCGAGCGTACACTGATCATCGTTGACGAAGGCGCACATGTGCATTACGTAGAAGGCTGTACAGCTCCAGTTTATACAACAAACTCACTTCACAGTGCGGTTGTTGAAATCATCGTCAAAAAAGGTGGCTACTGCCGTTATACGACGATTCAAAACTGGGCAAACAACGTCTTCAACCTTGTCACAAAACGTACGGTATGTGAAGAGAATGCGACAATGGAATGGATTGATGGAAACATCGGTTCTAAGCTGACAATGAAATACCCAGCGGTCATCCTAAAAGGTGAAGGCGCACGTGGTATGACATTAAGTATTGCCCTAGCAGGTAAAGGTCAGCACCAAGATGCAGGGGCAAAAATGATTCACCTTGCACCAAACACATCTTCAACCATCGTATCGAAATCAATTTCGAAACAAGGCGGTAAAGTCACATATCGCGGAATCGTTCACTTCGGACGCAAAGCAGAGGGTGCACGCTCAAACATCGAGTGTGACACACTCATCATGGATAACAAATCAACATCTGATACGATTCCTTACAATGAAATCTTAAACGACAACATTTCATTAGAGCACGAAGCAAAGGTATCAAAAGTATCAGAAGAACAGCTATTCTACTTGATGAGCCGCGGAATTTCTGAAGAAGAAGCAACAGAAATGATCGTCATGGGCTTCATCGAGCCATTCACAAAAGAACTACCAATGGAATACGCCGTTGAAATGAACCGTTTGATTAAGTTTGAGATGGAAGGTAGTATCGGTTAACCGTTGATTTACCGGGGATTAAAGGTGTTTAGGCAATAGATTTTTATTAAGCACCCACAAAACACCCACAAAATTTAATTATTGAACATACCGCAGATACATTTCCATTGCTTGGTCCTCAATTTTTTGGGCGACATGGAGATACTTATCTGCGGTTGTTTTTATACAAGAATGACCTAACCGTTCCCATACATATTTAATATTCACGCCTGCTTCTAAAAGGTGTACAGCATCGCTATGTCTTAAAGCATGTGGAGACAGAACGGGAAGATTTGCCCTTTTACAGACTTCTTTGAATTACATTCTCACAACATTTGTTTTTAACCATTTACCCTCATGCTGAAAGAGATAATTGTTGTGGGAAAGAGTGCCCTGAATCGTTGGGACCGCTTCAAGGCGGGTATTGCAACCGCTCATACGAGTAAAAAGGCAACAGCAAAGTCAAAAAGGCAACAGCAAAGCCGGCGAATGCGACACCTATCAAAAATACACCATCCAAGCCAAAAGCGAGTAAACCTAAAAAATCATTTAACTTGCCATCTGGCATCATTAAAGTTTGACTAAGGGCGATGGAGTAAAAGCATTGCAGGAAGCTCTGGCTGCTGTATATTCCTATCCTGAAAAGGGAGCTAAGAACAACGGGATTTATGGCTATTCTGGACCGAAAACTGCGAATGCGGTCAAGCGGCTCCAGCTTATGCACGATGGTATCTATGGTCCAAAGACTAAAGCAGCTTTAGAAAAATCATTGAAATGAGTAAAACCCCTGTCCTTAATGGATGGGGGCTTTTTTTGTGTTTTAATAGGGGAAAAGTTGGTTATAAGGTTAGGTAAAACGTGATATGATTGTAAAAAGGAGGTAATATGATGACATTTAAAAAAGCGTTCAATATAGGTTATCTTGTTTTGCTTTTATCTTTTATTGTCGTATATTTCTTGCTTCCAGTCGATCAAATATTTATTGCAATTATGATCCTAACCGTGCTATTTGGAGTATATCAATTTGTGATTTTCAAAAAGCTAAAAGAGCAAAAGCAGCAATAAAAACAGCCCTAGTCTGCATTAGACTGGGGCTGTTTTATTCAACCAGTTCCACACATATAAACTTTTCCTGCCGATCCTACTTCGTCCAGTTTTTTATTTTTACGTTTACTGTCCGAGAACATTTTCAAGTGTCTCTTTCTCCACAAATAACAAATATCAGTGTCGGCTCGTGTTCCCCAACGTGCGGAGAAGTAACCTGTTTTCATTTTCAATTGAATCATTATTTGAGCAGCGGCAGTAGCAATCCACCCAACATAAGGAATACGGTTTAAAATGGCTGCTACAACTACTCCTACAATTGCCTTACCTTCTACTGTAATACGGTAATGATCATATTTGGACCACGCCCATTTTCCCTTTTGTTTCTGTGTTGTGAAATCATCATTTGCTAATTGTTCAAGTGAATTAGTGATCATTGGATTCGTTTGATTTTCTAATACAATGCTATTCGCTATTTTATTTACTTGTTCTTCAATTGCTACTATTTCGTCGGATTTTAGATAGTTACTAGAAACAGAGATATGCCCAGTTTCTTTGTTAGATGTATAGGTGATAGTACCAAGTTCAGTTTTAAAAGTGGTCACATGTTGAGAAGTGTTTTCCATTGTTTTTATATTCGTTTTCAATCCGTCAATTTCTTCGGTGAATTCTTCGTGATTTTTAAAATCATTTTCTTCTTTTGAGGTGTTTTTCTCGGCTGCAAAACTTGGGGGAACAGAGGTCAAAACTAGGGACAAAGACAACAAAATAATAAACAACGCCCGGTTTTTCATGTAATTCCTCCTATGGAAAATATAGTCTTGCGACACTATCTTATCTTTTTCAACAAATTTAGAACAGAGACTAAAATACCATTTTATTCTATGGAAAATTGCGGTTTGTTTTCGGTGTGGAATTATTCAGGAAATGATAATATATGTCATTATAGGGGAAATAAAGTGAGGGATAGGGGGAGGTTTGTTTGACGGAAAAAGTAGCAAGCCCATTTGTTGCTAAAATGATCGGTGATTGGTACGGATTTATAAAAAAACAAGATATCCTAAAAGCTGAAACAATGAGAAACGAGATAGTGCAAGCTTTCGAAAATATGGAAGAAGACCAAAATGTCTTATTATACTTTAACTTGATTGATGCCAGATACAAAATGTTGGCGCAGGAGTTTGAGGGATCAAAAACTTTATTGAAGCAAATAGACATTGAAGAGAAGCAGAAAACGGATGACATGATTCAGTATTATTATTTCTTCTTCAATGGCATGTATGAGTTTTATAAAAAGCGCTTTTCAGACGCTATCAACTACTATCATATTGCAGAGACCCGCCTTCGAAACGTCCCTGACGATTTAGAACGTGCTGAATTTAATTATCAGCTTTCGATTGCATACTACGAAATCGCACAAAATCATTTCTCCATTAACCATGCCAAAAAAGCTTTAGAAAGCTTTAAATCAGCAGATTTACAAGAAAGTCGGGTTGCTACTACTCTATTGGTGATCGCCTCAAATAAGATGGATTTAACCCAATTTGAACAAGCTGAATCAACCTTTAAGGATGCTATCAATTTAGCAGCAGAAACTAACATTGATTTGCCACAAGCGCTAGGGTATTTCAATCTTGGGATATGTTATGAGCGCCAAGGAAAGCTTACTGAAGCTTTCGACTCTTTCCAGAACGCCTTGTCTATTAAACTAAAAAAACCACACAAAACACTGAATATGAGAACAAAGTACATGTTAGCACGTGTACTCTTCCAGTTAGATAAAACAGCTGAAGGGCTAGAGGCACACAATGAGTCATTCATGTTAGCGAATGAATTATCTGACAATGCGTATATTGCTAAGTTAAACATCATACATTCAATTTATATAACAGGTGATGAAGATCAACTAGATGCAGCTATAAATGACCTGAAAAATCAAAATCTTTGGACAGATGCAGCAGAATTGTCAATCATGGCTGCAAGATTTTATAAAAAGCAGGATAATCACAAGTTGGCATCTAAATACTTTGATGATGGTTTGGAATCACAAGCCAAAAAATTATCATGGATGGAGGAAATTGAATGAAGCAACTGAAAGTAATAATCTTGAGCCTTACTTTATTAATGGGGATCACAGCCACAGTATATATAAATTCCTCGAATGATTTTCAAACCGCAGAAAACGGCTACTTTGGTTAAGCATTAGGAGAAGTAGACTATTAATAAAAGAAAAAGCCCTTTTCGGGGGCTTCTTTTTTATTTGAATATCTTTTTCATTAGCTTGCCGGATGCTTTACCCGCAGCACGTCGCATGATACGTTTGCCTATAGTGCCCTTTGTGAACGGCGTTGACGTCTCCCAAGTATTTTGATGTTTTATAAAGGAATGATCTTAATTTATTTATGTTCATTATCTTACCTCAAATGTTTATTTTGCGTCTGTCCACGCTTTTTATTTACCATTCTTCCATAATCTGTTTCATCACTTCTTTTGATTCTTTATAAAACCAAAAGCGTTTCCCTCTTTCCTTGCGTCTTTCAAGAAGTTTCATTCTTGGATCTTGTAAAAATTCATTTTCCAAAAACCGTTTACTCATACAAGTCATCTTAGACATTCGGTCCATATCCCAAACAAAAAGGTCTCTATTTAAAGCTTCATCTAATTTTTGTTCAATAGTTTTATGTAATAGTTGACTGTCTACATCAAAAGTTACTTCTATCATTAAGCGTATTCACCTCCTTGAAATACCTATAACAATATGTACTATTATTATAGGAAGAATCCTGCAATTAATTATTCAATGATGGTTGGGCACGCACCCACAAACTTATGATTGCTTATTATTTTATATGACGCAAAACAAATATAAAACGAAGGAATCACTATCACAATAGAATGTATGTTTGTGTGTGATTCCCAAAAATAATTAAGTTTGAAATGGAAGGTTCTATTGGTTAAAATTTAAAAACCTTTATTTACAATGGTTTGAATAGTGTAGAAGGCGAACTTTTGAAGTTCGTCTTCTTTTATTTTTCAGTAATATCTAGATAAATGTCCTCTGTTGTTCTAATCGATTTATGGCCCACAACCTCATTAAAGTAGCAGTACTGCACGTGTGTAGATTAAATCATGTGTGCCTTTATATCTGTATATATTATTTTGTCTGGTGATGATTTCTTAAGCACACCAGTCACAAACATATGATAAAAATAGAAAATTATAGAAATGTTAAAATCGCTAATGGTATGGTTTTCAAGATGCTTTTTCAAAAAACGATAATATGAAATATTTCTATATTACATATTATCGTTGACGAAACAACCTCTGTGTGTTTTAATTTGTAATATAAAGATATTTCAAAAAATCATATATGTGATTAGGGGCGATTTTTAATTGGAGAAAAGAAAATTAAATGAATTCGTAACATTCGTTCCCGGTATTAATCCAACAAGAACACAAAAGCAATTTGAAACTCAAGAAATAAAGTATTATGACCAAGCGTCTTTTGAAGCTGATTATCATCGTGAGGCCGTAGCTGTTGAAGAGAAGGTTAAACCTTTATTTCAGAGTAACCTATCGTTAAATGAAGGTGATGTTGTTATCAGTAACTCATTGCAGCTAGCCACAATTGTCGGTGAAAATAATGTTGGTAAAGTGTTGTCCCTCAACTTTACGAAAATAGAGTTTGATAGCGAACAACTTGATAAGAGATATTTTCTTTTTTTGTTTAATGCTCATAAAGATGTGAAGCAGCAAAAAGAAAGGGGGTCACAAGGTAGTGGCCCTATTCTAAGAATTCCGCTTCGTGTCCTTGGGGAAATGATCATTCCAGTTGTTCCGATCGAGGAACAGAAGAAAATAGGCACTATATACGTAGAAACAATGAAGCTACAAAATAAGTTAAGCCAATACGCAGAATTGATAGGGCAGTTTACGAGCTCGGTAATAGAAGAAACATTAAAGGGGGAGTAATGAAATGAAGAGTAATGAAATGAAAAGTCAATCGGAATTAGCATTTGAAAATGAAGTGATCGATTATTTGACCAAAATCGGTGGAGTAAAACAATGGGAATACAAAAAAAACATTAAAACAACTGAACAACTTTGGGATAACTTTAAAATAATCTTAGAACAAAACAATAGCGCTCGATTAGATGAACCCTTGTCTGTTACTGAATTTAATCAGGTAAAGAAAATCATCACGAGTATTGAATCACCTTATCAGGCCGGACAGTTTTTGTATGGCGTTAATGGTGTTTCTGAAATTGAAGTTGACCTTGATAATGGTAGACATGTGTTTTTGACAGTATTCGACCAAGCCCAAGTCGGTGGCGGGAATACCGTTTATCAAGTAGTAAATCAAATTAAACGGCCAAAAGTTGTTGATGGTAAAACGACTCGCAGATTTGATGTGACTTTGCTCATTAATGGTTTGCCGATTATTCAAATTGAATTAAAGAAAGCACTTCATAGCGCTACGGAATCTTTAAATCAGATGGAACAGTATATAGCTGAAAAACAATTCAGCGGTATCTTTTCAACTTTGCAGATTTTAATCGCGATGACACCGTTTGATATTCGTTATATGGCAAATACCCCACTCGAAAACTTTAACCGAGCTTTTGCTTTCAACTGGCAAAACGAAGATGATGCTCGCCCTATTCGATCATGGAAGACGTTTGCGGATAAAGTGTTGTCCATTCCAATGGCCCATGATTTGGCAACACGTTACATGGTACTAGATGGTACAAAAAACAAAGAAAGTATCAAAGTCATGCGTCCATATCAAGTCTATGCCACAAAGCGTGTGCTTGATAAAGTTAGAAAGTTTGACTTTAAATATGATGGTGGTAAATTAGGATACATTTGGCACACAACAGGCTCAGGTAAAACAATCACAAGTTTTAAGACAGCGTGGCTGGTAAGCCGTCTACCAAATGTAGATAAAGTGATCTTCTTGGTTGACCGGATTGCACTCACCAACCAAACAGCAGATGCTTATAAAGCCTATGATCCTGTTGCTGGTTTTGAAGGGAAAACTGGTGTGGTGGGTGACACAGCCAATATCTCAGACCTTCATCGCAAACTAACGAAGAAAAGCGATAAGAACATCATAGTAACAAGTATCCAAAAAATGTCGCGTTATGTAGTGCGGGACAGCTTCAAGCCACTTAATGAAAATATTCTTTTTATCGTGGATGAAGCCCACCGTTCAACTGGGAATGGTACTGAAAATGAAGGGATGCTTGAAACGATTCGAAAAGCAATTCCTAATTCTGCTTGGATTGGTTATACTGGTACACCAAAATTCCCCGAAACACGAGAAATCTTTGGAGAACTATTACATGCATATACCATTAAAGAAGCGATTGCGGATAAAAATGTGTTAGGGTTTAACGTTGAATTTAAGGAAACAATCCAGGCTCCCGAAGACCCTACCGAAGATGATATTGATGATAATATTCGTGGTAGTGTTTATGACTATAGTCCAGAACATGTGAACTTAGTAGTGAAAGACATCTTCGATAACTGGAAGAAACGTTCAAATGAGCGTAAATATAATGCCTTGTTTACAGTTCACGTTGGTGGTAATAAAGCAAGTACACCAAGAGCGATGGAATATTTCGATAAGTTTGCAGAAGAGAATGCGAGTCGTCCAGTAGATCAACGATTAAAAGTTGCGGTGAGTTTCTCGGCAGATACATCCAATAGTGTTCATCAACTGAAAACGAACGAGAACTTGCATAGAGCTATCAAAGCCTATAACGCAACGTTTGGCACAGCTTTTGATATGACGACAGTGAAAGCCTATACAGAAGACTTAGCGCGGCGTCTTAACAAGACAGCTGATGATGGTAACTATTTAGATTTGGTTATCGTTGTGGATCAACTTTTGACCGGTTTTGATGCTCCTGAGATGAATACGCTCTATATTGACCGAACACTTAAAGGTGGGAACTTGATTCAGGCATACTCACGTACAAATAGAATACATAACGTTGTCGATAAGCCTTGGGGAAATGTTGTGAATTATCGTTGGCCGGAGCAAAACGAGTATGAAATGAATAAGGCTTTTGCTATTTATTCAAATCGTGCATCTGCCGACGAACAACTTTCACTTGAAGAATTGAAGAAAGGCAACGAAGAGTCTGGTATCACTTCCAAACCATTTAGCAAGGTCCAAGCTGAGATGCAAGAAGTCATCAAGAAGCTTTCCACGCTCACAGACGATTTTATACAATTACCACCAAGTGAAAAAGCACAGGATGAAGTCTTTGAGAATCTGAAAGAGTATAATCGTTTGTTAAGTCAGTTGAAACAATATACCGAAGACGATGACAAAAACCCTATATCCGCCTATGATAATCCTGAAGAGTTCTATGAACGTCTAGGTATTACTGAAGAGCAGGAAGTTATTTTAACAACTGTCATTGCTGGTGAGTTGAAAGAACGACGTGCAAAGCGAGAAGACATTGATATTTCGCAAGTCAATCTCTCGATGGTTCATATTCACGATGTGACCATCAACTATGATTATTTAATTGATTTGATCGCCCGAATGGCTGACGAAGTTCACGCGAACGAAATGTCAAAAGCGGAAAGTACACGTGATGAAATCCAAGTTGAAATCGCCAAGTCTGACAATGAAAAAGAAAAATCTAAGGTGAGTCATTTTGTATCTAAGATTTTTTCAAAAGAGTTTGAGTTTGATCATTATCCAGCACCTCGAAGTGTTGAAAAAATGAACCAAGCAATGGATCAAGCACAAAAGGATACGAATATCCAACTTGTAACGAACTTCATCCGGACTTGGGGACTAGATAACAGTACTAAGCCTAAGGAACTTGAAAACATGATTAAAAAACACAGATTAGGTCAAGAGGATATGGATAAACAAGGGGAGTTAACCGCTATCATGAATGACGCAAGAGCTGATTATAAAGAAATCGCCGTTGAAGAGATTGCAGCGTTAAGCTGGGTTCGGTATCGTATTGAATTTCGTAAAGCATTTTACGAAATGGCTGACGAAATTAAGAAGGGGGAATAGTCAAGCGATCACATTATGCAAACTAGGAAAAAAGGAGAACGGTAATGAGCCATAAAATAACAAAGTCACCTCAAATTAGATTTGCAGGATTTACTGATGCTTGGGAACAGCGAAGTGTTTCGGACTTTGCTGAAGAGGCGTATGGTGGAGGGACTCCAAAGACTTCTGTCGATGAATATTGGGGAGGTAACTTGCCGTGGATACAGTCATCCGATTTGGCTGAACATCAGGTATCAGAAATTCAGGCAAAAAAGAAAATTACTAAAATAGGCTTAAAAAATTCTGCTGCAAAATTAGTACCAGCAAATTCTATCGCGATTGTTACACGGGTAGGTGTTGGAAAACTAGCATTTATGCAGTTTGAATACGCTACTAGCCAAGATTTTCTTTCGATCACTAAAATGAAAGTGAATGAATGGTTTGGAGTTTATTCGCTGTATAAGAAATTACAAAGCGAGTTACACGCAGTTCAAGGTACATCAATCAAAGGAATTACAAAAGAAGAATTGGTGAACAAGAAAATAATGGTTCCTGTTGAATTAGACGAACAACAAAAAATCGGTTCATTTTTCAAACAACTTGACGAAACTATCACCCTTCATCAGCGTAAGTTGGAACTGCTGAAGGATTTGAAAAAGAGTCTACTGCAAAAAATGTTTCCGAAAGATGGAGCCAATGTTCCTGAAATTCGCTTTGCAGGATTTGCGGATGCTTGGGAACAGCATTCTTTGTCAAAGGTTGGTGATTTTGTAAGAACAAGTGTTGATCCACAAGCAACTCCCCATGCTATATTTGTTGAATATAGTATGCCTTCATATGACAACGGACGAAGCCCTGAAACTGTTTTTGGCGACTCTATGCAGAGTATGCGTCTCAAAATTTCAGGAGATGTGTTGCTAATTAATAAGCTTAATGTTCGTCAGAAACGAATTTGGTTTGTGGAGGATGCTCCTAGAAATGCTGTTGCATCAAGTGAATTCATGCCATTTACTTCAACTGAAATCGACTTGGCATTTTTGGAACAGCTAATGCTATTGGATAAGACAACAAGAGATTTAGAATCAATTTCATCTGGTACATCAAACAGTCAAAAGCGTATTACACCATCTGATGTATTGAAGTATATAATCAAGTTTCCAGTTGACAGAGCAGAGCAAGAGAAAATTGGTTCTTTCTTTAAGAACATAGACAACCTTATCATTTTTCATCAGCTTGAGTTAAATTCGCTTAAAAATTTGAAAAAATCACTACTTCAACAAATGTTTATATAAGAAAAGGAGATGACACAAATGAGCAATGCAGCAGATATTACATCAAAGCTATGGAGAATGGCTAACAAATTGCGTGGGACAATGGATGCAAGTGAGTACAAGAACTATATTTTGCCGTTTATGTTCTATCGATACTTATCAGAAAATCAAGATGAATACTTAAAAATCAATGGTTTGGAAGAGTTCTACGAAGTGACAGATGAAACTGAAAAAGAAGATTATCTTGAGGAAATTAGTAAAGGTATCGGATATGCGATTGATCCTGCCTACACTTGGGACAAAATCGTATCAAAAATTGAAAATCATAAAATCAAAGCTAGTGACTTCCAAGATATGTTTGACTCATTCAATACAAATGCAAAACGTAACGCGATTGCAGAAGCTGACTTTGCTAATGTATTTTCAGATGTTAACCTTGGGGATACACGTCTAGGTTCAAGTACAAACGAACGTGCAAAGGCTTTGAATGATATCGTGTTGATGATTAACGAGTTCACTTTCAAAGACGATTCAGGGCACGACATTTTGGGTGACGTTTATGAATATTTGATTGGACAATTTGCTGCAAATGCTGGTAAAAAAGGAGGGGAATTTTATACACCTCATGAAGTTAGTCAAATTCTAGCAAAAATTGTCACAAATGATGCAGATGGTACTGGCGGTCAATTCCGTGTTTATGACCCTACAATGGGATCAGGTTCACTTCTTCTAACAGTCCAAAAAGAATTACCAAATGGTGATGAAGAAGGAAGCGTTGAGTTTTACGGGCAAGAGTTGAATACGACGACTTATAACTTAGCTCGTATGAACTTGATGATGCATGGGGTAAATTATCGCAATATGGAGTTGAAACGAGCAGACACACTGGATGCTGACTGGCCATTTGCTGAAAAAGATGGCACACAAATTCCTTTGAAGTTCGACGCCGTCGTATCAAACCCACCATATTCTCATAAATGGGATACAAAAGACGTGGATCGAGAAAAAGATACACGTTTCAAGGGTTATGGTGTAGCACCTGCATCTAAGGCAGATTATGCTTTTGTACTGCATGGACTTTATCATTTAGACAAAACTGGAACAATGGCTATCGTATTGCCGCATGGGGTACTCTTCCGTGGTGCATCAGAAGGTAAAATCCGCAAAAATATCATAGACAATAATCTATTAGATACTGTTATTGGATTGCCAGCTAACTTGTTTTATGGCACAAGTATCCCAACCTGTGTTCTGGTGTTCAAAGGTCGTGAAGCTCGTAAGAATAAAGATATTTTGTTTATCGATGCTTCAAATGAGTTTGTAAAAGGAAAGAACCAAAACAAACTCTCTCCTGAAAACATAAACAAAATTATCGAAACTTACCGTAACCGTAAAGACGTTGAAAAATATGCTCATGTGGCATCTTTGGATGAAATCAAAGAAAATGATTACAATTTGAACATTCCACGTTATGTCGACACGTTTGAAGAAGAAGAAGTTATTCCACTTTCACAAGTGGCTCAAGAGTTGGCAGAAGTTAAAGCGGAAATTGCTAGTTCATATGATAATTTGTTTGGGTTAATGAATGAGCTGGAAGGGACAACAGATGAAGCCAAAGAAGAACTAAGTAAATTTATCAGTCTTTTAGGTAAATAATAGTCTTAAAAAAGAGCAAAGGATTTAATTCGTGGCTCTTTTTGGCTTTTAAAAATTTCTTTATTTCCGTTTTCTTTAGTTTATATATAAAAGTGCGTTTTAATTAGCACTATTTTATGCGGCATCTGCATATGCAAATTCGTATGTCAAAAGCGTTACAAGTCATATTTAAATATTTTAAAAAATGGATATATCAAAGGTTAGACCAGTTTGATTGTTATATTAGTTCATGCCATTTCGAACAATATTAATCAAGTTTGATAATGAAAGGTTCAATCGGTTAATAATAAAAGACCAAAAACGTGATATCAAACGTTTTTGGTCTTTTTGTTTTTGAAAAAATTCAATTCACATCCCGCTAGGCGAGTAAAACGCATCAAAGGCTTTAGACAAATCATCAGCTGCAGATGTCAAGATCGTTTCTTCTTCTAAAATCGCCGTTCCTTGTGCTCGGACGATATGAAATTGTTGAAAGCCCATCAAGTTTTGGAATATTTCTTTTAGGTAATGATGTGAAAATTCCAGAGGTGTGTATCGATCGTCATTTGTGAAGATCGAGCCACTTGCTTGAAGCAAAAGTATACGATAATCGTCAGTCATCAAACCAACTGAACCAGCTTCTGTATATTTGAATGTTTCTCGCGCAATAAAGATATTATCTATATAATCCTTCATACGGGAAGTCACATTGAAATTATGAACAGGTGACACAATCACAATTCGATGATGTGCTTTGAATTGAGCCAATAAAGCAGCAGAAGAAGCGGCGATTTTTTCCTCCGCAAGTGTTAATGTTTGTTCAGATGCTTGCTTTTCCCAAATACCTAGTAGCTGGTCTTTTTCGATACGAGGAATTTCAGTTCCATATAAATGTAAAATGGTTGGCTCCTCATAAGGAAACCTTTCTTTAAACTGCTTTAAAAATAGTGTTTGCAGTTTGTTTGAATAACTTTCTCGATGAGTGAAATCAGGGTGCGCGTTAATGATGAATGTTTGCATATACATGCTCCTTTTCTTTTGATAAACTGAGTATAAAATAAAAAGGTGACAAAACATGTCACCTTTTTCAAAAGGAAAATCAAATGAAAAAATCAGAACGATTAAACCAAGAGCTCATTTTTTTAAGTGATAAGTATTCATTTCAATTAAAAGATTTAGAAACTGAATTTGGCATTTCTAAACGTACGGCTTTAAGAGATATGGAAGAGCTAGAGTCAATGGGCTTAGCTTTTTACGTTGAAAATGGCAGACATGGAGGATATCGACTCGTGAATCAATCTCCATTGGTTCCAATTTATTTTAATATAGATGAAGTGCAAGCTATTTTTTTCGCCCTAAAAGCCCTAGACTTGCTGTCAGCAACACCGTTTAAAAAATCTTACTCACAGATTCGCCAAAAACTGTTTGCTACAATGTCTGATGAGAGAAAACAAATGATCACGGAGACGTTGGATGTGATTCATTACCATAATGTCGCACCAGTCAGTGAACAAAATAACTTAGAATTGATTTTGCAGGCGATGATGAAAGATCAAATAGTGAAGATGACTTACATTCAATATGAAAGTAAATGGATCAGGCTGCAATTTCTTGAGTTGTTTTACCGGAATGGGATTTGGTTCACCAAAGCATATGATGTTCAAAATAAAAAGTGGGGCATCTACAGATGTGATTGTATGACTGAAATAATGATCGAAGAAGATACGAGAGACACATTGACTAAGGAAGAGTTAAAAGAACTGCAACTCGAGTACGAAAAAACCTATCATGATATCTTATTTAAATGTCGTTTAACGGAACAAGGTAAAGAAAAGTTTTTGAAGAATCATTACCCGAATATGAGATTGGAGATCATTGATGATACTCCTTATCTTGTGGGTGGATACAACCAAGAAGAATTATCGTATATGACGCACTATTTGATCTCATTTGGGAAACATGTGAAAATTGAATACCCAGATGAATTAAAAGAAAGTTATTTGAATCAATTGCAAGAAATGATTGATCAGTATTAAAGTGTTGAACTGATAGTATCTGAAGACTAAAACTGAACATATTACAAAAAAGGCGAACTGCAGGAATTCGCCTTTTTTCTATTATTTTGCCGCATGGAATGGTTTTGTTTTCGGTTGATCATCAACTTTCCCATACGTCAGCTGACGCCAGATAAACTCCATCGGTCCATATTTAAATCGCTTTAACCATAATGTACTGAAGAGCACAAGGAAGAGATAGACACCGAGTCCAATCATGAACGTACCCGCAGGTTGAAGATGATCGACAAGTCCGGCTCCGTATTTCAGAAATAGTATTGTTCCAATGATGGAATGTAGCAAATAGCAGGTCAGTGACATCCGTCCGACTTTGGTAAAGACCATCAAAGCACCTCGCAGCTGAGGCACGTGCAGAAACAGCATCGCAAGTGTACTCATATAGAACATACTTCCAGTTAATCCCCCGTTTTGTTCAAGGGCAGAGATAATGTTCATCCATGGCGCATTTTCAAAAGGGTTGATCGCCGTCATAATCGTACTGCTTTGTGTGATGAGAAAAGCGATTGTACAAATGATCCAAATGCGATTCCAAATCGCTTTTTTCGCCTCCATGTTTTTGAAAAACTTCATTTTCACGAAATACACACCAAGCAAAAACATGAAGAACATGGAATAGACGGTAGAAAAGGAACTAGAAGCCATTATGACCATATCTGTCCACCGATCACCAATAGATGCTAGATAAGTCAGGCTGTTGTGGCTAGTCAGCTCGAAATCGGCAAAGTCAGGCTTTCCTGATGATCTCGAACTGATGGTATTGATCAGCATTGTGAAAAAAGGCGTGAGCAACTGAATGACAAAGAGTATGATCAGCCAGTACAGGATGGTTTTGGCTGTGCGTTTGTAAAAGAGAAGTAACAAAAAGCCAGCGACAGCATAATAGGTCAAAATATCACCAATCCAAACAAAGGTGACATGCAGAAGGCCAATCCCTAAGAGAATCGTTAATCTCCGGGCAAACAGCTTGTTTGGACTGCTCACCTTCTGAGCGGCTCGATCCATAAAAATCATAAATCCAACCCCGAATAGGAAGGAAAATAACGTAATGAATTTCCCTGAAGCAAACCAATTCACCAAGTTGTGAAATACATCATTTGACCCCATATCGAAGCCCTTGGCAGAATCCACGATTAAAAAGTAATTGACCAGAATAATTCCCATTAAGGCGAATCCTCTTACGATGTCCAAGAAATGAACTCGATCTCGAAGATTCATTGGTTGTCCGTGTTCTACTTTGTTTGCGTTCATATCAATGCCCCTTTTCCTGTTATGATGAATGTGATTTGGATCTAATCATTGATCCCTACAATGAATGAATATATAGACCAATTCTTAACAAATTATGAAGAAGCAATATTTTAGGAAAAAATGTGACGATTTAGTGGCAGATTCTTAATTTCATAAACTGTTAAGATTTATACCGTATCTTTTCACATAACTAGATGATATATAGTAAAGACATAGGAGAATGAACATCATGAAGCATGAGGTGAACGAGACATGACCCATCGAATACTAATCGTAGAGGATGACCAGGATATTGGGGATCTTTTGCAGGAATCCCTTATGCGTGCAGGATATGAGGTGCTAAGAGCCATGAATGGCAAGCAAGCATTGGAGCTTGTGAACGATTCACTGGATTTGGTGATTTTGGATGTGATGATGCCAGGCATCTCAGGCATCGAAACGTGCCAGCACATGAGAGCCTCCTCTAACGTCCCGATTCTATTTTTGACAGCCAGATCGAGTACATTTGATAAAACCGAAGGATTGCTCGCCGGCGGAGATGATTATATGACAAAGCCCTTTTCAGAAGAGGAGCTTCACGCTAGAGTGATTGCACAATTACGCAGATATACCGTCTATCAGGAAAAGAAGGAGCAGGAAGAGACCTTTCTTGTTGGGGGAAAGCTGAGGGTGAGCGAAGAATTTAACGAAGTGTGGAAAGAAAGTCAGCAAATCAAGCTATCTGATCTAGAATATCGGATGTTAAAGATACTCATGAGCAGGCGAAATAAAATATTTTCTGCGCAAAATATTTATGAGAGCGTGTGGGGACAGCCATATTTCTATTGTTCCAACAATACGGTGATGGTCCATATTCGAAAGCTGCGTGCTAAAATTGAAGATGACCCGGCTCGTCCTGTGTATATCAAAACGGAGTGGGGAAGAGGATACCGGTTTGGCACATCGTAAATATACGCTAACCAAAAAGCTGGCACTGCTCATTTTGGTGGCTGCCATTGTGAGTGGAACTGTTTTTTTGACGCTACAAAAGATTACCGATCACCTGATCGAAGAATATTTGAGTTCGGATGAGTACTATAAGGAAGAGTCAGCCAGATACATTCAAACATTCAGCCGCTACGTGTCAGAGAATGAGCTGTCTTCAATGGATCGAAAAGCGTTTGGCGAGTGGGTGAAAAAAGAGAATTACATTAATCTGACTATCTTCAAGGATCAAGTGCTGCAATATGATTCTATTTATTCCGCAGCCGATGAATCAGCATATGGAAAAGATAAAGTGACGCAGTACGCTCAGCATCATTCGTATCCGGTTCAGTTCAGCGACGGTGAAGGCCTTGTCATGGTGGATGGCTTTTACTCATCTCGTTATCACGATCTTGCCTTTACACTTGAGCTGCTCGGGGCGACGCTTATTTTTCTCATCATTGTTCTTCTGGGCATTCGCAAAAGTCTACGCTACCTGCAAACGATTCATCAAGAGATTCATATTCTTGAAGGCGGTGAGCTGGACTATGAGATGACGGTAAAAGGGCATGATGAATTAGCTATGATTGCAAAAAGTATTGAGGATCTGCGAAAAGCCTTTCTAGACAAGCTTCAAGCCATTGATGAGCTTCAAGAAGAGAGCCGCAGCTTAGTGACCGAAATGTCCCATGATATGAGGACACCGCTGACGTCGCTCATCATGAATCTGGAGTTTGCAAAAAAGGAGGGGGCTGGAGCGGATACCCGCAAAGATCAATATATCGCGAGTACCTATGGAAAAGCACTGCAATTAAAGCATTTGTCTGACAATCTGTTTGCCTATTTTCTGCTTGATAAAGAGCATGAATCTGAGCTTGAGACCGTTGCAGTGAGAGAGGTGATTTATGATCTCCTATCAGATCAGATAGCGATCTTGCATCAGGAGCAATTCCGGGTTCATCTTTTAGGGGAGTTACCGGACAGCTTTATCAATGTGAACGTCGAGGAGCTTGGCCGAGTGTTTGATAATGTGATGTCGAATCTACGCAAATACGCAGACCCGAAAAAGGACATCAATATGACGTTTTTATCCGATCAAGAAGTCTTTGAAATCCATGTGAGCAATGCGATCAAAGAGATGGATGTCACACCGGAAAGTAACGGACTCGGTGAAAGAAGCATTACGCGAATGATGTCTCGCATGCAGGGAGAGTTTGAAAGTAAAAAAAGGAACGATACTTACTATATCGTGCTGCGATTTTGGAACATGAAAATGTAGATAACAAATCAATCTAATTGGAATGGAGAAACTATACGATGAAACTTTTCAACAATTTCCAAAAGGTACCTGATCTCTTGCAAGCCCTTCTGAACGTCTGTCTGTTCTTTCTAGCGATTGCGCTCAGTGTCCTCTTAATCAGCGAAACCTGGTACATTGTCCAATTCGTCTACAAGACATTGTTCAACAAAGGAGAAAGCTATTATGGGATGCTTGGAGAACTGCTGATCTTCTTTATGTACTTTGAGTTTATTGCCTTAATTATTAAATACTTTAAATCCAACTTTCATTTTCCGCTTCGCTACTTTATTTATATCGGCATCACAGCTGTGATTCGTTTGATTATCATCGATCATGAAGAGGCTGTATCGACGTTCTGGTGGGCGCTGGCCATTCTGGCTATGACCTGTGCACTCTTTATCGCAAGCAAAAGAGATGCTGCTCAGGAGCAGGAGGAAGTGAAGTAAGGAAAGAAGACGAATGTTGCGGTTCGTCTTTTTTTCGTTTGATCGAGGTGGCTCACTCATGAACAATCATGAGTCATCTGTCTATTAATGAACGGTTATGATCGGATTGACAAGTTGTACATGAAGATGTTGTTGTGGTGAGTAATCAGCAGGATGAAAAGGGATGTTCAAAAGTCTTGATTAATGAGGTTTTCGTTTTCCATTCAATAGCTTCTAGCATGTTTTATGGCTTTTTGAATAGCATCAATAAGTTAATTGGCATACGATAAAAATCAACATAATTTGGTGCATATTGATTAAAAACATCTTTGTTTCCTTTTTAACCATCAACATATCTTATTCATTGTGCGTATGTCGCTGTGGAAGTTCATTTCTTATTATTTTGTTCTTGTTGACTTATTAGCTATAAGTGAAGGGTTTGTCTCTCTTTTTATCATCATGATTTTCATGTAACCGAAGTACAATTCCTTACCCATTGCATAGGATGGTTTTATATCAAGGTGAAGGGGTTGAGTGAAAATGTACTATAATCCTTATTTTTATCCATATCCTTATTATATAAGTACACCAAGGCATCATTATAGTGTGCATCCTCCTGATTACTGGAATTTCCCTCATGAAGGAGGGTTTGGAAACTTTAACGTTGATGGAAAAAGACGGTTAAAAGATTATGGCAAACAACCATTTGTCATCAATATCAATGAAGCAACAAAGCAAAATAATACTTATCGTACTGCCTTATGGACAGGAACACATTTGCAAACCACTTTAATGAGTATTGGCGTTGGTGAAGATATAGGGTTGGAAATGCATCCTGACGTTGATCAATTCTTAAGAATTGAAAAAGGACATGGGATTGTCCAAATGGGAAAAAGTAAAAATAATTTAAATTTTTATAGAAATGTGTATGATGATTCTGCCATATTTATACCAGCTGGCACATGGCATAACCTAACTAATAGAGGGAATATTCCGTTAAAACTTTATTCGATATATGCACCTCCTAATCATCCATTTGGGACTGTCCATGTAACCAAAAAAGACGCCATAGCTTCGGAAGAAGGTCTTGGTCATTGAAATAGAATTTAGTTATTTTTGACAAGATGCTAGATTGAGAATGAGTGGAGGATATTAAAGGGGGACTACACTCCACACAGATTCTTCAAGAATTTTTTCTAATAGGAGGTTCTTGTAGGAAAAGGCTATCCTCCTGAAAAAGCTGAAACGTACAGGAGAAACGAAACTTTTTCAACAAAGATAGTATCACTCATTAAAGAAACACCGATAAAAAGAAATGCTGTGAAATACATCACAACATTCCTTATCGGTGTTTTTTTACTTGATTGCTGATACTTTAGCCATCATAGTAAGCATAGAGTCCAAAGCTTCCTTAAAAATACCCTTTCACTCCATTTGCATCTGTGAACGAATTTGCAAAAATAGCTGTATCGGAGTACATACAGTGATAAGGCTTGTTTGAATTTCCTTGAAATTTTCTTGAGATTTCACTAGGGCGGAATGTGACGTAAGCGCTGATGAGCAACGCCATCTGAACTGTCTATTGATGAAGTAGCTTTAGCTACTTAAACATTCGAAGAAAGAAGTAAACCAAAAGCAACACAAGTCTTAGTTTTTTCCAATTCAGTACGATCACCTCTTTCCGAAATCTGTCTTTTCCTACAGCTTCATTATAGGAAAATAGAAGGCGGCAAAAAAGATGAAAGAATTGTGTTTTCCTATAATATGTCACGATGTGATGAGGAGATGATCAGCTGTTATTTTTATATTTTACATTGACACCATCTTTTTCTATGATAAAATCAAATTGTGATAATGAGAATCGTTATCAAACGATATGACTACATATAGAATGGATAGGTGAGGTACATGTTCAAAAAATCTTTTTGGTCGCTATTAGTTGTGCTCTCCATCGTTTTACTTGCAGCTTGCGGCAGTAACAGCAGTGAAGGCAAGTCAGATAGTAATGAGAAATCAAGAACTGTTGAAAGCGCTATCGGTTCAACTGAAATTAAAGGATCGCCTAAACGTGTTGTGACGCTGTATCAAGGAGCAACAGATGCAGCCGTCGCTATGGGTATTAAACCAGTGGGTGTTGTAGAATCTTGGCTTGAAGCACCTACGTATAAATATTTAAGAGATGATTTAAAGGATGTCAAAATTGTTGGGCAGGAAACACAGCCAAACTTAGAGGAAATTGAAAAGCTCAAGCCAGATTTGATCATTGCATCTAAAGTCCGCCATGAGCAAATTTTTGATCAGCTGAAAGAAATCGCTCCAACTGTTGCAACAGAAACAGTGTTCACTTTTAAAGACACAGTGAATTTAATGGGTGAAGCGTTAAACAAGCAAGACAAATCAAAAGAATTGCTGACGAAGTGGGATAACCGTGTCGCTGACTTCAAAGAAAAAGCAAAGAAAGACATTAAAAACTGGCCAATGAGTGTGTCTGTGGTGAACTTCCGTGCAGATCATGCAAGAATCTATCAAACTGGTTTCGCAGGATCCATTTTAACAGAGCTAGGCTTTGAAGGACCTAAGAATGTCAAAGATAAAAAGCAAGACATCATTACACTTACAGACAAAGAGAGCATTCCGCAAATGGATGCAGATGTCATCTATTACTTTATGGATGATCAAGATAAGGCAGTCGAGAAAGCATATAAAGAGTGGACGAGTCATCCTTTATGGAAGCAGCTTGACGCAGTGAAAGCGAAACAAGTGCATAAAGTAGATGAAATCACTTGGAACATGGGCGGCGGTATTATCGCTGCAAACATGATGCTTGATGATATTTATGATCGTCTAGGAATTGATAAATAAGTAGAACAGAGGAGAAAATGTGAACATACCATTTTCTCCTTTTTCCATCACAGATTGAAAGCGGGAATCAGATGAGAAGTTTATTAAAAAAGGATTCGAGTAAGGCACTGCTATTTGCTGGATTCATCGTGTTGATGTTGGTCTTTTTTATGCTCAGTATTTCCCTTGGGCAAACCTCGATACCCCTCAAAGCCACCATCCATGCTTTTCTTCATTTTGATGAATCAGATCCAAACAGTGTCATTGTCATGACATCGAGATTATCAAGAGCTTTAATTGCAGCGGTTGTTGGATCAAGTCTAGCTATTTCAGGTGCACTCATGCAGGCATTGACGAGAAACCCGCTTGCTGCGCCTGATTTATTAGGAATTAATGCAGGTGGACTATTTTTTATTGTGATTTCGATTGTTTTCTTTTCAACAGAGTCGTTAACAGGCTATATGTGGACAGCCTTTTTAGGTGCTGCGATTGCAGGGATGCTCGTTTTCCTATTGGGCTCTATTGGAAGAGATGGATTGACGCCGGTTAAAATTGTGCTTGCAGGTGCGGCGATATCTGCACTGTTTGCGTCCTTTACGCAAGGTCTTTTAATCGTAAATGAACAGTCGATTCAAAGCATCCTGTTCTGGATGGCGGGTTCGGTGTCTGGAAGAAGCATTGATATGCTGCTGCCTGTTTTGCCTTATATTTTAGGTGCAACTGTTGTGGCGCTGCTTCTTGGGCGCTCGATCAACGTCCTTTTGTCAGGAGATGATATTGCCAAGGGGCTTGGACAGCGTACGCTGCTGCTGAAAATCACGATGGGAGTGCTTGTCGTGTTTTTAGCAGGGGGTTCCGTCGCTGTTGCAGGCTCGATTGGTTTTGTTGGTTTTCTAGTGCCGCATATTGTGAAAAAGCTTGTCGGACCTGACCACCGCTGGGTACTGCCGTATTGTGCCGTCGTGGGGGCGTCGCTTTTACTTGTCGCAGACCTTGCGGCTCGTTTTTTGATCATGCCGCAGGAAGTGCCGATTGGTGTCATGACGGCGGTAGCAGGAGCGCCTCTATTTGTTTATCTCGTGCGTAAGGGGTTGAAGACAGGTGGCTAAAACATATACAGTGCGTTCAAAGGGCGGGCGCATTTCATTTCAATTTTCAAAGCGGACGTTTTTGATTTTACTTTTATTAACGGCCGTTGCTTTTGGGTTATTTATTCTCAGTCTCTGTATGGGCAGCCGGTTCATTCAGCCGGTGGATGTGCTACTTCATTTAATCGGTCAGGGAGAGGGGAATTCCTTTGTCTTAAATACACTAAGAATTCCACGAACGCTGCTGGCTGTCTTAGTTGGGGCCGCGCTTGCGGTATCAGGGCTTATTTTGCAAGGATTAATCCGTAATCCACTTGCATCACCTGATATTATTGGAATTACGAGTGGTGCTTCGTTTGGTGCGATTATGTTTATCGTCTTTTGGATGGGCACCGTACCAATTGCTTATCAGTCATTGTGGGCGATTGCAGGTGCTTTTGTGGTATCGTGTTTGATCTATTTGCTTTCATGGAAAAAAGGGGTCAAACCGATCACACTTGTCCTGATGGGAATCGGTATTTCTGCCATTATGAAGGCATGTGTGACGTTTACGCTTGTTCTTAGTGATACGATGACGACGACAAAGTCATACATCTGGCTGACGGGCAGTTTATATGGGTCTACGATGAAGGATGTCACTGCGATGCTTCCTTGGGTGATGATCATTCTACCGATTGTGATGGTGCTAGCAAGAACGATGAATGTGAAGGAGCTTGGGGATGATCTTGCAACAGGGCTTGGGGTAAAAGTACAGGCGAAGCGGTTATTCTTTCTGCTGATGAGTGTGACATTAGCTGGTATTGCGGTTGCATTTGCAGGCGGCATTGAATTTGTTGGACTCATGGCGCCGCATGTCGCTAGGATGATCATTGGCCGTTCCTTCATTGCACTTGTCCCAGCCTCTGCGCTTGTTGGGAGTATTCTCGTGATGTTGGCAGATCTAGTTGCTAGAACCGCTTTTCTCCCGTTAGATGTACCAGCAGGTGTCTTTACGGCAGCAATTGGTGCACCGTTCTTTATCTATTTGTTATATCAACAGCGAAATCGCTAAACGAAAGATGGGGGTTTTGATATGAGGCCAGAGTGGGTTGAGCGAGAATTACTTGATTTTGGGGTACACATCACAAATGAACCAATGACATCTGATCGCACACTTGCTGCGCTTTTTTCAGAAGAATCCGCTTTGCGTTTATTGGAGGCTGAAAAGGCAGCCATGCATGCACCGAATTTGGCGGTGGCGGCCTCTATGTTTTCAAAGCGTTATGCCTACTTAGCTGTCAGTTCTTCTTTATACTTGATGACGCTGTATGATAGTGTCTATCAGTTTTCACCGGAGGCATGCGCGTTTAGAGAGGATCGGAAAATTGAACTTGATGAGACATTGTGTTCGCTTGTTCCACTAAAAGGAGATCGACATGAATGGAGAGAGCAGGTTGTGCATGCGCTGTTTACAGAGTGTGTCACACCTCTTTTAGACGTGCTGAACCGTACATCAAGACTTCCGTATTCTATTTTATGGGAGAATATAGCTGTACGAATAAACTCTCTGTACCGCAGCATGATGCGCGAAGCAGAAGAGCCTGATGTAAAGCAGCGCATTCAGGAGGATTACCTTTTTCTAAAGCATGCGGCTGGGGCTATATTTGGCGCTCAGCAAAATCCATTTCAGCAAAGCTTAAACTTAGACGATCGTTTACTGGAAACATCTAATCGCAAGACTTGCTGTATGTATTATAAGCTCGAGAAAAAATCGGAGAGTCTTGATTATTGTCTCGTCTGTCCGCTTGAAAAAAAGAAAGGCACTGCTTGCTCGTAGCAGTGCCTTTCTTTTTTATTCCCAAATTGCGCTTGCCCATTCAGGGTGATCAATAAAAGGGTTGCGATTGTGCTGATATGTTTGATAAATGATCTCGTTGCGGTTCCGTTCGATTTGATCGACTGGGTCTTGCTTGTGCCATTTGAGAAGCACAGACATTTTGCCGTGAAGAGGAGCGCTTCCATTATTGACTTTGTCGTTCAATTCTAAATCTGGAAAGCGGTCATCACCCTCGTATCGAACCGCCATATAAAAGAGCATTCTTGCTACATCTCCTTTCACCCGGCTATGAGGTTCGAATGAGTCGCTATCGTAGAAGTTGCCCGGTGCTCCCTTGTATTCATTTCCGCCCAAATCAAAATCTAAATTTCCACGTGTGCTATTCGTTTGCACGTCTGTTGCCCGCAGATGATGGAGATCTGTACCTGGACCCTGGCTTGTCCCAAAATTGCCGTGTGACTTAGCCCAGACGTGCTCCCTGTTCCACTGGCCAACATTTCCGCCATTCGCTTGCTTTGAGCGAGAGACACCGCTATAGAGCAAGAGCACATTGCTTGGATTTTTTGGATCTTCATCTGTTTTCTTTAAGGCATCCCAAACCTGGCTGTAGGATAGCTGCGTATGATCATCAATAATATCGTGTAAAGCTTTCTTAAGAGCGGGTCCTGATTTGCCATTAGCAGATTGATAGTAAGAATCGCTTTGGCTTGCGGTGGCTGTTTGCGCTTGTTGTGTAGATGTTTCGTTTTGAAGCTGTAACGGGGAAAAGGTGATCGTTTGGTTCGGTTCATTCAGAAAGAAGCCTTGAGCATTCACAGCTTGCGGCAGCGGGGCAGCTAACGTGCCGAATATCATCATTCCGGCGGCTAAAGTTCCAAATAACGTTCTCTTCATTCGATTTCCTCCTTGGTAGGGAATGTATTCTCTTTATTTCTATCACATTGTCATAAAGAAATAAATGGATGAATCGTAAATTTTATGTAATTCATTCATCAGAAAAGAGATTGCTATTTTAGAAGCATTGCTGTATAAGTGGGCATATAAGGCTAGACAGCAAGGGAGAGGATGGATAACGTGAAAGAACTGCAAACACCTTCGAGAACCATTATGACACCAGGGCCCGTTGAAGTAGATCCAAGGGTGCTCCGCGTGATGAGCACACCGATTCTTGGTCAATTTGATCCAGCATTTACTCACATCATGAATGAAACGATGACCTTATTGCGGTCACTCTTTCAAACAGAAAACGAATGGGCTTATCCGATTGATGGTACGTCACGTTCAGGGCTTGAAGCTGTGCTTGCCAGTGTGATTGAGCCGGGAGACTTGATGCTTGTTCCTGTCTTTGGCCGCTTCGGTCATTTGCTCATTGAAATAGGACAGCGCTACGGTGCGAAGGTACATACAATGGAGTGTGAATGGGGAACTGTTTTTGAACCTGGTGACATCATTCGTGAAATGCATCAGGTCAAGCCTAAAATCGTTGCAATGGTTCATGGTGAAACATCCACCGGGAGATTGCAGCCGCTAGAGCAAATTGGTGAAGCGTGCCGAGCACTTGATGCTCTTTTCATTGTAGACGCTGTGGCAACCATTGGCGGTGTCGAAGTCAAAGTGGATGAATGGAAGATTGATGCGGCGATTGGTGGCACGCAAAAGTGCTTATCTGTTCCATCAGGCATGTCACCTATTACGTATAATGACCGAGTGGCGTCTGTCTTAGAATCGAGAAAGAAAGTGGAAAAAGGGATCGCGACACAGCACGAATTGCAGAAGCAGATGGATATTTCCCCAATCAAAAGCAATTACTTTGATTTAAGCCAGCTCCAGGATTATTGGAGTCCGAGACGATTAAATCATCATACGGAAGCAACAACGATGCTTTATGCGCTTCGGGAAGGCGTTCGTCTTGTGCTGGAAGAAGGGCTGGATGAACGTTTTCGAAGGCACGCATATCATGAGAAGGCGTTGATGAAAGGTCTTGAAGCGATGGGGCTTGAATTGTTTGGTGATCCGGATTGTAAAATGCCGGTTGTGACATGCGTTGTCATTCCAAATGGTATTGACGGAGAAGCGGTGCGTGCCGATCTGCTCCATCATTTTGGGATTGAGATTGCGAGTTCCTTTGGACCGCTTGCAGGGCGTATATGGAGAATCGGCACAATGGGCTATAGCTGCCGGAAGGAGAACGTTCTATTTGTTTTAGCAGGACTTGAAGCGATCCTGATCAAATATGGTGCATCTATTCATTGCGGAGCAGGGCTTCAGGCGGCTCTTTCTATCTATGAACAAGCTGAATAAAGAGATACCTCATACTCGCCATTGGCGGGTATTTTTTATTTGGAAAAGAACACTAATTTTAGAAAAACTAGACTTACGGGCGGAGAAATCGCTATACTGGAGAAGCTCTTATCATTTTTATTTATTTTGCAGAAAGAGGTTTTTGGATATGAAAAAAATGGGCAGATTATACATTTTGATGCTCAATATTTTTATTGCCATGCTTGGCTTTGGCCTCATTGTACCTGTCATGCCAAGTTACATCGAAGCCTTTGGGGCAACAGGTAAAACACTTGGTTTTCTTGTGGCTGCAACAGGTCTTACACAATTTACTTTATCACCGATCGCCGGCGCATTGACCGATCGATTTGGACGAAGAAAATTGATCATTGCCGGGATTGCCGGCTTTACCATTGCCCAGTTTATTTTTGCGTTTGCCGATCAGCTTTGGATGCTGTTTGTGTCTCGGTTTTTAGGAGGGGCTGCCGGGGCCTTGCTCATGCCGGCTATGTTTGCATATATCGCCGATATTACAAGTGAAAAGGACCGGGGGAAAGGGATGGGGCTGTTTAGTGCAGCGATGACACTCGGTTTTGTCATTGGACCGGGCGTAGGCGGGTATTTGGTTGAGTTCGGGATCGCTTTTCCTTTTCTCATCGCAGGTTCCTTTGCAGCATTATCTACCTTGTTATCCATCCTGTTTTTACCTGAAACATTAACAAAGGAAAAGCAGGAAGAAGCACGGTTGAACAAAGACATTCATTTCAATCCATTTATGCAAATGATCCAAGCTTTAAAGACATCCTATGGCTTTTTGTTTATATTGGCCTTTGTCCTCAATTTTGGGATCATTCATTTTGAATCGATTTTCGGTTTATATGTAGATCAAAAACACGGATTTACACCGAAGGATATTGCGTTTGTGATTACGGTGGCCGGACTTGCCGGAGTACTTGTCCAAGGTGCGCTAGTAAATAACTGTGTGAAACGATTTGGTGAGATGCGTGTTGTGCGTTATGCGCTGCTAGGTGCGGCTGTCATGCTGATCGCCTGCCGCTTTGCGCCGTCCTTTTGGTTGATCTTTACAGGTTCGATTTTATTTTTGTCGGCGACTTCCTTTGTCCGCCCAGCCCTCAATACATTACTATCCAAGATGGCGGGGAATCAGCAAGGGGTAGCAGGCGGTCTCAATACCTCCTTTATGAGTCTTGCCAATATCATTGGACCGAGCCTTGCGGGCATATTATTTGATGTAAATATTGAGTTTCCTTTTATGTTTGGGACACTTGTGCTTTGCGTAAGTTTCATTGCATCTATCGTATGGGCGAAAAAAGTCTCGCAGCATGCTCCGGCAGTTTCTTAAAATCAGCATGAGAAAACCGATCAGCATGGATTGATCGGTTTTTTTAATGCTGAGCATGATCTCTTAATATTTAACGACAGGTGATTTTTTCTTATGAAGTGCACGAATCAAAGCATCATCTACATGTAAATGCTCTTTCACTAATTGAGGAGGGGTTAAGGCCATCCACTGATTCAAGGAAATATCTGCGAACCGATCACTTTTAAAAACTTCTAGAAACCAAAGGCTCGTTTGACCGATATTTTGTATGTAGTGCCCCATACCAAAAGGAACATAGCCGACATCACCTGCTCGGTAATTAAAGGTGCGAGCAGTTCCGCCTGATCCAAAGACCGTCATTTTGGCAGTACCGGTTAAATAGTATTGCCACTCATCATTATTAGGGTGCCAATGCATTTCTCTCATGCCGCCAGGTTTTACTTCAACAAGCGCAGCCGCAATGGTTTTTGAAGCCGGGAAATTGTGTGAATCGACAATTCGCACCGTTCCGCCAGAGGTTGTGATGGGCTTTTGACGAAGAAGCTGATACGTGAATGGCGGCTCGATGCTGCCATATGGATCAAGTACCTTCTGGCTATCTAATGATGCCGGCGGCGAGCCTTGAAACATATAGCGCTGCTTATTCGGAATGTGGCCGAACAGCTTCTCGGAAACACCAAAATTGCTGGAAAGAATGTCTTTTGGTGTATGGGCAAACCAGTCTGTGATCGTAAACGTATCAAATTCAGAAAAAGCACCATCATCAAATACAAGAAGAAACTCACACCCATCCTCAAGACCTTGAATGGAGTGCGGGATACCAGGCGGAAAATACCACAAATCTCCTTCTTCTACATCAGCGATCATATTGCGTCCTTCTGCATCTACTGATGTAATTCTAGCTTTGCCTAAAATCATATATGCCCATTCCGCCTGCTTATGCCAATGAAGCTCTCGCACACCGCCGCGTGTGAGCCGCATGTTGACACCTGCAATCGTTGTTGAAACAGGCAGCTCTCGCTTCGTGATTTCTCTCGACCAACCCCCGTGATTCAAATGCATGTGTGTATCAGAATATGAAAATTTTAAATTTGGGATTGTTCCTGCATCGGTTTTAGGAGGAACGAGCATATCTGGGTTCTCCATATCCCGAAGGACGTCCCGCGGGCCTAAATCGGTGGCACCAGCGCCATCTTCTCGAATCGGCTGCGGGATGTGACGCAGCTCTTCATCCATTTGTCACCACTCCTTATGTCTCGCTTTTCTCCTCCAAACTATATGAAGCTTTGGAAGAAAAAATTCAATCAGGATGGGCGGAGAGATGCATTCGAATACGTAATGCTAAGCGAAGCCGCAGTGTAGTATCAGGATCTTTTAAGCTGATTTGAAGCAATTCCTCACACTTTTCCAGTCGATAAATGACCGTGTTGCGATGAATAGACAAACGTTTAGCTGTTTCGGAAATGTGGCAATGTGTTTCTAAATAGACAGATAAGGTGTGGAGGAGGCTTTTATCGACTTGTGATGATTCATATAATGGATGAAGATGCAACTGGTGGAATGTGACCAAATCTTTTCTTGGAATCAGCTTCAGTAAATCTGTCACATCCTTCGCCTGATAGAACTGAATGTATTCAGCTCGTGATGAGAGATGTCCAGCTTGAAGGGCATCTAATGCTTCACTGTAGCCCTCATGCAGACGAGTGATGAAGTGTCCTGTCAGGCTCACCCCAAAGGAAATGGTGTCATTCACATGGCGCTTCACGAGCAGCTGCACTTGTTTTAAAAAAGAGATGAGCAAATCGCTGATGTCAGACCAACTGCCTGTCTCTTCCATCAATAGAATGACCCTATCACCTTTGACAAAAAGAAAAGCAGGAAATGGACAGCTTGGAAGTGCGCTTTCAAGCAAATCTACCATTTGATCTAAAACGATTTGCTGCTCAATGAAACACGTGGTATCACGACACTGATCGAGCTGACAGATTATACATAGGTAGGTGTTCCGTGTGTTGAATCCAAGCGCTCGAGCTAGGCGTGTGACGTCTTGCTCGGAGGAGATGTTACCTTCTATCCATCTGCGAAACCCTTCATTTCTAGCACGCTTGACCGTTTGCTCGATGGCGTGTTGTCTCATGCGCGCATGAGACATTTCATTTACTGCTTGTAGCAGCATCCCTTGCAGTTCTTCATCCTGCGGAGGAATGAAGGAAGGGATGACCAGATAATCGCATGTTTGTTCATTGAGATAAATCGGAAAGACGGAAAAGCTTTGCTTCGAATGGATCATAGAAACATAATGGTTTGTCGTGCTTTGAAAAAACGGGGGAGTGCGAATCCATTCTGGGCTCGTTTTCATGGTGTGCGAGGTGTAGAGAATACGTCCATATTGGTTAAACAAATAGACTGGCTTGTGGATTCTTTTGGCGATTTTTTGTAATACTTCAAACTGATGATCGTCTATGTTCATATCCACTGGGTCTCCTTTATTTAGAGCCAAAGCTGCTAGTGAAGATGAATAAACAAATGGACAAGCACTGTCAACATCTCTAAGTATTATGTTATCAGCTAAAATCATTTTACATAGAAAGTTGTCAACTAATATCACAAACAAACAGGGTGCAGGACTTAATCGTCTACCATCAGTCATCTTCATTCAGAATTACGGGCAAATGTGATATGTTGTAGTCAGAAGAATTTCTTTCAGAAATATGGGTATCACAAAAGAAAAAGGCGATCATGTGTGAAAGCTGTCAATACCCGTGAGTGGCAAGAGGTGAGATACATGATTTATATCGGATTAACTGGCTGGGGGGATCATGACAGTCTTTACCCGCCGAGAATAGGAAGCTCTCAAAAGCTGTTTCACTACGCGTCAACGTTCCCTATTGTAGAACTGGATGCCAGCTTTTATGCGGTTCAGCCTGAGCGCAATCATGAAAAGTGGATAAAGGATACACCGGACACCTTTCAATTTGTTGTGAAAGCATATCAAGGAATGACCGGACATCAAAGAGGCGAGATTCCGTTTGCTTCGAAGGAAGAAATGTTTGATGCATTTATCCTCTCGTTGACTCCGCTTATTCGTGAAGGGAAACTGGCCATGGTCCTGTTTCAATTTCCACCATGGTTTGATTGCAAAAAAGAGCACGTCCACTATTTAAGATGGTGTAAGGAGAAAATGGGTGACATTCCATGTGCCCTCGAATTCCGAAACCGGACATGGTTTTCAGATGAATTTTATGAACAAACGTTGTCCTTTATGGAGAATGAAGGGTGGATTCATTCCGTTTGTGATGAGCCACAAGTCGGAGAAGGGTCTATTCCACCGGTCATACGAGCCACGCACCGTGATAAAACATTGGTCCGTTTTCACGGAAGAAATAAACAAGGCTGGCTTCACCCGGCAGACCATGAGAATTGGCGTGAAGTGCGCTACTTATATCTATATAATGAAGCTGAATTAAAGGAATGGAAAAAGAATCTCGACATCCTGCATCAGCAATCGAAAGATGTATATGTCGTGTTTAATAATAACTCCGGCGGAGATGCGGCGACGAATGGCCAGCAAATGATTGATTTGCTGGATATTACCTATTCAAGCTTATCCCCGAAGCAGTTAGACTTATTTAGTTAAATGAGAGCCGCGGCTTTCAACCTGAATGAGACGGTTCAGTGAACTTGAGGGAGAGATCAACATGCTGCAGAAGCTATGGTTATATCATACAAACGACTTGCACAGCCACTTTGAAAACTGGCCTAAAATCGCAGCGTATATTGAAGAAAAGCGTCAAATTCACGATCAGATGCTCTTGTTTGATATTGGCGACCATATGGACCGAGTGAACCTGGTGTCAGAAGCTGATTATGGAAAGGTAAACGTCAAGCTCCTCAATCAGCTTGGCTATGATGGGGTCACGATTGGCAATAATGAAGGCATTACGCTGCCCCATGATCAACTGGATCAATTATACAAAGAGGCTCAATTTCCAGTGATTTTGTCTAATTTATTTGAGAAAGGCAAAAGACCATCATGGGCACAGCCTTATCATATGATCACAATGGAGAATGGACTGAAGATATGCCTTTTAGGGGTCACGATTGCATATACACCTGTCTATGAAAAGCTGGGCTGGGACATTACAGATCCGTTTGACAGCATACGGGACATGCTACAGGAAGTGAAGGGACAGGCGGATGTGATTGTGCTCCTATCCCATCTTGGCATCATCCATGATCGAGAGGTCGCCAGTGTGTTCCCTGAAATCGACATCATCCTAGGCTCACACACGCATCATCTGTTAGAGCAAGGTGAAATGGACAACGGGGTGCTGCTTGCATGCGCTGAAAAGTATGGGCATTATATTGGGTGTGTCGAGCTGACCATTGACGTAGCGCGCAAAGAGCTGATCGAGAAAAAAGCAACGGTGCAATCAGTGGATCAGCTCATTAGTGAATCAGATGAAGCCATCACAACCTTACAGCAAGCAGAAAGAAGAGCAAAATCATTGATGCAGGAAAAAGTGACAACAATTAAGACGAAGCTTGAAACGAAGTGGTTTGACGAATCCCCGCTTCCGCAGCTGTTAACAGATGCCATTAAAGATTGGTGCGGGGCAGATATCGGTATGATGAATGCAGGCATGGTGCTTGATTCATTGGAGGCTGGGATCGTGACAAGAGAAGAGATTCACCGGATATGCCCGCATCCCATTAATCCCATTCGGGTAACGCTTACGGGTCAACAGCTGATAGAAACTGTTCGGCGTGCCTGTGAAGAAAAAATGGAACAGCTGCGTATCAAAGGCTTCGGCTTTAGAGGGGAGTTAATGGGGAAAATGCTATACAGCGGGCTGACCTATACATTAGAAGAAGGCGAAGCCAAACGGGTCAAGGATGTCTTTGTACACGGTCAGTTAGTCAAAGAGGAGGACTCATTTACGGTTGGCACTGTAGATATGTATACGCTCGGCTCCCTTTTTCCACATATACGTGACCATGAACACATTGAATATTTCATGCCGGAATTTTTACGTGATGTACTGAGCTGGCGCTTGAAGGAAGCAAGATAAAATCCGCTTCAGCCTAACAACACTCGCCCTCTCTTCACATAGATTGTGGGTGAGAGGAGTGAAGGGATTTGGTGAATTTAACACCGATTACAATTGATGGCCATTCCTTTACAGCCGTCACCGTCAAACTGCCGAAGACCAATTTTATGGCAGTGACAAATGAACATGGGTATATCATGTGCGGTGCACTTGATGTCGGGCTCTTAAATGAAAAGCTTGCAGATAGAGGAATCATCGCCGGAAGAGCGGTCGGTGTGAGAACCATTGAGCAATTGCTCGAAGCACCTTTAGAATCTGTCACATACGCCGCTGAAGCACTAGGCATTCCAGTTGGAACAATTGGCAGAGACGCATTATTAAAAATGGTGAAATAAAATAGTGAGATGATTCCTATCCCCCCGCCTGTCTGCATACACTTGTAATGGAGAAGGGGGGATTTTTTATTGAGAATAAACCGCCGTTATCGCCCCTACAAAAAGGGCCCTTTGCCGTTTCGTTACGTCATGCTGCTTGCCATATTATTTTTCGTGCTCTCAACGGTCATTAGTCTATTCTTCATTAATCGATCTATTAAACCAACCTTGATTCACATTGCTGAACTAGAAACAGAGCGAATCGCCAATCATCTGATTCAATATTCTGTTCAAGACTTTGCAGATGATCAGGAGAATATGAAGGATATGGTGGTCATGAATACAAGCGAGAACGGAAAAGTGACGACGATTGATTTTAATGCGCAAGCAACATCGAAAGCAATGGCTGACCTGTCACGTCACCTTCAAAAAAATTTAGAGGACATTGAAAAGGGGAATTTTCAAAAAAAAGCGAAAGAAGCATTAAAGGATCAAACGGAAGGCCATAACGGCATTATATACAATATTCCACTTGGGCAAGCGTCCGGAAACGCATTGATCGCAAACCTAGGACCAAAAGTGCCTGTACGCTTTAGTGTGATTGGTGATCCACATACGGACGTTGAAAAAAACATTAAGCCCTATGGCATTAACAATGCTTTGATTGATATTAGCGTTTTGATCGAGGTAAAGGTAAGAGTCATCATCCCGTTTGCATCTGAAACAATCGTGGTTAAAAACTCTGTTCCTGTCTCCATACAAGCCGTACAAGGGGACGTGCCAGATTATTATAATGGAAGCGGTACGAATTCCGGTGCACCATCTATTGTTCTGCCAGAGAAAAAGGAGAAAGAAGAATAACAGCCCAAGAAATGCTTGGGCTGTTTTTTGATGCGCTAAAAGTGAAGGTTCTTTTTATGAATGGTTACCATGCAGATCATCTTGTCCGTGTATCATATTCATTGGTTACATATGCCACATTCTACTGTTTTCTTAAAATAATTTGTGAATAAAAACCTAATGGACCACTTGATTCTTGTGTTGAATGTGTCATGATAAATTTACTTGTTACAGTGCTTGGATAGTGGCAGCCACTTTGTAAGCTGATTTTGGAGTAACAGGTTCGACTGTGTATGCCTTTGATTACTATCGCCTTAATGACTGTATTTGTTAGGAGGAGCTATATGAAGAAACTTTATGTAAGTGGATGTTGTTTTTTGGTTTTTGCCATTGTCTTTAGTGCTAAATATATTTCAGCATCGATATTATTGGTAAGAAATGAAAGTTTGAGTGTCGATATTTTTCGAGGTATGTTTGAGATGATTCCCCTGGAAATAACAGTTGTGTATATGATTTTTCTCATCATGGGTATTCTATTTTTATATTTAGGAATGAAGGAGAAAAATGAGCAGTGACTGTTTGAGTCAGTAAGTTGTTTGTTTCGAGAGAAAGTCTTATAAACATAAAAAAGAGAAGAATGCGACATCGCTAAACTTCTCCTTTTTATTTAATGTCGTTTCCGCTCAGCTCTTTCCCACGCGCGCAGATGAGGGTATGGATCAAATGACCATTCGGTTCGGCCGTTGTCCTTATACATGCCATAGTGAAGGTGCGGCGGAAACTTTCCTGCTGTGCCGGGAGGGCCATAACCCGAGCTTCCGACAGATCCTATAACCTGTCCAGGTTCAACAATTTGGCCAGTCTTGAGCCCTTTTGCAAAGCCATTTAAGTGAGCGAAGTAATGATAATGATTATGAATATCCCGAATCCCTATGCGCCAGCCGCCAAAGCGGTTCCAGCCTTTCATTTCAATCACGCCATACGATGTCGCACGAACGGGAAGTCCATAATGGGCAAATAAATCGGTTCCCTCATGAATTCTCCTTCCCCCAAATCCTCTCGCATCTCCCCATGTACTCCGGTAGCTGTAGTCAGCTCCGACCGGAAGAGGAAAGGCATGCTGTCCGAGATCAAGATGGCCGTAGTGCTGATATAGCTTCATAAAAGATGAAATGATTCCAACGGTTTGATCACGTCCATAATAGTCCCATAAAGCAATTTTTAATTGGTCAATGCTGCTTCCGTAGTGAAGCAAGTATTGTGCAAATGTAAACAGTACATCTTCATCGTGATCGCTTTCAGCTTTTCCATCCCCATTTCCATCAAGCCCAATGCCGTCAAACACTTTAATGCTTAAGGGAGACGTATCCTGCTTATTGGGGTTTTCTGGTCCAATCCACATTTCCCGGGGAATGTAGATGCCGATGATGCCTTTTTGTTTCGGTAAATCTCTTCTGCTTTTTCGAATATTGTGTTCGTACTGATCAACCGCAGCGAGTACATACCATGGAACCTGTGTCGTCATGGCGACTTTTTCGTATAGTGCCATTCGTTGCTTCAATTCATCTGGCTGCTTGCTGGCTCCTTGTGCATGAACAGGTAAGGGTAGCATTGAGAGAGTGATGATGATGGATAAAACGACTTTCACAAATGTCCATCTCCTTTCTTCGAGCATCATCTTCTACCGTTTAGTGTGGTTAGATCATTCTATTTCATAAGAAGAAAATGTTGGTGATTTTCTTCTGTTTCTTTAGGAGGCTTTTGGGTATTTTTGCAGCTCATTCCCTTGTTGTTCAATCTGTACTATGTTAAAGTGTCTAAAGAAAAGGCTTTAGGCCGAAGATTCAATTTTTTGCAGCTTTAGGCTGCATCCATCGTATATAGCAGGAAGATTTTTGTATATGCACCTTTAACGAATTCATATGGAGATGATGGAATTGGCAAAGAAGGAAGAGCACGTAAGAAAACCGGACTGGCTTAAAATTAAGCTGAATACGAATGAAAACTATACCGGTTTGAAAAAAATGATGCGGGAAAACAACCTGAATACCGTTTGTGAGGAAGCAAAATGTCCGAATATTCATGAATGCTGGGCAGTTAGAAGAACCGCTACATTTATGATTCTTGGGTCTGTTTGCACGCGCGCATGCCGTTTCTGTGCGGTGAAAACTGGACTTCCAACTGAGCTTGACCTGCAAGAGCCAGAACGCGTTGCAGATTCAGTGGCATTAATGAATTTAAAGCACGCCGTGATTACAGCGGTTGCAAGGGATGACCAAAAAGATGGCGGAGCAGGCGTATTTGCTGAAACAGTGCGTGCCATTAGAAGAAAAAGTCCATTCACGACAATTGAAGTTCTCCCTTCAGACATGGGTGGCAATTATGATAACTTGAAGACGTTAATGGATACACGTCCTGACATTTTAAATCACAATATTGAAACAGTCCGCAGATTAACACCAAGAGTTCGTGCACGAGCTACATATGATCGTTCATTAGAATTCTTGCGTCGTGCAAAAGAAATGCAGCCTGACATTCCAACCAAATCAAGCATTATGATTGGACTCGGTGAAACGAAGGAAGAAATCATTGAAGTCATGGATGATCTTCTTGCCAATAACGTCGACATCATGGCAATTGGTCAGTATTTACAGCCTTCGAAAAAGCATTTGAAAGTTCAAAAATACTACCATCCAGATGAGTTTGCAGAGCTGAAGGAAATTGCGATGTCAAAAGGCTTTAGCCATTGTGAAGCTGGGCCGCTTGTCCGCTCTTCCTACCATGCAGACGAACAAGTAAACGAAGCGTCTAAAAAGCGTCAGGCGCAAGCATAACAAAGAAAACGCCAGAGCATTCTGGCGTTTTTTCTCTTATTAATTTTGTCCGTAAGGGGCGTTTCTTCTCATGGTGCGGTCGGAATTCGTCATACCATTTGCATCTTCTTGATTTGATATCTCCCCGCCTTGAGGGGAATATTTCATTTGTTGAATCGTTTTGGTTAAAATTTGATCAAAATCACGTGAATTTGTTTGAAGACGTGAAAAATTGGCAATGGATTGAAAGTGCTCTGGATTATCAGAGACGTATACATGATAATAACGAGGGAGAACAGAAACGGCTGTTTTCTTTACTTGGTCAGCAGATTCATCTCTGTTTTTGTTTCCTGTTCGGTATACAATCAGCGCATCCTCATCTGTGACAAGCGTTGCTGCATCTTTTATGTTTGGTAGCTGCACAGCTAAACTTGTTATCACGTGGGCAAGATGCTCACGATTTAAAGCAGGTGTTCTTTCTTTCTGATCCGTTACTTGCTGGCGCTGATAACGTACGTATCCTGCTCTCTTCGTGTCTGCTTCTGGCATGTTGGAATTATTTCCTTCATGACGATCAGACAGTCGGATGGTTTTACTTGAAGAATCCTCATCCACCTGCCGGTTCATACCTGATTGAAAGCCGCACCCGCCTAAAAGCATACATAGGAGAATAGTGGCTGTCAGTTGTTTCATCATCAATGTGACCTCCTTTTTTCTTTAGCTTCGGCTAAATCGGAAAAAACATGCTTTAGCAATTGATGGAGTTGTTCCAATGAATTATCATTAAAGATGGATCGTTTAAAAAGAGGTGAGAAGATGATCGTTATTCAGAATGCTACCTTTGATCTTGTAAGAGATATCAAAGACGGCTTTGATGAGGAAGCGTTTAAAGCAAGGTACTCAGATATTTTAAATAAGTATGATTATATTGTGGGGGATTGGGGCTACAATCAGCTTAGGCTGAAAGGGTTCTTTGATGACCAAAACCAAAAGGCCACATTTGATACAAAAATCAGCACACTCGATGAATACATCTATGAATACTGTAACTTTGGCTGTGCCTATTTTGTCTTAAAACGAATCAGAAAATAACGCAAAGGGGAGCGTCATGATGTATTTCGTAGACAGAAAAAAAATTGAAGAGACATTACGTTTTTTCGAGGAGCAATATGAATTGATGCGCAGTCATCAGACATGGACAAGCCCTCTTGAGAAAAAAGCGCTGGAACGAATCGTTCATCTGCTCGTCGAATGTATTCTTGATACGGGGAATGACATGATTGATGGCTTTATTATGCGTGACCCAGGAAGCTATGATGACATCATGGATATTCTTGTTGATGAAAAAGTCGTACCAGAAGAGGAAGGCAGCCAGCTGAAAAAGCTTGTCTCGTGCCGAAAAACACTTGTTCAGCAATACCAGGAAGTAGATCATCATGATGTATTACAGGCGATCAGCGAGGTAGAAAAGGCGCTTCAAGTATTTCCGAACAGAATCCGTACCTATTTGGAGCAGGAGCTTGGACCAGTATCAGCGTTTAAATAAACCATTGGAGTGTTGAACATCATGAAATACAAAGGCTATTTAATTGATTTAGACGGGACGATGTATAAAGGAACAGAAAAGATTGAAGAGGCGGGCCAATTTGTTCACAAGTTAAATGAGTTGAGCATCCCTTATTTGTTTGTCACGAATAACTCTTCTCGCACGCCGAAGCAGGTAGCGGAAAAACTTGTTTCATTCGATATTCCTGCAACGGAAGAACAAGTCTTTACAACAAGTATGGCGACGGCAAACTATATTGCGGAACAAAAGAAAGATGCGTCTGTTTACGTCATCGGCGAAGAAGGAATCAAGCAGGCAATTGAAGAAAAAGGGCTGACATTTGGTCAGGAAGACGCTGATTTCGTTGTTGTTGGAATTGATCGAGGCATTACATATGAAAAATTCGCAGTAGGTGCGATTGCCATTCGTCAAGGCGCACAATTTGTCTCAACAAATGGAGATATTGCTATTCCAACCGAAAGAGGGCTTTTACCAGGGAACGGCTCATTAACTTCTGTGCTGACTGTCACCACAACGGTCCAACCGACATTTATCGGAAAACCAGAATCGATCATCATGGAACAAGCCATGCGGGTACTTGGGACAGATGTGTCTGAGACGCTCATGGTCGGTGATAACTATGATACCGATATTATGGCAGGGATGAATGCTGGAATGGATACATTGCTCGTTCATACAGGCGTGACAACAAAAGAGCTGCTTCAGCAGTATGACAAACAGCCAACCTATGTCATTGATTCGTTATCCGAATGGATTGAGCGATTATCATAAAAAAAGAGGACAAGCATTACGCGCGTCCTCTTTTTTTGTTTTATTCTGCGTTTCTTGCACTATGTGCCAGCCTGCTTGACGCTGCCGCGGCAATCGCGCCGACAATATCATCTAAAAAAGTGTGGCACTCGCCTGTGGATTTATCGTTTAGTTTTCCGAGAATCCCAGGTTTTTCTTTATCGATATATCCGTAATTCGTAAAGCCGATCGATCCATAAATATTGACGATGGCAAAGGACAGAATTTCATCGACCCCATACAGGCTTTCATCTGTTTCAAGAATCGTTTGCAGCGGCTCGGTCAGCTTTTTTTGCTCAGCCAAGACATCTAGTTCAACACCTGTTAGGATCGCATTTTGGACCTCACGTTTTGAGATGACACGCTCCACATTGTGGATGCACTCTGTCATGTCTAAGCCAGGATGGTATTTTTTCTGTAAAAAATAGACAAGGTCTGCTATATCTTGAATGGTTACGCCTCGTTCTTGTAAACGGCGTCTTGCTGTTTTTTCTACTTCATTCATCTCATGATGATGCGGCATGTATTCCTCACCCAATCCTCGTATTTTGTCCACAACGTGTGAAAAAGCTTCGGATAGTAAATAGTATTCATAAATCCCTCAACCTGCGACTACGATATGATAAGAGATCGATCATATGAACGCAGGTGAAAACATGAAAGAAACCATTTATCACACATTTGGTATTGATGTTCGTCAATTTATGCCATATGGCAGTTATCAGAGCTTTCAAACGTCGAAGGCTCTCTTCCTCATTGTTCCAGTCTCTCATTTACGAGAAGAAGAACTCACTGAGCTTTATCATATCAGTCAGTATTTACTGAATGCCGGAGACCCATACGTCGCTGTGTTTGAATTAACAAATGAAGAGAAGCCCACCTTTACGCATGGAAAGGAGCAATACGCTTTATTAAAGGCAGCACCGCGGATCTCAAGTCGCACATTTCAGCATGCGTCAGAGCTGGCCGCCTTTCATGTCAGGGGAAGAGGGTTTCCGCATGAGGTGTCTGAAACAAAACGGGTGGGGGCCTGGAAGGAATTATGGGCAAAACGGTTAGATCAGCTCGAAGGCTTTTGGATGCAGCAAATGCATCAAAAACCGCTAGAACGGTTTGAGAAAAAATTCATCGAATCCTTTCCGTATTATCTTGGGCTAACGGAAAATGCCATTCAATATTTAGTGGATACGGAGCTTGATGATGAACCGAAGGAATGTGACTCAGGCACTGTCTGTCATCAGCGCTTTTCACGTATGACATGGCCACATGAGCAGCCGCTCCGTTTACCTGTGGATTGGGTTTTTGATCATCCAACCCGGGATATTGCCGAATATTTAAGAGAAACCTTTGTACAGCACAAGGAGGATTTAATTGAAGAGGGATTTTCCTTTTTGCAGCAATATGAACAGGTGACACCTCTTTCATCCTTCTCAAAGCGTTTGTTATACAGCCGCCTGTTGTTCCCGCTTCATTATTTTGAGATTGTGGAAGGCTACTATATGTCGGGAGAAAATGAAAAATCATATTATGAAGAACGGCTAGATTATGTCTTAAATGATGCCAATCGCTATGAATACTTTCTCAAGGTCTTTCAAGAAATGAGTGCCATGCGAAGCGGTGGGAATCTCATGCCTCCTGTTGGATGGATTCATCAATCCGCTGATTTGAAGTTTCAGTGAACAGACGAAACGTCTCTTTTCTCTTGAGGCGTTTTTCGTTATGCTTAAAGAAAACAACCAAAGGAGTGTTCTTCTTGACGAAGCCTTATGTCTATATCACAAGAAAGCTAGATGAAGCATCACTGACACCATTAAAAGAAGTCGCTCATATTGAGATGTGGCCGAGCGAGGATGAGCCATGTCCAAGAGAAGAGTTAGAAAAACAAGCTGCTCAAGCGGATGCGCTTCTCACCATGCTGTCAGATCAAGTAGATGAAGCCCTTTTATCAAATGCCCCGAATGTCAAGGTGGTCGCAAACCTTGCTGTTGGCTATGACAATATTGATCTTAAGGCAGCTAAAAAGCGCGGAATCACCGTATGTCATACACCGGACGTATTAACAGAATCTACGGCTGATTTAGCCTTTGCCCTACTAATGGCGTCAGCTAGACGGATTGTCGAGGCGAGTGATTGGATAAAGGAAGGGAAATGGACAGGCTGGGGACCGCTTCTTCTTGCTGGTGCTGATGTTCATCACAAAACCCTTGGAATTGTCGGAATGGGCAGTATTGGAACAGCGCTTGCCAAGCGGGCAGCGGGCTTTGATATGAAGGTGCTGTACCATAACCGTTCAAGAAAGCCGGAGGCAGAAGCGCAGCTTGGGGTAGCCTATGCCACTTTTAAAGAACTGCTTTCGCAGTCTGATTTCATCGTCTGTCTGACGCCTTTAACTCCGGAAACGAAAGACATGTTTAATGAAAAAGCATTTGATCTGATGAAGAACTCTGCTTATTTTATTAACGTGTCAAGAGGACAGACTGTGGATGAGGAGGCTTTATATGAGGCTGTCACGACAGGCAAAATTGCTGGCGCCGGTCTGGACGTATTCAGACAGGAGCCTGTCAGCCCGTCTCATCCGTTAACAACATTACCTAACGTCACGGTACTCCCTCATATCGGAAGTGCAAGTGTCGAAACGAGAAAAACGATGATGCGTTTATGTGCTGAAAATATTGCGCTTGTCTTACAAGATCAGCAGGCCAAAACGCCGATTCATTCATAATATAAGGCTTCCCGGCTGTTGGGAGCTTTTCTTACAAAAATATTTAGAAAATATAGAATCTTGATATAAATAGCTGTTAAGCGGTTTCATCCTTATATTCTTATATTTTATTACCTTGTCAAAATGGGGATACCCCTTTATAATGTGTGTACATTGAATGTCTGTGTTAGGTTAACAAATGTCTTTTTAGAGAGGACATTTACGGAGAAAGGTGGAATTTCAGGTGAAGGCAATTCGAGTTGGACTACTAGGATTAGGAACAGTGGGGAGCGGTGTTGTGAAAATTATCCAAGATCATCAGGATAAATTAATGCACCAGATCGGCTGTCCAGTATTAATACAAAAAGTGCTTGTGAGCAATCCCGATAAAAAGAGAGATGTGGATGTAGCAAGAGAGGTCTTCACAACTGAAGTATACGATGTGATTAGAGATCCAGAGGTCGACGTCATTATTGAAGTGATGGGCGGCATTGAAGAGACAAAACAATATTTAATAGATGCGTTAAACGAGAAGAAACATGTCATTACAGCCAATAAAGACTTAATGGCGCTTTATGGAACGGAGCTTTTACATGTAGCGAAAGAAAATGGCTGCGATCTTTATTATGAAGCAAGTGTCGCCGGAGGGATTCCAATTCTGCGTACGCTTGAGGAAGGATTGGCCTCCGATCGAATCACCAAGATGATGGGGATTGTGAACGGCACAACGAATTTTATTTTAACGAAAATGAATGTCGATAAAAGTGCATACGAGGATGTCTTAAAAGAAGCGCAAGATCTCGGTTTTGCAGAGGCAGATCCAACAGCTGATGTAGAAGGACTGGATGCGGCAAGGAAAATGGCGATTCTTGCAAGACTCGGCTTTTCCATGAATGTGGATTTAGAGGATGTGAAGGTCAAAGGGATTTCTGACATCTCTGATGAGGACATTAATTTCAGCAAACGTTTTGGCTATACCATGAAGCTGATCGGAATTGCCCAAAGAGACGGAGATAAAGTGGAGGTCAGTGTACAGCCAACCTTACTCCCTGACCATCATCCGCTATCATCCGTCAACAATGAATTCAATGCGGTGTATGTCTACGGAAGTGCTGTAGGAGAAACGATGTTTTACGGACCTGGGGCAGGAAGTCTGCCAACGGCCACAGCTGTTGTATCAGACTTAGTCGCAGTGATGAAAAACATGCGTCTTGGTGTGAACGGAAGCGGATTTATCGCAGCGCAATTTGAGAAGAAAATCAAATCATCATCGGAAGTATTTGCTCAGCAATTCTTAAGAATTCATGTCAGAGACCAAGTCGGGGCATTCTCCCGCATTACATCTATTTTTTCTGAAAGAGGCATCAGCTTTGAAAAGATCCTTCAGCTTCCTATAAAAGGACATGATGAACTGGCTGAAATTGTGATCATTACACACCAGACCTCAGAAGAAGATTTTTCTAATATCCTGCAAAAATTAAACGATCTCGACGTGGTGGTTCAAGTGAAGAGCACGTACCGAGTAGAAGGGAACGGTTTAAGCTGATGAAGTGGAATGGACTGATTGAAGAATTTCAAGAATTCTTACCAGTAAACGAACACACACCTAAACTAACATTAAATGAAGGGAATACACCGCTGATTCACCTCGCTAAGCTTTCCGAAAAGCTGGGGATTGAGCTTCATGTGAAAACAGAAGGCGTCAATCCGACGGGTTCTTTTAAGGATCGCGGGATGGTCATGGCCGTTGCAAAGGCAAAAGAAGAAGGCAATGATACAATCATGTGTGCTTCGACAGGGAATACCTCAGCTGCTGCTGCGGCTTATGCAGCTCGCGCTGATATGAAATGTATTGTCATCATTCCAGATGGGAAAATTGCTTTCGGTAAGCTTGCACAGGCCGTGATGTACGGAGCAGAGATCATTGCCATTGACGGCAACTTTGATGATGCGCTGAAAATTGTCCGCAGCATCTGTGAAAAAGCACCGATTGCACTTGTTAACTCCGTCAATCCTTATCGAATTGAAGGACAAAAGACAGCGGCTTTTGAAATCTGTGAGCAGCTAGGCTCTGCCCCGGACGTACTGGCGATTCCTGTTGGAAATGCAGGGAACATTACGGCCTACTGGAAAGGCTTCAAGGAATATCATGAGAAAAAAGGAACTGGACTGCCTGTCATGCGCGGTTTTGAAGCAGAAGGTGCCGCAGCGATCGTTCGAAATGAAGTGATTGAGCAGCCAGAAACAGTCGCAACAGCCATTCGTATTGGAAATCCAGCGAGCTGGAAGCAAGCTGTGGCAGCCGCTGATGAATCAAACGGAAAGATTGATGAAGTGACAGATGAGGAAATCCTTCACGCGTATCAATTGATTGCACGCGAAGAAGGCGTGTTTGCAGAGCCGGGCTCATGTGCGTCCATTGCGGGCGTCCTAAAGCAGGTGAAATCTGGAGAAATCAAACAAGGCAGTAAAGTTGTCGCGGTATTAACAGGCAACGGGCTAAAAGATCCGAATACGGCCATTGATATTTCGCACATCAAACCGGTCACACTCGATGCAGATGAAGATCAAATTCTTGACCATTTAGAAAAGGCCGCACGCGTATGAGTGAAGCCTCCATGCTTTTTTCAATCACAGTACCGGGAAGCACTGCCAACTTAGGACCAGGCTTTGATTCAGTCGGAATGGCGCTCAGCCGCTATTTGAAGCTATCGGTCTATGACCATGATAGCTGGCTGTTTGAAGCAGAAACAGATGTTGTGTCTGGTATTCCATCTGGCACCGACAATCTGATTTATCAAACAGCCAAAAAGGTCGCAGATGACTTTGGAAAAACACTCCCGCCTGTTCATGTCAAAGTGTGGAGTGATATTCCATTGGCAAGAGGGCTTGGCAGCAGTGCTGCCGCCATCGTGGCCGCCATAGAGCTTGCCAATCAGCTACTTGAATTAAATATGTCAGATGATCAGAAGCTCTTTTTTGCAAGTGAGGTAGAAGGTCATCCAGATAATGCCGGTGCTTCGCTATTTGGTGGTTTACTCATCGGCCTTCATGAAGAAGACAAGACACATGCCGTCAAAGTGCAGCATGTGAATATAGATGTCGTCGTGGTCATTCCTTTTTATGAGGTGCTCACAAAGGACGCCCGTGATGTCCTGCCAGAGGATTTTTCCTATAAACAGGCCGTGAGCGCGAGTGCTGTGAGCAACGTCCTTGTTGCTGCTTTAATGACGCAGAACTGGCCGCTTGTAGGGGAAATGATGAATAAAGATTTGTTTCATCAGCCTTATCGCACCATGCTTGTTCCAGAGTTGTCGAAGGTGGAGCATGTCGCTTCACTAAAAGGAGCCTATGGAACAGCCTTAAGTGGTGCCGGACCGACGATCCTTACCTTAGTTGAAAAAGGGAAGGGAAAAGCGCTGAAAGAGCAGCTTGCCCAAAACTTTCCGCATTGTGAAGTAGATGTACTGACAGTGCCAGTAGAAGGTGTCGTCGTCGAACATCATCCTGTCAATCAAGTAAAGAACGTGCTGTGAATAGGCACGTTCTTTTTTATTCTTGTTTTTAAAAATAGAAGCAGGGATTATTATTTAGAGGATCGAACTATTTTTTTTATACATAAAAGGGGGAGTTACATTCATGAAGAAATTAATGACTGCCGAAGACTTAACGAAAATTGCTTCTGTTACGCATCCGGTCTATTCGCCAGATGGAAAAAGGGCCGTCTTTACAAAAGTCACTGTGAATGAGAAAAAGGATGATTACAATATCCATTTGTGGGTTCGAGATGAAGAGACAGAGGAGCTGTCACAATGGACATTTGAGGATGGAAAGCATCATCAGCCAGTTTGGTCACATGACGGAAAGCAGCTTGCCTTTATTTTGCAAAAGCCAAAGGAAGTCCCTCAATTGGCACTCATCCAGAGTCAAGGAGGCGGCATTCGTATCTTAACCAATATTCCATACGGGGTATCTCATCCTATATTTTCACCAGATGGAGCTTTCGTTTATGCTGCTGTCTCGTTGAAACAAACAGAATCTGTTCATGATGAAAAAAAGGAAGAGCGAGATGACTTTGCTCCGGCGGTATATGATGATTTGACCTATAAAGCAGATGGAAAAGGCTTTTTAGATGGGCGTTTGACGCAGATTGTTCAAGTGGATGTCCGTTCAGGAGAGGTAGAGCCTATCACGAGTGAGCAGCACCATCATATACATCATGTGGTCTCTCCGTGCGGGAAATGGCTCGCCTATATTCAATCAAATCCTCAAACGTTCTACTTAAGTGATGTGTGTCTTCTCTCATTAGAGGATGGTACATCCAGAAAAATCACACAATCAACCGGCGCTTATTCCGCCGTATCTTTTTCTCCAAATGGAGAAAGCCTTTTGTACATTGGACATGAGCGCGAATTTCAAAATGCAACCTTCCCGTCATTATGGCTGTATGACCTGAAGGCGGAAAAGACCGTTCAGCTTTCAGAAATGCTCGATATGTACGTGGGTAGTTGTATGGCAGGGGATAGTGTCATAGGTGAAGCCAATCAGCTTCCGCAGTGGACAAAGGATAGCCAGGGTTTTTATGCGCTTGTTTCCGATCAAGGCAGTACAGGGATTTATTATTTCTCTATTGAAGGCTTAGCCTATCCAGTTCGGCTAGAGGCAGAACATATCACAAACTTCAGCCTTCATCCAGATGAATCAAAATTGCTGCTTAGCAGACTGTCACCTGTTTCACCGAGTGAGCTGTATGAGCTGACATTAGGGGAGACAGAACTAAAGCAAATCACGTCTGAGCATGATGAATTTCTTAAGGAGCATCTCCTATCGGTACCGGAGCCATTTTCTTTTCAGTCGAAAGAGGGAGACGAGGTGCATGGCTGGTTTATGAAGCCTACCAAGATGGAAGAGGGGAAAACCTATCCGCTCATTCTAGAGATTCATGGCGGACCGCATGCGATGTATGGTCATACGTATTTTCATGAATTTCAAATGCTCGCCTCTGAAGGCTATGCCATTGTATATATCAATCCTCATGGCAGTCATGGGTATGGTCAGATGTTTACCGACCGTGTGAGAGGAAGCTACGGTGATGTTGATTATGAGGATGTCATGCAGGCTGTTGATCATGTGCTCAAAGCCTATGATTTTCTTGATGAAACGAGACTCGGAGTGACCGGCGGTAGCTATGGCGGTTTTATGACCAACTGGATTGTCGGACAGACAGACCGTTTTCGTGCAGCCGTTACACAGCGGTCCATTTCAAACTGGATTAGCTTTTATGGCATCAGCGATATCGGCTATTTCTTTACAAAATGGCAGATTGATGGGGATATTTATGATTCGGTTGATAAGCTATGGGATCGGTCGCCGCTAAAATTTGTGAAACAGGTGAACACGCCGCTCCTCATTTTGCACAGCGATGAAGATTATCGCTGCCCAGTTGATCAAGCAGAGCAGCTTTTTGTGGCATTGAAGGAGCTTGGAAAGGACACGAGATTGGTCAAATTCCCAAAGGCATCTCATGATTTATCAAGAAGCGGCCACCCAGGGCAGCGTATTCAAAGACTGACCTTTATGAAGGAATGGTTTAGAGAAAAGCTAACCTAATCAAAAAACGACCCAAAACGGATCGTTTTCATGTCATATATGAATTAGAAAACCTGTTCAACTTCTACAACGCCAGGCACTTCTTCTAATAATGCGCGCTCAATACCGGCTTTCAATGTAATGGTTGAACTTGGGCAGCTGCCGCATGCACCAAGAAGACGTAATTTCACAATGCCATCTTCAATGTCTACAAGCTCACAGTCTCCACCATCACGTAATAGAAATGGACGAAGTTTGTCCAGTACTTCCTGTACTTGGTCTTTCATTTCGACTTCAGTCATTAGATATAATCGCTCCTTTCACAACATATCACCATTATATTCATCTGGACGATAAAAATCTATTGATTGGTTTCAAAGTTTCCTTCTCATTATAGCACAATCTCATCTTGAAACAAAAAGTGATTTTGACTTTTTTCATACAGAAAATTCAGCTAAAATGAAGAAAGAATAGGGGGCTTGTCAAATGAACAAAACCGTCAATCTTTATGTATATGGAAGAGATGTACTGTGCGCTAGCTGCGTGAATCTGCCTTCTTCAAAAGATACTTTTGAATGGTTAGATGCAGCGTTAAAACGAAAATATCCGAATCAGCCGTTTCGCATCACATATATTGATATTGAGCACCCACCAGAAAATGAACGCCAAAAAGAATGGTCTGAACGAATTCTTGATGATGAATTCTTCTATCCACTTGTCTTCGTTGAGGATCAAATTGTTGGAGAGGGCAATCCGAAATTAAAAGACATTTATCAAGAAATGGAGAAATACGGGTACAAAGAGAGCAGTGAATAAGCTGTTCTTTTTTTGAGAACAAAAATAGAACAAATGTTCCTTTTTGTGTTGAAAAAGAACGTTTGTTCGTATATAATAAAATGAAAGGAGCGTGAGCAGCATGAATTATTTACTGAAACAATCTCTCCATCAGCAAATACCGATTGAGATGATTTATATGAAGAAAAACGGCGAATGCACGAAGCGAAAAATCATTGTACACCGTCAAACGGACCAGCTCATTCAAGCATATTGTCTATCGAAGAAGACGATGAGAACTTTTCGTAAAGACTGCATTCTTGCCCTAGCTCCGATCAAATTGACCAATCCGCCGGCCCATGCTGTTTCATAGAAAAAAGCTCCTTCGTTTAGGAAGGAGCTTTGAGAAAAAATTCACATGTGTTTAGCCGTTGTGATGCTTGTACATCCAAAGAAGTCCAGATTTTAGAAGTCTTGGTACACGTCCAACAAGTGGACGATCCGCCACTAAGCCAAAGCCGGCTTTTTTTCCTAAAGAACCTAAGACCCCTTTTAGCTTAAACTGTGGGTATGCCTCAGGAAGCGGCTCGTTTTTCCAGCGCTTTTGTAGAGATTGGACAATTTGTTCTGCCTGTGCCTCGGCAAGCTGTGCACTTGGGGCATGCGGCAAGCTTGCGCAATCACCCACGACATATACATGCTCATCTCCAGGGATATTGTGATGAGGAGTTAAGACGACGCGACCTTGTACGTCTTTTTCAACATCCATCTCTCTCACGACTTTGCTTGGCTGAATGCCTGCTGTCCACACAATGACTTCAGCTTCAATGGCATCGTCATGGTTGTAAACAACGCCTTCTTCAACCTTCGTAATATTGGCGCAGTTAATGATTTGTACATCATTTTCTTCAAACCATTTCTGTACATATAAACTTAATCTTTTTGGGAAGCTGGATAGAATCAGTTCTCCGCGGTCAAAAAGAATAATGTTTAAATCAGAGCGGCTTTCTCGCAGTTCACTGGCTAGCTCTACCCCGCTAAGTCCAGCTCCGACAATGGCTACCGTTGCACCTGCGCTTAAATTGTTTAATTTGTTATACGTAAGCCTTGACTGATCAATGGTTTGAATGCTGTATGTATGTTCTTTTGCACCAGGGACATTATGGTACTTGTCCTCACAGCCAAGTCCAATGACCGTGTCGTCATATGGAATCGGTTCACGGTCGCTGAATAAGATCTGTTTGTTTTCAATATCAATTTTTTCTACTTCCCCATATTGAATATCCAGCTTCGGATGCTCTGGAAAGGATACTCGAATGTGATGATCAGAGATCGTTCCAGCAGCAAGTGCATAATATTCTGTTTTTAAACAGTGGTAAGGATTTCGATCAATTAATGTGATAGTGACATCATCAGGTAATTGATTTGGCAATAAGCGGTGGAGAACCCGCATATTCCCGTAACCTCCGCCGATCAAGACTAAATTTTTCATGACGATTCTCCTTTTCCCCATAGACATTGAAAAACACTTATACTAAAAAACTTTAAGTTAAAATACCAAATAAAATTATATCGAATTTACTGTGAAACCACAATAATTGTTTCAAAATAACCTACATATTCATCAGTAAGTCCTAAATAGTAAAACATTTTATGCGGAATAGGCGTAACGATATAGGTGAAGCTCATGTTTTGACTAATAGGAGGAATTTCGGTAGGATGTAATGGCAATGTGAGGTGAAGCACAGTGTTTCCACTGATCGAATTTTGTGTAAGTAATCTTGCACAGGGGTCTCAAGAAGCAAAAGAGAAGCTTGAAAAAGACCCAAATCTAGATGTAATGGAATACGGCTGTTTAAGCTACTGCGGCAAATGTATGGACTCCCCATTTGCACTTGTGAATGGAGAATTTGTTTCCGGAGAAAATGCAGAGCAGCTAGTCGAGCGTATTTATGCTTTTATAGAGGAAAATGACATGTTTTAAATGCACCGCATGGGTCATGAGGTGCATTTTTTTCTCGCTTTCATCTTCCATTTTTAAGGAAAATGAATAGAAAGCGCATCCAATATGTTATGCTAATAAAATTTCATCAAAATGAAGAATCACACGAGAGAAAAAGAGGCATATGCATAATAAAAGCCCTTTGCCATGGCAGCAAAGAGCTTCTATGTATGAAAAAACGGGGGATGATAAGATTGTCTCCTGAATCGACTCCTTTTATACTATAAAGAAACAACATTTTTGGAGGACGCTCATGACATCATTTCAATTCACGAAAATGCACGGACTAGGAAATAATTATATATACGTCAATCAGATGAAAGAACAGCTTCCAGAGGAGCAGCTGTCAGAGATCGCCATCCGCGTTTCTTCTGTTTATACAGGAATCGGTTCTGACGGGATGATCCTCATTTGCCCATCAGATGTTGCACCTGTGAAAATGCGCATTTTCAACAATGATGGATCAGAGGGAAAAAACTGCGGCAACGGTCTGCGCTGCGTCGCAAAATATGTGTATGAGCATCAAATCGTAGCAGACACAACATTCCAGATTGAAACATTGTCAGGACTCGTTGAAGCCACTGTTCATGCACAGAATGGCCACGTTCAGTTCGTCACAGTAGATATGGGAAAACCACGTTTTGAAAAAGAAGCAATGCCGATGCTTGGTGAACCGGCTAGCACAACGGTTAATGAGCTGCTTGATTTTGGCACTGCGAAATTAAATGGAACGGCCGTTTCGATGGGAAACCCGCATATCGTTTTTTATTTAGAGGACATTGAAAAAGCGCCGCTTCATACACTTGGGCCGATCATCGAAAAACACGACATGTTCCCAGAAGGCGTCAATGTGGAATTTGTTGAAGTCGTCAGTGAAACCGAGCTGCATTTTCGAGTGTGGGAAAGAGGATCAGGGATTACGCAAGCGTGCGGAACGGGAGCATGTGCTGCGGCTGTATCAACGATTGTAAATGGACAGGCGAAAAAAGAAACAGACATGACGGTTCATTTAGCAGGCGGAGACCTCATCATTCGCTGGAAAGATAATGACCATGTGCTCATGACAGGACCTGCTGAAACGATTTGTGACGGCACATTTTATCTGTAAATCATTTATTTGAGAAAAGGCACCATCACGTTTATAATTGAAAAGAAACATCCAGTCAAAAGGAGGGATGATCATGAGTACACCAGTAACCATTACAGAAGCTGCTGCACTGCAGATTAAAGATATGATGAAAGAACATGAAGAAGAAAATGCGTTCCTTCGAGTGGGCGTAAAAGGCGGCGGCTGCAGCGGTCTTTCGTACGGCATGGGCTTTGACCATGAAGTCTCAGAGAAAGACACACAGTTCGAGCAGCACGGCATTCAGGTTCTTGTCGACTCCGAAAGCCTTGATATCATGAACGGAACCATCATCGATTTCAAACAATCACTAATGGGCGGCGGTTTCACCATCGACAACCCCAACGCCATCGCTTCATGCGGATGCGGTTCTTCTTTTAGAACAGCGACGAATACCGGTACGCCGGAAGAGTGTTAAGTATGTGATCATGAATAAAGATAAGCCTACTTGTTCGTTTGTTATGTAAACAACACGATCAAAGTAGGCTTTTTGTTTGATTAGTAAAGACAATTGTAAAAAGAGATGTTCTATCAGCATGTCTACTCCACTGCTTCTTCTGTTTTTAAAAGTTCTTTTTCGAGGATATAGACCAACTCTTGTGTACTATACAAATAGATCACGACCTCTTTATTGATATCTTCCACATGCACTTCAACCTCAACTCGAATCTTTGCTGGTTCTCCGCGATATATCACTTTAAACGTACCGATTTCTTTCGTTTCATTGTCTTTTTGTATTTTCTTTACTTCACTATGGATCTGTTTGATCTCTTGATGACTCAAACCAGAATCAAAAACTGAAGAGGAAACATGTTCAAAAAATGTTCTAGCTGATCAACATCAATATTCAGTCCTGCTGCGAATTCAGCATTACGTTTGTTAAACTCTTTTGCAAACATTTCAACCGAGCCACCAATGATGAATAACAAGCTAAAACTGATGATTAAGCGCTTCAATATCTTTCCACCTATCCTTCACGATCTACCTTACTTTCTTTATATCGGCTGAACAGATGATACCTTCATTCATTTCCTCACTGTATAAATCGCTCAATTTTGTTACAGCTTGCCCTAACAACTGGCTATTTCACCTTGAAAAGAGTATCATGAGAACCAAACATAAACTGTCATCAGAAAAGAGGTTGCTGAGGTTTGAGTGAACAAATCAATTGCAGGAACTGTCATGAATTGATTCCGTATCGTTCCAAAACGTGTCCAGCTTGCGGGATAGATAAGCCGCTTCCGAAAAAGGAACGTGTGAAAGATCGGGTGATTTTGGTTGTGGCAGGGATTGTTGTGGTGCTGCTTGCTGCAATGGTGCTTGGAATGGCGAATGCCTATATTGGGGTTTTTAAATAAACGAAAAAGGAGTTCCCGAGTGGGAACTCCTTTTTTGATCCGCTCTTATTTGTTTTCAAATAAGCTTGTGGAATGAAGAGGCTGTACACGAGCTTTCGGGTCCATGTAGGCTTTCGCATTGTTGACAGCAGTCGGTGCTTCACCAAATCCGCTTGCAATCAATTTGACTTTCCCTTCATACGTACAGATGTCCCCTGCTGCATAGAAACCTTCAATGTTTGTTTCCATTGTGGATTTGACCACGATGGAGTTCTTTTCGATTTCAAGGCCCCATTGTTTAATTGGTCCAAGGGAGGAAACAAAACCGAAGTTGACGATCACGTCGTCTACATCAAGCACTTGTTTTTTATCACCTTTGACTTCTTCTAGCACGATTTGTTCAATACGGTCCTCGCCAATGAGCTCAGTTGGCACAAATGGTGTCAGCACATTGACCTTTGAGTTGTGCAGGTTTTCTACACTGTGCTCATGCGCGCGGAACTTATCGCGGCGGTGAATAATGGATACTTCTTTTGCAATTGGTTCAAGCATGAGTGCCCAGTCCACCGCAGAGTCTCCGCCGCCAAGAACGGCCACACGTCTGCCAGCAAATTGGTTCAAGTCATTAATGAAGTAGTGCAGGTTGCTTCCTTCAAATGATTCTGCTGCACTTAGTTCAAGCTTTCTCGGCTGGAATGCACCGTTACCAGCTGTAATGATGATCGTTTTAGAATAATGAACCTCTTGATTTGTCACGAGTTTAAAAATACCATCTGCCTGCTTTTCAACCGTTTCAACGGCCTGCTCTAAGCAAATGGTTTGATCAAATTTATCCATTTGTTCCTTTAAGTTATCAACTAATTCTTGTGCGCGGATTTTTGGAAAACCAGCCACATCATAAATATATTTTTCAGGGTAAAGAGCGGATAGTTGACCGCCGAGCTGAGGAAGGCTTTCAATGATTTTCACACTTGCCTGTCTCATGCCTCCGTAAAACGCAGTAAACAATCCAACTGGGCCGCCCCCGATAACGGTAATGTCATATACCTTAGAATCTTCTTGCATTCCTTTAATCCTCCCAAATGAAAATTGTTATCACTATATCATATCATACCACATATCGCCGTTTGACTTGTTTTGAAAAACTTGTCGTTTTTTGATGACGGTGCCTTGAATAAGAGGGAAAGTTGAGAAAGACCGTTTATCATAAGGAATTTCACTTTAAAGCCTTGAAAAAAGGAGCAGAACTCGCTATTATTGTTAAGGGAACTAAATATTAATTTTTTATGAATTTTTGTCGGATACGGTCAAATGCTTTCGTTTTTTGTAGGTGAAAGTTCAGATTTTCACATACTTATTTTTTTGTTTAAATTTCATAAAATGCCGCAAAGCGGTTGAGAATAACGTTATGTAATTCTTTATCCGTTTTACAGCAAATTTAAAAAAGGTGGATGTGATTCCAGTGAATAAACCGAAAATCGTTGTATTAGGTGCAGGTTATGGCGGATTAATGACAGTAACAAGATTAACAAAACAGCTTGGCACAAATGATGCGGACATTACTCTTGTGAACAAGCATAATTATCATTACGAAACAACATGGCTACATGAAGCAAGTGCAGGTACACTTCATCATGATCGCTGTCGTTACCAAATCAAAGATGTAATTAACAGTTCCCGTGTCAACTTTGTACAAGCAACAGTTGAAAGCATTGACAAGGAAGCGAAGAAAGTTGTGACATCAGATGGCGAACTTTCTTATGACTACCTTGTTGTCGCGCTTGGTGCTGTTCCTGAAACGTTTGGTATTGCAGGTCTGAAGGAATATGCCTTCTCTATTTCTAACATCAACTCTGCTCGTCAGCTTCGTGAGCACATTGAGCTTCAATTTGCGACGTATAATACGGAAGCTGAAAAGCGTCCAGAGCGTTTAACAATCGTTGTCGGCGGTGCGGGCTTCACAGGTATTGAGTTCCTTGGTGAGCTTGGAAACCGTGTGCCTGAGCTTTGCAAAGAGTATGATATTGATCAAAAAGACGTGCGCATTATCTGTGTAGAAGCTGCGCCAACCGCTCTTCCAGGATTCGATCCTGAATTGATCGACTATGCGATGAACTACCTTCAAGGTAAAGGTGTTGAGTTCAAAATCGGTACAGCGATCAAAGAATGTACGCCAGAAGGCATCATTGTTGGAAAAGACGATGATACAGAAGAAATCAAAGCTGCAACTGTTGTTTGGGCAGCAGGTGTACGCGGTAACCCAATCGTGGAAGAAGCTGGATTTGAAAACATGCGCGGACGCGTAAAAGTGTCTCCAGATCTTCGTGTACCAGAAAATGAAGATGTATTCATCATTGGTGACTGTTCATTGATCATCAATGAAGAAATCAACCGTCCATACCCACCAACAGCACAAATTGCGATGCAGCAAGGTGAAACAGTAGCGAAAAACCTTGCAGCACTAGTCAAAGGTGGCTCTCTTGAAAGCTTTAAGCCAGACATCAAAGGAACAGTTGCTTCTCTTGGTGAACACGACGCTGTAGGTGTTGCGTTTGGTAAAAAACTTCAAGGGACAAAGGCTTCTGCTATGAAAAAAATCATCGACAACCGTTCTTTATTCATGGTTGGCGGACCAGGACTTGTTCTGAAAAAAGGAAAATTCAAGTTCTTCTAAACCTTAATAGACTGAAACGTGTATCCTCGTGATACACGTTTTTTTTATATACGGCATATTTTCTCACTTGGTGCTGGACAGCAAAATATGTTATGATTAATTATCAGAAAATTTAGATTAAGGGGTGAGCAATATGAATGCACAAGCAAAAGAAAAAAAGTCCACCTGTCAATATTGTTCAGGGAAAGGATATTTTCAGCTATTGCTCGGCGGATCTGAAACATGTGAGGAATGTAAAGGGACAGGAAAGAAGCATTAATCCAACTGCTTTTTCCATTGATTGACTTCATCTCTATTTCCAAGTTAAACTAATGATGGGATATTTGGGGGTGGAGATGAAGTGATCAGTTTACCAGTCGTTATCATTTCAGTTATTTTATTTTTCGTGTTATTCTTCGGCATTGGCTTTTTGCTGAATATGCTGCTGAGAATGTCATGGATTATGGCAATTTTATATCCAATTGTATGCCTTTTCATTATCAATAATCAAAAGATGATCGCTTATGTTAGAGAACCGGGCATCGCTTTTTCTGGAATAGGAGACCGCATTGTCTCACTCGCTGCGGCAGATATCATCATTTTATTAAGCGGCCTGATTGGTGCCATTGCATCTGGCTTTGTCATCAATGCCCTGCGAAAAAGAGGATATCAAATGTTTTAACTCACTTGTTCACACGCAAGTGGGTTTTTTTGTTTCTCCTTTGCATAGTTTCCATTTCGTTTGGAAACAAATAGATGGGTAGAGGAGTGACAAATAGAAATGAAAACATGGATGAAACGATTGTTCATGACAGCCCTTTTTATGCTTGCACTTTTGACAAGCTTTACGGGCATATCTGGAGTAGAACCAAGTGATCTAGCTGCATGGGTGAAAGAGACCGATGCCGGCAAGCAAGTATCTTCTTTTTTTCAACATCAAAAAAGACAAACGATGGTCGTCAAAAGCGAGGATTTGCGAGCTGCTTCGCTCGAAGAAGCATTTAATTGGAATGATTATCCGAAGCAAAAGGTTGTCGCCACAGGCTATACAGCAGGTGTGGAATCAACAGGTAAAACGAAGGATCATCATGCATATGGGATTACATATTCAGGCGTCAAAGTGAAACGTGATTTATACTCAACAGTGGCGGCGGACCCGTCTGTCTTTCCGATTGGAACTGTACTGTTTATCCCAAACTATGGCTATGGTGTAGTCGCAGATACTGGGAAAGCGATTAAAGGTCATAAGCTTGATTTATATTATGAAACTGTTGATGATGTGTATAGAGAATGGGGTAAAAAAGTGCTGGATGTCTATATTATCAAAAAGGGCGAAGGGACGCTGACAGAAAAGGACTTAAATCAGCTCAATGAAGCAGAATCGATGCAAGTGTTCCGTCAGCAATTTCAAGCCAATAAAGAATAAAAAAGCTTTGGACATTTTAAGGTCCAAAGCTTTTTTTCGCTTCTACATGAAGTAATAATCTAAGATGAGTGTGAGCAAGATCCCTGTCAAGCCGCCGAAGAAGACCTCAATCGGCTTATGCCCAAGAAGCTCTTTCAATTTCTTTTGCTTCTCTTTTTCTTCCGCGCTTGGGAAATTTTTTGCCTCGGCAACAAATCGGTTAAAATCTGTCACCAGCTTGTTGAGAACAGTGGCCTGTTCTCCAGCCTGTCTGCGAACACCTGTCGCATCAAACATCGTAATAATGGCAAAGATGGCGGAAATGGCAAAAATAGATGTTCCTAGCCCGTGCTCTAAAGCCACTGCTGTTGAGAGTGCTGTTACGGCTGCGGAGTGTGAACTTGGCATTCCGCCTGTGCTTGTAATGAGCGACCAATCTAGTCGTCTAGAAATGATAAATTGAATCGGTACTTTTACAAATTGTGCAAAAAAGATGGCTGCAAGGCTGGCAAGCAGCGGAAAATTCGTCAGTACGCTCATGAACAAGAAACATCCTCTCTGTAAGAAAAAAATATCGTGCGAAATGATGGACTGTTTACCCTAGTAAGATGAAAAAATGATTGCAGAAAAAAATGCTGCCAAGTCCATGTTCATTATAACATTAAAGAATGTAGATGTGGAACGAGGAGAACATGGATAGGCTGCTCAAGTTTTCATCGCTTTTTCATGATGCCCTTCCGCGTGTGAAAATATAAATGTTCATCAAGTAAAGACAGATTGGCTATGATCGTATAGGCCCGCAAATTTTGATATAATAGAAGTTCCAATGTGAAAAATGGAGTTCATTGAAGGAGCGTGTGATAAATATGTTTTTCTCGACAAATGAATTGCAACATAAAGATACACTGGCCATCGGACTTTTTCAAAAGAGCCAATTATCAGGTAAAGCAAAAGAAATGGATGAATTAGTTGAAGGAAGAATCACTGAACTATTAAAAGAGGGCGATATTTCATCTAAGAGAAATCAGCTTTCGAAGTTTTTCCCATCTCCTGAAACAGGCATTAAACGCATTTATTTTGTCGGGCTTGGGAAGGAATCAGATTACACGTTTGAAGAGGCAAAAGAAGCCTTTGCGCATTTATTTAAAAAGCTTCACCAAGATAAAAAGCAAGCGGTTTCGGTCTTGCTTGATACGTTTATTGGAAAGGATCTGCCTGCGCAGGATGCAGCTCATGCCCTTTCTGAAAGTTGCCTCTTAGCTACATATGAATTACAAGATTTTAAACATAAAACAAATGAACCGGATCGCTTTATTGAATTTGTCTATGCAACCACGGATCATGATACAGCCGAAATTCAGGCTAGTCTGAAAGTGGGCGAGGTCTACGGACAGTCAGTCAATTCGGCCCGCACCCTTGTGAATATGCCGCCGAACATGCTCACGTCCTCCGATCTTGCTTCGTACGCGGCAGAGCTTGCGTATAAGTACGAATTTGAGATTGAAATCTTAGATAAAGAACAAATGGAAGAGCTCGGGATGGGTGGTATTTTAGCTGTTAATAGAGGCTCAACAGAACCACCAAAGCTCATTGTGTTGAAATATCAAGGCAAGGAAGAATGGACAGATGTCATCGGTCTTGTCGGTAAAGGCATCACGTATGATACAGGTGGATATTCATTAAAGCCAAGAGCAAGTATGGTGGGCATGAAAACAGATATGGGCGGATCAGCCTCTGTTTTAGGCGCAATGGAAATCATCGGTGAACTGCGCCCAGAGCAAAATGTCATTGCTGTCATTGCCTCAACAGATAATATGATCTCGGCAGACGCCATGAAGCCGGACGATGTGATCGTGTCACTAAGCGGTAAAACAATTGAAGTGCTCAACACTGATGCAGAAGGACGCCTCGTCTTAGCAGATGGAGTCACGTATGCGAAGCAGCACGGTGCCTCAGTCCTTGTAGACGTGGCTACATTAACAGGCGGGGTCATTGTAGCGCTCGGAAATGAGACAACAGGCGTGATGACGAATAACGATGAACTGTATGCCCAGTTTAAAGAGGCATCAGAAGAATGCGGTGAAATGATTTGGCAGCTGCCAATCACTGAAAAAGATAAAAAACGAGTGCGAAACAGCAAAATGGCGGATCTGAATAATTCCCCTGGCCGAGATGGTCATGCGATCATGGCAGGTGCTTTCATCGGTGAATTTGCTGAGGACACCCCTTGGGTTCACTTAGATATTGCAGGTACAGCGACAACAGAAAAACCTTCATGCTTTGGACCAACAGGAGCAACAGGTGTGATGGTGAGATCATTAGCAACATTTGTAGAACGATTTGAAGCTAAGAAATAAAGGAGAAGGCTCTGCCAGGTGGCGGGGCTTTTTTTATTTAGGACATACGCCATTTGACGAAGTTTTTTTTCTATGGTAACATACGTTGGTACTTTAATTATCTACTACATTAGTAAACTAAAGGATTTCGGAGGTTTCACCATGAATGCAGTTGTTTTAGCGGTTGTTTTAATGTTGATATTAAGCTTGCTGCGGGTCAATGTGGTTGTTGCGCTCGCTCTAGGCGCTTTAGCTGGCGGACTTGCAGGTGGATTAGGCCTTGGAGGAACGGTTGAAGCCTTTACTGACGGGCTCGGCGGAAATGCGACAGTGGCGATTAGCTATGCGCTTTTGGGAGCCTTTGCTGCGGCGCTGACAAAAACGGGTCTTCCAGATGCCATGGTCGAAGGAGCAGTGAAGCTACTAGGAAAAGAAGGCGACTCAAGAAGAAAAACATTATCAAAAGTGCTCATCATTCTTGTCATTTTGATCGTATCCTGTTTTTCACAAAACGTTGTTCCTGTTCACATTGCCTTTATTCCGGTCTTAATCCCGCCATTATTAAAGGTGTTTAACGAGCTTCAAATTGACCGCAGACTGCTAGCATGTGTCATGACCTTCGGACTCACTGCACCATATATTTTACTCCCAGTCGGTTTTGGACAAATTTTCCACGGAATGCTCCGTGATAACATGAAGGAAGCAGGTTTGACAGTTGATTTAGCGGATATTCCGTATGCCATGCTCATCCCTGTTGCGGGAATGGTTCTCGGATTGATCGTCTCACTTTTTGTGTATCGTAAGCCAAAAGTATATGAGGATCGCGACATTACAGATGTAGAGAAATCAGCGTATACGAAAAAAAGCTTGTCTTTTGCTGTTCTTGCCATTCTCGTTTCATTGATTGTCCAGCTGTATCTTTCTCAAAGCCTTGGAGTGGAAGGGATGATCTTCGGTGCACTCGCAGGACTGCTTGTCTTGTTTGTGACTGGAATGATGAAACGCGATGAGGCGGATGCACTCATTACATCTGGAATGAATATGATGGCATTTATCGGCTTTGTGATGCTTGTTGCGGCTGGATTTGCCAATGTTTTAACCAAAACAGGAGATATTGAAAAACTAGTTAAAGCATCTTCTCATTTCATCGGAAACAACCAAAGTGTAGCGGCGATTTTAATGCTATTGGTTGGACTGCTTGTCACAATGGGCATCGGGTCATCCTTTGCAACGATCCCGATTATTACGACCATCTTTGTTCCACTTTGTTTACACTTAGGATTTAGTCCCATGGCAACCATTGCGATCATTGGTTCAGCTGCGGCTGTTGGGGATGCAGGTTCACCTGCAAGTGACAGTACGTTAGGACCGACATCTGGTCTGAATATGGATGGACAGCATCACCATATTTGGGGTACATGTGTCCCGACTTTTATCTATTATAATATTCCGCTTGTTCTGTTCGGCTGGCTGGCGGCGATTATCCTGTAATATGAAAAGCTTGTAGAGAAAGTATCGTTTTCTCTACAAGCTTTTTTGTTTTCATGAAACATTCAACTTGTACAAGTGCAGCTTCCTTCATAGTAAGGAACTTTTTTGTATCTATGACGCAGCTTGCTGCTTTCGAAAGGATGTGGCTTTTGAAACAGAGCGATAAATTCTAGGTGCCAGCATCGCAAGTAATATGGTTAATGCATAGTCTTTTACCATAAACCAGATCATGAAGAACCATGTTGTTTGATAGGAAATCGGTGCATTCAGCCAAACATTTAACGCGAAGTACGTATAAGTTGTCCCGATCACATACATCACGGTCGTTCCAGCAATGGCTGCAAGTAAAAAGTGGCCAAAGCCGGGGTTTTTTCTTTTCTCTAGAATGAATCCGGCAAGCCAGGCAGCAGGAATGTACGATAACACAAAGCCGCCGCTTTTGCCTAAAATGACCCCAAAGCCCGCAGAGAACTGTGCGAATACAGGTGCACCAGCAATCCCTACAAGAGCATAGACAATCATGGCTAATGCGCCAAGCCGTCTGCCGAGCAAAAGGCCAGCAAGTACACAAAAAAACGGCTGCATAGTGAGTGGAATTCCGCCGACCTGTAAAAACGGCACAATGGATGTGATATTCGCTCCTATAGCCATCAGTGCAGCGAACATTCCAACTAGTACAAAATCAGCAGTTCTTGTCTTCTTTTGCATGATGTTTCCCCCTGTCTTATCTGTACAAATAGAGTAAGGGGAAGAGGGGTTTTTGTCAACTTATTTTTGTTTTAGGTTAACAATAAAGCTCGCCCATGAAAGGGCGGGCCATATATTAAGCTTCAGTCATAGAAGATGTATCGATTGCTTGATTTACAGGCACGTACTCATAGCCAAGATCACGAGCGACAGCTTCATACGTGATATGTCCGTTCATCACATTGACACCTTCAGCAATCGCTTTATTTTCTTTGATGGCTTTTGCAGCACCTTTATTTGCAATTTGCAGCGCGTATGGGACGGTAACATTGGTTAAAGCAACAGTCGATGTTCGCGGAACCGCACCTGGCATATTCGCAACGGCATAATGTAAAATGCCGTGTTTTTCATAAGTAGGCTGATCATGCGTTGTGATATGATCAACCGTTTCCACAATTCCGCCTTGATCAATGGCAACATCTACAATGACAGAACCTGGCTTCATTTGTTTCACCATTTCTTCTGTTACAAGTGTCGGTGCCTTGGCACCTGGGATCAGCACAGCGCAAATGAGCAGGTCTGCCTCACTGACTGAATCTGCAATGTTGACAGGGTTAGACATTAACGTTTTCATTTGGTGACCAAATTGATCATCGAGCTGACGCAACCGTTCTGCGTTTAAATCAATGAGTGTCACATCTGCGCCAAGGCCGATCGCCATTTTCGCTGCATTTGTTCCAACAACACCGCCGCCTATAATCGTGACCTTTCCTCTCGATACCCCTGGTACACCGGCGAGCAAAATGCCTTTACCGCCTTTTGGCTTTTCTAAAAATTGTGCACCGATTTGGGCGGCCATTCTGCCCGCCACTTCAGACATAGGGGTTAGCAGAGGAAGTGATTTTCCGTCCGTTACCGTTTCATAAGCAATGGCTGTGACGCCTTTTTGTTTTAAAGCTTCAGCCAAGGAGGGTTCTGCGGCAAGATGCAGGTACGTAAATAAGATGAGTCCTTCTCTGAAATATGAATATTCCTCAGGTAATGGTTCTTTTACCTTCATGATCATATCAGAAGATGCCCACACATCTTTCGCTTGATCAAGAATTTCTGCACCAACAGATACATAATCGTCATCAGTGAATCCGCTTCCAGAACCAGCGTTTGTTTCAATTAAAATCTGGTGTCCAGCTGAAAGCAATTGAGAAGCTGCTCCTGGTGTTAATGCCACTCGGTTTTCATTGTTCTTAATTTCTTTCGGAATGCCGATGATCATGTTTATTCCTCCTATGCTTATCTATTGATATTGTATGTCTAGTGTATCCTGAAAGTTTAGAAAATTCTTCGGTTGAAATAAAAAATAAAAAAACGCCTCTTTGTGAAATTTCACAAATGGACGTTTTTTAGCTTCATATCAAGATAAATGGTCATTTTCTCATTCATGTTTTTTAAATCAATTTCTGCAATGTCTGTAATCCGTTTTAATCTGTAATTCAATGTGTTGATATGAATGTTTAATTGCTTTGCGGCAATATTGGCATTGCTGTCACAGTCAATAAACCGTTCAAGGGTTTCGACTAGATTGGAATGATGCCTTAGGTCGTAATCCTCGAGCTTCGATAAAGAGTAACTCGAGTAAGACGAGCCCTTTCGCTTTTCAGCCAGCACATCTAAATACTGGTATATGCCGAGTTCGGAAAAACTGTTTAAACGTTCCGTTTCAACAGGAAAGCGTTCTTTTGTCTTTAATACAGCTAGTGCTTCTTTATAGGACGGCTGAATCTGAGAGATGTTATCGTAAATTCCACCAATGGCCGCCTGAACGTGATGAATATGGTAGCGATCAGCCAGCTGCTGCAGCATGCCGCTTGTGAATTGTTTAATATCTTGAAGCGGGTGCTCTGTTTTTGGCGAGACAAGAATAATGAATTCGTGAAAATCAACAGTCGTTAACAGCACCTGTACTTGCTGCGTTGTTTCAAGCAGATAGGATAGCTTTTTTTCCGTCTCCTCTGTGAGTTCGTCACGAAGGCGAAAGATGATAATGGCATACGTGTCTGGACATCTCATGCCTAATCTTAAAAATAGGTCAAGCATCTCATCCTTTTCATGAATATGACCTGTGAGCATCTTCCAAAAAAGCTCCTGATTGCGTTCTTCTGTTTTCGTTTTTCGAATCTGTAAATTGAGTAATTTGTTTTTAACAGCATGTGCTGCCATTTTGAGAAGGTCCATTTCCTCTTCTGAAAAAGGCTGCGTGGATTCAATCGCCCAGATAAATCCGAGCACTTCTTTGTCCTTCCAAATCGATATGGCAACTCTGCTAGATAAACCCACCTCTGCAATTTGAGGGACACGAAGCGGTTCATCTGTTTTCAGGAGTGTAGGAATAATGCCGTCCTTCCAAAGCCGATTAATGACTTTTTCCGGTACACGGCGGGAGATAATAGTTGAAGTTCTGGCGGGATCAGTGAAATCATTGTGTGTGCTATATGCCAATAAGCGATGATGAGTATCTTCTATAGTAATAGGGCAATTGAGCACATCACTAATTTGGTCTGCCACATCCTCTAAACGATCAAGACTATACTTAAACGGATCTGTCTTTTTTGTCATAAAAAACCCCTGCTTTTTCGAATATTTCACGTACTTACATTATGAAGAGAATGAGGTACGTAAATCAATAAAAAAATGTCATAAACTTAAAAAACAGATAGCTTTAAAACAGAGCACTTGGAAGTGAATGGATATCAAAAAGAAATAGTACAATAATAATGTAGTAAAAAATCAATAGGTGAAAAGGTTCATCAAAGAGTGTGTACACTTATTAAGAATATATGACCAAAAAAATGTTAAATACTAGATAAAGAGCGAAAAAACAGTAATTCTATAGACTCATTTTGTAAAATAAAAACAGATTTGTTTGACTGTGTATCATTTCTGTTTTTATAATAATAACGTCAAAAAATAAGTGGATTAGCCCATTATATGGCGGCTATGCACGGGAGGTAATGAGGAATATGTCAGGAATTATTCGCGTAACCCCAGAAGAACTAAGAGCGACCGCTAAGCAATATGGTGTTGAAAGTCAAGAAGTGTTAAACCAAGTTGATCGTCTAAATAGAATGATCTCTGATTTAAAAGGAATGTGGGAAGGTGCTTCTAGTGAAGCATTTGCTGATCAATACGAACAGCTAAAGCCTTCATTTATCAAAATGTCTGATCTATTAACAGATGTCAGCAATCAGCTTGATCAAACGGCAAATACACTTGAAAGCACTGACCAAGACATCGCAAGCCAAATCCGCGGCTAACCAAAGGGATTTCCTTTCTAAGTGTGAAAAGCAGAAAAAGCGCCGAGTCTGTCAATGGATGCCGGCGCTCTTTCTATTTTGTGAGGTGGAAATTTGTGTATATCGATATTACCATCGACTTAAAAAATTATGATGGCAGTGTGTTTGATTTGAGACTATCAAATTATTTACATATTAAACAAGTCATCCATATCGCCTGGCAGGCAAAACAAATCTCACTTCCTAAGCGAGAAGGCGGTTGGGTGCGTGTAGTCAATAAGAAAGCTGTGTTTTCAGGCGAATATAAGCTGTCAGACTGTGGAATCACCACAGGAGACAGGCTGGAAATACTATGAAAGGACTTTTGTAAATGGCAGATAAAAAGAGTTCCTATTTAGAAGAACAATTAGAAGCAGTCATGAAAAAAGAGGATGGGACCTACAGCTTCATTTTTCAAAGAGAGACAATTAAACTCTTAGACGGTTTAGAAGCGGCACCGATCAAAGACATCAACCCTTCATTTCAAAAAGAGATTCAATTAACCGAAGATGAGGTCATCATTTCGATTCAACCGCCTCCTGCCTATCAGGAATTTCGTTTCATCCATGCAAAGGATGAAAAAAGCAAATGGATTTTTTCATACCAGCTTGTCGATGCAGTTTGCAAACACGACGTGAAACGGCTGCATCCTATTGTTTCTCCTGAAAACATTGTTTTTCATCAAGGTTTAGCTCCTGCATTTTTGCATTACGGGGTTAAAGAAAGCATCCCGCCATATGAAACCGATGAGCATCGCCTGTTAAAAGAGGTCAAAGCCGTCATTTTGCGAGTGGTTGACCATGAGTATCAATTTCAGGAATATTTGGCTTATCATGATACGTTGAAATTATCAGAGCTGGCAAAGGAAATCAGTGAAGTGAAGTCGCTGGAAGAATTGTCCGCCCTCATTCAGCAAAAGATCGAAGCGCTTGAAATGAAAGAAAAGACGCTATTAACCATTCCTAAAAAGAAGTGGAAGATCGAACGATACATTGGACTGGGTCTCCTTGTCCTGTTAATTCCCGCATTGGTGTATACCATTTACACCTTCTTTTTCGCGATGCCGAAGCAAGAAGCGTATGTCGAGGCAAACAAATATTATCTCAACAAACAGTACAGCCAAGTGGTGGATACGCTAGAAAAATATCCAGCCAATCAAATGCCAGTCTCTCTTCAATATGAACTGGCCATTTCGTATGTGCAAACGAACCAGGGCAGCCTGTTACTTGATCAGCACAAAAAGGAAATCACGGATACGTATACATTGCAGACAGATCCGCAATACTTCCTTTTCTGGATTCACATTGGACAAGGCAATAGCAAGGAGGCGCTTGATATTGCAAGGGTGCTTGGAGACGACAGGTACATATTCACGGCACTCGTCGCCTATCGCAACGAAATTCAAAACGATGACAGCCTTTCTGCTGAAGAAAAACAAAAACAGCTAGATCCAATTATTAAGGAAATGGCGAAATATGAAGAAAAAGAAACAACGGAGACAAGCACGAGTGACTCCTCGGGCGCAAGCCAAACAGATGAAACAGCTGAACAAAAAGATCAGTCAAAAGCCGATCAAGAGAAAAAAGAGAAAGAATCTGAAGCGAAAAAGAAAACCTCTCAGACGAAAAAAGATGAGAAAAAATAATTCTTTCGATACAACCGACAGTTGGCGCTGTCCCATGAGGAGGTGGAGCGTTTGAGTCTTCTTTGGGTTTTTTATGAGGAGGATTATCAAACCGTCCGTTTAGATGAGCAGTTCAATCGAGAAGCTGTGATTGGACCTGAAATAGAGCACACGGTGACAATTTCTTCACTTTCGTTTGATGAAGGAGCAATTCGTTTATCTCCTGATGAATCGAATGATGGTTTTTCTATTTATCAGGGAGAAGAGAAGAAAGGTACATTACTTCCACATGAGCCATGTAAGATTGGATCACTCACACTTATTTTAATGGATGCACATCATGATCAACACATTTATTACCTAGGAAATAGAGTGGAGGTATCCTTTTCAAGTGAGGAGAAAGATGAGGTCGATATTTGGAAAGACCAACCTCATTCCATGTTTCCACATGCCAATCAGTTCACTTTAGAACAAATTGAGGGAACTTGGTATGTTGTGCCTCAGGAAGAGACGATTTATGTGAACGGAAAGCAAATCCACGGATCAGAAAGGATTCATGCCGGAGATGAGCTACTTTGGAACTTTCTGACGGTGACACTTAAAGATGATGATTTATTGCAGGTGACAGCATACGAACCATTTCAAACACGTTTAGAAAAAACAAAACCACCAAGCACAGAAACAAAACAAAAATACCCTTTATACAGACGGACACCACGTTTAATTTATGATCTTCCAGATGACCGGGTATCCTTCAGCTTTCCTTCGCAGGAGAGTGAAAATAATGGCAGAGGGCTTTGGCTTGTTGTTCTTCCTCCGCTTGTGATGCTGATTGTTATGGGAATTGTCGCACTCATCCAGCCGCGCGGGATCTTTATCATTGTGTCGATGGCCATGTTTATCATGACGTTAATTACATCGTCCGTCCAATACTTTAAAGAGAAGTCACAGCGTAAAAGACGGGAGGAGAAACGGCAGCGTGTCTACTCTCTTTACTTAGAAAATAAGCGGAAAGAGCTGCAGGAGCTGTATGACCGTCAGCAATATGTCCTGACGTATCATTATCCGTCGTTTGAACAAATGAAGTACTTAACGTCGGAAATTAGCGGGCGTATTTGGGAAAAGACGCTTGTCAGTGACGACTTTTTGCAGCTACGTCTTGGAACGGGCGCTGTTCCGTCAAGCTATGAGTTATCAATGAGCGGCGGCGATATGGCCAATCGTGATATCGATGACTTAATGGAGCAAACGCAGCATATGCAAAATGTGTATCGTGAGGTCAAGGATGTACCGGTTACATTCGGACTGGCTGACGGCCCAACAGGATTAATTGGAAAGCCTGCGATTGTGAAAAAGGAGCTTCATCAGCTTGTCGGACAGCTTGCCTTCTCGCACAGCTATCACGATTTGAGATTTGTCTTTATCTTTCATGAGCAGGAGTATGAGAATTGGGAATGGATGAAATGGCTTCCGCATTTCCAGCTGCCTCATACATACGGCAAAGGGTTTATTTATAACGAACAAACACGTGACCAGCTTTTGTCCTCTATTTATGAGATTTTACGTGAGCGTGATCTAGAAGAAGAAAAAGAGAAAAAAATCTTTACGCCTCATTTTGTGTTTATCGTGACAAATCATGAGCTCATTGCTGAACATGTGATTTTAGAATATTTAGAAGGCAGCCGGACAGATCTTGGCATCTCGATTATCTTTGCTGCAGAAACGAAGGAAAGCTTAGCTGAAAATATCTCGACGCTTGTCCGTTATATTAACGAAGAAGAAGGAGATATTCTCATTCAGCATAAGAAGGCAGTACGGATTCCTTTTCAGCTTGATACACATCAGCGCACGGACAATGAGCTGTTTGCCAGAACGCTGAGAACATTAGATCATCAGGTCGGAATGACCAACTCGATTCCTGAAACGGTCTCATTCCTAGATCTTTTTCATGCCAAACTGGTAGACGACATTGGCATTCGTGAAAAATGGCTAACTTCAGAAACAGCAAAATCATTATCTGTACCAATCGGTTATAAAGGGAAAAACGACATTGTCGATCTGAACCTGCATGAAAAAGCACACGGCCCGCATGGACTGTTGGCTGGAACAACGGGATCAGGGAAAAGTGAATTTTTACAGACGTATATTTTATCACTCGCTGTACACTTTCATCCGCATGAAGTCGCTTTTCTGCTGATTGACTATAAAGGAGGAGGAATGGCGCAGCCTTTCCGAAATATTCCTCATCTACTTGGAACCATCACCAATATTGAAGGCAGCAAGAATTTTAGTGAAAGAGCACTTGCCTCGATTAAAAGTGAACTGAAGAAAAGACAACGGTTGTTTGATCAGTACAATGTGAATCACATCAATGATTATACGAAGCTCTATAAGGAGAAAAAGGCTGAACAGGCGATGCCTCATTTGTTCTTAATCTCTGATGAGTTTGCTGAATTAAAAAGTGAAGAGCCGGACTTTATTAGGGAGCTTGTAAGTGCCGCGCGTATCGGCCGAAGCCTCGGTGTCCATCTTATTTTGGCGACTCAAAAGCCAGGCGGGGTCATTGATGATCAAATTTGGAGTAACTCACGCTTTAAGGTCGCACTAAAAGTGCAAGATGCGTCAGACAGTAAGGAAATTTTGAAAAATAGTGATGCGGCGTCAATTACCGTCACAGGACGAGGATATTTACAAGTTGGAAACAATGAAATCTATGAATTGTTCCAATCGGCTTGGAGCGGTGCACCCTATATGGAAGATGGCTATGGATCAGAAGATGACATCGCCATTGTGACAGATACCGGACTCATTCCGTTATCAGGGGTGAGCACAGAGCCAGCGGTGAAAAAAGAAACAGTGACAGAGATTTCAGCTGTTGTGGATGAAATTGAACGTATGCAGCAGGAGCTTGGGATCGAGAAGCTCCCGAGTCCGTGGCTTCCACCGCTTGAAGAGCGTATTCCAAAAACGCGTTATGCGTCGAGTGAAGAGCATGTTTTCCATTTTGCGCTTGTCGATGAGCCAGATCAGCAAAGCCAGCATCCGCTCTCTTATCAAATGATGGAAGACGGGAACATTGGGATCTTCGGTTCCTCTGGCTACGGCAAATCACTTGCTGCCACAACACTGCTCATGAGTTTTGCGGAAAGATATTCACCTGAAGAATGGCATGCGTATATTTATGATTTCGGAAACGGGACCCTGCTTCCGTTAGCTAAACTTCCGCACACCGCTGATTATTTCTTAATGGATCAAATGAGAAAAATTCAGAAGTCAATGAAGCGTCTGCGGGAAGAGGTTGAATACCGCAAGTGGTTATTCAGACAGCAAGAAATGAGTCATATCAAAATGTACAATGCCTTAAATGAGAAGAAGCTTCCGTTCATTTTTATCGTGATTGACAACTTTGACATTGTGAAGGACGAAATGCATGATCTCGAATCTGAATTTATCCAGCTAAGCCGTGATGGGCAGTCGCTCGGCATTTATTTCTTGATCACAGCGACTCGTGTAAACGCAGTGCGCCAATCGCTTATGAACAACTTGAAAACAAAGATTGTCCATTACTTAATGGATCAAGGAGAGGCATACTCGATTATTGGCAGACCGAAATTCAGCCTAGAGCCGATTCCAGGTCGCGTCATTATCAACAAGGAAGAACTTTACTTTGCACAAATGTTCCTGCCAGTGGATGGAGAGAACGATCTCGAATTGTTTGAGCATCTGAAACAAGAGATCCAGCTTCTTCATGATCGCTTCAAAGAGGCTGAAAAACCAAAGCCTGTGCCAATGCTGCCTGATAAGCTGACAGTTTGGGAGCTTGAGAATCGTCTAGATGAACAAAAACAGCCTTACGACATTCCAGTTGGACTAGATGAGGAATCTGTGGCACCTGTTTACTTTGATTTGAAAAAGAATAAACATTGTCTCATTATCGGTCAAACGCAGCGCGGGAAAACGAATGTGACAAAACTGATGCTTGATCATCTTTTAGAGGCAAAGCCTGAAAAGCTGGCCGTCTTTGATTCAATTGATCGAGGCCTTTCCCATTATGCAAAAGAAGAGAATATCGATTACCTTGAAACAAAGGATGATATTACCGAATGGGCAGAGGGAATGGTCCAATTATTCAAGGTGCGGGAAGAGATGTACGTCGAAGCTGTACGCAGAGGAGAGACCGATCAGCTGTCATTCCCTCAAATTGTGCTTGTGGTCGATGGCATCACACGCTTTCAGCAGACAATCGATCCGCGTCTTCAAGATCAATTGGCGGATTTCATGAAGTCATATGCACACCTAGGCTTCAGCCTGATCGCATCAGGCAATCATACCGAGTTCAGTAAGGGCTATGATGCACTCACAAACGAAATCAAACAAGTTCGTCATGCTATGTTACTCATGAAAAAATCAGAGCAAAACATCATACCGCTTCCGTATGCAAGACAAGAACCAGAGATTCAGCCAGGCTTCGGTTATTTGGTTGAAAACGGGAAAGAGAAGAAAATCCAGGTTCCTTTATGTGCGGTAGAAAGGAAGAGTGTTCAATGACAGAGCAGCAAAAAAGCTCCATCAAAATCGTATCCACCATGATATTGATTCTTGTGCTTCCGGTTTTATTTTTCCACCTGATTGGAGATGACCCGGCAAAACAGAAGAAGAATGCGACACGAAATATTGCGGTGGTCAATGAGGATATGGGAGCGAGCGAAAGTGAAAACACGGCTCGTTTCGGACAGGATGTTGTGGCAGCATTGTCAGAGCGTCCTGATTATACATGGACTGTAGTGAATCGCAGTGCGGCGGAAAATGGACTGAAAAACAGAAAGTATGACGCTGTCCTCTATATTCCGTCTGACTTCTCTAAAAATGTGCTGAGCTATGATAAAGACCATCCCGAAAAGGCGTCCATTCAATTTTCAATTCAAGATCAGCTCAATGCAGTTAATAAAGAGAAAGTGCAAAGAGAGCTGGAAAATGCACAAAAGAAAATGAATGAACAGATGTCGACGCTATACTGGAGTTTTGTATCACAGGAAATCGGCAATGTAAGAGAAGAGTTTGAGCATATTGTCGGCAAAGAAGTCGAATTCCAAAACACGATGTACAACTTCTATAAGCCGAACTCGAACAAACTATCAGATGCCGTACAGCAGCAGAAGAATCAAATAGAAGAATTAAAAAATGCGATGGCCGATTCACAGAAACAATATAAAGACGGCTTGAGTACAACAGAAGAAGCAAAGAACCAATTAAAGGACTTTGTGAAAGCAGTCGATCAATACCAGGAGTATCAAGACAAACAAAAGGATGTCTTGATCAAAGCGCAATCAACAAGTCAAAAGCAAATCCAGCAAGGGCTCAAACAGCTCGCTGACATTCAAAACCAAAATGCCCGCAGCTTTAGTGACCAAATGGGCGGACTCAAAACAGACATCAATGGGGTACAAAGTCAGCTGAAAACAACTGACAGCGCCATCCAATCTGTTCAAAAGTCGAGAGAAGACGTTATTCCTGATCAATCAAAGGGATTAGCTAAACTTGTGCAGGACTCTCAGGAAGAACTAATTAAAACCTATGAAAAGCGGTACTTGGACTATTATAAAAATAAGATTATCGTCTTGCAGAATAAGTTAGACACAAAAAGGCAAGAGTTAATAAACGCACCTAAGCCACCAGAAGACGATAATGACGACGATTCATCAGATCAAGATAATGAAAACCCAGAAGAGATTGGGATTAACCTAGATGAAGAAACAAATGAGCTCTCGCAAATTTCAACAGAAATGAACGATCTCGCGGATCAATTAGCAGATCAGGAGACGCCGCCTACTGGAGATGGCAATGATGATAAAACCGGTGATGATCCTGCTCAGCCAGATACCGGCAGCACGAATTCATCCAAGGATGATCTAAAAGCACTCGCTACTCGTCTAGATGAAGTGAAAAAGAAAATTCAAGAAAAAGCGGCAGCTCATAATGACGAATTGAAAGATAAAGTGAGTCAGATAAATGAAGAGCTTAAAGACCTTTCTGACAAAATAGATAAACTTGAAAAGAAGTTTCTACAGTTACAAGATCGATATAATGTGATTCCAAATGAAATCAAAAATCAGGAATCCTCTATTTTAAGCAAAGTAAAAGAGCTGAAACAAGAAAACTCACCTATTGCAAATGCCTTTAACATTAAGATATTTGATCAAGAGTTTGAAACAAATACAAGAAACACTAAGAAATTAATGGAGTATTCCAATCAACTCTCTCAACTAGAAATGATGCTTAGTAATTTATACGAACCAACAAATAACTCTTCTCTATATGACACAAAAGGAGAAGAAATCCAGTCCATCCTCTCCATCAAAAAAGAAGAAACAGAAAACTGGGATAAGCTCAAAAATCAGATGCTGACATCAAACGATGATGTGTCTACTTTTATTGATAAGATGCAGAAGTTTTCAGATGGCTATGCAGAATACATTTCGACTCAGCAAGCAAGCATGGAACAGGAATTAAAGACAATTTCTGAAAGTGCGAACAATGTAGCCGAGCAAATGGCTGATCAAGGAGATGCGGTGTATACGGCAGACCTTGCAGGCAGTTCAATTGTCGTCAGTGCGCAGGATTCAATTGGACAGGAAGTGCTTCGTCTTTCTGAAAATATGAGTTCGTTAACCGACCGCCAAAAAGGTGTGGCGGATTATACGAATAACATTGAAGAAAGTGTCACAACGGTTCAAGAAAAAGCGGATACGCTAAATGAAAACTGGAGCAAGAATGTCAATTCAACGAAGCTTGTTCAGCGTGATTTAAATGGTATATTAGGAAATACATTGAGCGATCAAGGCAACAGCAACTATGTGTATAACCACTTAGCCAATCCGCTCAAAATCAGCGGCGATGTCCCGGAAGAAAAAACGCAGACTGTACCACCAGTGGTCATTTTGGTCATTGTGATGATCAGCAGTTTATTGATTGGCTTTTTTAGCTCGTATTATGCGGCGGCTCCGATGCTGGTCAAAGGTGCACTTTTTGGCATTTTGAATCTGTTAGTCGGACTTATGATCAGCTTGTTTGGACTTAATATCTACAAACTCGCAGATGATCAAGCCATTCAATGGTCGATCTTTACGATTTTGCTGTTGGTGGCGTGCTCTGCCTTTATTCGCACAGCCTTCCTTTTTGGATCTATCGCTGGATGGATGGCAGCAACGGCGCTCATTTTCTTCTTTGTTGCACCATTAATTGATTTGGTGATGCCGAATTTCCACTTTACAAATCCGGTGACAGACGTGTATATGTCGATCCAATATGGAAATGGGGACAATTTTGGAATGGGCATCACAGGGCTAGTGATTTTAACTGTCCTCTTAATGGCCATACCACTTGTAACAAAGCTATGGAAAGATAAAACAGAGGAACGTGATGTGACTCATGAGGCTTAATCTGTTCGTGAAAGGGATGGCACTTGGTGTCATATCCCTTTTTCTCCTCATCCCTGCTGCTTTTGCTGCTGGTGAAGACACGGATACAAATGTCAAGCCGAATGAATATCAGGAAAAGGAACTCAATATTAACTCGAGTATATTGAGGGATCAAACGAAATACGAACAAAGCAAAACAACAACAAAGGTCAAAACAGATATTCATTTTACTGACCCGCCTAAAACCTCGGGTGGACAGCTTTCGCCACAGCTATTCAGTGATTTAAAAGAGAACCCGCCCAAAACACCAGCTCGTATGATGAAAGAGATGAACATCTCTTTTAGCGATTCGGCTGTATCGGCACCTTCTGTCGATGATCATGAGAAACAGACATCTGCGCTACTTCCGATCATCTTTGGCTTCTTGATAGTCTTTGGCATGATCGTGATGATCATCCTGATTCCAAAGGTAAATGTGAAGGCTGAAAAGAAATAGTCTCAGATTTTAGTCCTTTGTTTTCTTTTCAGCGTGAATGAAAACCTTTGAAGTCTAGGAATGGTGAGCACCGGCGCGCAGACCTGACAAAGAATGCGAGGGTTTGTCTACACGCTGAGCCTGTCTCTTTAGAAGAGGCAGGCTTTTCTTTATGCAGATTGCTTGATGTCATGCCGTTTCACTACGTAAAATAGTGTTATCAAGGGAGGAGATTGTCATTCGAATTTCAATCGTTACAGGAGGATCAAAAGGGTTTGGCCTAGCACTTGTGACCCGGCTGCTTTCACGCGGGGATCATGTGTACACTGCGGCAAGAAGTGCATCGCCAATATCCCATCAAAATCTCACACATACACAGGTCGACCTAACCGATGAGGCGGCAGCTGCCAAATGGCTTCAAGATAGTCTCACGCCGCAAACATTGGCAGATGCTGATGACATCTTATTCGTCAATAATGCAGGAGTGGTGACCCCTATTAAACGGGTTGGGCAAGGCGGGCAGGATATGCTTCATCAGCATTATACGTTGAACCTTGTCATTCCTGTTTTGCTGAGTCATGTATTTGCCAAGCAGACTCAATCATTCAAAGGGAAGAAAACGATCGTTCATCTTTCTTCTGGAGCGGCCAAAAACCCATACAAAGGATGGAGTGCGTATTGCAGCTCCAAGGCTGGACTCGATATGTTTATGAGGACCTTACATGAGGAACAGCAAGATGAGGCGTATCCAATCCGCACGTTTTCCTTTTCACCTGGCACGCTTGATACAGATATGCAGGGTGAGATTCGGAAGTCTTCAAAACAAGACTTCGAACAAATTGACCGTTTTCAGCAATTATATGAAACGGGCGCGCTGAAGAGTCCAGATGAAGTCGCATGTATTTTGCTCGACCTTTTAGCGGATGACCCAGCTGGCGGATGTGTATACGATGCACGTGAGTATGTGAAAAAGCAGTCATAACGACTGCTTTTTTCGTATGGTACAAGCAAAAACGGCTGGCTTGACATAAGCTAATTTTGAGACTCATTGGAAATATGACAGAACATTTGAGTTTCTTTTCAGAATATGTTAGGATGCTAAAAATATAGATAAGGAGGGGTCTCCATGAGAAAGGTTACATTAATGGATGTTTATACCCATCCAGTCGCTCAAAAATATTTAAATCGTTCAGGAAAAGCCCATGCCATTGCTTGTGCTTATCACGCATTCAAGCTGGCGATGCAGGCAGGAATTAACCCAGATCTTGCTGTGAAAGCAGCGCTCTTGCATGACATCGGTCACTATGAATGGTATACAGACGGCGGAGAATGGGATTACGAAACATATAGACGGAATGATATTCATGCCATTAAAGGCGCAGAGAGGGCTCACAAGCTACTCATACGTCTCGGCGAGGAACCAAAAGCAGCCAAAGATATTGCACTGGCTATTCTGCTCCATACCGATTCTTATTTGCCAGAGGGCGACCTTCATAAGGACACACTCCAGCAAATTGTGAAGAAAGCAGATGAAATGGATGAAGAGCCTGGCGGACACCATCATTACAGACAAATTGATGAATCACTTGCGCTTAAAAAAATGACTGATTTAGATCAAAAGGTGCAACAGGCACTTCAGCCCATGAAACGCTCTGTTTAGTATGGAACGTCTCCATGAATATTTCCTTGATGATCGACATACAATGTGCGAATAACGGTACGGTTAAACGCAGATGTACCTGACGCAGTGAGTCCGGTGTAATGAACCGTGACAGAATAAGCACCTTCTTTTTTCAATTGAACGGCTGATGAGCTACTTGTTTTCAGTGGATGATCTTTTTGCGCATCATTAAAGTAAGTGGTTTCCACTGTTTTGCTTAACCGTTTAATCCGACTGCTTGAATGTGTTGATGCATCTCCTGACTTCGATGCAGCTGCTTTAATTTCTTCGTTTAATGGCGAATCGAAGGAAACAAGCAGCAAATAAGGAGCCTTTTTCTCTGAATTTGATCGAATGGTCCATTTTCCAGGAACGGGTTTATTGATTTGCACATGGTGTGAATATGCGCCTTCATATGGGAAAGATGCTTCTGCTGTCGTTAGTTTCGTTAAGACATCTCCATTTGGGGCGACGATTTCCGGCTGCGCCTCCTGCGTTTCATTTAACCACTGAATCGATAAGCCATTCGTTCCTTCTTCTACATAGAATGCTTCTGTTTTATCCTTTTCACTTTCCCCGCCTTTGACATATACGTCTGTATTCAGATCAGCAGAGACTAGCTCTTGTTTCGATTCATCTTCATCTTCATTTTCAGCATTCGCAGTGCTTGCCAGCAGTTGATTTTGGAACACTGGGAACATGCTTGTGCCGTTTTTGATCGAAAAATGATCCCATTTTCCTGTTAAAATATTATTTGCGTACGATAACCTTGTGCTGCTTACTGTGACAGCGCCATCGTTTGCGCCAAAGCTTTTTAAATACATGCCACCTAAATACAATACACCGCCAAATGTTCCCCATTCCGAACCAGAATAGGTGATATATTTATTTGGGAACGTCTCTAGCCGATCGGTTTCACTTCGAAAAGCTGCCATGAGACCTGTCTGTAAAGAATAGAGTGCGTCGCTTTTTTGTCCAAGAATTTGTGCCAGCCAGCTTCCGCCTTTGCTATAGGCTAAATCCGCAAGCGGCGTCCCGTAATGGGGGGACCCGAGTGTGATGACCTTTTCCACATATGGATGGGCATTGTAATACACGAGTGCAGATTGTGCATCCACTCCGCCTTTACTATGGCCGATCACAATGAGTTTTCTTCCAAAAAAATCATAGATTTCTTTTAGCTTTTCAGCTAGTAGTTTGCCATTGTTTTTGATGTCCTGATCTGGATACAAATCTATGAATGCGCTCTCGTATCCGTTCAGAACAGCTTGTTTTGCCATATCGTTTCGATCGAACCAAGTGGAGGAAGAGCTGTTAATGCCATGAACAAAAACAAGCGGGGGTTTTGACTCGTCTTTTTGAGCCGGCTCTTCTCCTTTAAACCACTTTCCTGGTGTACCAGGTTCATCTCCAATTGTGCCTGCATACGCATAACTTGCAGAGGATAAAAAGAGCATGACAGCAACGATACAAAGTAATTTTTTCAAGATAATTCACCTCTTCAAATGATTTAAGTTGTTGGCAGCACCAATCTATTATACTTCTAAAAAATGTAAAAAAATATAATTTGTAAAAATACGGTATTAATGTTGTGGGTTTGCCCTGAGTGACATTCACATGGGTCATTGCATACGCTGTGGGTAAATACACAAGTAAAGGGGCAGGTAGGATGGCACAACAAGGAAGTCCACAGCTTGTTTCATTGGTTGATCCATATGTTTATCAAACATTGCAGAAAGTGGTCGGTATGAGATTGATTGTTCAAACAGTGAAAGATACTGTGCGTGGAAAATTGAAGGAAGTCATGCCGGATCATATTGTGATTGAGGCGGGGACAAAATCAGTATTTTATGTGCGAATCCAGCAAATTGTCTCGGTGATGCCTGATCACAGTGAAAGAGTGTAACAAGCAGACGCATAGGTGTCTGCTTTTTTCATGCTTACAGAATGTATATCTGGAAAAAGTGCATGATATACCAATTGTTCTTTTTTTTTCAAAAAGTGTGGTTCTAAAACAAGAAGCAGTTGACAGAAGGTGGGTTGAATAGTAGTTTTTTAATAAGATCAATACGTAACAGGAGGAGCATCTTTGCTAAAATCTAAAGTTCATTTTTGGACATTCCAAATATTACTTGTTTTACTCATTGTGTATGTATCAACAAAGGTATCGTTTTTGTTTCAGCCGATTATATTATTTGCGTCAACCCTGTTTGTCCCCATCTTGCTGGCAGGCATTCTCTTTTTCATCTTTAATCCCATTGTTCGATTTTTGTCCAAGAAAATTCCTAGAACACTTGCCATCTTGATCATTTATCTCCTGTTCATTGGACTCATCACGATCATTGTCAATGCTGCTGGACCTGTCATTGTGACGCAGGTGGGTGGACTTGTACAAAGCTTCCCTGGTTATATCACGGACATGCAGAAATTTATTAACGATTTCTCGCATTCCAAAACATTTACTTGGATGATGAGCCAAGATTATGTGTCTGTCTCAAAGTTTGAACAGACGGTCGTTTCGACATTAAAGGCATTACCGGAAAACATTGCTTCAAGCATGTCTGCGGTGTTTGGCGTGATTGCGAATATTGCCCTAGCTGTCATCACAGTTCCATTTATTTTATTTTATATGCTGAAAGACGGGCATAAGTTTCCGGACAAGCTCGTTCAGTTCTTGCCAATGCCTTACCGCAAGGAAGGGCTAAAGATCTTCAAAGAATTAAATGACACGCTGGCGGCTTACATACAGGGGCAAATTATTGTCTGTTTGTTTGTCGGAGTCGCTTGTTTTATCGGATATTTGTTAATTGGTGTGAAATATGCACTCATTCTCGGCATTATCATTGCGGTCACAAATGTGATTCCATATCTTGGACCATATCTCGGCGCGGCACCAGCTGTGCTCATTGCCTTTCTTGATTCGCCTGGAAAAGCAGTGGTGACAGTGATTGTGATTCTTGTTGTCCAGCAAATTGATGGAAACGTGATTTCTCCATTAATTATTGGGAAACGACTTAATACACATCCATTGACCATCATCCTGCTATTGATTGGGGCAGGAAGCTTTGGCGGGATACTGGGCATGATCTTTGCCGTTCCTGTCTACGCACTGCTCAAAGCCATCACCCTGAATATTGTTAGATTGGTTCAACTGCGCCAGCGTTCTCGAAAAGAACAGCATTTAAACGTCTAGGACAGATGCACAACTTTTCCCTTTTTGCATAAAATGATGGATATAAGCAGATAGGGGGAAGATGCTGATGCCTGCAATCGTTGGACCTATTCATATCGAGTCGTTAGGAGGGAATGGTTCGGCTACATTCGGTGATGTTCTGGCCATTGCCCCATTGGCCGTAGACCACTCTACTGGCGGGGCGGGAGCCTTTAATTCAGGTGATTATATGTCCCTCACAAGTGATCCAAACGCCACTATGCTGTGGGACTTTACACTGTTTGGTCAGCCTCAATCATTTAATGCATAGAAAGGCAGCTGATGATAAGACGTATCAGCTGTCTTTTTTATGTTGGATATACACGTATTTTTTTCATAGGCATATGATGAGGGTAGTAAAGGTGGTGGAAAGATGCCAGCAATTGTTGGACCAATTCATATTGACCGTGTGATTGGAAACGGTTCTGCACATTTCGGTGATGTTTTTGCTATTTCGCCAAAAAGTGTTGATCACTCCGCCGGTGGTTCAGGTACTTATAATGCAGGGGACTTTGTTCAATTCTTCAACAGTCCAAACGTCACATTTGTCTGGGATTCAAACCTGATTAGTCAGCAAAAGAGCTTTAATGCGTAGCCAGCTTTGAAAGGGATTCCTTTTCAGAAGCTGTCTTTTTTTATGGTACAATGGATATGGATGTAAGAAGAAAAAGAGGTGTGAACAGAGTCAAATGAAAATAAGAAAAGCACACATCACAAGCGGACAACCGAAGACCTACAATGTATATTTACATGAAAATAAAAAAGAATATAAAACGCTTGTCGCCGTACCTGATATTGAATGGAGTATGTCTATTGCGTATGAGGACGAAAAAACGCAGCTTGAACATTCACTTGAGCAATCCTTAAAGGAAAGAGTAGAAACAGACGAAGCACGTGAGCTCGCACTAAAGATTGTGCACTGGGTCACAGAAATGTAAATTCAAAAACCAGGAGTGAAAACAGCGATGAAAGAAGAATCCGTAGACTTTTATTTACAGCAAGGGATATTTGGACATGCTGAAACAAAACCCGATGAACGAAGAATGTTTCTAGGTTCATTAAGGGAACGAGCGCTTCTCGCCTTGACAAAAGGACAGGTATTAAGAAATAAACCGTATCAAGAGGTAGAACAAGTATTAAAGGCCAATCGGCAAGCCACTGTTCTTTTAAATGGTGAATTGTCTTATGCGTCTTATTCTCAATATGTCAAAATGGCAAATGCCGCTGGATGCTCATTTAAAGTGGTGAATCATCACGAAGCGCACTCGCCTTTTGGTCTTGTTATAGAGGTGCCAGATGCAATCAATCAAGGGCACATCTATATAGAAGATGAGCTGTTTCAAAAAGCTTTTTCTCATGAATCTGTTGAATAGGTTTCCCTAGTGAAATGAATAGGCTATAATGATTCAAAAGAGCATATGGGAGAGATGCGGATGGGCAAAGCATTGATTTGTATTGATTATACAGTTGATTTTGTTGCAGACGACGGAAAGCTGACATGTGGAAAACCTGGACAGGCGATTGAATCTAAGATCACTGAGATCACTTCTTCGTTTATTGATGAAGGACACTTTGTCGTCTTTGCGGTCGATCATCATGAAGAAGAGGACCCTTATCATCCAGAGACAAAGTTATTTCCGCCCCATAATATTCGCGGGACAGAAGGAATTGAACTTTATGGCAAACTAAGTTCACTATTTCACACGTCAAAGCATTTAAAGCATGTCTACTATATGGAAAAAACAAGATACTCTGCTTTTGCAGGCACTCAATTAGAAATGAAACTGCGCGAGCGTGGCATCACTGAGCTTCATTTAGCCGGAGTGTGTACCGATATTTGTGTACTTCATACAGCTGTTGATGCGTACAATAAAGGCTTTGAGCTTGTGGTTCACCAAAATGCTGTGGCAAGTTTTAATGAAGCGGGGCACGAGTGGGCACTTTCTCACTTTGAGCATACGCTTGGTGCGAAAGTGGTTAAGTAAGGGAAGGAGAATGGAAGTTGGAGCATCGGTTTATTGACGACAGTTTATCACTACATACAGATCTTTATCAAATTAACATGGCAGAAACGTATTGGAGAGACGGTATACATGAGAAGAAGGCAGTCTTTGAGCTCTTCTTTAGAAAGCTTCCATTTGACAACGGCTTCGCTGTATTTGCTGGGTTAGAGAAAGCGATTGAATATTTATCGGACTTCTCCTTCACCGAAAGCGATCTTGCGTATTTAAAAGATGAACTCGGTTATAAAAGCGATTTCATTGAATACTTAAGCGGGTTGTCCTTTACAGGTACACTTCATTCAATGCGAGAAGGCGAAATTGTCTTTGCGAATGAACCAATTATGCGCATTGAAGCAACACTAGTTGAAGCGCAGCTCATCGAAACGGCACTGCTCAATATTGTGAATTTCCAGACGCTGATCGCAACAAAGGCGGCTCGAATTAAGGGAATCATTGAAGATGAGACAGCATTAGAATTCGGGACAAGACGAGCGCATGAAATGGATGCAGCGATGTGGGGAGCAAGAGCGGCTCTGATCGGCGGATTCCAGGCGACAAGTAATGTTCGTGCAGGGAAACGCTTCAATATCCCAGTATCAGGAACACATGCCCACGCGCTTGTACAAGCCTATCGCGACGAGTATATGGCATTTAAAAAATACGCTGAAACACATACAGACTGCGTCTTTTTAGTCGATACGTATGATACCGTCAGATCAGGCATTCCGAATGCGATTAAGGTAGCAAAAGAGTTCGGAGATAAAATCAACTTCATTGGTGTCAGACTGGATAGCGGAGACCTTGCCTACTTGTCTAAAAAAGCTAGAACGATGCTGGATGAAGCAGGATTCCATGACGCAAAAATCATTGCATCAAGTGATCTTGATGAACATACCATTATGAATTTAAAAGCACAGGGTGCAAAAATTGATGTGTGGGGTGTTGGGACAAAACTGATCACAGCATTTGATCAGCCAGCCCTCGGTGCTGTGTATAAGCTTGTGTCGATTGAAGAGAACGGCAAGATGAATGACACCATCAAAATTTCATCTAATCCAGAGAAAGTCACAACACCGGGCCGTAAACGTGTGTACCGCATTATCAATCAATTGAATCATCACTCAGAGGGCGACTACATTGCGCTTGAAGAGGAAGATGTTCATAGTGAGGATAAGCTGAAAATGTTCCATCCTGTGCATACATTTATCAGCAAATTTGTCACAAACTTTGTAGCAAAGGATCTTCACGTCCCAATCTTCGAACAAGGGAAACTTGTGTATGATAATCCGGATATTCAAACGATTCAAGCCTATGTGCAGGACAGCCTCGGACTCTTCTGGGAGGAGTACAAACGAATCAGCAAACCAGAAGAATATCCAGTCGATTTGAGTCAAAAATGCTGGGACAATAAGATGCAATTTATCCATGATGTGAAAAATAAAATCAAAAAAGAGCTTTATGAAAGCTAAGTATGGAAGAGAGGAGATCATCAAGCCAGATGGTCTCTTTTTTTCATGTTGACCGGTTCAAAATGAACCATTTGGACAATCATTTGGTATACTGAAAGCACATCTTGTTTGTCATTGCATAAAGGAGGATTGGAGCAGTTGAGGGTGTTTGTTGCGAGACAGCCTATTTTTAACAGAAAAGAACAAGTCGTATCATACGAGCTGCTTTATAGAGATAGTGAAACCAATACATATAGCGCTGAAGATGGTGATCAAGCGACAACGGACCTCATTATTAACAGTTTTTTAAATATTGGTATCGAAACACTCACAGAAGGAAAGCGATGCTACATTAATTTCACCGAAAGCTTGCTTTCGTCTGATCTGCTCACGTATTTTGATCCGCATCAGCTTGTGGTCGAAATATTAGAAAATGTACCGATTACCCCGGCACTTATTATGAGATGTAAGCAATTAAAAAAATGGGGATACACGATTGCACTCGATGATTTCTTTCTAAGCGGAACACATTTTAGTGACAAGCTGCTTGACGAACTCCTCTATTGCATTGATATTTTAAAAATTGACTTTCTGAAGACAACATCCGAAGAGCGAAGAGATATTCTGCATACATATCAAAAGTATCGCCTTCGATTCCTTGCAGAAAAGGTGGAAACACGAAAAGAATATGAAGAAGCGCTGGAAGCCGGCTTTCATCTGTTTCAAGGGTATTTCTTTAGTGAGCCGCACGTGATATCAGGACGAGCATTATCAACTAGCTTCCATGCGTACCACCAGCTTTTAAATGAGCTAAGCCAGGAACAACCGAATATCCAGACAGTGACGCATTTTATTGAAAGTGATCTTTCGCTATCATACCAATTATTAAAAATGCTCAACTCAGGCGGCATGAGACGCCTTTATCAAATTAAGAGTATCCGGCAGGCGATTATTCTGCTTGGGTTTAATGAGATTCGGCGATGGATCTTTATTCTTTCATTCAAGGAACTGAATGTCCAAGCCAACTCAAGCCAAAAAGAAATTATCAAAATGTCATTCATTCGTGCGAAAACGTGTGAGCTCATTGCCAATCGTACTGAACGAGAGCATCCAGCTTCATATATGCTGACAGGCATGTTTTCACTCATTGATACACTTGTCAGGGCAGACATTACAGAACTTGTGAAAGAGCTGCCGCTTTCTGATGAAGTTGGCGAAGCACTACTTGGCTATGAAAATGATTATTCTTTTGTGTTAGACATTGCCAAACGTATTGAACGAAATGAATGGGATGATGAGATGTTAGATGGGAATCTCCCGAAGCAAGAAGCCTACGGATGTTATATAGAAGCCATTGAATGGTGCCATAAAATGTTTGAATCTTAAGCATATTGATAAACCCCCGCATCCGCCGGCAGGTCTATGCACCGGTGCATCAAAGGGGTTTCAAATCACGCTAAAGAAAAGCCGCTCTGACACGAGCGGCTTTTCTTTGTTATCCCCACTGTAAAAGGAGAAAGAGCCTGCTTGAACTCAGAGACAAGTAGATACGAATGCCTTCAGGACTAAAGCGGAGATCAATGTTGCTTTTCACACCGATTTGCTTCAGCATTCGGATGACACTTGTCGTATCAGAACGTTCAGCAGCCTCCATAATTCGCTGTGCAAATGAAAGTGAGCTGGAAATCTGCTGTGTAATGAGTGAAGCATCAGCAACAAGACGTGCTGATTCCTTTGCGGCTCGTTGAAACGAGTGGGCATCAACTGCAGGAAAAGTCATAGGCGTGCGCGGGTATGCACTGCTCATTGCGGGAACCTGCAAAGTAGGATACGGAACATAGTAAAACAAATGGTCACCTCTTCTCTCAATGAAGTGAATTTGGACGGATATCTGTTCTAAATGTATGTAGAAAATCAGAAGAAAGAATCAAAATGATTTTTCTATCTTTGGAAAATCATCGTAAAAATAGGTAATTTTGCGGTCAGTTTCGGTGAATGTCGCCAAAAAATTGCGGTGTCCACAATAGCGTCTGTCGTCTGACCTATGACACGTAAAATCGAGGATACGGAAGGGATCGTACGTTCTGTTGTGAGAGAAGTGTGACGAAGGATGCCTATTCTTGTCATAAAAATGACGGAGTTGCTTTGAAATTGAGATAAAAGTATGATTTGAAAAGTCAGAAAATGATGAAAAAAGACCTATTGAGTTTTGCGGTATCACGCACACATTTTGTGCATACTTTTCGGTGAAAAAATACTCAATAGCATTTACACTGTTAGTAACAGATCAAATACTTATGACCCAATCAACATACACAAATACATTGATCTTCCAAAAAAGGAGAGTGGAATCGATGGAAAAGTATGAAATCGAAGAACTTAAACAATTATTATGGAAACTCGAAAACGAAATTAGAGAAACAACGGCTTCTCTTCATAACATTAACAAAAGCATTGATCAATACGACAAATATGAATATGTGAAAATTTCTTAAAGACTTGATCATCATCAAGTCTTTTTTTTATCCAAATACATACAAAAAAAGGATATATTATTATATAATTGTTAAATAGTGATGTCAGTGGACATTTGCTCATGTCTTTTTAGTAAAATAAGAGGCGAGAGGGTGAGGTACAAGACCGAGTATGCTAAACTATCTAGAGAATACAAAAATCAAGCAGAATATGTCTGATTTTATTCAACATGCAGTCAGGCAAAATGATTTACAAAAACTGCTTCTAACATTTACAGATAGAAAAAATGAATTTCCTCTTGGCCAATTGGCTTACCAGCACTATGAGGCATTTGGAGGACAAGACAAGCAAGCGATTACAAAATTAGCAGCAGGGATTGAACTTCTCATTTTATCAGCCGATATATTAGATGATATTGAAGATCAGGACAATGATTCGTATCCTTGGATGAACGTTAACCAAGGAGTGGCCATCAATGCTTCTACGTATTTGTATACGCTGAGTATCCAACTCATCACATCAATTTGTGAAAATAATTCTCAATTAATCGAGAAGTTGTTCCACTTCATCACAATGTCAATGGAAGGACAGCATGAGGATTTGAGTCATATGCATGGAACAGAAGAAGAGTGTATAGAGGTTTTAAGGAAGAAATCAGGATCATTAACAGCTCTTTCTAGTGTACTGGGTGTTTATTTAGCGACGAGAAAAATCAACTCCACTGTTGAATCTTATTCCATATATTATGGTGTTGCTGAACAGATCAGTAACGATTTTTTTGCGTTATTTTCGAAAAAAAACGGAGATTTTCTAAAAAAACAAACGCTGGCATTTAGCTATTTACAAAGAGGCTTTAACGATGCCAGTCAAGAGATTCTTACGTTCTTTTCTAATCGTCTAAATGAGTCAGAACAAAAGTCATTTCAGCTAAAGCAGAAATTACTTGAAGCAGGTTTGACTCAGTACATGGTGTCAATGAGAGAGATTATGCTGTTAAAAATGAGGCTAGGGATTGACCAACTTGATTTACCTAAAACAAAGAGGGAGCAATTGTATGCATTTATGACAAAGGAGGGAAATGATTGAACATTCAAAATGTTATTGCATATTTAATGAAAAATCCTAGTGTTGTGAATGAATTGGACTTAGGGAATGCAAGTTTAATTCACACAGATGAGCAAACCACGAAAGCAATTATTCGGGGCATTAAAAAAGGGCAAATGTCTGCAGACTATATATGGTACTATAAATGATGCTTTTCATTTAAAAGTTCTCCAGTTAAGGATGTTTTATACATGAAGATAACTTATACGAAACTATCTGCTTTTTTGGTTTTTCTGTCTTTTTTATTTGTGATCTATGTTTCATATATTTATGTATTTGATATTTTTAATGGAGCACGTGTAGCGGAGAACAAGAACGGTCAAGCAGAAGTTGTCAAAGTTGAATATCTTTCTTTAGCCTACACATCAGGATTAGAAGAAGGAGATATTATACTTAAAATCAACGGGGAACCTGCTAACAACAAAAATCATTTGATCAATGGTGAGCTTAGGAATGTGCAAAGAATTGATATTCAAAGAGGCAACCAAATGATCACCCTTAAAAATAAGACATTGATTGGTCAAGAAAGTTTATTTGTCTATTTAATTCCTCTCGTCCTGTATTCAATTTGTTTATTTTGTATCTTCTTTATCATTAGAATTAACAAAGAGGCCCAACGAAAATCAGCATTTCTTTTGGTTTTATTTTTATTAACGATTTGTATCGGATATCTTAGTGCAGGTACTTCAGGAATTGGCGATAGGTTTAGTCATTATGTGATCGTATTTTGTTTATCAAGTGTATTTATCTTTTATATTCATTTCATTTATCAATATTTCAAAGAGTTTGACCTGCATATAACGACTCAAAAAACGATTCGCTTTTTATATAGTCTTCCTATAATTAATCTAGTAATAGAGTCATTTGTTCCAATTGATTCGGTGATAGCCAGATACATGCCAAGTTTAAATCTTTTATTCTTTTTCGCTTCTATTATCATTTCATTCAAAGTGATTATCAATGGAATGCGGAAATATAAAGAGACAGAGCAGGGGTCTGTTTTAAAGTTTTTTGTCATGATTAATATCATAGCATTTTGTCCATTTATATTTTTATTTGCAGTTCCATATGTTTTGTTTCGTATTTATGTGGTAGATCCCTTTTTCTTGACTTCTTTTGTTTTGCTCATTCCTTTTTCACTCGTGTATCAATTTATGACGAACAAACTTTACAATATGGATTTTTTGATTAGCAGACTGAAATACTATGGCTTTCTAGCCATCACACCGACTATTTTTGTTGTCGTCACGTTTTACATTCTGCAGAAACCAGAAGACTTGAAGTACACAATAAAGCTAGCATTAATCACCTATACACTCATGCTTGCTGTCTTCTATTTCAAAGAAATTCTAGATTTCCGCTTCCGGTTGAAACGTTTTTCAGAGAAGCATAATTACCAGGACAGCGTCTTTAAATTTACGCAGCTCATTCGTGAGGCCTCGTCACTAAATCAAGTGCTATATCATTTGAAATACACCATTTTAGAAGTACTTGTTGTGAATAAAGCCTTTGTGCTTGAAGTGAAGGCAGATGGTCAGATTGAAGAGATTGGTGAATCGACAGATGATAGCAAGCTATGGAAAGAGTATGTGGATCAATTTCAAGATATTTTAGGTGAAGTAGGGAAAATCATCGGGCTTGATAAAGGCTTTATGATGAAAATTGGGGAGCGGGGCGGTCACTCGTTTGTGATTTGCTGTTTATCCAATTTAAAGACACCGAAATTGACGCGGGATGAGATTTCTTGGCTGAAAACATTGGCCTTTTACACAAGTGTCAGTTTAGAAAATGTCGTCAAGATTGAAGAATTGATGGAGCATCTTGACGATTTGAAACAGCGTGAAGCCAATCCCGCGTGGCTGAAAAAGATCATGTTTGCGATGGAAGAAAAGCAGCGCTCCGATTTAGCGAGGGATCTACATGATTCCGTGCTGCAGGACTTGATATCGCTAAAAAGGCAGTCAGAGATGTTTTTAACGAATTTTCAAAACGACCAATGCCCAACATCTATTCAAAATTCACTCATCTCATGGAATGAACAAATGTCTAAGGTCATTCAAACCACGAGAGAAACCTGTCATGAGCTTCGGCCGCAGCTGCTTTATGATTTAGGTTTAGTGAAGGCGATATCGAAGCTAACTTCTCAAATCCAGGAGGAAGCACCGTTTCATATTAGGCTGAATACGACACGCTTTGATAAAGAGCTGGACATTGATATTGACTCTCAGCTCAATATTTACCGGATTGTTCAGGAGCTGTTATCCAATGCCTTGAAGCACTCCAAAGCCAATCAAGTGTTAGTGATGCTCATTTGTATTAAAGATCAGGTTGTTCTTCATTATGAGGATGACGGAGTCGGTTTTGATGCAAGTCAGCTTGATCAGCACACAAAAAGCATGGGCTTATCGGGAATAAGAGAACGTGTCAAGGCGTTAAATGGAAAGCTTCAAATTCACACAGCACCCGAAAAAGGGCTCAAGGTGAAAATTGAAATGGAATTGTAACGATTTATTAAGGATTAAGACTTGGCATCTGCCAAGTCTTTTATATAAAATGGAAGTGAGTGATTTAAAGGGAGGAAGACATGAAGAAGATATTGGTCATTGATGATCATCCGGCTGTCATGGAAGGGACAAAAAGCATATTAGAATCAGATCAGCAGCTATCAGTCGATTGTTTAAGTCCTGATGCAGAAGCCGCCTTTTTAAAAACGCATGACTTTTCCATCTATGATGTGATTTTGATGGATTTAAATCTCGGGGATATCAATGGAATGGACATTGCGAAACAAATTCTAGAAACAAATCAACAAGTGAAAATTATCATTTATACCGGGTATGAAGTAGATGATTATTTTGAAGAGGCCATTCGAGCTGGATTGCACGGTGCAATTAGTAAAACAGAGACAAAAGACAAAATTATTGAATACATACACCGCACATTGCAAGGAGAAGTTGTCATTCAGCTATCCTATTTAAAGAAATTAATTTCACAGCAGCAAGAAAAGCCAGAACAAGCGCAGGAGACTGATCACGAGCTGTTAACAGAGCGAGAGTGTCTAATCCTTAGAGAAGTGGAAAAAGGGTACACGAACCAAGAGATTGCCGATGTGCTTCATTTGAGCAAACGCTCGATTGAATACAGCCTAACCTCCATCTTTAATAAGCTGAATGTCGGATCTCGAACCGAAGCGGTGTTAATTGCAAAATCTGAAAGTGTGCTGTAAACGTGTGAAGGGAGAGGGCCTTGATGGAAGTGAGTGGAGCCAATACACTGCTTGAGGCACTAGGGATTGAGATTGTAGAGTGCAATGAGTTACGATGCGTTGCAACAATGCCAGTCGACCACCGAACAAAACAGCCATTTGGCTTACTGCACGGAGGAGCATCTGCTGCTCTAGCAGAAACCGTGGCGAGCATGGGGGCTGCTGCTCATTTAGACTTAACTCAGCAGGTTTGCTCAGGTATTGAAATCAATGCCAATCATTTAAAATCTGTACGCGATGGAGTGGTGACAGCGACAGCTGTTCCTGTACATGTAGGACGTCGTACAATGGTATTCCAAATCGATATAAAAGATGATCGAGACCGGCACATCTGTACGTCAAGATGCACACTTGCTGTCATTGATCGCATATAAAAAAGCTCCCGGTGCAGCGGAAGCTTTTTTTTTTAGATTTTGTTGAGCGACCAATCGAGATTTTGTTATCACTTGAATGTCAAACCATACAAAACAATCAATGATTCTAAACGTTTAGTAGGCAAATGAGATGGTGTTTTTTTCTGCACACATTCACAAATGAATAGATCGCCTTTTATAAATAAGAATCTTCTTTTCGTTTAATAACGAAATTACGAAAACCACCATAATCATCCTGTACGCTACGTTTGTCCATCTTGACACCCGTATTATAGGCGGCTCTTCCAATCAAATGAGCGCCGACTGGAGCTGTCAGAAAGATAAACACGATCCCAAGTAGGATTTTCGCAGAGATAATGCCTGCAAGAAACCATTCGTGAAAAAATACACCGACCAAAATGAGGACAACGCCAAGTGTCGATGCTTTTGATGCCGCATGCATGCGTGTGTAAACATCCGGCAGGCGAAGTACGCCAATGGCTGAAATGAGACAAAGGATGGCGCCAAGCAGGATAAAGAAAATGACAATGGCTTTAGCGATGACGATCATTTTCAATCACTTCCCCTTTCTCAAGGAATTTGGAAAAAGCGACAGTGCCGATAAAGGCAAGGATACCGAGCAGTAAAATAATTTCAAAGAACGTTGTCGTTTTCAGTAAAATGGACACGATGGCGGTCATCCCAATTAAATTGATTCCTATCGCATCAAGCGCACTTACACGATCAGGAATAGAGGGACCTTTGATGACCCGTATAACAAAAAGAAAAGTAGACAGCGCAAGTATGCCAAGTGCAATTTGCAATATGAGTTCCATTACTTACCGCTCACCTCCTGAATCGCTTTTTCAAAAGAGACCCGAATATCGTGAATGGCTTTTTCCGCATCTTCAATATCCATGGCATGAATGTATAAAATCGAACGATCATCGGAAATATCGATGACTAGTGTACCTGGTGTCAATGTAATCATATTAGACAGTATGGTGATTTCCCAATCCGTTTTCAAGTCTGTACGAAAGGCGAAAATGCCGGGCTTAATCGTCAGCTTTGGAGATAATACGGTCTTTAATACACTTAAATTGGCAAGAAGTAGCTCGCGAATAAAAATGATGATAAGCTTAAAAATCGCATAAAGAGCATAACCGTAAAAACGCTGCGGGAAGAATCGCCGCAACATAAAAATGGCGACCATCCCTAGCACAAAGCCTGAGACAAAGTCTGCGGCTCTGTATGTATCATTCATAAACATCCATGTAAAGGCAAGGAGAGCGTTTAGTAATATTTGAAAGGCCATGTTCATCTACTCCTTCAGCACAGCTTGAATATATTTTTCTGGTGTTGAAAGCATTTCCGCTGCTTGATTGATATAAGGGGCAATGAACTCTGTCCCTAACCCAATCGCAAGCGACAAGATCACAAGCAGTACGCCTGGATACACCATTCCTTTAATTGACGGTTTCCTTCTTCGCATATCCTGTTCCTCGCCCCAAAAGGCAAGCATGAAAATCCTCATAATCGAATAAAGGACAAGAAGACTCGACAGTAAGACAAGGATAGAAAACGTCATATGTCCAGCAGAAAATCCACCTTCAACAATTTTTAGCTTTCCAACAAATCCACTCAGCGGCGGAATGCCTGCAAGTGATAAAGCTGAGATGAAAAACATCCAGCCGAGGAGAGGCTGCGATTGAATCAGCCCGCCCATTTTTTTTAGGTTATTTGTGCCAGCATAGACAAACAGTGCACCAGCCAGCATAAATAAAGCGCCTTTGATCACCATGTCATGAATGAGATAATAAATGGCCCCTTGGAGTGAGGCGGGTGTATTGACTGCAATCCCAAATAAAATGACCCCAACTGCTGTGACAATGTTATAGATCACGATCTTTTGCACATCAGAATAGGCAATAGAGCCAATCACACCGAATATGACCGTGAGTGCGGCAAGCCAAGCCATGAGCGTATGTGTAAATCCTGTATCATGTATAAAAATTAACGTAAAGACTCTGGCAATCGCATATAAGCCAACCTTTGTCAGCAGTGCGCCAAATAGAGCTGAAATCGCCGCTGGCGGTGCATGATACGATCCAGGCAGCCAGAAATAAAGCGGGAAGACCCCGGCCTTTAAGCCGAAAACAATGAGGAACAGAATAGAAATGACGGTCATTAACCCGGTTTGTCCCGATTCAGCTATTTTCACACTTAAATCAGCCATATTCAGTGTGCCAGTGACGGCATATAAACAAGCCACACCGACAATAAATAATGCCGACGAGATGATATTAAATACAATATATTTGAGTGATTCACGAAGCTGAGGCTTTGATCCGCCTAACACAATCAGCATGTAAGACGCCATCAGCAGTAATTCAAAGAATACAAACAGATTGAAAATATCTCCGGTTAAAAAGGCTCCGCTCACGCCGGCTAACAAGAACTGGACGCCAGAGTAATAGAACAGCCGCTCTCTTTCCTTCCCAATTGTTTGAAAGGAAAAGAGCACTGTGACAAGTCCAACAATGGAAGCAGTCAGCACAAGGAGAGCAGCAAACTGGTCGGCTACAAGGGCAATCCCAAATGGGGCTTTCCAGCCGCCCAAATAAAGGGTTTGGATGCCGCTTGTGAAAATTGTTTGGACCAAATATAGATTACAGATAATGGCTGAAAGAGAGGCAAAGACACTGAAGCCTCTTGACAGCATGATGTTCTTATTCATAAAGATCAATAGTGTCGCAGCTAGTAATGGAATCAAAATAGGCAGGATCACGAGATTATTCATGCTGATCATTTCCTCTCATTTGATCCATGTCATCTGTTCGCAGCTCTTGGAAGGCACGGAAGGCCATGACGAGCAAAAAGGATGTTACACCAAAAGCAATCACAATAGCTGTTAAAATTAATGCTTGTGGCAATGGATCTACATAGGATGTGAGCCCCTCTTTTAAAATAGGAGGTGCTCCTTTTTTCAAGCCGCCCATTGTTAAAAGAAGCAAATGGACGCCGTGACTTAAAACGGCAGTACCGACGATGACCCGTAGAAGGCTTTTTGAAAGCATTAAATAGGTCGCCGCCATAAAAATAATTCCGACGATAATAGACATTAGAAATTCCATTATTCCTTCTCTCCAATCGTTTGAATAATGGTCATGGTGACACCAACAACAACTAAATATACACCGATATCAAACAGTACGGCTGTCGCCAGTTCTGTTTTCCCTAAAAACGGCAGTTGGAAATAATCAAATGTATGGGATAGAAAAGGCGCACCGAATAGAAATGATCCCATACCCGTCAGGATCGCAACGAGCAGCCCAGTCGCTGCAACATAAATAAAGTTAAACGGTAGAATGCGTCTTACTGTTTTTAGGTCATAGGCTAAAAGCAGAAGAACGACAGCCCCAGCACTCATCAGGCCGCCAATGAACCCCCCGCCAGGGTTGTTATGCCCCGCAAGAAATAGGTGAAGGGAGAAAAGCAGGATGATGAATGCTGTGATTTTTGTTGTGACTTGTAAGAGCATATCATTCGTATCAATCTTTCTCATCGCCGCACACCTCTCTTCCGTTTTCCTTGCGCTTTTAATAACCCATAGATACCGAGTGCCGCAATGGCTAGTACGGTAATTTCAAAGAGTGTATCAAAGCCCCTGAAATCTACAAGAATGACATTGACAATGTTGTCGCCGCCTGCAAGCTTGTAGCTGTTTTCAATAAAGTAAGTTGAGATGGTGTCAAATGACTGCTGACTTGTGGAAGCAAAAGCTAGGCAGGTGACAATGACCCCAACTCCTAATGAAATGATCAAATTGGTTAATTTGAATCTTCTCGTTTTTTGCTTCAAGCTCAGCTTTGGCAAATGATAGAAGCAAAGCAAAAACAGTGCAACAGAAATCGTTTCAATAATCAGCTGCGTCAGCGCTAGGTCAGGTGCTCTGAAAATCACGAAGAATAATGACAGCGTGTATCCCATGACACCTAGAGCAATAATGGCTGTTAAGCGTGAGCGGGCGAATACAGTCGTGACCGTCGCGGCGACCATCACAAGTGAAAGGATGGCTTCGTACGTGCCGATTGATGCAGCCTGATCTGTTTGAAATGAGAAGGCTTGCTGATAGACCATGACACTGCCAAGTACGATAATCATAAATCCAAACACATAGACAAGGTAGTCACGAAGAAAACCAGTCATATAGCTGTTTGTCAGGCGGTAAGAGCCTTTTTCTATGCCTGTCAGCGAACGGTCATATAAAGCATTAAATGACCATTTTTCCTTAAATATGTTGTACATTGGGCGCCATTTTGACAACGTCAAATATCCGATGATTCCTAGAGCCACAACACCTATTGTCATATAAAGCTCTGGCTGGAAGCCATGCCACGCTTCAATTTTTACAGCAAAACGACTTCCTGGATCAATGGCATCAGGAATGATTGCAGCAATCGCGGGTTCGATGACAGAATAGGCAAGAATATTTGGGAAGAAGAAAAAGGTGACCACAAGTGCAGCTAGAATCATTGGCGGAATGAGCATACCAATCGGTGCTTCATGCGGCTTTTTCTCCAATTGGTCTACATTCAGACGACCTCTAAATGTTTTAAAGAGGAGCATCATACTGTAAATGAACGTAAACACACTAGCAAGCCAAGCAATTGCTGGGAAGACAGCCCCCCATGTTGAAACGTCCGTAAAGCTGATGTCAGAAATCCGGATCATACTTGTGAAAAATAGCTCTTTACTTAAAAATCCATTAAATGGCGGGAGTCCAGCCATCGAGAACGTGCCGATTAATGTAATCGTAAAGGTAATCGGCATGATGGTCATTAATCCGCCTAATTTCCGAATGTCACGCGTGCCCGTTTCGTGATCGATAATCCCAGCTGCCATAAAGAGACTGCCTTTAAAGGTAGCATGGTTAATGAGATGAAAAATAGCAGCAAGGACGGCTGCGCCAAAAAAGGCAGGATTGTTTTCATGAATCGCAGCTGCGCCGACACCAAGCATAAGCATTATCATGCCGAGCTGACTAACCGTCGAATAGGCTAGGATGGCTTTTAAATCGTTTTGCCGGACGGCGTGGAATGATCCCCAGAATAATGTGACAAGTCCGACGATAGAAATGGTCCAGAACCACACCTCGGATATAGCAAAGATTGGACTAAAGCGGGCAACAAGATAAATACCGGCTTTTACCATCGTAGCAGAGTGTAGATAACTGCTCACAGGGGTTGGTGCTTCCATTGCATCAGGCAGCCAGATGTAAAATGGGAACTGCGCCGATTTCGTAAAGGCACCTAGTAGAATCAGGATCATGGCAGGGATAAAGTAAGGTGATGCCATAATGAGCTGAAGCTGATTGACTGCTTCACGAATACTGAATGAATCAGTGATCAGATAGATGAGGATAAATCCGCCAAGCATAGCTAATCCGCCAAACACAGTAATAAGAAGTGATTTGGTTGCGCCATAGCGTGAGCGCTCCCGCTTATACCAATACCCAATTAAGAGGAAGGAAGAGATACTCGTTAGCTCCCAAAACAAGTAAAGAACCACCATGTTGTCAGAAAGAACGACACCTAGCATAGCGGTCATAAACATTAACAAATACGTATAGAAAGAGCCAAGCTGTTCTTTTTCCTTCGATAAATAAAAAATACTGTACAACACAACAAGTGCGCCAATACCTGTAATTAATAAAGCAAATAACAGGCTGAGACCATCGACATACACAGTGAAATTCATCCCTAAGGATGGAATCCATTCAGCCTGTGAGAAAAGCGTTCGTCCATTCGAGGTGATATGTAACATTTGAATGAAATAGGTAAATAAAAGAATCGGCAAGATGAGAACAAACCATCCTGTATGTATACGCCTTACATATTTAAAAAGGAAAGGGACCACAAAGGCGAGTAAAAAAGGTGATAGGATGGCGAAGTGAATAAGCTGCAAGAAAATGAACCTCCTTTGATCAATAATAAATTCACGTTCTAAAGAACTGGTAATTAAAATTATAGCGTAAATACAGCCATAGTGCATTGGTTTGAAACGATTTCAAGCAAACTGTATTTATTTTAGGTTCTTTTGACCACAAAAATAATTTTATCAAAAATGAATCTCATTGTATATTGTTTTGTATTTCGTACATGCTTTTCTTAAAGGAGCTGATCAAATGAAACGAAAGATCGCCATCAGCTTAAGCATATTCTGCACGATTTTAGGAGGAGCATTCTTCGTTGATCGAAATGATCAAAAAAGGTGGCAGGCTAGAAGTGAATGGCCGCTATTTTCTGAACATCTTCTCCATATGACGTACGAAGAGGCCAAGCAGTACCCTTTTCAGCCTCGCGAATATTTACGACTTGTATTAGCTGATGAATAAGACATATAGGAGAAAAGAAATATAAAAAAGCATGTGCCCTTTATAAGAGCCCATGCTTTTTATTGTTTGGATTAAGTAAACATTCTAAGTAGGATCGTTGCGCAGATCACAGTTGCTGCTCCGCCAAGACGTGTAGAGACTTGAGCGAAAGGCATAAGTCCCATTCGTCCAGAAGCTGAAAGGATCGCAACGTCACCAGTACCGCCAAGTCCGCTGTGGCAGCCAGTCACAATTGCAGATTCTACTGGATACATGTTCATTAATTTCCCAACGAAGTAACCAGAACCAACCATTCCTAGAACAACAGCGATACATACACAAACGAAAGGAATAGAGATAACAGTCGCTACATCATCAAGTGGAATGTATAGAATTCCTAAACCAACCATGAGAGGCCATGTAAAGCTTTTCGATACAAACTTGTAGAACTGCTGTGAACCGTCTTGCAGATGCTGAGGCATCACGTTTAAGTATTTGATTAATGCTGCAAGAACAATCATTAAGATTGGACCTGGAATATGAATAAAGCTTTCTAATAACCCGCCAAAGATAAAGGTTGTACACGCAACAAGTACACCTGCACCCATTAAGCTGAAATCAACTTTCTTATCTATTTCAGGCTGTTCGAAAATTTCATTTGCTTCTTTTGATTTAACAAGTCGTCCATTACCATTTAGTTCAGGACGTTTTTCACCAAGCTTCTTCAATGCGCCAGCACAGATAATGGCAATGACGTTCCCAATCACAGCAGCAGGAATTAATTGAGAAATTAATGACTCTGCTGATACACCAAGAATTTGTGAATAAGCGATAGATAATGGCAAAATCCCTTCTCCAACGCCACCGGCAATAATCGGCACAATAATAAAGAAGAACGAATGATGCGGTGTGTAACCAACTAAAAGACCCACAAGAATCCCAGCACTCACAGCTGCGATTGTACCTGCAACAAGAGGAACAAACATACGAATAAGTCCTTGTACTAATACCGTTCGCTGCATCCCGAGAATACTACCTACGACAAGAGCAGAAATATAGAAATAAAGGAAGTTAGACGTTTTCATAAGAGACGTAACCGCTTCCAACGAGTTCGGATTCAGAACATGAAAAAAGACCAGGAACGATGGTACGAATAAAGAAAGAATCGCTGGTCCACCAATATCTCTTAAGATTGGAATACGTTGTCCTACATCTCCAAGGAAAATCCCTAAAATCATAATAACAGCGAAACCGCCAAGCATATTTGCTGGAATTTTATTAAAATAAGCGGCCGTTAAAATAATCGCTGCAAGTACTAAATACACAGGTAGATCAATAACACCAATTTTCCAAGACATCATCTTTCGGAAAACGCTTTTATTATTGTCAGAATCATTTGTAATCGATTTCAATTGTTGTGCATTAGCCACATAAACACCCCCAAATGCTATTTGTCTCAATTGTAGAAGATTCTGTGACACTCATCTATTTATTAAACTAAATTAAGTGTAATAAAAGTAAAATAAATAGGGGGATTTTATCGTTTTTATCATACAAAAATCCCCTGAAGGTAGTTTATCCTTCAGGGGATTGATCATACATCGTATTTATCGTTTTCCTTTTAAATAAGGTGTACCAAGTGCTTTTGGTGCATCTGCTCGTCCGATGAAGCCAGTAAGTGCTAGGATCGTCAGCACATATGGTGCAATGAGCATGTACACGTTCGGTATATCCTGAAACAGCGGTAAAAGTGAGCCGATGATGCTTAAACTTTGTGCAAATCCAAAGAATAAAGCAGCGCCCATTGCGCCGAATGGATGCCATTTGCCGAATACAAGCGCAGCTAAAGCGATGAAGCCTTGACCAGTAATGGTCGCATGTGAGAAATCAAGCGCGATGGTCGACGCATAAACAGCTCCGCCAAGACCGCCAAACAGACCACTAATGAAGACGCCGATATAGCGCATCCGGTACACTTTGATTCCCATTGTATCAGCAGCCATTGGATGCTCTCCAACTGCACGAAGACGAAGACCAAACGGCATTTTAAACAAAACAAACCAAGCAACAACCGCAAGAGCCAAGGCGAGTATGGACGTATAATAAACATCTTTGAAGAAAATATCGCCAATGATCGGAATATCACTTAAAAGGGGAATATCTCCTTTATAGAAAGGCTCTGTAATTTTATCTGTTTGTGCTTTCCCGTAAATGAGTTTCACGACAAATAGTGTAGCGCCAAGTGCCAGCATGTTAATGGCAACACCACTGACCGTTTGATCTGCTCGGAAGGTAATGGTCGCAACTGCATGAATTAGAGAGAACAATCCGCCAACGGCCATTCCGATGAGAAGCCCAAGCCACGGGGTCAAGGCCCCAAACGTATCAGCAAAAAATAAGTTAAAGATAATACTGGAAAATGCTCCGACGACCATCAAACCTTCAAGACCGATATTGACAACACCTGATCTTTCTGAAAAGACGCCTCCAAGAGCGGTTAAAATAAGTGGTGCAGCATAAACAAGTGTAGCTGGGACGATGATTTCAAGTATTTGCAGAAATCCCACTTATTTTCCCCCCTTTTTCTTCATTTGTTGAATGACAAGACGGATGATATAGCTTGAGGCGACGAAAAGAATAATGATCGCAATGACAATATCAACGACCTCAGTCGGTACGCCAGATTCAAGTGGCATATTTAAAGCACCGACCTTCAATCCACCAAGCAGTAATGCCGCTAAGACGACACCAACGGCTGTATTTCCGCCTAATAAGGCAACAGCGATTCCATCAAAACCGACGCCTGTAAACGAGCCTTTAATAGAGGCATATTCAAATGTGCCAAGACCTTCCATTGCGCCTGCAAGCCCTGCAAAGGCACCTGAAATGAGCATCGCATAAATGATGTTGCGGCGAACGTTCATGCCGGCATAATGTGATGCCTGCTGGTTCATCCCAACAGCCCGTAATTCAAAGCCTTTAGAGGTTTTTTGAATAATGACCCACATCACGACCGCAGCAATAATGGCAACAAAAATCCCATTATGCATTCGGGAAAAATCGGTGATTTGCTCAAAAAATCCAGAGCGAAGTGAGGCAGTGGCATCAATTTTTTCTGTCTTATCTTTATTGTCTGTTAAGACATTTGAGATCAAATAGTTTGTGACATGAAGCGCAATATAGTTCATCATGATCGTCACAATGACTTCATGAACATAAAATCGGGCCTTTAAAAATCCAGGAATAAAGCCCCATAATGCACCTGCGGCAGCAGCCGTGATGAGTGCAAGCGGCAGATGGATATACATAGGTGCATGGACGGTTGTTCCGATCCATACAGCAGCTACCCAGCCAATGAGCATTTGACCTTCTACACCGATATTAAAGAGACCTGTCCGAAATGCAAAAGCAACAGCAAGTCCTGATAAAATATAAGGTGTCACTTGCCTGATGGTTTCTCCCATATAATAGGTTTCACCGAAGACGCCATTCCAAAGGGCACCGTAGCCTTCGATGACACTATAACCGCTTGCCAGCATAATAATGGCCCCAACGAAAAGACCAAGTACAATGGCTATAAGCGGAATCAGCAGATTTGTTAAGCGATTAGACATTTGCTTCTTTCCCCACTTCCTGTTGCGTACTTCCAGCCATTAATAGACCTAGCTCTTGCTCTGTTGTTTCTTTTGGATCAACAATGGCAATAATGCTGCCTTCGAAAATGACAGCAATCTTATCACTGACATTGATAATTTCATCAAGCTCAAAGGAGATGAGCAAAACGGCTTTGCCGGAGTCTCTTTGCTCAATCAGACGCTTATGAACAAATTCAATCGCACCAACATCAAGACCTCGTGTCGGCTGAGCGGCAATTAATAAATCAGGATTGCGGTCAACCTCACGGCCAATAATGGCTTTTTGCTGGTTACCACCTGACAGGGCGCGCGCCTCTGTATATTCACTCGGTGTTCTTACGTCATACTCCGCAATGATTCGTTTTGCTTTTTCATAAATATTTTTCATATTCATCAAGCCAAATTTTGAGTAAGGACGCTGATAATACGTTTGTAAGGAAATATTTTCTCCAATTGAAAAATCGAGTACAAGTCCATGCTTATGACGATCTTGAGGAATATGTCCAATCCCAGATTCGGTGACCTTACGAGGCGGGAGATTTTGAATGGCTTTCCCGTTTAGCATGATCGTGCCAGATTCTGATTTTTTTAGACCGGTAATGGCTTCAATTAATTCAGACTGACCATTGCCATCTACCCCAGCAATTCCGACAATTTCGCCAGCCTTCACTGAGAGATTCAGATGTTTGACCGCTTCGATTCCTCGTGCGTCTTTAACAGTAAGGTCCTCGATTTGAAGCACTTCCTCAGCAGGAGAGGCTGCTTTTTTGTCAGTTTTAAATGAGACTTCCCTGCCAACCATGAGGCTCGCAAGTTCGTCTTTATTTGTGCTTTCCACATCGAGAGTACGAATGCCTTGGCCTTTTCGAATAATGGTGACGCGATGACAGGCATCCATAATTTCTTTCAGCTTGTGGGTAATTAAAATAATGGATTTGCCTTCATTGATTAAATTTTTCATAATTTGTATGAGTTCTTTAATTTCTTGAGGTGTTAAGACGGCTGTTGGTTCGTCGAAGATCAAAATGTCAGCGCCGCGGTAAAGTGTCTTTAAGATTTCTGCACGCTGCTGCATGCCGACAGAGATGTCAGATACTTTTGCGGCAGGGTCTATTTTCAAACCATAGCGGTCAGAAAGCTCTTGTACTTGCTGTATGGCTTGTTCTTTGTCAATCTTTCCAAACTTCTTTGGCTCTTTTCCTAAAATGATGTTTTCAGCGACAGTGAATGTATCAACAAGCATAAAGTGCTGATGCACCATTCCGATGCCTAAATCACTCGCATCATTTGGACTAGAGATGGTCACAGGTTTTCCGTGTACCTTGATTTCACCTTTTTCAGGCTGATACAGTCCGAAAAGCACGTTCATGAGCGTTGATTTTCCAGCGCCGTTTTCACCAAGTAGCGCATGAATTTCGCCCTTTTTTAGCTGTAGCGTAATGTTGTCGTTTGCTACAATGCCAGGGAATTCTTTGCGTATATTCAACATTTCAATGACATAATCCACAGGTTTAACCGCTCCTTTTTTAGGGTGCTGATGAAGATAAAAACTAGCAAAAGAAAAGCTGCAAAACGAGGCTGCAGCTTTTCTTTTACCACCTTTTACGAATAAAGAGGAGGTAAAGGAGAGGCAAGGGGATAAGGCGTGCTTATCCCGATGCTCAAATTAAGCTTTAAAATCTTTTAGTTCATCACGTGTTGCAGGGATTTTGACTTCACCCTTGATGATTTTTTGTTTCCATTCTTCTACTTTTTTCAATACATCTTTGTCAAGGTTATCTTGAGATGGAGAAATGTCAACAGCGCCTTCCTTCAGACCGTAAGTGATCACTTCGCCGCCAGGGAATTTACCTTCTTTTGCTTTTGTCGTTAAGTCTTGTACCGCTGTGTCTACTTTCTTAATCATAGAAGTAAGGGTGACACTTTGTTTTGTTCCAGGTACTTTTCCTTCGTCATACTGATCTTTATCTACACCGATGACCCAAACTTTACGGTTAGGATCAGCTTTTTTCAGGTTTTTCGCTTCTGTGAAGACACCAGTTCCAGTGCCGCCAGCTGCATGATAAATGATGTCGACGCCAGATTTGTACATGCTTTCAGCGGTTGCTTTCCCGATGTCTGCTTTATCGAATGCACCAGCATATTTCACTTCAACTTTTGCTTTCGGATTAGCTGCTTCGACGCCTGCGCGGAATCCAACTTCGAATTTTCTGATTAATTCAGAGTCAACGCCGCCAACAAAACCGATTTTGTTCGACTTTGTAGAAAGAGCAGCCGCAACACCAACAAGGAATGATCCTTCGTTTTCGTTAAACGTAATGCTTGCTACGTTGTCTTTTTTCACAACTGCATCAACAATTGCAAAATGGTTTTTCTTACGTTGATCTGCGATTTCGCTAATAGAATCTTGCATTAAGAAACCAATACCATAAATCAGGTCGAATTTCTCACGAGCAAGTGTGTTTAAGTTTGTTGTATAGTCAGCGTCTGATTTAGATTGTAAGTAATCAAAGCCGTTTTTACCTTTTGTTAAATTGTTGTCTTTCCCAAATGCTTGTAGACCTTCCCAAGCGGATTGGTTAAACGATTTGTCATCGACACCACCGACGTCAGTTACCATTGCAACAGTGAATTGATCTTTATCTTTTTTGTTTTCACCGCTGTTTGAGCCAGAGTTGCCGCATGCTCCAAGGATGGTTCCTGCTGCTACGACTAAGGACAATGCTAGTCCAATTTTGCGCTTCTTCAAAACATAACCCCCTATAATATTAAAAAGTTTCAGAAAAGTCTCGCGAAAAAAGACCGACCTATCTCTTCTCACCCTTATAAAAAGGGTATTTTATCCTGCTTTTCCATGAAACTTATGGAGTGCAGGAGAGAAGAAGTAAGACATCAGACTTATATCTCGTTGAACTAATCAATCATAATTTATCATTTCCGATCGAATAAATAAATAGAAATTTGTTTTATTTTAAAAAAAATGTTAAAAGGTTTAATTGGATGTCTTTTTATCGGTTGAAATATGATATAATGCCGCTTTTGCAATGTACCATATTACAGTGGAACCGCTGATATCAAGGGGTTTGTTAGATCGTATGCTATAAAAAAACACCTGGCCTTTGGGAAAGGTCAGATGCATCAAATTATAGATATTGCTGAATCAAATTCATATGATTCGTATTGAGTTTATATTGGAAAACAGGGCGTCCAATTGTTCCATACGCCATTTCCACATCAACTACTTCGATGTCCTCAAGAAATTTCAAGTATTTTCTAATGGAAACTTGAGAAATTTCTGTATGGTTGGCTAGGTCTTCGGTCGTGAAAGCCTGCTGACCAAATGATTGAATGCTTGTCCAGATCAGTTTTAAGGTGCTTTTCGTCAGACCTTTTGGCAGAAGGACTTTTTCTGCATCTGCTTTTTTATGAAAGAGCTTCGCATCTAAATCGTTTTGCGAGATGCTGTTCATCGATTGGTACAAGGCGTGTTTTCTTTTATACTCTGCCAAAGCTGATTGGAATCGTTCGAACTCAAACGGCTTGATTAAATAATCAACAGCACCGTTTCGCATCGTTTGCTGCACAACGTCGACTTCATTGGCAGCCGAAATGACGATGACATCAACAGAATGATTTTGCTGGCGAATTTCTGATAATAGCGCCAGCCCATTTTGCCCAGGCATATAAATATCGAGCAGTACAAGATGAATGACTTCTGTTTTTAAAAATTCTAGTGCCTTCTGAAAGGAGGTAGCAATCCCCTTTAACTCAAAGCCTTCTATTTGGCTTAGATAGCGTTTGTTCAGCTCCCCAACCATTGGGTCATCTTCTACTATTAACACATTAATCATGTGAATCCTCCTTTTGTTTATACGGAATGCGAAGACTAAAGGTCGTTCCTTCTCCTTTTTCACTCGTGACAATCATATGTCCGTTCAATTTTTTAATGCTTTGGTCAACGAAGTAGAGCCCGAATCCTCTGTCTTCTCCTTTTGTTGAAAAGCCTTGATCAAACATGATGCTCTGTTCTTCTTTTGTCAGACCGACCCCTGTGTCCGTAATTTCAATATGAAGCTGCTCCTGGGCGTATCGGAAGGAGATCGAGATGTTTTTGATCTCTGTATGAGAAACAGCGTCGAGTGCGTTATTTAACAGGTTGCCAATAACGGTGATGAGATCATGCGTCACTGCGGGGTCCTCTGTGTTTGGAACCTGTGTGCTGCACATGACTTCTAAGGTAGCACCTTGTTCTCTGATGTAGCTTTGTTTTCCTAGTAAAAATCCTGCTAAGACAGAGTTTTTCACATGGTTGATGATTTCATTGGTTTCTGTTTGCTGATAAATGGCAATATCTTTGATATAGGTGCCAAGGTCATCGTAATTTTTGAGCTGGACCAATCCTAAAATCACATGGAGCTTGTTCATAAATTCGTGTGATTGGGCACGAAGGGCATTGGCATACATCTTGACGCCGCTAAGCTGCTCAGCAAGGTGTTTGACTTCTGTTTTGTCACGGAAGGTAGCAATCGCCCCAACAATCTCACCCTTTACCGTAATTGGTACCTCATTAAAGACAAGTTCCAGTCCATTCATTCTCACATCACGATCAAGCAGCGGCTTGCGGGTTTCAATCACTTGCTTTAAGCCGCTTGAAGGAAGGAGAGTCTGAACATCTTGTTCTCTAGGATCACCTTTAATGCCCATATTATGAAAGAGGCGTTTGGCTTCTAGATTGGCCAGCTTGATTTTACCGTGCTGATCGACCGCAAGAATTCCTTCTTTCGTTGATTCTAGCATAGCGCTTCGTTCTTTTAATAATGTGGCGATCTCATCCGGCTCCAGCCCAAACATAATCTTCTTCACTTTGCGCGCAACAATGAGTGCGCCGATAATGCCAGACAGAAGGCTAAGTGATGTGACGAAGTAGAGCGGAAGTAAGCTTTGATGAATAATCAAATCAATTTCCTTTAATGTAATCCCTACTGCTACAGCTCCGAGCTGCTTTCCGTTTTGATCATAAACAGGAACAAAAGCACGCATGGATCTGCCTAGTGTTCCAGAAGCTGTACTAATATGTTCTTTACCGTGTAATGCCGGTTTTTCATCACCGCCAGCAAACCGTTTCCCGATCTTTTGCGGATTCGGATGTGTTTTGCGAATGCCGTTCATATCCATGACGACAACAAATTCCGTTTTGGTGATTCGCTGAACACTTGTTGTATATTTACGCAGTGCTGAGTATGAATGATCTTCTAATGATTTCGCTGTGATCGGAGCCTCTGCGACCATTTTGGCAGTGGAGAGGGCAATGTCACGCTCCTGCTGATGAATATTCTTGGCTGTTTCCGACCATATCGTAAAGAATGTGATACAAAGAGAGATCAGGACAACGATACAAACAAAGATCGTCAGCCGTGTTTGCAGTCTTAAAGTTTTTTTCACGAGTATACCCCTAACGCGATTTTTTCGTAATAGTAATACTTTAACGGGAAAATGTAAGTTTGTGAAGGAATGTACGTTCAAAATCACAAATTTGATTTTGTTGCCAGTTTACTTTGAAAGCATCTTGTCAATCCGTTTTAAGTGAGCCATAATAAATGTGAGCTTATGAGAAAGGATCTATTTATGAAAAATACATATTTGACTGGATATTTTCCGCTGATTTCTATTTTACTATTCAGCTCTGCTTTTTCGATTTTCACCGTAGGGATCACGACTGATTTCTTGACGCAGGCAGGTATTTTAAAAGGAATGCTGGAATTCTTCTCAGAACAGGGCATCCGTCTTGCTCTTTTTGCCGCTTTTGCACTTGTTTACTTTATGATCTTATCTGCCTTAAAACTGATTGCAGATACGGTGTTAGAGCTGGCGCTACTCTTTTTCGCTAAGGACCCTGAAGGGGAGAACTTAAAGAAAATTCGGATTGCATCCGTTGTTTATTTGTTTGCCAGCTTGCTTGCCTTTCTGTTGACGCAGCAGTTGATTCTGCTTGTGGGACTGTTTGTTTTAGCAAGTCTTGTTTATTTTATCTGGGTTGTCGTACGTATTTATCAATCGCTTTCTATGCTGAATTTAATTGGATTTATGATGTTTATTCTGCTGTTTTGGGCCACATTTTTAATCGGCATTTTGTACTTATTTATTAAGCTTTATAATAGTGTAATGGCGAGTCTGCCTGCTTAAACAGACAAAGAAAGCATCCTCCGACATGATGGAGGATGCTTTTTTTTTATGAAAGAAATCGTTTTTGAATATCGGGTGTAGGCATCATACAGGATGTTTTTTGCCCAAACCATTTGTAGCGATTTTTCGCGATGAGCTGATAAAACCAATCACGGATTGGGCGCGGAATGGCGAGGAGCAAATAGCTCCACCGGTACATTCCTTTTAGATGCCATGCAGCTTTTAAAATGCCTGTCGACTTCATATAAAGAGTGCCTTCTTCAATATAAATGAATGAATTGAACTCATCTAAAGGCAAACCATGTTCTTGTAAAATTCGCTGCCCTGTATCTGATTGTAAAGAAGCAAACATCATCCGCTCATCCGGATCGTGCTTAATCACAAACTGAACAGCGCCGCTGCATACGTTGCAGACACCGTCAAATAAAATCAAATGGGGCGGGTGTGTTGAATGCATCGCAATCAAACCTCCTGTTTATCTGGCGTATTGCATCGTATTTTTCCAAATACGTAAGTGCGGGCTTGAGCTATAAATTGATTCAACCGTTCCTCTATCTCTTCCGACCCATACACCCATTGTATATTGATCAGTCAGTCCAACAAACCAAATGTCCTTGTAGTCATTAGAGGTCCCCGTTTTACCACCGATGTAAGGGGAGTTGAAATTGGCTTTTTTCCCTGTTCCACTTTTCACAACGGAGGCCAGTAGTTTGCGCATCGTTTCATTTGTACGCTGAGAATACACTTGCTTCGGTGATTCCTTCCACTTGTATAGGGTTTTGCCGTTTAAGTCTGTCACCTTTGTGATCGAATGACTTTGCGTGTAGGCACCTTGATTGCCAAAAACGGTATACGCATCTGTTATTTCTAGCGGCGAGAAGCCTTTCGTAAATCCTCCAAGTGCAGAAGGAAGGCGATAGTCATCTGCTACAATATGTTCGAATGAGAATTTCTCTAAATAGCTGAAGCCTTTTTTGACGCCTACTGTATCCAGCATTCGGATTGCAGGGGTATTGTAAGAATTCTTAAAGGCTGTTTCAAGTGAGACCGTACCATACGTTTTGTGATTATAGTTCTGCGGACAGTAACCACTGCTACAAAACTTGCCGGCACTGATGGTGCTTGAAGCTGTTGCCCCTGTTTGATCAATGTAAGGACCATAGTCTAAAAGCGGTTTAATCGCAGAACCGGGCTGTCTTTGCGCTTGATAGGCGTAGTTGAAATCAAACTTTTTATAGTTTTTCCCGCCAGCAAGTGCAACAATTTGATGGGTTTCATGGTTAATGACGGCTGATCCGCCTTCCACACCTTGATAAGGCAATTGAGCATTGAGCTGATAGACCGCTCTTTGCTGTAAGGAAGGATCAAGTGCTGTATAAATCTTCACGCCATCCTGGAGCAGGGCACTCACCTTTTCAGATAATTCCTTTTGAATGGCTTTTTTTGCTCCTGCTGTTTTTGCCTTCTTCAATCGTTTTGTAAAGCCTTCCTGATCAGACACAAGATCGGTAAATTCCTCATTGGCATATGTCACATAGTCAGGGTAAAGATTTTTCTTTTCACTTAAGGACAGGCTGATTTTTTCTTTGACGGCTTTTTTGTATTGCTTCTTGGTGATGACGCCATCTTTTTTCAAAATCCCGAGTAGCCGTTCTTGTCGTTTCTTTGTGTGTTTGAATTGTTTTAATGGATCATACAGTGTTGGGTTGTTTGGAATAGCAGAGATAAATGCCATCTGTGCCAGCGACAAAGAACTAAGCGGCTTATCAAAATAGTAATTAGCCGCAGAACCGACACCGTAAACCCCGTTACTAAAATAAATCGTATTTAAATAGCTTTCGAGAATTTCATCTTTCGTAAATTTCCGCTCGAGTTCATAGGAATAGAGCAGCTCCGTAAACTTTCGGCTGAACGAACGTTCATGGCTTAAATATAAGTTACGGGATAACTGCTGTGTGATCGTACTCGCACCTTGGCTGATGCCATGGTTTTTGACATTTGCGGCAAGGGCGCGGACAACCCCCATAAAGTCAATGCCTTTATGGTCATAAAAGTTGCGGTCCTCTGAGCGGAGGAACAGCTCCTTCACAGGATCAGGAATTTTATCGTATTGAACGAAAACTCGGTTCTCATCATTCGATACGATCTCAGAGATGAGAGAACCATCCCGATCATACATATAACTGTTTTGGGAAAAATCTATCTTTTCCAGCTTGATTTTTTGATCAAGCACTTCGTTAACAGGCTTTACACTTGCAGCTTCTTCCTTTGATAGATAAAAAGTCAGAACAAATAATGGGATGAGGGCAGCAAGTAATAACCAACCAATCATTGCACGAAACATGAGGTCACTCACTTTCTTCAATTTTCTAGCCATATCGTACCATTCTTTTGCGAATACGAGAAGGTTATTTTTAGAAAAGAATGGGTGTGAAGTCTAGTGAAGAGGGCTTCTAGACATGAAAAAAGAGTATCTGATGATGGATCAGACACTCCTTTCTTTTGCCTGTGAATGTGAGCGGACCGCCCACAAAAATAACGCGCCAAACAGAAAAATCCCGGCAGTGACATAAAAGACAGCAGGAATCCCGTAATGACTCGCTACAATGCCGCCGATGACTGGACCGACGACATTCCCGAGAAATCGGAAGCTGACGTTGTATCCGAGCACCTCCCCTTGCATGGAGGTAGGTGCTTTGATTCGAATATACGCCGTCGTACACGGAATAATTCCGCCTAGTGCCATCCCGTACAGAAAACGAAAAATGACTAACATGACGTAGGAATCCGCCATGGCTTGCGGGATGAATAAAATAGAGGAGAGGATGAGAAGGGCAAGCAGCACCTTATCGTGTCCGATTCGATCCCCAAGCTCTCCCCATTTTCGAGTAAAGAGCAAGTTGCCAAGTCCAGTTGCAGAAAACGCCAGTCCCGCATAAAAGGCAAGATTGACCGGGCCGTGCAAATCATGAATGTATAAGGCTAAAAGTGGCTGAATACTAAAATTCCCCACTTGCGTAATAAACGTTAAAAGCATCGTGACCACAAGCAATGGCTGTTTGAAAATATGAATGAGTACATCCTTTCGTGAGTAAGAGACGCGCTTTGCTTCTTTTGACCGGATCGGCTGCTCCTTCACACCAAAGATAATGACAATAGCCGACACATAAATGACAGCGGCTGTTAAGAAAAACGTATAAATGAATCCGACGCTGTCTGCCATAAACCCGCCCATTAATGGGCCGAACAATCCTCCGGCGACATTACTCATTTGCATGGTTCCTAATGTTTTACCGGCAGTTGCCTTTTCAGTCTGAGCAGAGATCAGCGCCATTGAAGTAGAGATAAAGCCTGTGACAAGCCCCATGAAGAGCCGCAGTGCGAATAGCTGATAAACGGTTTGAACAAGCCCCATTAATAGAATACTCGTGGCAATGCCAATGCCGTTCAGTAACAAAATCTTTTTATACCCATGCTTATCCCCAATTCGTCCCCAAATTGGAGAGATCAAAAAGGCCGTTAAAAACGTGACCCCAAAGACATAGCCGCTCCATCTTTGGACAAATTCATTCGAATAGCTACTATCAAGAGATTCTATGTAAAGTGATAAAAAAGGGACGATCATTGTAATGCTGGCAGATACAAAAAAGTTCACAAACCACATGATGTACAAGTTTTTCTTCCTGTTTGTGATAGAGACCACCTTCTTTAATTATTTCGTGTTCCTTAATAATTATAAAGGAAAATAAACGATCTTTCATCTGGTGAATAGGTTGGGCATAGTGAATCTGCATTATTTTCGCAAAAATGAAGTGATTTCAAGGTCCGTCTTAATATAATGATAGCAGGATCAAAAACAGACGAGAAAGTGGGGTGAGACTGGTGGAACAGAAGACGTTGCTTGTGGTCGATTTTGAATTTACGATGCCTGATGGAAAGTATCATCCACAAAATTTTTTCCCTGAAATTATTGAGGCTGGGGTAGTGAAAGCAACAAATGAAACGATCATAGACACGTTCTCAAGCTACGTCAAACCGAAAAAATTCCCGAAGCTGACAAAGCGCTGTAAAACTTTTCTCGGAATTACGCAGCAGGATGTAGACGGCGGGATTTCATTTGAGACGTTTATCGAGAAGCTCATGTCGCTTGATGGGGGAGAGGACTGTGAGATTATCACGTGGGGGAATATGGACATGAAGGTATTGAAGCAAAACTGTATGCTCAACCATATTGCCTTTCCTTTTAAAGGAAAGACGCGGGATCTCGCCTTTGAATATAAAACCTTTTTTGGTGACCGAACACTTACGGGGCTGCGAAAAGCCGCAAAGGAATATGGCAGTGAAGGAGCTGGTAAGCATCATAAAGCACTTGATGATGCCATGACGACTTATCAGCTGTTCACTCTTTTTGAAAAAGACAGAGCCTATGTGGAAAACCCGAAAACAACCAAAATTGGCGAACTCATCGATTTCTCTCATTTTTTTGATTCGACTGATTAGCGGGCGTCTTCTGGAAAATAATCTTTTTCAAGAGAAGATAGGCAGGCTCTCGATTTTTCAGCCCATTTGGAATCATCCGCATGGAGCGCTTTTTTTAATTTGTTTACGGCTTCTTTCAGTGACACTTGATAATCAGGTATGTCACCATCGAAAGGCTTTACCATATGATGAGGGATATTTGTCTGTTCTCTATAGGCCAAAGCTCGCCTCTCCTGAAAAAAAGGCACGTCTGCTTCTTTCGGATGATGCAGGTCGCCTTGAGTGGGATGTGTCAGAACCGCTTTGATTTGAACGAGATAGGCCGACGGTTTCACTGCTGTCACTTCCCCAACGTACACACCTGTTTTGTAAAAACCTTTCACAACCTGTCCCATTTGAATGTCTGTCATGTGAAATTCCTCCATTTCCTTCTCGCAGGAAGGTATTTCATTTCTTTTAGCTAATATAGTGAGGTAAACGAGCAAAAGGGGGAATGGCGAATGCTGTCGTTCATCGCACTCTTTTTACTGTATTTTCCTGAAGATAAAAGGGAGTACATCCCAGCGGCAATCACCACAGTACTTTTCTTTATTGCTGCATTTATCTGCTTTCGTCTGATCGTTCGCGCGTCTAAGAAGCAGGAGCAGATAGATGAAAAAAGAACAAAAAATATGGATTGATCATTTCCTTCTTGTGTCTTCAGGAAACTTCACGGTGACTGTTGTACCAGACTGTAGAGAGCTTTTGAAACGAATGGTTCCGTGGTGATTTTCTATGATAGAGAAGGTCACTGTGAGCCCAAGTCCAGTCCCTTTATTTTTCAAGGTGTAATACGGTTCGCCAAGCTTTTTCATTTGGCTTTCTGTCATGCCTACACCGTTATCAATGAAATAAAGGCATATTTTATGATTTTCTTTTGAAGCAAAAAGTTCCACTTTCCCTTCGTGATCGGGGGCTGCTTCAATCGCATTTTTGATTAAATTAATCATGACTTGCTTGATCTTCGTTTCATCACCTTGAATGTATAGGCCGGGTTCAATGGATTGATGAATCGTGACCGATTTAAAATTCGCATAGGATGTCATCAGTGATGCACATTCCTCAAGTAATTTAGACAGATTGAGAGATTCAATTTGATAATAGTTTTGTTTCGCAATATCAAGATAACTCGTGATAATATCCTGCGCGCGGTCTAACTCGGACAGAACGAGATTTTTATAATCTTTATGAGCAGGCGGCTCTTTTACATTGTCACTAGAAAAGAGCAATTGAATAAACCCTCTCACAACTGTAAGCGGATTGCGGACTTCATGGGCGACACTTGCAGCGAGCTCACTCACAATGGTCAGCTTTTCTGACTGGACGAGCTGTGTTCTCATTTGTGCATTTTCTTTGATGAATTCAATGGAATAGATACTTAGCACAAGAAAAAATATGTAATAAAGAGTTGAGAAAAATAACTCAAGGAACTTTTGCTGCATAATAAAAGCTGGGCTGTATTCTATTAGGCTGACTGCAAGCAGTCCAATGTAAATAAAGATTCCTTTTGATAGACCGATGAGGACTCCGAATATCAGCTTTTTTACCTTTGAATATTGACGCCATTTCCGGTAGAACAGAAATGGGATGAAAAAGTAAATCGGTACAACAATGAGTCCAATCCATAAGAAAGAGCCATACATCACGAATTTGACAATAGAGCTAATCAAGATGGCGACAATACCGGCAGTGTACCCTCCGTATAAAATGGCAAGTACAAGGGGAATTGATTGAAGCCCAGTTTGTAAATCTAAAATCGAACCAACTGGATATAGAATACATAGTGCGGAAGAGATGGATGCAAATATTGTGATGAGCAGTTTGTTCCTTTTTGGGAAATGAGCAGGGGTCCGGCTTAGCCATAGCGCATGATATAAAAAGATTGGAAATAGAATAAAAGATACATGGAGCAGAAAATCCTTGAACATTTCCATTTAAATGCTCTCCTCGTAAATAATAGTAATTCCTCTCATTATATCATCTCATGTACAAAGTAGATATGATAAAAGGAGGGTTTTTTTCTTTAAAAAGAACACCCGCTAGGATGCTCTTTTGTATAATTGGTCTTACTTGGTTGATAGAGTGAATGCTCGATGAAGGCGTGTCAGACCCTCTTTCACCGTGAGAGCAGGACAGCCGAGATTCATCCGAATAAAGCCGTCTCCTTCATGTCCATACACATGTCCAAGCTCTAGTATGACTTTCCCCTTTTTCAGCAAATTCCGTTTCAATTCCGCTCGAGTCAATTGATAATCACGAATGTCCAGCCACAATAAATAAGAAGCATCTGGTTTCATATAACGCATATTCGGAAGATGTTCGTCAATATAGTCCATCGCCATCTTCATATTGTTTTCGAGATAAAGAACAAGTGAATCGAGCCACTCATCCCCTAGGCGATAGGCCGCTTCCATCGCAGGAATGGCAAATGCATTCAGTTTGGCCAGCCCGTTTCTGTGCACTTCATTGGTGAAAAGGGTTCTTTTTTCTTCATCCGAAATGATAATGGCAGATGCCTGAAGCCCAGCTAAATTAAAGGTTTTACTTGGTGCAATACACGTTACTGTAATATTTGCAATATCATCAGAAAGACTAGCAAATGGCACATGCGGCTTCCCGTATAGCATCAAATCAGAATGAATCTCATCTGAAACGACTGTTACACCATGCTTGATACATAGGTCTCCCACTCGTTTTAATTCCTCTTTTGACCACGCTCTGCCGGACGGGTTATGCGGATGACAAAGGAACATCAGCTTCGCCTCTGGTCTGCTTAGTTTTTTCTCTAAATCATCAAAATCCATCATGTAGCGGTTATTTTCTATTTTTAAAGGATTGGTTGAGACAGTACGTCCATTTCTTTCAATCATTTGATAAAAAGGCGTATACACTGGAGACTGAATCACCACCTCATCATTCGGTTCTGTAAAGGCTTGGACAGCAAAACTAAGTGCCGTCACGATACCTGGTGTGAAGGTGACAGCTTCTGTTTGAATCGTCCATCCATGTCTTCTTTTGAGCCAGCCGGCCACTGCCTGCTGCGTTTGGTGATCCTGATAGGCATAGCCAAATACGCCGTGATCTAATCGTTCTTTTAATGCATCAAGGACGACCTGTGGCGCTTTAAAATCCATATCTGCTACCCACATCGGCAGTGCATCTGTTGTGAGGAACAAAGACTCTGCTTGATCCCATTTCACTGATTTTGAACCTTTACGTATGATCTGTTCGTCGAAATTCATGAAACCCACCTCTAGCTGTTTTTCAACCATTGTTGGTTGTGCTAAAATAAACATCACAAAATTTATTATAAGCGGTGATACCGATGAAAGATAGTCAAGCTGTAGAAGAGATGATTCATATCATGAAGGCATGGGACCCTTTTCATTATGGAGAGGACTTTTATGAAACGGAGCCTGCTGACGTCATCAGTGCGTTATACGACGCAGAAGACCCGTTATCTTTAGCAAAAGAAATTCAAGCTATTTACCATCACTCATTTGAGCAGCTTCTTCCGATAGAGAGCTGTCAACATATCGCGAATCAGCTTTTCGTCGTAAGAGACAGCAGCTCGTGCTCACGCTAAGACAGGCTGAAATTGCCGATTTGATCAGACACAAAGACCGGATTTTCCTCAGGAATGAGGTGCCCGGTTTTTTTTAATGCATGCAGCGTCGAGTGCGGCAAATCCTTGTGCAGTCTTTCGCCAATTTGAATAGGAACGATCCGGTCTTCCTCCCCCCAAATCAGCAGGACGGGTGTCTCCATTTTCTTTAAGACATCTGACGCTAAATCGCCTTCCCTGTGCCGAATCAAACGAAAAATACCTCTGAAAATTTGGTCGTCTGAAAAAGGCTTTAAATATCCGTCCACCATCTCTTGATCAATAATCGAATGATCGTGCACAACAGCGGTTAAATTTTTCATAATACCTTGCTTGAACAGCTTTCTTTTTAGATAAAGATAAAAATAAGGAATATATGTGCTGTAAACAAGCGATTTTTTGGACTTATTCATATACCCTGAACTGCACAAAAGAACCGCCTTTTCAAATAGATCTGGGCGTTCAGATGCAGCGTATAAGGCAATCTGCCCGCCCATCGAATGGCCCACTAGGATCGCATGCTGAATCTGCAAGTAACCGGCTAGTTCAATAATGATATTTGCCATGTTGCGATAGCTGTAAATAAAGGTATTCGACTTCTCGGACTGCCCAAATGGAGGCAGATCGATTGCGATTAAATTGAAATCTTGTTTCAAAAGCGGGATGAGCTTTCGATAGCTGAAAGTAGAAGAGAAGAGACCGTGAATCAGGATCAATGTCTTCTTTCCCACATTTGGATAGTGCTCGTAATAGATATCTAAACCGAATTTACTTCTCATATAAGCTGGCTGAACAATGTCCACACTCATCACTCCGATACTCACTCTCTGTTAGGTGACTGTATTGTACCCTAAATAGTGGATTTTAAGCTACGATTAGAATCTTTTCCCTGCTTAGCATAATGGGAAAAACGTGCTATAATGTTCAGAAGATTTTTTAAAACTAGCTTTTACATACAGAGGTGTGAAATTAAATGAAACTAACAGAAAAAGAAACTGAAATATTAGAGATTTTAGATGAAAACAGCCGCGCCGATTTAAATACAATTGCGAAAATGGCAGGCGTGACAACAGAAGAAGCCGAAGCCATTATTCAAAAGCTTGAAGATCAAAAAGTCATTATTGATTATTCAACCATGATTGACTGGCGTAAAGTGGATGGTCACGAAGGTGTCACAGCCATGATTGATGTGAAAGTGACACCAAAAAGAGGCGTCGGATTTGATGAAATTGCTGAACGCATTTATAGGTTTCAGGAAGTGGAGTCCGTATATTTGATGTCAGGTGTATATGATCTCTCCGTTGTGATCCGCGGAAGATCCATGTCTGATATTGCCCGCTTCGTATCTGAAAAATTATCGACACTTGATTCCGTTGTTTCAACTACGACCCACTTCATTTTGAAAAGATATAAACATGATGGGAAAGTGTTTGAAACAGGGGATGATGACAAAAGAATCGTGGTGTCTCCTTAAATGAAAAAGTCTTATTTATCTGAAACGGTTCAAAGCATTCAGCCGTCAGGTATTCGAAAATTTTTTGATCTCGCAGCCACAATGGAAGGGGTCATCTCCCTTGGTGTCGGCGAACCAGATTTCGTGACAGCTTGGAATGTCAGAGAAGCAAGCATTATGTCATTAGAGCAAGGCCTTACCTCTTATACGGCGAATGCAGGTCTGCTATCTTTGCGGAAAGAACTAAGCCACTATTTATATAAGCGATTTCACATTGATTACAGTCCTGAAGAAGAACTCATTATTACGGTAGGCGGAAGCCAGGCTCTTGATTTGGCCTTTCGCGCGATTTTAAACAGTGGCGATGAAGTCATCATTCCAGAGCCTTGTTTCGTAGCATACGGGGCACTTACGACACTTGCAGGCGGTGTGCCGGTTTATTTAAGTACATCGGCTGAAAAAGACTTTAAAGCCGATTCTGCTGATCTTCGTACAAAGCTGACGCCGAAGACAAAAGCCATCTTGCTATGCTCGCCATCAAACCCAACAGGGTCTGTCTACTCGAAAGAAGAGCTTGAAGATATTGCTCAGTTTGCAAAGGAGCATGATCTTTTAATTATCACGGATGAGATTTATGCAGAGCTGACGTACGATGAAGCTTTTACAAGCGTTGCGGCGATTCAAGATATGAAGGAAAGAACGATCTTGATATCAGGCTTTTCAAAAGGGTTTGCGATGACAGGCTGGCGCTTAGGATATGTGGCAGCACCACCAGTACTCCGTGATGCCATGCTGAAAATACACCAATATTCTATGATGTGTGCTCCGGCTATGGCACAATATGCGGCAGAAGAAGCATTGAAAAATGGACTTGAAGATGTAGAGAAAATGAAGAAAAGCTACAGAAGACGCCGTAATTTGTTTGTCGGCTCTCTCAATGAACTGGGTCTGACATGTCATCAGCCAAACGGAGCGTTCTACGCTTTTCCGTCGATTAAAAGCACGGGTATGAGCTCAGAACAATTTGCTGAGGAGCTACTGCTAAGTGAAAAAGTAGCCGTTGTCCCTGGAAATGTATTCGGTCCGAGTGGTGAAGGGCATATTCGTTGTTCATATGCATCATCACTCGATCATCTTCAGGAATCACTGTCAAGAATCCAGCGCTTCTTACAGGATCGACAAGTGAAAGAAGAAGCACCGGTCATTTTAAAATAAAAAAAGGCACCAATCCAGTTGGATTCATGCCTCTCAAATTAGGGGGGAATACTAGAAAGCATTCTTGTTTTCAGGTATTCCCCCTTTTGTGATCATCTAAACCCTTTTAAAAAATATTTTGCGTAAAAGACCGTTCTATGATATAGTTTTTAATTGCGTATAAACGAATATTAAAACATTTATTTAGGAGTTGTTATCATGGCGACAAAGTTTGAAGTAGGCAGTGTTTACACTGGTAAAGTAACAGGATTACAAGCGTATGGTGCGTTTGTTGCATTAGATGAAGAAACTCAAGGACTTGTGCATATTTCTGAAGTAACACATGGCTTCGTAAAAGACATCAACGAACACCTTTCAATTGGCGATGAAGTTCAAGTAAAAGTTCTTTCTGTTGATGAAAAAGCTGGTAAAATCAGCCTTTCTATCCGTGCTACACAAGAAGCACCTGAAAGAAAAGAAAGCAAGCCAAAGAAACAAAGACCACAGCAAGTGAAAGAAGAAGCTGCTACGCCACAAGGTTTCAATACACTGAAAGATAAACTTGAAGAGTGGATTGAACAATCTAACCGTAAAGACTTAATCAAGAAATAAAAAAAGCACCGCTTCAAACGGTGCTCAGATTGTTGACAAAGGGCTAAAATGATCTTCATTTTAGCCCTTTGTCTTCTTTTCAGCATGATTGAAAACCTTTGAAGTCTAGGAAAGGCGAGTACCGGAGCGAATTGGACATTCGTGAGCACCGGCGCGCCAGACCTGCAGGCGAATGCGAGGGTTTGTCTACACGCTGAGGCTGCCTTATGTGGGCAGCCTTTTTTGTGTCATTTTGTTTAGCGAACCTCTGGATTCGGCTCGTCACGGACAACTTCTTCACTTGGCTTGAACAATAGACCAAGATTGACAAGACCCGCAATTCCAACAAGACCATAAATAATACGTGACAATGCAGCACCTTGACCGCCAAAGATCGCTGCTACTAAGTCAAATTGAAAAAAGCCGATTAGTCCCCAGTTAATAGCACCAATAATCGTGAGCACGAGGGCAATACGTTGAATAGCACTCATCGTGTGATTCCTCCTTTCGCTACAGCATCAATACATTTATATTTTGCAGATTTTTAGCCAAACTATGCGTAAGAAAATGGATGAAAGCAAATTACTTTACTTTTGGAATGAATGAGGCGCATAATGTAGCGCGAGGAGGAGATCACATGGATCGATTTACTTATTGGAACCCAACGAAATTAATTTTTGGAAAGGGAGAAGTATCAGCCCTTTCAGATGAACTCAAACACTACGGAAAAAACATATTGCTTGTATATGGTGGAGGCAGTATTAAACGAAACGGCCTTTATGACCAAGTTGTCAGCATCCTAAAAGAATCAGGAGCTCATATCACTGAACTTGCTGGTGTTGAGCCAAACCCGCGCTTAACAACAGTAAGAAAAGGGGTTGAGCTTTGCAAAGAGAACGACATTGATTTTATTTTGGCAGTTGGCGGCGGAAGTGTGATTGATGCAACGAAAGCAATCGCAGCTGGTGCGAAGTACGATGGAGATGCTTGGGATATCGTTACTCGTAAGCATGTCCCAATGGAAGCTATTCCGTTCGGTACTGTCTTAACACTTGCTGCAACAGGCTCTGAAATGAACTCTGGGTCCGTCATCACGAACTGGGAAACAAACGAGAAATATGGCTGGGGCAGTCCAGCAGTCTTCCCTAAATTCTCTATTCTTGACCCAGTAAACACATTCACTGTGCCAAAAAATCATACGATTTATGGCATGGTCGACATGATGTCTCATGTGTTTGAACAATATTTCCATCACACGGAAAATACACCTTATCAAGATCGTATGTGTGAAGGACTTCTTCGTACGGTCATTGAAACGGCACCGAAGTTGATCAATGATCTGGAAAACTATGAGCTGCGTGAAACGATCTTATTCACTGGCACTATTGCACTTAATGGAATGCTTTCAATGGGCGCACGTGGAGACTGGGCATCTCACAATATCGAGCATGCGGTATCAGCTGTTTATGATATCCCTCATGCAGGCGGACTTGCGATCTTGTTCCCGAACTGGATGAAGCATGTCATTCAAGAAAACCCAAGCCGCTTTAAACAATTAGCAGTGCGTGTATTCGATGTGGACCCTGCGGGCAAAACAGACGAAGAAGTTGGCTTAGAAGGTATCGAAAAGCTATCTGCTTTCTGGACAAGCCTTGGGGCACCAAGCCGTTTAGCTGACTATGACATCAACGATGAAAAAATTGATTTGATTGCAGACCGTGCAATGGCACGTGGTGAATTTGGTCAATTTAAAAAGCTGAACAAAGAAGATGTTCTAGCTATTTTAAACGCCTCTCTCTAATTGAACTTTAAACAGATAACTGCTTTCGAGCAGTTATCTGTTTTTGAATTCAGCGTGTACATATGTTACAGTAGTCTTTCATGTTTTTGGATATATTCGTTGTAAGGAGATGTTGAACAGATGGAGAACTTTATTTACTATAATCCAACGAAATTAATGTTTGGAAAAGGACAACTAGAAGGACTTAAGAGCGAACTCGCTCGTTATGGGAAACGAGTGTTACTTGTATATGGTGGAGGCAGTATTAAGAAAAATGGTCTTTATGATAACGTGATCAGCGCGTTAAATGACGCAGAGGCAGAAGTATTTGAGCTGTCTGGCGTTGAACCGAACCCTCGTCTGACGACAGTCAAAAAAGGAATTGAGATCTGTCAAAATGAGAACATTGATTTCTTATTAGCAGTTGGCGGGGGAAGTGTCATCGACTGTACAAAAGCGATTGCAGCAGGTGCAGAATATGACGGGGATGTTTGGGACATTATTTCAAAGAAAACAACTGCTCAAAAAGCATTGCCGTTTGGCACAGTGCTAACACTTGCAGCGACTGGTTCAGAAATGAACCCAGACTCTGTGATTACAAACTGGGAAACGAATGAAAAATATGTGTGGGGCAGTTCAGTCACTCACCCTGCTTTTTCAATTCTAGACCCGGAGCATACGTATTCTGTGCCAGAAAATCAGACGGTGTATGGCATGGTCGATATGATGAGCCACGTCTTCGAGCAATATTTCCATAATGTCAAAAACACGCCTCTGCAGGATCGGATGTGTTTTGCTGTTCTTCAAACAGTCATCGAGACAGCACCAAAACTGCTTGAAGACTTACAAAACTATGAGCATCGCGAAACCATTCTCTATGCAGGAACCATCGCTTTAAATGGCACGCTGCAAATGGGCTATTTTGGCGACTGGGCGTCTCATACGATTGAGCATGCTGTATCGGCTGTTTATGACATTCCGCATGCAGGCGGACTTGCAATCCTTTTCCCAAACTGGATGCGTCATACACTCGATCATAATGTGGAACGTTTTAAAAACCTCATGCTGAACATGTTTGACATCGAAACAGAAGGAAAATCAGATCGTGATATCGCATTAGAAGGAATCGACAAACTGTCAGCCTTCTGGACTAGCCTCGGTGCACCAAGCCGTTTAGCGGATTATGATATTGGTGAAGATCAACTAGACAAAATTGCTGACATCGCAGCAAAAGAAATGGAATACGGTGGTTTTGGTAACTTTATGAAACTAAACCGTGATGACATTTTAGCTATTTTAAAAGCCTCTTTATAATCTGGATGGCTGCTTCTCTTCAGGAGAAGCGGCTTTTTGCTGCACCAGTGACGATCACTTGATTTCAATAGCTAGTTCCGCTAAAGTGAAAGGGACAGAACTAACGTAATGGAGGGCTTACAAGCGATGACACATATTCAATTTGACTACTCGAAAGCGTTACCTTTCTTTCAAGAACATGAGCTTACATATTTAAAAGATTTTGTGAAGGTGGCCCATCATAATATTCATGAGCAAACGGGTACAGGCAGTGATTATTTAGGCTGGGTTGACTTACCGAAGCAATATGATCGCGAAGAATTTGCCCGCATTAAAAAAAGTGCAGAAAAGATTAAATCTGATTCCGATGTTTTACTCGTTGTTGGAATCGGCGGCTCTTATCTTGGCGCACGTGCGGCGATTGAATTTTTGAACCATTCTTTCTATAACACTTTGCCAAAAGGCAAACGCAAGACACCGCAAATCATTTTCATTGGAAACAACATCAGCTCTTCTTATTTAACAGATGTAATGGATCTACTGGAAGATGCAGATTTCTCCATTAACGTGATTTCAAAATCTGGAACTACAACAGAGCCAGCCATTGCGTTCCGTATCTTTAAAAAGCTCCTCATTGAGAAATACGGTGCTGAAGAAGCGAAAAAACGTATTTATGCAACAACTGATAAGGCACGCGGTGCACTTAAAACATTGGCAACTGAAGAAGGCTATGAATCCTTTATCATCCCTGATGATGTAGGTGGACGTTATTCCGTTTTAACGGCTGTCGGTCTATTGCCAATCGCTGTTAGCGGTGCAGACATTGATCAGATGATGGAGGGTGCGGCAAAAGCGAGCGAAGACTTCGCATCATCTGAGCTGTCAGAAAATGCAGCTTACCAATATGCTGTAGTCCGTAATGTCCTTTACAATAAAGGCAGAACAATTGAAATGCTGATTAACTATGAGCCAGGTCTGCAATATTTCGCAGAATGGTGGAAGCAATTATTCGGCGAAAGTGAAGGAAAAGATGAAAAGGGAATCTACCCTTCGTCTGCTAATTTCTCAACGGATCTTCATTCACTTGGTCAATATGTTCAAGAGGGAAGAAGAGACTTGTTTGAAACCATCGTCAATGTAGACAAGCCGCGACATGAGCTTGTCATTGAAGCAGAAGAACAAGACCTTGATGGCTTGAACTATCTAGCAGGAAAAACGGTTGATTTCGTCAATAAAAAAGCATTTGAAGGAACGATGCTTGCCCATACAGATGGAAAAGTACCGAATTTAATCGTCACAATTCCTGAGATGGATGCTTATACATTTGGATATCTCGTTTACTTCTTTGAGAAAGCATGTGCGATGTCTGGTTATTTATTAGGCGTCAATCCTTTTGACCAGCCTGGGGTAGAAGCTTATAAAGTGAATATGTTTGCTTTATTAGGAAAACCGGGCTTCGAAGAGAAGAAGGCAGAGCTTGAAAGCCGTCTAAAACAATCATAAGAACGAAAAGGCACACCTTTTGATCAGGGTGTGCCTTTTTTGATTTCTAATGGTTTAGTGCAAGCCTTTACGTAATTTGTACATAGAATAGACAGAGGAGGGTGAGGAATGAATGAGAACAAATCATATTTATATTCACGATATTTCTGGTCAAGCGATTGTCAACTTTGGTAATGTCGGTCGCATTTGTCCTATGAGTGCTGTGAAGGAAACATCAGGTGCTGGCAGTGCGAATGAAACCAATCAATCATCCAATCAAAGCTTATTCGATGCCGCTTTTACAAACAATGTGCAAATTACGAGAGGCAGATGTATGAATTCCTCTCTTTAACGAACCCTATAAAAAAAGGAGGGGTTCGTATGATTCATGTACCATCCAGGCTGACTGGTGAAAGCTTTTCCCTATACCATTTGGAAGACACCATGAAGCCGCTCGGCTATGTTATTAATGGCAATTGGGATTATGATCACGGGTATTTTGATTATAAAATTGATAACCGTGATGGCTATACCTTTCTCAGAGTTCCTTTTACAGCCGAGAAAGGACAGCTGGATCAGCCAGGCGTTGTGGTGAAAATGGGACATCCATTTCTTTTGAAGCATGTATATCAAGACAAATTAGATGATCATGCGATGGTTGGGAATGTGGGAGCTTCCTTTAACCAATTCCAAGAACCAAAAGAGAAGGATGGAGATGTCTCTAAAGCTTATACCGAAATTGGCTTTTCACTCGTTAAGGAATTAGAAGATGCACTGCTTTAAAGGCTGATCAGTTCATCCTCTGGATGAAGCTCATATCCAAAGGGAGGATTCATCATGGGTCCTTCTTTTTTTTGTACGCCGACAATGATCACATGATGCTCTAGAAAGTGATGGAGCGCTGTTAAGAACGTTTCTCCTGCTAATGAAGCTGGTACTGGAATGATGGTGACGTGTTTATGCAGTGTCATATTCCGTTTTTTCTTTAACGCCATGAACTGTTCTTTTAAAAGAAAATGTTCGACCATTAAATGATTCACAGCATCAGAAGTATGAATGACTTGATTGGCTCCAGCACGCTCGGCATTTTTCACGTAACGATCTGTTAAAATTTCAATTAAACAGTATAGCGAAGGATTTAATCCTTTTGCTGCAAGTAATGTCAAAACACTCTGCATATCGGCTGTCATTTCATTTTCATGCTGATCGGCGGTAATCATTAGTGTATCTGCGCTCATAATATTGGCTTTGCGAAGTGTGACATCTTCTGTCCCATGTCCTTTAATAAAATGCACATTTTCTAAAAGAGGCCCTTCCTTCAAGGAATCATCAATGAGCACAATCGGCATGGCTGGATCAATCGTTTGAAAGGATTGAAGCAGTTTGTTGGTTTTCTCATTCCAGCCGACGATAATCAAGTGCCCTTTCCCCTTAAACGCCACCTTCCCCTCTACATAATGATGCTGCTTGCTAAACACAGCGGCAGCAAGTGTGGCAAAGTAAGCGGTGACAAAGCTTGCCCCGATAAAAATGAGAGCCATACCAGCGACTTGTCCAGGCATGGTTTGCGGCACAAAATCACCATATCCAACCGTAGAGATTGTAATAAGCGCCCACCAGATCCCGTCAAAGATCGTATGGTACTGCTTTGGTTCAAGCAAAACGATTAATTGTCCAAAAAAGAGAAGTATGAAACAGATGATGATGGCAATACGAAGATAAATTGGCCACCTTAGCCAAGCGATAAAGATACGGTTTGATTTCATCGGACTCGTCCTTTCAGGGAGACTGCTACTGTCAGTATGCCCGATTAAGGAACAATTTTTCATCTTCGTCATGTATTGAAACAGATCCCATATCTTAAAATAAGAGAGGAGAAGGAGGGATTCGAATGTCATACGTTCAAAAGACCGTACTTCTTTTTATCGGCGCACACTTTTTATCATCTGCTGTGATCTTACTCGTGTTTGACTTAAATGCTGTAAATCATTTCATGAGTGATTTCTCGTGGCTGCGTTTTTTTCAAGATCTATACGGAACGGTCACCTTTTATACAGCATGCTTAGGTGTGTTCTTCTTTTTCATCGGCGCTGTCATCCCACTTAAAAAGACCTAGTGCTTTTTGCTGTACACGTTACATAAAAGTCATTAAAATTGTAAATAAATATATAAAATAAAAAGGAAGCTGATGAGCATGCTGTTTTTTTATTTTTTAACATTTGCCGCATTGGGATTGTCATTTTGGGCACAATTTAAAGTGAAGAATAATTTTGAAAAGTATTCAAAGGTCGAGGCAGCCAGTATGAAAACAGGCGCTGAAACCGCTCGATATATTTTAGATCGCAACGGGTTATACGACGTGCCTGTTGAACCGGTAAGAGGAACTTTGACTGATCATTACGACCCGACGCAGCGTGTGGTTCGTTTATCTGAACCTGTGTACTACGGCCATTCCATTTCGGCCATTTCAGTCGCATCACACGAGGTTGGACATGCCTTGCAGCATCAGGAATCCTATGGTGCGCTTGTCTTGAGACATAAGATCTTCCCTGTCGTGAACTTTGCTTCTGGTGTTGCCCCGCTTCTTTTCCTTGGTGGAATTTTGCTTGGCAGCCTTAACTTAATCGGGCTTGGGATCATTTTGTTCTCAGCAGCTGTGTTCTTTCAGCTTGTCACATTGCCTGTCGAGTTTAATGCAAGTTCTCGTGCAAAAGATATCATTGTTTCAGAAGGAATCATTAGAAGCAGTGAAGAAAGAGGCGTGAACAAGGTGTTAAATGCTGCCGCTCTTACGTACGTAGCAGCCGCCCTTGTCTCCCTGTTTGAATTGCTCCGTTTTGTAATGATCTTCCTAAATGGCCGTAATGATTAATTGACGCCAGAGGAGGTGAGCCCTTACCAATGTTAGGTAAGGGTTTTTTTGTATATTTTAAACGTATTTTTAGTCATATTACTCATTGCTGCGACAGCATTTTTTGTTGTCACTGAATTTGCGATAGTGAAAATTAGAGGTTCTAAAATCAATCAGCTGATCGAAAGCGGTGATAAGAGAGCCATCCACGTTCAAAAGCTCATTTCAAATCTCGACGAATATTTATCGGCTTGTCAGCTGGGGATTACGATCACTGCTTTAGGCTTAGGGTGGTTAGGAGAGCCGACGGTGGAGCATTTCCTGCATCCGCTTTTTGAAAAATTTGAGCTTCATTCCGCATTGACAGACATCTTATCGTTTATCATTGCGTTTGTGATTATTACGTTTTTACATGTCGTCGTTGGAGAACTGGCGCCTAAAACGATTGCGATTCAAAAGGCAGAGGCTGTCAGTCTTGTGACAGCAAAACCACTGATTTTTTTCTATAAAGTCATGTACCCGTTTATTAAAGCATTGAATGGGGCTGCGCGGGGTATTGTGAAATTATTCGGCTTTCATTCTGTCAAAGAACATGAAGTGGCGATCAGTGAGGAAGAATTGCGTCTGATTTTATCTGAAAGCTACGAGAAGGGCGAGATTAACCAATCTGAATACAAATATGTGAATAAAATATTTGAATTCGATAACCGGGTGGCGAGAGAGATCATGATCCCTCGGACAGAAATCTCAGCCATTGACATTGAACAGACGATTGAAGACGTGACGCATTATATGCTGAATGAAAGATACACACGCTATCCTGTCATCAAAGAAGACAAAGATCATGTGATTGGTGTCATCAATAGCAAGGATGTATTTAAAGCAAGCTTTCTGAATCAAGAGGTTACCATTGAAGACTTGATGCGCCCAGTGATTCGGGTAATTGAAAGTACCCCTGTTCAAGAATTGCTCATTTTGATGCAAAAGGAACGGATCCATATGTCGGTGCTCGTAGACGAATACGGCGGAACAGCGGGACTCGTCACAGTAGAGGACATATTAGAGGAAATTGTCGGAGAGATTCGGGACGAATATGACCAGGATGAAACCCCGCATATTGTGAAAAAAGGGGACTTCCACTATGTGATGGACGGGAAAGCCTTGATCGATGAAGTAAACGATTTATTGGATTTAGCCATCGAGAATGATGATGTCGATACGATAGCTGGCTGGATGATGACACATAAATTCGATATTGAGATTGGAGATACGATTGAAGCAGAAGGCTGTGAATTTAAAATTTTAGATGCAGAAGATCATCATATCCGTACCATTGAAATAAAAAAGATTCACTTTTCTTAAAAACCTCGGAGCTCTTGACGAGGTTTTTTTGCTTGGTAAACTTTAGGTGAGAGGGTTGATTTCTGTGTATTGTCAGCGATTTGTTTTGCATAAAAAGGGTATGGTTTGATAGAAACGACAAAAAGGAGCATCTCAGATGAAAAAAATCAATGTACAAACAGACAGACGCGATGACATGATCGACGTCACGCACGAGGTCCAGCAATATGTCAGAGAAACAGGTATTCAAAACGGAACCGTCATTGTTTATTGTCCGCATACGACAGCAGGGATCACCATTAATGAAAATGCGGACCCAGATGTCAAACGAGATATGCTGCGCCGGCTTGACGAAGTCTTTCCGTGGGAACATCCAAAGGATCGACACATGGAAGGAAATACAGCAGCCCACATGAAAGCGAGTTTTATGGGCGCATCTCAGCATATTCTCATCAATCATGGTGATCTTGTGCTTGGAACGTGGCAGGGAATCTATTTCTGTGAGTTTGACGGGCCAAGGCATCGCCACTTTTTTGTCCAAGTGTCATCAAATGAGTAAAAGGTGGGGGAAATAAATGGGGGAATTCACAGCGTTGCTTCAAATCAAACATGGGATCATCCAAGCGCCGATGGCAGGAGGCGCCGTAACGCCGCAGCTCGCAGCAGCTGTTTCGCAGTATGGTGGGCTTGGCAGCTTAGCAAGTGGCTATGTACAGCCTGAAAACATGAGACAGCAAATTAGACAAGTCAAAGAGCTGACATCTCGCCTGTTTCAGGTCAATGTCTTTGTACCCGAGCCAATTCCAGATATAAAAAAAGAGAATGTGGCATTTTGGGAAAAGCGGCTGCCTGTAAGACCAGCAGTTGAGAGGATGCCAAGTGAAGAGGAATTATGGGAGGATTTTGAACAGAAAATCACCATTATTCAAGAAGAGGGTGTGCCGATCGTTTCCTTTACATTCGCCTGTCCGAATGAACAAACGATTCGTCGCTTAAAACAAAAGGGGATCTTTTTAATCGGAACGGCCACAACAAAAGAAGAAGCACTACTTTTAGAGGAAAAAGGAATGGATGCTATTGTTCTGCAGGGAAGTGAAGCAGGAGGACACCGCGGCACCTTTTTGCCTTCAAAAGGAGATGCCCTGCTTGGACTGATCAGTCTGATCTCTGACGTCAAACAGATATGCCGTGTGCCTTTGATCGCCGCAGGTGGCATCACAGATCGAGTAGGTGTGAAAGCAGCCCTGGCGCTTGGGGCGGATGCCGTTCAAATCGGCACACGATTTTTAGCCAGTAAGGAAAGCGCTGCGGCGGAAGTGTACAAAAAGGCTATTTTACAGGCTGAAGGCAGTGATACAAAGATCACAACGCTATTTTCTGGGAAAAGAGCAAGAGGTATTGTGAATCAGTGGATGGAGGAAGAAAGGCCGCACGAAGATAAGGTTCTTCCCTATCCAGTGCAGCATATATGGACAACGCCTATGCGAAAAGCGGCAGCTGCTGCGGGAAGCCCTGATCAAATGGCTCTTTGGGCAGGACAAGGCGTTGGACGCATTCAATCCATTTTAACTGTTGAGGACATCATGCACGAACTCACGCAGACATAAATTCATAAGGGGGGACAGGATGGACATCTTAAAACATTCATACCGGAAAAAAGGACAAATCGAATTTGTATTTGATGATTTTCCGCACTCCCCTGCCGTTCTTACCCCTATTCGTCACTACTATTTTGTTCGTTTCGTGAAATGGAGCCGGCACGACCCTCCGGTCACAAGAAATGATCTAGAACAAATGGAGATCCTTGCAAACAAGATGCTTGGCACGCTCCAAGATTATCGCAAACGTAAGGCATACAAAGGTCCCTTGTCATAACCAATAGACAAGAGGCCTTTTTTAGCTGCCGAACATTTGCCTGAGATAAATGACATCCATCCGGGTGGTCTGAGGTAATAAATACGCGGATTGAACAGCACCTGGCCGCCTTCTATTATTTAATTTGTCAATAATTTCTGCCGCGGTTAAAATGCCAAGCCCATGCCCATAATATTGATCTTCTCCTAAGTAAATGACATTTTCCCCGCGCCATTGTGACTGCTGATAGCTAAATTCCGGATTTTCGAAATATAAGCAGTCCCCATAGATAAAGTCATTCCCGCGCTCTGTGTAAATCGACAAGGTATCATAATGCCAGTCATATAGCGTTAAAGTGCGTAGCCTCCGGTTGAACTTCTCATCACCTATCGTTTGCAAAACCCCCATATAAAAGACAATGACAATCGCCGTTGCACATTCAAATGCATATTTTGAGCCATTTTCAAAAATGTCCTTGATCCCTCTAGATGGTTCAACTTGATAGCGCAGTTCTAATGCTCCGGCCTCTGATACACGCCAATAGGCGTCATTCGCACGGGACCTTTGAAAGATAGCAAATGAGGCACCGCTTTTATTCAAATCTCTTGCTGCATTCATGATATTCGATCTTAAAGTCACCTCAAATAACAAATCAGATGTCTGCCTATAACGGAACGTATCATTTGAGGCTTGTAACTGCATCAAAATGATCCGCTTTTGTCCCTCTAACTGAAACGATGCCAGCTGCTCATTTGTCACTGGCTGTCCTGAAAGGATAATCATATGAAAAGCGCCCCCTTTTGTATTAGCGTATGCGCAAGGCTTGGGCAAGGAATCAATTTGTGAAAATAAACAAAAAGGCATCCTTTTTATTTGAAAAACATGAAAATAATATGAAGATGTCCGATATAAAACATAACGTTTAAAAGGAGGAAAAACATGAAAAGAGCAATAAAATGGTTGAAAAAACCATCGATTTCAAAGAAATTGATCATCTCATTCACACTTGTTCTTGTTTTACCAATTATCACACTAAGTACAATTTCATATGAAATTGCAAAACGAGAATTAGATCATGAAATCATGTACGGAGCAAACGCAAGAGTCACTGAACTGAATGACATGATCGAGCAAAAGCTTTTGAACAAAGAAAACGCGGTGAAACTCTTTACTGAAACATCCACTGCTGCCGACTTTAAGAAGAAAAACCAGCATGAACTTTATGAGCATTTTGAGATATACAGCAAAATCAATGAAGATGATGTGGTTGGTTTTTATGCAGCAAGTAAAAAGCGTGATTTCATTCAGTTTCCAAAAGTAGATATGCCAAAAGGCTATGATCCAACAACACGCGATTGGTATAAGCAAGCGATGCAGGACGAAAAAGGAGAACCTGTTGTCACCAATCCATACATCTCTGCTACAACAAATGGTATGGTAGTCACAATCGCCCAGCGTCTGAAGGACGGATCGGGAGTCATCGGAATTGATATCGATGTTCAGGACATTGTCGATAAAATAAAAGAAATTAAAATTGGACGAGAAGGATATCCGATTATTACCAATAAAAACAAACAAATTGTGGCTCATCCAGAAGAAAAATCAGGCTCTAAGGTCACAGGAAATATTTCATCTATCCTTTATAGCGGCAAAGAAGGCACAGCAACTTATGAGAATAAAGGACAGCAAAAGCGTCTCGTTTTTGTCACGAATGATTTAACAGGTTGGAAAATTGCTGGAACGATGTTTGTATCAGAAACAGAAGAAGCAGCACAGCCAGTTTGGAATTCTGCCATTATTCTTTTAATTACTTCATTTATCCTTGGCGGCATCGCAATCTTCTTCATCGTTCGCTCCATTACAATTGGGCTTAGAAAGCTTGTAGATTTCTCCAATAAAGTGAGTGAAGGCGATTTAACTGAAACCCTTGAAACCAAATCGAAGGATGAAATAGGGGATTTGACAAGAAGCTTTAGCAAGATGAGTGAATCCCTGCGCGAAGTCATTCGAGCTGTACAGCAATCTGTCGACAATGTGGCTTCGGCTTCAGAGGAGCTGACCGCAAGTGCCAGCCAAACGAGTCAAGCAACAGAGCATATCACGATGTCGATTGAACAATTTTCAAATGGAAATGAAGCGCAAAATGAGAAAGTCGAATCTAGTACAAATCAGCTTGTGGCGATGAATGAAGGGCTACAGGGCATGTCACATACTTCATCAGAAGTGGCTGCTGTCTCACTTCAATCGACAGAGGCTGCTGGTCAAGGCGGACGCATTGTTGAAAACACAGCCGACCAAATGAAACATATCGATACATCTGTTCAAGAAGCAGAACAAGTCATGAAAGAATTAGAATACAAGTCTAAAGATATTACGAGTATTTTAAATGTGATCAACGGCATTGCGGATCAAACGAATTTACTTGCGCTGAATGCGGCAATTGAAGCAGCAAGAGCTGGTGAATCAGGACGCGGCTTCTCCGTCGTTGCAGAGGAAGTGAGAAAGCTAGCTGTCCAATCTGCAGATTCAGCGAAAGAAATTGAAAAGCTGATCCAAGAAATTGTGCTTGAAATTGCCAAGTCTCAAGATATGTTCAAAGCAGTCAACCGCGAAGTACATGCAGGACTCGGGATGACAGAAGAGGCAAAAGAAAGCTTCCAGAACATTTATGAGGCGGCAGAAGGAATGTCGAAAAAACTGACCCAATTAAACGATACGGCAGTTGACCTATCGAGCGGTTCAAAGCTTGTTTCACAAGCCATGCAGGAGATGCGCCAAGTCTCAAGAGAAAGCGCAGCGAACATTCAAGACATTGCGGCTTCTGCTGAAGAGCAGCTGGCATCTATGGAAGAAATTACGTCATCTTCTGTGACACTTGCCAACATGGCAGAGGAACTAAAAGAGCTCACAAGTCAATTTAAAATTAATTAAAAGATGATGAAAAAATATCCAGAATTGTCTGGGTATTTTTTTTTATTTTTAAACGTCATTTCCAGTCTCTAAAAATAAACCTTTCATCCGATAATAACTTTAGAGAAGTAAAGGGGGAAAGATAAAATGGGAAAAATGATCCAATGGTTCAAAAAACCATCCATTTCAAAAAAACTAATCATTGCCTTTTTGGTAGTCCTTATTCTACCAACCGTCGCACTGACGATTAGTGCATTTTTTACATCAAAGACAGAGCTAGACAAACAGATTATGGGCAGTGCGATGAGTCAGGTCAATGCCTTTGATACGTTAATCAATGAGAATATTGGAAACAAAGCAGATGCAGTGACACTATTTACAGACTCTCTTAAAGCTTCTAATCTTCAAGAAAAAAATAGAAATGCGACCATTAAAGAATTGCAGCAATATGGAAAAATTAATGAAAAAGATGTATCTGCGATTTATGCTGGCTCTGAAAAGGGGTTGTTCATGCAATACCCAGTTCAAAAAATGCCGGATGGCTACGATCCAAGAGAGCGGCCATGGTATCAAGAGGCGCTCAAAGCAGAAAATGGCAAACAGGTCATCACAAAACCATACGTAGCAGCATCCACAGGCAAAATGGTCATTACCATTGCTCAAAAAATGAAAGATGGTTCAGGTGTCATTGGTCTTGATATGGAAATTGACAGCCTGCTTCAAAAATTAAAAGAAATCAAAATCGGACAAAAAGGCTATGCCTTCATCATGGAAAAGGATAAAACCGTTCTAGCAGATCCAACCCAAAAGTCAGGAAGTCAAGTGAATGAAAATCTGGCGAATATTATTTTTAAAAACAAAGAAGGAAGCGGCAGCTACACACTCAAAGGAACAGATAAAAAGGTTGCGTATGTGACCAATGAAATAACCGGCTGGAAAATCGGTGGAACGATGCTCGTATCAGAAGTGGAAGATGCAGCAAAGCCCGTTTTCAATACAGCCATTATCGTGTTCAGTGTGACACTTATCGTAGCAGGAGCCCTCATCTTCTTTATCGTCCGCTCTATATCTAAAAGATTATCCAATCTTGCCCGTTTCTCGAAAAAAGTCAGCGAAGGTGATTTGCGTGATAAGCTTCAGATCCAATCAGATGACGAAATTGGACAAGTTGGGAAAGGCTTTAATACGATGATTGACTCATTAAGATCCCTCATTGGTGCCGTTCAAACCTCAGTCGAAAATGTCGCTTCTTCATCAGAAGAACTGACCGCTAGCGCAGGACAAACAAGTAAAGCGACAGAACATATCACATTAGCCATTGAACAATTCTCAAGCGGAAATGAAAGCCAAAATGATAAAGTGGAATTGAGCTCAGATGAGTTAGAGGAAATGAACCGAGGCCTTCAGCACATGAATGAATCTGCTGAATCAATTACCGCTTCATCAATCAAATCAACTGAAATCGCAGGAGAAGGCGGACAGCTTGTTGAAAAAACCGCTTCTCAAATGAATGTCATTGATGAGTCAGTGAAAAAAGCAGAGAATGTGATTCGTGCACTTGAAAGTAAATCAAAAGACATTACACAAATTCTCGGTGTCATCAATGGAATTGCCGACCAAACGAATTTACTTGCACTAAATGCAGCGATCGAGGCTGCAAGAGCTGGTGAGTCTGGCAGAGGCTTCTCCGTTGTAGCAGAGGAAGTAAGGAAACTTGCTGTTCAATCTGCCAATTCGGCGAAAGAAATAGAGAACTTGATCAAAGAAATCGTTCAAGACATTGATGTATCACAGGAAGTATTCACAGCAGTGAATCAAGAAGTTCAATCAGGCTTAAGCTTCACTGAACAAACGAAAGTTAGCTTCCACAACATTTTCGACATGACAAAAGAAATTTCAGATCAGCTTCAAACGATGAACCAAACCGTTGTCCAGCTTTCAAAAGGCTCGGCACATGTTTCAGAGGCTGTCCGTGAGATCGCAGACGTATCACGAGAAAGCTCCGCAAATATTCAAGACATAGCCGCCTCAGCAGAAGAACAGCTGGCGTCAATGGAAGAGATCAGCTCATCCTCTGCCACACTCTCTTCCATGGCAGAAGAATTGCGTGATTTGATTAGTAAATTTAAAGTCGAATAGGCAGGATGAAAAGAGTCTCCAGCTAG
>NZ_JACXXE010000007.1 GCF_014764715.1 Bacillus crepusculi | reverse complement strand
CTTGTGGTCCGTCTTTTTTATGTCTTCTTTTACTTGTTTATCTGGGGTGAAAAGATATTGACGAATGACTTCCCTGTCATCCCATAAGAGATAACCTAAACCGATGATGAGAAAAATGATACTGATCCATGTTCCGCCAGGAATCAGCTGTTCAAGTTCCTCAATCGTTCTTTCTGAGCCTAAGCTATTACTATAGCGTATTTCGAAAAGAACGTATTTCGCTACATAAAACAATGCCGCCATACAGATAAACATGGCGCCGACAATTCTTCTACCTGACATGTGATGACTCCTTTAATTCCACTGATTTCTTTTGATTAATTCCGTGATATGGGCAAGATGGTGCTGTGAATGCCAGACGTACATTCCTGTTGCATCGTATAAGGACACCGTTTGTTGATCGGCTGGATGATAATAAGAAGCGCTAAAGTCTTCCTCTGTCATCTCGCGAAGTAAGGTGACCCACCTGTGATGCAAACTAGTGATCAAGGATAGTGATAGACTGATGGGCGCCTTGCTATCTGGAAGTGCGGCAAATCCCTCCTGATCATATGGACGTATGTGCGGTGTATCTTCTGTAAGAGCAAGTTTGAATCGTAAATAAGCATTTAGATGGCTGTCTGCTACATGGTGAATGAGCTGACGAACGGTCCATCCTCCCGCTCGATACGGTGTATCCAGCTGAGCATCTGTCAATTGTGAAGTCGCCTCTTCATACCGTTGAGGGATCACAGCCAATTGATCAATCCATGCCTCACGCTGCTCTTTCGTTTGTGTTTCAGCTGGTTCATATAAGCCAATCGGATATTGTAATGATGTCATATGCTGCCCCTCCCTAAAAGCCTTCTAGCACAAATTTTCCAATCATCTTGCCTTGCTCAAGCGTTTGATGTGCCTTCTTTAAGTTAGCAGCATTAATCGGGCTGAGCACCTTTGTTAAGGTATGCGTTAATTTTCCCTGTTCAAATAACGCACTTGCCTCTGTTAAAAGCTCGTGCTGCTTGATCATGTCCGCTGTTTTGTACATAGAACGAGTAAACATGAACTCCCATACAAATGCAGCACTTTTATTTTTGAGCAATTGAATGTCTAGGTTGTGCCGGTTCTCGACAATGGTACAGATCGTACCTTGGGGTTTAATCGCTTCTGCCATGCCTTTAAAATGCCCGTCTGTATCATTTAAGCATAAAATGAAATCCACTTCTCCAATCCCTTTTTCCACGAGCTGCGCAAGAAGCGGTTGATGATGATCAATCATATCATCGGCCCCTAATGACAGACACCACTCTTTTGTTTCAGGCCTTGAGGCGGTGGCGATCACAGTGGCATTCGCTAATTTGGCTAGTTGAATGGCAATTGAGCCTACCCCGCCTGCACCACCGATGATCAGCAGTGTTGACCCTTCTGCATTCCGCTTCATATGCATTCGGTCAAATAAAGCCTCATATGCCGTAATGGTTGTAAGAGGCATCGCTGCTGCTTCCGCAAAAGAGAGATTGGCAGGCTTTTTCGCCACAATTCGCTCATCCACAAGCTGATATTCGCTATTTGAGCCTTGACGCGTCATATCTCCTGCGTAGTACACATGGTCACCAGGCTGAAACAACGTACATGCTTCGCCGGTTTCAACAACCGTGCCGCTTGCATCGTAGCCAAGAATTTTCAGTTCTTCTTCCTTCTGATCCTTCGGTGACCTCACCTTTGTATCCACTGGATTCACCGACACCGCCTCTACCTTCACCAGTATATCCCTACCAGCTGCTTGAGGCTTTGCTACCTCCTGTTCAATCAAGCTTTGCTCATGCTCAATCGGTAAGTATTCAAATAGTCCAACGGCTTTCACTCGCCCGCACTCCCTTTCTATGCTTCTTTTCCACATTTTATCATAATTTTCTGATGTTTTTAGGTTGATTAATGGAGCGATAGCACATTTATGACCTCTTCAAAGCCTTTCTTTCCCTCGCAATGTAAGAAAGGCGAGCCTTTTGCAAGGAAGGAACATAAGTGAACCAGCTCTTTGACTTAAAAAATAGCTGGACGTAGTAAAACTGAATGTGCTGCAGTAAAAAGACCATCAATAGAAAAATAGCTAGTGAAGAAGTCAGCATATCAGCCGCTCCCTGCACCCATTCATTGATAAAGAAAACAACAAAACCAATCATGATCAGTTGTTCTAGCCTTTGCACAAGCTGAACAAAGAGGTGCCCTCGTTTGGAAAGTTTGCCTGACTGGCGCTTCTTGATGTTTCTTGATTTGTAAAACCAAATGATACATTCTACTAAGTTATGAGTCATAAAAAGAGCGATGAGCGCGATCAATAAAGGAGATGGGGTATAAAGGACTTGTGCAACGAATGGAAACAATAAAAAATAACATGCAATACATGCGTGTCTGATGGATAAAAGAAATAGTTCTTTTTCTATGTATGTTTTCATCTAGTTCACCTCCATATGTACTACGTCTCATCTGTCAAAAAGTTCCCTCTGCCTATGAAAAAAGGATGCCCTGAAAATCATTTGGATCACTTATGTAAAAAAAGTCAAGTATCCATGTGTAACCATTCACTGTTCAGTCGATTTTAGCAAACTCTCGACAGTCTCTCAATTCGAACCGGGTGGAACGCATTCTTTCATCGTGTCATAATAGAACGTAAATAGGAGAACTGGAGTGTCCGTAAATGATTGTAACGATTGTCCTTTTTTTATTGGCTGGTTTAGCTGAAATTGGCGGGGGCCATCTTGTCTGGCTTTGGCTGCGTGAAGCAAAACCTGTCAGTTATGGGATTGCCGGAAGCCTTATCTTGGTCGCCTATGGCGTCATCCCTACCTTCCAGCAGTTCCCAACCTTTGGACGGGTTTATGCTGCCTATGGCGGTGTTTTTGTGATTCTTGCTGTGCTGTGGGGCTGGTGGGTCGATCGAAAAGCACCTGATTTATATGACTGGATGGGTGCTTTGATTTGTTTAGCAGGAGTCAGTGTGATGTTATTTGCGCCCCGCAGTTAATGCCGGAATGTCTATAGATCAAAAAGGGTTAAAATGACCTCCATTTTAGCCCTTTTTCGAATGACACGCCGAAAGCCGGCAATATGCCGGCTTCTCTCTATCTTACATTCTAAATTGTGTTTCATATAAACGACGGTACAGACCGCCCGTTTTGAGTAATTCTTCATGTCTTCCCTGCTCTTTTATGCCCTCTTTTGTTAGGACAATAATGCGGTCAGCATGCTGTATAGTAGCTAGACGATGCGCAATGATAAATGTCGTTCGTCCTTCTGCCAGCTCTTCTAGTGATGCTTGGATATATGACTCTGTCTCTGTATCAAGCGAAGATGTCGCCTCATCTAAAATGAAAATTGGCGGATTTTTAAGGAAAATACGCGCAATGGAGATACGCTGTTTTTGTCCACCAGATAGCATCATCCCACGCTCACCAATCATCGTATCAAGACCTTTGGGCAAACTATTCACAAGATCCGTCAGCTGGGCCTTCTCCACTGCCTGCCATACTTCCTCATCAGATGCATCTAGTTTTCCGTATAGGATATTTTCACGTATCGTCCCATGAAACAAATAGATATCCTGCTGCACGACACCAATTTGCGTGCGCAGCGATGCTAGTGTCATCTTTCTTGTCTCTATCCCATCAATCGTAATGGTTCCCTCCTGCCACTCATAAAACCGTGGCAGCAGGCTACAAAGTGTCGATTTCCCAGCGCCGGAAGGGCCAACGATGGCGATTTTCTCTCCTTGTTTAACCTTCAGATTGATATGATGAAGAACCGGTTTGTCTGCTTCATATTGAAAAGACACTTGTTGAAAAACAATGTTTCCTTTCAAATGATTGACTTCGATTGCATCCTCAGCATCCTGTTCATCTGGTGTTTGGTCGATTAGTGATGCGAATCGTTTAAATCCGGCTGCACCTTTTGGATACATTTCAATGACTGCATTGATTTGTTGAATAGGTCCTAAGAAAATGCCTGTTAATAGCACAAATGAAACAAATTCCCCATACGTCATATTTTGCTGAAGCACAAACCATGCACCGCACACAAGCCCAAATATCGTGACACTTTTAATCAGAAAATGACTCACAGCTGTATGCAGTGCCATCATTTGATACGTTGTCAGTTTTGTTTTTCTAAACTGCTCGTTATGCTCGATAAAACGATCCATTTCATGTGACTCATTACCGAACGCTTTCACAACGCGAATGCCACTAATATTGTTTTCCACGCGTGAATGGAACTGTCCTATGCTTGAGAACATTTTATCAAAAGCAGCGGACATTTTTTTCGTAAAGTAGACGGATAATCCTATAAGAAATGGGACGACAATAAATGTGAGAACGGCAAGCTGCCAGTTAATTGACAACATCAGGCCAAAGGCGCCAGTTAATGTCATCACCGCAATAAATAAATCCTCTGGGCCATGATGAGCCATCTCTCCAATATCCATTAAATCATTTGTCATACGGGATACGAGCTTTCCTGTTTTCTTTTGGTCAAAGAAGCGGAAAGACATCCGCTGAACATGAGAAAATAGTTGATTCCTCATATCGGTTTCAATATTGATCCCTAATTTATGACCGAAATAGGTCACAACGTAATGCATGGTGGAGCTGATGACATATAAAATGAGTAGTAAACTCCCCCAGAACCAAATCGCTTCCCAATCACCATTTGGCAAAAAATCATCCATCACTTTACTAATGGCAAGGGGAAAGGATAGTTCGAGTAAGGCCGCAAGTACCGCACAGGAAAAATCTAATATAAACAATCCCATATATGGTTTGTAGTATAAAAAGAAGCGCTTTAACAATTGGCAGACCTCCTACTGATCAGATGTGCCTGTCAATATGTCAGCAAATGTTTCAGCTTGATTCACGACTGCAATTGGATCATAAGGCCAAAACAATTCTGCGTCCATTTGATAGGTCTGCTTTTTCTTGACAGCTTTTAGGCTCTTCCAGATGGAGTTATTTTTATCAAATGTCCCGCCATTGGACTCATCAATGAAGATATGATCTCCTGCATATGTAGGAAGGGTTTCATAGGAAATCAATTCATAGCCTGTCTTACTGTTTAAAATCGTATCTTCGACCTGCTTTGGCGGGTTTAACTTTAATTGATGATATAGCGCCTGTCCACCTCGGTAAATTCCGTTCCCATACACATACACATCGTTTTTAAATGCCCCCATGATGGAAACCGTTTCATTCTCTTTTAAAACATTCTTCACTTTTTTCCGAGCTGCCTCGATTCGTTGATCAAAGGAAGCAAGGAACGTTTTTCCTTCCTCTTCCTTGTTTAAAACCTTGGCCAGTGTCGTGATTTCTTCATGTGCGTCTTTGAAAGAACCGTAAGGATAGACGATGGTTGGGGCTATTTTTTTATAAACATCATAGACTTTTTCATCCTGTACGGCTGTGATAATCAGATCAGGCTTTAAGCTAAGTGCCTTTTCAGCTGAACGTTCGTCACTGATATCCTCTATTCCTTTGATCTTATCCTTCAAATGTACATTCTTTAAATCCTGTGTCGTCGCACCTACAGGGTGAACATCCAGTGCAATTGCACTGCCTAGATACCCATCTATGAGGATTCGTTTTGGGTTGGCTGGAATGACTACCTTTCCTTTCACTGTCTCAACCGTTTTCGTTTGCTTTTTTGTTTCTGCCGTTTTGGCTTGCTCTTTATTGCCACAGGCCGACAATACCAACATCAGAATGACAGCACACAGCCAATATGTTTTTTTCATATGAATATTCCTCCTTTATTTCTCCACCTCAAATGAGAATAGTTATCAATTACTAGTCTCATGTATTCTATCAACCTCATACGAAGTGGTCTATGGAGGATTCTCGCAACTTACATATGGACAATTGTTGGATGGGCTGTCTGTGTCAATCGGGAGACGAATCGATCAATCAAATGAAGAGCTCGCTCTCCTTCATCGAATCGAAACTCCTCTAGCTTCAGTGGATAAAAGGTTCCGTTTTTCACCGCCGACAATTGACGGAGAACATCACTTTCCTCCACCCGCTTCTCCATTTGCTCATACCATCCATGATGGACAGCGACAATAAAAAACATGTGATCTGCCTCGTATTCTCTCAATTTCTCTAAAGGAATGACCACATGTTGATCTGGAAGAAGAACTTCTTCTAGAATGGCTTTCGGAGGCTTTAAGCCCAGCGTTTCGTAAAGATAAAAGGCACCTCTCGCCTGATAGGACCACATATACACTTTGTCATGTCCTCTCATTTCATAGATCGCAGCTGTCTCTCCTTTTTCTCTAAATGAAATCAGGTCATGTCTTGCCTTTTGAGTATGGTGCTTGAAACGTTTCACCCAATCGTTTGCTTCTTTCTCTCTTCCTAAAAGGCGACCAAGGGATAATACTTCTTTTACAGCATGATCACCGCCATATCGCAAGACAAGCACAGGTGCAATACGCTCCAAACGCTTGATCAATGAAGGCTTTGAATAAAAATAGTTAGGTATGATGATTAAATCTAATTGAAGTGATTTGAATACGTCATCAGGCGTGTGTTCATCTATGACGAGCGAACCGGATAGCTGTTCTTTGAGCACATCTGAATGGAGCAAGGTTTCTTGGTCAATGCAAATAGGCTGAATGCCTAATGCGACCAATGAACCGGTAAATTGAAAAGCTGCAATACGCTCCGGTCTTCGGTTCATTCGGAACTCGCTAGGGGTTCTCCCTGTCTTCTGCCGAAACTTCCTGCTGAAATACAAACTGTCTGCATATCCTACTTGCCGTGCAATGATTTGAATTTGATCATCTGTTTGCAGAAGACGTTTTTTTGCTTCATCTATTCGAATTTGCGCAAGATAGTCTGTCACGCTCATACCCATACTTTGTTTGAAAAAGGTCGAAAAATAACTTTCATGAAAGCCCATCTTATGAGCTAGTTCCTTTCTCGTCAGTTTTTGATCATAATGCTCATCTAAATATTTCAAAATCATTTCGATTGAATAATGTACTTTTTCAGTGAATGGCTGAGATTGGTTGTGAAAAATCTCCATCATCTCTTCCAGCCATTTTGCCTGATCTTGTACACTTTGACTTGCCTTTATCTGTTTTATAAAGGAAAAAAGTAAGCCAGAGCCTTTGACGAGCTCTCCATTATCAGGGAGATCATCATGATTGACCTTATAGATCAATTCATTTTGCGCATTACTTGCCAAGGAGAATTGTTCAAATGTGACAGTATAGATCACCACCGGAGCGCTGGATAAAGACTGAAGGATCACTGCAATATTGGATCGGATAAGTATACTGTCTTTTGCATGTAACTCGTATTCCATTCCTTCTATTACAAGCCTCACAGCCCCGTCCGTTGTCAGAATCACAGGGGAAGACGTTTCCCAGGAGACCGTTTGTTTCACAGAAAGAGATCGCTCCCTGCTTTCTTTCATGTGAAGAATTGTATGAGTACGGGATTTCATTCTCTCTTTCTCCTTCCATATAAAAAAAGTGCTAAAATAAACACCATTTCAGCACTTCAATGTTTGACTGGATGTTGATCAACGAGCTCCAGCTGTTTGTAATTCTTTGTTTTTCTCTTTAAAGCGTTCATTATGGGAGGAGACGTACGCCACTTTTTCAGCTTCTGGTTCAATGTAAAGCTTTGCGCTATTGAGCGCATTTACTCCGTCGACAAACGTACCAGCAATTAAACGGACTTTGCTTTTGTGTGTACATAAGTCGCCTACCGCATAGACGCCTGATAAATTGGTTTCCATGTGTTCATTGACCTCGATCAGTCCCCATTCCCCCTGCTTGAGGCCCCATTCTGATAGAACACTTAAATCACCTTTCATTCCGTGATTGACGATGACAGCGTCTGTTTCCAATCGTTCGATTTCGCCTGTCTCTATGTTTTGAATTGTGACCGCATCAATTGTGTCACCTTGACCATGAAGCTCTGTCAGTTCATGTGGGGTTAATATCCGTGCAGAGGATGCCTTCATGTTGGCAACATTTTTCTCATGTCCGCCAAACATGTCCCGGCGGTGCACAACGGTGACACTTTCAGCAATCGGCACAAGGGCATTTGCCCAATCGACCGCTGAGTCGCCGCCTCCAGAGATGACTACTCGCTTTCCTGCAAATGTCTTGAGCTCCTGCACAGTGTAATAAAGGTTTGTGACCTCATAACGGTCTGCATGCTCGATTTCAAGCTTCCGCTGGACAGGAATCCCGTGACCCATAGCTAAAATGAGGGTCTTTGTCAAATGACGATCTCCGTTTTCAGCTGTCAGCAGGATATGACCATTCTCCACGCGCTCGAATGTCGTGATTTTTTGATTCAGTGCAATCTCGGGTTCAAATGTTTTCGCCTGCGTCTCGAGCTGCTGAATCAGCTGTTCTCCTCTTGTTGGCGGCAAACCGCCCACGTCCCAAATCACTTTTTCAGAGTAAAGTAGAATTTTACCGCCAAGTCTTTCGTTGTACTCAAGCACCTTCGTCTTTAAGTCCCGCATCCCGCTATAAAAAGCGGTGTACATTCCTGCTGGCCCGCCGCCAATAATGGTGACGTCAAACAATTCAAGCTGATCTGTCATTTGAGTCCCTCCAGTTGTTTTTCATCGTTTGATCTATTTATCATTGATATTGATTCTCATTATCATATGTATCTATTGTAGTCTACTCTGGTTATGGGAATCAATAGCTTTCTGCAAAAAAAGAACAGGACGAGCATTCGCCCGTCCTGTCATACATCATACAATGGTTAAACCAAGGTCCTTTAGTTCAAGAGAAACAAGTCTTGCAATTGCATCTGCTCCTTCTTTTGTAAAATGCGTGCGATCCTCAATGCCTGTTGACAGCATAAAGTAAGAGGTTGTTTTCTCTATGCCGGAAATTTGATAAAACTGAAGACTTGCGGTATTTAAATCGACAAGAAGAACCTCTTCTTCATCGGCTAGCTCTTTCATAGCGGCACAGTAATCAGGGAAATCATTGATATATTCCCCGTCTTTTTCATGAAAACGGCCAACGGGTGTTAACAAAAGCGGCGTTGCTCCTTTTGCTCTTGCTCCATGAATATATTGAGACAAATAACTTTTATACGTCGTAAATGGCTCAGTATGCCGCTCTGGCTTCTCCTTGGAAGCATCATTGTGCCCCATTTGTGTGAAAAGCCAGTCTCCCGGCTGAATCTCAGCCAATATGTCATCAAGGCGTCCTTCTTCAATGAATGTTTTTGAGCTTCTTCCACCGATTGCCCGGTTCTCGACTTTGACGTCATGCGCCGTATAGCGGTGTAAAAACTCTCCCCATCCTCCTTGAACAGGACGATCTGGGTAGGATGAAACGGTTGAATCACCAGCTAAATAGATGGTTGTCATGTTCATATGCCCCCTTTTTCATTGTGCCACCTCATCATGAGCGATGCGGACATCCTGGTAGCAACTGAAAAGAATATGAAACGATCAGCATCGCTACTTCAATCATTCTCTTTTTGATGATCAAAACCCTGCTTACTGGGAGTTGTGAATTGTTTAAATATGCGGCGGAAGTTCTATGTTTGTCTCAACGGCTCTCTTTAACGCCTGAAGCATATAGCCAATTCCCTTATATGGAGCCAGCGGATAAATCGCTGTTTGATGAGGATGTAATAAAGGATCCATCACCTTTCGATATTTCTTTCCACCTAGTATCACTAGTTCATCATATGCAGTGAGATGTTTTTCTTGAAATTGATGGCTCAGTTCTTCTTGCGTCATCTGATCCGCATGCGGCATGCCAAAAGCCACATCATAATTTTCATGAATGATCTCTTCTGCCTTTAAGAATCCGTGCTTCGCCGATAAGATCAGCCAGTCTGAAAAGAATGTTTTGGCATAGCTTTTCGTACGCTGATGCAGTGGACTTAAGTAGACAAGATTCGCCGGCTGACTTCCTGCCCCTGGATTTACGTCCCATATTTTCTTCGCGCCACATGGAATGATACAAACTCGCTTCACCTGATTTTCTCCTTCCGTCGTCGATACATCTGATACAAGGTACAGCCTAGCGCTGTGCCAACTGTATTTAAAAGGATATCATCAATATCGCTGCTTCTTGTAATCATACCAGATTGCGAGAACATCCATTGAAGCACTTCGATCATTGTTGACAAGAACAAGCCGGCTAAAACCGCCTTTTGCCAGCACATGGTCCGAAAGGCTTGATAAAGAAAAAAACCGAGTGGCACAAATAATAGAATGTTCCCTGCTAAATTTAAAAAGACGAGATTGGGATAGCCATGATGGTAGGCGTGAAGATTTTGATAAATAGATTGCAAAGGCATGAGATTGACGCTCACCTGATCCCTTGGTGCGGAAAAACGATTCGGAAAGACCGTCAAATATAATAGAACATTCGTATAAATAAACAGACAGGCAAGGACTATTTCTGTTCGCAAATAGATAAAACGTTGGTGCTTTTTTGCGTGTCTGTATCTCATATAAAAATAGAGCGGGACGAGCAGAAGGAAATAAGTGATTGAAAACATAGCGCTGGATGTCATACGGAGAGCTGCCCCTTTCTCACATCATGCTTGACCATGTTACAGCTTATTCAGGGCTGACCGCATCTATTCATCTCTTATTCTCACAATCAATGAAGGGAATGCCTTATTGACAAATCGTCATTTTTTCGTTAAACTGACTGACATTCAGTCATTTAAGGTCGGTGATGATATGTCAAAACGAGAAAAGATTATGCTTGCTGCCATTGATGCGTTTAAAGAAAAAGGAATTGAAAAGACGACCATTTCAGATATTGTGAAAGCAGCAGGAGTGGCGCAAGGAACGTATTATTTATATTTTCCTTCAAAGCTGTCTGTGATGCCTGCTATCGCCGAGCATCTGATCTCACAGATGGTACCTGCCATTGAAAAGGAATTAACCCAGCATGCAGATGTACTCGATCAAGCAGATGCGCTTGTTGAATTTATCTTCTCTTTTACAAGACAATACCGTGATGTCCTTGCCCTAACCTATTCAGGTTTAGCCGCAACTGAGCATTTAAAGGAATGGGAAGATATTTATGAACCGCTCTACAAATGGGTCGCTACTTTTTTAGAAAAGGCAAAGCAGAATGAAAGAGTTCGTGCCAATTTGAATTGTCATTATGCGGCGAAGTTCATTATCGGTTTACTTGAATCGTCTGCTGAGCAAATGTACTTGTTTACAGAAACAGATACAGAAGAGGTGCTGATTCAAAAGCAGGAGGTCAAGCAATTTCTCCTTTACGCACTTGGCATAGAGACACCTTAACATAGTACAGCACCTGCTGTACGTTCTTTTTCGGCTTCAAAATGACGAATCGTCAGTTTTAGGAGGGAATATCATGAAGAAAAGCTGGATGTATGTCGCACTCACTTGCTTATTCGAATTACTGTGGGTGTTCGGTTTAAATAAAGCAGATGCTGTGTGGGAGTGGGCTATCATTATCTGCCTGATCCCGATTGATTTTTATTTTTTAATGAAAGCCTGTGAGAAGCTACCAACAGGAACGGTGTACGCTGTGTTTGCCGGCGTTGGAACCATCGGTACGTCTATTATGGATTATGCGCTGTTCGGCGGCTCTTTTTCATTCGAAAAGCTATTGTTTATGGGGATATTGGTCCTCGGTATTATTGGACTAAAAGTGTCTGATGGAGATGCACATGAGCAGAAAGGAGAAGCGGTATAACATGGGCTGGTTTTTTGTGTTATTAGCCTCTGCCTGCGAAATCGGCGGGACCATTGGCTTAAATATGTTTAGTAAGAAAAAGCAAATCACGACAGGTATCTTATTTGTCGGCGGGTTTGCCTTATCCTTTGTGTTTTTATATGCGTCGTTCTCTTCCATTCAAGTATCCGTCGCTTATACGGTCTGGATTGGACTTGGGACTGCGGGCTCTGTCTTGTTCAATATGTTTCTCTTTAAAGAGCCGAAAAACATGATTCGGATGCTCAGTGTACTGCTTGTTGTGATTGGTGTGGTTGGGCTGAAGCTGTTCGCGTAATTCAATAATGACAAAAAAGGAAGGAAGTCAAAACCCCTTCCTTTTTTGCATCTCGTTAATGTGGATCGTTCTGTTCAAGCAATAGATCCATTGCGTAAATCGATTCGCTTTTCTCATTCAATAGAAAGATGCTGTCTGCTGCGTGAACAAAACACATGTGAATTTTTCATTACCAATCTGAAGCTTTGAAGAATAGGAGAAGTCCGAATGAGAGCTTGTTCATTTGGAAATGGAGCGAAGAAACGTTTTGAACATTTTTGTTATTTCAACATTAGGCTATTATCATAGTTTGTTTATTGCTGATTTAATAAAATTAAGCGTGCCTCCTCTCATTCACAACTTCACAAGTCTAGAAATTACATTACATGATTTTACGATGGATCAACTTGAGATAGATATGATTATGATCGATACTTAGCTTCCTATTCAATACATTTTCACTACTGATCAGCTCTTTTCCAACAAAGAAAGAATTGGACAACTTGAATCGAAGATTGATTGATATGATCGACTAATGTTCATCAAAAAAAGCTGCTGAGGAGCTCTCAAGCAGCTTTTTCATTCATTAATGAAGCGCTATTTGTTCATTCATCAAATCAATGGCGTAAAGTGATTGCTCATATTCATCTAATAGAAGGTATACTTTGAGCGGGGCAGCTGTTTGTTCTGTTTGTTGCGTGAATAGTACACAGGTGAATTTTTCAATCCCCTCTGGCAGCTTGCTTTTCAGAAAAGGATGAAGAATAGGAGAGATTCGAAGGGTATCAACATCTTTTAACCAAAGCTCATCTTGTAACGCAGGATAATGGTCAACCAAAAACTGACGAAACACTTCCAATGTACTCAAGGTAGATATCCTCACTTTCTTCTATCATGACTTCAAACTCACTAAAAACAAACATGTTCAACTCATCATACGATCTCAGCCCACGTATTTTCGCATACTACGAGAGACACAATGTCTCTCTTCTAAAGATCAATTGTAGATCAACAGTACTGTTAGGACTGCTTAGTATGTATGACGTTTACAATAATGTCTCATAGTCTTTCCCGCGAATCCAAACAATGGACCTATGATCATGTTCTTATCTGTTTCTTTCGTGATGAAACGACATCTTCCTGCTACAAAATTCCATTTTTCTGCAAAAAAATAGGTGGATGGGACAAAAAAGAACAGCAATTTACTGTTCTTTCAAAAGTCGTCATGTGCCGCTTCAAATATCCTGTAAAGGAATCACTTCTCCACTCGCTGCATCCACGCCATCATGACAATCCAATTTTCCGCATAAAACGTATTGTTTTTGCGCAACGTCATAGACGTAGATTGGCTTTAATTCAAGCCGTTCTCTCAATTTTTCAAAGGCTTCTTCCTTTGATAGGGTGATTTCACTAGCCGCTTGAGATGGGTTAAGTATCCCGCACACTTGAAACATCTCTTTTTTATCTATGTAATTAACGGCTTCAAACGAGCTGGCATCAATGAAGACCTTGATCTTATCCATAAATCCACTGCCTTCTTGCTGATTCGGTTTTAATATCGCATGGATGTAACCATGGTCACGATGCAGTGTTGTGAGGACCCACTTTCCTGTATCCTCGGTATATTTCTGTCGTAAAAAGGTTCGGACCGCTTCTATACACTCATCCTGCTCCTCTTTTGATATCGGGATTGTATCCGGTGAAGGTTCTAATGAGAAGACTTGTTCAGCTGAAATGTCCTCATGTATATTCATTTCTTTTTTTTCGAAGGAATTGTTTAATGGTTCATTCCACTCCATGACCTGATTCATGTTTATGCAATGAGTTTCTTCACGCCCAATTTCAAACGGAATATGTCCTGTTCCATCGTTCTTCACATAGATTTCTTCTAATGCATAAATAAACCGGATTCGATTTTGCTCAAAGGAAGGCCATTCAAGTCGCTGCACTTGCTGCTTTGCTAAGCTTTCGATCATCTCAATGGAAAGCACGTATTCTTCAGCTCTCAGTAATGTTTTGGCTAAAAATGGACCGTGATGTGTAAAGTAAATGAGCTGCCCATGCTCATCCCATTTGACCTCAATTGTGCCTGAAGGGGTCACTTTCACACCATCAATGTTTTCTTCAAAAAGAAGTGCCCCTTTTTCCTTCTGATGCATGTGGAAATGCTCACCATAGATCAAGCCTGTTTCTTGTTCAATCCACTGAATGGCATGAGCTGGATAAGGTCTCTTAAATGTGACACCATTCTGCGCATAGGTTTTGTCCATGACAAAAATAACCGTTTCCACCTGTCCCGTATTCAAATTCACTTCAATCACGGCTGCGCCGTCCGGGTTGATATCGTCGTCCTTAGGCTCTGCTTCGTGAGGGGGAAACCACTCCATATTCAAGGTATAAATCGTTTCATTGAACATATTGATGTAACGGTGAAAACTATGTCTTTTTAGATGGTACTGATCTAAACCAAATTTCACTCTTGTCTGATCTATCAGTTGTTGTATGTTTGTATTCATTTGTTTCACCTCGTAATGATTCAGTCTTATGGAAGAACAAAGACGACAATAAAGATGAAGATGACAATCACTGTTAATAATCCTAAAGCCATTGCCATCATGTTTGACTCTTTTGTATAGCCTTTTAATTCACCTTCAGTCGACCGATCGATTTTTCTAAAGCGAAAAAACATGCTTAAATTAATAAGGGCTAGAGTTACAAATAATAAGAAAAGTAAAAGTGTAGGTTGTATGTTTAAGAATGGATTCGTTACATCTTGGAAACTAAATGACTGAAGAAACATCAGACCACTCAATACCGCTCTCGAAATATTTTCTAACCTCTTTTCTTTCTCCCACTCTTCCCCCAATTTTTCTTTTTCATAAATGGCTATCTGCTCGAAAATGGGAATGAAAGACTTTGTTGATCCTTTTTTAATAAAACCATAAATACTTAGAAAGAGCATGATAATTCCTAAACAAAGAAAGAAATGTGTAAATCGAATGTCAGACATTTGAATCAAGATAAAAAAAGCGACGATCATGATGCCGGCTATTAAATTAGAGACGACTATTTGTTTTGACCTCATCTTTTTCAGTGCAGCTTGTTCCATGCAATACTCCTCTCCGTTTCAAAGGTTTCTGTTGAACGCTCTATCTCTATTACGGTTTTAATGAAAAAATGTTTCAATATTTTCCCTTTCTATTGTAGATTCAGTTTTTTCTGCGTATCGTAAATTCTTGCATAAATAAAAATAAGGATGAAACATTCATATCCATCAGTTCAATGAATGCTTCATCCTTAGAAAGATTTTTCATTTATATATCATATCTCGTCATTTCACTCGGGCTATATTCAACTTGATACGCAGGAGATAATGCACGCTTCACTTCTTCTGTCACACGCTCTCCTTCTTGATTGAATTTCTTTTCCATATCTGCACCATTTGGCAGCAAATCATCTGTCTCTTCGTCAAACCAGCGGCCATATTGTAGGGCCCAATTCCAGATGTTTGAGAAAAGTGTATTGCTTATTGGTACATCATCTCTTTCTAAATGACATTGACAATGCCCACATTGAAAAGGTTCGCCACCGTAATCTCCTTCTATTTTCACAAAAGGATGATCCTCAAATTCTCGACAGCACACCCATTTTTTGAAGCTTCGACCGAATTCTGTCAGTTTAATTGAGTAATAACGCATGGAAGTTCGCCTTCCTATCATGTCAAAAATGCCTTGATCAATTAATGTCTTTAGCCGATACTCAATAAAATCATCACCGATATACTGATCTAAATGACCGATGACTTCTCCAATTAAGCGTGGCGTTTTGATGTACTCCTCTTCGGGATCTGACTGATGAACTCGCTTAGCCATCTTAACCAAATAGGCGTCAAATTCATCCTCTGGTACACTGATTGTTTGTCCTTTTCGCCATATTCGCAGCGTATGATCTTTTTTCGCAAATGCAAGCCATTCGTCTTGTAATCTCTCTCTTTCATCTTTTGTCACTGTGTGAATATGCTCTTTACTTCTGTACAACACCTTCAACTTTTCAGATATGATTTCCCCGGCATGTCGAATATCCATTCGTCTTGTTTTTGTATTGAACAGATGGTCAAATGCAGTCGTTGTATTGATTAGTGACAATTCGATGCTTTTCTCTTTTAATAAATAGATGGCATAGCGCAAGCCAATTTGTTCATGTGCGTTACTGCCTGTCCAGATGAGGATATGCGTACCATCTTTTATATCTTTTATTTGCTGAAGCATTCTGTACTGATCGTTGACCATGTCATCAAAATAGCCAAATTCATTTGACATCACGTTACGCAGCCACTCTATACGCTTCTCCTGTCCTTCATGTTCATGCAAATGGAAAAGGGGTCCAATCGAATAAATGTCATCAAAGGAGATGATCTCATTTACGTGATTTTGCTTCATTTCGCGTAATGCTTGTTTTAAACTACCAGCAGGTGATGCACCAAAAACGATATGTATCATCATTCGTCTCCCTTTATCTTACAGTTTATTTCATCTTCACCTATTCATTGTTCTTTCGTCAATTCTATTGAGTCAATTTCATTCAAAAGTATGACACTGAGACGTTAAGACAGCTAAAATGAGTGCAAAATCAAGCTTTGAACTTTCTTTTTGAATGATTTATTAATAGAAATCCCCTCAAAAAAGGAATTTCATGTCATATCACAAATGTCCCTTCACAATCGTTCTCTTGGCTTTCTTAACAATTCTGCTAGTCGCTTTTGTATCAGATTCCTTTGACCACTGTTCGCACAGGCTTCGTACCCAATTCGGCTGTGTTTTACTAGCGTCATTAAGCCAGTTCCCTACAGAATCTTGAACATATGTTGATGGATCCGATTTGAGGTAATCTAGAATAGGCAGTGCCCTCTCTGGCTCTTGTTTTAGTCGCTCAATGTGCTTTGTCCATACACCTCTCGGACGTATCGCCTCAACAGAGAATCGGCGAATATGTTCATCCTCGCTTTTTGCCCATTCTGTTAAATATTCTATACTTTGGTCGAGCTGTTGACTTAGATTTTCTCTCACTGACATCCAAGCAATTTCTCGAACACCAAAATGCTGATCAGCTGCAAATGGCTGAATGTACGCTAGTTTCTCTTCCAAAGATGATGGACGCTGTTTGTTCATATAAGCGGCCCAGCAGCGAACGCTATCAGATACGTGCCGAGCACATGCCTGTATGACTTCCACTTGTTTTTCCTCATTCTCTTTTAGTATCACTTCATCTAACAAATGACCTATGAGACGAATCGCTTTCATTCCTGACTCAGCTTTTTGTTTGGCGACCTCGCGTAAAATATAGTCTAAATGCTGGGCTAAACCAATGGATGGTAAGACATGCTGTAAGAGTATCCTATGATTGACAGCCAGCTATTCAGTTAAATTCACACTCTGTATCTCTCCATGATTCAAAAGGATCAGCACGTCATGAGGAATGTCACTCCCCTTTCGAGCGCCTTTACGATTGATGATCTCCTCACTTATTGGCATTATGTATTCTCTCCTGTCTAGCAGTACTTTTGTTTGGTATTCATCATTTTTAGGATGACTTGTGATTAACCCCTAAAAGCTAGTATAAAATTGATGCCTTCAACCTTTGGATATTCACTCCTATTGTAGCAAATAAACAACTTAGCTGGTGCATTCTTCAAATCAAAAAGGGAACTACCCGAAATAAGTAGTTCCCTCAATACAAAAACCGTACTAGCACTGATCCAGATCAGGTTCAATACAGAGGTCAAGCTTAACACAAGCCCCCCCTTCACCCGAGCCAAAACTTACATCTATTATCCATTAAAATTTTTCTAACAATCCCATCTGCTCAACAATTTTCATATCATTCATAAAACGTTCCAAACTTACTTTATGCTCTTTTTTTGTAAATCTGTTGAATAACCTAAGCATAGATTAAAAAAACGATCTAACCTTTCTCCGACTCCAATATAAAAATAATTCGTCAATACTCCATTATTTTCACTTGCAAGAACCACAACTGTAGCCAACTCTAATACGTATTCTATATCTTCTTTAGAAATCGTTCGATCCCTTTTCTTAGCATTTCATGAATTCATGACTATGAATAGAACGAATCCTACCTTCAAGTAAATTGAGTATAGACTTCTTATAAATGACATACACACTGTGAATATGATGTTTATCAGGACAATAGGGATCTTGTAAAATGAATTTTATACGTTCATCTTCTTTATCAAATTTTATTGCATCAAGATCATATAATAATATTTCATCAATTTTTTCTATTTTCAAAGGAGGAAAAGTGTTGGCTACATCTGTTTTACTTTTCATTTGATCACTCCAATAACAGTAATAAGCCTCTCTTACTCCAAACACTCCAATCTTTCAAGACACTTTAACATGGCTCCGCTTTTAAAGAAATTGAATATCGCACCATCACAAAATCGCTCAGCTCTTACACCCCCCATGATGAGAGCCAGTACACACTGCGCATTTAAAGTTGAGATGTCCACATTCTCGATATCGTTCAATCCACCTTCAATGCCATTTTCTTTGAGGATCTTTCTGTAGCGGGTAAGCTCCATTTCTTGATGTTGTTCTGCAAAGGTATAGATATCTTCGATAATGTGTTGGACCGTTTCAGAATAATGCACAAAAGGCATCTGGATTGGGCGTTCAGCTGTGCCATCATTTTCTTGATCGATCACCCATTCTCCGATACGGTCCTTCTGAAGCATAGGGATGTATTTTCTCAGACTCTCGAATCGGCTCATCGTTATCCTCCTCTTTTTCATTCGTATGGTTTACTCTGTTCGATATCTATGGATAAGTGTATAAAAAAATCCGTGATCATCCTACTAGCTAGACACCAGTATTCAAATCACGGACAGTCTTTATTCACTTCACTTTTTATACTCTAACCATTGATACAACGGTCTCCACATGCGCCGTATGAGGAAACATATCCACTGGCTGCATGTATTCGATTTTGTAGTCTTTTGACATGTATTCGAGGTCTTTTGCTAGTGTAGATGGGTTGCAAGAGACGTAGACAAAGCGTTTTGGTTTGACTTGTTTGACGGTGTCTAAGAAGGTGCGCTCGCAGCCTGTTCTTGGCGGGTCCACGACAATGACGTCAGGACGGAAGCCTTCTTTGACCCATTTTGGTAGCCAATGTTCCGCTGTTCCTGTCACATAGGTTGCGTTTTTCATGCCGTGTTTTTTGGCATTTTTCTTGGCATCATCAATTGATTCTTTGATGACATCCATTCCTCTTACTTCTTTGGCGCCATCTGAAAGCCACATACCAATGGTCCCAACACCGCAATACGCATCGACGAGCTTTTCTTTTCCTGTCAGCTTAGCCGCTTTTTTTGCTTCGTCGTAAAGCTTTAATGTCTGTTTCGGATTCAATTGGAAGAATGCACGTGCACTTAGTTCAAAGGAAACGTCTCCTAAAAATTCTTGGATGACCATGTTGCCAGCTAGGTGCGATGTTTTATGGCCGAAGATGACCGACGTTTTTTCACCATTGATATTGTGCATAATCGACGTCACTTCTGGCAGACGTTTTTGAATGGCTTCAGCGATTTCTTTTTTCTTTGGAAACTCAGGCTTCGATGTGACAAGGACGACTTGTACTTCACCTGTTTCAAAGCCAACTCGAACGACAATCGAGCGTACGTCGCCTTTTCTTGTTCGTTCGTTGTAGACTGATACACCGAATTTCTCTAAAATTTTGCGGACAACACCCGTTGTTTTGTTCGTTTTCGGATGCTGGACGATACATTCCTTGATTGGCACAAGCTTATGAGAATTCAGCCCATAAAGTCCTGCGATGATGTCGCCGCTATGAGACCGTCCTACTTGGAACTGACTTTTATTCCGGTAGTGCCATGGATCTTCCATACCGATTGTTGGTCTAATGTCTAGCTTTTCAACCGATAGCTTTGTATGGCGTTCCATTGATTGAATGACGATATCGCGTTTTTCCTTCAGCTGCTGCTCGTACGCCAAATGCTGAAGCTGACAGCCGCCGCACTCTTCGTATACTGGGCATGGCGGTTTCACTCGATGCTCCGAGCGCTTTCGCACTTTTCTGACCGTACCTTCTGCATATTTTGCTTGGACATTCGTTGCTTCAACTACTACTTCCTCACCTGGAAGTGCACCCGGGACAAAGACCACTTGCTTTTTAAAATAACCGACCCCTTCTCCATTAATGCCAAGGCGTTTAATGGTAAGCGGAAACTGCTGTCCCTTTTGCAAAAGGGCACCTTGCTGTTTTTCTTTCAATTTATATTCTCTCCGTTCTATCTGAAACCTTGATAGGTTGTCTTCATTTGATTCCATCTCATTAGTATATCATGACTTGGACAATGAAAGAAAATGCGTTTCATTTACTTATCTGTCTCAATACTTCTCCATAAATAAAGGGAAGCGTAGCTTAAATATGGCTCCCACTCCTTGCTTAAGGCTACCATCTCCTCTTTTGTCGGCTTTTCAGGCAGATCAAAGTGCCGCTTGATCGCATTTTGAATCCCGATATCTGCCACCGGAAAGAGATTTGGTCTTCCGAGTCCATTCATGAGGACATTTTGCACCGTCCAAGGTCCAATGCCTCTAATCGGAAGCAATCGCTCTTCCACCTCCAGATCAGTTAAATCGTGTAATTCCTCTAAACAAAGGGAGCCGCTCACTATTCGCTTTGAGACATCAATGACATATTCCGCTTTCCGTTGACTGAATTGAAGCTTCCTCAAATCATCTGTTTCAAGGGATGCAATGGTTTCTGGTAAAGGGTCAAACCAAACGCCTTCTATTTGCTCACCATACGTATGGACAAACCGTTTCGTGAGCTCGTAAGCAAACGCAAGATTAAGCTGCTGATGAATGATGCATTTCATCAAACAATGATATAAATGAAAATCGAGCATGAGCGGTGTCCCGATATGACGTTCAAAAATGGGTGCAAGATTTGTTTGAGAAAAATGGTCCTGAACCACGTGTAATTGATGCTCCATGCCAAATATCCGCTTCACCTCAGATATGAGGGGTTCCTCAGGACCGTTTGCTTGCACCCTGAACGTAGGCGCTTCTTTCGTTCCAGTGGCTTGAACGACGACAACGTACGGTTTTTGTTCATATCTGATTGGTACTTTGATTTCTCTTTTATTCAAATCGACCGCCTTTAATGGATCGCTCGACAAACGTCTGAGCACTTGATCGAAGTGATATGGCGGGTCCACCACCAGCTGTTTTTTCCACATATTTTCCCTCTCCTTTTCTGTAAACACATGCAGATGCAATTGTTTCATTTTGCATGAATCATTCTCTATATTGAATACTTTTAAACATAAAGAGTACAAGAATTTATCAGTTATATCTTCCTTATTTGTGGTCATTCTCCTTTTGGCTGGATGAACATTTTTAGTCGAATTCAGCTAAAATTCGACAGCAACCTTCAACATTTTAGGATCATTTACCTCAAATTAGAAATAGAACCTATGGGTGATATCTTCCATTTTAAAAATATTTGTATAATTATGACATATCAAGGAGGTGAACAAAGGAATTAGCGGATTAGGCAATCATTTGTTTCATCTTGCAGGAACATATTTACCTCATTGATGACCGGCTTCACCTAGTTTCACGTTTTACGAAAAGGAAGACCCAAAATTTTAAAAACAAAGGAGATCCGACCAATGAAAAAAACGATTCTTTCTGTTGCCCTTGCCACTGCTGTTTCTTCGACACTACCAGTATTCGCTGACGCTGCTGAGCAAAAGACTGCTCCAGTTTCAACTACTTTACAGCAAACTGTTCTAAACAAAGCTGCTGAAGGTAAAGCAACGACAAATGCGACAAATGTTAACATTAACTTTGACGTTCTTGGAATTGCAAATGCATTAATTAATGCTGCAAACGCAAACACAAACCGTGAAGGCTTTGTCAAAGGATTAATGGAGTCTGCTTTCTATGCTGCTGGCGCAAAATACAATGTCATGGTATTTAACCTAAGCCAAGGCTATGAGACTCGTTTCAACGGTGTTAAAACGTTTGCTACTGTCAAATACGGAAGCATTACGTACGGAGTTTGGGTATTTGAAAATGGATCTTTCACAAACAAAGGTGACGGCGGCTACATCAACTGGGCATTTAGAGGCTGGTTCGACCGTAACGGTGGTTTCGTAAACTTCCGTCGTCCTTAATTCTCGGTTTTATTCATCAATCATACACGCACATTGGACCGATCTCAGCAAATGAGATCGGCTTTTTTATGGAAAAACGTATAAGTTCACCGCTGCTGCTTCATGATATAATGCAAGTCTGGAGGGGTGCACATGCTGAAAAAACTTGCAGTGACAAAAAACGGCGACTTGATTGAACATGCAACATTGCAGCAGCTTTCAAGCCCCGATATCGCCTGGTATTGGATTGATTTTTATGCGCCAACGGAAAAGGAAGCAGCGCTTTTGAAGGAATTTTTTCAGTTCCATCCGCTTGCGATTGAAGATTGCTTTCATTATTTACAGCGGCCAAAGCTTGATTTTTATGAAGGTTATTTATTTTTTGTGCTTCATGCCCTTAATCAAAAAACACTTCGTTATGAGGAAGTCGATCTGTTTGTTGGTGAAAATTATATCGTGACCTTTCATTTGAAGGAAGCACCATACATTGACCGTGTCATTCGAAAGCTCAAAGGGTCTGATAAAGCCAAACATAGCGGCCCTGAGCATATCGCCTACATGCTGATTGATCAGCTCGTCGACGATTATTTCCCCATTGTTTATCAAATTGAGGACAGGCTGAATGAAATCGAGGACGAAGAAGGTCATAAAACGTATGGAACATTGATGAACGAAGTGTTCGGTATTCGATCAGATTTGCTCAAGCTTCGAAGAACGATTATTCCGATGAGGGACCTTTTATATCGTATTGTGAACACGAATATGATGAAAAGCAATACGAACCGGCAAGCGTATTTTAATGATATTTATGATCATCTTTTAAAACTAACCGAGATCGTCGAGTCGAATCGGGATATGACAGCAGATTTAAGAGACAGCTTTCAGACGCTGAATTCTAACCGAATGAATGCGATCATGATGACACTGACCATTGTGTCGACCATTTTTATTCCACTAACCTTTATTGTTGGGGTGTACGGAATGAACTTTGATAACATGCCCGAATTACACTGGAAATATGGCTATTTTGGCGTGCTGATTTTCATGGGTCTGCTCGTCACAGGGATGCTTTTGTGGTTTAAGCATAAAGGGTGGTTTCGGATTTTTAAATAGTAAATCAAAAAGCCTGCAGGTCTTCTGCAAGCTTTTTTCCTATAGCTGCGGGAGATGCCATACTTTTTCAAGCATGAGATCGTCTAGGCTTTTAAAGGAATATCCTTGTTTTTTCAGAGCGGTAATGGCATCATCCAGTGCCTCGGCATTGTCTCTTGAGACGGTATGAAGTAAGTAAATGGCACCTGGATGCGCCTGCTTCATCATTTGATCGTAGGCGTACTGTTTTCCTTTTTGATGATGAATGTGCCAATCTACAAACGCCACTGACCAAAAAACGGTTTGGTAGCCGAGCTGTTTCGTTTCCTTTAGTACTTTTTCACTGAACACCCCGCGCGGCGGACGAAGATAGAGGTTATCTTGTTTTCCTGTAATTTTGTATACCGCTTCATTGACACGATCCAGCTCTTCTTTGATTTCTTTCGTACTCTTTGTTGTTAAATCTGGATGGTGATAGGAATGGTTGCCAATAATATGACCTTCCTCTGCCATACGTTTAATGAGCTTGGGCTGGTCCTTTACGAAGTGCCCGGTCACAAAAAAGGTACCTGGTACTTGGTGCTTTTTCAGCACGTCTAAGATTTTGGGTGTGTACCCATTTTCATAGCCATTATCAAAGGTAAAATAAATCTCTTTCTTTTTCGTGTTTCCTAAATAGAAAGCATCATATTTCTTTAAGAGTGTCGTCAGTTCTTTGCCGGCATCTGCTGGCTTGTGCTGTTTGCTTTTCGCAAATCCCCAGTGGATGGGCTGATTAGACACCGCTTCCACTTTTGAAAGAGGCATTGATACAAAAAGTGCACATAAACAGATCAGCATGTATTTTTTCATTACGTCACTTCCCGGTTTTTCTTCTATTGTGCAGAATATACCGGGTACTCATACGCTTTTTGACCTGCCAATTTAAAGAAAAAAGCCCGCATCCGCGCGAGCTACTCTTCCTTCCAATCGCTTTTAAACCGTTCATACTTCGCTTCTAGGTCATCAATCATCTGGATCAGTCTGTCTATATCCTCAACGTCTGTTGATTCAGGATCTAATGAATCAATCACATTCATAAACATATCTAATCGGTTTTTTAAATAATCAACCTGCTGCTCTTTGCTGTCTGCTGCCTTGCCCATTGATACACTCCCTTTAGCATTTGTTTATAGCTTATCTTTTTTTCCCTTGTAAATCAATTGTGCTCCCCTCTTGCGTATAACGGTCATGGGGCTTAAAATTAACTGTTGGCGGGTCTACGTTTACCCGAATGAAAAGGAGATAGATACCATGAACCAAAAAACAGCACTTCGTCCGATTACACCTGCATATGACCCTTGGGAAGCCTATCTCGATGTGCAGGATTACGGAGAGATGAAGCTGACAAATATTGAATTGACGACAACGACTTTATGTAACATGAGATGTGAGCACTGTGCGGTCGGCTATACGTTGCAGCCTAAAGACCCGAATGCACTGCCGCTTGATCTGCTGCTTCGCCGTTTAGATGAAGTACCGCTCCTGCGTTCCCTTAGCATCACAGGCGGAGAGCCGATGCTTTCTCTTAAATCCGTGCGGGAATATGTCGTACCTTTATTAAAGTATGCCCATGAACGCGGCGTCCGTACACAAATCAATTCAAACTTAACCCTTGATTTGGCGCGATATGAAGAGATTATTCCATACTTAGATGTTCTTCACATTTCGCATAACTGGGGCACTGTCGAAGAGTTTGCAACGGTCGGCTTTGCGATGATGGATAGAAAACCAACCTTTGAGCAGCGCGAGAAATTATTTAACCGCATGATTGAAAATAGTCAGGCACTTGTCAAAGCAGGCGTCACAGTATCCGCTGAAACCATGCTCAATAAGCGCACGCTTCCATATATTGAACACATCCATCGTCAAATCGTGGACGAGATGAAATGCCAGCGCCACGAAGTTCACCCGATGTACCCAAGTGATTTCGCCAGCGCCCTTGAATCATTAACGCTTCCGCAAATGCGTGATGCGATTCATCAGTTGCTTGATATTCGTGATCAAAACACATGGATGCTGTTTGGCACCTTGCCATTTTATTCATGTAGCACAGATGAAGAGGATCAGCGCCTCCTCGAGCGGCTGCGCCAGGAGAAAAATGTCACGGTACGAAATGATCCTGATGGCCGCTCACGGTTGAATGTGAATATTTTTGATGGGAATATTATTGTGACAGACTTTGGCGATACACCGCCGCTTGGAAATATTGAAACCGATACATTGCAATCAGCTTACACACGCTGGATGGACACAAAATTGGCGAAAGAACTGAATTGTCATTGTCCAAGCGTGCAATGCCTTGGTCCGAATGTTCTTGTGAAAAACAGCTATTATCAAGATGTTGATTTTACTTCTCGTACAGCCAGGGGGTAACCGATAGATGGACGATACATTTCTGACAGTGCTCCAAAATAAATACATTGAAATTCTCCTAGTTGGACTCATTCTTTGGCTTGCCGTCTTTATGATTAACAAAGCCCTTCAAATTTTCTTTAAACGAACAGAATTTATTGAAGATAAGAAGAAGAAAACGATCGAGAGCTTGGTCAAATCTGTCACAAAATACACTGCTTCAATTTGCTTTGTGCTATATGTCATTTCTCTTTTCTTTCATGATTTCGGGAAAATTCTTGCGGGTGCTGGTGTTGCTGGGATCGTCATCGGTTTTGGCGCCCAGACACTCATTCGCGATATTTTAGCAGGGATTTTCCTCATTTATGAACGACAGATTCATAAAGGGGATTATGTAACGGTCAATAACCTCTTTAATGGAACCATTGAAGAAATTGGTCTCCGCTCTCTGCAAATTAGAGAATGGAGCGGCAAGCTGTTAACGATTTCTAACGGAGATATCCGGCAAATTCAGAACTACAATATGCACTACATGCGGATTACGGAGTCTGTGTTAATTAGTGCAAATCAAAATCCAGACATCGCCTTTCAAGCACTCGAATCAGCATGTGACCATTTAAATCAAATGCATTATGATTTTCTCAAAAAAGATGAATTTCAAAACGCCATTGAACCCTTTCAGGTTCATGGAATTATGGGTCTCAATAAGCTGAACCGCGGGATTGAGATCACAGTGAAAGGAATGGTCGAGGATGAGAAATACTTCGAAGCTGCCCTCGCTGTGCGAAAAGAAATGATCAAACAACTTCATGAACACGATGTGAAATTGCTCGAGGAAGTCATATATCCACAGCCTGCAAAATAACCTCATTTGTTGTGAGGTTATTTTTTATTGTTTTTTGTTAACTCATTAACTGGGACAAAACAGCTTGGGTATATCAGCTAAGGAATTTTCTTCATTTCAGTTCACTTACTTCTATCCTCTTGACTGCTTCATGTATAATAGAAGGCAGAATGATTTCATGCAGCATGGGGACCCTCATACTGTGTATTTACTAAGTGAAAGAGAGTGAATAAGATGGGTCGTAAGTGGAACAACATTAAAGAAAAGAAAGCATCAAAGGATGCCAGTACAAGTCGTATTTACGCAAAATTCGGGCGTGAAATCTATGTGGCTGCCAAACAAGGTGAGCCAAACCCAGAATCAAACCAAGCACTTCGTTTTGTCCTAGAACGTGCAAAAACATATAGTGTCCCAAAACACATTGTAGACCGTGCCATTGAAAAAGCAAAAGGCGGTGCGGAAGAGAATTTCGATGAGCTGCGCTACGAAGGATTTGGTCCAAACGGATCAATGGTAATCGTCGATGCCCTCACCAATAACGTGAACCGTACAGCGTCAGATGTTCGTGCGGCATTTGGGAAAAACGGTGGAAACATGGGCGTGAGTGGGTCTGTTGCTTACATGTTTGACCAAACCGCTGTCATCGGTGTCGAAGGGAAAAGCGAGGAAGAAACGCTTGAGCTTTTAATGGAAGCAGATGTTGATGTACGTGACATCATGGAAGAAGATGAAACAGTGATTGTATACGCTGAACCAGATCAATTCCATCAAGTACAAGAAGCGTTCAAACAAGCAGGCGTAGAAGAATTTACTGTCGCTGAAATCACCATGCTTCCTCAAAACGAAGTGACATTAGATGATGAATCTAAAGCACAATTCGAGAAACTAATCGATGTATTAGAAGAGCTTGAAGACGTGCAGCAGGTTTATCATAATGTGGATTTAGGGGAATAAAAATTTAAGCCATAGTCGTGGTTTGGTTCATTCAACTGCTGCTATGGCTTTTTTATTTTCTCAAAAAGCAAAAAAACAGTCATCTCCCCTTGATAAGAGGAGATGACTGTTTTAATTCATCCCTTGAAACCCAAACGTCAGGTGATCCTGAACAGGGATCCAAGCGCCGATTCCTTGTGAGGTCACGTTTTTCACGACGAGTTTGCGTTTGTTTCCTTTGAGTACAAGGTACACTTCTCCGTATGTGACCTTCCCTTTTTCGTTAATGGCTGGTGCATAGGCATGAAGCGAAGCTGCTTTTTTCGGAGAAACATGGTAAGACTGATCTCGCTTTGTTCCTGCACCAATCACTGTGTCGAAGGCGAGGGGCAGCTTTGTTTTTTGAATGGCTTTTTGCATCATCAATGTTTTCACATCTTCTGGGTTTGGTACTTTTGCTGTGAGGCCTCCACTTACTTTTACTTGCTGCTTTTGCACATATTTGCCGATGGCTGTTTTGTTTCCGCCTCTGTTATCAATGTGATTCGTGTTCACTTTTTTGTATTCCCAATTGGCGACGGTTTCGTTTGAATCGTAGCTGAGTGCCCATCTTCCAAGAAAAATCGTTGCCCTGTAGCCAACTGCTAGCGGTGTACCTGAGATGCTGGATTCATTCAGCATTTTAATCAAATGTGTATTTTCAATTGGTACACTTGTTGTTTTAAATAATTCAGCCGTCAGCTCGCTTGGTTGGAGCAACGGTTGATCTTGTGACGCATTTGGATACGTATTTTCCTTTGAAATACTGGCGACAGAGGATGGCACCTTAAATGGCTTCGCCGCCTCTGCTGAAAGGCTGTATAGAAAACTTAAGGATAAGAGAACAACAAACATGATGCGGGGCATCTTTTTCATATCATCACTCTTTCTCATTCATTTTTCCATAGTATTTTCCCGAAAGACGTCCCTTATCCACAAAAGATTATAAAAGGAAAAATCCAATCGCCATAATGAAATAGGCAGCGAGTAATGTGGCGCCTTCAAACCAGTTTGTATCACCGTCATTTGATAAAATGACCGTGAGTAACACAGAGGATGCCATCGCAATCAGTTCTGGTAAGGAGAAAATAAGCGGCATCTGTTTATCGAAAAAAAGCGAGCTGATGACAAGAATTGGCGCAACCATCATCGCAACCTGAAGGGTGGAGCCAAAGGCAATTTCCACTGCTACATCCATTTTGTTTTTATACGCCATGATGACAGCAGAGGCATGCTCTGCTGCATTGCCGACGATGGCGACAATAATGACCCCGATAAACAGCTCACTCCAGCCAAATTGCTCTCCCACCGTATCAAATGTATGAACGAGCCGTTCTGAAATGTACGCAACTGCAATGGTCGCAAGCAGCAAAATCACAGTGGCAAACTTCCCGGACCATTCAGGTGTTTCTTCCTCTGCTTGACCTTCCATACTCTCCTGCTTGGCGACATAGACACCACGATGGCTCACCAGCTTGAAATAAAGCGCTGCAACATAAAGCAAAATCATGACAATGCTAATGCCAATACTTAAAACAAATTGTCGATCCTCTGGCATCTCCATCGAAAACACCTCTGGAATGACAAACGCCACAATGATCGCAAACATGAGCAAGCCGGAGTTGTGCCTTGCATCATGGACATTGAACACTTGGCGTTTATATTTTAACCCGCCAACGAAAAAAGACAGCCCTGCCACAAGCAGTAAATTCCCGATGACCGATCCAGTTAATGAAGCAAGAACAATTGCCGTCAATCCTTGCTTTAATGCAAAAAACGAAATGATTAACTCCACTGCATTTCCAAATGTGGCGTTTAATAATCCGCCAATTCTTGGTCCCGCAATGATGGCAAGACTTTCTGTGGCTCTTCCCATAAAACTAGCAAGACCGATAATTGCGATACAATAAACGGCAAACATGACGACCTGCGGGAAATGAAGAAAACTGCCAATCACAGATAGCGGAACACCGATTGCGACAATCACAAGAAACAAACGATTCATACAGCCATTCTCCTTTACATCTGTCTGACTGTTATTCTTTCGTGAGTGCCGGCTTCGTATACATGTAGTTTCACTCGTGTGAGAAGGTGATCTCAATCTTTCCTTTTACGGACTGCACCATCGAACAATGCTTCAATGCAAGCTTTATCACTTTATCTATTTGTTCATTCGATATGCTGATGTTTTCAAATAAAATATGTAAATGAATGCGGGAAATGTTGTTGACAGCTCCTGCTCTTGTCGTTTCAGATGTGATGGTGAGCCCTTCATAGGATATTCGTTTTTTCCGGCAAACATGAGTAAGCATTTCTCCAAAGCAGCCTGCAATCGCTGCGGTGAACAATTGATATGGCCGGTATCCCCCTTCTTCTTTTCCTGAAATATGCAGTTGCCCGTAATCGGCATGTGCCACCCACCGATCATTGTCGTATGTCAGCTTCATTCCTTTACCACCTTTCTATTGAAACCCCTATGGTTCCATTGTACGATGAAAGCATGAACTTGTAAGGAGCTTCTTATGTCGAGAATTCATTTTATGATTTTAATTTTACTTGTATCTGTATCGGGCTTTTCACAGGGAGCGTTACTGCCTGTCATTTCGATTATTTTCGAACATGCCGGCACTTCTCCTACGTTAAACGGACTGCATGCCACGGGCTTATATCTCGGCGTGCTGCTTGCGTCTCCTTTTATGGAAGCACCGCTTCGCCGGTTTGGGTTTAAGCCATTAATCGTCATTGGAGGCGCTGCTGTCTTTTTGAGCTTATTTAGCTTTGTGTTTTTTGAATCTTATGTCGTCTGGTTCTTCCTACGGCTTATGATCGGGATTGGTGACCATATGCTACATTTCTCCACACAGACGTGGGTGACCTATGCGTCGTCATCTAGAAATCGTGGACGAAATATTTCCTTGTACGGGTTATCCTTTGGACTCGGTTTTGCCGCTGGGCCTTTTTTAACGCCACTCATTGAGATCAATCCATCTTTACCCTTTATCGTTTCTGGGGCCGTTAGTTTAAGTATTTGGCTGCTTGTGTTTGTGTTAAAAAATACATATCCAGATACGGGCGAAGTGCAGACATCAGAGCAGACAACCAGTTTGAAGCGCTTTAAAAAAGCTTTTCAATTTGGCTGGGTCGCCTTTATGATGCCCTTTTGCTATGGGTTTTTAGAAACGACGCTCAATAGTAACTTCCCTGTGTATGCACTTAGAAGCGGGGTGACGATAGATGCTGTTGCATTTATTTTACCTGCGTTTGCCATTGGAAGCATTGTCTTTCAGCTGCCTCTCGGGATGCTGAGCGACCGGTTTGGCAGACGCCGCATCATTTTATGTGTCACACTCGCTGGATCATTCTTTTTCCTTTTGGCAGGGATTTTTATTCAATCGGTTTTGGCTGTGGCGATTTGTTTCTTTATTGCCGGAATGGCTGTAGGCTCCACCTTCTCACTTGGCATCAGTTATATGACCGACTTATTGCCAAAGCATCTGCTTCCTGCCGGTAATTTAATGTGCGGGATGGCGTTTAGTGCAGGCAGTATTCTTGGACCAGTTCTTGGAGGCATCTTTGTTCAAACGTTTGAGGGGATGAATTTACTTTACCTTGTCAGCATCGTGATTTTATTTGTGTTTTGCTGCGTTCGATTTGGGAAAACGACAGCAGTGGCGGAATCTCATTAAAATGGAGGGGGGAAGCTTTTGTTTACTTATGGGATCACAAATGAATTGACTTTGGAAACTTTGCAATTAGATGAGGCGGACATCTTATTTACCCTCATTCAAGAGAATAAGACTCACTTAGGAAAATGGCTGCCTTGGGTTCATCGCTGCAAAGGCATAGAAGATGTCAAAACGTTTATTCAATCGACTCACAACGTCTACGCTGAACAAAAAGGGATAGAAGCTGGCATCAAGCTGAACAAGCAATTAATCGGTGTGTTCCGCCTGACGTTTTATCAGAATATAGGCAATATCGGTTATTGGATTCATCAGGACGCGCAAGGGCAAGGTATCGTGACGAAAACAGTGAAATATATGACAGAAGAATTTGCCCATGAACTTGATGGATTTGACATTTTTTGTCCTGTTGGTCATGTTCGAAGTGAACGTGTAGCGATGAAAGCCGGGTTCCAGCTCGACCCTCACTATCAGCCCAAGACTGATACAGCCTTTGTCCTTAAACGATATATACGACGTTAAAATAAAAAGCTCCCCTGCGCCATGCAGAGGAGCTTTTTTCATTTAATGGTATCCATTTTGTCCGTTCGCACTGCCGCTTGTTTTGTGCTTTGGCTGATGGCCTTTGTTTTGTTTTGTGTTGCTTCCGCCTTTTTTCGATTGTTTGGACATATGTGGTTCCCCCATCCATCAAGATTGAACATGTTCGTTCTTCTTTAGGATGCCCTGTTTTCTTTACAGCTTGCCTGGTACGATTTTACGCTTATGTAAAAGCGCATTGAGCTCGCCTCCGAGGATAATCATAATGCCGGTTAAATAAAACCAGATCATCAAAATAATGATTCCCCCGATGCTTCCGTACATTGCACTGTAGTTGGCAAATTCGCCTACGTAAAATGAGAACAGCATGCTGACCAGAATCCATCCAATCGACGCAAAAATTGCGCCTGGCAGAACAAATTTCAGTTTCAGCCTGATGTTTGGAGCAAAATAGTACAAAGATGTAAAAACAAACAATAAAATCAGCGGGCTAATGATCCATCTCATGGCAGTCCAAATAGTGAGAAAGGCATCTGACTGCCCGACTAATTTAGCCACAAATAAGCCAAGTTCTTTTCCGAAGACAGGCAGCATTAAGGCAAAAATAATGGTCAAAACCATCGCAATCGTTAAGATAATCGATGTTAAACGTACGAGAATGAAGGAACGATTTTCCTCAACTTCGTAAGCATGGTTAAAAGCTCTGACGACGGCATTAATGCCGTTAGATGCAGACCAAAGAGCGGCAATAATCCCGAATGACAATAACCCGCCGTTTCGGTTATTCAACGTCTGTTCGGCAATGGATTCAATCATCGAGAGCGCTCCCTCTGGCGCATAACCAGAAATCACGTTTAGGACATCCTTTGACGTCAGCGGCAAATACCCAACCAGCGTCAAAACGAAGATGAGAAACGGAAATAATGAAAGCAAAAAGAAATACGCAAGCTCAGCAGATTTTGCCGGTCCTTCATGCAGCAAAAAGCGTTCAATTAACGCTTTTACAAAACCCATACGCCTCATCTCCAATGATCAATCTTTCGGTTTAGATCGAAAGTGATCCTTTGTTTCTTCAATAATTTCTAATACCTTTGGGGTTGTTTCCTTTAACTGATTCACCTGCTCATTTAAAAATGACAAATCATCTGAGACCGTTCGCATCAGCTGCTTCGTTTCTTCCATTTTTTCTTTCACACAAGCAGATACTCTGCCTGGCTCTTGCCGGTATTCTTCCAGCTTTTGCTGGCAGTCATTCCATTTGTCTTTGAGCGCGATTCTCGTTGGTCGATGAAATAATGTCAGCAATGCACCGCACGCAGCTCCTATAAGAGCTCCTCGAAGCACGATTTGATTTTTCTCTTCCATCTCGTCTGATCTCCTTTCAGTTAAAGGTGTTTCTCTTTCTTTACATACGTTAAAAAATGGTCAATTCCTGTTTCAATTAAATCATGTACTTCCTCGAAGTTCCCTGTGTAATAAGGATCTGGCACATCATCTCGATCGTCGTCTTCTACAAAGTCAAGAAGACGGCCAATAAAGTGATGTTTCCCATAGCCGGCTATACTGCGGAGTGCTCCTACATTTTCAGCATCCATTGCAATGATATAATCGTATGTTTTGATGTCCTCATCCATGATTTGTCTTGCCGTCATCCCTTCATAGCTGATGCCTTTTTCTTCAAGCAGCTTTCTTGTTCCCTCATGCGGAGGGCTGCCTTGATGCCAGCCGCCAATGCCTGCTGAATCAATGACAAAGTGTTCACTCAGCCCTTCATCTTCTACTCGTTTTCTAAACATAGCCTCTGCCATCGGTGACCTGCAAATATTGCCAAGACACACGAATAATACATGAATCATCCTTCATTCTCCTCCTATCTTTTCCCTAAGAGTCTCTTTCGAAAACCTTTTCTCTATCATACCAAGCCCTTTTTCTTTTGGAAACTTTGCAAGAAAAGCTCTCATCGGCATTGACAAAATATACAAAGACAGGAGAAACTTTAGTAGAATTACATAAACAAAGGGGGATATTTGATGGGAATTATTGAGCAGTTTGTCACGACGATGAACAATTTTTTGTGGGGGCCTCCCCTGTTGATTTTAATTGTTGGTACTGGAATATACCTCACCTTTCGGATTCTCTTCATTCAAATTAGATTACTTCCTTATTCTTTAAAGCTCGCTTTTTCTAAACAAGACAAAACTTCAGAAGGAGATATCTCCCATTTCCAAGCGTTAATGACGGCTCTTGCTGCAACTGTCGGTACAGGGAATATCGTAGGTGTTGCTTCAGCTGTCATCGCTGGTGGACCTGGTGCTGTATTTTGGATGTGGTTTGCTGCATTTTTCGGGATGGCCACTAAATTTGCGGAAGCTGTTCTTGCCGTTAAATACCGGGTCAAAAATGAAAAAGGTGAAATGTCTGGTGGCCCTATGTATTATTTAGAGCATGGCTTGAAGCAAAAATGGCTCGGGGTGCTATTTGCCGTTTTTGGTGCCAGTGCTGCCTTTGGAATCGGCAACCTAGTGCAATCAAATTCAATCTCAGGGGTTATGAATTCCACCTTTCAAATTCCAACCTGGGTGACAGGTATCATCATTACGGCTTTTACGGCACTTGTCATTTTAGGGGGAATTAAAAGCATCGGCCGTGTCACATCTATTTTTGTACCAGTCATGGCTTTATTTTATGTCATTTGCGGACTCATCATTCTTGTCATGAATGCTGATCTTGTGCCGGGAGCAGTTGGTCTCATTTTCTCTGATGCCTTTACTGGTCAAGCCGTGGCAGGCGGTGCCATTGGAACTGTCATTCGCTGGGGTGTAGCACGAGGAGTCTTTTCAAACGAAGCAGGTCTTGGATCCGCACCAATTGCGGCAGCTGCTGCCAAAACGGATATGCCTGCAAGGCAAGCTCTCGTATCTATGACACAAGTATTTATTGATACAATCATTGTTTGTTCTATTACTGGTATCACCATTGTCATGGCAGATATGTATTTAACAGAAAAAAGCGATGCCCTGACCTCTGTATCCTTTGCTCATTTTCTTGGTCCAATCGGTTCAACCATTGTGGCAATCGGGCTACTTTTGTTTGCTTATTCAACCATCATTGGCTGGTCGTATTATGGAGAGAAATGCTTTACATATTTGGCGAAGGATTCGTATGTCATGTATTATCGGATCGTGTTTGTGATGGCCGTCTTTTTCGGTGCCGTATTTAAGAATGACTTCGTATGGGGCTTGGCAGATATGCTCAATGGGCTGATGGCCATTCCAAACTTAATTGGACTGATTGGTTTATCAGGGGTTGTCGTGTTTGAATCGAAACGAATCATTGAGAAGATCAAGCAGGAGAAAAAGGAGAAAAACATCTCCGTGTCGTCTTAATAGCCCTTTTATTCTTTTTCATTTCTGTTAAAATAGACATATTATTCGACACATATGTAGGAAAGGACGTGCCGCCCTTGTCAGAGCAAAAAGCGGCTGAAGTCAATCAGCTGATTGAAGACATTTCGCAAAAGTTAAATATGCTGAACATTGGGGTCATCAAAGCCGAGGACTTCAGTCCAGACAAGTACGAAGATATCGAATTTCTTCACCAAATGGTGATGAAAAAATCTTCATTCAGCCCAAGTGAAATGCAAGCCATCGCAAGCGAACTGAAAAACTTAAGAAAATAATGATGCATCAGGGACCTTCTTTGCGGTCTGCCAGGAGTTTCCTTAAATCATGAAGAAAAAGCCAGCACCCCCGCAAGGTGCTGGCTTTTTTATCCTGTCATAACTACTCCTTATTTCGCAAGCAGTTTTAATGATTCACGGTTAAATGCTGGAATATCATCAGGTGTCCGGCTTGTCACAAGCTGATCCTGACAAACGACAACTTCTTCGTCTTTAAATTTGGCGCCTGCGTTTTCCATATCTACTTGAATGGATGTATAGCCAGTTGCTCCTCTGCCTTCGAGCGTCTTCGCTGTAATGAGCAATTGCGGTCCGTGGCAGATCGCAAATACTGGTTTTTTCTCGTCCATAAATGCTTTTGTAAATTGAACGTAGCGATCATCTGCACGCAAAATGTCTGGTGAGAAACCGCCAGGAATCAGAAGTGCATCGAAGTCTTCCGGCTTCACGTTATCAATGGACGCATCCACTCTTACTTCTGCCTCTCCTTGCTTCCCTTTCACTGTTTTGCCTTTTTCGTTTTCAATGACTGTGATTTCATGGCCTGCGTCTTTAAAGGCTTTTGCAGGCTCGGTGAATTCAACATCCTCAAAGTAATCTGTTAATACAACTGCAATTTTCTTACCCATGTAGAAACCCTCCTGCTTGATTATCGTGTACACTACATAATATACCCGGCCGCGATAAAATCAAACATCCTATCCCTATCAGAAAACCCCTTATGATAAAAATAAGTATTAAGACTCATTCCCTTTCCCTTAACAAGGTAATTCGTATGATTTATGTTATCTTTACAATAATCTGCAAAAAATAACTACAAAAGTTAACGAAACATTTCTACAATAGGTATTGTGGTCAAAAAAATTAGAAAGGCGGAGATCAGGTGAAGAAGCTAACACATAGGTCTAAACGAAGGAAAAACCTGTCTATTCTGCTCACTTCCATTATGATGATTAGTCTCATTCTCCCAGCAGTACCTACTCATGCAGAAACAGAAAACGGCAAAGCCGTAAAGATCAGCATCTTAGCCACAACGGATGTTCATGCAAACATGATGAATTACGATTATTACAGCGACAAAGAAACAAATGAATTTGGTTTGGCGAAAACAGCTGAACTGATTGAAAAACACCGTTCACAAAATCCTAATACACTCCTTGTTGATAACGGAGACCTGATTCAAGGAACCCCTCTTGGAGAATACGTTTATAAAAATGAGAAAGACAGCATCATCAATCAATCAAAGGTTCACCCCATTATTCATACACTCAACAAACTAAAATACGATGCAGGAACACTTGGCAATCATGAATTTAACTACGGTTTATCCTTTCTTGACGGGACCATTTCGGGCGCTAACTTCCCGATTGTTAATGCGAACGTCAAAAAGTTAAATGGAGAACACCGATTCACGCCTTATGTGATCCAAGATAAAACGTTTAAAGATGCAAACGGAGCCTCACAAACTGTGAAAGTCGGTTACATAGGATTCGTTCCACCACAAATTATGACGTGGGATAAAAAGCATTTAGATGGACAAGTTCAAGTGCAGGATATCGTCGAATCTGCCAATGAAACCATCCCTGAAATGAAGGCAAAAGGCGCAGATGTCATCGTCGCTCTTGCCCATACAGGAATTGAAAAAACGGCTTCTCCTAAAGGATCAGAAAATATGATTTTTGACCTTGCCACGAAAACAAAAGGCATTGATGCGATTGTGTCTGGTCACCAGCATGGCACATTCCCAAGTGCTGAATATAGCGGGGTAGACAAATTTGATGTCGCAAAGGGAACCATTAATGGCATTCCTGTCGTCATGTCAAAAAACTGGGGAAGCTATCTCGGGGTCATTGATTTAACATTAGAGCCAGACGGCAGCAACTGGAAAGTCACAGACGGAACAGGCAAAATCGAATCCGTTGCTGGGGTGACATCTCAAAACAGTACAGTGAAAGATGCCATTCAAACAACTCACCAAAACACCCTGGATTACGTCAGAAAGCCTGTTGGTAAAACAGAGGCAGACATTAACAGCTTTTTTGCTCAAGTGATGGATGACCCTTCCATTCAAATCGTGACAGATGCCCAGAAATGGTATGCACAAGAAAAAATGAAAGATACTTCGTACAAAAACTTGCCAATCCTCTCTGCGGGTGCGCCATTTAAAGCCGGCGGACGCAATGGTGTGAACTATTATACAAATATCGCAAAAGGTGATTTAGCGATTAAAAACATCGGTGATCTCTACCTTTACGATAACACTGTACAGATAGTGAAACTGAAAGGTAGTGAAGTGAAAGACTGGTTAGAGATGTCTGCCGGACAATTTAACCAAATCAAACCAAACGATTCAACAGAACAGCCTATTTTAAACGAAGAATACCGCTCATATAATTTTGATGTGATCGATGGTGTCACCTATCAAGTCGATGTGACGCAGCCTGCTAAATACAGCACAACAGGCACACTTGTTAACGCTAGTGCGAACCGCATCAAAAACTTGTCTTACAATGGAAAACCTGTTTCTGACAATCAAGAATTTTTAGTCGTGACAAACAACTATCGTGCATCTGGCGGCGGAGGCTTCCCGCATCTCACGCAAGATAAAGTCGTGCTCGCCTCAGCAGATGAGAACCGCCAAGTGCTGATGGATTACATTATTGAACAAAAAACCATTAACCCAAGTGCGGATCAAAACTGGTCCATTGCACCAATAAAAGGCGCGACAGTCACTTTTGAATCATCTGTATTGGCAAAACCATTTGCTGAAAAATCAAGTAGCGTAGACTTTGTTCGTAATGCCAGCACAGACGGACTTGGCGTGTACAAGCTAGCCTTTAAAGAAGATGGGACAACAGAACCGCCTGCAACAGACAACTGGCATTTAACGGTGATGCATACAAACGATACGCATGCCCACCTTGATGATGCGGCAAGACGCGCCACAAAGATTAAAGAAGTTCGTGCCCAAAGCGAAAACAATATTTTATTAGATGCTGGGGATGTCTTCTCTGGTGACCTCTATTTCACAAAATGGCAAGGACTTGCCGACCTGAAATTGATGAACCTAATGAAATACGATGCCATGACGTTTGGTAATCATGAATTTGACAAAGGTCCTTCTGTTCTTCGTCAATTCCTGACAGGTGATGCATCCGATGTAGATGCGAAAAACCGTCATCAATTTGAAAAGCCTCAATTCCCGGTCGTGTCATCAAACGTTGATGTCTCTAAGGAAAAACAATTAAGCGACTTAGTGAAAAAACCAGCCTCATTTAAAGCTGGTGAGAAAAAAGAAGCTGGGATTTACCCTTACATCCTGCTTGATGTAAACGGTGAAAAGGTGGCAGTATTTGGCTTAACCACTGAAGATACCGCCATTACATCAAGCAGCGGCCCTAACATTCAATTTAAAGATGCGTACAAGAAAGCAAAAGACACAGTCAACACCATTCAAACAGAAGAAAAAATCAATAAAATCATTGCTTTAACACACATCGGCTATAACCGTGATCTAGAACTGGCTCAAAAAGTGGATGGCATTGATTTAATTATTGGCGGTCACACGCACACCCTTGTTGAAAAATTAAAGGTCGTCAATAAGAAAGAACCGACGATTGTCGCGCAGGTGAAAGACTACGGACAATTTTTAGGGAAAGTAGACGTGGCCTTTGATCAAAAAGGGATCGTACAGCCAAAAGAATCCTCATTTGACCTCATCACGATTGATGACTCTGTCAAAGAAGATGCGGACGCAAAAGCGATCCTTGATCAGTACAAAGCAGATATTCAAGATTTAAAAACAGAAAAAGTCGGGTCTACCGATGTCCTCTTAGACGGACAACGTGAGCACGTCCGTGCGAAGGAAACGAATCTTGGGAACTTTATTGCCGATGGTATGCTTGAGAAAGCGCAGGAATCTGCTGGTGCTGACCTTGCCATCACAAACGGTGGTGGTATTCGAGGTAGCATTGAAAAAGGCGATATCACTTTAGGTGATATTTTAACGGTCATGCCTTTCGGAAACACACTGTATGTCGCAGATTTAAAGGGCAGTCAAATTAAGAAAGCGCTCGAACAGGGGCTGTCAGGTATTGAGGAAGGCGGAGGCGCATTCCCTCATGTGGCCGGAATTGAATATACGTTTACACTGAGTAAACCAGCTGGCAGTAGACTGATTGATGTCAAACTGAAGGATCAAAAGGGCAACCTGACTGACATTGATGATCAGAAAACATACCGCGTGGCGACTAACGCATTTGTTGGCACAGGCGGTGACGGATACAGTGTCTTTACAGAAGCCTCTCATGGAGAAGATTTAGGCTATGTTGACTATGAAATCTTTAAACAGCAAATTGAAAAAGCAGACGGTCATATTTCTCCTGTCATCGATCATCGGGTGAAAGAAGTGTTCCTTCCTCGCGCGAAAGGAAAAGGCGCCTATGACATTCAAGATGATGAGAAATTCCAAACGTATGTGCAGCATACAAACAAAGCATTGCTCTATTTAGACAAAGCGAGCAAAGAGAAGAACGTTCAATTGTCTCTATCAAAAACGCAAGTAGCCGAGCTGAAGAAAAGAGAGCAAGATCCAAACGTCACTATCTATCATGACAAGGCGGGACTCACATTACCGCTTTCCAATTTGTCAGAGAAAAACGCAGATATACAGATGACAAAGACAGCTAAGGTGAAAAACGCATTAACGGATACGTATGATTTCCAAATCAAACAAGACCAGAAAAAGGTTTCTACCTTTAAAGATCCTGTTACGCTCTCCTTTACTTTAGACGAGCCTGAAAAAGCGAAGAAACCTAGTGTTTATTATGTAGATCGTAAGAAAAATCGTTATACCAAAACAAGTAACGGATCGTTCGAAAATGGGGTCGTATCAGGTCAAACCAAGCACTTTAGCGAATACACCGTACTCAATCAAAGCGAAGCAGCTGAACAAGCGCCAGATGAAACTGGTGGAGACGGCGGAACTTCTGCTCCAGGCGGATCGGATCCAGGTCAGGATGGAAGCGGCATGCCAGGAGGCACACTGCCGAATACCGCAACGATGATGTATACAGCTGTATTGATTGGCCTGCTCATGCTCGCCTCTGGCGGTATCCTTTATTACTACCAGCGCAAGCGCACACGGAACAAAGTATCATCTTAAAAGAAAAGGACAGAGCGTCGGCTCTGTCCTTTTTGCATCTCACTATCAATCTTGGGATAAATAAATCCAATTGCGGTCATCAAACTCTTTCACATCATCTGACCCTATATGACGCAGCATTCTATTAAAGAACGTGATGTCATCTTCATCATCGATGGCATATAAATCCTTTTGAACATATTCTCTCGTTATAAAATTCGTTAAGTTCGTATTATTGACAAAATCAGCAAAGTACGATTTGACAAGCGTTAAATCCTCTTCACTTAATGTTTCATCACTAATAATGGAAATATGAAACACATTCAAATACGCTTGAATGTCCTCTTCATCCATATAACATAACGGCTCTAGTTTTCTATCCTCTTCCGTAAATGGTTTTCGAGTATCTTCAATAATGACGTAACATAAAATTTGATGATCTTTCATCACGTTAAAAATTTCTAAATCCCGTAATTTTAGTGATCTATTTAGTCTAATCATCTTTCCTCCTGAAAATAGTGATCTATTCGTTCTATCTCCCCATGTTTCTCCCAAAACCTAAAATGGACAGAGCCTATACTCTGTCCATTTTTTCTCTTCTTGCAAAATCGACGAATCTAAAGCGGTCTAATCGGTGACGGCTTTCTGTGTATTGGAATAGACTCGTATCCTCCAAGAATACATAATTCTTCACCACTACGACATGGTCAAACCCATTTAAATCAAGATACTTGGCATCCTCTTCTGTACATGGCTCTACCACAAATTCCTTTTGAGCATAGCTAATCGATACACCGAGTTCTCCTTCAATATATTCATAAATCGATCCTTCGCATATGTCCTTAGACAGTGTCTGCACATGCTTTTGCAAAAAATAATCCTTGTCTAAAATGACTTCTTCCCCGCTAATATTGCGAGAGCGAATGACTTCCCAGACGTCTTCCTGCCCACTTATTTTCAGCTGAGACTGAATATATTGATCCGGTTTGATTAAACCAAATTCATGAACCGTTGTGACCGTCTTCCGGCCAAGCGTTTGAGAAAGCTCTTTAAAGCTGACGAGACCTGACACAGGGAACTGCATTTTCTCGCGATTCAGCAATACAGAGCCTTTCCCGCGGATTTTTTGGATATAGCCATTTTGCACAAGAATATTTAATGCCTTTCTCACCGTTTCACGGGACGTGTCATACATTAAGGACAGCTCATGCTCTGATGGGAGGATGCCTTTATCCTGCCATTCACCTTGTTCAATTCGTTTTGCGAGCTGATCATAAATCACTCGGAACTTATTCTCTTTCATTTTCCCTCCGCCCCATTTTTCTAGCGTTTGGTTAAATGATAAACGATTGACTCATATGGACGCAACGTAAATCCCTTGATATCTGCCGGCACATCCTCATAATTGGATAACAGGACCTGCCCCTCCATCTCATCTATAGCCTGCATAAGCTCATCAGGAAGCGTAAATTCCGCCTCCCCTGCATAAAAGTGGTTGATCACGAGGATCTTCTCATCATTGCTTTCTCTCAAATAGGCAAAAACCTTTGGATCTTCTGCCAAGAGTAATGTGAAGCTGCCATACGTGATCACATCATATTCTTTACGCAGCCTGCAAAGAGCCTGATAATGATAGAAAATCGAGGTCCTGTCTTTTAATGAGGCCTCCACTGAAATATCATGATTGGCTGGTTCAATCCAAGGCGTTCCTTTGGTGAAGCCTACATTTTTTTCTGATGTCCATTGCATTGGTGTCCGGGCGTTGTCTCTTGATTTGACCTGTAGAATTGCTAGTGCTTCTTCCTCTGTTTTTCCTTTTTCAAGCATGACTTCGTACATATTCAATGATTCAATATCGCGGTAAGACGAAATGTTCTCAAAGCGGGGATTCTTCATGCCAATTTCTTCCCCTTGATAAATATACGGAGTCCCTTGCATGAGATGAATTGTGGTCGCCAGCATCTTCGCTGATTCCTGATGATACGTGCCATCATCACCGTACCTTGAGACGATACGCGGCTGATCGTGATTGCACCAGAACAGCGCATTCCAGCCGCCACCCTCATGCATTTTCGTCTGCCATTCAGACAGAATCGACTTTAATTCCTGAAAATCAAATGGCGCGATGGCCCATTTTTCACCATTTGGATAATCCACCTTTAAATGATGAAAGTTAAACGTCATATCTAGCTCCTGCCGATCAGGTCTTGTATACCGAATGCAATCTGCGATATTCGTTGAAGACATCTCCCCAACGGTCATGCTGTCATATTTCGAAAAAACCTCCTGATTCATTTCATGCAGAAACTCATGAATTCTTGGACCGTCCGTATAGTACATACGGCCGTCCCCCTGCACTGATTGCCCGGCATCATCTAGGAAGCGTTGATCCTTCGAGATGTTGTTGATGACATCCAGCCTAAATCCATCAATTCCTTTCTCAAACCAAAAATGCATAATATCATATACTTGCCTGCGCACCTCATCATGCTCCCAATTGAGATCCGCCTGGGTGACATCGTATAGATGAAGATAATAGTCTCCAGTTGTTTCATCTAGCTCCCAGGCTGGGCCGCCAAATTTTGACTGCCAATCATTTGGCGGCGATCCATCCGCCTTTGGCTCCTTCCAAATATAATAATCTCGATATGGGTTATCCTTTGACTTGCGCGAGGCTTGAAACCACTCATGGAAAATGGATGTATGATTGACGGCTAGATCCATGATGACTCGTATTCCTCGTTCATGCGCTTCCTTCAGCATGTGCTCAAAATCAGCCATTGTACCGTACATATCATGAATTTTTGTATAATGACTAATATCATAGCCGTTGTCATACTGCGGGGACTCATACATTGGCGTGAGCCAAATACAATCTGCCCCGAGTTCTTTGATATAATCGAGCTTTTGTGTTACGCCATTGATATCCCCTGTACCAGAGCCCGTTGTATCTAAAAAGCTCTTCGGATAAATTTGATAGACCACTGCTTTTTTCCACCATGGTTCGTTTGTTTGTTGATTCAATTTCCTTCACCACCACTAGTTAAGTTCTTGTGAAAAATCCTTCTTCTTTTTTAGCTTTGCATATAAAAGGGTCCCAATGAATGGAACGATAAGAACAATGACCATTCCTATTGCAAATGCACCCCAGTATTTCGGAATGATTGAGAAAATCCCTGGAATACCTCCAACACCGACCGAGCTTGCCAGCACCCTTTGAGAGGCAATAAACATACCGGCTAACCCTGAGCTGATCAGTGCAAAAATAAAAGGGAAGCGATAGCGCAGGTTGACTCCAAACATTGCTGGCTCCGTAATTCCTAAGTAAGCGGAAATACTTGATGTGAGCGAGAGTCCTTTTTGCTTTTCATCTTTTAACACAAACATCATCGCAAGTGCAGCTGATCCTTGTGCGATATTAGACAGTGCGAGCATTGGCCATAGGAACGTGCCATGCAGCTTTGAGTTAATCAATTGAATATCGACAGCAAGGAACGTATGGTGCATCCCTGTAATCACTAACGCTGCATATAAACCTCCGTATAATAGGCCGCCAAGTGCTGCGAATTGCTGGAATACGGTTACTAGACCAGAGGTTAAAACGTTTCCAACCGCAAATGTAATAGGACCAATGACGATAAAGGATAAAAATCCAATCAGTAATAACGTAATCGGTGCAACGACTAACAGCTGAATACTTTCTGGTGTCCGTTTTGTGATAAATAATTCGAGCTTTGCAAGTAAATAGGAGGCAACGAGTATCGGAAGAACCTGTCCTTGATAGCCTACCTTCTGCACTTCAAGTCCAAACAAATTCCAGACAGGAATGTCACCAGTCTTTTCAGCCGCTCCATAGCCCCACGCATTTAACAAGTCCGGATGCACAAGCATCAGTCCAAGGACCATTCCTAAAAGCGGATTGCCTCCAAACCGTTTCACAGCCGACCAGCCAATTAATGCTGGTAGGAAGGTAAAAGCGGTGCCCGCAATCAAGTTGATCATATTCGCTAAATCAGCCCATGCCGGATACACATCCACAATCGATTTTTGATCAAAGAAAATATCAGGCGCTGTTAAGATATTATTAATTCCCATTAATAACCCGGCTGTGACGATAGCAGGAAGAATCGGTATAAAGATATCTGCAAGCGTTTTCACAGCACGCTGCAATGGGTTTAATTTTTGATCAGAGGCACGTTTAACGTCCTCTTTTGTGGCTTCCCCAATTCCCGTCTGTTTGACCATTTCGGCGTATACTCGGTTGACGACCCCTTGGCCGATGACAACTTGGTATTGACCGTTCGCTGAGAAAGATCCCTTCACTTCTTCAATTTGTTCAAGTGCTTTCTCATCAACCTTTCCTTCATCTTTCAAAACAAAGCGAAGCCTTGTTACACAATGTGTTGCTTGATCAATGTTTTCTTTTCCGCCGATGGCTTTCACAATCTGATCTGCTGCTGCCTGATAATCAGCCATGCTATCCCCTCCGAGATCGTTTTTTATAAGAAAAAAGAACCAAAAAACTTGTATATACATGTTTACTTCATATTTTATATTTGTATATAACATGTAGTCAACAACAAAATGTAGCGCTTTCATAAAAAAAGCCCCTCAATGTGCTGAGGAGAGGCATCGTGTCATCATCTTTTTTTATGCTTCGTAGACCTTGTTTTTGTAAAAGGAGGAGGCTGGACGGGCAAACGTTTGGCGCTTTGATGTCAGTTCATCCAAGCGTTTTTGTTTTTCTTCACATATGAGAGCAAGCTTTTTTCTTTCCTCTCCATCTATACTCGATTTGAGTAACGCTTTGACGGTCATGAGTTCTTTTTTCAGTGCCGTTTCTTCCCCAGCAAAGCCGGCATTTTTCATCATACGATAGCCCATTCTTAGCTCTTCAGGTACATGAGCAGCGTCATCTTTTGGCAGAGGTTTCCCAAAGCCAGATAATCCTTCAAAAGCTCCATTGTCCATCGCCTTTTTGATCCGTTCTTCTGACAATCTCTGCGCAAAATCCATTGTGTTTCTCCTTTCAGCCGAATATATTTGATTAAGCATAGCAAAAAAGCTGACTCTCTCACAAGAGCCAGCTTTTTCGTTATTTATTGTCGATTTTGAAGGTGGATACCATCTTCGCTAAGTCCTCTGACATATCAGAGAGCTGTTCAATCGCACTTGAAATTTGTTGCATGCCAGCGCTTTGCTGTTCCGTTGCTGCCGCTACTTCTTGAGAGCTGGCCGCATGTTCTTCTGATACAACCGAAATTTGTTCAATCGATGTAGAAATTGTTTGATAGGCTCGTTCTACCTGTTTGATGGATTGAAGCAAATTGTTCGTTCTGCTTGCAAATTGAGACACTCCGTCGTAAATACCAGCGAAGTTCTGCGAGGTGCCTTTCATTTGCTCGCGTCCTTCTTCCACTGCCTTACTGCTTTCCTCTACGCTTTCAAGGACACGCTGACTGTTTTCCTGTGTGCCGATTACTAGGTCTGAAACGGTTTTAGCCGCATCAGCTGATTGTTCAGCTAGCTTACGTACCTCATCTGCCACAACAGCAAACCCTTTTCCTTCTTCCCCAACACGTGCCGCTTCGATTGAAGCATTCAGTGCAAGTAAATTCGTTTGCGCTGAAATGTCGGTAATAATGGAAATGACACTTTCAATCTCTGTAGAATGTGATTGTAATTCTTCTGCTGCCTGCTTTGAGTTTGTCATTTTGTCATGTAGCATGTTGAGATGCTCAAGCACATGATTCACTAGTTTTTGACCAGATTCTGACTGCTCTTGTACTTTTGATGAAACAGATTTCATTTCATCTACTTCTTTTGTGACGCCTTCGATTTGGGTATCGATTTCCGCTACAGATGTCGTACAGTCTGTAATATTGGCTACAGAATCATTGATCCCTTCACTCATATTCGTCATCGCTTCTGACACCTGCTGCGCACTTTGACTTGATTCGTTCGTCACGGTGCGAAGCTGTGAAGACATTTTCGATACTTCACTTGATGAGTTTGAGATCTTCCCAATAAGCTCTTTGATCCGCCCCTGCATCTTTTGGAAGGAAGCGGCTAGCTGACCGATCTCGTCTTTACTTTGAACCTCTACCATTCCAGTGAGATCTCCATCAGCAATTCGGTTCGCTGATTCCATCAAGGAACGAGCTGGTTTCGCAATTTTTCTACCCATGATAAAGGAGAAGAGTAATCCGCCGATGAGCACAAGGGCAGATGCAATTGTGATATAGATCGTCAGCTTCTTCGTTGTGGCTGGAACAACTGACGCATCTAAGTCAATCCCTAAGATTCCCGTCAGCTCACCGCCTGAATCCTTGATTGGTAAAAAGACTGATTTATGTGTGCCAAATGAATCCTGATAAATATCACTTTTGACCATCTTATCTTCAGAAAGAGCCTGTTTCATCTCATCTGAAAACGTATAGTCTTGATCAAAATCATTGTCTTCCCCAGTTAATACAATAATTCTTTCTTTGCCGCCTTTATTAGATAACACGTATAAGTTCTCAAGCGTATGATCTTCTTGAAGCTCTGTGAATTTCTCTTTGATCTTCACATAAAGGGGATCATCCTTCCCGCTAATGCTAAGGACGTTTCCATCCATATTATCGATTTCTTTCTTTGCTGTATCAATATCTGTTGTTAATCGATAATCAAATTGCTTTAATAACTGGGATGATAAATCCTGGCTGACTAGATAAAATGTTAGAACGAATAATGCAACGGTTGCGAGTAATGTTACGACAACGACTGACATGATTTTGGAGGATATCGTGAGTCCTCCAAATTTCCTTTGTTTCGCCATTTTTTCTACATCTCCACTCTCAGATTTGATTTAAGCATGTACACTTTCAAATTGTCCACAGACAGATGCAATCACATCTTTTAAATAAGATACGATATGAGGGATATGTTCCGGTAACGTATAAGGTGAGATAACAAAAAACTTACTAACACTTAGATAGAATTCTTGACCTTCCTTCGCATTCACAAGTAAAAACTTTGTTGTATCGCCAAAGAACATTTCGTCTCTTTTCTCTCCAAGCTTTTCAAACAGCATTTTGTTCAATTCATTGTTCCGCTCAATTTCCATTGAAGTTGCTTCGCCTGAAATTTCTTCTTGAAAGCGCGGTGAGCCGTCTAGATAAATTCTAAACAATGTAGCCATTCCCACATTGTCATCATTGACAACTTCTGCTTGCGGAATTTCTTGACTGAGTGCTTTTCTGAATGCAAGGTTCACCTCTAAAAATTGACCAAGCAGGCGCTGATAGCCTTCAATCCCAAACGTTAACAGCACACTCAGCATGCTGATAGAGCTTCCCATTCTTGAGCATTCAAGTGTATAGCCCGTATGGTATTCCCCATAGCCTCTATGTCCGACATATGGTGTCTCTTGTTCTTCTAGGTCCAAACGCTTTAAGTCTGCAGCATTTTTCACTAAGAATAAGCTGGATGTGTAAGGTGTTTGACCGAGCTTCTGAAAATCAAAGCACATTGTGTCTGCAAGAGAAAGATGCTCGAATTTCGCTTTGATTTCTTTTAGCATACGAAGAACACCGTCTGAGAATTGCAGCTTGTTTTCAGCTAGATCATACTCATTAAAGAAAGCAAAGAATCCGCCCAGCGCTGAATCTGCATGAATATGCGGCACCTTTAGACCATACTTCTCAGCAATGGCTTCTGCTGTTTCACGTACCCCTTTTACATCATCAATTGCAATGGCATCTGTTGTTCCGGTTGTTGCCACAATATAAACGGGGATTCCGCCATTTTGTGCAACATGTTCCATTTGACAACGCAAATCTTCCATATCCATTGAATGATCTTTATTCGTTTTAATTCTGATTAAATTGTCTGTGCCGAGTCCTGTTGCTTCCATTGACTTAAATAAGCTGTAATGTGCGGCATCAGAACAAAACGCATAAAGATTTTGCGGGACGCCTTTTCGCAGTGACTCCGGTGCGACTTTCGCAATTGCTAAACGAAGTCCTGAGAAAATAGCCCCCTGACCTCCCCATGTTGTGTATCCCCCGCTCACATTTGGGTCATATCCGATGAGCCTTGACATCATTGAGACCACTCTGACCTCAGCTTCCGCTCCTGCTGGTCCGTAAACATCCCATAGGTTGTTTCCATTTACCAGCATAGCCGTCAGCATGCCTAGAATTCCTGGTGTACTTGCCATTGGCAAAATGTTGGTGAAGAAATACTTTGTGTGGTATGGATGATTATGTAAAAGCTTGAGTAATTCTTCATTCACAAGTTCCGCTTGTTGGCCGTTCACCGGAATTTGACTTGTTTCAGTGAGCTTTTGATAAAAATTCTCCCCACGATTCTTTTCACCCTTTAGGTGAGCACGGTTCGGATCCTTCAGGTCATCGACCCCTGAAATAATCTGTTCCATTAATTTGACGAGTTCTTTCCGGTCTTCTGCATTTCCGTCCTCACTCGGAAACCAGTTCTGAACGAGGTTCTCTGCTCGTACAGTCATATACTATCAATCCTTTCAATGGAAGATTTCCTGTCAATGTCTATATCGACTCCAATTCAAAAGTTTATAGTGTCAAAATGTCCACTTAAGTATATTTAGATAATTTGTTTATTCATCAAAATGAATAAAACCCTTACAAAATACATCAAAACCATTTTGTTTGTGAAACAACAAAATATATCGATATATTATCTATCAGGAATTTTTATCCACCTGTATTCGCAGTTCATTTCCTCATTTTTTTTACTTAACCTGCATAAACATTAATAAACACTGGAAATTTTCTCGAAATCACCATTGTAGAAACTAAATTAATTCTTTAGACTTGTGTCTTTTTGCCTGTTTTATTGATATAGCAACTGTAAAATTACTGAATTTTCTGTTATTATTAGGATAAATTTCATAAAAAGTTTTTGGAGGATCAAATATTTTCGATGCCTTTCCTTTTATTGCTTGGACAGGCTGCTGATACCCTTCACCGGTTATGACTTTTCTATTTGTGGATTTCGTGGTATATTCTAATGGTTCGTTTTCTTTCGTTCCGCCTCTTCCGTTTAACGGAGAAAAGGAGTGTTTATATGAAAACATTTATTCAAAAAAGAGGTCTTGGCTTCTTTATCATTGCAGTCATCTTACTATGGCTCAAAACGTATTCAGCGTATTTAATTGAATTTAAACTTGGTATATCAAATATGCTTCAGCATATTTTGCTTTTCGTGAATCCTATTAGCTCCAGCTTGTTCTTTCTTGGCTTTGCTTTATTGTTCAAGAAAAAATGGCAGCCTGCCGCTATCATTGTGATTCACTTTTTCATGTCTTTTTTACTTTACGCAAACATCGTGTACTATCGATTCTTCAATGACTTTATCACGCTGCCTGTTGTGATGCAGGCAGGAACGAATGGCGGACAATTAGGTGATAGTGCATTTTCACTCATGCGTTGGACTGATGTGTTTTACTTTATCGATACAATCATCTTGATCGTACTCGCAGTCCGCATGAAAAGGCAGCAGCAAACAAGTACAGCCACTGTACCTGTTCAAAAGTCAAAATCGTTTAGACTCGTCCTTGTGTCCTCTGTTGTGATCTTTGTTGTCAACTTAGTTGCTGCAGAGATTGATCGACCAGAGCTTTTATCAAGATCGTTCGACCGCAATTATTTAGTCAAATATTTAGGTGCTTATAACTTTACTGTGTTTGATGCCATTCAAAATGTGAAATCAAACAGCCAGCGTGCTCTAGCCAATTCAAATGACGTGACAGATGTAGAGAACTATTTAAAAGCGAACAGCGCTGATCCTAACCCTGCTTATTACGGGAAAGCGAAAGGCATGAACGTGATTACGATTTCTCTTGAATCTCTGCAAAACTTTGTCATTGACTATAAGGTGAATGGAAAAGAAGTGACGCCATTCCTTAATTCATTAGCTCACGACAACAAGACGTTTTACTTTGATAACTTCTTCCATCAAACAGGACAAGGAAAGACGTCTGATGCTGAATTTATGATGGATACCGGGCTATTCCCATTATCACAAGGCTCTGTTTTTATTAACAAAGCGCAAAATACGTATCAGGCACTTCCTGGCATTCTAAAGAAGGATCAATACACGTCAGCAGAATTCCATGGGAATACGAAAACCTTCTGGAACCGTAATGAAATGTTTAAGTCCTTTGGATATGACAGATTTTACGATTCTGAGTATTATGATATGAACGAGCAAGATACGAAGAACTATGGTTTGAAAGACAAACCGTTCTTCAAAGAATCCATGCCGATGCTTGAAAACCTAAAGCAGCCGTTTTATTCGAAATTCATTACGTTATCGAACCACTTCCCATTTGGTATGGATGAAGGTGATACCGATTTCGAACCAGGTGACTTCGGAGATTCTGTCGTCGATAACTACTTCCAATCTGCTCATTATTTAGATGAAGCCATTGAACAGTTCTTCAATGACTTGAAAAAGTCAGGTCTCTATGACAACACAGTCGTCATTATGTACGGAGACCATTACGGCATTTCTGAAAATCATAATGAAGCGATGGAAAAAGTGACAGGAGAAAAAATTGGAGATTATGAAAATGCCCAGCTTATGCGTGTACCGCTATTTATCCATGTGCCAGGCGTGAAAGGCGGACAAATTCATAAATACTCTGGTGAAGTCGATGTCGCTCCAACCCTTCTGCACCTGCTTGGCGATGATACGAAGAACTATTTAATGTCTGGTTCTGATATCTTATCGAAGAACTTCAAAGAGCTTGTGCCATTTAGAAACGGGGACTTCGTGTCGAAGGACTACACGAAAGTAGGCAACAACTATTACAGCAACAAAACAGGCGAGAAAATCGAGCCAACTGACAAGGCATCACAAGAAAATGAAACGGTGAAAAAGATGCTTGAGACATCTGATAAAATCGTCACCGAAGATTTACTCCGTTTCTACAAGCCTAAAGGCTTTACACCGATTGACCGAAATGATTATGACTATACAAAGAAAGTACAGGATGAAGAAGATTCCTCTTCCGCCAAAGATGAATCCAGTTCTTCTTCAAAATAACTTTCTCAATGAAAGAACCAGCCGATCCTTGATCAGCTGGTTTTTTCACGTTTGATGATTGTTACACCGGGTATAGGAAAACAAGGAGGGATTTTTCATGAAGAAAGCAACAGCCTTTGTCGTAACTGCCTCACTTGCGTCGTCCGCCCTATTCGGTTTCAGCCCTGCGCTATCCGCACACGCCATGACCAAAACAGCAGCAGAACCATCCGTTCCTCAAGGTCCAAAAGCCGCACTAAACAGTATTTACAAGCTGGCACATAATGGACAAATGCCCTACTATGCAGAAGGGCTCAAAATAGGAGTTCAATCAAAAAAAGACGTTCATCATAAACTAGGGAAACCTTATCCAGAAACGGGTCAAAGCGGCTTTGACTTGTATCACGCTGAGATGGGCAATCCTGGATTTGCTTTTCACTATGACAAAAAAGGCAAGATTAACGAAATCCGTTATTTCGGAACAAATGTAGAAAAAGAAACGAATATCGGTGGAATGACTCCATCTCTTTTGAAGAAACAGCTTGGGCCTGCCGATACAGTGAGCACCATCCCGCAAACAAACGAGAAGAAATACGTTTATCAGACCGGTGATTATGAGCTCGAATTTATCGTGGGACATGATCCAGATATAAGTGAGCATGAGCTAACAGTAGTGCATATCAACCTCATCAAAGCCAGTTCCTAAATAAAAAGCATCCTGAGTTCTCGCTCAGGATGCTTTTCTTTATGATGCCACTTCTAAATGCGGCTTTCTTTTCATTGTTCGTTTGAGGACTGGACCTGCGACATAATCAAGACCAAATTTTCCGGCATTTCCTTTCGCTGCCATGATGATGACCGCAATCAGAAGAAGGAGTGGGTTGACAGAGACGGTACCAGCAAGTAAGAAAGAGACATTCATCACGCTACCGAAAAAGGCTGCCGTTGTTGTGAACAATCCAACAATTAATCCAAGACCAACTAAGATTTCTCCCCACATGACCATGGCACTGAATAGTCCAGCATTTGGCAAAGCGACATTTTCTAAAAACCATACATAGAACGGATACACAAGATGGCCATCCTTGACAACGGGTTCAGATATTGCAAATTGCAAATATCCTGATGCATCGAATCCGCCTGTTAGTTTTCCAATACCAGATGTCAGCCAAGTCCATCCGATATAAAGTCTTGCTGCCAAAAGTATCACGGCTGCCCATACATTCGTTTGTAAGAATTTTGTAAACATGATGATGCCTCCCTTTTAAATTATGTGAAATGTTTCACATATTATTTATGGTCTTATCATACTATATAACATCTCGTTTGTGATCTTTTTCACATATATATTCACAAATTGTTCACGAATATCTAGTTGAGGTAAACTTTTCCCTTCATTTAACCGTCTAAGTTATTTCAGACAGATAAAAGGGGTTTGAGCATGCATGAAAACATTATGCCATTTCGCTTATTTACAGGCCATATCGTGTCTATTCCCCGTCATGATCTTTGCAGCACTTGCACTATCTAAGACGGTATCTATTCCTTTTCTTCATCGCTATGATTTCATTCTTCTGCTTTGTCTCATAGCACAGATCCTCATGCTGACGCTGCGGCTGGAGACATGGACAGAGCTGAAGGTCATTTGTTTATTTCATCTCATAGGAATAGGTTTAGAAATCTATAAAGTACATATGGGTTCTTGGTCCTATCCTGAGGATGCTTTTACGAAAGTCTTTGGGGTTCCTCTGTATAGCGGCTTTATGTATGCGAGCGTCGCAAGCTATATTTATCAGGCACTTTCACGACTTCGCGTAGAGGTGACTGCCTGGCCTCATCCGATTCTTTCAATTGGAATGAGTATGTGTATTTATCTGAATTTCTTTACGCATCACTGGATCTATGATCTCCGCTGGTGGCTGACATTGCTTCTTGTTGTTGTGTTCCGGAAAACGACGGTTTCCTTTCAGGTCGGTTCATCTACCTTTCGAATGCCGCTAGTGGTTTCATTTCTTTTGATTGGCTTTTTCATTTGGATTGCCGAAAATGTCACCACCTTTTTAGGGGCATGGCAATATCCAAATCAACAGCAAGCTTGGTCACTTGTTCATCTAGGGAAAATCAGCTCATGGTTCTTGCTTGTTGTCATCAGCATCGTTCTTGTCATCGAACAGCGCAAACAAAAAAACGTTCAGCCCATTTGACCTGGCTGAACGCTTTTTTAATCTCGATCGACTTCCTTGCGGAGATCATCTGCGACAAATTCGACATTCGTTCCAATGATGATTTGTACGGATGTTTTCCCTGAAGTCAGTATCCCTTTGGCTCCTGCTTTTTTCAATGTACCCTCGTTTAATAAATTTGTATCCTCTACTGTTAAGCGAAGACGGGTGGCACAATGATCAATGGTGGTGATATTGTCTTTGCCGCCAAGCCCCTCTACGAGCATATTCGCTCCGGCAGTATTTGCATGATGAGCTGGAATATCTTCCAGCTCATCATCTTCTCTGCCCGGTGTTTTCAGATTGAGCAGTTTAATGAGGAAATAGAAGACGACAAAGTAAATAACGCCATACATCACCCCAACCACAAGCAGCATGATCGGTTTTTGTGCAATGCCAAAGCTTAAGACGTAATCAATCGCACCTGCAGAAAAGGCGAAGCCGCTATGAATCCCGAGGGTGTTTACGATAAAGAGCGAGAGACCCGTTAATATTGCATGGACACCGTATAAAAGTGGCGATAAAAACATAAATGAAAATTCAATTGGTTCAGTGATCCCTGTTATAAATGACGTTAGCGCCATCCCAATCATCAATCCAGCTGTTGCTTTTCGCTTTTCAGGTTTTGCTGTCACAACCATGGCTAGGCATGCCGCTGGCAGACCAAACATCATCACTGGGAAGAATCCGGTCATAAAGACACCTGCACTTGGATCTCCTTTAAAGAATCGCGCCAAGTCCCCAGTTGCCCCATTGAAATCCCCAAATTGAAACCAGAATAAATTATTTAGCACATGATGAAGTCCTAGTGGAATCAGCAATCGGTTAAAGAATCCAAACAGCCCCGCACCCGTCGCACCAAGACTTAAAATCCATTCCCCCAAATCATTGATCACACTTTGAATCGGAGGCCATACATATCCGAAAACGGCTGCTAATAAAATGGTGAAAAGTGCTGTCATAATCGGCACAAGCCGTCTTCCACTAAAGAAACCTAAGTATTCCGGCAGTTTCGTATCCTTGAATTGATTGTATACGTAACCTGCCAAAAGCCCGCATAAAATACCGCCCAATACCCCCATATTGTTGGTTGAGTTAATCGACGTTGTACCGGCTGACAAAATAAAATAAGAGATCGCCCCTGATAACGCCGCTGCACCGTTACCATCCTTTGAAATGCCGATTGCGACACCCATTGCAAAAATTAAAGCCAAGTTCGCAAAAATTGCATTCCCTGCCGCATAAATAAATGGGATATTGAATACATCCTCCCGCCCAATAGCCAAAATAATCCCTGCTGCTGGAAGTACAGCGATTGGAAGCATAAATGATTTCCCTAACTTTTGAAAAAACTGAAACACCATCTCTTTTCTCCCCCCTTTGTCATCATCATGACCAAATTTCTCATGATGTTCATAAAAAATATATCATATGCACATCTAGTTATCTATACCAATTTGTCCACATCGATTCGGAATTCCGCCTTTACTCTTTTCACGTAAAATGTGGTAAGCTATTGAATAGAATGAAGTTATAGAAAGCGGGAATGAACAGTGATTGTCAAACATGATCATGAGTTAGAAGCCTTAAAAAAAGTCGGCCGAATTGTCGCTTTGGCAAGAGAAGAAATGAAAAACCAAGCGAAACCAGGCATGTCTACAAAGGAATTAGATTTGATTGGGAAAAAAATATTAGAAGAGCACGGAGCCAATTCAGCGCCTGAAAAGGAATATGACTTCCCTGGTACCACTTGTATCAGTGTGAACGATGAAGTCGCACATGGTATTCCAAGTGAAAAAAACATTTTACAAGAGGGCGACCTCATTAATATTGATATCTCAGCAGAGCTTGGCGGATATTATTCCGATACTGGAATTTCATTCGTATTAGGTACTGGTGATGCTCGACTTGAAGCATTATGCCAATGTGCCGAGGATGCTTTCCTTGAAGGGTTAAAGCATGCCAAAGCTGGTAAAAGACAAAATCAAATTGGCCGTGCGGTCTACAATACTGCCAAAGAGCAAGGTTTTACTGTGATTAAAAACCTGACAGGACACGGCATTGGGAAAAGTCTGCACGAAGCACCTAACCATATTTTGAACTATTATGATCCATTCGATAATGCTTTGTTTAAAAATGGCACAGTCATTGCCTTTGAACCTTTTATATCAACAAATGCTGAATCCATTTACCAGGCTGATGATGGCTGGACATTTAAAACACCAGATAAAAGCCTAGTCGCACAGATTGAACATACCATTGTGATCACAAAAGACGAACCGATTATTTTAACAAAGCTGTAAGTTCATTGATCCCCTCCTTTCATTGGAGGGGATTTTTTCGTAAATCTGTCACGACTAAACAAAAATGCCTGTGGTAAAATAGGCAAAGATATGCGAAAGGGGTCTTATTTGATATGTGGTTCATCATCATCGGTGTTATCTTTTTCATTGAAAGTATTATCTTAACGGTTATAGGTATTAAGAAAAAACAATCCATGATGACGTATCTTGGTGTTGTCATCATGATTATGACGATTGGCATGATCATTGTCACCCTCAACCCGCCAAATTCATAAATGATCATTTCCAGCATATACATAGATCATAGGCAGATAGAATTAGTTTTCATTTCTTAACACCTGCACACTTTTCACCTCTTTTTTTGAGATGTTACAATGCAGGCAGTTCCAATTGAAAGGAGTTTTCTATCATGCATTATGGTAGCAAAGGCTGGTATGTCGAAGAATTAAAGAAGCTTGGTGTGACCAAGCATGAGGGAAGAAAGCTTCAAAGCTTAAAAACATATTTCCTTGCAAATCTTCTAGAGCAAAAGAAACCAAGCTCATAAGCGCTTAAAAGCCGTACATCTTGTGCTGATGTACGGCTTTTTTAAATGCGTTGAATTCGTTTTTGTAAAGACTTCCTCACCACATCTGCTAAGGCATCTACTTCAAGAACAGCTTGCAGTCTCTCTGGACTTGTTTGACGATATTTGACTTCGTTCACTTCATGGACCGTTATCTGATGGGGCGCTTTCTCTACTAATATAAGAGATGCATCAGGCGACACCCTTCCTTCTTTTAACACACGTAAATAAAAGCCTGTATACCCTGTGTGCTGCACCTCTTTCACAAGCCTTGTGTTGCCGTGCTTAAGAGATAGCTTCACACAAGGCTGTCTTGGCTGACTAACCTCAACAAGCGCTTCTCCAAGCTGAAACACATCGCCAATGCACACCTTTGTCTCTACAAGCTCATGTACTGTCAAATTCTCTCCGAAGGCCGCCTCCTGAAGCGAAACACCTAAAAATTGCTCAAAGTAAGCATAATGATCATATGGAAAAACGCAGACGGCTTTATCATAGCCTCCGTGATGAACCAAATCCCCCTGGCCATCTCCCTCAAAATTGAGCTTGCTCAAATACACAGGCTCATGAATACGCCTTTTATTGATGGCTGTTTTGATTTCCTTTCCATTTACATTAGTGGTAATAGGTTGTCCTACTTGAATTCCCTCTAAGTCATACCTTTTTGGTCCCACCATGGCCATCTCCTTTGGTTGTCTGATTGTTTTATTTTACATCGTTTGACAGCCAAATCATAGTCGATGCATGAAGGTCAGATGCAGGCTATGGTACGATGAGAAAAAAGGAGAGATGACATTGATACACTATCATGCCATTGTCAAAGGACGGGTGCAGGGAGTCGGATTTCGCTATTTTGTTCAGGGAGAAGCCATCAATCGAGGGATGAAAGGTTGGGTGCGCAACACGGATGAAGGTCATGTCGAGTTAAAGGTAGAAGGTGAGCAGCAGGCAGTGCTTGACTTCTTAGACAGAGTCCAGAAAGGAAGCCCTTTTTCAAAGGTAACAGATATGCAGATGGAGCCGCTCACCGGGTTAGGTCATTATAAAGATTTTCGAATAAGAGGTTAGTTGATGTCGGTGTGTCTTTTTACTTCACAACAGTAAAAGAGTTAGCCACATAGTATCCGATCAGCGTCGTACGTGAAGCATCTTTGTAGAGGCTCACATGAACATCATAATTTGCTGAACCACTGCTAGGAAGGAACAAATGAGTTGGTGCTGTGAAAGCTGCTTGTCCAGAAATAGACCCTTGGTGTGAGTAGACAGAAGTTACTGGGAACGTAAGCTTACGAATACTCGCTGTATAATAGAGTGTTTCATTTGTTGCCGCTGTCATTTTAACGTGAATTTGAGGATGAAGAGAAGAATAACTTGAACGATCCGTTGAGACTTTCAAATCGACTACGTTTTGTACCATCGCTTTCCTATCAGTTGCTTTTACTTTTTCAGCACCTAGCGATAAACCTCCGATGATACTTAATAAAACCGCGAGTATTAGCCATGTGATTTTTTTCATTTATAACCCTCCCTTTTTGATTTCATCGCCATTAAACCATAAATTACCATATTAAACATCATTCAAATGATTCATTTTATACAAAAAAGCCTAGCTTTTCATTTCGCTAGGCTTTTTCTGTCCTATGATAGGGCTTTTCCTGATAAAAATAGTTCGGTTTCATAATGGTATTGTCGTAATGCTTGTGGAAAATGTGAGTGGCAGCTGGTGATACGGGCGGAATCAGCCATGTCCAGTCTCCAGTCAGCTTGCGGTTAGCCTTTTCTTCCTGCTTTTCAAACTGCTTGAATTGATGTGCTGCTGTGTGGTGATCGACGATGGTCACCCCTGCTTCGCGGTAAGAATGGAGAACTGCCACATTCAATTCGACAATGGCTTTGTCCTTCCAAAGTGACGCATTTTTTGTCGTGTCCAGTCCTAAAATAGAAGCGACTTTTCTTAACATATTGTAGCGGTTTTCATCCGCTAAGTTACGTGCGCCAATCTCTGTGCCCATATACCAGCCGTTAAATGGTGCAGCATTGTAATGAATACCGCCAATCTCTAATTTCATATCCGCAATAATCGGAACAGCGTACCATTTCAGCCCTAAATCACGAAAGGCTTCATATTCAGGATGGGTAATCTCGACTTCTTGGACGATCTCTTTCGGAAGATCGTATAGAACAGGCGGCTGACCTTTTAGCTGAAACATAAGCGGCAGAAGATCAAAATGCGTCCCCTCCCCTTTCCAGCCATAGGCTTCACACAACTTTGTTAATTCAAGGGATGCCTCGTCGCCGATGATGCCATATTCCGTTTCATAGCCTGCATAACGAACAAGCTGATGATTATAAATGACGACATCCTTCCGTCCCTCTTGCTCTGGGGGAAAGATCGTGATGGACGGTTTGATTTTCCCGCCATTTGTCGCATACTTAATATGATGAAAGAGCGCCTCTTTCACCTCATCCTCTGTCTTCACATGCCGGCAGTCGTGAACATGCAGGGTTGACCAAAATAAACGGCCAATGCAGCGGTTACTGTTGCGCCAAGCCATTTTCGCCCCGTGAGCTAGTTCTTCAGGTGTATGGGTGTATATACCTTCAGACTCTATTTCTTTTTTTATTTCATGCAGACGTGCTGCTTTCTCTTCATTTGATTTGTTTAATTCTTCATAGCATAAAGAAACAAAAGCTTCTGCTTCATTCCACAACGCTTCTTGGTTACTCAAACATACTCGCCTCACTTTAATACGAATATATCCATTGTAGCGGTTTCTATTAATAAATTCACTTGTTTCAAGCCATTTTTTATCATATCATCCGACCATTGTCCTTAGACAATGGATGAATCAATCAATTCAAGGGTCTTTCGAAGCCAATGAACATACCCTTTTTCTCTTTCAATGGCTCTTGTCAGCACTAAATAATGCCCAAATTGTGCTGAATGCAGCGATTCGGCGGAAGGGTCTTCCTCCGTTAAAGCGTGCAGCTTTTGTTCAAGCATATCTACTTTTTTCGTGCGCTCTAGCAGTTGATGTGTAAACAGGTCCGCCGCTTCTTTTTTGTCCATAGAAGAGATGAAAAATGTTTTGAGCATAAATTCATCCTTTGTCGTTTCTGGAATAGGGTCCTTTGTCCTTAGCCACTGATGAAGCTCCACTTTGCCTGCCGCTGTGATTTGATAGACCTTCTTCTCCAGCTTCTTTCCTTGTATGTGAATATCAAATTCAATAAACCCTTCTTCAGTTAGACGCTTCAGCTCGGGATAGATTTGGCTGTGCTTGGCACTCCAAAACTGTCCAAGGGAATCCTTAAAGTGTTTTGTGATATCGTATCCTGTCAGCTCACGCTGATCGAGTAAGCCAAGAATGACATATTTCAGTACTCTCATGATGTGCCTCCAACGCATATTCTTTGACAATAGTATACCATAGACTTTAAAATAAACATGTAAATCATGACATGTTTGAAATAACATCATTCTAATGAAAGAAGGAATAAACATGGATCAATTCGTTGGACTTCATATGATTTATACGTATGAAAATGGCTGGGAATATGAGATTTACATTAAAAATGATCATACCATTGATTACCGCATTCATAGCGGAATGGTCGGAGGCCGATGGGTCCGTGATCAAGAAGTGAATATTGTAAAGCTGACAAAAGGCGTCTACAAAGTCTCTTGGACAGAACCAACAGGGACAGACGTTTCTCTGAACTTTATGCCTGAGGAAAAACGCATGCATGGCGTCATCTTCTTCCCAAAATGGGTGCATGAACGTCCAGATATCACCGTTTGCTATCAAAACGACTACATCGATCTCATGAAAGAATCTCGCGAAAAATATGAAACCTATCCGAAATATGTTGTGCCAGAATTCGCAGACATTACGTACATCAACCATGCAGGTGTAAATGACGAAACCATTATCGCAGAAGCACCGTATGAAGGCATGACAGACGAGATAAGAGCTGGACGAAAATAAAAAAAGCGGCACGCCTTGTGCCGCTTCTAGATTGTTGACAGAGCGCTAAAATCATTTTAGCCCTTTTTTATTTAATCCCTAACGTCTTCTGATGAAGCAGGAAACGGTATACTGGCAGCTCATCGCCTACTTTCGAAGCAATAAACCCTGATGACATATAGCTGTCTTTTGATTCTGGTTCAAGGGCAAGTGACAGCAGATTGGTTTGTGGTTGCGCCGTGACATATACCTTCGTTCCTTTTGGCAGCTGACGTTTCTTTTCAACAAGTCTTGTTTCAAGCTGAATGTCTGTTTTGCTCTTTTCCTCTCGCTGTGTCACCTGATAGGCTTGTACCGGCACTTTCACGCCAACAGGCAATGTAACACTTTTTAACCCTAATGTTCTAAGTTTCCTCTCTACCCCTTCATGCCCTGGAAGAATGAGATAAGCTGTCGGACGCTCTCTCGTCAATACAGGAACCGCATCGCTCGCACTGTGAAAGCGCACAGGGACATTGATGGTCTGTCCTTTTTCAATATCAACCATTTCCAGTGAATCATTTACAGGCGCCTTGAAATCATCTTGAATGACCACTTGATCGTCATCGTTTGGTTGAAGACCTTTTTTCACCAGCTTCAGCCGCTCCGTCACCATTTGCTGCTTCACCTGCTTCGCATGCTTCACCGTTGTCTCAATGATTTTTTCATGAGTAGTGACTTGGGCAGCGACGCGGCGGGTAAAGTCCTCTCTTCCAATTCCAATCCCTCTGCTTTCTACAAGAAATGACAGAGCTGGCGAGAGTGCAAGAGCATTTCGCCCAATTCGTGCATCCGTTCCCCCTTCATAAAGGTCAATTTTCCCATCCTTTCCTCTTGTGTTTGTATAATATAAATCATTAGAAAACCCTTTGTTCGTCAGCGTTTCCCGAACTCCGTTGACGTATAATTCATTTGACGTTAGACGAATGCTTTCAGGGATGTTCAAATTCTTCCCTGATAAGATCAGCAAATCGTGATATTTGAGAGCGCCTGATGAGCCGATATCTTCAAACTGCTTTTGGCCTACATCGTATTCATGTGCATCAATGACAACCTCTGGCGCATAACGATTAAATTCTTGATGCAGGGCTGTGAGTTCTGGAGATTCTAATGTCATATGATCACGATTTCCGTCCATTCCGTTGGCAAGCCTGCGGTCAAAGGCATATGCGCCATCAGGGTTGATCCTAGGGACAATGATGATATTGACATGATTGAGTATACGCTCTCCTTCTTCACCTGCTAGTCGTTTCGCAATCACAAGGGCAGATTCGCCGGAGGCCGGTTCATTTCCGTGTATTTGTGCTTGAAGCCAGATCGTTGGCTTTTTTGAAAGTGGAGAAATATGACGGTCCTTTGTAAAGTAAAGGGCTGGAATGGACCGACCATCAATGGATGTTCCAATCTGTTTTTGCGTAGCGTAAGGACTTTTGCGGACAATGTCACGTAAGAAAGCTTGAAGCTCTTCTTGTGTCGTAAATGCGTCTCCTTTTTTCTGAAAGGCAGGGGTATCAAACGTCTCGTCAGGCTCAGGGTATCGCTTTTTCACTGAGGCTGGCTGTTCATAATTCTTTCCATAATAAGGGGTGTCTGCATGAGCTGAATCTGGGGTCATCATCAACAAACTGCCTGTTATGAGACATACAGCAGTTAAAAGAATCGTGCCTTTTCGGTTGGACATGCTATCCTCTCCCTTCGTTGATTTGCATTATAAAGAAAAAAACAGCAAAAGTGTCAGTATTTTTCAAAAATATATCTTTTGGAGGAACAGGTATGTCTTTAGATCGAGCAAACGAATGGAGCTGCCAAGCAATATGACCTAAAAAAGAGTGCCTGCTCTGGCAGCAGACACTCTTTTATTTACCAGATGGAGATGGCTCCAATAAGAACCGCCATGACGGTCATCGCAACAACTGCAAGTACAGCCCATTTCATCCCAAATTTCTGATGCTGATCCAGTGATACCCCAACAAGTCCAACAAGTAAATGAGTCGATGGTACAAGTGGGCTCAACATATGAATCGGCTGGCCAATAATAGAGGCTCTAGCAATTTCAATTTTATCGACACCGTATGCTGCCGCTGTTTCTGATAGGATTGGCAGGACCCCGTAAAAGTATGCATCATTCGGCATAAAGAAGGTAAATATCCCGCTTGTTAATGCGACAATGACTGGAATAAATCCGCCAAGCTGCTCTGGAATTGCAGACACAATGGAGATCGCCATTTCATCGACCATTTTCGTTCCAGTTAAAATGCCTGTAAAAACACCTGCCGCGAAAATCATAGAAGCAATCGCTAATACGTTTGTTGAATGAGCCGCAATCCGCTCACGCTGCTGTTCTAAGTTCGGATAGTTCACGATAATCGCCACACAGAAAGCAAGAACAAATAGGACCGTTAAGCTGACTTTTCCTGAGACGAGAAGGAGCACCAATAACAACGTAAGCGTTAGGTTAAACCACCAAAGTTTCGGTCGTTTGATGTCATCTTGCAATGCCGCTGCCATTTCATTTGCATGAATCGGCTGTTCGAGCTCAATGACACCAAGACGCTTTCTTTCAGACTTCCCAAGAAAGTATGCCACCACAATCATGCTCAAAACCCCTGCACCAATGACTGGAATCATTGGGCCAAATAAAAGTGATGGATCAACGCCAAGTGCACTTGCCGCTCTTGGTGTTGCACCGCCCCACGGGATCGTATTCATAATTCCCATGCCAACTCCGGCAATTCCTGCTAAAATAATCGGCCTGATGCCAAGCAGCGTAAATAACGGAAGCATCGCTGTTGTTGTAATCATGTATGTCGTTGTCCCGTCACCATCAAGTGCGACCAGCATGGTCAAGACAGCTGTTCCGACAACAATTTTCAACGGATCGCCCTTGACGATTTTTAAGATTTTCGCCACCATCGGATCAAATAAACCCGCATCAATCATAATGCCAAAGTACAAAATCGCAAACATGATCATGACCGCTGTCGGAGCGACTTGCTGCACACCTTTTACAATCATGTCTGAAATTTCAGTAAAATGAAAACCTGCAATAAGAGCAAATGCAATTGGTGTTAATACCAATGCCGTTAATACAGACATACGTTTCGTCATAATCAAAACCATAAATACAACCATCATAAGAAATCCTAAGATTGCTAACACTTTGTTCACCCCTTATGTTGTATACGCTTTCATTAATTGTTGGTATCCCATTTCCAACCCTTTCTGTCATCATATATGACGTTGAAATTGAAGTAAATATTATGAATTTTAATTCTTTTTCGGTCGATAAGTGCTTTTTGTTCATTTTGTGCAAACGTTGGTTTTTCTTGATTTCATAAAAAAAGCGATCTCACTCGACCGCTTGTTCTCCTTGTATAAATTGCTCATATCGCCTTAATTGATCTTCCATGAAGATCTTCGCCTCTTTGCTGTTCATATAACGACCTGTCCAGCCCTTTTGCTTTAATTGTTTTTTCCAAGACTTGGTTTGAGTCATTTTTTGAAGAAGCTGATCCCATTCACGAATCTCGTGCTGATTCATTTGCTTAGGTCCCATGACACCGCGCCAATGAGAAAAAACAAGCGGGATTCCCTGCTCTTTCCAAGTGGGCACATCTTCAAATCCCTCTAAACGCTGATTGGTTGTGGTCGCTATGAGCTTTAGCCTCTTCTTTTCATAATCATGACGAACCTCTGTAATGGTGGTTGTTGCTGCATCCACCTCATGATCAATGAGCGCCTGAAATAAATCATCTGCACTGTCAAATTTCAAAAATTGAATGCGGTAAGGGTTAATCCCTGCCATTTCCGCTGCACGGGCGAACGAGATTTGATCGTCATTCCCAAAGTCAGGGGCAAAACCAATTTTTAAGGAATCTGTTTTTTTCTTTAGGGTGTCCAGCAGTTCCTTTCCATTTGAAAATGGAGAATCAACAGGGACTGCAACGACCTGCCACTCTTCTGCAAGAATGGCGAGTGGCGTGACATCATTCATTGTCACGTTACTGCTGCCAAGCAAATTACGGCTCAATAATAAGCTTGAATTTAAACTAATGTAATTGGCATCTCGCTCCATCATATATGTCCACCCTTTATCCACCGTCCCGCCTCTTTGATAAAGGATGTTCACTGGCTGCTTCACCAGCTTTTCTTGCTCAAGCACTGATTTCATCACTTGAGCTGTTTGGTCAAAACCACCGTCTGGTACACCAGACACCACAATATATAATGGACTGTGCTGCAGGAAGGAATCTTCTGCTGTTTTTTCATTAAAGCTGAGCGTCATAGAAAGTAAGATGATGAGGACTAGGAGCATTCCTTTTTTCATCTTTTATGACTCCACTTGTTTATTGGCAGGGTAATATTTTCGTTCTGGTCTGCCAATGATCCCGTATGCAAGCTCTGCCCGGCATTCTCCCGTTGTCACGAGATACTCTACATACCGTCTCGCTGTTGTCCTTGATGCGCCCATTTTTTCTCCAAGTTCTTCCGCTGTAATTCCATTGTTCTCCGATGCCATCAATGTTTTCACTTTCTCCAAAGTAATTGAATTGATACCTGTCGGCAGGTCCCGGTCACTCTTTTGTTTTGGTTCTTCCTGCATTTGTCCAAAAAACAGATCAATCATCGTTTGATTGACTTCATCCTTTGAGTTGATGATGTCTACCTTTTCTTTATATTCGGTTAAGACTTGCGTGAATTTTTGGGCTGTCACTGGTTTGATTAAATAATGAACCACTCCATAATGAAGGGCATCTCTTAGAAGCATCGTTTCCGTTGCAGCGGTAATAATGATTACATCTACTCCAGGATAGCGCTCTCTTAAAAGCGGTAACAGGTTTGTACCGAGCTCATCGGGCATGTACACATCAAGCAAGATGAGATCGACCTGGTCATTTTCGAGCGCCTCCCACATTTCTTTTGCATTCTTTGCCTTTCCAGCGACTTGAAAGCCTTGTATCTTTTGGATATAGGATTCATGAATGGCAGCGATTCGAAAATCATCCTCTGCAATGAGTACCTTAATCACCATCTATTCCCCCTTTGTGCCTTTCGGTATGTATACAGTGAAGATGGCACCGCCTTCTTTTTGGTTTGCGACTTCAATCCAGCCCCCAAGTTCGTCCAATACTTCTTTCACATTCGCTAGCCCATAGCCTCGCCCTTCTCCCTTTGACGAATGACCTCTTGTGAAAATATGTGACAGTTCTTTTTCATTCACCCCATCACCTGAATCACAAACCTCTATGATAATATCAAATCCAATATCGGTGATGAATAAGCTTACCTCTCGCTTCTCCTTATTTAAGACGGCCTCAAAGGCATTATCTACGAGATTGCCAATGATGGTGATAAAGTGAGATAGACTCAAATGAGCTGGAAGTGGCTCCAATGAACTATTTTCATCAATGTGGAATTGAACCTTTTTCTCAGATGCCTTTCCTAGCTTTCCGAGTAAGATGGCTTGTATTTTAGGAGAACGAATTTGCTTCATGAGTAAATCATGCTGACGATTTTGCAGCGTATATTCTTCCTTTATTAAGTCAATGGCTTCATCCACTTGTTTCAGCTCAAGTAAGCCTAAAATGGCGTACAGTTTATTGGAGAACTCGTGTGTTTGAGCTCTAAGGTCTTCTGAATATTGACTGACCTCTGTTAATGTATCAAGCAGCTTCGTCAGCTCTGTTTTTTCCCTGAAGCTCACAATTCCTCCGAATACCCGATTGTCCTGAACCACTTTTTTCACATTTAACACAAAGGTTTTATCATTGACGACTGTTTCAATGTTAGGTTCAATCGTCTCTTCCTTTAAATAGGAAAGGAGATTAGCATTTGGCAAGACTTGATCAATATGAAGCGGCAGCTCTGATGAAACGCGCAGCATGTGTTCGGCTGATGTATTCATCATCGTCATCGCACCTTTGCGGTCAAACGCAATGATCCCCTCTTTAATGGCAAGTAGCATCGCTTCTCTTTCTCGAAATAGTGAAGCAATTTCATGCGGTTCAAGCCCTAATGTATCTTTGCGAATGCTCCTTGTTAAAAAAATGGCTCCGAATATACCAGGCAGCAAAACAAGAAGAGCGATATAACTTAGTCTGATTAGTTGATGAGCTGTCGCTTGGTCAATTTCCTTTTTTAAAAACTCGACGGTGACTGTTCCAATAATTTCTTCATGCTGTCCTGTTTCTTTCATAATCGGGGCACTGCCTCTGACAACGGTTTCACCATCAGAATCACCAGTCGATATGGAGGTTCCTCCAAATAGGAGAGTACTTCTTCCTTCAGATACACTGATGGTTGTCCCAACATGCTCATGATTCGTATGAAAAAGGACCTTGCCTTTTTGATTGGTAATGAAGATGGCATGTGCTCTTACTTGCTCCTTCATTTGCTCAAGCACTGCCTGTTCTTCATTTTGTGATGCTGATGTGGCCACCGATGTTTTAATAGGCGGCATATATGAGATCGTTCTAGCGGTTTGCACCGCCAGCTGTTCAGCTTGCCGCTGTCTTTCTGAGGTCTGCATAAAACCAAAACAAATGGTCAATAACGCAATGACAACAAGCAAAAGCCCGATGATTAACCCCAAAATTTTCGTTTGTAAAGTGACTTTCCTTTTGCCCATCCTCACCGCCACAACCCCTAATTCATGTAGATTCACCCGAATAGACTCTAAGAAAATCATATCATTTTTTCTCACTAAGTTAAGAAAAAATTCATTCAAACAAAAAAGGACGACTTAAAATCAAGTCATCCCTCTGTGTTGATTACGTGATCGATAAACCAGCACTCGCATAGCCTGCTACGGTATTCACTAAGGAAAGACCCGTAGCTGTTGCAGAGAATACGACAAGCAATCTTGTTTGCGGTGTGACTGGTACGTTCAGACCCGTAGCAATGCCGTTTGAAATAGCGCCTATCGTTAAAATGCCGGTTAACGCTGGGGCCAATGTGACGCTCGCTACCTGAGTGAAGCTGTTATCTGGTGTCGGTGAAGCAAACAGACTAGCTGTAACAGTAATACTCGTGCCAACTAAAGAAAGGGCTGCTGTCGTACTAAAATAGCCGGCAAATGACGTAATGGTTCCAGCTCTCGGAACAGAGAACGCCATGTTTAGTAATGTTCCTGCGGCCCCTGTTAAATCAATGATTCCACCTACAATACTGACACCTGTCGCTGAGTTACCAAATCCGACCAAACTAGTTGTTCCAACGAGACCGCCGGCAATTGTCGTCAGTACAGCAGGAGTACCTGATGCAAATGGGATTATTGCACTCGATCCTGTCACACCCGTTGGACCTGTATCTCCGGTCGCTCCCGTTGCACCCGTATCTCCCGTGGCTCCGGTTACTCCGGTTGCTCCGGTTGCGCCCGTATCTCCCGTGGCTCCGGTTGCTCCTGTTGGACCTGTATCTCCGGTCGCTCCTGTTGCTCCTGTTGGACCTGTATCTCCGGTCGCTCCTGTTGCTCCCGTGGTTCCCGCGGCTCCGGTAGCACCCTTTGGACCCGTATCTCCCGTGACTCCGGTTACTCCTGTTGGACCTGTATCTCCGGTCGCTCCTGTTGCTCCCGTGGTTCCCGCGGCTCCGGTAGCACCCTTTGGACCCGTATCTCCCGTGACTCCGGTTACTCCTGTTGGACCCGTATCTCCCGTGACTCCGGTTACTCCTGTTGGACCCGTATCTCCGATGGCTCCGGTTGCTCCCGTGGTTCCCGTGGCTCCCGTTGGACCCATATCTCCCGTTGGACCCGTATCTCCTGTTGCTCCGGTGGCCCCTGTTGCTCCGGGATCTCCGGTTGCTCCTGTTGCTCCCGTGACTCCGGTCGCTCCCGTTGGACCTGTATCTCCCGTGGCTCTTGTTGCACCCGTATCTCCCGTTTCCCCTGTTACTCCCGTTGCTCCGGGATTTTCTGACACTCCTGTTTCTCCCATTGTTGCTAACAACGTATAGTCTGGTGATGTGTCAGGTATACCCATTGGCAGCGATGTATTCAATACGTACGTACTGCCATTGTATGTCATCACTTGACCTAACGGATGTGTCGAACCCGCCACTAGATCAACATCCACTATGCCAGTTAAACCTAAACCTGTTTCACCAGCAGCTAATATCGTGTAATCAATTGATGTACTTGGCGTTCCTGATGGCAGTGCTTTATTTACTACATATGTACTACCATTATATGTCACAATTTGACCTACTGGATAGGTCGCTGCTACCGCTGGATCGAAATCCACAATACCAGTTATCCCTACGCCTGACGGACTTGCTAGCCCCAGAGGGCCTACTTGACTTTTTCTTCTTCCTATCCCTTCTGAAAGACCTTGTATTCTACAAACACACGGGTCTTTTCCGCAGCAAGGATTTTCCACCGATTTTCCAGATTCCCCCTTCTTACAACTATCACACTCCCATCCATCATCCTTATACGCATCGTACCAGCTTTCTGATTGGTAACGACTTTTAGGATGAGTCGGATAGGTTTTTCCACATTGTCTACATCTTCGCATAGAATCACCCCCATCCATCGTATTCAGCCTATCTTAGAAAGGTGTATGTCCATTTTTATTTTTATTTAGGTAGATCGAAAAGACCTTGCGCTCCATGCACAAGGTCTTTCTTTTTTTAAAATCTCATCGTCATTTTTAAATCTTTTCCTACCATACTATATTCAATATCCGCTGGACGGATCGCCTCTTTTAGTTTTTTCACACCTTCTCCTTCAAAAAAAGTAGGTGCATCCTTTCCACCAATCAATAAAGGTGCCATATAAATGACGGCTTCATTCACAAGGGACGCTTCTAAAAATGACGCGCTTACACTACCTCCTGCCTCTACAAGTACTGACATCACAGCGCGCTTCTTCAACATGTGTAACACATCATGGAGATCTGTCCGGAGTTCTCCGCTTGTGACAAATACTTGATGCCCTTTTTCTATCAGCTGATGATACTTTTTTTGATCGTAGTTTTGCGAAGTACAAATAATGGTTTCTGCCATATGATCTGTTAAGCATTTTGCATGAAGTGGAATCCTTAATGTTGAATCTAAAATGACACGAATGGGCTGGGTCATGAATGAATCTTTCACAATTAAACCTGCATCATCTTGAATGATCGTTTCAACTCCTGTAACCACGGCATCTGCTTCTTGACGTAATCGCTGCACTTCTTTTCTGGCTTCTGTTCCTGTGATCCATTTGCTTTCTTGATGCGCTGTTGCAATTTTCCCATCTATTGAAATAGCTGTTTTTAATATGACATAAGGAAGGTCTGATTGAATGAAATGAAAAAAGGGCACATTTAAGCGGTCCGCCTCCTGTTTACATATTCCTTCTTCTACTTCTATCCCTGCTTGTTTCAACATGGTCATCCCTTTACCTGCTACAAGCGGATTTGGGTCTTGCGTCGCAATGACTACACGTTTCACACCACTTTTGATAATGGCTTCTGTGCAAGGGCCTGTTTTCCCATGATGCGAACAAGGTTCGAGCGTCACATACATGTCAGCTCCCTTCGCCTTTTCCCCTGCCATTTGCAGCGCATGAATTTCAGCATGCGACTCGCCTGCCTTCAGGTGCGCACCAATTCCAACGATCTCACCACGCTTTACAACGACTGCACCGACAAGCGGATTTGGCGAGGTTTGTCCTTTTACGGCCTCTGCGTTAGCAATGGCTAGCTTCATATAAAAAACATCGTCTTTCATGTGAGTCTCCTTTCTTCTCTTTCAAGGGAAAGAACTCCTTCAGGGTATGAAGGAGTTCTATTCTCATGTGCTATATTTTTTCCATCCGTTTCTTTTCAGATCGATCATAGTAAGGCAAGGAATAAAAAAGTTTATACGATGCTCGTTGTTTACAAAAACAGCATTTGCGACATTCATATTTATTAATGAGGAGCACATGCGGACAATTGAGTACAGTTAGACCCTTTTTCATATGTTCCTTGCAAACACTTATCATGAGAATCCCCCGCTTACATTCTTTTTCTTAATGAGAGATTACTTCTTTCGGAAATTGTTCAAATAAGCGCAGTACTTCCGTATGCGTCCCATCTTCTCGAATGTGATAAATACCGCCATCATATGAGCTTGCATATACATCATTTCCTAATTGTCTGATGGCACTAATCCCATTTTGTGCAATTCTGATTGGTCCTGTATTGACACCTAGCTCTGGATTCCATACAACGATGTATCCCCAATAATCTCCGCTCACAATATAGCCAGAATCTGTGACAGTGACTGATTTAATAGAATATTGATGCTCATTGTGCTGATCTAAAATTCTACCTGTATGCAAATCAAACAATCTGACATTCTTGTCACGGCTCACAATGGCAATACGGTCTCTTTTGCTATCAATAAAGACATCATTGAGCAGCTCTGTCGCACCGATGTATTCCGCTTTTAAGGACAAACTTTTCTTATCTAAAAGACAGATGGTTCCTTCAACAGCGGCTGTGATGATATGATCTCCTTCTACCTTTAATGCTTTGACAGCACAATCATGTGCTTTGGAACGGCCGATTTCCTTTAAGTGCTCTGTCGAAATCACATGCACATAACCACCGTAAGTCCCAATATAGAATTGCCGGTCTTCCTCGTGGAAATACACACTGTTGACTGGCCCTGTATTGAGGTCAAAAGAGACCATTTGCTGCAATGATTCGTGTACAATATGCACCTGACTTGCATGATCTCCCCATGCATAATAGCTTCCATCCCGTGCAACAGCCACTCCATTTGTTAAAACACCTGTCGATTTTGCAATTTCGATCCCGTTCTTTCTGAATTTTCCGTCATCTGATGCTGTGATGATATCCCCCGCATCAGTTAACGCAATATCATTAATAGACGGTGTCGCCATTTCGATTTCATCAGATACGACTTTCCCCTCTTCTATCGACCATTCACAATACGTTTTTCCAAAGCTGGCTCCAAGGATTGACTTCTCATCCTCCGTCCAGACAAGCGAGCGTTCCCACTGATATTTATGAGGCAGTAGCGTATCGACTAAATCACCCGTTTCATAATTCCACAGCTTAATTAAATGGTCATAGCCTGCTGTCAGCAAGTAATTTCCGCTTGGTGAAAAATTCACACGCTTGACGCCCTGTAAATGGGCTTTGATGATTTTTTTCTCCTGTAAAGTTGAAGCATCATAAATGATGACGGTGCCATCATCTCTGCCAAGTGCAAACACTTCTTTTTGATTGCTTCCACTGATGGTGTCCAGCTCATAATCAAACGGTCCAATTTCCCCTACAATTTCTCCTGTATCATACAGCCAAACAAGGACATAACCATCATCACCTGTTGTATAAGCTTTATCCCCATGTATCCATACAGCTAATACATCCTTACTATGTCCATGAAATTCTCTTAAAATCGCTCCCGTTTCGATATCCCAGACTAAGCATCTTCTATCTCTTGATACCGATACGAGCAAGGTATCCTGTTTGGCAAAGGCGACAGCTTCCACATCATCCGCATGACCATATAGTGTACGAATTCGAGTATGAGTGTCCGTATCAAATAATTGAATGGTATAGTCTGACGATGCACTCGCTAAGTATTTTCCATTTTCAGAAAGTGATAGAGAGTTGATGATATGCTCGTGACTGCCAATAAACGTTCCTTCTCTTGTTCCTCGTTCCCACTTATAAATACAGCGGTCATAACCGCCAGTGTAGACAATTTGATCATGCTGAGTTGATAAAACAGATGTAATTGGTCCTCTATGCATGGTTTTACACTCCTATCTTCATATGTTATTTTTGACGAGTAACTAGACGAAAACCAGTAAATCGAAAAACGGGGTCCGGATGCTTCCCGTGTCTTCTTGCGACTCTGCATAAATCTCCGCCTCTTGCGAAGGATCCGCCTTTTAGAATGTAGTAATCGCTGCCGAGTGTTTCCGTTAAATCATCTACGACCTCGATCCCGCCTTCATATACATGATATTTGGTGTTGACCCATTCCTCGACATTGCCTCCCATATCATAAAGCCCAAATAGGGATCTGCCCTTTTCGTAATGACGGACAGGTGTCGTTTTTTCGATATGTGATTCGTACGTATTGCAGTAAGAAGGATCGAACTCATCTCCCCACGGGTATTGATTTCTCGTATTGCCCCGGGCAGCATACTCCCATTCCTCTTCAGTAGGGATTGAAACGTCATATCCAAGCTTGCCGCTCAGCCACTGACAGAACGAAAAGGCTTCCTCAATGTCCATGCCCCAAGCTGGATGATCTTTGCCCCCGCCAAGCTCCCCGTTTGTTAAGCTTTCCGGATAAGTCTTGCCTGTCTCATCACAATAGCTTTGATACCATTCATTGGTGACGACCGTATCTGAGATAAAAAATTCATTGATATACGGCTGATACGATGGAAATTCTTTGTACAGCCATTTTTGAAACTTTTTCTCACGGCCGTAGGTTGGATTGAGTAGCTTGTCCTTCCAAAATTCTGATGCCTTTTTCATATCTTCTTCGTTGCTTCCAATCGTTGCATAGCCGCTTGGGATTTGAATCCAATTGATATCAGGTTTCACGTTTTTCTCCCGCCTTCTTTAAATAAACTCATCTACTGATTAATTAATTTCTTCTCATCGACCATATGTCCTGAGGCTGCTTTTGCCTTTAAATACGCTTCGTTATAGAGTGAGGCTTCTACCGTATGATCAAACCGTAAAACCGGAAGACCGTAAGCCGCAATGGAGTCGACTTTATCAGGATTGTTTGTTAGGAGGTGCATTGGTTTCCCTTTGTTTAAATAGTGCAATACAGCCGCCGCTTCCTCATAATGCCGATCATCATCTCCGCAGCCGATCAGGCGGTTGGCCTCAAATGTATCGAGGTTCATTTCCTGCAATTTATACGTCAGTGCTTTAGCCATCAGCCCAATGGACCGTCCTTCTTGATTGGCCATATACACGAGCATCCCTTTTCCATGTTCTGTGATTTTCTTCAGCGATAACGCCAGCTGCGGACCGCAATCACATTTTAGTGACCCAAACACATCCCCTGTTTGGCAGACACTATGAATGCGCACAAGTGGCGGCACCTCATTTTCAAAGTCACCAAATAGGAGACAAGAGGAAAATGTTTGCTGCATGGTACTCATTTGTACAATAGATTCGATCGTTGGCTTTGTATCCTGTTCAACAGGCGTGAAGGCGTACCATTTAAACAGCACTTCTTCATGTTGAATAGAGATCGGCAGGTTCACTGGCCCCACGAGCAAATAGTTTTTTTCTTGAAATGAAAATTGATGAATCATCGATTGCAATTCAGCTACAAACTTGTTCATTTGTCTCCCCCCTATTCATCACTGCACCCAATTCGATTTTGGCAGCGCAGTGATGGAGTGATGAATATGTGTACGCACTCCCATAGCCTGGGCACCCGTTTCCAGCTGCAATCACGCCTTATGAGAAAATGCCTGTACAAATACCGGCTGCATACATTCGCTCCATGGATGCACAATGCCTCTCATCGTTTAGTACCTTTATTTTCGTAAAAGAATCTTCATTTTCACTTCTTTTGATGCCTGAAGAACTGACGATTTCACTTACGATCTGGCCTTTGTCCAGTGTCAAGTACAAAGGAGCAGAAATCGAGCTTCATACACTGTATTCTCTGTAAAAGCAGTGACACGATCCGGTGATTGCTGAATGGAGCATGCATGCTTTTTCTTAAAAGAATACCTCCGTAAGCTTCGAGCTGCTTTCTATCTTTTACTAGAAGCGCTGGTTCTTCGAATGCTTTTGGTCACATCAATGCGTCCCATCTAAGCTCTCCATTCATCATTAATGAACAGATGATACTTCTTTTTAGCTAGTAGGATTGCATCACTTAACTCGCTTGAACCATCACCTCATGCTTCGCGTTTATCCTCCTTTGTACTAGATTTTGACGGCAATGACATGATGCTGGCTGATTCCAGCCTTTGCTTTTAATGGTGCAATCGATACAAGCTCAAGACCTGATGTACAAATTCTTTCTCCAAGCTGAGAATCTGAAAATGAAAAATGAAATCGGCCATCTTCTCCGATTAATCCTGTTTTCCACTCTTCTCCCCATACAACAAGTGAAAAGACGCCACCTTCATGAAGTAAAGAAGATACCTGCTTTAAGTAACGTTCGTGATCATCAGGATGTTGATGGTGAAAACAGCCATGATCTAAAATTAAATCAAACTGCATCCCGCGCCCCTGATCCATTGACCATGACATAAAATCTTGATGAACAAAATGGACAGGAACTGTTTCTCTTTTCTTTAACCCTTCCCACTCCTCATGCTCATACAGATCAATGCCGACATATAGAGAGAGCCCGCTTAAATGTTCAAGTGCCCGGCCGTTCCCGCACCCGATATCCAGCACAGAAGCAAGTGCATCCTTTTCCCTTGAGCGCCATGCCTTTAATGACATCACAGCTGCGTCCGTTAATGACGGATCAGTGGACCACATATCTGTTCTTTGCTCATAATGCTCTTGAAATGCCGTACGCATTTTTTCTAAATACAACCCACTGTCTTCATGGTACAAAGCCTTTTTCATCACGGGACCTCCTTCAATTCAAAATCATCTTTTCTGGCAGAGATGGTTTTCAAGCAAAAAGCCTTATGATAGAATGGAAGATGGATTTTTTAGGAAATCTGTTTTCTGAAAAAGAAGAGAAGCACCCCACATGTTCACTCTTCTTTTTCAGCACTCACCCTCACATGCAGCGATTCGAAAGATACGGCGCCTCAGCTTGTTGTCTCTTTTTTTCATATGAGTTCACCTCCTTCAATGTTCGATCATTCCAAAGGCTTTATTGAAACCGCTTTCTCTTTTATAATCCTCTGATCAGCTTTTACAAGAACGCTCATTTTTTTGATACCTCTTACAAATTGATCATAGTAGAAAGGTCAAGCTATTGTTTAGAAAAACTATTATTCTTTCATGTCTTCTTCAAGTAAAAGATATTTTCTCTGGTTTAGTAGAACATGTTTATCTTTCAGAAACGCTTGCCCCCTTTGCTGCACGCACCACCTTTCACTAAAATACACATCGAGTAAACCCACCAGTTTTTTAACAACTAATTCCATAATGACTGGATTAAGCCAAATATATTGTTTTTAGATTATTTTGTCAACAAATTATTTCCTAAACATTAGAATGAATTTTCTAATTGAAAATACAGGTATTTTTCGTGGTTTTTTGACCTCAAAACACTTATTTCTACACAAAAATACAACTTACACCAATAGAACTAAGAAATTTATCTACTAAATTACACAAGATTTTTATTTCATTTTGAGACAAATGTGAAAGATATAATGATTATTTCCCGAATGATTTTTTGTGATATTTTAACTATTTTTTCTGTTTTTTAATGATTCCCTTTGGTATTTCTACATTTTCAATTAGAATGTTTGACTGTTTATTCCAATCTATTGACCTTTCTTATTATGGTAAAAAAGATGGGTTTCTGATCAAAGACATGATGACATGAAAAAAAGCCCCTTACAAAAGTAAGAGGCTCAGTGTATAGATAACTCTCGTATTCTTTGTTAGGTCTCGCGGTCCAGTGCTCACGAATGTGCCATTCGCTTTGCTCCGGTGCTCGCCTTTCCTAGACTGAAAAGGTACTCATGTTACGCTGAAAAGGATGCCAAAGAGTTAAACGAAAGCATCCTTTTAGCCCTTTAGCAAAAAAGCGTTTTAAAGTTGGCGTTTACGCCCAGGTTTTCACTTTTTCATGATCTGTCACAAATAGAAGAACTTTTCCTTCGTCTAAATGTTCTTCAAAGGTTTCCGCTTCTTCTTTAGAGAATCCAATCTCATGAATTTTATTGCGGAGTTCATCGCCCTTTTTACTAAAGATATTCCCAACAGCATGTTTGAGTCCAACTTCTCTTGGACCTATCGTATTGGCATCTGCATTACTTGCAATTCGTTCTGTTCGATCATCGTCATGGGACAGAACATAAATGTCCTCTCTTGCAACACCGAGTGATTTTAATTGCTCTACATCTCTTTGAAGTGTTTCATCATTTGAATACTCTCTTACAACAGGTTTCATTTAATATTCCTCCTTTAATGTCTTACGAATCTTTTACCCATCACTTTTGTCATTAAACCTTCAAACAGCACATCCATTTTGCCGCATGGATTGATCGTGCCTATTGACTTATTTTTGTCAAAATCTCTGTAAAAATGACTAAATTTTCTGAAATATTATGTTCATTCCTGTTGATTTGTTGTACAATTTTGATACTGGAGGCTAGAAATGAGGTAGCGCTGATGTATTATTTTTCAGCTGAGCAGCAGTTTAATGCTTGGGTAGTCAGTGATTTGGTCAAACAGCTTTTTCAAAAGTGGAAGCCCGAAGAAGCAAAAGCACAGCCGCTTACATTGTTTGCTGAACAGCACTTTTGCATCTCCATTGATTATCTCTTTTCCATCATTATTAACATTGGAGATATCGAGTCGATTGAACATGATCCACAAGACCTGTTGTCCTCATACTTGAATATCCTTTTTCCTTTTGTGACACGCGATATGATAAAAGCCTCCATGCAAAATGCCAATGAATATTTATTAAAAGAACGTGATGCGGACGTATATCAGCTGTTGGGTTGTCTCCCGCCGCTCCTCTCTGTCTCTTTTCAAAAAAAGTAGTCCCATTCTTTTAGATGGTGGCTGCTTTTTTGTATGTGTTTTGAAAAGACCGTATGTTTTGAATGAAAAGAAGCATCATGTTAATGTAAATCTAGGATGCAAGTGAAAGGGAGGATTTGACATGAGTCAGCAAAAGCAAATTCAATTAGCCAAACGTCCAAAAGGATTACCTACAAAAGATGTTTTTCATTTTGAAACAGTTGATATACCTGTGCCGCAAGATGGCGAAGTCTTGATTCAAACGAAATATGTGTCTGTAGACCCTTATATGAGAGGAAGAATGCAGGATACAAAATCCTATACACCTCCGTTCAAGCTAAATGAAGTGATTCAGGGTGGTGTTGTCGGAGAGGTCGTCGAGTCAAAATCGCCTCAATTTGAAAAAGGTGATTTTGTCCTTGGATTCCTCGGCTGGCAGGAATATTCGACTGCCAAGGCTGAGTCGCTGACAAAAATTGATCCATCCATTGCGCCATTATCCTATTACTTAGGGATTTTGGGCATGCCTGGGCAAACAGCCTATTTTGGACTTCTTTCAATTGGCCAGCCAAAAGAAGGCGAGACCGTTGTCATTTCTGGAGCCGCAGGTGCCGTTGGTTCCGTTGTTGGACAAATCGCTAAAATCAAAGGCGCACACGTCGTTGGAATTGCCGGATCTGATGATAAGCTGGCTTATTTAAAAGAGCTGGGCTTTGATGAAACGATTAATTATAAAACAACAAATGATCTAGATGATGCCATTGCAAAGGCCTGTCCAAACGGTGTCGATGTGTATTTTGACAATGTAGGCGGCGAAATCTCTGATGCCGTGATGAATCATTTGAACCGCTTTGCACGTATTCCAGTGTGCGGCGCTATTTCTTCTTATAACATTAGCGCAAGCGAGGACATCGGACCGCGTGTGCAAACAAAACTTATCAAAACAAGCGCATTGATGCAAGGCTTCATCGTTGGCAACTATTCAGATCGTTTTGGAGAGGCAGCGAAGGATCTCGCACAATGGGTAAAAGAAGACAAACTCACATATAAAGAAACAATCATTGAAGGCTTTGACAACATTCCTGATGCATTCCTTGGATTATTCAAAGGTGAAAATGTCGGAAAACAGCTTGTCAAAATTTCATAACGAAAAAGGGCTGAAATGATCTTGATTTCAGCCCTTTTTCTTCTTTTCAGCGTGATATGAAAATCTTTGAAATCTAGAAAAACGGCACGCAGGACTGACAATGCAAGCGTCTGTCTACACGCTAAAAGGACCTTCATGCGGAAGGGTCCTTTTCTTATGCCTGCTGCGGAACGAGCTGGAGCTGGCCTTGCTTATAAACAATTTCCTCAAGCGAAAGATTCAGCTTTTTCGCCATTTTCTTCAGCATTGATTGCTCTTGAGGTGTGACAAGGCTGATAACAGCCCCTTCTTTTCCTGCGCGTCCGGTTCTACCTGAACGGTGGATGTAGCCCTCTTCATTTGGCAAATCTGCATGAATGACGTATGGCAAATCATCAATATCAATACCTCTTGCTGCAATATCTGTTGCTAAAAGAAGCGGGAATTCACACTGTTCAAATGCTTTTAAGATGACAGCACGCTCAGCCTTTTTCGCTTCACTATGAAGCACACCAAGGTCGACATGGTGATACGCTAATTTCTCTGCATAAATGCTTAAGTTCGTAATATCACGCACAAAAACGAGTGCATGCATGGCCTCAATTCGTGATAGCTTTTGCAGTAATTTCACTTTATCACGCTGATCACATAACAGATAATAGTGACCTACTTTCTGCGCTTCTTCCTCACTTCTAGCAATTTTCAATACCTCTGGCTCAGATGTCATTTCTTTGATTAGTTGAATCGTTTCCTCTTTCAAAGTCGCAGAAAAACAAAGGATTTGTCTTTCTTTTAATGTGGACTTAATGATCGCTTGGATCGTTTTCATATGCTCTGGCACAAGAAGCTGATCTGCTTCATCTAACACGACCGTTTTGACTTCGTGCATTTTCAGTTTCTTGATTTTGATTAATTCTTGTACGCGGCCAGGTGTCGCCACCACGATGTTCGGATGTTTCTTTAGCTTTTCCTGCTGCTTCTTGATGTTCGCTCCGCCAATCAAGGAGACGGCTTTGATGTCTGATCCTTGTTTGAACGCTTGCACGACATCAAAAATTTGCATCACAAGCTCTCTTGAAGGTGCCAAGATTAAGACTTGCGGGTGTTTGATATTCACATCAATTTTATTTAAAAGCGGCAACACATACGCAAGTGTCTTCCCTGTTCCAGTTGGTGATTCTGCGATCACATCACGTTTTTCCGTAATCCATTCTGCTGTTTGTTCTTGTATAGCTGTTGGTTTTTCGAAGCCAGCCGCTTGAAAGTTTTCTTGAATAAATGGCTTTGCTTCTTTCAAAAATGCCCAATTTTCCGTCATGTCGATCTCCTTTATCCTCATTCAATCTATCCTTAAGTATCTCAAAATCAGCTTTGAAACGCAATTTTTCTTTTGATGCTTTTATCGAGCCGAACAGTTCGATATAATCATGAGAGGCACTAGCCGTTTTGAAACTATTTGAGGTGTAAAAAATGATATTATCTGTTAAAGATTTAAGCCATGGCTTTGGCGACAGAGCCATTTTTCACGAAGTCTCCTTCCGTTTATTAAAAGGCGAGCATGTCGGTTTAATTGGCGCCAACGGTGAAGGAAAGTCAACGTTTATGAATATTATTACTGGCAAGCTGGAGCCAGATGCAGGAAAGGTCGAATGGGCGAAAAATGTCCGTGTCGGCTACCTTGATCAGCATACCGTGCTTGAAAAAGGAAGAACAATTCGTGAAGTCCTTCAAGATGCATTCCATTATTTATTTTCCATGGAAGCCGCAATGAATGACATTTACGAAAAAATGGGTGAAGCAGATCCTGATGAGCTGGAAAAGCTTTTAGAAGAAGTCGGTGTCATTCAGGATGCCCTAACGAATAATGATTTTTATATTATTGATTCCAAGGTAGAGGAAATTGCAAGAGGTCTTGGGTTAACGGATCTCGGGCTGGACCGTGATGTGACGGAGCTGAGCGGTGGACAGCGTACAAAAGTATTGCTTGCGAAATTGCTGTTAGAAAAGCCTGAAATTCTTCTTCTCGATGAGCCGACCAACTATTTAGATGAACAGCATATTGAATGGCTGAAGCGCTATTTGCAGGAATATGAAAATGCGTTTATCCTCATTTCACATGATATTCCGTTCCTAAACAGTGTCATTAACTTGATTTATCATGTGGAAAATCAAGAACTCACGCGATACGTTGGTGATTATGATCAATTTAAACAAGTGTACGAAGTGAAAAAGCAGCAGCTAGAAGCAGCCTATAAAAGGCAGCAGCAGGAAGTGGCTGAATTAAAGGATTTTGTCGCGAGAAACAAAGCACGTGTCAGCACTCGAAATATGGCCATGTCTCGTCAAAAGAAACTGGATAAAATGGACATGATTGAATTAGCGTCAGAAAAGCCAAAACCAGAATTCCACTTTAAGCCGGCACGTACTTCCGGGAAACTGATTTTTGAAACGAAAGATTTGGTCATTGGTTATGATGAGCCGCTCTCTCGTCCATTGAATTTGAAAATGGAACGCGGGCAAAAAATTGCGTTATACGGTGCAAACGGTATCGGGAAAACGACGTTGCTGCGAAGTCTTCTTGGAGAAATCACGCCAATTTCTGGTGAGGTGGAACGAGGAGAATTCCTGCACATTGGCTACTTTGAGCAAGAAGTAAAAGAGCAAAACAGCAACACCTGTATTGAAGAGGTGTGGAGTACCTTCCCTTCTTACACGCAATATGAAGTGAGAGCCGCTCTTGCAAAATGCGGATTAACGACAAAACATATTGAAAGTCGCGTGTCTGTTTTAAGCGGAGGAGAGAAAGCAAAGGTTCGTCTTTGCAAGCTGATCAATGAAGAAACGAATTTGCTTGTTCTCGATGAGCCGACAAACCACTTAGATGTCGATGCCAAAGAAGAACTAAAACGTGCGTTAAAAGAATATAAAGGCAGTGTCTTATTGATTTCCCACGAACCTGAATTTTATCAGGATGTTGCAACTGAAACTTGGAATTGCGAATCTTGGACGACAAAAGTGCTGTAATCACAAAAAGGCCTTATATCTTCATAAGATATAAGGCTTTTCTTGATTTAATGGCCCGCCTGTATATTCACCAAATGCTTACGTCCAAGGAGTAGGATGATCATTCCTAAGAGCACAACAGCAGCCCCTACATAATATGGCGTGCTTGCTGTGTAGGCTTCAGCGAGTACGCCGGCAATCCAAGGAGCAATGGCGCCTCCAATAAACCGTACAGCACTGTAAGAGGATGAAGCAATTGAACGCTCGACAGGTGCAGACCCCATTACAGCCGTCGTGAGTACTGTATTGATCATGCCAAGAATTCCCCCAGCAATGACAATTCCGCAGATCACGACCACAATATGCGAAGTCCATACCCCAATACCGAATAAAATCACAGCAAACGAAGCAAAAAGAACCACAAGGGAAGTCAATGTTCCAAGCTTGCGATGAATAACCGGCGCTGAGAAAACGGATGTCACAGCCAAAAATAGTCCCCATCCAAAAAAGACATAACCAAGACCATGCTCATCCAGATGTAGCACAAATGGCGAATACGCTAAAAGAACAAAGAAACCGAAATTGTATAAGAAAGCGGCAGATGCCATCGTTAAAAGCCCTTTATATTTTAAAGCCCCAACCGCCTCGAATAATTTCACTTTTTTCTGAGGCTTCTGCACGGGTGGAAGCATTAACGTAATGGCTAAAAGAGCGACGAGCATTAACACCGCAACGCCAAAGAATGGGCCGCGCCATGAGATCGTTCCAAGCTCACCGCCAAGGAGCGGTCCAACCGAAATCCCAAGACCTAGAGCAGCCTCATATAAAATAATGGCCTTTGCACTTCCTCCAACAGATACACCAACAATGACAGAGAGTGCAGTTGAAATAAATAGGGCATTCCCAATACCCCATCCACCTCTAAAACCAATTAATTCATGAATCGTTGAAGAGGTACCGCCTAGAGCAGAAAAGACAATAATAAAGATAAGTCCAACTAATAACGTCCATTTCGCCCCAATACGACTAGAAATAAAGCCGGTAAAAAACATCACAAAGCCGGTCACAAGCAAGTAGCTTGTAAATAGAAGAGAGACCTGACTTGGAGATGCGTGTAATTGTGAGGCAATGGCTGGCAAAATCGGATCTACGAGCCCAATTCCCATAAACGAAATCACACACGCAAAGGCAACAGCCCAAACGGCCTTTGGCTGCCTAAGCAGACTTGTACGCTGTTTCAATACTTCTTCTTCCTTCATTCCATCAGAACCTTTCCTTCAATTGTTGACAAAATAAAATAAACACGCAGAGGTGTTTATTTTTGTAATTGCTCAATCGCATGAGCCGCTCTTTCCTTCATCGTTTCAAGGTCCTTTTTAAAGGATTGAATCGTTTCAAGTTTTTTTGTAATCAATTGATGCTGTTCGTTCAGCTGCGCATCAATATCTAACAGCTTCTCTAATCGTTCCTTCGGATCAAGTGAGAGCAAGTAACCTTCTTTATTCAGCTCTAACTGCTTTCCTATTTCCATAAACGATTGAAGCTCTTGTAAAGAAAAGCCGAGTACCTCTTTCGCCTGCATCACTTTCTCTAGTTCTTCCATGTCGTCCTCTGAGTAAAGTCTGACGCCGCCCTCTGTTCGCTTTGGTGCTGATAATAAACCAATCTCTTCATAGAAACGAATCGTCCGTTTTGTCAGTCCGCTTCTTTTCGCCACTTGATCAATTTTCATCCATTCCATCGCCAGTGCCTCCTGCTCATCAATTCATATTTTATTATACACCTCCATAACCTTAACGTAAACGTTAAAGTATTTGATATTGATTTCCTTTATCATTTAATGCAAAATAAATAGTAATCATTTCGATTTAAAGGAGGCATGACATGTTTTCTTTCCCGCCTAAAAAAAACCGTCATCAGCTATTTGGATCTGTACCACCAAGCCTTGGAACGAAGCCTTGTCAAAAAGAGGACATGACTGACATACAGAATACTGAGCAGAACTTTTATTTTGATCTTGAACAAGTGGGCATCTGCCGTATGTCCTATCCAGTACATATCGTCTCTAAAACGGCACCACAGCACCAAACCACTCCCGCTGACTTTGCACTAAGTACATCTTTGCCAGCTCATCAAAAAGGGATTCATATGAGCCGCCTCACCGAACACCTGCACTCGTTTTATGAGAGCGGCAAGCCGCTTGATATGAATTCTTTAAAAGAATTGACAGCACTGCTTGCCCAGCAAATGAATCAGTCATCTGCCTCAGTTCAAGCTTCCTTCCCTTGGTACATAGAAAAAAAGAGCCCAGTCACTGGGAAATCAGGCTTGATGCACGCGACTATGACATATGACGTCCATTTTCATGAAAAGCACGGATGGACCTGTCATGTTGGCTGCGATGCACAGGTCACCACATGATGTCCTTGTTCCAAGGAAATCAGTGAATACGGCGCACATAATCAGCGCGGATCTGTTTCCATTCAAGTAGAGTTGTTTGAACACACATTGCATCCTGACGATATGAAAGCCGCTCTTTTGCATATCATGGAGTCTAATGCGAGTGCACCGCTGTATCCCGTTCTCAAAAGACCTGATGAAAAGAAAGTAACAGAAGAGGCTTATGAAAATCCACGCTTTGTAGAAGATGTCACAAGGTTAATTGCCATCGAATTATATGAACAGCAATGGATCAGAGGCTTTCAAGTCGAGTGTCGAAATGAGGAGTCCATTCACCAGCATGATGCCTATGCCAAATGCTCTTATCAAAAAAACTGTAGAGCAACTCTACAGTTTTTTGTTTCAATCCTTTTTTCATTACCCTTCTAATTCCTCAATCATCAGCGACAGCTCTGTCCAGCGGTCCATCGCTTGTTCTAATTCTTCAGCGACTGCTTTTTGCTTGTCCATCAACTCTTGAATTTTCCCAAAATCACTGCCAGCTTCAGCAATGCTGGCTTCAAGCTGCTGATGTTTTTCCTCTAATTCCTGAATCCGGTCTTCAATCCCGTCCCATTCAAGCTGGTCTTTGTAGGAAAGTTTTTTTCTCTTTTTAGGTGCTGCTTCCACTTGTTTTTCAGCAGGCTTTGCCTCTGTTCGCTTCTCTTCCTTTTCTTGCTCCATGTAATCGCTGTAAGCGCCTTGGAAGTGTGAAATGCGTCCATTTCCTTCAAAAACAAGCAGGCGATGAACGACTCGGTCTAGGAAGTAACGGTCATGCGACACCGTGATGACAACGCCTGGGAACTGCTCTAAATAATCCTCTAAAATGCTGAGCGTCTCTGTATCAAGATCGTTCGTCGGCTCATCTAAAAAGAGAACATTCGGCTCTTCCATCAAAACTTTCAATAAATACAATCTGCGACGCTCTCCGCCTGACAGCTTGCGTATAAAAGTACGCTGCATGGATCTTGGGAATAGGAACCGTTCCAGCATTTGCTCTGCTGTCACTATGGCGCCATCAGATGTCTTGACGATTTCTGCTGTTTCCTTGATGTACTCAATGATGGTCAGCTCTTCATTCATTTCTTTATGTTCCTGCGTGTAATAGCCAATGCGGACTGTTTGTCCAATCGTTAATTGTCCGGTGGTCGGTTCAATGTTACCCGCTAGACAGTTAAGTAGAGTGGTTTTGCCGACTCCATTCGGTCCAATCAAGCCAATACGGTCACCCGGCACGACTAAATCAGTAAACCGCTCCACAAGGGTCTGGCCAGCAAATGAAATCGACAAGTCTTCTGCCTCTATCACTTGTTTTCCTAGGCGGTGTGAGCCGATAGCAAAATCAAGCTCTCCCTTCGCATCTGGCCCTTTTTGCTCCTTCAGCTCTTCGACTCTACCGATGCGTGCTTTTTGCTTTGTCGTTCTTGCTTTTGCTCCTCGCCGCAGCCATGCAAGCTCTCGTCTAAGCAGGTTTTGACGCTTCGTTTCTTTCACCTGAGCTTCTGCTTCTCGTTCCGCTCTTTTTTCTAAAAAGACTTCATAATTCCCTTTATACGTATAGAGCTGCCCTTGATTTAATTCATAAATCCGATTGGCGACACGATTTAAGAAATAACGATCATGTGTCACAAGAATGACAGCACCGCTATATTGACTTAAGTATCCTTCAAGCCATTCGATTGTTGCATTATCGAGATGGTTGGTCGGCTCATCTAAAATCAGCAACCCCGCAGGCTGGATTAAGTTTTTAGCAATCGCGACACGCTTTTTCTGTCCGCCTGATAACGCATGAACAGAGCGGCTTACATCTTTGACACCAAGCTTTGTTAAAATCGTTTTTGCTGAAAGGTTCGCATCCCATGCATCTTCCTGATCCATTCGATTTTGCATGCGCATCAGCGCTTCTTGTTTTGCCTCATTTTGCGGATCATGCTCTAATTCGGCGAGCGCCTGTTCATACGCCTTCATCGTTTGAATCATTGGTGCCGTTCCAGAAAAAATGTAGTCAAGAATCGTTTCATTCCCGCCCATTTCAGGCTCTTGCTCGAGAAATTCGATATCAAGTGTCCCTGCCTTCGTGATGTCACCCTCCTCAAACGATTCGAGACCTGCGATGACCTTTAGGAGCGTTGACTTTCCTGTTCCATTAGGTCCAATCAATCCGATTCGTTCCTTTGGTTCTATATGAAAAGAAATATGATCAAACAGCGTTTTCTCGCCATAGGTTTTATATAATCCTTCTACATTCAATAAACTCATTTTATCAGCCCTTACATAGATTCTTCCTTTATTTTAAATCAGCCAGTAGCAGAAAACTAGTTTTAAAAAACCAGCGGCTGAAAAGAATGTTTCCTTTTGATGCTCGATACACTATGAAGAGGTGATCTAAAGGTGATAACCATAAGCTTATGTATGATTGTGAAAAATGAAGAGGAGGTTTTAGCGGACTGTCTTTCTTCTGTTCAAGACATTGTCGATGAGATGATCATCGTTGATACAGGATCAACAGATCGAACGAAGGAAATGGCTCATTCCTTTTCAGCAAAGGTGCTGGATTTCGAGTGGGTTCAGCACTTTGCAAAAGCACGCAATTTCGCTTTTTCACATGCAACCAAAGAGTACATCTTATGGCTCGATGCTGACGATGTCCTGCTTGAAGAAGACCAGAAAAAACTTCTTCACCTCAAGCAGACACTTGATCCCGCAGTAGATGCCGTCTCTATGCTTTATCACGTTGGATTTGATGCGGATGGCCGGGTGAATTTTAAATATAGAAGAAACCGGCTCGTGAAGCGTGCCTTAAACTTTCAGTGGTACGGGGCCGTTCATGAGTTTCTTCAGGTGTATGGGAACATCCATCCAGCCGATATAGCCGTCACCCATCAAAAGCGTAAGAAAACAACCGCTGGCGAGCCTGGACGCAACCTGCGAATTTATGAAAACATGCTGGCTAAAGGAGAGAAAATGACGCCTCGTGATCTCTTTTACTTTGCCAATGAATTAAGAGACAATAAGCAGCATGTCAGGGCGATACGTTTTTATCATGAATTTTTAGCCACAAAACAGTGCTGGATTGAGGATGAAATTCGCACATGCCTCTATTTAGCGGACTGCTATTATGCGGTAGGCTTCGAGGAAGCGGCCTTATCCTCATTATTACGCTCCTTCTTATATGATCAGCCCCGCCCAGAATTTTGCTGCCGAATCGGGGATCATTTCAAAGCGCAACATAAACATCAAGCTGCGATCTTTTGGTATGAACACGCTCTGAAGGCTCCTGAAAACGATACAGCCTTTACCCTCATACAATATAAAACGTGGTACCCGCACCTTCAGCTTTGCTATTGTTATTATCAGCTTGGCGATTTGGATCAAGCCAAAACACATCACCTTGCTTCCTCCGCCCATTATCCGACTCATCCGAGTGTGCTGTACAATGAAAAAATATTTGCTGAACAGACATAGATCATTCTTTACCGCATCCGCTCGAAAGCTTGCCGGCGGATGTCTCTTTTTGTACGCTGCTTCGTTTGTGACATTTAACACTTTAGTGATTTAAAGCGTTTTTCAACCAATTGACTAAATTGTCATTTACGCATATACTAACATTCGTCTTACGAAAAGATTTATCCATTAGGAGGTCAACATGAGTTCTTTATTTCGAAAAAAGTCTCTCGACCAGCTCATGCTTGAAAGTCAAACGAAGCGGCTGAGCCGTTCTTTGAATACATTTGATTTAATCTTGCTTGGCATTGGCTGTGTGGTCGGGACTGGAATTTTTGTGATTACAGGGGTTGCTGCTGCGAAAGATGCGGGACCTGCGATTATTATATCTTTTATTTTGGCTGCGATCGCATGCGCCCTTGCTGCTTTTTGCTACGCTGAATTTTCCTCATCCATTCCAGTGTCAGGAAGCGTCTATACGTATTCTTACGCAACACTTGGAGAGTTCCTCGCCTTTTTAATGGGCTGGGATTTAATGCTTGAGTATGTTGTCGCGCTCTCTGCTGTGGCAAGTGGATGGTCGTCCTATTTTCAATCACTGCTCAGTGGATTCGGCCTGCACATACCGAAGGCTTTATCGGCTGCACCTGGAGCCGCTGATGGCGCCGTCTTTAATCTTCCAGGCGCGCTCATTATTTTACTCATTACCTTTATTGTCTCAAGAGGCGTGAAAGAAAGCACAAAGCTAAATAACATCATCGTGCTGATCAAAATCGCCATTGTCCTTCTCTTTATCATTTCAGGCTTCGCTTACGTCAAACCTGAAAACTGGACACCCTTTATGCCAATGGGCTTTCATGGCGTGATTGCAGGGGCAGCAACTGTCTTTTTTGCTTACCTTGGATTTGATGCAATCGCCAATGCATCAGAAGAGGTCAAAAACCCGCAAAAGGCGATGCCAATCGGAATCATTGGTGCGCTCGGTGTGTGTACCATTTTATACATCGGTGTTTCATTTGTTTTAACAGGCATGGTTCACTATACGAAGCTGAATGTCAGTGACCCTGTCGCTTTTGCTCTTCAAGTGGTTGGCCTGAATAGTGTCGCTGGCATTATATCCGCCGGTGCGATTATCGGGATCACGACGGTTTTGATTGCACTTGTCTATGCGCAGGTTCGCTTAACCTTTGCGATGAGCCGAGATGGACTCATGCCGAAAATTTTCTCAAACGTTCATCCAAAATCGAAAACACCGGTTGCCAACACTTGGCTGACAGGCGCTGTTGCAGCTTGTATCGTAGGATTTGTCAATTTATCAACGCTTGCTAATTTAGTCAGCATCGGGACACTTGCGGCCTTTACGGTGATCTCTATCGCTGTGATCGTACTACGGAAAAAACATCCGAATATGAAGACAGCCTTTAAAGTACCATTTGTACCTGTTCTTCCAATAATCAGTGCGGTCATTTGTATGATATTGGCTGCCACACTGAAATGGGAGACTTGGCGGGCCTTCCTCATTTGGGTAGCCATTGGTGTTGTTGTCTATTTCACCTATGCAAGACGAAAAAGCCATCTCAATCAAACACATTAGAAAAGAGACACGGGGATTCCCGGTCTCTTTTTTTTTTGCCTAAATCACGCTGTTTTTAACTGAATTCGAGTCGATCATATCTGGATCTAATACGCTTGAAATCGGAATGACAAGCGGTGAACAATCTCCATTGTCCTCTCCAAAGCCTTGGTTCAGTTTCATGGAGAGAAAATAATCGACCTGCTGATAAGGACCTAGCGTCAGTGATGCCCCCCGATCCATTGCATTGATCTTAAAAGCACCGACATTGACGACTGAGGGTGAGAATAACATCACACGTCACTTCCTTTGAATGGGTTTAGCTGCTGGCGAAAAAGAGGCAGGTGAGTCCACTTGATCTCGATCATCTACATGGCTTTTTGTCCCGACAAAACCGCTGGCATCTCCAAAATTCTGTCCGTACCCCTGATTTTTTTTATCTGAGTTTTGCCACTCTGCTAACAAATTTTGTCCGACATTCACCGCCGACGCATTTTCAAAGGAATTAATTTTTAACATGAAAATATTAATATTGATATACGGAGTTGGTTGAACCACAGATAAACCTCCTTTTTATAGGTATATGCAAGCACCCATCAAGTATGTTAACAGGAGGTCTTCACATGGACTTCGAAAAAATGAAGCAGTGGATGGACATTGCCCAGCAAATGCATGGAGATGATTTTTGGAAAATGATATTCGATGATGAGCAAAGATCTCCCTTTATGGCGAATGGTCCGTCTCCCTTTACATTCTCGCAGCAAGATCAGCGAGGAACTGATACGTCGTTTCCACCAATCGACATGGTGGAAACCCCTACAGAAATTCAGTACTTAATTTATTTACCTGGCTACCGAAAGGAAGATGTACAGGTGTTATCATATGGTGAATATTTGGTTGTGAAAGGACACCGTGTTTCCTTTTTTAACGAGCAGGACTTTCGCCAAAAGCAAGGGAAGTATGGTCCGTTTGAAAAGAAAATCCGCCTTCCAGAAATGATTCTTGGTCAAATGAATGCTGCCTTTAAAGACGGTGTACTTTACATCCGCCTGCAAAAGGATGAAGGAAAAGCAACTGCTATCATCATAGATGACGAATATTGATACTCACTGCGTCTATTTGATCACGATCATCAATTGTTTCAATCGGAAGGATCGTGATCACGCCATCCGCATTCTGTTCCCCAAAGCCATTGTTTCGTTTGATCGTACTGCAATGATTGCGAACAAACGTCGAGCCAAACGTCATAGATGATCCTGGGCCAATCGAATTCGTTTTCATATGGGCAATGTGAATCTGAGTAGGCAGCATGTGCTTCTCCCCTTTCTTGTCATCTCTATAAGTATATACCGGGCAGCTTTTCCATAGACTAGAGCAAGGCGAAGAAAAGGTTGTGGTCTACTTGAAACATTTCATTCAATCACTCTTTAAAAAAATGGAATCCAGTCCAGCCCCATCTGTCATCGAGCTGGAAAAAAGACTCACCGCTCTTGAGCAAAAAATGTCTGCGCCAGCTTCACCTGTCTCAGAGGATACACACATTCATATCGAATCCCTGAGAGTGGACAAAATTGACTACCACTTAGAGTTTGGTGAGCTTTCCATTGACCAGCTTAAAGGTAGGCTCAATATTGGGGCAACCTATTACACGCCAAAGGAGGCGCGACTCAACAAGTCAGCCCAAGTTCCGAAGCCAAAAGAAACAAAAGCACCGGTCGTCTCTATACGATCCAAGCCCTCATCTAAGGACAACCGGGAGCCAGAAATAAACCGCAAGGACAATCGCCACAATACTGATCACATTTAACCAAAAGCCCGCCTTGACCATATCAGAGATTTTGAGCACGTCCGCACTAAAGACAGCGGCGTTTGGCGGTGTGGAGATCGGCAGCATAAACGCACATGATGAAGCCAAAGCAGCTGCGGCCATTAAACCATAAGGCTCGATGCCGATCGCAAGGCCAAGCCCTACCGTAATCGGAATGATCATATTGGCAACAGCTGTATTGGACATAATTTCAGTCATAAATAAAATAGTACCCGTTAAAATGATTAACAGCATGAGATACGATAGCCCGTTTAAATGCTGTAAATTTTCCCCGATCCATCCTGTTAAATTGGTCTCAGCAAAGCCCGTAGCAAGCGACAGCCCGCCACCAAATAAAAGCAAAAGTCCCCATGGCAGCTGTTTCATATCGTGCCATTCTAGTAATCTCTCTCCATTTGTCGCTGGAATAAGAAATAGCAGCATCGCACCAAAAATAGCGATAGACGTATCAGATACGGTAAAACCTCCAAACAAAAAGGTTTTAAATATCCACAAAAACGCCGTCATAAGAAAAACAGCAAAAACCCATTTTTCCTCTCGTTTCATTTTACCTAAGTCCTCTAATCCCTTTTGTATGAATGCCACGCTCATTTCACCTGTGTGCTCTACCTTGAACTGTATCTTGGTCAAATACAGAAATAAGAGAATGAGAAGAACTATAGCAACAGGAAATCCAAACAAAAACCATTCGAAAAACATAATTTCTCGGTCGAGCAGTTTTTTCGACATCGCCGCAAACACAGCATTTGGCACAGACCCAACAAGTGTCGCCAAACCACCAATTGATGCTGAATACGCTACTGACAATAAGATGCTTTTACTGAATCGGTCAAGAGATGCACCAGATAAGATCTCATTTGTCTTGACCTCTTTTATCACAGCCAGTGCCACCGGCAGCATCATCAGCGCTGTCGCTGCATTAGAAATCCACATAGATAAAAAAGCAGTAGCGATCATGATACCTAATACAATGCGGTCACTTCTTGTACCAATCATCTTCAAAATATGTAACGCCATGCGTCTATGCAAGTTCCACTTCTCAATGGCAATTGCGATCATAAATCCACCCATGTACATAAAGACAATCGGATCTCCATAAGACCTTGATGCCTGTTCCATAGAAAGCCCGCCAAGTGTTGGCAGAAGGATGATCGGCAATAAAGAGGTTGCGGGTATTGGTAAAGCCTCTGTCACCCACCACGTCGCAGTCCAAGCCGTAATGCCTAATACCACTCTCGCTGCATAGGTCAATTCATTTTCAGGTATGAGAAAAAGAATCAGCAAGAAGAGTGCCGGCCCAAGAACAAGTCCAATCAAATTCACCTTTTTATAAACGATAACGATTCCCCCCTATTGAAAGCGTTTGTCATATTTTTTCTATTTTTCCACATTCGATGATCTCTTAAGAAATCCTTTAAATCATAAGAAAAAATGAAGATATCTTTCCTCAAAGCATGCTGTCATGTATTCTTATTTCTCAAATCATGACAGAATCCCTTGGTCTATTTTCATAGGAGAAGCTATACAAATCCTGTGCAATCACTGTAAAATATAGAGGATCTAATCAAAAATTGAGGTGTTTTCATTGTATACAGATCAGCGAAAGGCATTTTGGAAACAGAAAAAAGTCATCATTCCCCTTCTTAGTATAATCGTGATTGCTGCTGCTTTCTTTTTCTTAAAGGATTCTCTTTTCTCAAAAGAAAAAGAGGCTTTACAGGCAGCTCAAGCCTTTACGAAACACATGGAGAAGAAAGACTTTACGAAGCTGGCAAATGAGGTCACAAGTAGCTCTCTGAAAGCCAATGACTTCTCCAAAAAACAACTAGCCGAAAAATACGACAATATTTTTAGTGGAATTGGCGCTTATGATCTCAACGTATCAAAGCTCAACGTCGAAAAGCAGGACAAAGGAAATGGGTATCAGTTCACCTATGATGTCACGATGAAAACGTCTCTTGGAAAGCTGAACAAGCTATCTTACAAGGGGATTCTCTCCGAAGAAGATGACAAGTGGAAAGTAGAGTGGAAACCAAATCTCATCTTCCCGCAAATGGAAAAGGGAGATACCATCCAAGTGAAATCTGATCCTGCGGTACGTGGAAACATTGTGGACCGGAAAGGGCGTACTTTAGCAGAAACAACTGGTGGACATGCACTTGGCATCATCCCAGGAAAGCTCGGGACAGGGAAAGAAAAAGAACGAAATATAAAAAAAATCAGCAAAGCTTTTGATATAGATAAAGAACTGATTCAAAATCAGCTCAAACAAGCATGGGTCACAGACGACACATTTGTCCCGCTGAAATCTATGTTAGAGCAAATGCCGATTCCAAAGGACGTAAGTGGTGTTACCTATCAATCAAAGGAAATGCGATACTATCCATATAACGAAGCTGCTGCTCACCTGACAGGCTATGTCGGAAAAGCAAATGCAGATGATATGAAAAGAAATCCAGCATTAAAAGCGGATCAAATCATTGGCAAAACCGGTCTTGAATTCACATTTGATCAAAATTTACGAGGACAAGATGGCGGAAGCATTCTCATTGTCCATGATGAAACAGGTATTGAAGAAACATTGCAAAAAACAGACCGGAAAGACGGAAAAACAGTGAAGCTGACCATTGATGCTTCTTTACAGAAAAAAGCCTATGAACAGCTGAAAGGTGAAAAAGGAGCCGTCACGATCATGAATCCATCATCTGGTGATCTATTAGCGCTTGTCAGCGCCCCTTCCTACGATGTCAATCTCATGACAAACGGAATCACACCTAAGCAATATCAGGCATACAGTGAAAACCCAGACCTCCCATTCCAAGCTCGTTATGCGAGCCGGTATGCACCAGGATCCACGTTCAAAACCATTACAGCAGCCATTGGGCTGGAAACAGGTGTCACAAAGCCTAATAAAGTGCGCACCATTCATGGACTGAAATGGCAAAAGGATCAATCTTGGGGAAATTATCAAATTACACGAGTGCATGACAAAGAAAAAGTAAATATGGTCGATGCCCTTGTGTACTCTGACAATATTTACTTCGGACAGGAAGCACTTGAAATTGGCAAAGACACGTACGAGAAAAAGGTGAAAACATTTGGGTTTGGCGAAGATTTACACATGCCGTTTACAATGAAGCCCGCACAAGTGTCAAACGATGGCATCCAATCGGACATCTTACTCGCTGACTCGGCGTACGGCCAAGGAGAGTTACTCATGTCACCAATTGAGCAAGTACATGCCTATTCCCCATTTGCAACAGGAGGCAAGCTTGTCTACCCTCGAGTGATTCAAGATGAAAAAACAGCAGCATCAAAACAAATCATCAAAGAAAACTCGGCAGATACAGTGAAAGACGCGCTAACTGAGGTCGTGACCAGTCCAAACGGTACAGCTCACTCCTTACAAATAAAAGGAGCAGATATTGCTGCTAAAACTGGAACGGCAGAACTAAAGAGCAAACAAGGTGCGACAGACGGCACTGAAAATGGATTTTTACTTGCGTTTAATCCTAAAAAAGAAGATTACCTCCTCGTCGGCATGATCGAAGGTGTGAAAAACCGCGGCGGCAGTGGACTTGTCATTCAAAAAATGAAGCCTGTGATCGCTTCTTTTTATCAATAATTCTTTAGAGACGCACGCTGTCAACCAAGCGCTGTGTCTCTTTTTTTTCTAAATTATGACCTTTTGCTATTGTTTTATAATTCACCTTATGAATAAAATGAGAAGAATGCAAAAAATAAACAGTTGGATGAAAGGAGGTAGTCTCATTGGCTATTGCTGCTCGTACAAAGGATAAATCTCAAAAAGCTGTCACCGGCTCAACAGTTTATCCCATTCTATTGATTATTGGGATTTGCCATATGCTCAACGACACATTGCAAGCCGTTATTCCTGCCATGTTCCCTATTTTAGAACGTTCAATGGGGCTGACCTTTACACAATTAGGGCTGATTGCCTTTACATTAAATATGGTCTCCTCCGTGATGCAGCCTGCTATTGGTTGGTACACAGATAAACGGCCGATGCCCTATGCACTTCCGGTTGCTTTATTCTTAAGTGCTATCGGTATATTCGGGCTTGCGTATGCCCCATCCTTTGTGACCATTCTGCTTTGCGTGGTCTTTATCGGACTCGGCTCTGCGATCTTCCATCCAGAGGGCTCCCGTGTTGCCAACATGGCGGCAGGTCCAAGAAGAGGACTCGCCCAGTCCATCTATCAAGTAGGCGGAAATACAGGTCAAGCCTTTGCTCCGCTCATCGCTGCATTAATGCTCGTCCCACTCGGACAGCCAGGAGTGGCTTGGTTTACAATTGTTGGAATGATTGCTGTCGGTTTCCTTCTTTATATTTCAAGATGGTACGCACAGAAGCTTCATACCATTCGGGCACAAGCGAAAAAAGCACCTGCAAAAGCGGCAAGATCTGCTATTCACCGCAAATCAGCACTCGCGGCGCTTGGCATCATCGTCTTTCTTATTTTTGCCCGCTCTTGGTATGGGAATGCGATCTCAAATTTCTATGCGTTTTATGCGATTGAACAATATGGTTTGACGATTAAAGAATCACAGACTTATATCTTCTTATTTCTCATTCTAGGTGCAGTCGGGACATTTTTAGGCGGGCCGCTTGCAGACCGATTTGGCAAGAAAAACGTGATTTTGGCTTCATTATTGGCATCCTTCCCCCTTGCCCTTTTATTACCTTTTGCCGGACCTGTTCTTGCCTACGTGCTGCTTGGACTTATTGGCATCATTTTGATGTCGAGCTTCTCTGTTACAGTGGTATACGCCCAAGAACTATTTCCCGGGAAAATTGGGACAATGTCTGGTTTAACGGTTGGGCTTGCGTTTGGAATGGGTGCAATCGGTTCGGTTGCCCTCGGTTCATTCATTGATGCATTCGGCTTAACATCTACAATGATCGGTGCAGCCTTTTTACCGATTTTAGGCATACTAGCTGTCTTACTCCCTAGTGATCAAACCATCTCCAAATGGAATGAATCATAAAAGAGAAAACCCGCTCATTTTACCGAGCGGGTTTTTTCATATCTCATAAAAATGTGTGTCAGGAACATGCTTCTTTGCAATAAACCCTTGCTGAAATTCTGGAAATACCTTCTGCACCTGTTTGATTTTTTGATGAATCAAGTTCGCATAGGGGATATAAATATGATCCACCAGTTTTTGATCTTTCATATAATAATACCAATTGAGATTAAATGTGCTCTGATCAATAATTGTAAAGGCAGAAAAGTGATAGAAAATGAGTGGATCTTCGTCGAGGTAAATTTCCCTACCAACAATTGAAAGATGATAATTTTCAATATTCCAAAGTGCTGCATTGGCTCCTTTGGCCTTTACTACATGAACGCCTTCAAAATCGTCTACCCACTTTTCAACATAACGTTGATCTCCGTATGTCTTGTTTTCCGTATCCATTTCTACTGTACAGTGCGCAATGCAGTTTTCTTTCCATTGCGTGACCGCCTGTTTGGCAACGTCTGTGTTACGACAGCCTACAAAACCAGTATTAAAGCGACCAGACAACTCATAAAAGTGATAAAACCGCTTGGAATTCATATGATCCGTCAAAAATAAATGAGCGAGCGGCTTCTCTGCAAAAATCGCCTCTGGATCATGATAAAAGTACAAATCGGTATCCAAATGAGCGAGATAATCCGCATCTGAGGACTCAAGCATTTTGAGCAGAAAGACAGGCTTTAATGTCCAGCAATACTCATGAAATGTCCGGTTATCTTTTGCCTTTCGCAGCGAATCATCTTCAATGTCTTCAAGCTGTTCATATTGAACATGCGGATGAGGAAACTCACTTAACACCTTATAAGCCAAAGGGTCCGCACATAACACAGACAACTTAAAAGAATGGGCGGTTTGTTCAAGCGAATGAAGCAGCGCCAGCAGCTTAAATACATGGGTATTCGACACAATGGTTGTAAAATGATAAGACGCCATCTACAACACGTCCACTTGAAAGAAGTCAACGCATAACAGCTCTTTCGTTAGCCCTTGAATCGCTTCCACAAGAACCGCGCAGCCATATTCCTTCCTTGCAAGCTGCGCAGTCTCTGACAACTTTTTCAAAGGAACATGCTTTGCTGTCAGTACATCTTTTTTATCGCGTTTGATGCCTACATTCCGCTCTGTGACCAAATGAAGCAACTCTAAAAAATAAGATAGCAGACCATCAAATGCCGGATTCTCACGCAGCTGACGAATTTCTTTCATCATGTCATTTGTCACGGTATGAGAAAACGGACCAGAGAAGGCCAAATGGACATCAATGGCATCAATATGGTTATATTTCTCGCACATATACAAAATATTATATTTGATGTCATCAAACGACGTTAAATTACTTGGATGCTCCTGATGCACACTCATGATATCCTCTCTTAGCACAAATGACAGGCCAAGCTGATGAAGACGAATCCCTAAATCATAATCCTCAAACCCGTACCGAACAATATTTTCATCAAACATCCCCAGTGCCATGACATGCTTTCGTTTAACAGAGGAATTATTTGTAATGAAAAATCGCCACGGCAGCTCATAGGAACTTAAATCATAGTGGTACGTATGCAATATCTCTTTAAGGTGATGAATAAACTCGGATTGCAAATCGAAGCTTTTCTCTAGAAATGCACCATTTTCGACTTCTTCCATTGATGAAAGAGGCGTTTTGTTCTTCATGTTCCGCTTATACAAACCCTGCTTTTTCAAACTCATCAAATGATCTTTATCAAACGCTGTGTAAAAATAACGATAGATCCGCTTCCAGCACACACCGCAAATAACGAGATCCTCCCTGTCAGCATGCGCCTCTACATGCTTTTGAATAAACCTCGGCTCTGCCAGCATATCACTGTCATGAAAAATCAGCAGATCTCCCTCTGCCTCGCGAATGGCATGATTACGCCCCTTTGCAATCCCTTGATTGACAGGTATACGCACCTTTTTAAATGGGAAGTTCACCTCTATTTTTTCGAGCATTTCCATCGTATCATCCGTTGACCCATTATCAGCCACAATGACCTCAAACGGGATATCTGTTTCCTGAAGCGTTAAGGAAACAAGGCTTCCTTCTAAGCGCTCTTTCGCATTATAGCTCGGAATTATGACGCTTACCTTCGGCTTTTCGTTCATGCGTCATCCCCCTCCAGCTTGGCATAGCCGTTAAACATCGGGTTGACTTGCTCTACCGATTCAATCACATGGCGAAGCACTTCCCGATAGGCTTCTTGGAAGAATGGTAAATCGGTTCTCCCTTTTTCATGGATTTGTAGCATATCATCCTTACTCACGATCCGAAATCCGCTAAAATGATAACAAATGAGCGGGCTCCCATCCTCAAGCAGAATACGTCCATTCTTTTCCTCATAGGAATGCTGTCCATAGTTCCAATGACCAATATTCACGCCCTTTGTTTCAATATCTTCTACTTTTTCAAACAGCATCGGCATATGATCTAAATATCCTTGATCGCCAAACTTGCCTTCTCCCGGCGCATTTTTGCATTCTTTTAAACATTTTTCTTTCCACCAGTTAAGGCACTTCCGTCCGGCTTCATCTCCCTTAAAGTATAGGAAGCCTGAGTTATAGCGTCCTAAAAGCTTCTGAAGCATGATCACTTCCTCTGGATCAAAGCTTGGGATGACAATATCCCCTCTCGAGAGTAAAACAGAGGCATCCGGCTGGTTTCGAAAAATGACTTTCAGGCTCTCATAAAAGAACAAATCCGCATCAAGATAGGTCACTTCGGCCGCCTGCTCCTGTTCAAACAACCACTCAATCCACATCGGCTTTAACGTCCAGCAATATTCCGACGCGTCCCGTTCCCCTTTTTTCTCTAGCAGCTCCGGTGTTTCAAGCTTCCGCACATGAACAAGATCGACATGCGGGAAATTCATTTGATGAAGCAAATCAAATGCAGCATCATCCATACATAACGTCTTGATGACAGCATCCTCTTCTACTTGCTTCAACGATAAGAAAAGTGCAATGGCTTGATAAAGTCTTCCACTTGATAGAACCGTACAATATATGCTGTTCATCTATTCACACCTCTATTTTTGAAAGAATTCGCGGTACCATTCAATCGTCTTTTCTAAACCTTCATCAATGGAATAGTCAGGCTTCCAATCAAGCAGCTTTCTCGCTTTTTCCGCCGACAAATATTGATGCTTAATCTCATGCGACCCTTGGTTCAGAATACGAGGCTTCAGCTCACTTCCCATTGCCTTTAAAATCTTATCTACAAGCTCAAGCACCGTCAGCTGAATTTCATTACTAAAGTTAAAGGCTTCTCCAGCCAGCCCTTTTTCCTCCATCTTCTCTGCTAGCAGTAAATAAGCTTTGACTGCATCTTCAATGTAGAAATAATCACGAATAAAGGTTCCGTCACTTCTAATTTCTGGCGCCTTTCCCTCTAATACAAGCTGGATCGTTTGCGGAATGATTCGGTTAAAATTCAAATCCCCGCCTCCGTATAAATTGCCGCACCGCGTAATACAAACCGGAAGACCATATGTGTTGTAGTACGTGTGAGAAATTAAATCTGCGCAGCTTTTCGATACATCATACGGGTGTTTTCCGTTAAGCGGCATATCTTCAGCGTATGGAAGCTGCTCCTGATCACCGTATGCTTTGTCACTTGAAGCTACAATGACTCGTTTGATGAGCGGCTGTCTTCTGCACGCCTCCAGCACATTCCATGTCCCTAAAATATTGGCTTCAAATGTAGAAACAGGATGTCTGTTTGCGACCCCAACAATCGCTTGGGCTGCCAAATGGAAGACGGTATCAATTTCGTATTCTCCTAATGCTCGTTCAATCGTTTGCATGTCCTCGAGTGCGCCTTGCACCACATTCATCTTTTCAAATTGACTGCCTTGATATAAATTCGATCTTGGCACTTGGTCACGCACAAGCCCCGTCACGTTTGCGCCTTGATCAATCAATTCCTTGACAAGATAGCTCCCTAACAGCCCTGTACATCCAGTTACAAAAACGTTCTTGCCATTCCAAAACCCGCTCATGTCGTCACCAAACCTTCCATGGTTGTTTTCCTTCTTTCCACATGCCATTGATTTCCTTCAAGTTTTTATACGTATCAATTGCTGTCCAAAATCCGTGGTGCTCATAAACCGCAAGCTCTCCATCATTCGCCAGCTGTTGAAGAGGCTCCGCTTCAAACACGCATTGATCATCATCTGTCAAATAATCAAATACCTTTGGAGACAACACAAAAAATCCTCCATTGATCATCCCGATACTGTCCGTCTTCTCAGAGAAGGATTCTGCCATCCCGTTATACACCTTCAGCGTCCCATACTGTGACATCTTTTCAACTCCCGTGACAGTAGCAACTGCCCCAAGCTCCTGATGACGCTTAAGCAAATGAAACATATTGATATTGGCAAGCCCGTCACCATACGTCATCATAAATGTCTCATCACCAATGTAGTCCTGAGCCTGCTTTAAACGTCCGCCTGTCATCGTATTTTCGCCCGTATCTAAAAAGGTGATTTCCCATTTTTCTGATTTCCCTAAAAGCTTCATTTCTCCTGTCGACATATCCAGCTGCATGCTCTGATGCCGCCAATCATAGTTGAGAAAATACTCTTTGATCTTCTCACCTTTATATCCAAGTAATAAGATAAACTCGTCTACACCATAATACTGATAGATTTTCATAATATGCCATAGAATAGGCCGATCTCCGATCATAGCAAGTGGTTTAGGAAGCGCTTGTGTGACCTCACTCATTCTCGTTCCCTTTCCTCCGCAGAGAATGACTGCCTTCATCTTCTCCCCTCATCTCTCTATGAAGATTTTTGATTGAAAACCCTTTCACGCGGAAAATCAGTGCATGTAGCCTCATACTTTGTCCGACATCAGGTTTTGAATCTATTCTATTCATATGTCGAAATGAGAGAGGGTGCCACCTAGCATTTAACTATTTTTGCAAATAAAAAAGAGCGAGATTTGTATTCTCGCTCTTTCAAAGTTTAAATTGTCTATTTTCAGGGTAGATGGTATGATAAACATGTGCATACACAGCACAAACAGTCTCTTTCTATAAAGAGACTACTAGATTAAATGAATTCAAGTGGCAGCTTGCTTCATTCTCAATATGAATCACGGAGGTGAATTCCCATGGCACAAAACGTACTTTGTGAAGTGAACTCTTGCCGTTTTTGGGCTGAAAACAGCTGTACCGCTTCTACAATTAAAATCCGTAAAAGCACAATGACTGATGTGACCCGCAATGCAGATACTGATTGCGAAACATTTGAAACAAAATAAGTTGTTTTTCTAAGTTGAAGGAACTGGCAGGTTCCTTCTTTTCTTTTATCATTCTATCAAGAATGATAATTATTATCAAGTATTTTTCAATAAACATTTCTCGGGAAATAATGACACAATATGACGCCATTCGTTGACGATTTTCACTCCTTTTTCTATACTCAACATATCCGAAGAAGAAAAAGTGGTGACCAATCAATGGATTTTACGATACGTTTTCTATCATTCTTTGTCGTTGAAGTCGAAGGCAAGGATGACCAAGCAAATAAACGATTTAAGCATTACCAAACATTAGACCAAGAGGAATTTGAACAAAGTGAGCTGAAGGACTTTCTAGACGGTGAGCTGAAAAAAATCGTCAAACGCAAAGTGGACAGACACCCTAAATCTGAGCAAGTACCAACCAAAATTGGCCGATTCATTGTCGAACCCGGTCATGAGCTCGATTCAAATCCAAACTACAATTTATTTCATCAGACGAGATTTGCAGATACAAAAGAATTGTTTAATGAATGCAGTGAACAGTTTGTTCGCACGTATTTAGATACAAGTGCTGTCAGAGGCGGCGTTTTTTTAGTTGCGTCTGCGGTTCCTAAAAAGTATTTCGATGATTCCTTTGTTTTTATCATGAAATGCGATTTTGAGCAGAAAGTGGCTTCTATCGCTGATACATCTACCTTGATAAGAAAAGTCGAAATGGCCATTACAACAAAAAACATGAAATCAATTCAATACCCGTTTATGCCAGAAGAGGGCATGACAGAGGAAGCTGAAGTGAAAATACACCAGTCCTCACACGCCCGTTATTTTGAAGACTTTCTAAAATTCGTCGAATATGGAGAATCGATGCCTGAAATCATGAAATCACAGGTCATGAATATGGTGCAGGAACAAGTATTCGAAACATTGCAGGATGAAAGTGAAGAATTAAAGCAGTTTGAAGAGGATCTTGAAATATGGGAAGCGAGTGAAAAACGAGAAATTAGAGAAACACTTGATACAGAACAGGTCACACTAGCGGCTTCCCACATTGTTGAACAGACCCCTGATATCACAATGAAAATGCGCCTAGGAGAAACAGAAATCAAAGGTCTTCTAGCAGACTTTGGTCATTCCATCCATATTGCAAAGGTCAACAATCGATATGTCGTGCTCGTTGAAGCAGATCAAATCGTCTTCGAAAAAGGAAGCACACCTGTTGAATTTCATAAACCAAATGGATTAAAAGAGGTTGTCAGCCAGCTGACGCAAAAAGCCTATGATTCAGACATCGAATAAGAGAACATCACTGCCTCTTGCGTTTAGCTGCATGAGGCAGTTTTTGGCTTAAATCAGCTTTTGCAGATGCTGACATCGAAAAGTGTAAACTTTTTATGCTGCATCAGAGGAAACATGCAGACGACCGGCTCTCGCCCACATGCTTAAAAGCAATAAGCTGATGATGATCATCAACCAAAAGACACTGCTCGATCCAAAAAATTGAATCATCGTATATCCGCACAAAGGCCCTAAAGCAGCACCTATATCTTGAACGAAGGAATAGCTTGCAAGGAAGCGATTTTTATCTGTTTGAGTAGAGGCTTTTTGAAAAGCAAGCGTATCTGTCAACGTCGTTAAGATCGTTGACAGCATCTGGATTAAAAGCAACATTACAAGAAACCAGCCACTGACCTTCAGCATGACCGCAAGAAGACTGAGACCTCCAAACGAAAGAAACAGCCAGCAAAGCATTCGTTCCTTGAGCACAAGCCGATCAAACCATCTGCCTGTTTTCGGTGCAACAAATGGTTCCCATCCCCATCTGATCGCTTGAATGACTCCACTTAAAGCAGAAGCTCCTATGACAAAGCCGAACAGAGCAAATTCCCCCTGGCCGACCCTTGCTTCAATCACATGACTCAGCGTTGAAGCAAATAAACCTTGTATCACAAGTGCGATCAGCATTCCAGTCAGCAGTACTTTTACGACACCTCGTGCAAACCATTTTTGTTTGATGACTTGATATACCTTCTCGCCTTCTCCCTTTTCAATCTCATCCAAAGATACATAAAAAATGCACCCTAGCAATGTGAGTAAACCAAAGACGAGCGTCATCGCTTGGAAGCCGATGATGCTAGCAAATAGCCCGCCAAATAACATACCAAATAAACTACCAAGGCGATAAAGCCCGTTATAAAGACCCGTTAAATGCCCCTGTGAGCCTTCATCCATTTCAGCAATCAATCGCATTCCACTCATACGCAATAACGTCCATGCCAGTCCCCATGCGCAGCGGCAGATCAAAAGCAGCCAAAAACCGCTCACACCATATAGCATCGTGGTCACTGATGCGATCAAAATAGCGATCAATACACCGGTCTTCATTGGTACATATCGATAGAGCCACCAAACAACAGGCGCAAGCGGGATACGAATGAAGCGATTGATCGACAGCAGTAATCCGACCTCCCAAATAGATGATAAACCAACCTCTCTCCAATAGACCGGAAGAACAATATAAAGCATTGAATCTCCAATGAGTGCAAATGCTGTGATGAGCGATATTGACACAACTTGCTTTTGACGACGATCCATTTCCCCATCCCCCTTCGCTACCTTTACGATAAGGGATGCTTTATAATAAATCTAATGAATGTTTTTGATCAAATCATCAAAATAATTGATAGGTGGTGCAAAGTTGAATTTACATGCCCTCCGAATTTTTGCAAAGGTCGCAGAGACAAAAAGTGTTACACAAACAGCAGACGCACTATCTTTGACACAGCCAGCTGTGACAGCTCAACTAAGAAGCATTGAACGAGAGATCGGTTTCCCCCTTTTTAAACGAAATGGCCGGGGAATTACACTCACAGAAATGGGAAAAATGCTATATCCTTATGCTAGGCAAGTGTTTGAAGCTGAAAAGGAAGTAGAATATCAGATCACGCTATTACAAAACGGGAAAAAGGGGCGCCTCCGCATCGCTTCTACTTACGTACCACTCAACTTTTTACTGCCTGATTGGCTGGCTGCTTTTAAAACATCCTCACCACAGGCAGAAATTGAATTAAAAAGCGGAAACTCCGCTCAAGTCCTAGATAGCCTGCTTCAATATGAATCAGATGTGGCCATCGCTGTGATCGAGGATCTGCACCACGAAGAGATTCTTACCTCCCATTTGACGAATTTAAGCTATGATTTTATTGTGCCAGCGGACCATCCGTTAAACGGAAAAACCGTCCCGCTAGAGCGCCTGAGTCAGGAACCCTTTTTGATGCGTGAAGAAGGCAGCTCCACAAGAGATAAGCTCTTTTCTCTTTTTACCTCGAAAGGAATTAAAAAACCGACCGTTGATTTACAATTCAGTGGAGTTCATGAAGCGATTCAAATGATAAAAGCTGGCTATGGCATCACACTTGTTCCTCGTGATGCGGTTAAAGGCAGTCTCAAGCGGAAAGAGATTGGACGCGTATACATTGAAGGCATTGAGATCGTTAGACCTGTTGTGGTGTGCAAACGAGCGAACGACCTTGAGGAAAATAGGACGGTGAATGCCTTCCTGCAAATGAAAGGCATCGGTCCATTTACAACGCCTGCTGCCAATTAAAAAAAGTGCCTGCTTCTCAGGGCAGGCACTTTTTATCTATTCGGCTGATTGAACAATATCAAACGGTACAGCCCTTGAAGCTTTCACTAATTGTTCTGGTGTGATGAGTATTTCATTTCCCCATTCGCCCGCTCCAACGCCTAATACCTCTTCTTCTAATAGCGAAGCTTCGATTATCGTGCGGAACCCTTCTGGCTGCCAGCAAAACGGCGGAATCGAGCCAATTCGATACCCCGTCACTTCAAGAACCTTCTCTGGTGAAGCCATTTTAATATTACGGGAGCCCGCTGCTTTCTTTAGTTTGCCTGATTTAATATGCTGGTCAGCGCCGACCATCACAAGCAGCTGCTCCCCTTCCCCTGTTTCAAAAATCAATGTTTTGATCATTTGTCTTTCACGAAAACCAAGGGCTGCCGCTACATTTGCTGCCCCTTTTTCTGTTTCGGAAGAAAATGTTTTGATGTCATATGGGATGTCGTGTTTGTCCAAAAAGTCATGTGCCGGTAATTTTTTCAATCGATTGAACCCCTTTCCTTACAATGTCCTTTCATTTAGCTTATCACAATCATCTCATCCTTAAGATGTATTTTTCAATAGAAAGGCTCTGGGCACATCACCCCCGTGCTATACTGAACTTGTTTTTGAAAAGGAGTCGGTTTGATATGGGAAATAAGTTCTGGTTTTACACAGGCAGTAAAAGCCTCCTCATGCTAAGTGATATTCTTTTTGTGATGACCATCACGTTTGTCATCTATCAAGATACACAATCTGTTGCCTATGCCGCTGTATTTCCACTAATTAGAACGCTTTGCCAGCTATTAGCTGGGCTCATTTCCCCTGTTTTGTCGGACCGGTTTCAAGTCGGTCCTCTATTGAAATGGGTCCCTCTTTTACGTCTTGGAATGCTCATCGTATTTACAGCTCAATTTCATTTCTTTCAGCAGCATATGGTGTGGCTATTTGGTGCGCTCATGTTAATTTCCATTACTGGCGGATTCATTAGTCCTTTATTACAGGCAATCATGCCAATACTTGTGCCAGCAAATCAACTTGTGAAGGCGAACAGTACAGCCTCCATTTTTCATCAAATGGTTCAAATCGCTGGCTATTCGTTTACTGGAATGCTCGTCCTGTTGATTGGTCCATTTTATTTACTCGGGATCACTTGTCTCATGATTGTGTTGTCTTATCTATTTTTCATCCCTATTTTCCCTCTTCTCAAGCAAGAAGATGTGAATCGAAAAGTAAATAAAATGAGCAGTTTCAAAGACGGCTGGACGATCATTTGGAAAAATAAAACCGTTCGCACCCTGACCTTTATGGATGTTTGTGAAAATATAGCGGGTGCTGTGTGGATCGGGGCGATTACGCTTGCCTTTGTCACACATGATTTAAAGCAAGGTGAGGAATGGTGGGGATTTATCAATGCCGCTTATTATACAGGTGCCATTATAGGCGGGCTCCTCGCTGCGTGGATGAGCCGGTTGATCCAAAAACAGCTTCTCCTCTTTATGGCAGCAGGCTCATTCATTTATGCAATGCTGACCATTGTATTTGCACTGAACAGCCTGCCATGGCTTGCTCTTCTGCTTTGTATTTTGATGGGGCCTGCCTATCAAATACGAGATGTCTCACAGCAAACCATTCTTCAAACAGAAACACCTATCCATGATTTATCAAAGGTGTACGCCGCTCACTATGTACTTTCGTCTGTCTCTGTCGGTTTATCTATTTTCTTTGTTGGGTTGATTGCAGATGCCTTTGGCGCGCGGTTTGTGTATTTGTTAGGCGGACTGTTTGTACTCATCTGCTCAAGCATTGCCATCACCACTTTCATGATGCAGAAAAAAAGAGCGGCTGTTTGAGGCAGCGGCTCTTTTACTTTTCTTTTAACATTGCAAACATGTCACGTGCCATTGCTTCTAGGATATACACAACGGGTGTCTGTGTGGTGATATTGGCTCTATGTACTCGTTCGTCTGTGACGTAATAGGCAATATTTAAGTCAGAAATACGAGAAATTGTACAGTGCTGATTGTTAGTAATACTAATGATCTTGCTGCCTTCTCTTTTTAATTTTGAAATATGATCAATCGTAATACGATTCTCCCCTGATACAGAAAGCACAATGGTGACACTATTGTCTAAATACTGCATATTCATCGGAAAGAACGGATCATTGATGTAAAATGAAAACTTCTCAAGACTTGAAAAGTATCTTGCCCCATACTGCGCCAAAATGCCAGAACTACCAGTTCCGATAAACAGCACATTTTTTGCCTCGGCAATCAGCCTTGCTGCCTCTTTGATTTTCTCATCAAAGTCTCCTTTCAGTGTTCGTTCAATAAATTCATACAGAAAATGCTGCGTGCTTTTCAAAGAAGGTGTTTGCTCTGATTCTAAATACATTTTGAGCTTGACTTTAAACTCTGAAAAGCCTTCACAATTCGCTTTACGGCAAAAGCGAAGAACAGACGAGGTGGAAATATGAGCCGCATCTGCCAAATCACGAATTCTCATATACACGACCTTTTCACTATTTTCCATAATATATCGATATAAAGCGCTTTCTAGTTCATTAAAGCTGGAAATGACCTCACTTGAAAACATCTGACTTCCCCTTTCTCCAACAACATGGCACAACGTGTTTCTTTTATGTAACAAATCTCTAAATAGGGCACCCTTGCCTAAAGACGCTGAAGTCATTTACGCACAAGATGCTCTCACGATAAGCTATAGATGTACAATCAACAGAAAAAGAATTGGCTTCACTTTATTATAACATTGCGCGATACATTATTCGGAGGTGCAGAACATGGCAAAAGGATTAAAGGTTGTCACAATTGGCGGAGGATCAAGCTATACACCAGAGCTTGTAGAAGGATTCATTAAACGGTACGATGAATTTCCGATTAGCGAGCTTTGGCTTGTTGATATTGAAGCTGGAAAAGAGAAGCTTGAGATCGTTGGAGACCTTGCAAAACGTATGGTCAAAAAAGCAGGCCTTCCAATCGAGGTTCATTTAACATTAGATCGTAAGAAGGCGCTTGTAGGCGCTGATTTCGTCACAACACAATTCCGTGTTGGACTGCTTGAAGCACGCATGAAGGATGAACGCATTCCTTTAAAATATGATGTCATCGGTCAGGAAACAAATGGTCCAGGAGGTCTATTCAAAGGGCTTCGTACCATTCCTGTCATTCTTGATATTGTCAAAGATATTGAAGAACTATGCCCGGACGCATGGCTTGTGAATTTCACAAATCCAGCTGGGATGGTCACAGAAGCTGTACTTCGTTATTCAAACCATCGCAAAGTCGTTGGCTTATGCAACGTGCCAATCGGCATTCGCATGGGAATCGCCAAAGGCCTTGATGTCGATGCAAGCAGAGTCGAGGTCAGCTTTGCTGGCTTAAACCATATGGTCTTTGGACTCAATGTATTCTTAGATGGCAAAAGCATCATGGATCAAGTGATCGAAGACATGGCTGATCCAAACTCAAGCATGTCAATGAACAACATTCATGCCATTCCTTGGGATGCGGACTTCTTAAAAGGGCTTGACGCTATTCCATGTCCGTATCACCGCTACTACTACAAAACAAGTGATATGCTAGCTGAAGAAAAGAAAGCAGCAGAGAATGAAGGAACTCGTGCAGAAGTCGTTCGTGCATTAGAAAATGACCTGTTCGAGCTTTACAAAGATCCTGATCTTGATATCAAGCCGCCACAGCTTGAAAAACGAGGCGGTGCCTACTACAGTGATGCGGCTTGTAACTTGATTGCATCGATTTATAACGACAAGCATGATATTCAGCCTGTGAACACGATCAACAATGGTGCCATCAGTGACATTCCAAATGATTCTGCCGTTGAACTGAACTGTGTCATCACAAAAGACGGTCCTAAACCAATTGCTGTTGGCGAGATGCCAGTCGCAGTCAAAGGACTCATTTCTCAAATTAAATCCTTTGAACGTGTTGCCGCTGAAGCAGCCGTGACAGGCGATTATAACACAGCACTTGTAGCGATGACCATCAATCCACTTGTCCCATCAGATACCATTGCAAAAAGCATCCTAGATGAAATGCTTGAAGCACATAAAGAGTATTTGCCACAATTCTTCAATAAAGTAGAAGCATAAAAAGATCTTGATTTTAGCCCTTTGTCTTCTTTTCAGCGTGATAGAAAACCTTTGCAGTTTAGGAAGGACGAGTACCGGAGCGGAGCGAATTTGACATTCGTGAGCACCGGCACGCAGAACTGACACCGAATGCGAGGGTTTGTCTACACGCTGACCGCACTTGTCGAAAGTGCGGTTTTTCTTATTTGGCTGCAAACAGCCGGTCCATCTTAGGGCGATCATAATCTAATAGCCAGTGATGTAAGCCCTCATAGACTGGACGTAGACGCTCAGCATCTGCCGCAATGAGATCACAGCCTCGATCATCATATAAGTGAAAAATCATTTTTTTCGAGAGATTCATTAGGTAAATTTCATACCCCAGTTTTCCCTTCAAGATTTGATTCGGTGCATAGAAGTCCTCCTGGCACATCGCATGAAGAAGCGGACGCAATCGAATTTCTTTCAGCTGGCATTTGAGTGTAAATCTCTCTAATGTCAGTGAATCTTCTATTTCTGGACGTACATAAGTCAAAAGCTCGTGGCGCAATCTGTTCCTTAGTTGCCGATGCACATATTTTTGATAGACCAGGAGCTTACGCTTCGTTAATTCATGTTCATGTTCTGTATACACATCCGTTACAAACAGTATGTCGTCTTCTGGATCAAAAGCATATTTCACAATCTCTAAAGCACGATCTCCCGCTTTTTCTAATACAATCGATTCTTTTCCTAATGACCAATCTGCCACTTCAAACCGTAGCCCAATAGGCCACCCATAAAAAAGAGGCGGCGTGAGGAGAAGGTCAGGAAAATGACTTTTTAAAAATCTATTCGTTTGATCGCTCATCTCATGTCCTTCCATTGATTTTATTTCTTATTTTACCGTTGAAACATACAGGAAAACAATTGGAAATAAACTGTCATTTCTTATATGATAGAAAGAGATGGAGGTGTGACCAATTGAAAAAATCAAAATGGTTTTTACAAGTGTTCCTTACAACTCTGATCACAATGTGGATACAGGCTGGACTTGATCAGGCGAACATCATTCAGATCACCAATGTTTGGGTCGATGCCAGCAGCTGGATCCTGATCTTCTTTGTTATCTACGCAATTTTTGAATGGACAGCTCACGTCTTAGCAAAACGAAAAACCGCTCTCCGCTGAACATCTCTTTTCAAAGAGATGTTTTTTCTTGGAACTCTTCTTGCACAAATTCATGAATGACGCCCATTCCTGCCTGGCTTCCAGCTGCTGCTGCAAGAACTAACTGAGCAGGGCCGCCTAAATTATCCCCACACGCAAAGACTCCACTGACGGTTGTACGTCCAAGAATATCTGTTTCAATCCCCGCATTCTTCGTCATTTGACAGCCAAGCTTTTCGGCAAATGGGGCTGACTGCATGAATTCACTTGCGACAAAACCGCCTTCCCTTCTCACTATCTCCCCATTCGCAAGCTGGAGAGCGCGCAGCTGCCCATTGTCATGATCAATCGACACAATTTGCACATCAATGACTTGAATAGAATGTGCCGTCAGAAGTGCCTTGTCCGCTTCAGCCAACATGTGCCCATTTGTAAACACGATCAAATCCTTTGTCCAATTGGAAAGAAGCTTAGCCATATGCAAGGCTCGCTGATTCTCTGCAATAAGGGCAAGTGCTTTGTCCTTTAATTCCCATCCATCACAGAAAGGACAGCTAAACAACGTTTTTCCGTACACATCATGAATTCCTTCGATCTCTGGCAGAATATCCTGAAGTCCTGTTGCCAAAATGATTTTTTTCGCTTCGAATGTATCCCCCTCGTGTGTCAGTAACGTAAAGCTTTCCTCTTTCTTTTGTATATCAACAATTCGACTTCGTTTGATTTTAATACTAGGGTATTTTTGAAGGTCTGCCTCTCCGGCTTGTCTGATTTCAAACGGTGTCATTCCATCGTTTGTAATAAATCCATGTGATTCCTGCGTCACTCGATTTCTTGGCAGCTCATCATCAAATACAATGACCTGCTTTCTGCCTCTCCCTACAACAAGTGCTGCACTTAATCCGGCTGGTCCGCCTCCGATAATGGCACAATCTAATAACATATCAATCTCTCCTTTTTATTCAAGACTTTAAAGACTCTTAATATCTATAATTAGTTCAAAAAAATCACATATTGAAAAATGGATTTTTTTCTGTCTGCTCAATTTGGTTCGCAATATCAATTAACCGTTTTTGACTTAACGTCTCCTGCATTTTCGTTTCCACATCCTGCATGACTTGTTCAATCAAACAGCCATCATGAGGCATGAAGGAGTCATGCTCTAAAGAGCAGCGAAATAAATTCGTTTGTCCTTCTACAGCTTGAATGACATCTAAAAACGAAATGTCTTCCTTTCGTTTGATAAGGGTATAACCTCCCTTTGCACCAGGTGTTGACTCAATCAATCCCGCCTTCACAAGCTTTGTTAAAATTTTGGATAAATAGGTTGGTGAAAGGTCTTGCATCTTAGCAAGAGGCTCAACGCCAATCGCTTTACCCTTTGGCGCAAGAGTTAAAAATACCATCGTATGCAGCGCATAGTTGGTCGCTTTAGAATATTTCATGGGGAAATTCCTTTCTATCTATTATAGACCTTTTATATCTGTAATTGATCATAGATGATTCAAGAGAAAAAAGCAAGTGTTGTGGATCTGCTCCACTTTTCACATTTCCTTCCGATAATAGAAGTAAGCACAGAATAAAGTTTTGATTGAGAACGAGAAGGAGTGAAGAAAAATGTCAGATCAACAGCACAATGCAGCACACGAAGAAGAAGAGGAATTTAACGTATACGACATGCTTCCGCCCGCAGGTACAATCATCGGAGAAGCAACAGAAGAAGAAATGGAAGCCGCAGCAGCACTTGAAGTGAGACATGTCGCGTTCATGCGCCTTCAAGATATGTTCATTCAATTTGATGGCTCGTCTTACAAAGACTTATTAAAAGACTTCCAAGAATTCGAATTGGATTCCACAAAATTCTGGAGAGCCATTGCTAGACGTCTTCAAATTCCATACGAATGGCCAATCCGAATCGACCACGCAAACGGCCCTATTTACATTGGTGAAACAGAGGATAGCCGTGAGGTTAAGGAGAGTGCAGAGTAAGGGGGCCTTTTCCTCTCCATCACAATACATCGGTTAAAAAAACAAATAAGCAATATGAGCGCTGTGACGCCCATATTGCTTATTCTCGTGTTAAGTTAACTCTGGCCAAAATGCTTGATTTGCCACAATTAAGTCGTCTAAAATATCTTTTGCTACTTTAGCACTCGGCACCGTTTTCGATAATGTGATGGCCTGCCATAATTTTTGATAGGACCCTTCTTCAAATGCTTCTACTACTAGTTTTTCTACGCCAACTTGCTGCTCCATGAGACTTTTTTGGAATCTTGGAATCTCTCCAACTACTAATTTTTCTGGACCATTGCTGCCAACGATACAAGGAATTTCGACCATGGCTGTTGGATCAAAGTTCCTAATGGCGCCATTGTTCTCTACAATCATCAGCATCCGTTCCTTTTTATTAAAAGCAATAGCTCTTGCTAAATCAACGATATAGGAAGCGTGCTCATCAATGGTCAGCTTTGTATCCTTTGCAGTTCCTTTATCAATGATAGCCTGACATTCACTAAAAACAAAAGCTTCCCGCCCCTCCATCACTTCATTGGCACGCGTGAACGCTATGTTTGAATGTGCCACTTCTTCATCTGGAAATAGATAGTATTTCAAATACGTATTCGGTACCGTTTTTGGATCAAGTGCTTGAATATCTTTAGCCTTTTTTAATGTGCTGTTCCAGCTCTTCTGCTGTTCTAATTCAGATGTTCCATCTGTTGCATAACCATGCTCGCTTACATGCTTAATCACCTCAGGCATTAAGCTATTTCCAGCTTTATCTCGAATATCTGTCCACCAGCCAAAATGATTCAAACCATAGTAATCTACTTCTAGTTCTTTCCGTGAAGATAAGCCTAAATTTTTTGCAATTAATTCTTCGATGCCAATTGGCATATCACATATGTTTAAAATCCTAGAATTCGGTCTTAGCTTACGTGTTGCCTCTGCTACTATCGCTGCAGGGTTAGAATAGTTTAACATCCAAGCTTCAGGTGAGTATTTTTCCATATAATCGACAAGTTCTAATACACCTGGAATGGACCGCATTCCGTAAGCGATCCCGCCTGGACCGCATGTTTCCTGTCCGACGACTCCATGCTTCAATGGAATTTTCTCATCTAATTCACGCATTGCATATTTGCCGACACGGATATGTGCCATCACAAAATCGACTTGAGTAAAGGCTTCTTCTGGGTCCGTGCTTGCCAGTAATCGCACTTCTGGTGCTCGTTCTTTTAACATAATCTCACATGCATCTGCAATCGTCTTTTGTCTAGCTTCATCATTATCATAGAGTTTAATTGTATGAATTGGGAACTCCTCTAAATAGTCTAACAGCATCAAAATGATCCCTGGTGTAAATGTACTTCCTCCTCCAGCGATCGTAATATTAAATTTTTTCATGATATCCAGCTCCTTTTTCAATCTAATGAAAGTTTTGTCTCAAAGGACTCTCTCACTTGCGGTACACTTAAGCCAACAATGATCTGAATGCTTTGACCACTCTTCGCCATGCCGTGTGCCAGTTTATTTTTTGTAAAGTATTCTCTATCTTTCACCAAGCTAGGGTCAATCACTGTAATTCGCAGACGCGTGGCACAGTTTGTCACATCTTTAATGTTTTCTTTACCGCCGAGGCCTTCTAAGAAATAAACGGCTTTCTCTTCATACTCAGACGCATAAACGGGCGCTTCCTTTTGGTCATGAGCTTTTTTATGAGCATTCTCATAATCTTGTTTTGTATATAGCCTCGTCTTCTCCTCATGTTTTCGTCCTGGTAATGGAATATCAAATTTCACAATCATCCATCTAAATATGACAAAATACAATGCTGTAAAGAGAAGTCCAATCACCGCTTGGATTAGATAAATCCCTCCATGATTTGAAGAGAGCGGAATCCAGTTCAATGCAGCTATTTCAATAAGCCCGGAACCCATCATGCCCACAACACCAAACATATTCATGATTGTCACCATGGTCGCTCCAAGAAGTGCATGTATCACAAATAAATAAGGCGCGAGAAATAGAAATGTAAATTCAAGTGGTTCTGTAATTCCGGCAAATATGGCTGTTAATGTGGCGGGTAATACTAATGCCAAAACCTTTTTTCTATTTTCTTTCGGTGTTGAAAAATACATGGCTAAAGCTATCCCTAAACAGCCGAACATCTTAATATTCCCATGCAATAAAAATCCGTATGGATAAAGATCCTTCAAATCGGAAGTGGAGGACGCAAATTCATTTAAGTGAGCAATCCAATATGGTTTTAACCCCCCATTTACAGCCGCTGGACCAAACTCAAAAGGTGTATAAATAAAATGGTGAAGTCCTGTTGGAATTAACACCCTTTCCAAGAAATGAAACAGCCAGACACCAATATAACCAGACTGTGCCATGAACCCTTGGAGAGATTGAATCCCCTGCTGAATATAGGGCCATACAAAAGCCACGATAAAAGCAATAGGAATCATCACAAAGAATCCGATGATGACAACAAATACAAGCCCCTGGAAAATCCCAAGCATCTCAGGCAGCTTTTGATCATAAAAACGATTATGGATCCAAATGACAATTCCAGATATCATCACCGCACCAATGATACTTGTATCCAGTGTAGGTATACCCGCAATTTCTTTTACACCCGCTACGTTCTCGACACCTTGCGATAAATCAACACCAAAAGTAGACGGCCAAAGTGTCAAAATAGCATGAATATAATTGTTAAATACGAGATAAATCATTAAAGCTGCGAGTGTCGCACGTGCTTGCGCTTTTTTCGCAAGTGAGATGGGCAATCCAATCACAAAAGCTAGTTCCATATGATTGAAAATCGTCCATCCCCCGCTTTCAATCAGTGACCAAACCTTGTACCACATCGTACCTTCTGCAGCCATTTCCCCCATAATCGCTGGATTCTTACATAAAGTCGCGAGGCCGACAACAATACCAAAAAACGCGAATAAAAGTACAGGAACTACCATAGCACTGCCAAACCTCTTGATTGCATTCATAAGCATACCCCCTTTGCTGGATCCATAACATCACTGTAAAGGGAGCGCTTACAAAAACCAATAGGTTTGACGTATTTAGAAATCAAGTTGTAACATTAGATTATATTTTCACAGGAAGAAAATATTTTCATGTTGGAGGGCACATCGCATGATACTGGACAAGCTGGTTAATAAACACTTCGAAGATTTAAATAAGAATGACCTGCATATTATTAAAACGATCCATGATCATCTTGAAGAAATGAAGACAATGAAAATTCAGGACCTTGCCCGTTATGCTCATACTTCCATCTCATCCATCCACCGGCTTGCCAAGAAAATAGGGTTCGACGGCTACAGCGACTTAAAGTCTTATGTGAAATTAAATGCTTTCACTGAAGAGACCACACAGGATTTAATGCAGCTGCTTGATCAAGATATCCGCCAGACAAGAAAATATATGGAGCAGCTCGACTTTCATCAATTAAATCAACTGATAGATCGTGCACCGTATATTTATATTTATGGGACAGGAACAGCACAGCTCGATTTGGCCAATGATGTACAGCGGCAGCTATGGTCACTGCATAAAAAATCTCAAGTATTACGAAGCAAGCGGGACTTAACAGATGGAATCATTGAATTTGGTGAGGATGACCTTTTATTTATCATTTCCTTATCGGGTGAATCGAAGAATTTAGATGAAATCATTCAATTGGTGAAAACGAGACATATCAAATTTATCAGCATGACCACATTAAGAAATAACCTTCTTGCACAAAATGCCATGTTTAACATCTATGTAAGCAGCACCCCGTTTCTCTTATATAACAAAGTAGACAACTCCAGCTTTCTGCCTTTTTATATTGTGGCAGATATTATCGTCAGGAAATTTAGTGAGTGGAAAGTGAACCAATTGAATAATAGGACTTAAACATAACAGGTACAGTTTTGGAGAGAGATTCAATGTTGCTTCACAAAAAAAGAGAGACTCTTTTGTCTCTCTCAAAAAACACTGTATAACAACGGTTATCTACTTGCGGCTGCCTTTTCTTTTTCATGTTATTCAGCAGTATAATGCCCAGCAAGCAGTTCATCAAACGAATCCGCTAATTTGAAATCCGTCTCATCTTCTAGATCAAAGTAATGAATCGGCGGATGTTCCTTTGTTTCTCTATAATCCAAAGCGATCCAAGTATGACCATCCCCACAAATAAGCACAAGACCCTCAGGCAATTCCCATTCTTCTATTAAATAATCACTATCCATAATGCCTTCATCTTTGGAAATTCCTCTTAAATGATCAAATGACACATGATCCTCTGCCCATCCATTCGGCTGATCCGTTGGAAAAGCGTTATGCAGTGTATACCCGCCATTTTGTTCCAGAATAAGTTTCTTATATGTATCAGGCAAGATGACGCCAAGCTTCTTTTCCGCTTTTGCAATGCCTTTCTCATTGATTTTCTTAAATGTCTCTTCACTTTCTCTGTCTTTATCCCAAAATGGTTTCAAATAAAGTACCTCCAATTGTTATTTCTATCTCATTTTACCATTTAAGATAACTAGTTTAATAGTCCTATTTAATAAAAAAAGAGAAGGGTTCCCCCTCCTCTTGTTGGTCATGATTGTTCTTTATTTCTTGCTTCAAATTCATCCAGCATTACACGCACTTCATCTGTTGATGATGTGTTCATTAATTGATTTCTTAGAAAGCTCGCTCCTCTAAAACCTTTCACATAAATCTTAAAGAAGCGGTGCAATGCCTTGAATGGACGCAAGCCTAGTGAGGAATATTGATCATGAAGATCAAGATGCAATCTTAAAAGACCGAGCAATTCATCACTCGTATGCTCCTTTGGTTCTTTTTCAAAGGCAAATGGGTTATGGAAAATTCCGCGCCCAATCATCACTCCGTCTATTCCATGTTGCTCAGCGAGCTTTAAGCCCGTTTGACGATCAGGAATATCACCATTGATCGTTAAAAGAGTATCAGGGGCTACTTCATCACGAAGTTTTTTAATCTCCGGAATAAGCTCCCAATGCGCATCCACTTGGCTCATTTCCTTTCTTGTACGAAGATGAATCGATAAATTCGCAATATCTTGCTCCAATATGTGTCTAAGCCATCCGCGCCATTCATCGACCTCTGTAAACCCTAGTCTTGTTTTCACACTGACAGGTAATCCCCCAGCCTTTGCCGCTTGAATCAGCTCTGCCGCAACGTCTGGACGAAGAATCAAGCCACTGCCCTTCCCGTTTTGCGTGACATTTGGAACAGGACAGCCCATATTAATATCAAGTCCCTGAAATCCTAACTCCGCCATTCCAATGCTCATTTGTCTAAAGTTTTCAGGTTTGTCCCCCCAAATATGAGCAACAATCGGCTGCTCATCCTCTGTAAACGTTAGGCGGCCCTTCACACTTTTAATGCCATCAGGGTGGCAATAGCTCTCACTATTCGTAAACTCTGTAAAAAACACATCCGGTCTCGCCGCCTCACTCACAACATGACGAAACACAACATCTGTCACTTCTTCCATTGGTGCTAATATAAAAAATGGCCGTGGTAAATCACGCCAGAAATTTTTACTCATCTTTCATCCAATTCCTCTCATGACATAGCGCCTTACAGGGCATGTCCTTCTATAAAGTCTTTCAGCAATTTTTATCATTATATACTTTAATATGAACCGGGCAAAATTGCAAAAAAGGACATTTGATGATGGAATGCGGCATAAAAATATTGAATTCACCTCAAATTATCGTTTTTTGGTATAAGTAGAGCAAACGAAAATAAAAATATCCCGATATCGACGTTTTTCACGAAATCGGGATGCCAATTAGATTAATGATTGATTACAAGACTTGCCACGCACTCCACATGACTCGTATGCGGAAACATATCCACAGGCTGCACTTCCTCCGTCACATACCCGCCATCTTCTAGAATTCGCAAATCACGAGCTAGCGTCCCAGGATTACAGGAAACATAAACAACTCGGTTTGGTTTCATCTTTAAAATGGTGTCTAGCAGTGCTTCGTCGCAGCCTTTTCTAGGCGGATCGACAACTAGCGTGTCTGCTTTGATGCCTTCTTTGTACCAGTTCGGGATAACGGCTTCTGCTTCGCCAACTGCGAATTCAACGTTGTTAATCCCGTTTAAGGCAGCATTGCGCTTTGCATCTTCAATTGCTTCTGGCACAATTTCTACGCCATATACTCTGCCTGCTTTTTGTGCGAGAAATAAGGAAATCGTACCAATTCCGCAATACGCATCAATGACGGTTTCTTCGCCTTGCAGCTCTGCATATTCAAGGGCTTTGTCGTAAAGAACCTTTGTTTGAGTTGGATTCACTTGATAAAACGAGCGGGCTGAAATGGCAAATTTGATGTCGCCAATCGTGTCATAAATGTATTCTTCTCCCCATAAAACGGTCGTTTCGTCTCCGAAAATGACATTTGTCTTCTTTGAATTCACGTTTTGCACAATTGACCGAACGTGTGGGAAGCGTGCTATAATCTGCTCAATCACCTGCTGTTTTTGCGGAAAGTCAGCCGTTCTAGTGACAAACACAACCATCATTTCACCTGTTGCAATACCGTAGCGAACCATAACATGACGCAGCCAGCCTTTGTGCCGCTCTTCGTTATATGCTTTTATGCCAAACGCATTGCAGATGTCTTTTACTGCCTGTACCACTTCGTCATTTTCTGATTGCTGGATCAAACATTTTTCCATATCAATGATTTCATGGGTACGCTGCTGATAAAATCCTGCAACAAGTCCGCCTTCCCGTTCACCAACTGGTACTTGTGCTTTGTTTCGGTAATTCCAAGGGTCTTCCATGCCGAGTACAGGATGAACTTTTACACGGCTCATATCAAGCTTGCCGATCCGCTCCAATACGTCCTTTACTTGTTTCTGTTTAAAAAGCAGCTGGCCTTCATAGCTCATATGCTGAATTTGACAGCCTCCGCACTGCTTATAGATAGGACATGGCGCATCTTGCCTGTGCTGACTTTCCTTTGTCAGCTCCATGAGTCGTCCAAAAGCAAATCCTTTTTTGACACGTGTGACTTTGATTTTCCCTTGTTCGTCAGGAAGTGCATTCGGTACAAAGACAGGGAAGCCCTCTATTTTCGCTACTCCTGCACCTTCGTGCGTTAAATCTTCGAAGGTTACATTGTAGTATTCATTTTTTTGAACAGGCGGTTTCATTTTCACCAATTTTATCACCTCATTTGCAAAGAAAAACTTGGTCGCCATAAGGAACCAAGTTCAATCTCTACCCTATTTTTTCAGCTGTCGCTTTTGGCACAATAAATTCAATATGGCGATACAGGTTTTCAAATTCACCTGGCAGCATGCCGCCGTATTCGCCATCTAAATTGAGTTGCATTTTATCTTTTACATCTACCTTTACGCGATTCGCTTTTGCGTAGATGACATTGTTATCATGAATATGCTCGCCTCGAAGTGCAAGACTGACCACTCGAATGGCTTCTGCTAGATTGACCTTTTTTAAAATAATCAGGTCAAACATCCCATCATCTAAAATGGAATCTGGTGCTAGCTTTTCAAAGCCGCCTACTGAGTTTGTGAGTGAAACAAGAAACAGCATGATTTCTCCATGAAACAATTTGCCGTCATATTCAATTTCGACTTCTGTCGGGCGGATAGAAGGAAGCATCTCCATGCCTTTTAAATAATAAGCAAGCTGTCCAAGCATTGTCTTCAGCTTACTAGGCACCTCATAGGTGAGCTCTGTTAACCGGCCGCCGCCAGCAATATTAATAAAATAATGGCCATTGACTTTACCGATATCAAGCGGCTTCGCTACACCATCAATAATGGCATCTGTTGCTTTTAAAATATCTTCTCTTGGAATGCCAAGTGCTCTTGCGAAGTCATTTGTCGTTCCAACTGGAATGATTCCTAGTTTTGGTCTTTTTTCAAGCGGTGCTAATCCATTGACGACTTCATTAATCGTGCCGTCTCCACCAGCTGCTACAATTAAATCAAAATCTCTCTGTGCGGCTTGTTCTGCTGCTTGCGTGGCATCTCCTGCACATGTCGTCGCATGACAAGATGTTTCATAGCCTGCTTGTTCAAATTTTTGCAAAACCTGCGCTAAATTCTTCTTGAAGAGTTCACGTCCAGATGTCGGATTGTATATAATTCGAGCACGTTTCATTCATCATCATCCTATATTCATTATGCAATCTATTTTCACCACTAACAACCTTTAATTATACTATGAGTTTTGAAAATGGCAACAGAACAGCCACCTAATATTTGAAATCTCATGGCTCTTATCCCTCAGCAGGAAAGCATTCTGATAAGATAAAAGAAAACGATGAAAAGGATGGTATGCGATGAAAAAGCCTGTGTATTTCAATCATGATGGCGGTGTTGATGACCTCGTCTCCTTATTTTTGCTCCTTCAAATGGAACACCTGAAAGTCATTGGGATGTCTGTGATTCCTGCTGATTGTTATTTAGAGCCTGCGCTAAGTGCTTCTCAAAAAATCATTGATCGATTTAGCCCGTATGAAATTGAAGTCGCTGCTTCCAATTCTAGAGGCGTCAATCCCTTTCCGAAAGAGTGGCGCATGCATGCTTTTTATGTAGATGCACTGCCCATTTTAAACGAAAAAGGCACTGTTGATACAAAAGTATCCAAGCTTCCAGCACATCTTCATCTGATTGAAACAGTTAAAAAGGCAACAGAACCTGTCATCCTTCTATTTACAGGACCACTCACTGACCTTGCACGCGCCTTAGAAGAGGATCCTTCAATCTCTAATAAAATTGAGAAATTGGTGTGGATGGGCGGTACGTTCCTTGAAAAAGGAAATGTCGAAGAACCCGAGCATGATGGGACAGCCGAATGGAATGCCTTTTGGGACCCTTACGCTGTCAGCACTGTCTTTCAGGAACGCTTTCCTATTGAAATGGTCGCACTTGAAAGCACAAATCAAGTCCCGCTTACACTTGATGTCCGTCAGCGCTGGGCTTCCCTTCGGTCTCATATCGGAATTGATTTTATTGGGCAATGTTATGCCTTTTGTCCGCCTCTCATTCATCACGAAACGAACTCGACTTACTACTTATGGGATGTGCTGACAACGATTACTCTCGCTTCATCATCATTTACTCGCTCAAAGGAATTGAGCGCGATCGTTTATACCGAAACACCAAAGCAAGGACGTACCGAAGAGCATCCAGATGGAAAATCCATTCAAGTGATTGATCATGTTGATCGTGATGCATTTTTCCAAGCGTTTGAAGAGCTGATGAGAAAAGCCGTTTGCCAGATTTCATCATAAAAAAGCCCCGCTCATTAGCGGGGCTTCCTCTTACTCTTCATCTGCATACTTTTTCTTACGTCTAAACTTGCTTAAAATTTCATACACGATTGGTACGATGACCAATGTGAGAAGTGTAGAGCTTGTTAAACCGCCAATCACGGTGACACCAAGTCCTTTTGATACGATCTGACTTCCACCTTCAAAACCTAATGCGAGTGGCAGCAGTGCACCGATCGTCGCAAGTGCCGTCATTAAGATTGGACGTAATCTTATTGTACCTGCTTCAAGTAAAGCTTCTCTTGTAGAAAGACCTTCTTTTTCTTTATGAATCACTCGGTCAATCAAGACAATGGCATTTGTTACAACGATTCCGATCAGCATCAGCAATCCAATCATGGCATTTAAGCTGATGGTTTCTTTCGCTACAAACAATCCAACGAGTGCACCAATAATCGTAAATGGAAGTGAGAACAGAATTGCAAATGGTGCAAGACCTCCGCCAAATGTAATGACGAGAACAAGGTATACAATAGCAATCGCTGCAAGCATTGCGAGTCCAAGCTGTGTAAAGGATTCCTCAATATCCGCACTTACACCGCCTGTATCAATCGTAACGCCAGATTTCAAATCAAGCTTATCGACTTTCTTCTGAACATCTTGTGTCACACTTGATACATCGTCTGTCGTCATGTCACCAGACACTTCTGCGTAGATTTTCCCATCACGTTTTGTCACCGTATTTGCTGTCGTACCATCTTTTACTTTTACGACATCACCAATTCGGACTTCTTGCCCTGTCGGTGTTGTGATCTTTTTATTTTCTAAATCCTTTTTGCTCTTATATTCATCTTTTTCTGTTTGAAGCTTCACATCAAGTTCTTTGCCATCCTCTGTGACTTTCGTCAGTGTTGTTTCACTATTTTGAGGTGCAATCGCTTGAGCGATTTGTGAAGCAGTTAAGCCTAGCTTCGCTAGTTTTTCTTGATCTGCATTAAATGTATATTCGTCATACTTCTCAGATAAGCTTGTGCTGACGTTTTTCAGATTTTTCTCATCTTTTAAGATGTTCTCGACATCTTTTACTGTACCTTCAATATCACTTGCTTTGTCACCGTACACATAGTACGTCACTGTATTGCTTGCACCAGCAGATGAGAAGTCTTGTGATTTCCATTCCCCTTTAGACGTTTTGTCTTGCAGGGCTTTGACGACTCGATCCTTTTCTTTATCAAAGTTTGGTGTGTCATCGTCGTATTGTACGAAGAATAATGCACCGTTAGAGTTTCCACCAACACTTGCTGTAAGGGCATTGGAAGAGCCTAGTGAATATTGAACCGTATTGACATGATCACGTTTCATTAAGTATTCTTCAGCCTTTTTCGTTTCAGCAATGGCTTGTTCTCTCGTTTGTCCAGGTTCTGGTGTATATGTCACCATAGCCGTTTTTTCTGCTTCCTGTGGTAAGAAGCTAACGCCGACAAGTGGTGCTAAGAATAAGCTTCCGACAAGCATGAGAATCGCAATTCCTGATGTGATCCATTTATGGTTGAGTGTCCAATTCAGTACACGTCTATAACCACCAGCAAGCTTGCTTGGTTTGTGTTCTTTTACCTTTTTCGCTTTGCCGTACAGGTTCTTTTTAAATAGGCTGTGAGCCATCATTGGAACGATTGTAATGGCAACAAGTAGTGAAGCCATTAGAGCAAACACAATGGTTAATGCAAATGGGATGAATAGTTCACCAATCATTCCACCCACTAGAGCTAATGGCAAGAATACCGCAATAGTGACAATCGTCGAAGACATAATCGGAATAAACATTTCTTTTGTGGCTTCTCTGACGAGTGCTTTGCCCTTTAACGGTTCATCTTTTAACGCCATTCGTCGATAGATATTTTCTATGACAACAATCGAGTCATCGACAACACGTCCAATGGCGACTGTCATGGCACCAAGTGTCATGATATTTAATGTGATATCCAGCTGATTTAATAATAAAACAGCAATCAACAGGGATAACGGAATGGAAATCACCGAAATTAATGTTGATTTGATATCTCGAAGGAACAACATAATGATAATGATCGCAAAGATTGCTCCGATGATCGCCTTGTTCAACATTGTGCTGACAGACTCTTTAATCGGTCCTGCTTGATCATATGTGGTGCTGACTTTAATTCCTTTGTTGTCTTTTTTGAATTTCTCAAGCTCTTTTGTGACTTCTTCTGCCACACTCACTGTGTTGGCATCAGAGCCTTTGACAATTTGCAGACCGATACTGTCTTTTCCATTCGTTCTAGAAATCGATTCTGCATCTTTCACGACTTTAATATCTGCAATCTCAGAAAGTTTGATCGTTGGCAGCTCTACAGATTGACCGCTTGCTGCACCTGCACGAGTTTGCTGCTGAGCTGCTGCTGCCTGTTGCTGACTTGCTGCACTTCCAGCCTCCTGGTCGGCACCTTGGGCACCTGCATTTCCTGAGCCGCTTGAAGATGCTCCTGTGCTTGCACTTGGCGTAACAGGAATTCGCATGTTTTTCAAATCTTTAACGCTTAAAATATTGCCATCCACTACGACTGATTTTTGCTTGTTGCCAAATGTGTATAACCCTAAAGGTACATTGACATCAGAGCCTTTGATCATGTTTTGGACAGTTTCTTCATCTAAACCATATTCCTTTAATTTCTTTTGTTTAAAAGAAAATTCTACTTCTTTGATTTGTTGTCCAGAAGCTTCGACAGAAGAGACACCATCTAAGCCTTGAAGAGAAGGAATAAGATCATTTTCCACTTTTTGTGTCAGGTCTTGTAATGATTCTTTATCACCGGAGACACTAAGAGCTAAGATTGGAATCGCGTTGATGCTAAAGCGTGCGATTTTTGGTTTTTCTGCATTTTCCGGAAAATTGATATTGCTAATGGCATCTTCAATTTCCTTCTTTGCTTCATCCATATCTTTATTGTAATCGTACTCGATTTGAATCGATGAGGCATTCTCAAAAGAATTAGAAGTGACCACATTCACCCCATTGAGGTTTTGAATAGACTTCTCAATTGGATCAGTCACCTTATCTGATACTTCGTCCGGCGTTGCGCCAGGATACGTTGTAGAAACCGTAATGACTGGAGTGTTGATATTCGGGATTGACTCTTGTTTCATATTCAATCCGGCATATAGACCAGCAACTGTTACGATAATCGTCATGAGCCATACAGCGAACTTGTTCTTTAATACAAAATTGATGATCGAATTCATTATGTCCTCCATTTTCCTTTATGTATTGACTGACTGGTCATTCTATATCATAATAAACGGTGATACACAATGCCGTCAACCATTTCACTTGCGTTTGACGTAACATTCTAAAGCTGAAGGGGCCTTTTATTTCATGAACGAAAAAAAAGAAAAAATCATTAAAGCGAGCATCCAGTTGTTTGCGAAAAAGGGTTTTTCTTCTACGACCATTCAGGAAATTGCAGATGAGTGCGGAATATCGAAAGGCGCGTTTTATTTACATTTCAAATCAAAGGAACAGCTTTTCAACCGAGCGTTCGAATATTATATCGACACTTCTATGCAAAGTATTGAAAAGATTCGAAAAGAGAATCAGCATCTTGCGCCTAGAGAGATCTTTCGGAAACAGATCGCTGAACAGTTCCAGCATTTTGCCGAAAACAAGGACTTTATCATATTGATCCTCAGCGAGAACATTATTCCGGAAAACCAGCAAATTAAAAAGTATTCTAAAACGGTTAAAAAACAAATGAATGATGAAATTCAAATATCCATCTTGACCACTTATGGACAGGAGATCGAGCCGTATATAACTGACCTGTCAGTCATGATGCAAGGAATCATCCAATCGTATGTGCAGGTACTGCTTTTACAAGATCAAGTGCCATTATCATTTGATGAGCTGTCTTCCTTTATACTCGCCCGTTTTGATGATTTGGTTCAAGGACTGCTGCGTTCTAAGACTAAGCCAATTCTGAATCAAGCCATTTGGGAGGATGAAGCGCCGAGTACCGTGTCCCTTCAAGAGGAGCTTCGATTGTTAAAGCTTGAGCATTTGCTTTCTGATGATACGCTCGTCTCTATCGAAGTGATTGAAGAAGAACTAGCGAAAGATGAACCTCGTAAGCCGGTCATTCAAGGGATGCTGACTAATTTAGACATGTGTGAGGACCCTGCTGTCCTCAGAGTAGTGGAACAATTGAAGCTGTTTCTCCAGTAACATGACGTGCTGTTTTTCAATTTAGTTCACGTTGATCCCCTTCGAATTTGCTCTATCGCTTATGCTTCATTATAAGAAAAGAATCTCCGAATTGATATACGGCGGTGGTCTGAATCTATGATACGACCCTGTCATTTCAAGCAAAAAAAACCGCCTCTTCTCTGAGACGGTTTTTTGCTATTTAGCGTTTTTTGATTTCTTCCATCAGAATCTTGTTGACCATCGGCGGGTTTGCTTGTCCCTTCGATGCTTTCATGATTTGTCCGACTAAGAAACCAATCGCACGGTCTTTTCCATTTTTAAAGTCTTCAATGGATTGTGGGTTGTTATCAAGTGCTTCAGTCACAAACTTGAGCAGTGCACCTTCGTCAGAAATTTGGACAAGTCCTTTTTCTTTGACGATTGTTTCTGCATCTCCCCCATTTTCGATCAGCTCTTTGAATACCTTTTTGGCAATCTTAGAGGAAATTGTTCCTTTTTCAATGAGTTTGATCATACCAGCTAGCCCTTGCGGCGTTAGCTTTGTATCTTCCAGCTCTTTTTGAGCGGAGTTTAAGTAGGCAGATACCTCTCCCATTAGCCAGTTCGATGCCTGCTTCGCTTCTGCACCTTCTGAAATGGTTGCTTCGAAGAAATCTGACATTTCTTTTGTCAGGGTCAAAACCATTGCATCATATGCAGGAAGTCCAAGTTCATCAATGTAGCGTTTGCGGCGCTCATCTGGAAGCTCTGGGATGGATGCTCTGACGCGTTCTTTCCACTCATCATCAATGTACAGCTCCACCAAATCCGGTTCTGGGAAGTAGCGGTAATCATCCGATCCTTCCTTGACACGCATCAGAATCGTCTTTTTAGACGCTTCGTCATAACGGCGTGTTTCCTGCTCGATCAAGCCGCCAGAAAGAAGTACTTGCTCTTGGCGTTTTTCTTCGAACTCAAGACCCTTTTGTACGAAAGCGAACGAGTTTAAGTTCTTAAGCTCTGTCTTTGTACCAAACTCTTCACGTCCAATTGGGCGAAGAGAAATATTGGCATCACAGCGAAGTGAGCCTTCTTCCATTTTACAATCAGAAACACCTGTATATTGAATAATGGATTTTAGCTTTTCTAAGTAAGCGTACGCTTCTTCTGGCGTGCGAATGTCTGGCTCAGATACGATTTCAACAAGTGGTGTGCCTTGACGGTTGAAATCGACAAGTGAGTAACCGTCGCCTGTATGCGTCAGTTTGCCTGCATCCTCTTCCAAATGAAGACGGGTAATACCAATTCGTTTTGTTTTGCCGTCTACTTCAATTTCAATCCAGCCGTTTTCACCGATTGGTTTATCAAATTGAGAAATTTGATACGCCTTTGGGTTATCAGGATAGAAGTAGTTTTTACGGTCAAATTTTGTATCTGTTGCGATCTCACAGTTCAGCGCCATTGCCGCTTTCATTGCAAAGTTCACCGCTTCTTTGTTCAGTACAGGCAGTACGCCAGGATACCCAAGGTCGATGACACTTGTTTGCGTGTTGGCAGCTGCACCAAAAGGTGTCGGCGAGCTTGAGAAGATTTTTGATTTTGTTTTTAGCTCTACGTGGACTTCAAGTCCTATTACCGTTTCAAAGTTCATTCTGATTCACCCCTTACAGTTCAGGTTTTGCTTTATGATGATCTGTTGCTTGTTCGAAAGCGTGAGCCACGCGATATACTGTTCCTTCATCAAAGTGCTTACCGATGATTTGAAGACCTAACGGAAGTCCATTTGCAAATCCGCAAGGCACACTGATTCCTGGAACACCTGCAAGGTTAACAGGGATCGTTAAAATATCGTTTGCATACATGGTCAGTGGATCGCTTGTTTTTTCACCAATGTGGAATGCAGGAGTTGGTGTTGTTGGTCCTACAATGACATCATACTTTTCAAACACATCTTCAAAGTCTTTTTTGATCAACGTACGGACTTTTTGCGCTTTTTTATAGTACGCATCATAATAGCCAGAGCTTAAAGCGAATGTGCCAAGCATGATGCGGCGCTTCACTTCATCCCCGAAGCCTTCAGAACGTGTATTTTTATATAAATCAATCAGGTTGTCTGCGTTATCTGTACGGTAGCCATAGCGGATGCCGTCAAAACGAGCCAGGTTCGCAGATGCTTCTGAAGATGACAATAAGTAGTAAGTCGCAAGCGCATATTTAGAATGTGGAAGAGACACTTCCTCCCATGTCGCACCAAGTCCTTCTAATACTTTCAGCGCTTTAAGAACAGACTCTTTGGCTTCCTCGCCAACACCTTCGCCAAGGTATTCTTTTGGCACTGCAATTTTAAGACCTTTGATGTCGCCAGTTAATGAAGAAAGAAAATCTGGTACATCGACATTTGCACTTGTTGCGTCCATTTGATCGACACCAGCAATCGCTTGAAGAACATAAGCGTTGTCCTCGACATTACGCGTAATCGGCCCAATTTGATCTAATGATGATGCAAATGCGATTAAACCGTATCTAGATACACGACCATATGTCGGCTTAAGACCCACAACCCCGCAAAATGATGCCGGCTGACGGATGGAACCGCCTGTATCAGATCCAAGGGAGAATGGTACTTCTCCTGCTGCAACAGATGCTGCTGATCCACCACTTGATCCACCTGGAACTGTGTTTAAATTCCATGGGTTTTTCGTTGCTTTGTAGCCTGAGTTCTCCGTAGAAGAACCCATTGCAAATTCGTCCATGTTTAATTTACCGATTGTGACAGCTTCCGCCTCTTTCAGACGGTTCACAACGGTTGCATCATAAATTGGATCAAAGTTTTGCAGGATTTTACTTGATGCGGTTGTACGTAAATCCTTCGTCACGATGTTATCTTTCACACCGATCGGCATACCGAACAATAGACCCAGCTCGTCCTTTTCACCAACGGCCTCGTCCAATTCCTTTGCATACGCACGTGCTTTCTCTTCGTCCAGTGCAAGGAATGCTTGTACTTTTCCGTCTACTTCATTGATTCGTTTATAAGACGCGTCCACTAAATCAGAAACAGACAGTTCCTTTTTATGTAAAAGCTCTTTTAATTCAGAAATTTTGTGGTCAAACAGTGACATGTCTCAGGCCTCCTTTAGTCCAAAATTGATGGCACACGAATATAGCCGTCTTTATGATCAGGCGCATTTTTCATGACTGCCTCAATTGAAAGACCTTTATTCGGAACATCTTCTCTCATGACGTTTTTCATTTTTAATACGTGTGTTGTTGGTTCAACGTTCTCCGTATCTACCTCGTTTAACTGCTCTGCAAATGAAATGATGCTATCAAGCTGTTCTGTAAACATCTCAGCTTCTTCTTCTGTAATCGCAAGCCGTGCCAAATGCGCAACGTGCTTTACTTCTTCTATTGAAATTCTTGACATGCAGGTTCACCTCCAAAAATGATACGTGTTCGTGGTCATGATCATAAGTCATATACACTTTATCATATCAAATTTTACTGTTCTAAAGCAACTTTACGCAGGCGCGGGAAAAGACCTTTTCTGATGAACCGTCATGATCATTCAACGATAAAGAAAATATTCATACAGGTAACCTTTTGTTTTTCAGAAAATTTTTACTTTTATTTAATTTAGTAAGCGCTTACATATAGATTCTTATCACCGATACACGGATTTTTTGTGTGAATGAGGAGGTTTAAGACGGTTGATCACTCGGGAATACTCTGATAGGTTAAGTAACCATAGCAGTGAGCAGACAGTTGAATCGACTGTTCTGTGTATATTTTGAATGAGGTGATGTCAAATTAATACGAAAAAGGTGATATGGAAACATGAGTATTGAGATTGTAATTTCTCTATCTATTTATTTTATTGGAATGCTAGCCATCGGCTGGTATGCATTCAGAAAAACAAATGACTTGAATGATTATATGTTAGGTGGACGCGGGTTAGGTCCTTATGTAACGGCTCTATCTGCTGGTGCAGCTGATATGAGTGGCTGGATGCTAATGGGGCTTCCAGGCGCTATGTATACAACTGGTCTTTCATCTGGATGGCTTGCTGTTGGTTTAATTAGTGGAGCTTACTTAAACTATCTATTTCTAGCGCCACGCTTGAGATCGTATACAGAAGTTGCTGATGATGCGATTACCATTCCAGACTTTTTTGACAAACGGTTTAAAGATTCGTCTACTTTATTGAAAGCTGTCTCAGCAGTTATTATTATGATTTTCTTTACGCTTTACACCTCATCAGGTATGGTATCAGGCGGACGCTTATTTGAATCAGCGTTTGGTGCTCATTATATGTTTGGCTTAATCTTAACTTCTAGTATCGTGATTTTATACACACTATTCGGCGGCTTTTTGGCAGTTAGTTTAACTGACTTTGTTCAAGGAGCTATTATGTTTTTAGCATTAGTGCTCGTGCCGATCGTTGCCTTTACTCAATTAGGTGGACCTGTTGCCACGTTCCATGATATTCAACAGATTGACCCTAAATTGCTTGATATTTTTAGAGGAACGAGCGTCATTGGCATTATTTCCTTCCTCGCTTGGGGACTTGGTTATTTTGGACAGCCGCACATCATTGTTCGATTTATGGCGATTACGACTGTAAAAGATTTAAAGCCAGCACGTCGTATCGGTATGAGCTGGATGATTGTATCTGTCATTGGTTCACTATCTGTCGGTTTAGTCGGTGTAGCTTATGTTCATGAAACAAGCACTACTTTGGCAGATCCTGAAACCATCTTTATTGTGTTTTCTAAGGTACTATTCCATCCGTATATTACTGGATTTTTACTTTCTGCCATTTTAGCTGCGATTATGAGTTCAATTTCTTCTCAGCTACTTGTCACTGCAAGTGCAATGACAGAGGATTTATACCGTACGTTCTTTAGAAGAAAAGCTTCTGACAAAGAACTTGTCATGATTGGACGTATGTCTGTATTAGTCGTTGCAGTTGTTGCCCTTTGTCTATCTCTAAACCCAAGTGATACGATCCTTGAACTTGTCGGCTATGCTTGGGCTGGATTTGGATCTTCATTCGGACCGGTGATCTTATTATGTCTATACTGGAAGCGAATGAATCATCATGGCGCTTTAGCCGGAATGGTTGTTGGAGCTGTTACTGTCCTAGTGTGGATTTCAACAGGCCTGAATAACACAACTGGATTGTACGAAATGGTTCCAGGATTTATTTTAAGTGGTTTGACTGCTATTCTTGTCAGTCTCTTGACAAATAAACCGTCTAAAGCTTCTAAAAAGCTCTTTAGAAAAATGGAAGATCATCTTGAAGAGGAAACAAAATAACAGGAAATGAAGAGTCATCTGCCTCATGCAGGTGACTCTCTTTTTAATTTAAATAAAAAGCTTTTCTTTCTTTCGAATCTGAATAAAATAAAAGTTGTGCAGCCATATGGGCTGTGAGAAGATCATATACATGATGTGAAACGTACATGAAGTGAAAGGAGCGATACGCATGTTTTGGACAATTGAATGGGATACCGTCTTAAAGTTGGCCGTGGCCACTTTGATCGGGCTGATCATCGGTCTTGAACGAGAGCTGAAGAAAAAGCCGCTCGGCTTAAAAACGTGTATTGTCATTGCTGTCAGCTCCTGCGTATTAACCATCATCAGCATTGATGCAGCCTACAATTTCCCTCGAGTCTCTAAGCTTCAAATGGACCCACTCAGGTTACCGGCGCAAATTATATCTGGTGTTGGTTTTATTGGAGCAGGTGTGATTCTTCGAAAAAGCAATGATGTCATCTCAGGTCTTACGACTTCTGCGATGATCTGGGGAGCAGCAGGACTTGGGGTTGCAACAGGTGCAGGTTTTTATAAAGAAGCCTTCCTCAGTCTTTTCTTTATTCTGATCAGTGTCGAATTCCTACCATGGCTCTTCCAGCGGATCGGGCCAATTCGCCTACAGGAAAAAGAAATCCGCATCAGAATGTCACTTTCTGATCGAAACCGGATGACGGCCATTTTAAAAGAAATGAAAGCACTCAATATTCGCATTCATTCTGTTCGAATTGATGATTTAAAGGAAAAGGATTATCCGATCATGGAAGTACGCGTTCGTGTGCATAAGGATCGGTATACAACCGATGTATACTTTGATATTAAAGATTTAGAAGGTGTCGTTGGCGTGAAGTGTGATACGATGTAGTGAAAAAACCCCCTGGCTGTTTGAAACAGTCAGGGGGGTTTTTTATCGGGCCAGCTGATGAAAGTCAAAAGGAGTAATTGGTGTTTTTTGTTCAATTTCCTTTCGAAAACGTGTCAGCATGGCCTTCTCGTCAGAAGTCATTGTTTGGAGATCAACTGCTTGATGTAAAAGCCCATAAATAAGCATATGACGCAGCATGAGAAAATCAGGTATTGTTGCCAGCCACGCGTCATCAAGCTCATTCTCCTGTCGATAGCCTTTTAGAAAATGACTCATAAATTCAGCGGTAAATTCAGCTTTATCGTCATATGGAATCACAGGATACCAAAGAACATTGTATAGCAAAATACTCACATCATTGATAAACCAGTGATATCCACTATCATCGAAATCAAAAGCAATAATGTCTCCCTGACGATAATGGAAGTTACCGTGATGTAAATCGGCATGCACCAGTCCATAGACATCCTTGGATACACGGAGCTGGTGAAGCTTTTGCATCAGTTCATCTTTTCGCCGCAAAACAACCGTTTGATCAGAAGGAATATATTGATCAAGCTTTAATTGCTCCTCCTCATACCACTCTTGACGCTTATAGCGAGGATCTTTCACTTGATATTGTTTTGTTGTTTGATGCATTCGCCCTGTATAGGTACCTAACGCATGAAACAACTTCCCATTCCAATCAGCTTCATTCACTTTTCTGCCCGGTGCTTTTTCATACACACGAAGCAAAAAAGCGCCTCCTGCTTGATCAGGAATGGTTTCAACATCTTTTCCCCTTGCTGATGAAATCGGTTTTGCTACTGAAATGCCATGACAAGATAGATACCGAATCCAGTCCATTTCTCCTAAAATATATGTGGGTGAACGACGAATGGTATGGGTGATTTTTAATATATAATTCTCGCCATTCCTAGCCTTATATTCATACACATAATTTTCTGCATCTGCTAGAAATGTGACTTGGTCTAGCTGAAAGTCGTACAAGTGAGCCGCCTTCTTTAAGACTTTCTGTTCATCATATCGTGCTTTTACTTCTTTATGCATGCTGATTCTCCTTTTATCGTCTTTTTAAATGTTCATGACGGTAATCAGCATTATACGAGCATCAACATACCAGCCTTTCCTCTTGGTTTCTACATCTACTTTGACAAAAGTTTGGAAAATCCTTTTTTAGATTGCTCACAAAGGGCTAAAAATTTAAGTTCATTTTAATCCTTTGTCTTTTCAGCGTGATATGAAAACCCTTGAAGTCTAATGCGAGGAGCGGCTTTAAGATTCGTGAGCACCGGCACGCAGGGCTTCGGGTGAGTGCGAAGAATTGTCTAACCTGAAAAACCGCCAAAAGGCGGTTTTTATTAGTCATATATATGGACAGTTGGTTCTTTGTCTTCAGCATTTTTCGTGATTAAGGCTTCTTGTTGATCAGAAGACGTGATGTTGATTTCTATATTTGTGCTCTTATAGTAATCCATGACTTCACCTGTTAAATATTGCGTGAAGGCCACGACTTCTGTTTTTCCGTAGAACTGCATTGGAATTTCGATCTTCATTTTTTGCAGGTTACCGTCTTTATAGAAGCCTGTTCCGACGACTCCAGTGTAGTTCGGGAAGTAGTCTTCTACTTTTGTCTTGAAGCGGTCAAATCGCTCTGAATCATCTTTGTAGCTGCTTTTCGCATTATCTGAAGGGAAAAATACATTCTCTTCTTTGATCGTATCCCAATTGCCGATATCAGATGAGCCTGCTTTCACATCCGTTTTGGCGATAAAGTTTCCTGGAACGATGGACGATTTTGGTGCTTGCTTATAAAGGGCAATCATGACAGGCACTTTTTGCAGCCCATCCATTTGGCGAATTCGCTTGATCACTTGTTCAGCAATTTTTTCGCCCTCTGCCAACAGTTTCTTTGAATTTTTCGATGAATCGATGGTCACCTCTTGCTGTGGATCACCGATATTTTCGCGGTAATAGTAAACAGAGTTCAGCGCAAGACCAATGACAACTCCGCCAAGCTGCAAACTATTTTTATCTTTTCGAATTAAGTAATTATGCTCTAGCATCGAAGCTAAGTAGATTGGACTATTTTCATTTTTGGACTTTGTTGAACCTGAGCTGGGTAGAGCAGGGTTTAAGCCTAGATTCTTAAAGTTTTTATCTTCTTTTTCTGCTTTTTTCAGATCACTGCCTGTTTTTTTGCGTGCGAGCCAGCTGAGAACGGTATCCTCATCTAAATGCTGTCCTTCTTGGAAAAGATAGTCGTTTGTATTAAATGACTCTGTTGCCAGGCGCATGAGTCCTGTTTCAAATTCATCAATGTCCAAGCGTGTGTTGAGACGCTCTGCTGTTAATCCTCTTGCAGCTCCTTGTTTAAACGGTAGCACCATTTTGTAATAGGAGTCAGAGATATTGTACATCGGGATGATGGCTGTTTCCTTTGTTTCATCCGTTTTTTGTGTGACCTCTTCCTCGTCCTTTCCCCCAAAGGGTGCACACGCTGACAGTACCAGTGTGAGCATTGTCAGCAGCAATAACAACTTTTTCAATAGAAAACACTCCTCTTATTTCTTTAGCTCCTCGAGCATTTTAGCTTCGTCCCAAATTTCAATATTGAGTTCTTCTGCCTTTGTCAGCTTACTGCCCGCTGCTTCTCCGGCAATGACTAAATCTGTTTTTTTACTCACACTACCTGCTAATTTGCCGCCTAATGCTTCGATCGCTGCCTTTGCATCGTTTCGAGACATTTGTTCTAATTTTCCTGTCAGCACAATGGTTTTCCCTGCAAAGTAGGAATCACTTTCTTCTACTTTCACCGGCTTTGGCCCTGTGTAGGTCATATTGACCCCAAGCTCTTTTAGTTCACGCAGCAGGTCAAGTATTTCTTCTTTCTCAAAGTATGTGACGACTGCATCAGCCATTTTTTCACCAATTTCGTCGACTTCGAGTAATTGTTCTTTTGTTGCTTGCTTTAATTGATCGATGTCGCCGAAATGCATCGCCAAGGTTTTGGCCGCTTTAGAACCAATAAATCGAATACCGAGACCAAATAGTAAACGCTCAAGAGAGTTTTCTTTCGATTGCTCAATCGAACGGAGTAAATTGTCGACAGACTTTTCACCCATTCGTTCAAGCTGAATGAGTTCTTCTTTCGTTAGTCGATAAAGATCGGACACACGAGACACAAGCTGCTCTTGGAAAAGCTGTGTAATGACTCGCTCGCCAAGACCATCAATGTTCATCGCATTACGGGAAACAAAATGAATGAGTCCCTCACGTATTTGGGCGGGACATTCTGGATTGATGCATCGCAAGGCTACTTCGCCTTCGATTCTCACCAGCTCGCTATGACACTCTGGACATTCAGTCGGCATGTGAAACGGCTTTTCTTCCCCTGTTCGCTGATCGACAAGGACGCCTGCAACTTCGGGAATAATATCGCCCGCTTTTTTCACAATCACCTGATCAAAAAGGCGAATATCCTTTTCTTTGATCAAATCTTCATTATGAAGAGAAGCACGCTGCACTGTTGTCCCTGCTACTTTGACAGGCTCAAGAATCGCTGTTGGCGTGATGACGCCTGTACGCCCGACACTTAGTTCAATATCAATCAGCTTCGTCACGACCTCTTCTGCCGGAAACTTGTACGCAACCGCCCAGCGCGGGCTTTTTGCAGTAAAGCCGAGTTCTTCCTGCTGAGCCAAGGAATCGACCTTGATGACAATTCCGTCGATTTCATATGAAAAATCGGCACGCTTTGTTTTCAATGTTTCAATGAGGTCGATCACTTCTTCAATCGTGTGGCACATCCGTCTTTCCTTGTTGGTTTTAAAGCCAAGCTCGTCGAGAAGATCGAGTCCCGCGCTTTGCGTTTCTACACCAATTTCATCAAGCTCCGCTATACTGTAGACGAATATATCAAGGTTTCGTTTCGCCGCAATTTTCGTATCAAGCTGACGAAGTGAGCCTGCCGCCGCATTACGCGGGTTCGCAAACGGCTCCTCTTCGTTTTGTATTCTTTTTTCATTTAATGCTTCAAAAGAAGGTTTTGGCATAAATGCTTCGCCTCTCACCTCAATCGACAGAGGACGATTGATTTTGAGCGGGATGGAACGAATGGTTTTAAGGTTTTCGGTAATATCCTCACCTGTTGTACCATCTCCGCGTGTGGCACCTCGGACAAACACGCCATTTTCATAACGGAGAGAAACAGCGAGTCCATCAATTTTCAGCTCGACATTGTATGCGACATCGTCACCGACTGCTTGACGAACCCGGCGGTCAAAATCAAGAAGGTCCTGTTCATGAAACGCATTGCCAAGACTTAGCATCGGTGTGCCGTGACGTACTTTTTGGAAGGCGTCTAAAACAGCACCTCCTACTCTCTGTGAGGGGGAATCTGCTGCTTTTAAATCAGGATATTCCTCCTCTAGAGAGATCAGCTCACGCATCCGCGCATCATATTCAGCGTCAGGAACACTTGGACGATCAAGTGTATGATATTCGTAGTTGTATTGATTCAAAATCTGGTGCAGTTCCTCGATCCGGCGTTTCGCTGCTTCTTTATCCATCTGCTTCTTCCTTTCAATTCATCCGTTTTGTAAGCCTTTGGTTTTATTGCTTCTCGATTGGCGCAAATGCTGCGAGAAGACGCTTAATGCCTGTAGGGCTTGGGAACGCAATATCAAGCTCTGTACTGTCTCCACTACCTTTCACACTCACAACCGTTCCAACACCCCATTTTTTATGGGCAGCTTTATCGCCCACAGCCCAGCCAATACTGCCGGCGCCTGTGTTTTGAATGGTTTGAGTTTGCGGACGTGAGACTGGCCCCCGTCTTTGCGGTCTTTCTCTTGTTTGGCCAAACGGTGTTTTCGTTTCTTTTTTCTCATTTAGGTTGTCCAATAAATCGGCTGGTATTTCTCGAATGAATCTTGATTCAAGGTTCATGTTTGTCCGGCCGAATAGCGTTCTCATCTTCGCACTTGATAAATAAAGCTCTTCTTCAGCCCGTGTGATACCTACGTATGCAAGGCGGCGTTCTTCTTCCATCTCTGCATCTTCCATTAATGAACGGCTATGCGGGAAAACGCCTTCCTCCATCCCCATTAAGAAAACAACAGGGAATTCTAGACCTTTTGCGGCGTGAAGGGTCATTAAGATGACAGCATCCTGATTTTCTTCCTCATTTTCATCCAGCTTATCAATGTCTGCGACGAGGGCGAGATCTGTCAGGAAGGTCACAAGCGATTTGTCTTCATTTTGTTCTTCAAAATTCTTTGTGACGGAGAGAAACTCGTCAATATTTTCTAAACGACTCTGTGCTTCAATCGTTTTTTCGACCTTGAGCGCTTCACGATAGCCTGTTTTCTCGAGGATTTCTTCTGTTAATTCTGTGACAGATACATACTCCTGCATATTCGTCATTTGATCAATGAGCTGTTTGAACTCATCAAGCGCATTGGCTGCCCTTGCACTAAGTCCAATGAAATCCACCTGACCAAGCGCTTCAAACATAGACAGGTCATTCATCTGTGCATATGCCGCAATTTTATCAACAGATGTCGCACCGATTCCGCGCTTTGGCACGTTGACGATTCGCGCAAAGCTAATATCGTCATCTGGGTTTGCCACAAGTCGTAAGTACGCCAAAATGTCTTTGATCTCTTTTCTGTCATAGAACTTCGTGCCGCCGACAATGTTGTATTGAATGTTTGACTTCAATAAGGTTTCCTCGATCACACGGGACTGTGCATTGGTTCGATAGAGGATCGCAAAATCGGATAATTTGCGCTTTCCACTTTGATAAAGCTGATGAATTTTTCCGGCAACAAATTGACCTTCACCGAATTCATTATCTGCACGGTAATAGGCAATCTTCGCTCCTTCATCATTTTCTGTCCAAAGGTTTTTTGGTTTACGATTCGCATTGTTTTGGATGACCGTATTTGCGGCATGCAAAATGCGTTTCGTCGATCTGTAATTTTGCTCAAGCAGAATCACTTCACTCGACGGGTAATCTTTTTCAAAGGAAAGAATGTTTGTAATATCCGCTCCGCGCCAGCGATAAATGGACTGGTCAGAGTCACCGACGACACAAATATTTTGAAAACGCTGAGCGAGCAGCTTCACAAGCATGTACTGCGCTCTGTTTGTATCCTGATACTCATCGACATGAATGTATTGGAACTTCCGCTGGTAATGCTCTAATACTTCGGGGATGCGTTCAAACAGACGAATCGTCATCATAATCAAATCATCAAAATCAAGGGATTGGTTTTTAAGTAAACGTTTTTGATAATCTGCATAGACGTCGCTGACTACTTGATCATAGAAATCACCGGCTGTTTTTGCGTATTCCTCTGCATCAATGAGTTCATTTTTTGCACTGCTGATGGATCCTAATATGCTGCGAGGATCGAACTTTTTAGGATCGATATTCCGTTCTTTTAAAATGTTCTTAATCACTGAAAGCTGATCAGATGTGTCTAAAATAGAGAAATTGCGATTCACACCAATGCGGTCAATGTCGCGTCTTAAAATGCGGACACACATGCTGTGAAACGTAGAGATCCAAATGTCATCTGCACCAGGCCCTAAAATGGCTTGGACACGTTCACGCATTTCTCTTGCTGCTTTATTTGTAAACGTAATCGCTAAAATGTTCCACGGAGCCACATGCTTTTCTGCCATTAAGTAGGCAATTCGATGTGTGAGCACCCGTGTCTTTCCGCTTCCTGCTCCTGCCATCAAGAGTAGCGGACCGTCTGTTGCTTTGACCGCTTCTTTCTGCGCATCATTTAGTCCTTCTAATAGATGATTCGATATTTCATTCATTTCATTCACCGCCAATTCGAACTTACGTTCTATTTTAACCCGTTTCGTCTTGTTTGACTATGATGACTTTTTGACTGCGCCCACTGTCTTTAATGCTTCTTTGAAATTGTCATAAATGACGTTTCCTACAACGACAACGTCTGCATGCTGCGAGAAGTCCTTTGCCTGCTTTGCGTTCTCAATGCCTCCACCATAAAAAAGAACCGTTTCGTGAAGCACTGCTTTCGTTTCTTTCACAAGCTCTATATCTCCAAGCGTTCCACTGTATTCTAGATAAAAAATGGGCAGTTTCATCAAATGCTCTGCCACTCTTGCATAAGCCCGTACATCATCAATATCCAGCGCCGTCTTTGCCTCTGTGAGCTTGGCTGCTTTACAATCTTCGTTTAAGATCACATATCCTTCTGGCACAATCTCTTCCATTGACATCAAATCACCGTATTCCTTCATCGCATCCTTATGAAGCCCAACAATCCAATCCGGATGAGAGCTGTTTAAAACGGTCGGGATGAAATACAGATCGAAGCCCGGCACAATCGTCTCATGTGTTGAGATTTCAAGCACACATGGCACAAGAAACCTTCGAACCTTTGACATCAATTGGAGCACGTTGTCCTCTGTCACATTGTCACTGCCGCCAATCAATATAGCATCCGTACCAGATTCGCAAATCGCTTCTAGCTGTTCATCAGAAATCTCTTTATTTGGATCGAGTTTAAAGACATGCTTCCACTCGGTAACATCATACATGAAAAACGTTCCTCCATTCGTTTCATTCCATTTAAATATTATAACAAAATCAGAGACCGCAAAAAATGGGTAACCTCCTTCAGCTAAAAGTTTCATTCTTTTGAAAATGAACGATTTTAACTCTAGGTGAGGGACTAATGGAGACTATATGGAAAGATCCACTTCAAGAGGAGCTGAGGGAGATCAATAGATGGATAATGAACTGAAATGAGAGCTGCTTCATCTCATCACATGATATTATACAATAAAGGAACATTTTACTATCGACCAAGCAGGTGAATGATTTGAAAAGAACCATCACATATGATCAAACGATCAACACCGGATACATCTATCTCATCCCGCTTGGAATCGGGACAATCAAAGAAACCATTGAATTAGACGTCAATGAATGTGTGAACGTAGACATCGACAAAGAGGGCCGAGTGGCTGGGCTGGAGTTATTTGCAGAAGAAGCCGAGGTGTTGAAGCACACACCCGTTTATGAGGACGAGCTTTCGTTACGTTTTACAGATGAGGAAGTTCTCTCAACCTATCATTTATCAGGGATCGAATTTCAATTCTCGACGCCTGATCACAATGGACTGATTGGTTTTACCATTGTCGATCCTCTTAGATATCACGTCAAAAGAAAGACAAGAAAAAACCGTTTTGAATGGTCAAAACGGTTTTTTCAAACTATTGTCTCACTTCATTATAATAATGGACAGAGGTCATAGCCCCTTCATCGACCATTTTGTTGTCTTGGATATCTAACGGATCAGGGTGACCGGCTTTTTCAGGAATCTTTTCATTTGACCGGAACATGCTTGCCCATTTTTTCAGATGCTGTTTATTTTTCATTGCTAATAATACAGCACCTCCAACCCCTAATCCTGCAAGTACATACGTATTTGGACGCTTATTCATGTATGTTCCCTCCCCTTGTTATCTTATTTTTAAGTTACCCCGCCTTTTCATTTCTAAACGTCACAATATGCCGATGTGGTTTCTCTTTCAATGAAAAGTGGAATAACAACAACAATGAAAGAGAAAAGAGGGGATATTTGTGACAACGACTTTCATTGTCCTAGCCGCACTGCTTTTGATTTGTTTCATTGTACCTATTATTTTATTGATCTGGATTTGGATGAGGGATGAAAAACAGGAAGAACATTCTGTCCTGCGAAATTATCCGGTCATTGGAAAGCTGCGATTCATTTTTGAAAAAATAGGACCAGAGCTTCGCCAATATCTGTTTTTAAATGATCGAGAGGAGCTTCCTTTTTCAAGAAGAGAGTACGAGCAGGCCGTCATGTCTGGAAAGTACAAAAGCCGGACGATGGGGTTTGGATCAAAACGTGATTTTGACAAGCCAGGTTATTACATTCGAAATGTCCTGTTTCCAAAGCAGCGAGATGAATTGCGCATCGACCAATCCGAAAATATTCAAACAAAAGTGTATCAAATTGATCAAGATAATTTACTTAGAAGAAGTGAACATATAAAAGAAATCGGAGCAAAACCTTATTACCTCCATGAAGAAGATGTGCAAGTCATTGGTGAACATACGTGTCAAAAACCCTTCCGTGTCAAAGGATTAATTGGTCAATCCGCCATGAGCTATGGTTCCTTAGGCGACCGGGCGATTACCGCTCTCTCCTCCGGCTTAAAAATGGCTGGTGGCACATGGATGAACACAGGTGAAGGTGGACTTTCTCCTTATCACCTAAAAGGTAGCGCCGATATCATTTGCCAGATTGGTCCTGGTCTATTTGGCGTGAGAACAGAGGATGGCGCATTTTCGTTTGAAGAGTTTAAGAAAAAAAGTGAACATGATGAAGTAAAAGCCTTTGAACTCAAGCTCGCACAAGGAGCAAAAACACGCGGCGGCCACATTGACGGCGAAAAAGTCACCGAAGAAATTGCGCATATTCGGAAATTGCCACCGCACCAATCAATTGATAGTCCGAACCGTTTCGAGATGTTCCACTCCATTCCTGCCATGTTTGACTTCATTGAACAACTGCGAAGTATAGGCGGAAAGCCTGTAGGTATTAAGCTTGTGGTGGGACATAAAGAAGAGATTGAAGAGCTTGCCAGCTATATGAAAAAAAGCGGAAAGCACCCTGATTTCATTACAGTAGATGGCGGAGAAGGCGGTACAGGGGCTTCCTTTCATGAACTGGCAGATTCCGCAGGGCTACCCATTTTCACCGCTCTTCCAATGGTTCATCAAATCTTGAAGAAATATGGGGTTCGAGATCAGCTCAAGCTGTTTGCTTCAGGTAAACTTCTCTCCCCTGATAAAATTGCAATTGCCCTTTCCATGGGAGCGGATTTTGTGAATATCGCACGAGGATTGATGTTTTCAGTTGGCTGCATCCGGGCGCAAGTGTGCCACACGAATAAATGCCCAGTTGGAGTTGCCACCACTGATCCAAAGCTGCAAAAAGGTTTATCCATTGAAGAAAAGAAATACCGAGTCTGCAATTATATCCTGTCACTTAGAGAAGGTTTGTTTAATTTATGCGCAGCGGCTGGAATTGAATCGCCTATTCATTTTAATGAGAAACATATTATCTATAGACAAGAAAATGGTCAGACAAGCGAGGTGCCTATGTTCTCAGGGACAGAGTCATCTGTCTAGCTTGAAAAGGTGCGGAAACGTACCTTTTTCCGTTGACATTCTTGCCCAATCTCGTATAAAGAACTTACTAGATATTTAGAAAGGGAAAAGAGTATGCGTGAAAAAAAAGGGCCGCGGAATGAAACGGAAGACTCAACAGATCATTAAAGGAATCGAAGCAAATACGCAGGAGTTTCCGGCGTATTTTTATCATGACTACTGGCACCTTCCTCTGCCAGTGGCTTATGATTTTATTACTTCCAACAGAACACCGAAAAAGATCAAGCGTCCTTCCCCTTTCCGATTAGAGAAACATTCAAAGAGAATGGGATTTATCTGTTTCACAAAATATGCGAACAATCGGTTTTAAAGAAATCATCACTGATGAAGAAGAAGTTTCCTATGAAGATGAACGATGGTTTATGGGGGAATTGAATGAAATCAAATAGAGCCATTTCAACTGAAATGGCTCAAATTGTTCATCTTCAAAAACTGCAAACTACTTGATCAGTAAAGAGTGTTTACAGTGAAGATTGCTTTATTTTGTTTCTTCATTTGCCTGCTGTTCTGCTACGCGGTCAAGTGCCATCGTATAGGCATCATTTCCGTAGTTCAAGCAGCGTTTGACACGTGAGATGGTTGCGGTACTCGCACCTGTTTCCGTTTCAATTTTATGATACGTATTTCCCTCGCGAAGCATACGGGCTACTTCAAGACGCTGTGATAAAGATTGGATTTCATTGATGGTACACAAATCATCAAAGAATCGATAGCATTCTTCCAGGTCTTTAAGGGATAAGATGGAGTTGAATAATTGATCTAAGCTTTTGCCCCTTAATTTATCAATTTGCATCTTTATACATCTTCTCCTTTACTATTGGCACACCGCTTCGCACAATATGTTTTCGAGAAAGCGGTATCTTTCCTGACTATTTTTTTCAACCTTAGCAATGAGCTTTGAACGAATCATGACAGGTTTGGTTCTACGCTGAAAATGCCGTCAGGTTCTTTCGAAAGCCGAAGCTTCTTTATCGTAAACAAATTCGACAAGTTTTGTCATATTCCTTGTACGACAATCTGACAAACTTGTTTGCTTTCGGTATCCAGATCACTTCTGCTCGATTAGGTCTACCCTAAAATCCAGGTTGCGCGGAAAGCTCGGCGAGACCACAAACATGCGTCCCGCCTTACTCGATCATTCAAAATATGTTGGTCGGCCAGCGTAACCGACAAATTCATTTTACAATTAGGACATTTCACTCGTCATGTCAAAGCCCTCTGCTTTGTCAACAGCTCCATATAAGCATTTTCACTTACATGGCAGTGAAGAGATCCATCGTTCACTTCTGCCCTATAACAGCTGTCAGAAATGCGGCAAAGATGATACAGCTCCACTCTGTTATATTTTAACGCATTATAGACGGAAAGAGTACAGTTTTTTTCATGACATCAAATATTCCTCTTGGTGTCACTCGAATATATGGCAAATGTGTACTTTGGAAAAAGACAAGTGTATCAATTGGGCAGTCAAATGGATAGCCTCGCTCAATGAGCAGCTCGCGTAACGTTTGTATCTGCTGAAGAACAGTCTCAAACGGTTCAGCCGATGCACAGCCTGATAATTGCAGCGGTATCTCATGCAATATCTTTCCGTTTTCTGTGAGTACGATTCCTCCGCCGATTTCTTTCATTCGCTTATGTGCCAGCATCATATCCTCTTTATTTTTCCCGATCACTAAAATGTCACCCGTAAGCGAAAATGAGCTGACAAAGCCTTGCACTTTGTTTGCAAAACCTTTTAGCATCGTATTCACGCGCCACTCGCCTTTTCGGTCAATCAGACTAAAGAAGCTTTGATCATGGTCACATGACAGCTGGTTAACGGAGTTATCAATCTCTACTGTATAAGGCTCCATGATGACGGCATTTCTCATTTTGACACCTAGTGGCATGGAGAATTGCAAATCGCTCATCGTCAGATCATACCCTAAATCTAACGGCACCAGCCCGCCATTTTCCCATTTTGTTTCTTGAAATTGATGCTGGTTCTCGCCATCTGATTTGAGGATAACCCCTTTAGATATCACCGTTTCAGGATTTGGATTCATCGGATCATCTAAAATATTCAAAGAAGCCAGCCGGCCAGGGCCGACAACGCCTAATAAGTCGTCAATTTGATAGTATTTTGCAATGTTAAAGGTCGCCATATTGTACGCATCAATGATGGGCACGTCTTCTTCTAAGGCAATGGAAATCAACCGATTAATCATGCCTTCCTCATAAAAATGAGGCGCAGCTCCATCTGTTGTATAGAAAAAGTGATCGTAGTGTCTAAAGTCACGTTCATGCAGTTCTCTTAAAATGTTCACTAAGTCTGGACGGATGGAAGAATGACGAAGTGAGACATGGTAGCCAAGGGACAAGCGCTTGAGCACATCGTCTGCATTCATCGCTTCATGATCACTGTCCGCGCCAAACAGCTTCATTTTTGTTAGCGTTTTCTCAGAAGCACCAGGGAAATGCCCTTCAATTCGTTTTCTCTGCTTCTTCGTTTCTTGCATGCAATATAAGATGAGATCATCACCGTCCATCAATCTTGGCCAGCTTGTTAATTCGCCGCCTTGAAGGACATCAGGATGATCAATCCATTCCTTACGGTAGTTGATTGGCAGCATTTCATCTTCATATCTTACTTCAGTCTGAAGGTCGTATCTGGACCACCAGAAATACTGAAATGGCTGCTTTTTTAATTCGCACAGCGTGGAAAGCGCTTTCTTTTCATTGCTCTGCAAAAGAAGAAATAAGTTATCGCTGACCATGGTTGTTGTGCCAAATTGAGACACATATTCTGCAAGTGATTGGGGATTATAAATATGGAACGGATGCGCGTGAGGCTCAATATACCCTGGCACAATGTATTTCCCTTCACAATTCATCACACGTTTAGCTGATTTATTTTGAGGAAGCTCTGCTCCGACATAAACAATTCGATCATCATGTATCCAAATATTTGCCTTCACCCATTGCTTTAAAAACGGGTTTAGCACGAGTCCATTCGTTAAAAGGAGTGTTGGAACTATTTTTGAGTCGACTACATCGATTTGTGTGCGGATGTCATTGTTTCTCCAATTAAAAGTACGTTCGGACATTCACATACTCTCCTTCATTTGTATTAGCCCTATCGTAACATAACGAACCACGTTACGCATTAATGAAACGTTACAATTTCTTGAAATCACACTTAAAATAATTTAAAAAAGGAGATTCACCTTCAATGAAACCTAACCTCGGCTTAATGGAAGCGCTCATTAGAATTGCTTGCGGAATGACAATATGTACTGTGGCTGGATCCTTATATGCTAGAAAACCATGGAGTAAAATGCTCCTTTTTGGCATCATGTTTGGCGGATTGAAGCTGGCATCTGGCATTCTACGTTTTTGTCCGGTGACGTATATGTGTGAGCAGCAGGACGCACATAAAGAGAAGGCTGAGTGAGACAGCCTTCTTTTTTTGATCATTCTTTGCATCATTCTGCTATCTCGCACCATTTCACCATTGTACCCGCGATTATTTCTGCTGCTTCGATCACATGTTCAATGTCGATGGATTCATTCGGGTAATGGGCAAGCTCCGTTGTTCCAGGTCCAAACACGATGATTGGTATACCTGCCACCTGTGACAGTAATCCGCCATCTGTTCCCCATGGGGCGGCTTCAACCTTTGGCGGCTGCCTCATGACCTCTTCATATTGCTCCTTCAATAGATGTAAAAGCGGATGATCCGCATCGATTGAGCCTGGAAGCCATCTTGCGCCAAACCACTCGACCTCGACAGGATGATCCTTGAACCATTCATCCTTTTCTCCAAGTCCCGCCATCCAATTTTCTAATTCCTTCTCTGCCTGCTCAACTGTCTCACCCGGCATCACGCCAAGTCTGCCTTCCATGATGACAAGGTCTGCTACAGAGGACGGCCAATCACCGCCTTGAATTTTCCCAATGTTGATCGGGACCGGAATCGGGATATGCTGAAACAGCGGCTCGGTGATTCGTTGATTTCTTTCTTCTTCTAGTGCCGCTATATGTGAAAGAACGATGGTGCTTTTTTCAATAGCAGAGACGCCATGATATCTTGTTCCGCCATGAGCTGCCCTTCCTTTAATATGCAGCCTGAACCACTTAGATCCCTGCTGAATCGGAAAGATTTTCATATGACTTGGTTCCGGAATGATGGCAGCATCTGCTGTATAGCCTCTCAATATCGCTGCAAGTGTGCCTGCCCCGCCGCTCTCTTCTTCAACGACACTATGGAACACGACATCTCCTTTCAGCGGAATCTGAAGCGCATGCAGCGCCTCAAGTGCAAAAAGTAAAGAAACATTCCCGCCTTTCATATCTGTTGCCCCGCGTCCATAAAGTCTCCCGTTTATGATATGCCCGCTGTATGGCGGAGATGTCCATTGATTCGTATCTCCTTCTGGGACAACATCGACGTGGCCATTTAATAAAATGGATTTGCCGTCCCCTTTTCCTTTCAATCGTCCAGCGACATTGGGACTTCCTTTAAAAGAACGCCGTGGCGAATAAAAATAGGGATGTTCCAGCAGATCATCGCCGCCGATTTCCCATACGTCTACATCAAAGCCAATGGCGGAAAGCTTATTTGCCACGATTTCCTGTACATCTTGTTCATTCCCTTGGATGCTGTCACATTGCACCATTTGCTGAAGAAGCGTAACCGCTTCATCCTGGTGCTCTCTCATCCAGTTTCTGATACGTGTAATTGGCTGCAAGTTGGTCATCCTTTCTACACAACAGATTTGACATCAGGCGCTAAAATGAGAGGGGCTTCCGTTGCCCTCATAACATCTTCCGGCTGAAACGGCGGCATCACTTCACGCAAAATGAGCAGCTGCGACTTGACCTCAATGACCGCCATATCCGTAATAATGAGATCGACACAAGATGTAGCGGTTAATGGCAATGTACAGGATGATTTCACCTTTGATTGTCCGTGCTTATCAAGGTGGCTCATCACGACCACAACCTTTTTCGCCTTTTGCGCCAGCTCAATCGCTCCGCCCATACCAGGCACTCGTTTACCTGGCACAATCCAATTCGCAAGATCACCCTGACTGCTTACTTCAAGTGCACCTAAAATGGTCATATCCAGCATCCCTTTTCGAATGATGCCAAAAGCGGTCGTGCTGTCCATGTAGGAGCCGCCTTTTGTTAACGTAATGGGAAAACCGCCGGCATTGCACAAATTTGGATCTTCTTCACCTTGCAGGGGTGAAGCCCCTGCCCCCATAATGCCGTTTTCTGCATGTAGCCACACCCGGTAATGCGCCGGGATGTATTCAGCTGCAAGGGTCGGGATGCCGATCCCAAGATTCACGACCATGCCATCTTCAATTTCCTGCGCCGCTCGTTTGGCTATGCGGTGTCTTAAATCGATGTCTCCCATGCCCATGTCCAGTTCACTCCTTTTGATTGCACGATCTGGTTTACAAATACACCTGGTGTCACGATTTCTTCTGGATGAAGCCCGCCCACTGGCACAATCTCTTCTACTTCCGCAACGGTCCAGTCTCCTGCCATCGCCACAATCGGGTTTGTATTCCGTGCACTTTTATCAAAAATCAGATTCCCTACTTCATCCGCTTTGAAGGCATTCACGATGGCAATATCTGCTGTCAGCGCAGGCTCAAGGATATAATTTTTCCCATTAAGCGGAACCAATTGTTTCTCATCGAGATTCAGACTATCCATGCCGACATCTGTCACAATGCCCGCTAAACCCATTCCGCCTGCTCTAATTTTTTCTGCTAGGATGCCCTGCGGGTAAAAAAGAACGTCTAGTGTACCTGCCTGCATTTTCTGCCCTGCAATAGGATTTGAGCCAATATGAGAAGCAATGATTTTCTTGACTCTCCCTTCTGTGATCAGCCGGCCCACACCAATTTGCGGGAAGCCTGCATCATTTCCGATCAATGTCAGATCTTTGATATTGGCTTCTAGAATGGCATCGATCAACGATGGCGGGGAACCCACGCCGCCAAAACCGCCAAACATGATGGTCATGCCGTCTTTAAAACGTGTGATTACTTCATCAAAGCCCGCTGTTTTGTTCATCATCTTACCTCCCTACATAGCAGATGGGAAAAACCCTCGATTGATGACTTCTTGTTCAACCTGCGTGATGGTCTGCTCAAATAATTGAATGAGTTCATCCATTTCCTGCTGTGTGATGGAAAGCGGCGGTGCGACCATGACCGCTGCCCCTCCCACTCCATCCTCCCCGGCGCTTGCTGGATAAACGAGCAATCCATTTTGCTTTGCCGTCTCAACGACTAGTTGAGTCATCTGAGCATGGGCAGGAAATGGTGTTTTGGATAATCGATCTGCCACAAACTCAATGCCAATAAGCAATCCCTTTCCCCTTACATCCCCAATGATAGAATGGTTTGTTTGCACATCCTTTAAAGCATTCATTAAATATCGTCCGGACAGATCAGCTCGTTCATGAAGCTGATGTTTTTTCATATATCGAATGACAGCCAGTGAGACGGCTGCTGAAAGCGGATTGGCACTATACGTGTGACCTGCCATGACAGAGCCTGAGCCGCTGAGAATTGGTGCGATCACATGATCCGCTGATACGGTTGCCGCAATCGGTGAATAGCCGGCACTCATGCCTTTTCCGAGAACCATAATATCTGGTACGACGCCCCAGTGCTCCATGGCAAACATTTTCCCAGTTCGTCCAAAGCCTGTCATGACTTCATCTGCAATCATTAAAATGTCGTTTTCCTCACAAACCCGCTTCATCGCCTCAAAATATCCGTCGGGCGGAACAAGTGCCGCACCCGCTGCTCCAACAATCGGCTCTGCAATAAAAGCCGCAATCCTCTCTTTTCCTATACGCTTGATAACGGTGTTAAATTCCTGTACATACCACTCGACCTGCTTGCTTTCTTCTTTAGGCAGCCATGACCGGTAGCTATAGGGCGGAGACAGCACTGGATGCTTTTCAAGCAGTGGTTCAAAGCGCTCTCTTCTTGCAATATGTCCTGACATCGACAGCGCTCCAAGCGTGATACCGTGATAACTCATCCATCTGGATATGATGTGATTCTTTTCAGTCTTTCCCTGCTCCTGCCAATGCTGTATCGCGATTTTCATCGCTGTCTCCGTCGCCTCTGATCCACTCCCGACAAAAAAAGACCAGTTCAGATTGCCTGGACAAAGCGTACTGAGTTCATACGCAAGTTCTTCCGCTGGTTCATTTGTAAATTGTGATCTGTACGTAAAGCTCACTTTTTTCGCTTGCTCTGTCATGGCATCAACGATGTCTTGTATACCATGTCCAATACTCGCCGTGACGGCCCCTGATGAGCCGTCTACATATTTTTTTCCGTCCCGATCGTATAAATAAATCCCCTCTCCTTTCACAGCCACAGGATAATGCTGGTTTAACATCGGTTTGATTAAGTAATCCCGGGTCTCCACTTTGCCATTCCTCCCTCTCTCGTCAGCAGCTGCACTTTTCTTTTCACATGAATCGCAAGAAAATTTTGTATACTTGTTATAAGATTAGCTTAATCAAGAGGGCAGTCATCCTCCATTCGCCACATGCCCGAATTTCATACACATTTTTTATACATCGTGTATAAAAGTGTTCAAAAGGAGGTCATGAGTCTATGGCGCTTCTCGTCAAAGACGCACTCTCGCTCGATATTATGAAGGAAACAAAACTGCTTGCTGGAGAAAATGGACTGGATCGCCTCATTCAATGGGTGACCATTGTGGAAATTATCGAAGACACTTCCAGGGTTTCAGAAGGGGAACTGCTCGTCACAACCGGATTTGGGCTTGCAGAAAATAAGGAGAGACGCGTACGGCTTGAAAAATTGATCCAATCTGATCGCCTATCAGCCATTGCGATTTATAAAGGTGTGTACTTAACAGAGATCCCGGCATCACTCATTCAGGCAGCCAAAAACAGCGGCATTCCGCTCATTGAGATCCCTTCACATGTCAACTTCTCAGACATTACAAAAGCCGTCCTAGAACAAATCGTCAGCAGTCAGCTCCATCAACTCAAATATTCTTCAGCGATTCATCAAAGATTGACCCATTTAAATGTGAGCAATAAAAACGTGACGCAAATTACGGATGAGCTGGCACATCTCACTGCGGCAAACATCGTCGTGCTTGATGTCTTTTTGCATCAAAAGGCAGCTCATCTCATAAAAGATGAAGTGACGTATTCTCCTGCTTTTGGCTTTCTGACAGATCGTGAACCAATTGAAACCACACCTCTTCTCAAGCAGGCAGAGGAGAAAGGGCGGCTCGTCTATGACACATGCGGTGCGTTTGTCCTGGCTGCATGTCCGGTGATTGCGATGGGCGATATTTTCGGGTTTATTGTGTCTTTAAAGAAAAAGGAGGCGTGGCATCATCTCGATGCGATTGCAATTGAGCATGCAGGGGCCGTGTATGCCATTGAATGGTTGAAACAAAAAGCCATTCAAGATACAGAAAATCAAATGCAGGGTCATTTGTTAGATGATATTTTGCAGCAGCAATATACAGAAGAAAGCTATGTGATTGAACAAGCTACTAAGCTGCAATATGATATGAGCGATGAACAAGTTGTCATTTACTTTCAATTTCAGCATCAGCACACACAGCTCGATCACCAGATGGTGCAACGTCTATCTCAATTACTCACATCAATATTTGAACGCAGACATATTCCTTTCTTATTAAAGGCAAGGCTTGATTCCGTTTTTGTGCTGACTCCAGCAGGAAAAAAAGTGTTTCAAGAAACGGAGTGGTATCACGCATCAGAGGAGTGCCGTAGCACTTGGTCTTATTTTTTCCCCGTCCACCCAATTGTGATTGGCATTGGGAGAGCCTATGACCAGATCATTCTCTTTGCAAAAAGCGCGAAGGAAGCGCAGTATGCAGCAAGGCTTCTTCCGCTTTTAAAGACAGACGAAAGCATCATTCATTATCAAAGGCTTGGCTTATATGGCATGCTTCTTGAAATGAACGAAGCCGGTATGAACTTGCATGACTTTTACGTGGAGCTGTTAAGTCCTTTGCTTTATACAAAAAAACAAGGGGCTGACCTGATCCATACACTCGAAGTGTATTTAGCACACAATGAAAATATTCAAAAATCTGCGGGAGAATTGTTTATTCATAGGCATACGTTAAGCTACCGGCTGAAACAAATTGAAACGAGAACAGGCTGCAGCCTCAAATCCACTGATGATCGGATGAAGCTGCAGCTCAGTATTATGGCGTACCGCCTCTCTGGTCTGCTTGATCAGATGAGAACCATTTCATGATTCATTTGGCGTTTTGACCCATAGATTCATATCTTCAATTTTGTCAAAAATATAGCAGTTGTTTTGGAAGCGCCCAGTGTATGTATAACCAAGCTGATAAAACACTTGATTCATTCCATAGGATAGTGCACGTGCAAGAGAGTAAAAGACATAGATATGCATGGATTGAAGCTCTTTTTCAAGTGCTAGAATCAAATGATGCATGAATCCTAGTTTTCTGTATGTTGGAAGGGTCGCACAATCTGTTAATTCCGCATGACCATATGGCACATTGATTTCAGCGGATGCTGCACTCACAATGTGACCGTCATGTTCAATGGCATAAAAAATCGTCCCTTCCTCCATTACCTTTCGGATGTAATCTGGCTCGTTCATTGGCGTGGGGTACGTTTCAAAGACAGCATCATAGAGCGCTGCCAGCTTGTGCACATCCTCTGGACCGGCTTTCCTCAACACATACTCATCCTGCCATGTGCCTTGGTCTGTTTTGATCGGCTTTTCTTGAATAGATGCAACTATTTCATCTTCCTTCAGCCAATATGGACTGTTCATCCGATCTTCGGTCAAAAAGAGAGACATGCCGTACGCATCACTCCCAAGAAAATAATGAGAAAACACCCCTTCAAGCCGAAAGCCTTTTTCTAAAAAAGGAGACATATGCTCACGCCTTACTTTTGCAATGATCTTAGAAGCCTTACAGTCCGCCGCTTCCTGAAGCACGGACTGAATCACATCCTGCACCCTGCCGCTATAGTCATCCAAACGAATTCGCTCATTAAATGAATCAATACATATGAAGGCAGAAAAACGCTCGTTTGCAAGTTTCTTCAATTGCACCATACACTCATTCCTCTCTTAGCTAATGAAAAACTTCCAAATTAAAAATGAAGAAATAGCACTGCCAGAAAAAATCGAAAGGATCATATAACTAAGGGCTAAGCCTTTTTTCAATTTATTCTGCTTAATGGCAATCAACATGATGTTATTTATAGTTATGAGAAATAAAATAAGTATGACGATTGCAAAGATCATAAATGCTTTGATTTCCATGTTTCCTCCCTAAATCTATTCGTGATCCCATACTACTTCTTCATATTCAATCGGCATCCCTTCTCATGAACAAAAAACACCTTTCCATCTCATCAGATAGAAAGGTGTTTTGATTAAACGGTTTTCCCCGCTGCCTTCAGCGCACGGGCGCCAATGTCACGGCGATAAAATAGACCTGGCTGAATGATTTCTTCAACCGCTTCATACACTCTTGTTCTTGCCGCTTCAAATGTGTCGTCAAATGCGGTCACATTTGCTACACGTCCGCCATTTGTGACGAATTGATCGTTTTCCTTTTTTGTTCCTGCGTGGAAAGTCACGACATTAGAGACGGTTGTTTGCAAAGCACCAATTGGCGTGCCTTTTGCGTAGTCCTCAGGGTATCCTTCTGAAGCAAGAACCACACTGACAGCAGCGGTGTCTTTCCACTGTAAGTCCACATCTTTTCCATCTAAAATATCAAGGAATACTTGCACTAGATCTGATTCAAGACGAGGGAGCACGACCTGCGTTTCAGGGTCGCCAAAGCGTGCATTGAACTCAATGACCTTTGAGCCTTCTGGTGTCAGCATTAAGCCGGCATATAAAATGCCTGTAAACGGACGCTCTTCTTGCACCATCGCGCGAGCCGCCGGTTTCACGACGTCTTCTACCGCTTTTTGGACCACTTCATCTGAAATTTGCGGAACTGGTGAATACGCACCCATCCCGCCGGTGTTTGGTCCTTTGTCATCTTCAAAGGCCCGTTTATGATCCTGTGCGATCACCATTGGGTACACCTTTTCTCCATTGACAAAGGCCATCAGTGAAAATTCTTCACCTGTTAAAAATTCTTCAATGACAACCGATGCACTCGCATCGCCAAACTTTTCATCCTCTAAAAAATCATGCAGGCAGTTGATCGCCTCTTCAAGCGTCATTGCCACTGTCACGCCTTTTCCTGCGGCAAGCCCGTCTGCTTTAATGACAATTGGGGCGCCCTTTTCTTCCACATATGCCTTTGCTTCTTCAAACGATGTAAAGGTGGCGTAAGCGGCTGTCGGGATATCATAATTTTTCATTAAATCTTTTGCAAATTCCTTTGAGCCTTCGATGACCGCAGCTTTTGCATTTGGTCCAAATACCTTTAGACCTGCTTCTTCAAATGCATCGACGACACCTGCAATTAAAGGAACCTCTGGTCCGACAATCGTTAAGCCGATATCGTTTTCCTTTGCAAAATGAATTAACGCCTCATGATCGCCTTCGTCGATTGGTACAAGCTGTGCGTCGCCTGTCATTCCATCATTGCCGGGTGCGACATATACTTGGCTGACAAGTTCACTTTGATTCACTTTCCAAGCAATGGTATGCTCTCTTCCGCCTCTGCCGATAATTAATACGTTCACACTGTCATCCCCTTAATGTTTGAAATGTCTAACGCCAGTGAAGACCATGGCGATGCCGTATTCATCTGCCTTTTGAATCGATTCTTCATCACGAATGGATCCACCTGGCTGAATAATCGCTGTTACGCCTGCTTTAGCAGCCGCTTCGACTGTATCGCCCATTGGGAAAAACGCATCAGAGCCTAGTGCGCTCCCTTTCGCCTTTTCACCTGCTTGGTCAATGGCAATGTTAGCCGAGCCGACACGGTTCATCTGACCAGCGCCGATGCCTGCTGTCATTTGATCCTTCGCTAGGACAATGGCATTTGATTTCACATGCTTGACCACTTTCCATGCAAGCTTTAAATCTTTCCATTCATCTTCTGTTGGTTCTCTTTTCGTCGGAATCGAGATGGTTGCTTCCTCTAAGCCGTACGTTTCGATATCCTGCACAAGCAGTCCGCCGTGAACACTCGTCAGCTGCTTTTCTTTTTTCTCAAGATCCGCTTCTACATCTAATGTTAACAGACGAAGATTCTTTTTCGCCGTTAACACATCAAGTGCTTCTTGGCTAAACGATGGGGCGATGACGATTTCTAAGAAAATCGTATGCAGAACGTCAGCCGTTTGTTTGTCTACTTCACGGTTCAGCGCCACAATACCGCCAAAAATAGACGTTTCATCTGCTTTAAATGCACGGTCAAAAGCTTCTGCAATCGTTTCTCCTGTACCAACGCCGCATGGGTTCATATGTTTTACAGCCACAGCCGCTGGCTCCGAGAATTCACGTACGATTTGAAGAGCAGCATCTGCATCTTTGATATTGTTGTAGGAAAGCTCTTTACCATGTAATTGTGTCGCTGTTGCAAGCGAGCCTTTGCTTGGAAGAGCATTTTCATAGAAAGTCGCCGCTTGGTGCGGGTTTTCTCCATAACGAAGGGCTTGTTTTTTCTCAAACGTGACCGTGAACTGTTCTGGCTCTGTTTCGCCAACATAGTTCGTTAAATAATCCGCAATCAGAGCATCGTAAGCAGCCGTATGACGGAATACCTTTGCCGCAAGCTCACGTTTTTTCTCTAGTGACACGCCGCCTTCTTTGATTTGCTGAATGACTGTATCATAATCACGAGGATCGACAATGACTGTTACGTCTTGATGATTTTTTGATGCCGCACGAAGCATTCCTGGTCCGCCAATATCAATGTTTTCAATCGCTTCTTCATACGTCACATCGTCTTTTGAGATCGTCTCTTTGAATGGATAGAGATTCACGACAACAAGATCAATTGGCTGAATGCCGTGCTTTTCAATCTGTGCCATATGCTCATCGTTTTCTCTCACTGCTAACAGTCCACCGTGAATATTCGGATGAAGCGTTTTGAGTCGTCCGTCCATGATTTCTGGGAAGCCAGTCACTTCAGAAATGCCAATGACATCAATGCCGTTCTCTTGAAGAAGCTTGTGTGTACCTCCAGTTGAAATCACTTCAACGCCAAGTTCTGTTAATTCTTTCACAAAAGGTACAAGATTCGTTTTATCGGAAACACTGATTAATGCGCGTTTGATCGTCATGCCTTCGTCACCTCATTAAGATAATTCTAAAAGTGATTTGATCACTTTTGGATATAGTGTGTGTTCTAGTTCATGCATTCTTTTTTCAATCGATTCAAGGTCTTCCCCTTGTTCGATGTAAATCGCGGCTTGGTCAATAATCGGCCCGGTATCCATGCCTTCGTCGACAAAATGGACCGTGATGCCTGCCACTTTGACTCCTGCTTGATAGGCTTGTCCAATCGCATCAAGCCCTGGAAATGCTGGCAGTAAGGACGGGTGGATATTCACGATTTTCCCTCTGAATGCTTCAAGTAATGTCGGCCCAATCAGTCTCATATACCCAGCAAGGAAAATCCATTCCACTTCATGAAGCCTAAGCTGTTCAATAATCGTTTGTTCAAAAGCGGCTTTATTCGGAAAGGCCTTCGGGGTAAAAGCAAAGGAGGGAATGCCCTCTTTCTCAGCCCGCTCCAGCACCTTTGCACCCGGTTTATCACAAATCACAATGGCGGCCTCTGCCTGCCACTGTTCTTCCTTTAACGTATCTATAATGGCTTGAAAATTCGTCCCGCTTCCAGAGGCGAAGATCGCAAACTTTTTCATGAGAGGCTTCCACCACCGAAAGTGACGCCTTCTCCTTTTTGAACTCGTCCGATAAGGAAGGCTTTCTCTCCGTCTTGTTCAAGTCCGCTGATCACATCCACAAGTACATCCTCTTTTACAGCTAAGACAAAGCCAATGCCCATATTAAACACGTTAAACATCTCTTCTGCTTTTAACTGTCCTTTTTCTTGAATAAAGGAGAAAATTGGTGGTACCGGCCATGAGCCGTTATCAATCTCAACGCCAAGCCCATCAGGCAGCATACGTGGTAAATTCTCAATAAAGCCGCCGCCTGTCACATGTGCCATGCCGTCAATCTTACCGGCTTTCACCTGTTTGAGAACGGGCTTTACATAAATTTTTGTCGGTTCAAGAAGCTCTTCTCCGAGTGGTCTTGTAAAAGGTTCGTACATTTGATGCAGGTCAAGACCAGCGTCTTCCAGCAATACTTTGCGAACGAGAGAATAGCCATTGCTATGAATTCCGCTAGAGCTGAGCCCAATCAGCAAATGCCCTTCCTTGATGCTGTCTCCTGTGACGATTTCATCCTTTTCAACGACACCTACAGAAAACCCGGCAATATCATATTCTTCTTCTGTGTAAAGACCCGGCATCTCTGCTGTCTCTCCGCCGACAAGCGCCGAACCAGACTGCTCGCATCCGTCAGCTACTCCTTTTACGATGGATTCAATTTTCAAAGGATCTGCTTTTCCGACTGCTAAGTAATCTAAGAAAAAGAGCGGCTCTGCCCCTTGTGCCAGCACATCGTTGACACACATAGCAACGGCATCTACACCGATCGTATCGTGCTGATCCATTAAAAAGGCGAGCTTTAATTTCGTACCAACTCCGTCTGTTCCTGAAACAAGAACGGGCTTTTTGTATGGCAACTCAGATAAATCAAACATACCGCCAAATCCACCTAGAGCACCCATGACACCTGCTCTTTTTGTACGTTCTACGTGTGTTTTCATTCGTTTGACGGCTTCGTATCCTGCTTCGATGTCGACACCGGCGTTTTTATATGCTTCTGACATCCCATTCACTCCTTTTATCTGCTTGTCTTCCATGTATTTTCGGCAGAATGAAAGAGCAGCACATCAAATCACATTGACTGCTGCTCCATTATTCGATTATTTCGTCAGGACTGTTTCCTTCACATGTGGAAGGACAGTATCTTCATAGATTTCAGTCGGGTATTTCCCAGTAAAGCATGCTAAACACTGACCACGCTGCGGGTCATCATACTTTCTGCCAATCCCGTCCATTAAACCGTCTACAGATAAAAATGCAATGGAGTCTGCACCGATTTCCTGTCTAATTTCTTCTACTGAATGAGAAGAAGCAATCAGCTCCTCGTGTGTGGACGTATCAATTCCATAAAAACACGGGTGAGCGATTGGCGGTGAACTAATACGTACATGGACTTCCGTCGCACCCGCTTCTCTTAGCATCGTGACAATTCGGCGGCTCGTTGTCCCGCGTACGATGGAATCATCCACCATGACAACACGCTTTCCTTCGACAACCCCGCGCACAGCAGACAGCTTCATACGCACGCCCTGCTCACGCAATGCTTGAGACGGCTGAATAAAGGTCCGGCCAACATAACGGTTTTTAATTAAACCAAGCTCATATGGAATGCCTGTTGCTTCGGCATATCCAATCGCTGCAGAAATACTCGAATCTGGTACCCCTGTGACCACATCTGCTTCGACATGCGCTTCCTCGGCAAGCTTTTTGCCAAGGTTCTTTCTCGCACTATGCACGTTGATGCCGTTGATATTGCTGTCAGGTCTTGAGAAATAAATATATTCCATGCTGCACATGCTGCGGTTAATGTTCATCGAGAAGCGTTCAGATTTCAACCCTTCATCATTAATGATCAGCATTTCGCCAGGCTCCACATCTCGTAAATACGTGGCGCCGACGACATCAAATGCACATGTTTCAGAAGCGACAACATAAGCGTCCCCAAGCATTCCAAGTGAAAGTGGACGTAAGCCGTTCGGGTCAAGTGCCACGATCATTTCTGTTTCCGTCATAATTAGGAAAGCATACGCTCCTTTAAGCATAGACAGAGCATTTTTGATTTGATCCTTCAAATCCATATACCCGCTGCGCTTAATTAAATGAGCCAGCACCTCTGTATCAGAAGATGTCTGGAAAATGCTTCCCTGGTTCTCAAGCTGCTGCTTTAATTGCGTTGCATTCACTAAGTTCCCGTTATGAGCAAGGGCAAGACTGCCGTTGTTTTGCGAGCGGAAGAAGAGAGGCTGCACATTTTCAAAGCCGCCTCCGCCTGCTGTCGCATAACGAACGTGTCCGATCGCTCCTCTTCCCTTTAAATCCTTTAGCTCACCGTTTTGAAAGACTTCCGTAATCAGTCCAAGGCCTTTGTGTGACGTCAGGTTTTCACCATCTGTTGCAATAATTCCCGCACCTTCTTGTCCTCGGTGCTGAAGGCTATGCAATCCGTAATATGTGATTTGAGGGGCTTCTTCGTGTCCCCAAACCCCAAAGACACCACACTCTTCGTTTAAGCCTCTGATTTCAGCAAGCATGGGATCGCTCCTTTCCATGCGCGTTCAAGCTCATTGACCGCTGCATGAATCCATTGTTGTCCTTCTTGATTCTTGACAGTAAACACACCATCATTTGTCACCGTTCCGACTTCTTTCGCATCTTTCACAGCCGCAGCAAACGCTTCGCGGTTTTCAGGTTTCACTGTGACGACAAAACGTGACTGGGATTCACTGAATAATGATGCCGCACTGTTTAGATCGATCTGGATATCGGCGCCAAGACCGTCTGTTCCAAATGTACTTTCAGCCAGTGCTACACCAAGACCGCCTTCAGACACATCATGTGCTGATTGAACAAGTCCGTTTTGAATCGCAGCTAGAAGGGCTTCCTGACGCGTGAGCTCGACATCCAAATCAATTTCTGGTGCTTTTCCGTAGATGCGGCCTTCTGTCATCTTTTGAAGCTCACTACCTGCGAATTCTTCCTTCGTCTCACCAATGACGAAAATGACGTCGCCTGCCTGCTTGAACGATTGAGTCGTAATATGAGCTGTATCTTCAACCAAACCAACCATGCCAATAACTGGCGTTGGGTAAATGGCTGTTCCATTTGACTCGTTATATAAAGAGACGTTACCGCCGATGACCGGTGTGCTTAATGTACGGCAAGCTTCGCTAATGCCGTCAGCAGATTTTTCAATCTGCCAGAAGATTTCTGGTTTCTCCGGGTTACCGAAGTTCAAGTTATCTGTTACTGCAAGCGGGCGAGCGCCTGAGCAGACAATGTTACGTGCGGCTTCTGCAACGGCGATCTTCCCACCAACCTCTGGATCAAGGTAGAGATAACGTGCGTTACAATCTGTTGTCATCGCAAGAGCTTTTTTCGTCCCACGGATTCTGAGCACACCCGCATCAGAACCAGGTGCAACGACTGTGTTTGTACGAACCATATAGTCGTATTGATCGTAAACCCATTCTTTACTCGCAATCGTTGGCTGCTTTAACAGCTGTTTCAATGTATCTGCTGCATCTGTGATCGCTGGAGCTTCCACTTTTGTTTCTAAAAACTCGCGATAGTATGCAGGCTCACTTGACGGCTTGTGATAAACCGGTGCTTCTTCTGCAAGAGCATCAACTGGAAGCTCACATACTACTTCTCCTTGATGGAGTAAACGAAGCATTTTATCGTCTGTCACATGACCGACTGAGACTGCTTCAAGATCGTATTTTTCAAAAATATCAATGATTTCTTGCTCATGGCCTTTTTCAATGACCAACAGCATTCTCTCTTGGGATTCAGACAGCATCATTTCATATGCTGACATGCCTGTTTCACGCTGCGGAATGAGGTCTAGGTTCATCTCGATGCCAGAGCCTGCTTTACTTGCCATTTCCGCACTTGAGCTTGTTAAACCAGCCGCTCCCATATCCTGAATACCAACGAGTGCATCGTTTTTGATGACTTCAAGGCACGCTTCAAGCAGCAGCTTTTCCATAAATGGATCGCCGACTTGAACAGCTGAACGCTTTTCTTCTGATTCATCAGAGAATTCTTCAGAGGCAAATGTAGCACCGTGAATTCCGTCTCGTCCCGTTTTCGCACCAACGTACATGACCGTGTTGCCAACACCTTTGGCCTGCCCTTTTTTGATGTCCTCATGGTTGATTAATCCAACACACATCGCATTCACGAGCGGATTGCCTTCATAGCTTTGATCAAAATGAACCTCTCCGCCGACTGTTGGAATCCCAATACAGTTTCCATAGCCTGCGATCCCTGCCACTACTTCTTCAAACAAGTACTTCACGCGCGGTGAAGTCAGTTCACCAAAACGAAGAGAGTTTAATACAGCAATTGGACGCGCACCCATGGAGAATACATCACGGATAATTCCGCCGACACCTGTCGCCGCTCCTTGATACGGTTCAATCGCAGATGGATGGTTATGTGATTCGATTTTAAATACAACCGCTTGGTTGTCTCCAATATCAACGATCCCAGCGCCTTCCCCAGGACCTTGAAGGACGTGCTCTCCTTTTGTCGGGAATTTGCTTAAAACAGGCTTCGAGTTTTTATAACTACAATGCTCTGACCACATGACAGAAAAAATACCCGTTTCTGTGTAGTTTGGCAGCCTGCCAATAATGGATTCGATTAAAGCGAATTCTTCATCACTCAATCCCATTTGCTGATACAATTTCTCTTCTTTAATTTGCTTGTGACTTGGTTCAAGCAGTAGTGACATGAGTGTCCCTCCAATTTTTCACGATAGATTGAAACAATTTAAGTCCGTCTGCGCTGCCTAGTAATGAATCAACCGCGCGCTCAGGGTGCGGCATCATGCCAAGTACATTGCCCTTTTCATTCGTTACACCAGCAATTCGATTGACACTGCCGTTAATATCGTCTCCGTAAGTGAAAGCGATTTGGCGGCGTTCAATGAGCTTCGCTAACGTGTCTTCGTCACAGTAGAAGTTGCCTTCACCATGCGCTACAGGAATCGTAATGGATTCGCCTTTTTGATAGCCGCTTGTAAATTGCGTTTCGTTGTTCTCTACAATGAGTTCAACTGGACGACAGATAAATTTCAAGTCTTTATTCCGTCTCATCGCACCCGGAAGAATGCCAAGCTCCTGAAGAATTTGGAACCCGTTACAAACACCAAGAACAGGCTTTCCTTCCTCAGCTGCTTTTTTCACCGCCGGCATGATGTTTGAGAAGCGAGCAATCGCCCCACATCTTAAGTAATCCCCATAAGAGAAGCCGCCTGGTACGAGTACACCGTCAAATCCATCAAGACTCGTTTCGTCGTGCCATACATATTCAACTTGTTCACCTAGCTCATCTTGAATCGCATGGTACATATCGATATCACAGTTAGAGCCAGGCAAGACGATCACTGCAAACTTCACTGTGCGACAACCTCCTCCACCTCATAGCGGTAATCTTCAATCACCGTGTTGGCAAGTAATTTTTCACACATTTCTTTGACAACTGTGTCTAAATCACGATCTGATTTTTCAATGACAAGCTCCATGTATTTCCCGATACGGACATCCTTTACTTCCTGATAAGACATGCTGTGCAAAGCGTGCTGCACGGCACTTCCTTGTGGATCAAGAACGCTCTCTTTTAAGCTGACAAAAATTTTCACTTTATACATGTTTATGGCCTCCAAGTCTTTTGAAAATTTCTTCGTATGCATTCGTTAAGCCGCCCAGGTTTCGTCTGAACACGTCTTTATCAAGCTTTTCGTTTGTGTCTTTGTCCCAAAGCCTGCACGTATCAGGTGAAATCTCATCAGCTAGTAAAATACGATTCTCGTGATCTATTCCGAATTCAAGCTTGAAATCAATTAAATTCACATGGCAATCTGAGAAGATTTGCTTTAACTCTTCGTTCACTTGTCTTGTGATCTGTTTCATTTCCTCGACCTGCTCTGGTGTCGCTGCATCTAAAATGCGAATATGATCTTCTGTAATGAGCGGATCACCAAGTGCATCATCCTTGTAGTAAAACTCGATCAAAGGTGTGTCCAGTTTCGTTCCTTCTGGGATTCCGAGACGCTTTGACATACTGCCTGCCACCACGTTTCGTACAACCACTTCAAGCGGAACAATTTGTACCTTTTGAATGAGCTGTTCTGTTTCAGAGAGGCGTTTCACAAAGTGATTGTTAATCCCCTTCTCATGCAGCATTTGAAAGATTAAGCTCGAAATTTCGTTGTTCAGTCTGCCTTTGCCTTCGATTTCAGCTTTCTTTTCGCCGTTAAACGCTGTAGCTGAGTCTTTATATTCGACATATAAAATATGCTCGTCATCGGTCTGATAGATTTTTTTCGCTTTGCCTTCGTAGAGAAGTTCTTGTTTCACAGTCATTCAGGTTGGCCTCCTAATTTGAATGTTGGCAATTTTCAGGATTGGGCGCCTGACGAGCAGGCGGTCCATTTCTTACGCAAGACCTAGACGTTCGAAAATCATATCGACATTTTTCAAGTGATAATTGTAATCGAAGCAGTCAGCGATTTGTTCAGGTGTTAAGCGTGAAGTGATTTTCTCTTCTGCTTCTACTAATGAACGGAACGGCACTTGCTTTTCCCACGCTTCCATTGCCTTTGGCTGAACGGTGTCATACGCCTCTTCACGTGCCATGCCTGTATCGATTAATGCAAGAAGAACACGCTGTGAGTAAATCAAGCCAAGTGTGCGGTCCATATTGCGTTTCATATTCTCAGGGAAGACCGTCAAGTTTTTCACGATATTTGAGAAACGGTTCAGCATATAGTTCAGTGCAATCGTTGCATCCGGTAAAATGATGCGCTCAGCAGATGAATGAGAAATATCGCGCTCATGCCAAAGCGGCACATTTTCATAAGCAGTCAGCATATAACCACGGATGACGCGGGCAATTCCCGTCATATTTTCAGAGCCGATTGGATTCCGCTTATGCGGCATAGCCGATGATCCTTTTTGTCCTTTTGCAAAGAACTCTTCGACTTCACGTGTTTCACTCTTTTGAAGACCACGAATTTCAACAGCAAATTTCTCAATGCTCGTTGCGACGAGTGCAAGAGTAGCCATGTAATCTGCATGACGATCACGCTGCAAGGTTTGGGTAGAGATTGGTGCAGCTTTAATGCCAAGCTTTTCACATACATATTGCTCAACAAACGGGTCGATGTTTGCATATGTGCCAACAGCACCAGAGATTTTGCCGTATTCGATGCCTGCTTTTGCTTGTTTAAAACGTTCTAAGTTACGCTTCATTTCTTCGTACCAAAGAGCAAGCTTTAGGCCAAATGTTGTCGGTTCAGCGTGTACACCGTGTGTACGGCCCATCATGACGGTATATTTGTGCTCTTTTGCTTTTTCTTTTAGTATGTCAACAAATCTCTCAATGTCCTTGAGCAAGATATCATTCGCCTGTTTTAATAGATATGAAAGCGCCGTATCCACTACGTCTGTAGAGGTTAATCCGTAATGAACCCACTTTCTTTCTTCTCCTAGAGATTCAGATACAGCACGCGTAAAGGCAACCACGTCGTGGCGTGTGTCTTGTTCAATCTCTAAAATACGTTCAATATCAAAGCTTGCATTTTTGCGCATTGTCACAACGTCCTCTTTCGGAATGACGCCAAGCTCTGCCCAAGCTTCACAAGCGAGAATTTCTACTTCAAGCCATGCATTAAATTTGTTTTCCTCTGTCCAGATTGCTGACATTTCTGGTCGTGCGTAACGTTCGATCATTTCCCGTTTCCTCCATCTCTTTCAGTCCATATCTTTGTGATGTTTGTCATCCATTCATCATCGAGCTGCTTCATAAATGTCATATGCCCCATTTTGCGGCCGGCTTTTACTTCATGCTTTCCATATAGATAAAGCTTCGCTTCTTTTAGAAGCTCAGGATGCTCTTTTGGGATATCCACTTCATCGCCTAATAAGTTCACCATCATGCCCGCAGATAAAAGGGCTGTACCGCCAAGCGGCAAACCACATATCGCGCGAATATGCTGTTCAAACTGACTCGTCTCACATAAGTCGAGTGTATAATGTCCAGAATTATGCGGGCGTGGTGCCAGTTCATTGACGAGCAGCTTTCCTTCGTTTGTCAGGAACAGCTCTACCGCTAGTGTACCGACTAAGCCTAGCTTTTCAGCCAGTGTCGTTGCCAGCCCCTTCGCCTTCTCTTGAATGCGGTCATCCACCCTTGCAGGTACAATGCTTTGGAACAAAATATTGTGCTTATGAATGTTCTCAGCGACTGGGAATACCGCAATTTCCCCGTGAACAGACCGCGTGACGATGACCGAGAGCTCCATTTGAAATGGGACCCAGCTTTCTAAAATACATGTTCCATGAGTGAGCAAGGCAGCAGCTTCATGCAGCTGACCTTTCTCTTTGATCACGTACTGTCCTTTTCCATCGTAACCGCCTCGGCATGTTTTCAGCACGGCTGGCAAACCAAGCACGTCCACTGCGGCTTCTAGCTCCTTTTCATCATGAATGATGCGATAAGGCGCTACTTCACAGCCTGCGTCTACAATCCCTTTTTTCTCGGTTTCACGATTTTGAGTTAAAAGAAGAAGTTCACTTCCTTGCGGTAAATAGGCCTCTTCCTTCAGCTGATTGAGCGCATCATAATCAATGTTTTCAAACTCATATGTCACCACATCGCTGATTTCTGCCAGCTTTCGAATCGCTTCAAGGTCACTGTATGCAGCTGTGATTTCTGTATCAGCCACCTGTCCACAAGGAGATTGTGTGACCGGATCTAAGACAGCTGCCCGGTACCCCATTTGCTTTGCGCTGACAGCCATATATCTGCCAAGCTGCCCTCCTCCGATGATCCCGATGGTTGCGTTTGGAAAAATGGTCTGCTTAGCCAAGCTGATCACTGCTTTCTAATACAGTCTGTTTTGTTTGCTCTCTTCTTTCTTCAAGGCGAGCGGCAATTGTTTCATCAAATGCTGAAATCATTTGTGCGGCAAGAAGACCTGCGTTTGTGGCACCGGCTTTGCCAATCGCCACTGTGGCAACTGGTACACCGCCTGGCATTTGAACGATGGATAATAAGGAATCCAGTCCATTTAATGCTTTTGATTGTACAGGCACACCAATGACCGGCAGTGTCGTTTTCGCTGCGACCATCCCCGGTAAATGAGCTGCGCCTCCAGCACCGGCAATAATGACCTTGAGTCCTTTACCTCTTGCTTCCGTCGCATATTCAAACATCAAGTCAGGTGTCCGATGTGCGGATACAACCTGTTTTTCATACGGAATGTCTAATTCCTCTAAGATATCGCACGCATTTTTCATTGTTTCCCAATCAGATGTACTTCCCATGATGACACCTACAAGCGGCTTCATTTTGTCCCCACCTTTAAGCTGATATTCGATTTTGTATCGTTTGACACGCTTCCCAAACCTAAGCAGCTTGTCAAACGCCGAACAAAAAGGCCCGATTTGCATTGCATTGTTAGGAAGCAACACAAACCGGGCCATGGTAAGCGCTGTTCGCTTTTGAAACGCCATGTCAGTTTTGTTCACTATCCTGCATAGTCCAGTCATTTACGGTAACTGGGTAGAAACTTATGGGCCATATTCCCAAGATTATATGAGGCTCGTGTTTTGATTTCATGTTTATCTTAACAACGGATGTTCATGATGTCAACGGATTTATCGAACAATCTATGAAGTCGTCGTTTTAATGTTCGGATTTAGACTATTTTTCCTTCAAATACGATTTTTTTCCCAATCGGAATGATCTGAATCGACCCATTTTCCTTCTTTTCCTGAAAAATGGGCTCCTCCATTCGACGGACAGGTGAATAGCCTTCCTCTGCCATCTGGGACAACACTTGGTCGATCGTCATGTTGTCTTCCACGTAGAATTTTTTCTTCTTTGGTTTTGCGGTCATTCTTTAATTCTCCTTTTCTTCACAGCCTTCACCCAGAAGCCGCCGTGAATCGATTTAGGCTCATATGAAATGATAAACGCCTTTGAATCCAGCGTTTTAATCGTTTCATATAATTGCAGCTCATATTTTCTCGGTGTTAAAATTTGCAACGCTGTCCGGTCTCCTTCAAGACCGCCTGCTACCCAGCTGGTGACGCCATATCCTTTTTCTCTCAATTGTCTTGGGAGATCGACATCCAATTCTTTTGTAATCACATTAACCGTTGTGTAGCCAAGTGCCAGCTTCTCTTCAATTTTCATCCCGACAATGATCCCCATCCCATAGCCTAGCGCATACGCAATGATATTTTGTACTTGATCTAAGTTATCAAGTACGATACTTAACCCAATCACATAAATGAGCATTTCGATCGTACCAGCAAAAGCAGCTGCGTACCGTCTGCCTTTCATTGTTAAAATCAAACGCATGGTGGAAAAAGAGACATAGACAATATTAATCACTAAAATGATCAAAACCATGGTGAACGCATTGGATAAAAGTTGTTGAAGCACGATTCGAACCCCCTGCACTAAAAATCAAATAAAGCACCCCATATTCTACTAGAGAACATACCTTGATACAATCAAATTTGCGCGAGAAAAACACATCTATCTTTCGACATCAAGGGTGGTCTTTGTTACCAAGAGTTTACCCGTTTTTTCCTCTTCTCAACATAAAAACCCCCTTTATGAAAAAAGGAGGTTCACGATGTTTATCCAAACCGGACAGGAACAAGTGATGGAATCAAATATTCTCCAACAATGCCCCAAAGCAGCGCAATGATGATGAGCTCAACCAATAAAAAGACCCATCCAGCATACATCAAATCTCCGCGCATGCCTTCATGCTCTGATTGAATCGAATGAAACAGCACCACCGCTATTAACTGGAGACCGAAAAACATCATCACGGATAATATGACAGTCACGTATGGAATATTCAGCATGGCAAATACAAGCCAAAAGATGGATAAAACCAAAACCGGCACAAGCGCAGCGCCAAACTTCATGATCACTTCTTTCAGTGATATGTTTCCTTTTAGCATGTACTTTCCGAGCAGCCAGACGGTAAGCATCATCAATGTCAACAGAATGAGTGTAAAGACCGCTACCTTCAAAAAGGCGTCGCCAAAAGAATAATGAATGCCAAAGCCTAATAAGCGGGTCTTTGACGCCTTTAATTGAACATAGTTGCCTAAAGCAAAAAACACGCTGAATAACACAATCGAGATCCAGGCGTACTTCATACGCAATGTTTCCGCTTGATTAATGGCCTGGCTCGGTGATTTTAACATCGCCAGTCCATATGAACCATAACGCTTAAACGCGCCTCCTACACCTTGCAGTATACGCTGGATAGCTGAACGCTCATCATCCGCTGATTTTGAGGTTCTTCCTCGTTTTGCAGCGCTGCGACTGAGGCGGGATTGCCTTGTTTCTTGATCTATTGATGACTCTTCGTTTTTCTTTTCAGATGTCCCCTGATCTTGATCTTTCTCTAACATCTCATATCAACTCCTATCCAATCCTTACAGTGCTCAAGTGCATGAACTGTTCGGATGACTCCTCTTAAAGTAGCGGAGTCTCTCTATTCAGTCAAGATTCCTTGACGTTCATACGAATAGACGGATAAAAGGTAGCAGAGGTTTTAAAATGGAGAGAAAATAAGACAAAACAAAAAAGCTGACGGCCTCCATCAGCTTTTTATCAATGTTGAAATTCATGGTCAACGATATTGACTCCGCTTTCCTTGCGGGACCCGGAGATTCTCCTGATGAGCGGGGAACCGAGTCTTTTTGGTCGTATCAACCTGTGTAATATGTCCATTATGAATGGTGATGACCACTGATCCATAGTCGATCCCTTTTAAGGCAGATAAAATATAATTCAGCTTTTGTTCATCCATCGCTCATCCCCCTATTTTTGTTTTCGCTCTTTTAAATAGAGAACCTCATTTTCCAGCTCATGAATCGTATAATGCATGAGCGCTTCCTGTTTTTCCTCATGCCCCCATAAAAGGAGCTTTTGAATCAGCACCTGCTTTTTCCGTTCAATCACCTGTCTAAGCCAGCGTGACACAAGACATCTCCTCCCCTTTTTAATGAATGTGTAACAGAAAAAAGGCACCCTGAAACCTTCTATTGAAAAAAGGAAATCAAAGCGCCTTTGGTGATCCAATCAGCGAATTATGTCTTTTTATCATAAACACATAATTCCTATAAGTCAACTATGTTTTTATTTTTCCTCAACAAAAAAACAGCAGCTAACACGAGCGGCTGTTTTGGGTGAAATCATTAATGATTCAAGAAAGCAAAGTATAGAATAAAAATGACAAACAATCCGTACATAATTGGATGCACTTCCTTGGCTTTCCCTTTAAAGATCATGGTGATCGGGTAGAAAATAAAGCCAACCGCAATCCCTGTTGCAATACTGTATGTCAGTGGCATCATAATCATCGTTAAGAAAGCTGGTACCGCAATTTCAAAACGATCCCATGCAATCTTCGCCAGCGGAGCGACCATCAGCGCACCGACAATAATTAAAGCAGGTGCAGTCACATTCGATGTAACGATGGATAAAAGCGGTGAGAAGAACATCGCAAGCAAGAAGAAAATACCTGTGACGACGGCTGCAAAACCAGAACGCGCACCAGCAGCAACACCTGAGCTAGATTCTACATAAGACGTCGTTGTAGATGTTCCAAGGACAGAACCGACGACGATAGAAGAAGAATCCGCCAGCAGTGCTCTTCCTGCACGCGGCAGCTCATTATTTTTCATTAAACCAGCCTGTGTTGCCACAGCCACAAGTGTACCAGCTGTATCAAAGAACCCAACGAATAGGAAGGTTAAAATCACGACAAGCATTTGAATCGAGAAGATTTCTGGTAAATGAATCAAGGCTTGACCAAAGGTTGGAGACAAGCTTGGAATACTTCCTACAATTTGAGACGGTACTGGTACAAGACCAAAGATCATCCCGGCAATAGCTGTCACAAGCATCCCAATGAAGACACCTGCATTGACGCGAAGAACCATTAAAATGACGGTCACAACGATACCAAACACCGTTAACAGGACAGGACCACTATGAATGTTTCCAATCGAAACGAGCGTATTATCATTATTGGCGATAATGCCAGAGCCCTGCAAACCGACAAACGTAATGAACAAACCAATACCCGCACCCACTGCCAGCTTTAGCTCAGCCGGAATGGCATTGATGATTTTTTCACGGAAACCTGTTAAAGAAAGGGCGACGAAAATCAATCCTGAAACAAAAACACCTGATAATGCTGCCTGCCATGAGATGCCCATACCAAGAACAACCGAGAAGGCGAAGAAGGCATTCAGACCCATACCGGGTGCAATCGCAATCGGATACCTGGCGATCAATCCCATCAGGATACACCCGGCAGCAGAGGCTAACGCCGTCGCTGTAAAGACAGCACCCTGATCAATTCGTAATTTATCTGGAAAATCCGGTACTGCCACTAAAGCAAGTGTGATCGGATTGACAAACAAGATGTAAGCCATCGACAAAAATGTGGTTAAACCGCCGATGATCTCTCTGCGATAATTTGTTCCTAACTCATCAAACTGAAAAAACTGTTTCAAAGCCAACTGACTCCCTTCATGTCCTTTTGCTTTAGTCTGTCCCATTCACAAGTCAAATAAAAAACGCCCCAACAATTTTGGGACGCTTGACTACAATGTGAATTCAGACCGTGACATCAAACAAGAACAATGCATGATTTATATCAAACGAGTGTGAATTGACGTAGTCAAGCCATTTACGGTAGCTTGGTAGAAACTTGCGGGCCATATCCCCGCGATTATACGACTTCTATCTATTTGATTTCTGTGTCTATTGTACCAACTTCATTTTTAAAACACAATATGAAAAGCGAACATTTTTCAAAGAAATGTCCGCTTCATTCGTCTTATTACACGAATTTGGAAATTCACATCTAGTTCTTTATACACCCATCACTGAATTCTTGTAAAAACCGTTTCAGCTACATCGAAAAAAGCCTTCACAGCAGGAGAAGCTTGCGTGAGCGATGGACAGGCAAGCGCCACCTCACGATGATGCGATACATTCAGATGACTGATCTGCACAAGTTGCTGCGTTTTCAGGAATAAATCAGGGCCTATCGTCACACCAAGTCCTTCCCCAACCATGCGGGCAATGGTCGTACAATCATGCACTTCAAATAAAATAGACGGCTTGATTTGTGCCTCTGAAAAAATATCCTCTACATGGGATTGATACATGCCAGTTGGCATAATAAACGGTTCATCCGCTAATTCTTCCATATCTACAATTGGCTGCTGCTTAAAACGATGATTTTCGTGATAGGCGACCACCATTTTATCTTTTATGAGTGGCAGCAGATCAAAGGCTTCATCCGCTTTACCTTTTACAACAAAACCAACATCAATAATGCCAGAATCGAGCCACTCCAATATTTCCTCATATGTCCCCTCATAGAACTTAAATTCAATCTTTGGATGCTTTTTCTGATAGCTCACAAGCAGTTTTGGCAATAAACAAGCGGATGCACTGGCAAATGTTCCAATCCGAATCAAGCCAGATTCAATATTTTTGGTGAGCGCAATTTCCTGCTGAATTTTCTCTACTCTATTTAGCACTTCTCTTATATGCGGAAGAAGGGTTTCGCCAGTGTCTGTCAGCGTTATGCCCTTTTTTCGGTCACGCACGAATAAAGACACGCCCCACTCCGTCTCTAAACTTGCCACCGCATGACTCACGGCAGACTGCGTCATATTTAATGCTTCAGCTGCAGCTGTAAAACTGCCTAGCTCGACCACCTTAGCCATCGTCTCGAATCGAACAAAGCTCATGAGTATTCACTCATCCCTTTCATGAAAAACATCAATTTTACTTATGTTAGCACGGAATTTAAAATGAATACAACGTTTCAACATAAAGGAAGGGTTCAAAATGAAAAGTAAATCTTATCCATTGCTCATATTACTTTTAGCCGTCGGTTCCTTCGTCACAGGCACTTCAGAATTTGTCGTATCAGGCATACTGGACATCATTTCTGACGATCTGCACATCTCAATCCCTGTTGCGGGTCAGCTCATCACCATCTATTCTCTTTTTTATGCCGTGGGTGCCCTCTTTTTAGTCATGGCCACATCGAAATTGAATCGAAAAAAGGTTCTTTTATCGGCTATTTCCATGTTTATAGCAGGTAATGTGCTTGCCTTTTTTAGCCATCACTTTATGCTGCTCATGCTTTCGCGGGTCATCATGGCCATGAGTGGCGGCTTATATATTGTGCTCGCAACAAATTATGCAGCGCAGCTCGCCCCACCAGAAAAAAAGGGAAGTGCGATGGCAACGGTTATTACTGGGTTTACAGTTTCACTCGTACTTGGTGTGCCAATCGGGACATTTTTATCAGGCCATGTGGATTGGCATTATATTTTTCTTATCATCGCGCTAGGTACTGCTTGTCTCTTGATACTTCTTTATCAATTACTGCCACGCATGGAGGGGCATTCTCATCTGCCATTGAAGCAGCAATTACACATCCTTCAAGACAAAAGGGTGATCAGCGGCTTAGCAACGACAGCCTTTTGGATCTTAGGCTACACAATGGTCTTCGCTTATATCTCTCCATTATTGCGACAGACCGCCGGCTTTTCTCTTGAAATGACTAGTATCGCTTTACTCATTTTAGGAATTTCCGCTTTTATCGGCTCACGCTTTGGTGGCTTTGCCGTCGATCAATGGGGACCAAACCGAACCATCTCGATCAGCATCATGATCCAGATGTTGTCCTTATTTGTGCTCTTTTTTACGCAATTCTCTACAGCAGGTGTCTTGATCACTCTCGCCATATGGGGCATCGCTACTTGGACCACAACCCCAGCGAAGCAATTTTATCTCATCTCCCTAAAACCCCAAGCATCAGAAACCGTGCTAAGCTTTAATACCGCGATCATGAACATTGGCATGATGCTTGGATCATCAATGGGCGGTGTAATGATTCAATATTCAAACATAACGAATTTAAGCTGGATTGGCGGATTAGCAAGCCTTGTAGCGCTGATGATGATTTGGTATTCGTTTTATTTACACGAACGCACCCAACGAAAGACACAGGAAAACCAATAGAAAACATTTCAATTTTTGGTATGATGGAAGAAACTGATTAAAGGGTTTTTTTATTGTAAGGCATGTACAGAACAAAAGCCATCACATGGAGGATAAACGAATGACCCCAATCACATTCCCCTCATCATTTCCAACAATACATACCGAAAGACTAATTTTAAAACAAGCAACAATGGCAGATGCTGAGGATATGCACCTCTACTTATCAAATGAAACCGTGTGCCGCTATATGGGAATCGATGCTCATCAATCGATCGAAGAAACGAAAGAAGAAGTCGATTGGTATAACCAAATCTTCAAGGAACAAACAGGAATTAGGTGGGGTATTTCCTTAAAAGGAGATACGACCATCATCGGCAGCTGCGGCTTTCTCAATCTAGAAAAACAGCACCGCCGTACGGAATTTGGCTATGAATTACACCATGATCATTGGAGAAAAGGCATTATGAAGGAAGCGATTACTGCGGTGTTGCGATATGGATTTCAGGAAATGAACCTAAATCGGATTGAAGCCATTATTGATCCAGCAAATACGTCCTCTGTTCAATTATTGGAGAAGATCGAATTTGTAAGAGAGGGTTTATTGAGGGAGTATGAATTGGGGCAAAAGAGGTTCGATGATGTGTATATGTATTCGATTTTTAAGAGAGATTACGAAAAATCCTATTTTAGACAGAGGAGAAACAAATGAAAACGGATATTCAATTCATTCAAAAGCCGCAATCAGAGTATGTTTCTTTTCATATTTATGAGCTCAATCCGGCGATTGAAAAACTTGTCCAGCAAGTGGAGCAGTCAGCCCCCTATTTCTTAGCACAAGAACCTACGAAAGAAAGAGTGAAAAAGGTCTATTATCACGACATTTTATATATAGAAAGTGTTGATAAAAGATCGTTCTTGTATACATCAGATGGAGTGTTTCTCTTAAAGGAAAAGTTATTTGAACTTGAAGAACTGCTTGAAGCGCATGATTATGTCAGGATTTCAAAATCGATGATTCTGAATATAGATTCTATTGCCGCTATTTCTCCTAAAACAAGCGGTCGTTTTGAAGCACGGCTTACAAATGAGGAAAAGGTGATGATTTCACGTTTTTATATTCAATCATTAAAAGAGAAACTTGGGTTACGGAGGAAGTGAACAGGATGAAACGTTATATCACAAATCTTTTGATCACATTTTGCATGATCTTTACTGCCTTAGTGCTGATTTACTGTTTTACGTTTGGAGCGATGCCTATTTACATTTTACAAGCCATCATGTTCAGTTCCTTTTTTTCAAGCGCCCTGACCTTCTTGCTATACCCAAAGCAAACGTACAGTCATAAACGGATTCTTTTCCAACAAATTCTTTATATCGTCCTTGTGATGTGTATGATTATAACAACCCTCATTATTGTCAGCGGTGAAATCAGCCCACTTTCGTTTATCGTGAATTTTCTTGTGGTCATGGCTTTATTCTTTGTAATTAAGTACCTATTGTATAAAAAAGATCAAGCAACCGCTGAGGAAATCAACGATCTTTTACAGCAGCGAAAGAAACGAACAACTTCTTAATATGCATCTTGGGGCTAAAAATTGACATGTTAGAAAGATTTGATTGAGGCTCCTTCTTGATTCCGCTACTCTGACGTTAGAGGAGGAATCAAAACATGAAACCAATGACAATCATTCGAAAATCTGTGCTTCTACTGCTGTTTTCTTTAATCATTCCAACAAGTGCAGGTATCTATATATCCATCAAAGAAGTAACCGATCCAATGAACATCTATATCATCAATGGCTGCGCGATGCTGGCTGGCTGTCTCTTTCTTCTATTGATTATTCAGAAAAGCCGTTTTCACTTAAAAGAAATAGGTTTTCGAAAAGGCTCTCTCGGTATGTGGATATTTCCTATCCTTATCATCGAGGCCATTCCGTTTATTGCTGGATTCAACAAGGATTTAACTGTTTCTTCCTTTCTAGCACTTTGTTTCTTCATGGTGTGTGTCGGTCTTTTTGAAGAAGGAATTTTTCGCGGCATTCTGTTCCAATATTTAAAACAAATCAACTTGAGCACTGCCATATGGGGCTCCGCCGTCCTATTCGGTCTTGGTCATGCTGCGAATCTACTAAGCGGAAAAAGCATCACATTAACAGTGGCACAAATCTTATTCGCCTTTTTATTTGGATTCGTTGTAGCTGAAATCGTGGCACTCACGAACAGCTTGCAATGGGTGATCTTATGGCATACCGTTCATAATATCGTGGATCAAACCACAAATGGGCAAACGCCTGTGGAATTACAAATGCTTTTACTTTCGATTCAATGTGTCATTTTGCTTGTTCTTGCGGTGGTGTTGTGGAGAAGATTAGGAATGAAAAGTTAAAGCAACTCCTCAATCTATGAAGCGAAGAACGAAATCAATCAACTCTTTGTTTTTTTATCCTTTCATATGATGCGAACCCACAAGTAAAGTATTTGATGTGAAAAATCGCATCCATCTGAACATTTAATACGTAGTTTTATAATGAAAAGATATAGAAATCTACCTTTATATTAATTTAAGAATGAGGTGTTGTTTTGCAATTAGCTATATTTAACGAAGACCCTTTGTATAGTGAAGCTCTAGAGTATTGGTATGAAAAATGGAATTCTCTTTCAAATGAAGTTAAAAATGGAGAGATAGGAATTGATGTAATTAATATCAGGATGGTTCTACTAGATATCAGGAATGAGTATGAGTTAAATAAATTTGAAAGTGAGAACAATCGGAAAGTTTATCTAAACTTAATAGAAAAGTTTCTCAAAGAACAACATATGCATTTATATAAAGATGAACTACTTATTTTAAAAAATTATTTAGAAAAGAAAAATGGACAAGCAGCTTATATTTTATCAAAAAAACTTTCAGAAATATTCTCTAATGAATCTTTTGCACAAATATTATTCGATGAATTACTAATATTACTTAAAAAGAAATCATTTTCAAAAGAACATAGAATTAAAATAAGTAATTTAACAAAAGATATCATAATAGATTTGGTAACTTCCGGAATGGATATAGACGATGTAAAAAAATTATGTGATGAAATTTTTAGATCCTATATCTTACAAAACGATGAAGAAATTATAATCTTATTTAAATATATTCCTGAAGAATTACCTGATATCCAGGCTAAAGAATATATTGATAATTTAAGCTTGGAAGATAGATTAAACATATTTAAAAAGAACTTGGTATTAGAGGAAGTTGATTATACTTTTATATTTCCCGTTTGGGGTATGCTAGTAGATGGAAACGAAACATTATTTGGTTTATCCATATACGATCCACTCCAAACACAAAAATTAGATAAAGAAGAATGGTCATACGAATTGTTTCCATTACCCCTAAAATCATCAGATGAAGTTGAAGATAATAAAAGTCGATGTAACGTAATTATTAATGTAAAAGCAACATCTATTAACATCGCAAAAAAACAAGCTGAAGAGAAATATTTTATTTTTTTAAATTTAATAAATTTAAAATTCGCATCAAAATATACAGAAGTATTTTGGGATGGACAATATATAGGAAAAAAAACAGACACTCAGCACAGTACCTTTGGTATAACCTCCCGTTCAAATAGAGATGAAAAAACTCTTAGAAGAAAACTCAGCAAAGATCACCCCATCTTTTTAAATAATGAAAAATATAAAGAAATGAACGATTATTCTAATTTAATTGATATACTTCAAAAGAGAAATATGTTTATTGAAGTGAATTCAATAATCAATGTGATTGAGCTCATGTCTAAGTCTATTTGGGAATCAGAAGAAAATAAACTTTTAAATTACTGGATTTGCCTTGAAAGTTTAGCTAATATCTCTAAAAAAAATAATGAAACTAAATTTACGTTTATTAAAGAAACTGTATCTAATATGTATTTTCTTTGGGAAAGATTTAGACCTATCCATAACCTCTTTTTATTAACTAGGCATTATACACAAGATGCACATAGAAATGATGAAACTATAAATATACCCACCGAATTTATCAAAGACGTCGGAATCTATGAATCATATAATGAAGACTCTAGAGTATCATTAATCAATTTCGATAAACGGAAACATGAATTATTATCATACACCACAAAGGTAAGCTTTTTAGATGAAATAGAGAATACCATTAACTTTTATAATGATAATAAAGAAGCAATACAAAGATTGAAAATTAAAAGAGATGAAGTTAAATTGACAATTGATTATATCTACAAGACTAGAAATCAAATTGTTCATAATGGTTATATTTCAAAAAAACTTATACCTTACTTGGTAAAATTTGCAGAAGCCTATGCAAACTCCTTATTACAAAGAGTTATAGATGTGTATATTGATAATGAATTTAATCTTCAAAATTATTTTATTAAGGAGCAATACGAAGGACTTAGATTAGAAAAAAAACTTTCTAATAAAGAATTTTATAAATTAGGATTAGAAAAATAAATATTTTGTTTGCAAATGCTTAAAAAAGAAAGCCCAGAACCCTTTTAATAAGGATTCTGGGCTTTCTTATTATTACTCCCACTCAATCGTAGCAGGTGGCTTACTCGTAATATCATAAACAACACGGTTCACATGCTTCACTTCATTCACAATACGAGTTGAGATCTTTTCAAGTACATCCCAAGGGATTCTTGCCCAGTCACTCGTCATACCGTCAATAGATGTAACAGCACGGATACCGATTGTGTAATCGTATGTTCTTGCGTCACCCATGACACCTACGCTGCGGATGTCTGGGAGGACTGTGAAGTATTGCCAGATGTCGCGCTCAAGGCCGAAGTTGGCAATTTCTTCGCGGAGAATCGCATCCGATTCACGAACAATTTCTAGTTTTTCTTCAGAAATTTCGCCTAGTACACGGATACCTAGTCCTGGACCTGGGAATGGCTGTCTCCACACGATGTCGTCAGGAATGCCAAGCTCTGAACCTAAGGCACGGACTTCATCCTTGAATAGCGTATTAAGTGGCTCAATCAATTCGAACTGCATGTCTTCTGGAAGACCGCCTACGTTGTGGTGAGATTTGATTGTTTGTGCCGTTGCTGTTCCGCTCTCAATGATATCTGTATAAAGTGTTCCTTGTGCTAAGTAGTCGATTCCTTTGAGCTTGTCCGATTCATCATCGAAGACATAAATGAATTCGTTACCGATGATTTTACGTTTTTGCTCAGGATCAGATACACCTTTTAGCTTGTTTAAGAAACGATCTTTCGCATCTACTTTAATCACGTTCATGTTGAAACCTTCGCTAAATGTCTTCATAACCCCTTCTGCTTCGCCTTTGCGAAGAAGACCGTGGTCAACGAAAATACATGTCAGCTGATCACCGATGGCTTTGTGGATCAATACAGCCACAACAGATGAATCTACACCGCCGCTTAGTGCGCACAATACTTGTTTGTCGCCTACTGTTTCACGGATTTTCTGCATTTCAATTTCAATGAAGTTCTCCATTGACCATTTACCATCACAATCACACACGCCGAAGACAAAGTTTTTCAATAGGTCGTTACCGTACTCAGAGTGACGAACCTCTGGGTGGAACTGAACGCCATAGAAATTCTTCTCAGCTAAGCTCATCGCTGAGTTTGGACAATGTGCACTTGTTGCATCAACTGTAAAGCCTTCTGGTACTTCAACGACGAGGTCACCATGGCTCATCCAAACGACTTGATCAGTCGGAAGGTCTTTGAATAAAGCAGGTGTTCCGTTAATGTGGATATCTGCTTTTCCATATTCACGCTGGCTTGCTGCTTCTACTTTCCCGCCTAAATAGTGAGTCATCAGCTGCATGCCGTAGCAAATGCCTAAAATCGGAATGTCTAGATCAAAAATCTTTTCATCACAGCGGAAAGATCCTTCATCATAAACACTGTTCGGTCCGCCAGAAAGGATGATTCCTTTAGGCGCCATTTCTTTAATTTCTTCAGCAGTTAAAGTGTGCGGATGAAGCTCACTGTACACACCAAATTCACGAATACGGCGTGTGATCAGCTGATTGTACTGACTGCCGAAATCGAGAACCAAAATCATTTCATTTACTAAATTTGTCATGGTGTCACCTCTATGTCCAATATAGTTTTTATAAACGCACAGAAAAAATGAGAGGAGAAAACCTGCTCTCAGTGTGAATCACGCTTTTGAAGCGCCCAGACTCACATCCGAGCGCTTCAATTTCATGTATTTTAGAAGGTTTTAATATTCACCTATTCTAACAACAGGAAGGTACGCGGTCAAGACTATCTCCTGTTTATTAAATTTTCCCATAACTTTGCGGATTGCCGCCAAAGCGCCGCTACATCTTCTCGTCGATAGAGCGCACGCTCATAGAGCTGCGTCAGCTCTGACATGTCATGATCTCCATCCTTCTCATCAATCAAAGAAGCGAATTCTCTTAGCGTCATACCTGGTTTTTTCTCGATTCCCCTGCGCCCAAGTTGCTTTAATAGAGCAGCATACGCATAGAAGAATGCTTCCTCATCTGGCAGACGTTTCACCTTTCTTACAATCAAGAATGGCAGCCATCTTGCTCTCAATCGATAAAGCAACCAGCTGATGAATCCAAGAAGGACAATAGCTCCGGCCACATACCCTACGATTGAACCAACATGCACCATACTTGGCTTTGCTTGCGCTGTTTGTTCCTTTGGTTCTGACGGCTGCTCCGCTTCCTGCTGCTGCGGCTGGTCTTGCTGCTGTTCTTCGCTTGAATCAGAACTAGACTGATCCTCTTCTTCCTTTTGATCATCCGTTTGATCGCTAGCAGTGGTTTCATTCGTAAATGTTTCTGGGTTCGTAAATCCTTTTGTCGGTTCAAAGGTCACCCAGCCCCTGTTTGGAAAATAAACCTCTACCCATGAATGCGCATTGTTATTGGTCACTTCATACACATTGTTTCCATCCATCTGTGTTTCATATAACTGACCAGACGTATATCCTTTCACCCATCTCGCTGGAATCCCGATCGAGCGAAGCATCACAATCATAGAGGTTGAAAAATTATCACAGTAGCCCATCATCGTATCAAATAAAAATTGATCCACATAATCTTCGTTTCGACTAGGCACGGCGACATTTTGCGTTTCATATGAAAACTTCGCAGACCCTAAATAATCCTCAATCGCTTTGGCTTTATCATACATATTATCCTTCGTTTCCGTTAAGCTGTTTGCCAAAGTTTTCACACGCTCTGGGAGTGAGGATGGAAGCTGCAAATATTCACGTCCGACCTGCTGATTCACCTGCTGCTTGGTCGGCACTTTGATCCGCTGCAAGTCCTCAAGGATAAATGTAGGTGATAAGAAGCTGACTTGATAGTTCCCTAAATTTTTCGGCGAGTTTTGAATAGACGGCACAATTTTCTCTGTTTTGCCTATCATTTGCAGCGGGATATTTTCCATTGGCGTCAACCTGATCGTCCCAATTGGATAAACTGCATGATGAAAACGATAATCCGATTCCATATCGACTCTCGTTTCATGCTCCTCTGTTTTCACCTGCTCGGTAAACCAGCGGTTCGGCACCTCGTCGTCCTTTAACCGAGTAGGCTTCATATCATTTGAAGCATCCTCCCAGCCCTTTCCCGTGTAGATGCTTTTTGTTTCTACACGAAAATAAGACGGCTCCTTTCCGCTCCATTTAAAGACCGGTGTCCGGTCCTCACTAAACGGTCCGCCAAGCGACGAATCATCTGCACTATATCCCACCTTATTCTGCCCGGCTGCGTTATCTTGATTCGTGACCGCCTTAAAAAACGGGACAGGATCGGGCCATTTCGGATCAGACTTCGGCAAAGAAACGCCGAGTGACGCTGATACGAGAACAAGCGCCAGCATCGGTAAAAACCACTGAAGACGCGCTTTCTGCGAGACCCGAATGCCTTCAGCCGAACGCAGTCGATCAAAATACAGCAATCCGAGCAAACAAAAGCCAAACACCATAATTCGAACGATTGCAAAGGTCGCATCATATGGCGTAAACGTATCAAGGATCGTGACATACACAATCGTCATCAGTAAAAAGAAAAAGATACGCTGCTGATAGACCACCCAATAATGAAGCAAGTAAACAAGCAGCCACAGCAAAATATAAAACAACAATGTACGGAAAGACGGATACATGTCACTCCACATGCCAGTGCTCATGAACGTGATATTATCTTTCATATCAGCAAGTAAAGCAGCCGGAAAGCTTGGCTCTGATTGATAAAAGATCAAATATAAGGCAAGCAAAATCAGTCCAGCACAAATCGGAAACGTCACATACCACTTAAGACGAAAGAACGTAAACAAACACGTAAGCCCGATAAAAATGATGAAATAAGACGTATGACTCGTCTCTGTAAAATCCTGAAGTGGACGAAGCCACTCCCAAAGCAGCAGAAATGCTACAGCATAATAGATGAACAACTCAAAACGGCTTTGCCGCTGATGCGTATGCAGCATAAATGTTTGTCACCTCACAGTTCTTTCGTGCAGCCGGTCTTCAAATAAAAGGGTGGTACGTATTCCAGAAGCCTTGAGCCGGTCTACAAGCTGTTTTTCTTTTGTCGTCAATCGGTCCACGGCTCTCTTCACTAAAAGAACGGTGATGTTCTTTTTGTTTCGATGTCTAAGAAGACTGGTGACAAGCTCCTCCTGTAGCTGACCCGTGATGATATATTTTCCTGAATGCTGGTACTCACTCGCTGCTAACGATTGATATTCTAGTGCACGAAAAGGCTGATACTGCACCCTTGTCAAATAATAAAGCATGTCCTGTAAATGAAGTTCTCCTTGATCCACTCGAAAGGCATGCTGATCTCCTAGAGGTACAAGGCCTGACGGCACCCCTTTTTTCACAGCCGTTTGAAGAACAGAGGCTGCAATAGACACGACTGTTTCAAATACGGCTTCATCCGTAAAATCAGCAAACACCACAAGATCCTTTGTTTGATTCTGTTCAAACTCCTTCGTCATCAGCTGACCTCTTCTGGCCGTCGTTTTCCAGTCCACCCAAGCAAAACGGTCTCCTTGCTGGTATTCTCGCACGCCTGTCGTCACATTGGTCGGTTCATTTAACCACGAGTGCACCGCTTTGCCTCCATTTTCATTCACCGATTCAGTAGGTTCAACTGGAATATCCAGCAATTTTGGATACACAAGCAGCTTGTCTTCTAATGGAAGAATCACTTCTTTTTCAACAAACCCAAACATATCACCCGTTTTGATTCTAACCGCCGTTAATTGATGCTCTCCACGCACAATATCATCCAATTGATAAGAAAATCGCCACGTTTTCCGAAACCAGGGAAACAGCATTTGCTTCATTTCAATTTGTTCCTGCAAGTGGAAGGTATCCGGCGGATCATCCTCAATTAAGACGTACACATACGGAAATGGATTCGTTCGCTTGATGTCAATGTCAACAGACAGCACATCCCCCGCCTTCAACCGGGTGTGCTGCAATGTCCTTTTCGCTGTCGCGCGAAGCGGAACGAGCGCAAATAGCAAAGCATACAAAGCATATGGTAAACACGCATAAAAAAGGAACCAGCTTACAAAGCCGCCCTGAAACATGGCATAACAAAAGGCTGCGGCAGTGAGGATGATGAGCATCATCACCCGTAACCATAATGAAATAGCGAAACGGTCACGTGACGTCATTGCGTCATCGACTTTTGAACTGGTACGCCAATTTGCTCAAGCAGCTGTCGCAGCAGTGTCTCCGCCTTCTTCCCTTCATACGTCGCTTCTGATGTCAAAATCATTCGATGCGGCCATGTATATGGCGCCAAATACTGTACATCATCAGGAATGACATAATCACGCTGATTCAAAAGTGCATACGCCTGTGCCGCTTTCATGAGGGCGATCGATCCCCTTGGACTAACGCCTAAATAAACAGATGGATGATTCCGCGTCGCTTGAGCGATTTCCACAATATATTCTTTAATAGATGCATCCACATGAATGGTTTGAACAGCTTGCTGCAAAGCATGAATATGCTCCTTTGTCATCACAGCTTGAAGTGTATCGATCGGGGATTGCTTCTCCTGCAAGTTGAGCACTTCTAGCTCCTCTAGCATCGTTGGATACCCCATCTGCAGCTTGAATAAAAACCGGTCCATTTGCGCTTCTGGCAGCGGATAGGTTCCTTCATATTCCACTGGATTTTGTGTAGCCATGACAAAGAAAGGATCCGCAAGCGGCATCGTTTCTCCGTCCACAGTGACACTGCCCTCTTCCATCGCTTCAAGCAGTGCTGATTGTGTTTTAGGAGAGGTCCGATTGATCTCATCCGCCAAAATAATCTGCCCCATAATCGGTCCTTGCCTGAATTCAAATTCATTTGTCTTTTTATTATAAATCGACACACCTGTTACATCTGAAGGCAAAAGGTCAGGAGTGAACTGGATTCGCTTAAACTCACAGCCTATAGATTTTGCCAAAGCACGAACCATCATCGTCTTCCCTACGCCAGGCACATCCTCTAATAACACATGCCCCTTCGCCAAAATCGCAACAAGGCTTAATATCGTAATGTCTTTTTTCCCAACCATGACTTTATTGATGTTATCTACGATTTTTTGTAAATCTGAATGTATTGGTTCATCAAATGCCATCCTGATCCCCCTATCACGTTTCTGTCAAATTCCATATAGTCTAACTTTACCATACAACGCGCATTTGCATAAAATATCAACACGTATAAAAAAGAAGCCTTCTCACGATGGAAAAGACTTCTTCTCTTCTTTAGGCGCACTTGCTGGTTCCATATGAACATGAGAATGTAAAATATCATGTTCCTTTTTCATTCTACGTTCGATTTCATCTGCAATCTCATGGCTTTCTGCAATGTTTAAATGCGGCTCTACCTCAACCACCACATCTACATGGACTGTACTTCCAAGATAACGCGCCTTAATATCTTTCAAATCGCCCACTCCTGGTGTCTCCTCAATGGTCTCTTTATATTTTGACATATCTTTTATATGAAAGCCGTCTGTTAACGAATGAGAGGCATCTCTGAAAATCTCCCATGCCGTTTTACAAATAATTAAACCTATGACAAACGCAGCAAGCGTATCAATCCATGCCAGCTGAAATTGGGAGGCGATGATCCCTACAAATGTCCCAATACTCACATACGCATCTGATTTATTATCAGCAGCTGCCGCATGAAGTGCCTGGCTATTGATTCGTTTGGACAGATTGCGGTTGTAAATATACACACCGTACATCACAACAGCACTTCCTGCTGCCGTCCAAGCCGCAATCATATCAGGCGTTTGATGCTCAGATGAGAAAAGCGACTGGCCTGCACTCAGCAGAACCTGAAGCCCAACAAGCATCATAATAAAGGAAGCCACAAGTGACGCAATATTTTCTGCTCTAAAATGACCGTATGGATGATCTTCATCAGGCGGCTTTTGAGAAATACGCAGCCCAATCAATACAGCAAGAGATGCAATAATATCTGTCGTATTATTCAATCCATCTGCCGAAAGAGCCTCTGAATGAAACACATACCCAATAATGAGTTTCACCGCAGATAAGATCACATAGGCAATGATGCTGACCCAAGCACCTGTTTCACCTTGTTTTAATTCGTTATAGCGCTCCATGTCAAACCGCGCCTCCTCACACATCACTTTTCTATTATTTATCTTACAAAGCAAAGCCCGTGTGGGTCTACAGCAACATGATTCGCTTCTGTCAGCAAAATAGGATACATAGAAATGTGTTGACCTAAGCAAACTTATTTTTACAAGGTCAATTGATCTCAAAACCTTCTCCCATCAACCTTTTTCCAATTCGCCCCGTAATGGACATGAAACAAAATCACTCTTCGCGAGAAATTATCAGAATAATTTTATTTTGAGACACAACTTTCCCTCCTCCTATTTTATGCTATTTTTAAGAATGAGCTGAGGAAAAAGAGGGAACATAATCTCTCAAATCCTTTATAATTTTTAACATCATGTTAAGAGGTTTGAAAGGTCAGTTTGATAACCTGTCCAATGCTGAATGACAATTCAGTATGATAAAATTTAAAATATTCTAAAAACAAATTCTCTATGAAAGAGAAGTGTTTGGAGGTAAAGAAATGTCCAACATGACAAACGGTCTTCAAAAAAACCTTAAGACAAGACATATTTCAATGATCTCCATAGCAGGGGTCATTGGGGCAGGGCTATTTGTTGGTAGCGGCGCTGTCATTCATTCTGCAGGGCCTGGATCCATTCTTTCCTATTCGTTTGCCGGACTTCTGGTGATCTTTATTATGAGAATGCTTGGAGAAATGGCGTGTGCCTATCCAACAAGCGGTTCTTTCTCACAATATGCAAGCGACGCCATTGGCCCATGGGCTGGGTTTACAATCGGCTGGCTCTATTGGTTCTTCTGGGTGATCGTCATCGCCATCGAGGCCATTGCCGGTGCTGCCATTATTCAATATTGGTATGGAGATGCACCTGTTTGGCTCACAAGTCTTATCCTCACAATCCTCTTAACATTGACAAATATCTTTTCGGTTAAATCGTTTGGCGAATTTGAATATTGGTTTTCATTAATTAAAGTCGTCAGCATTATTCTCTTTCTACTTATTGGTTTTGCATTTATCTTTGGTTTTGGCGGTCATCATACCGCAGGTCTTGCCAATTTAACAGGGAACGGCGGTTTCCTTCCAAACGGATTCGGCTCTGTGCTGCTCGGGATCGTCGTCGTCATCTTTTCCTTCATGGGAACAGAAATTGTGGCAATTGCGGCTGGTGAATCAGCAGATCCTGTCAAATCGGTTACAACGGCTACTCGTTCTGTTGTATGGCGTATTATTGTTTTCTATGTCGGATCAATCGCCGTCGTTGTCACCCTACTCCCATGGAATTCAGCAAGTATTTTAACAAGCCCTTTCGTTGCTGTTTTAGAATACATCGGCGTCCCATCAGCCGCTCAAGTCATGAACGTCATTGTCTTAACAGCCGTTCTTTCTTGTTTAAACTCCGGCTTATACACAACGTCCAGAATGCTTTATTCATTAGCGGAAAGAGGCGAAGCCCCGAAACGCTTTATGAAAATCAGCAAGCGTGGTGTTCCTGTAGCGGCTACAGTCGCAGGTACCTTCTTTTCCTATATTGCCGTCATGATGAACTACTTTTATCCTGAAACCATCTTTTTGTTCTTAGTCAATGCATCTGGCGCGATTGCACTTCTTGTCTACTTGGTCATTGCTGTTTCGCAATTAAGAATGCGCCGTAAAATCGAAAAGGAAAATCCAGAACAACTTAAAATCAAAATGTGGCTGTTCCCATACCTCACGTACTTTACCATTTTGGTCATTTGCGCTATCTTGGCCTCTATGCTGTTTATCGAATCAATGAGACCACAGCTCATTTTGACGAGTATCATTACCTTTGGTGTGCTAGCTGCCTATTTTATCTTTAAACCGAATAAAAAGGTGCCTGCAAATGCGGCGCTTGAAAATAAACACCCTTAATTCTCCCGCTGAAAAGCGGGTTTTTTTATTTTATTCACCTATTTTGATGTCCGCACTTATAATGTATCAAATTGATTCTAAGTGAGGATTAGTGAAAATGAACCTAGAAAAATTTGTTGACGAGCTACCAATTCCAGAAGTCGCGGAGCCTGTCAAAAAGAACCCAAGACAAACATATTATGAAATCGCCATGGAGGAGGTATTCTTAAAAGTTCATAGAGACCTGCCCCCAACCAAGCTATGGACCTATAATGGCAGTTTGCCTGGTCCGACCATTAAAGTGAATCGTAATGAAAAGGTCAAAGTAAAATGGATGAACAAATTGCCGCTTAAGCATTTTCTGCCGGTCGATCACACCATTCACGAAGGCCATCATGACGAACCAGAAGTCAAAACTGTCGTTCATTTACATGGCGGGGTCACACCAGCAAGCAGTGACGGTTATCCAGAGGCTTGGTTTTCACGAGACTTTGAAGCGACAGGCCCCTTCTTTGAACGGCAGATTTACGAATACCCAAACCACCAGCAAGCATGCACATTGTGGTATCACGATCATGCGATGGCATTAACACGATTAAATGTATATGCCGGCTTAGCTGGGTTTTACTTGATCTCAGATCCGTTTGAAAAATCATTACAATTACCGAAAGATGAATATGACATTCCTTTAATGATCATGGACCGTACGTTTCAGGAGGATGGCGCACTGTTTTATCCAAGCAGACCAAGCAACACGCCAGAAGACAGTGACATTCCTGATCCCTCCATCGTCCCATTTTTTTGCGGGGAAACGATACTGGTTAATGGAAAAGTATGGCCGTATTTAGAAGTAGAGCCGCGAAAATACCGTTTTCGCATTTTAAATGCGTCCAATACAAGAACTTACGAGCTGCATTTAGATAACGATGCCACGATCTTGCAAATTGGATCTGATGGCGGCTTTTTACCAAGACCTGTTCATCATCAGTCCTTTAGCATTGCACCTGCTGAACGTTTCGACGTCATCATCGACTTTTCAGCTTATGAAAACAAAACAATTATTCTAAAAAATAAAGCAGGCTGCGGACAGGAAGTAAATCCAGAAACCGATGCAAACATTATGCAGTTTAAGGTCACACGTCCGCTAAAAGGGAAAGCACCTAAAGCATTACGCCCAATCTTCAAACCGCTGCCACCGCTTCGGCCGAGTCGAGCTGATAAAGAGCGTACGCTCACACTTACCGGCACGCAGGATAAATATGGTCGCCCTATTTTATTACTGGATAACCACTTTTGGAATGACCCCGTCACGGAAAATCCTCGACTTGGCAGTGTAGAGATGTGGTCTATCGTCAATCCAACCAGGGGCACACATCCTATTCATTTACATCTTGTTCAATTTAGGGTAATAGACAGAAGACCATTTGATACAGAGGTCTATCAATCGACAGGAGAAATCGTGTATACAGGACCAAATGAAGCACCTCCTTTGCATGAACAAGGGTACAAGGACACCATTCAGGCCCATGCAGGTGAAGTCATTCGAATCATCGCTCGATTTGTCCCATACAGCGGACGATATGTGTGGCATTGTCATATTTTAGAGCACGAAGATTATGACATGATGCGGCCGATGGATATCATTTAGTAAAAAATAAAACGACTCTTCCCTACAGACGTAGAAACTTGTATGAAATAAGTTATCGTGAAAGGGCTAACTGACATCGATTCATTAGCCCTTTATTTCCTTTTCACGATCTATCTATTTGGAAATTGAACAATACACTTAATGAATGGTTTCTTTGTACATTCAACACTTAAAAAGTTGACGAAGCAAACCGATAATACTACTATATACCCATTACATCTATCAAAAGGCACCCAAGAAACATTGAACAAACAAATGGAAAATTGCGATAAAAAACGGAGGAGTTCAATTTGAATGAAGAAAAAGAGACTTGCCAGGTCAAACAAGAAATAGCGGCAGGTAACATAGAGAAGCTTTCAATTCATGAAAACGAGAGCATTCGGTCAAACATTGAACAGCTAACAATTGAACTCGGTGAACAAAAAGAATTCAACCACTTCATATTAGACGATAAACAGAAGGCCATCAGTACATTATCTGCCCTCATCACAAAAGGCAATTGTGATGACGAATTAAAGACGCATTTCGAACAAGCATTACATATTGGACTCTCTGTCATAGAGGTCATGGAGATTATTAAGCACTGTACAAAGGTAGCTGGATTCCCTCATTCCATTAATGCCCTATTTATCTTTCAAAACTTACTAGACAATAACACCAAATAAGTTAGAGAAAACGAGAAGCCATCTGTCCTCTCGTTTTTTTATTTCCACTTATGCTACACTCTTTCCTCTCCTCTGTCACACAAGCAAAATACGAAAATACCACTCATTTCCCTGCTTAAAAACTGACTTTCCCTTCATGAATTCACCTAATTATCCGCCCTTTCAACTGGCAAAATAAAAAAACGTCCAGTTATATAAAATAACTGAACGCATCCTTTATCGATTGACAGTGAAATTGTTAATGATTCCGCCATCCTTCTCCCAAGCGGCTTCTACTGTTTTCTTCTTGATATCATATTCAAAAATCGTCCTTACTTTAGCCTTTCTTCCGGTGTCATCCTTTAATTCCTTAGCGTTCTTTGCAACCCCTAAGAAATAAACAGAAGACCCGTCTGTAGAAAATTGCGGCTGTGCAGCACTTAAAATATGAGCATCCTGGCTATTTTTAACGAGTGTCGTCGTTTTTCCCGTTTCTACATTCAGCATCTTAATAGAGGATACTTCTTTTTCTTTTCGAACTTTCACTTCTGTATAAACCAATTTTTTATGATCTGGTGAAAATGAAATATCATTGATCGTTTGTGAGATACGTGCGATACGTTTCCCCTTCTCACCTGTTTGCAGGGTAATCTTCATGGTCGTTGGTTCAGGGTCTTTTCCCTTTTCATTCGCTTCATCGGTCTTCTGATAATCTTCCTTTAAGGAATAATGCTGGATCGCCAAGAGGTTTGAAGACGGATCATAAGCAAAAGAACTCACCGTATCATCCTTGCTTTTTTCTGGATACAGCATCTTCACTTTGTGTGTGTTCAAATCAAAAGAAGCGACACAAAATTGCTCCCCTGAATCCTTGTTATACCTTAGTAATAACTGTTTTCCATCGCCAGAAAGCCTCATACTGTCGATGGAATCGTCACTTGTAAACAGCGTTTTTTCTTCATCATTTTTCACATTCAATTCCCGAATACTTACTTTTTGTGTGTCCTCGTCCGTATACGTATAATATAAAAGCTGTTTCGTAGAATCATAAGCAATCGAAGGATACGCTGTCAGTTTCTCCGTATGAAGCGCTCGGTCATGCAGATAGTACGTATTGTTTAACTGTTGATCCGTAAATGAAACGAGCAATTCGTCTTTTGCATCTTGATTCGTTTTGACTTTTCCTGCATGTTTCGCCTCTTGCGCCGGCTTCACCATGAAGAAAATAACTGCCGCAATCACTGCGACTCCAATGACCGTGATGATCCACCATGTTGATTTTTTCATTGTCTTTCAGACCCTCTCCACAAGAAAAGAAGCCAGAAAATGAACTTTCCCCGCTTCTTTGCATGCCTATGTATTAATAAGTGTAATGCCCTTTTACGACACCTTTACTTGTTTTATACCCAAGTGCTTTGAATGCTTTTGGACTAACGTCTAATACAGCGTTTGGCATTCTACCTACATCATATTTATAGACTGTAATCACTTTATGTGGTTTCGCTTTAGTTGTCACTCTTAGTTTTGTACCCTTTTTCGGTACGTCAAATCCCATTTTAGTTGCTGCATCCCAATGACCGAGTTTTTTTCCATCTGCGCCTTTTTTACCGACACCATTATACCAAGTAATATTGCCGCTTACTTTTTTTGCACTTGCTCCATGTGAGAAACTAAACGCTAAAAATAAACTAGCTACTGTTACGATTGTCGCGATAAGCTTTTTATTCATTTAAAAAATCCTCCGTATTTGGTTTCTGCACTTATTATACATGAAGATGCCCCCAGTTATTTTACAGTCACATTACAATTCGAATACAAGTTGACCACTTTATGACCGATTTTGTTCATAAAAAACACCAAAATAAGCCAGAAAAATGCAAGTAGCCCCTCTCTTTCATTTTATATAATAAAAGTGAATCAAATTTAAGGAGGAATTTTTATGAAAAAGTGGTTCATCGCTTTGAGTGTGAGTTTAACGTTCGTTTTGATGCTTTCAAGTCTACCTGCCTCAGCAGCTGGTCCCCGTCACGGTGCGATTGTGACACAAACGGATGAAGCGAAATGGTCAGGCATCTCTGCTGATATTGTACTTCCGAAAACAGCGACGATTAAAAATGGATATGCTGACTGGTATCTAGGTCTTGGCTCTGCCGTTATAGAGAGCGGTATTTCAAAAACGCCTTCTGGCTATAAGGTCTTTCTTGGCAGCGGCTCACAAGGCGGCAGTCAATATTGGAACAGTGAATACGATAAGAGCATTAAGGATGGCGAACGTGTCAACCTAAAGCTCATCAACAATGGTGATGGCACGGTGTCACTATATGTCAATGGAAAATTGCGCTACAAGCAGCCTGTTTTCAACCCTAGCCGTCTCAAAAACCTTGATGTTGTCAAAATGGTACACGGTGTTCAGGATAATGGGGCAAACAGCTACTCACAAGCAAGCTTCTCGAACGTACAGCTTCGTGCAGATACATCAGGAAGCATCTATAAAAAATGGGATGGTACCATCAAATCATCGCTGTTGCGTAAAAATCTAGAATCAGGTGCGCCGTCCCCTACATTCACGGTACATTCTTCTATTCCACTTAGTACAAGCCTTTCAGCACAATAAGAAAAATGCGCCCAGTTTTGGGTGCTTTTTATTGTTCACAGCTTATCAACACTTGTCTTTTAATCAAAACAAGAATTCGTGGTAACATAAGCATACATACTTCGAAGGAAAAAGGAGAACGAACGTGAGAAAAAGTCTACTTATTTTCATGAGTCTAGTTGCAGGTCTCTTCATTCTAGCAGCTTGCTCGAATACGACAAAAGAACAAAAAACAGAATCTAAGGCACTTCCTACAATTAATGAACGCATTCAAAAAGAAACAAAAGAGGTCATGGAGCAGTCTAAGCTCGTAAAAGACACAGCCATCACCGTTGATCAAAAGAAGAAAGTCATTTCTTTAAACGTGACAGCTTCCTCTAATACCAATAGTGATTACGCTGAAGTCATCGGTTTAAACTTTGCCAAGACGCTCGCCATTGGGGCATCAACTGAAAAGGAAAACAACCTGCATAAACCGGAAAATGACAGCCTCGGCGCCCTTTATTCCTTTTATGACCTAAAGATCACCGTGAAACAAGAAAACGGCAAGGTACTCGCAAAAGGAAAGAAAACAACAAATGAAACAAGAATCACCTGGGAAAGAGCCCAGTAGATGAACAAGAAAATTCTTCATGGATTTTCTTGTTTTTTTGACAAAACTATTAACATTATGAAAGGAATGCCGATTAGTAAGATTGTGTTGGTTCTTAAGTACCAATAATTCTTAATTACATATCGGAGGAACATACCATGAAAAGAACGACGGAATTTGTTTTAGGCTTAATTGGAGGAATTTTTGGATTTTTCGGCGCAATGTTCGCACTTGCTTTTGGGGGAATCGATGCGGCATTTAGCGACACAGGCACTAGTGAAATTACAGGATTAGGCTGGGCTGCAATGCTTTTCTCTATTCTTGCTATTGTGGCATCTGTTATCGTGAAGAAAAAAGCAAAGCTTGGCGGGATTTTATTATTAGTATCTGCTGTTGGTGGCATTATTTCTATCTCTATGTTCTTTATCCTTCCAGCTGTATTAATCATCATCGCAGGATGTATGGGTGTGTTTAGAAAAGAGCCTGTCGTCAATAAAACAACTGCATCAGAATAACGAGGGAAGCTTGTAGAGATCGCTCTACAAGCCTTTTTTCTCTACTCTTTTTAATTCAAATTGAATGGCATCAACTAGCTCTACTAGGTCTTGATTTGTCCAAAGATCCAGAATAAACAACATATCATTCATCAAGTAAGACAGCTCTCCTTGGCTCACTAATTCTTCTTTATAAAAAGGAACAACGAAGAAATACAGTAGATCTGCCAATTCAAGAACGACATGTACATCTTTTTCATCCATGATGATTCTATGCAAACTATGAATCAACCATTTAAGGTCATCAGCATTTTCAATAGGAACATACATCAATTGATGAATTTCATTGGTATCCTTTCTCTTTAAAATCCTCTCAGCAGATTCCTTTGAAAGAGCTCCAATTGCATTTGAAGATATATTTAGAAATAAGCTGTCATGATGACCCTCTCTATTAACCATCTTAACCAATGTATCATCCATCCCAATCACTCCCAATCCCTCGCAATAATTCTATTATAAGGAAATTCAGGTTAATTTTAAGTCATCAGAAAAGATTTTAAGTAATTTTAAGCTAACCGGTTTATAAAATATTCAAAGACGATTCAACCTCAATCAACAAATATTTTCTATTTTTATCATTTTATGTTGATTTATAGATTCTTTTATCCTATTATAATAGTACTATATAATATATAAGCCATTAAAAGATGCTTATATAAATTGACTGAAGGGGATTTTTATTTTGAAAAAATTTTATGCTTTATTTCTAGCTTTAGGGCTAACATTCACACTGGCTGCATGCGGCTCAACAAATGATGTATCTACGGGTGCGTCTAAAGAAAAAGAGTCAACAAGTACAAAATCACAATCAAAAAATAAAGAAGATGATGGTTCAAAGAAAATTAATGCAAGTAAATACAAAACGAATGCTCAAGGAATGAAAGTAAATCTTGGCGAAATTAAAATTATGAAGGATAGAATTAATGTAGGCATGAACATCGAAAATACGACAGATAAAGTCCTAAATTTCTATCCAGATCAAGGTAAAGCTGTAGCTGGAAGTATGCAGTTAGATGCGAATATGTTTATGACTGACGGTAAGATTGGAGGAGATGTTGAAGGTGGCGTGAAACAAGATGGCGTCATTCAATTCTTAGCTCCTAAAGGCAAAGAGATCAACATTAAAAACATCAAAGAATTAAAGCTGAAATTTGGAGATGTCACAACTGATGATTTCATGAATAGTAAAGACGTGACATTCACAGTCAAAGTAAAATAAACTTTCATTAACGCCCTTGAATAATAAGGGCTTTTTTATTGCATTCATTTTCCATATACATGGACAGGCTGATAATTCCACGTCGGAATGGCTTCTTTGAAGTGGATATGTAAGCATGAAGCCTTGAAAAATCACGAGCTCCTTTTAAAACTCTTCAAACGTTTTCCACTTTAGCAATAAAAATCCCCCACTCCTATTAGGAAGTGGGGTTAACTCTTTCATTATTTCTCACGCTTCTTCGATCCACATAATCCAAACACAATGACTAGTACAAGAATAATCGCCACCCAAGTCGTCAAGCCCATATGATCACCGCTTTTCTTTTTAAAATCACCCATTCTCTTCATATCGGGTAAAGTCCCATGAAATCACTGTCACTAATGTTAACGAATGAAAAGCGGTGAAGGTTTCAATTCATCATTTCTCATATACACGTGACCAATTAAAAAAAGACAAAACAAAAACCCCTATATTTCAAGGGGTTTTCGGGGGTGTTTACATCATTCCACCCATACCGCCCATGCCGCCCATATCCGGCATTCCGCCGCCTGAGCCGCCTTCTTCTGGTTTGTCAGCAACGACTGCTTCAGTTGTTAGAAGCATTGCTGCAACAGAAGCTGCGTTTTGAAGTGCAGAGCGAGTTACTTTTGTTGGGTCAACGATTCCTTTTTCGATCATGTTTACCCATTCGTTTGTTGCTGCGTTGAAGCCTACGCCAATTTCCTCGTTTTTCAAGCGCTCAACGATGACAGATCCTTCAAGACCTGCGTTGTGAGCGATTTGACGAATTGGCTCTTCAAGAGAACGTAGAACGATGTTTACACCTGTTTGAACGTCACCATCAGCTTCGATTGAAGCAACTTTGTTGTATACATTCACAAGTGCTGTACCACCACCGGATACGATACCTTCTTCAACTGCTGCACGAGTTGAGTTCAGTGCATCCTCGATGCGTAGTTTACGCTCTTTTAATTCTGTTTCAGTTGCAGCACCAACTTTGATGACAGCGACGCCACCAGCTAGTTTTGCAAGACGTTCTTGTAATTTTTCTTTATCGAATTCAGAAGTTGTTTCTTCTACTTGCGCACGAATTTGGTTCACGCGTGCTGCGATTTGAGCAGAATCTCCTGAACCTTCTACGATTGTTGTGTTTTCTTTTGTCACAACGACTTTAGACGCGCGGCCAAGCTGACCGATTTCAGTTGATTTCAGGTCAAGTCCTAGGTCCTCTGTAATTAATTCTCCGCCAGTTAGAACAGAGATGTCTTCAAGCATTGCTTTACGACGATCACCGAATCCAGGTGCTTTTACTGCTACTGCATTGAATGTACCACGAAGTTTGTTCACAACAAGTGTTGCAAGTGCTTCGCCTTCTACATCCTCAGCAATGATCAATAATGGTTTTCCTTGTTGTACGACTTGCTCAAGTACTGGAAGGATTTCTTGGATATTTGTGATCTTTTTATCAGTAATTAAGATGTAAGGATTTTCAAGAACCGCTTCCATCTTATCAGAATCAGTTACCATGTATGGTGAAGCGTATCCACGGTCAAATTGCATCCCTTCAACCACTTCAAGCTCAGTTGTGAAACCTTTAGATTCTTCGATTGTGATAACGCCATCGTTTCCTACACGCTCCATAGCTTCAGCGATCAGGCTTCCGACTTCTTCATCTGCTGCAGAAATAGACGCAACTTGAGCAATTGATTCTTTGCCTTCGATTGGTTTAGAAATCTCGTGCAAGCCTTCAAGTGCTACTTTGACTGCTTCTTCAATCCCTTTACGAACGCCAACAGGGTTTGCACCAGCTGTAACGTTTTTAAGGCCTTCACGGATCATTGCTTGAGCTAGAACTGTTGCAGTTGTTGTACCGTCACCAGCTACATCGTTTGTTTTGCTTGCAACTTCAGCCACAAGTTTTGCACCCATGTTTTCAAATGCATCTTCTAATTCGATTTCTTTTGCAATCGTTACACCATCATTAGTGATAAGTGGAGAACCGAATTTTTTCTCAAGAACCACGTTACGTCCTTTAGGTCCTAAAGTTACTTTTACAGCATCTGCAAGTGCATCTACACCACGTAACATCGCGCGACGTGCTTCTTCACTGAACTTAATATCTTTTGCCATAATAACGAAACCTCCTCAGTCTTTTTAGAAATATATCTCAATCTTTTTTATGTGATTAACCAATAACAGCTAAAATGTCGCTTTCACGAAGGATTAAATATTCTTTGCCCTCATATTTCACTTCAGTGCCTGCATATTTTGAGAAGATAATGCGGTCGCCTGTGTTTACTTCTAACGCAACGCGCTCACCACTTTCAAGTACACGCCCTGAACCTGCTGCCACAATTTTACCTTCTTGCGGTTTTTCTTTTGCAGAATCCGGTAAAACAATACCGCTAGCGGTTTTTTCCTCAGATTCAACGAGTTCAATGATTACGCGATCGCCTAATGGCTTTAACATAAGAAACAACCTCCTCAATTTTTATATGTAGTCTTTTTTAGCACTCATCACTAGTGAGTGCTAACACATTTATTATAATAAAGAATGTCTTCCGTAATTTCAAGTAAAAACCTTTAAAAATTTTTACGCTTTCACGATCTTTTTTCATCACAGGTTCTTTCCTTTTCATCGAAAAAGAAGACTTGTGTTACAATAAATCTAGTTCTTTTAGTAAAGGGGTTTTCGTTACTTGAAAAAACAATATTGGTACATCATCTTAACGTATATATTGGTGCAGGTTTCTGCAATTCCATATGTGCTCATTATGAAGTGGTTAGGATTTATTCATACACCGATGACACAAATGAAGCTCTCACAATTATCAGGAACATGGACAATCATCAGCTTCTGTATTGGATTAATCATCATTTTGTTCATTCTTCGAACCGTCCCAAAAGCTTCACTTCGGAATGAGGCACCGGTTTCCATCGGTTCTGCTATTGCTTGGATCATTGGTGGTTTCTTTCTTTCCCTCTTTGCGCAATCGATTGCAGGAGCGATTGAACAATATGCATTTGGTATTGGCCGTGAGTCAGAAAATACTCAAGCCATTTTATCCATTATGGATGCCGTTCCTTGGCTTGTGATCGTCATCGCCCTGATTGGACCTATCTTAGAGGAAATCATTTTCCGAAAAATCATTTTTGGTGTCATTTATGAAAAAACGAATTTCTTCATTGGAGCGCTTGTTAGTTCAGTGGTTTTCGCCGCTGTACACACTGATTTTGCTCATATCTTGCTCTATACTGCGATGGGCTTTACCTTTGCCTTTTTATATGCGAAAACAAAACGAATCATTGTGCCAATCGGTGCACACATGCTGATGAACTCGCTCGTCATTCTTGTGCAGATTGAGCCAGTGAAAAAAATGATTGAAGAACAATCTCAAACAATGCAACTAATTATTGGAGGCTTTTTCTCATGAGAAACCCAGTCGTATGGGGCATCATTTATTTTGCCGTAGGTGTGGCGTTCACTTATATGGCCATTCAAAACCCAGGTGACATGTGGTCATTTTACAGCATTTTGCTCATGGTGTTTGCGGCCTATAATATCAACATCGCGTTTAAAATGTTTGCCTTCTCGGTCAAACTCAAAAAACAGCAGCAAAAATAAATCAAAAACCATTTTCCGGCGCTTGGAAAATGGTTTTTTTATGGAGGACGTGTCTTCATGGAACATGAAAAACTGAGCATCTTAAACGATCAGCAAGAAACAATTGGAGTTGCCGTCCGTTCAGATGTCCATGCACAGGGCCTTTGGCATGAAACCTTTCATTTCTGGCTTCTCAAAAAGGAACATGGCACAGTATATCTCTATTTTCAGCTAAGAAGTCCTGCCAAGAAGGATTTTCCTTCTCTGCTTGATATCACCGCAGCAGGTCACCTTCTCTCAGATGAACAGCCTTCTGATGGCATAAGAGAGGTAGAAGAAGAGCTTGGTCTCTCTCTGCCTTTTGAGGTCCTGACCTTTGCAGGTGTCATACAGGATGAGATCCATATGCCTGCGTTCATCGATCGTGAATATTGCCATGTGTATCTTTACGTCCATCAAGAAGAGCAGATGAACGTTCAATTACAAAAAGAAGAAGTCGCTGGACTTTATCGTACGAAATGCCTCGATGCACAGCATCTTTTCACAGGGACATGTGAAAGAATTCAGGTGGAAGGCTTTGAAGTCGATATAGATGGAAAACGACATGAGGAAAATAAAGAAGTAGGTGTACATGATTTTGTCCCGCATGAGCCCGCATATTACCAGCACCTCTTTCAAGCGATCAACCAATTATTTTCAAAATAGAAAAAGCATCGTGATCACGATGCTTTTTTTATGAGACATAATGATTTTCTTTCTCCTCTGTTTGCTGCATTTTGCGAAAGGTCACTCTTGAAATGACAATACTCACTTCATACAAAACGAGCATTGGCAAGGTAACCATGAGGTGAGAAACGAGCTCTGGCGGTGTAATAAGTGCGGCAATGACAAGGAGGACAAAATAGGCATACTTCCGTATTTTTGATAAAAACATCGGTGTAATGATGCCAAGTCTTGTGAGAAACATCAACACGACGGGCATCTGAAACAAAAAGCCAAATGGAAGTGTTAACTGCATCAGAAATGTAAAATACTCATGAATCCCAATCACTTGCTCTACATTTAAATCATTCGACATTCGTATCATAAAATCAACGACGAATGGAAACAAAATAAAATAAGAGAAAGCCACACCGCTCAAAAATAAAAGCAGTGCAATTGGAATGTAAGCAAGTGTCACCTTTCTTTCTTTTTCATATAAACCAGGGCTCACAAACGCCCATAGCTGATATAAAATCACGGGACACGTCAAAACGAGAGCAATGACAAAAGCGAACTGCATAAATACGTACAGTGGATCTGTGAGCTTAAACGCGTTTAGTGTCAGTGTTGCCGCTTCATCGGTATTTTGTAAATACACAATGACCGGCTTAGCAAGAAAAAAACCTGCCACCATAAAGGTGACAAAAAACATCGCAATGATCACTAAACGTTTCCGCAGTTCCACAATATGCTCCATAAGCGGCATATCTTTGACATTCATGAAGCTCATCCTATTCTACTGATCTTCTTTTTTCTTTTTTTCTTCCTGATCATCAGCTAAACCTTTTGTGGCATTTTTGAATTCACGTAATGTATCTCCTGCTGCTCTTCCTAATTCAGGAAGCTTTTTCGGCCCAAAAATAATAAGCGCAACAATCGCAATCAGAACCAAACTTCCAGGACCGATCGGACCCATTTGCTCCACCCCCTTTACCCCTTTTCATCAATCCTCCTGCGTAACAGAGTAATGCTTTAAGAAATACACAAGAGACTGAAGTTCAACCGCCAAATCTATATGATGAATTCGAATGTGTTCCGGCACATTCAATCGAGCCGGCGTAAAGTTAAGGATTCCTTTGATGCCAAGGGCAATCAAACGATCTGTAATGGACTGAGCTGCTACGGCAGGTACTGTCAAAATCGCAACAGGAATATCTCCTACCTCTTGCACATGCTCTTCAAGCTTATCCAAATCATAGACAGGCACGCCGCCTATCTCACTTCCTATTTTACTCTCATTGACGTCAAAAGCCATTGAAATTTTTGTATTATTATTTTTGATGAAATTATAGTGTAAAAAAGCAGTCCCTAAATTCCCGACACCGATGAGCATGACATTGGTCATTTCATCTTGGTCAAGGGTCTTTCTAAAGAAGGTCAAGAGGTAATCGACATTATAGCCGTACCCTTTCTTCCCTAGTGCACCAAAGTACGAAAAATCTCGGCGAATGGTCGCAGAATCCACTTTGACTGCATCACTAAGCTCTGCCGATGACACCCTTTGTTTTCCTGATGCATGCAGATTTTTTAAAAAACGGTAGTAAAGCGGCAAACGTTTGGCTGTCGCTTGTGGAATTTTTGACTGGTCTATATTCATATAAGGTCCTCCAACTTAAATATCAGATGCTCTGTGAAAATCACCGTTTTTCCCGCCTGTCTTTTCAACTAGATAGGTAGGACCGATGATCATGCCTTTATCAATCGCTTTGCACATGTCGTAAACGGTCAGTGCACATACTGAAGCAGAAGTGAGCGCTTCCATCTCCACACCCGTACTTCCTTTTGTTTTCACCTGTACTTGTATGTTCAGAATGTGCGCATTTCCGTCTTCCTCCCAATCAAAGGAGATATCCACGCCTTTTAGTGCGAGCGGATGACACATTGGAATGATGCTAGATGTTTGCTTTGCTGCCATGATGCCAGCAACCTGTGCGACAGACAGCACATCCCCTTTTCCAATTTCACGTTGCTCTATTTTATGAAACACTTCTTTTATCATACGAACGCTTGAAACAGCAACGGCGGTTCTCACTGTAGACGATTTGTCACTAATGTCGACCATCCTTGCTCTTCCTTGTTCGTTAAAGTGGCTAAATTGACTCATCTTCCAACGCTCCCTCCCTCAAATCATACACTATTTTTTCCTATCTGTCTTTCATTTGAATATGTCGATTGTATGTAAGATTTGCTGGTTTACTGCTGATAAGCTACACTTAACATATTATAGCAGAGGTGAAGTTACATGATGATTTTACAAGTGAATCAGCTGTCCAAATCGTTTGGCGCTGATACCGTTTTAACGAATATAAAATTGGAAGTCAAAGCAAAGGATCGAATTGCCATTGTAGGTCGTAACGGCGCGGGCAAATCCACGCTTTTGAAAATCATTGCCGGTCAAATGTCTTACGAGCAAGGTGAGATCATCAAACCGAAGGACCTATCGATCGGCTATTTAGCACAGCATACCGATGTGACGTCTACACGTACATTAAAAGACGAATTATTATCGGTTTTTGATCATTTAAAAAGAATGGAACAAGAGATGAGAACCATTGAGGAAAAAATGGCTTCTTCCACAGGATCAGAACTGGATTCCCTCATGAAAACCTATGATAGGCTTCAGCAGGAATTTAAAGATCAAGGCGGCTATCAATATGAAGCAGATGTCCGCTCCATTCTTCATGGGCTCGGCTTTAGTCATTTTGAAGATGGAACAACTGTTCAATCCTTAAGCGGCGGCCAGAAAACCCGTCTAGCACTTGGTAAGCTATTATTAATGAAACCAGAACTCTTAATCCTGGACGAGCCAACCAACCATTTAGATATTGATACCTTATCATGGCTTGAGCAGTATTTGCAAAATTATACAGGTGCCATTCTCATCGTTTCCCATGACCGCTACTTCTTAGACAAAGTGGTCAACCATGTGTATGAAGTCTCAAGAACAGCGATGAAAAAATTCGCAGGCAATTATAGTAAGTATCTTGAATTGAAAGCCGAGCAGTTAGAGCGAGATACGAAGCTCTACGAAAAGCAGCAAGAAGAAATCTCGAAGCTACAGGATTTTGTGGATCGCAACCTAGCAAGAGCCTCCACCACAAAGCGCGCTCAAAGCAGACGGAAGCAGCTGGAGCGGATGGATCGTTTAGATAAGCCACAAGGAGATGAAAAATCCGCAAGCTTTCACTTTGATATTACGAGACAAAGCGGCAACGATGTGCTGAAGGTGCATGATCTCGATATTAGTTATGATGAAAAAACACCGCTCCTATCCTCTCTTTCATTTCATATTAAACGCGAGGATAGCGTGGCACTCATTGGTCCTAACGGAATCGGGAAATCAACACTTTTAAAAACCTTAACGAATACATTAACGCCTGTAAAAGGCGATATCACTTTCGGATCTCATGTCACAATCGGGTACTATGACCAAGAACAAGCCAAACTGACATCCTCCAAGAAAGTGCTAAATGAACTTTGGGATGATTATCCACATATGACTGAAAAAGAAATTCGGACATGTTTAGGAAACTTCCTTTTCTCCGGTGATGATGTCTTAAAGCCCGTTCATGCATTAAGTGGTGGAGAAAAAGCGCGTCTTGCACTGGCAAAGCTAATGCTGCAAAAAGCCAATTTCCTCATTCTTGATGAACCTACGAATCATCTTGACTTAGATAGTAAGGAAATTTTAGAGAATGCGCTCATTGATTATCCGGGAACCATCTTATTTGTTTCCCATGATCGATATTTTATTAACCGCCTGGCAACGAAAGTACTCGAGCTGTCGCAAACAGAAACAAAAGAATACCTTGGTGACTACGACTACTATCTTGAAAAGAAAAACGAACAATTAGAGCTTGAAGCACTCCAGGAGCATGAGCCGCTTAAAAAACAAGTATCACAACCAGTCGAAACAGCCAAGCTTTCCTATGCAGAAGAAAAAGAACTGAAAAAGAAAGAAAGACAAAAGCAGCGCAGAATTGAAGAAATTGAAGAGCGAATCGCCGTCATTGAAGACAAGCTCGGTGAAAATGAACAGCTTCTATGTGATCCTGCTATTTTCCAAGATCACGAGAAGGTGCAAGCCATTCAAACTGAAAATGATGCGCTCAATCAAGAGCTTGAATCACTTTTTGCAGAGTGGGAAGAGCTATCAGAATCTTAAAGAGTACTCTAATGGGTGCTCTTTTTTCTTTTTCGTGAAAATTATTATCCACAATGATACCCACAAGAACTTCTTTATTATTCTTTTAAAAATTGCACTTATCCACTTTATCCACAGAGTTTTAATCACATATCCACATAAAAGTTCGTATTTATACACATCACCTTCATTTTAAAACGAAATTTTCTAACAATTGTGGATATATAACGTTTACATGTGCATAAAACGCTTTCATTGAAAATGAAAAAAACCCCTGTATATCCACAGGAGTTTTCATTCATATGAGACAAGTGGCATTCCAGGCTGACCATTCATCGCCATATCGCCCCTTATTCCTTTTTCAAATGCAATGGTTCCAGCAGCGGCAATCATGGCTGCATTGTCTGTGCAAAGAGACAATGGCGGAATGATAACCTTCACGTCTGGCAGCTTTGCAAATGCTGATGTTAAAGCTTCTCTCAGTCCTTTATTGGCAGCGACTCCTCCAGCTAGAACAACCTGCTTCACACCATACGCTTCAGCCGCTTTTAATGTTTTTCCAACAAGCACCTCAATCACGCTTTCCTGAAAACTTGCTGCTAAATTCTCTGGGGCAATCGTTTCTCCCTTTTGAGACGCATTGTGTAAGGTGTTGATCACAGCTGATTTTAATCCGCTGAAGCTAAAGTGATAGGACCCTTCTTCAAGCCATGCTCGAGGGAGCTTGACCGTTGGCTCCCCTTCATGTGCTAACCGATCAATATGAGGCCCGCCTGGATACGGAAGCCCCATCGTCCGGGCCACTTTATCGTAGGCTTCTCCAGCCGCATCATCTAATGTTTCTCCAATGACCTCAAAGGACCCATGCTCCTTCATTAGAACAAGCTCAGTATGCCCGCCAGAAACGACAAGAGCTAAACATGGAAACAGCAATTCATCAACAAGCTGGTTTGCATAAATATGTCCAGCAATATGATGAACACCAACGAGTGGTATTTGATGAGCAAAGCTCAGTGCCTTCGCTGCATTGACACCGATCAGAAGTGCACCGACTAAGCCCGGCCCTTCTGTGACAGCAATGGCATCTAAATCCTTAAAGCTCATATTGGCCTGTGCCATCACTTCTTCTAATACGATCGTGACTTGCTCCACATGATGCCTCGAAGCGATTTCTGGCACAACACCGCCAAATCGTTTATGACTTTCTATTTGCGAGGCCACAACATTGGCTACAATTTCCTTTCCATTTTTCACAATGGACGCAGCTGTTTCGTCACAGCTTGTTTCGATACCTAATATGAATCGGTCTGTTTGTTCACTCATTTATATTCACCCACATAACTAATGCATCTTCCCCATTATCTGTATAATAATTCTTCCGAATAGATGCAGGTCTAAAACCAAGCTTTTCATAAAGGGATTGTGCTGGTGTATTAGAAACCCGCACCTCTAAAGAAAGATGATCTGTCTTTTTTTCTTTGCAAAATTCCATGACATATCGAAGCAATGCTTCCCCGTAGCCTTTTCCTCTATGCTCCGGGAGAATCGCAATATTCGTAATTTGTGCATCGTCCATCACAATCCAGACTCCGCAATACCCAACAGGCTGGTTATCTTCTTCAATGAGGAAATAATGACTGTATTGGTTATGGAGAATCTCATAGACAAACGATTCCTTTTTCCAAGGTGCTGTAAACGAATGCACTTCAATCGTATACACCTTTGGAATGTCCTCTACCGTCATTCGCCGGATCTCTGCTGTGTTGAGATTATTTTTGTCCTTCAAGCCATTTCACTTCCGCTTCTGCCATACGTATATAATTAGGGACAAGCTGGTGAACATCTTCAGCAGGACGGTCTGCTCCTAAATACGCAAGCACTGAAGGTCTTGGATTATGAAATGCCCCCTCTGCTAACACAGCAGCCTCTCCTAAAATGGAGCGAATGCTCTCTTGATGAAGATGCACATCATGCCCAAGAAATAAAACAGGCTTTCCTGTCTGTCTCAGCTCATGCAGCCAATCTGTGAGCAACATATTTTGGTCTGGTTTGACCTCTTTGATCTCTCCTGCTTCAAACGTATATAGCCCAGTATAAACTTGTCCTCTTCTCGCATCAAATAGCGGCGAAATCCATCCATCAAAATATTGACCATTTGCAGCAAGCGTTTCTAGGCTCGAAACAGCCGATATCGGGATAGACAGCGTCCATGCAAGTGTTTTTGCAATGGTCACACCGATTCTGACGCCAGTATAGGAACCAGGTCCTTTCGCTACAACGATTTTGCTTAGTTCACTTGGTGCTACACCACATTCTTTCATCAAAGCTTCGACTGTTGGCATCGCTCGGACGGAATGGTTCTTTTTTAAGTACGTGATGCTCTCTCCAATTACTGTGAAATCTCTTACAAGAGCAATTCCTAGTGTATGGTTTGACGTATCAATCGCCAGTATGGTCAAATTCTTTCATCTCCTTACAAAGGGTCTCGTAGCGCTCCCCTTTTGCATCAAACGTGAGATGACGTTCTTCTTCACGTTCTGTTCTCAGCATATCAATTTTTAAATAGGAAGAAGGCAATTGAGGTTCAATAAGATGTGCCCATTCAACTAAGCATACACCTTCGCCCTCAAAATATTCTTCGAGTCCGATGTCTTCTTCCGCATCTTCCATGCGGTACACGTCCATATGATAAAGTGGCAGTCTGCCATCTGTATATTCTTTAATAATCGTAAAGGTGGGGCTGTTGACGATACGGGTAATACCTAAACCTTCCGCAAATCCTTTTGAAAAAGTGGTTTTGCCTGCGCCTAAATCGCCTTCTAAGGTCAATACATCGCCCGGCATTACAAGTTTGGCCAAGGCAGCAGCAATTCGTTTCGTCTCATCCGCACCTTTTGTCGTCCATGTTAATTTCACGGTTCATGTCACCTCATTTCCTAAAATGATTATATCCTTTTTTCATTAACACTGTTTGTTGATCATTGTCTTTTAACATCACGCTGGCCGCTTGATCACCTTTAACGTGTCCAATGCGTGTGATCTGAATATCTTTTCTTTGACATTGCGCTTGAAAGCTTTCCCAATCAGCCTCTGGAATCGTGCCAGTTAATACAAAGTCCTCTCCACCAAATAACACCCATTCAAGCCAGTCTTTACGTAACAGCGGTAAATCGGGATGCTTTGGGAGCTTGTCAGCTTCAATCTCCATCGTCACCCGGCTTGCTTCTGCTATCTCGTTCAGCTCACTTGCTAATCCATCACTCACATCATTCAAGGTCACCCGCGGGAAGCTTGAGCAAATGTGTCCGGCAGCAATGTGAGGCTCTGGCATTTTGTGACGCTTAAGAAAAAAAGCAGCATCGACTGCCTTTGCAGGGTCTACTTCGTTCATTAAGAGTGATAACCCAGCAGCTGATGAACCAAGTTCACCTGTGACAAAGACGACGTCTCCTGTCTGTGCACTGTGACGATAACAAGCTGTTCCCTTTGGAACCTCACCAATAACCGTCACCGTGATGACAAAATCACTGCGGGTAGCTACTGTATCCCCGCCAATTAAATCCATATGATATATGTCAGCCAAAGTCTTCATTCCCTCGTAAAGAGCAGTGACGATTGTCTCATCACCATGAGGCGGGATCGCAATTGATACAAGATAATACTTTGGTGTTCCTCCCATTGCCGCAATATCACTGACATTGACAGCCAGCGCTTTAAAGCCAACCTCATAGGGCGAGGAAAAATCAAAACGAAAATGAACATGCTCCACCATTGTATCAACACAAACGACCTCTTCACAATGTGAATGAGGTTGATAAACACTTGCATCATCACCGATCCCCATGACCAAGGAACGTTGATGCGTTTCTTCTGGTGTAATCCGGCGTATAAGATCAAACTCATCCATAAAAGACAGCCCCTTCATGCAATCAATTGATTGAGTAGACATCATGTCAGACACAGTTAATATTAGTGTAGCGAATATGAGCCTCAGTTCCAACTAAAAATGATATAAAGAAAGCCTGGTATGAAAAAACCAGGCTGTGTCGAAGTAATCTATCTTTTCTTTTCACATGATAGTGTAGCCAAACGCAAGCTATTTCATTGTAGCATGCTTACTTGTTCAAAGAAAAAGACATAAAAAAAAACGAAACTATACGTTTTCGTTTACAAGTCTTAAAAATGGCGGTCCGGACGGGACTCGAACCCGCGACCTCCTGCGTGACAGGCAGGCATTCTAACCAACTGAACTACCGGACCATTTGGGTTGCACTCAATCAGTACTCCCTATTGGTATATAAAATAATTTGGTTGCGGGGGCAGGATTTGAACCTGCGACCTTCGGGTTATGAGCCCGACGAGCTACCGAACTGCTCCACCCCGCGACGATATAAAAACAACAAGCTTGGCGGCGTCCTACTCTCA
>NZ_JACXXE010000006.1 GCF_014764715.1 Bacillus crepusculi | reverse complement strand
CTTCTGTAGAGAGCAGGTCTTTTCAAATTAAATCATTTATTTAGCTTCGCTGTAAAGGCGAGCTACTTCATCCCAGTTCACAACATTCCAGAATGCTGAAATGTAATCAGGACGACGGTTTTGGTAGTTTAGGTAGTAAGCGTGCTCCCAAACGTCTAGTCCTAGGATTGGTGTTTTTCCTTCAGTTAAAGGAGAATCTTGGTTTGGCGTGCTTGTGATTTCAAGTTTGCCATTGTTTACAACAAGCCATGCCCAACCAGAACCAAAGCGTCCTGCAGCTGCTGCAGCGAAATCAGATTTGAATTTTTCAAATCCGCCTAATTCTTTTTCGATTGCATCTGCAAGTTCACCAGTTGGCGCGCCGCCACCGTTTGGTGAAAGAAGTGTCCAGAATAATGAGTGGTTCGCATGTCCTCCGCCATTATTACGTACAGCTGTACGAATGTTTTCAGGCACAGAATTTAGGTTAGCCACTAGCTCTTCGATTGATTGATCTTCAAGAGTTGATACACCTTCGATTGCTTTGTTTAAGTTTGTTACGTAAGTGTTATGGTGTTTTGTGTGGTGAATCGTCATTGTTTCCTTGTCGATATGTGGTTCTAATGCATCGTAAGCATATGGTAATTCTGGAAGTTTAAAAGCCATGGTTAAATTCCTCCTTAGAAATGTATGTACTGAAATGCTTCCTTAATTCATAAGCAAGCAATTCACCCTACTCAAAGAGTATCAAAAGAAACGGCTTGTTTCAACGTTATTGCTCATGATCTGAAACATTTCAGCGTTTATTGTGTATTTAGCCCTTTAGAAAAAGTGTTAAACATCATTTTTTCGATTTAGCGAAGGACATAAAATAAAAAGATGCCCAGCATCAACGCTTGAATCAATCCTTTCGCAAAAACACCTGATACAAATCCGATTAATGAGCCTAACCCTACTTTCACACTCGTTTTCACATCTTTTTGATGAACAAGAAGCTCTGCCATGACACTGCCGATAAACGGACCAATGATAATTCCTGCTATGGGAATAACAAAAGGACCGGCTAATAATCCAATGGTACTTCCCCAAATGGCTGCCCGGCTGCCGCCAAATCGCTTCACACCAATAAGGTTGGAAACATAATCTGCCGCAAACAATACAGCTGTAAACATGGCTTGAATGAGCCAAAACGTCAGCGTAAGCGGCTCGAAGGTGAAAAAGAAACCATATAGAACAAATCCAAGAATCATAAAAACAACACTAGGAATAATTGGATAGACAAGTCCAACAAACGCAATGATAAATCCGCAGCTAATCAGAATCCAATACAACACGTCCAAGCCCCTGCCGCCCCCTTTTTATACGCTGTATACATTATGCCTCATTCCTTCTATCTTAACCAGCCATGAAGGCCGTACTTGTACTTGATGGATAGACATTGATACAATGTGAGAAATAGAAAAGAATGTAGGAAGTGAATCGGTTGAATGTATTTAGTCTATTGTTAAAAGGAATTTACTCACCAAAAGATATTGCTAGAGCACGGTTTACAGGGATTGGAAAGGCTATTTTATTCATTTTTATGCTTTCAATCATCGCAGCTGTTCCTCAGGGTTATCATATGAGCCAAGAGATTTCGAATGCGATGTCAGGATTTCAGCATGTCATCAAAAAGGATTTACCCGACTTTTCAATTGAAAAAGGAACACTTCAAGCGGATCAAAGTACACCAATAGAGAAAGAAGAAAACGGCATCACGATCATCTTTGACCCTGCTGAAAAAATAAAAGCAAGTGAGCTTGAATCAAAGCAAACGGCCATTGCTTTATTAAAAGAAAAAGCGGTGATTGCCATTGATGGGCAAATGACAGATATCCCATACCAGCTTCTTGGCGGAACGCTGACAAAAGATGAACTCGCTCGGGTCACAAACCAGAACCAAGCGATCATTATTCCTGTCATCTGTGTGCTGCTATATTTATCAACTGCGGCTCTCATGTTTATCAGCGCAACATTCCTTGCGATGCTTGGTACATTTATTAAACGAATGCAGCAAAAAGAGCTGTCCTTTCAAATGCTATGGAAGCTCTCAGCCTACTCACTCACGTTAACAACGGTCTTTTTCGCTATTATGAGCGCGTTAAACACCCCTGTTGCAAACTCCTTTTTATTAAATTGGGTGATTAACTTTATCTTCTTATATCTTGTTGTCAAAGAAATACCTGCGAAAAAGTAAACCAGTCAAAAGCCAATGAGCCATTGCCAAGGTTTGTTTACGCAATAAAAGCTCCCTGATTTAGGGAGCTTTTTATGTTTGGTCTTGCTCTATGACTCATCCGGATGAACAATCGCGAACAAATAGTGATCCTCCCACTCGCCATTGATCTTTACTTTTTTACGATTGAGTCCCTCATTTTCAAACCCTGTCTTTTCAAGCACACGAATGGAGCCCTTGTTTGCTGGTTTTACCCCAGCCTCAATTCGGTGAAGTCGCAGTTCATAAAAGGCATAATCAATGATTAAACGAATGGCCTCTGTCATATAGCCTTTCCCGCCTTGATTTTCATCGAGTACATATCCAAGCAAGGCCCCTTCAATAGGTCCTCTTTCAACAGCATTTAGTGAGATCGTTCCAACTAAAGCATCTGTTTCATTTAAGAAAATACCGTGCATATATGCTTCATCTTGTGCACGCCTTTGCATACTGCGCTTAATCCGTTCCATTTGACGAGATAATGTGAAAAATTCATCTTTGACCAAAGGTGTGAATTGCTGAAAATATGAGCGATTCTCAAGTTCAAGTGTTAATAGTGATTGTGCATCATTTTCTGTTAGCGTTCTCACATATATATGCTGACTTTTTTTCTTCATAAACTCTCCCCCTTTTTTTATTTTATCATAATGATCTTAAGCGCTTGACATAATCACCGCCTATTCACAGATGAAGAAAACGTGTTTTTTCAATCCATTACAAGGCTTACTAGAGCAAACTAGAACCACAGATGCTCGCTTTCCTCACCCTTTTGGTTCTATCATTTCAGGACATGCATACACTGAAGTAAACTCTTAAAAGCGGTGAGTGAAATGCGGCGAATGATTTTTTTACTAATTAGTTTGTTTGTCCTCTTTATCATCTTTTTTGATTTAAAAAATGGCACCATTCCAGCTCAGGAAGGTCCCGCTGTTCCTGCAAGTGCTTTTCAAACAGCTGAGAAAAAAGCGTATAAGACGGTCACTGTCAAACGAGGTGAAACCGTGGTATCCATCGTACATACAAGCAAGCCACTTGATGAAGTCATTGAGGATTTCGAGGAGCTGAATCAAGGCGTCAAAGCGAACGAAATCCGGGCAGGTAGCACATATAAGTTTCCGGTCTATAAGAGATAAAACGTTAATTCCTTGTCATTCATACAAAGAGACTGTTACAATATGAACTGTAAAACACGACGTACATCGCAAATGATTGCGTGTACACTAAGGAGCGATTGACAAGTGAGTGAAGTCACACATCGTACTAAAACGCGTCCCGTCAAAGTGGGACCTTTAACTATAGGTGGAAATAATGAGGTTGTCATTCAAAGTATGGCAACAACCAAAACACATGATGTCGAAGCGACAGTAGCTGAAATTAAACGTTTAGAAGAAGCAGGCTGTCAAATCGTGCGTGTCGCATGCCCAGATGAGCGTGCAGCAAATGCGATTGCAGACATAAAAAAACAAATCAACATCCCGCTTGTTGTGGATATTCATTTTGACTACAAGCTTGCACTGAAAGCGATTGAAGCAGGCGCAGACAAAATTCGAATCAATCCAGGAAACATCGGAAGAAGAGAAAAAGTCGAAGCTGTAGTGAAAGCAGCAAAAGAAAAGGGCATTCCAATTCGTATTGGCGTAAACGCTGGTTCATTAGAGAAAAAGATTCTTGATAAATACGGCTATCCAACAGCAGATGGTATGGTCGAAAGTGCACTACATCACATTAAAATTCTAGAAGACCTAGACTTTCATGACATTATCGTCAGCATGAAAGCATCTGATGTAAACCTAGCTATTGAGGCGTATGAAAAAGCAGCAAAAGCCTTTGATTACCCTCTTCACCTTGGGATTACAGAATCAGGTACTTTATTTGCAGGTACAGTCAAAAGTGCAGCTGGACTTGGCGCAATTTTGAATATGGGGATTGGAAACACACTCCGCATCTCATTAAGTGCTGACCCAGTTGAGGAAGTAAAAGTAGCACGCGAACTGTTGAAATCATTTGGTCTTGCAGCAAATGCAGCAACACTGATCTCTTGCCCAACCTGTGGACGAATCGAAATTGACCTCATCAGCATTGCAAATGAAGTTGAAGAATATATTTCTAAAATCAAAGCACCGATTAAAGTAGCTGTTCTAGGCTGCGCTGTAAACGGTCCAGGTGAAGCGCGTGAGGCTGACATCGGAATTGCCGGTGCTAGAGGCGAAGGCCTATTGTTCCGTAAAGGTGAAATTGTTCGTAAAGTGCCAGAAGAAACGATGGTTGAAGAACTGAAAAAAGAAATCGATAAAATTGCTGAAGAGCACTATGCAAAAATGGAAGCTGAAAAAGCAAAAGCCAACGCATAACAAAAAACGCCTGACATCACTGTCAGGCGTTTTTCTGTTCTTGTTAAAAGAACGGGGTGATAAATATGCCTAGGATGACGGAAACAATTCCGATCCCGATTGACCACGCGCCAAGCGCATGTGCTCCTTTTCTTCTTGCAATATAACCAACGACGATTGCCGCTACCCCTAATAGCACCGGCAAGACAAATAACGAGATAATCGCAATCGCGAGTGCTGTATAGCCTATCCCCTTACTGCCTGAATCGTCACTTGCACGGTCACGTTCTCGTCTATCTTCTCGATCTCTTGATGCCTGATATGGCTCTGCAATTTCAGCAGCTGTTTCTTCTAAATAGCCATCATCATTACTAAAGTGTGTGTCGATTTCACGATCATTTCTTCTGAAATCCTCGTCTCTTTCCATGATCAATTCCCCCTTGTGGTTAATAGAAAGGAGCTTTTTTAGTATGAGCAAAAATGTCTGTTTCATGTTTGCTAAAACTTGCTGGAATTGTGAATTGTTTATGTTACACTTTAAGAGTATAAATATGAGGAGTGTGGGCATGTTACGTTTAGGAATTGATATTGATGGCACAGTGACGGCACAGGACACCTTTGTTCCCTACTTAAATGAGTCGTTTCAATGTGCGATCACACTAGAAGATATGACAGAATATGATTTGACGAAGCTTTTAAAGATTTCAAACGAAGAATTTTGGGGCTGGATGGATCAGCATGAGTCTCTTATTTATAAACAGGCGAAGCCTGCCGAGGGTGCAAAAGAGATCCTCGATCAAATGAAACATCACCACAAACTGATTTATATCACAGCAAGAAGGCAGCATCACACGGATGTCACCTACACGTGGTTTCAGGAAAATCACGTGCACTATGATGACATTGAACTAGTTGGCAGTCATCATAAGCTGGAAGCTGTTCAGAAGCACAAAATTGATGTGTTTTTTGAGGACCATCATGGTAATGCCACAATGATTGCAAAAGAGGCGGACATCCCGGTCATTCTTTTTAACTCACCTTATAACCAAATGCCTATTGACGACAGAATCATTCGCGTTAACAACTGGCAAGAAGCGTCTCAATGGATCAAACAATACGAACAGCGTCTGCAAACTACATATTAATGTAGTAAATATAAAAAGCTGATACCCTTCATGTATCAGCTTCAGATGGTTGACAAAGGGCTGAAATGATGTTTATTTTAGCCCTTTGTCTTCTTTTCATGTACCGAGTTGCCCTTCTTTCATTAAAAAATGATACAGTGCCCCCTTCATGCCTGCCTGATTCAAGTAGTAGCACGTTTCCAGCTTCACCTGAATGTTCTTCCAGGCATGCAGTGTATGTAAATGTTTCTCAATACACGGAATTAAATCCTGCCTTGCACTCACGCCGCCGCCAATGAGAATTTTCTCTGGATTAAGGACAGTGGCTACATTGTAAATACCAATGGCTATTCGTTTGTACCACTGATCCACCAGCTTCTCAATAGCCGGGTCGTGCATTGCCTTTTCAAATATCTCTTGACCGTCTATTTGTTTACTTTGCGGAATTCCTTGCTTTTCTTTATAGCTTCGAATTAATCCAGCCGTTGAAGCACTGCTGTTGAGCGTCGTAAACTGACCGTTTTCCGTTTCCGTCAGCATCATGCCAAATTCACCGCCGCGAAAGGATGCCCCGCGCACAAGCTGACCGCCAGCAAAAATACCACCACCAACCCCTGTGCCAATCGTCATACAAATAAAGCTGTCACAGCTTTTCGCATGACCACTATATTTTTCTGCAAGCGCTGCACAATTCGCATCATTTTCCACTTCAACTCGAAGAGAAGTTTTTTCTTCTAAAAGCGCTTTCACATTTTGACCATTTAAAGCGATGATCGCTCCTGCAAATTCTGTATAACCTGATTCACTGTCCACAAACCCCGGAAGGCTAATGGCGATTCCGCTGACATCCGACGTCTTTTGATATTGCTGCACGACATTCTCCATTGCCTCCAAAAACGGTTCAAGCTGCCGGCAATTCGTTTGATAGTCGCCGCTAGTGATCAGCTCTCCATCCTCATCCATTAATCCATATTTTGTTCTCGTCCCGCCTACATCGAACACGACATAATATGACACTTTTGACCCCTCCCTATATTCCAAAAGACTCAAGATTGCCTCTGTTATTACCTGCCTGATCTCATTCTAATGAAACAGCTGCCCTTTGTAAAACGTTTTCAAAAAGACAAAACAAAAAAACCAGCTATGCAGCTGGCTTTTTCATGAGTGAACTTCCTTCGGTTCGCAGGTAGGACACGTTCCGTATATTTCAAATTTATGTCCGCTAATGTGATAATCCTCTAGATCGGCTTCAAGCTTGTCCATAGGACAGGCATCGATCTCCTTTGTTTTACCACATGCAAGACAAATAAAGTGGTGGTGGTGATGGGAAAAAGAACATTTAAAACGAAATAGTTTCTCCCCTGACAATTCCGTTGTCTCTAATATTCCGAGGTCTTCATATAAGGACAGGTTTCGATAAATCGTATCAAAGCTAAGACCTGGGTAATCTTCACTTAATGCAATTAACACATTTTTAGCGGTCAAGTATTTGTCAGAATCAGAAAACAATTGAAGCATATCTTCTCGTTTGCTTGTATATTTGTAGCCTTTTTCCTTTAATAAATCAAGCGCTTCTTGTACGTTCATGATGATTCCCCCTTCTGAATTTGCCAATACTAATACACCCGATTAAAATCAAAATGGACAGCATCACAATGGTTCCGCCTGGCGCTAAATCGAGATAATAGCTTAAGATCAATCCGGCCATGACAGACAATTCACCGAACAAGATCGAAAGGAAAATCGCCTGTTTGAATCCTTTGGCAATACGGATACTTGCCGCAACAGGAAGCGTCATAAGCGCCGACACAAGAAGTGTACCTACGATACGCATCGATGCCGCAATGACAAGTGCGACGACTAAGATAAAAATAAAATGAATCCATTTAGCTGAAATACCAGAAGCCTTTGCATGCTCTTCATCAAATGAGAGCAAAAACAATTCTTTATATAAAAGCACGACCACTAACACAACGACGAGTGAGATTCCAACAATAATCCAAAGATCCAGTCTCGAAACCGCACTGACGCTACCAAACAAATAACTAAACAAATCTGTATTAAAGCCATTAGCAAGTGAAATGAAAATGACGGAAATCCCAATACCACCCGATAAAATAATGGGAATCGCCAGTTCCTGATAATGCTTATACACTGAGCGTAGGCGTTCAATAAACAATGAACCGGCAACAGAAAATGCCATTCCTAGGTACAGCGGGCTAACCCCTGTCAAGAGGCCAAACTTTTTATCAAGGAATAGACTTGCGGCAATCCCTGCTAGTGACACGTGACTGAGAGCATCCGCAATAAGGGAGAGCCTCCTCACGACAATAAATACACCTAGTAAGGGCGCAATAAAACCAATCAGCATTCCTGCGATAAACGCATTTTGTAAAAATTCATAATGAAAAAATGGAAATAGCATTATTCATGTCCCCCATGATGGTGATGGTCGTGATGAATCACTTGAATGTCATGTCCGTAAAATTGAGATAACGCCTGATCATCCATTGAATCAAACGTTTCCGCATCTCCATGAAAATGAAGGGTCTGATTTAAGCAAGCCACATGGGTGACTTTATCAGAGACGGTTCCAACATCATGTGTGACGAGAATTAAAGACATTCCTTTTTCTTTGTTCAATGTTTCGAGCAGCTGATAAAAGCCCTCTACTGTTCGTTGATCTACTCCAACAGTCGGTTCATCTAAAATGAGCAGCTTTGGCTGACTGACGAGCGCCCGGGCAATAAATGCACGCTGCTGCTGCCCCCCTGAAAGCTCACCGATGTTTTGGTGCTTTAAATCTTGTATGCCAACTGAGCGAATGGCCTCTTCAACTTGCCATTTATCCTGCTTACTCATTCGTTTGAATAAACCGATTTTCGACGTCAATCCACTTGCGACGACTTCGTACACAGAAGCAGGAAAACCAGTATTAAAGCTATTCGCCTTTTGAGAAACAAATCCAATTTGATCCCAGTCTCTAAATTTAGAAGCAGGCGTGCCAAATAGCTTTAATTCACCTTGTTGCGGTTTAATGAGCCCAAGCAGGCATTTTAATAAGGTTGTTTTACCAGATCCATTCGGTCCAACGAGTGCCAGAAAGTTCCCTTCCTCTACTGTTAAATGAATGTGATCTATGACATTTCGCTGTCCATACGAGTACGAAATGTCTTTCATTTCAATAATTGGCTTTGCCATGAATCTTTCCACCTTTAATCAATATAAAAGAATGATTACGATTTATACAACAAAAAGAAAATGGCAAGAGCCATTTTCTTTGTCCATACATGTATCTCATTATATAAAAGAACAATAAAAAAGTAAAATAAAAGCTAATGAATGGCTGTTTTGAACTTACCGCCTTTTGTTTCATGTGTATCCATAATCGTAATAAAGGCTTGACCATCAATTTCAAACACAATGGATTTTAGCTTTGTAATTTCAAGCCTTGTGACAACGGCATAGATGACATCTTTTTCTTCATCTGTATAGCCGCCTTTTCCTCTAAGCTTTGTCGTTCCCCTGCCAAGACGATGAAGAATCGCATCTGAAATTTCATCATAATAATCCGACACGATAATGACAGCTTTTGTTTCATCAAGCCCTTGAATCACAGCATCAATTGTTTTCATTGCCAAATAATATGTCATGACAGAATACATAGCCTGCTCTGGTCCGAAGACAAAGCCCGCCCAAATGAAAATGAACACATTGACGATCATGACAAACTCGCCGACGGAGAAAGGAATTTTTTTCGTTAAAAGAATTCCTAAGATCTCTGTTCCGTCCATTGAGCCCCCATTCCGAATGACGAGTCCAACGCCAAATCCAAGTAACAGCCCGCCAAATACAGTCGCTAAAATCGGCTGATTTGTAAATGCCTCTACATGATGGAGTGAAGATTCAATCACGGCTAAGCTGACAATCCCAATCACAGTGGAAATGAGAAAGGTTTTCCCAATATGTTTGTATCCTGATATCATAAATGGAATATTCAAAATGACAACAATCGTCGCAAAATTAATGAATGGGTTATCTGTAAAGAGATAATCCAAAATAAGCGAAATACCGATGATGCCCCCATCAATAATATTGTTTGGCACTAAAAATAATTCAATGCTGACTGCTGCACATGCAGCTCCTACTAGAATCAGAAAAATTCTCATAATAAAATGAGGCACTGATTCCTTTCTATGCTGTTTACTATTTGCCATACGTTCTCCCTTCTACACTTGTTAAATTTTCAATGAACATTTTATTCACTTTACTATTTTATCATTTCATAGAGTAAAATAAAATTTTTTGCACATTTTCCGTTTTCCCCCATACATTGTTACAGAGGGGAGGAATGGAATTGATTTTAATTCAAAAAATTGTCCTACAACGACTCAATCAGATCACAGCAAACGATCTGTTAAGGTATGCGAAGCAGTATGGGGTCAGCTTAACATCAACTCAGGCTGCTGAAGTCGCCAAACTCATGAATGGGAAAAACGTCAATATTTTTAATGATGCAGAGCGTAACCGGCTTCTTAAACAAGTGGAAGCGATTACTTCTAAACAGACAGCGCAAACTGTCAATGATCTGTTTAACCAATTTACAAACTAGGCAAAAAAGGGCCGCATTTAGCGGCACCTCATCACATTGCATGTTTTTTTACTGACCCGTTATTTTTTCTCGTAAGCCTTCATCAAACTGCTTTTCTTTCAGCATCGCAATTTCGAATTTGTAAGGTGGTTTTTTGTTCTTTTTATCTTCACCTACATAAGGCGTTTCTAGAATTTTTGGTACATCTTGAAGCTGCGGGTGATGCACAATATAGCTCAATGCATCGAAACCAATTTCACCAAAACCGATATTTTCATGTCGGTCTTTTCTTGCGCCTTGTACGTTTTTACTATCATTAATATGAAGAACCTTGATTCGGTCAATACCGACGATTCGATCAAATTCTTCTAACACACCATCAAAGTCACTCACAATCGGGTAACCAGCATCGTGCGTGTGACACGTATCAAAGCAGACAGAAAGTGCTTCGTTATGTGTCACACCCTCAATAATTTGGGCAAGCTCTTCAAAGCTTCTTCCGCATTCTGAGCCTTTGCCTGCCATTGTTTCAAGTGCAATTTGAACCTCTTGCCCTTTCACAATGACTTCGTTTAAACCTTCGATGATTTTTTGAATTCCCGCTTCTGTCCCTGCGCCGACATGCGCACCTGGATGGAGAACAATTTGTTTTGCACCAAGTGCTTCCGTACGCTCTATTTCTGAACGAAGGAAGTCCACGCCAAGCTCGAATGTCGCTGGATTGACCGTGTTCCCAATATTGATAATATACGGTGCATGAACGACAATATCTGTCATGCCATGCTCTTTCATATGCGCTTGTCCAGCTTCAATATTAAGGTCTTCAATTTTTTTGCGGCGCGTATTTTGCGGTGCACCTGTATAAATCATAAAAGTATTCGAGCCATAAGAGGCAGCTTCTTGACTCGCTGCAAGAAGCATATGTTTTCCGCTCATGGATACATGTGATCCAATCTTCAACAATGTTTCCCCCTACTTTCCGTTACGCTTTGACTTTCTACGTTCTTGTTTTTTGATTTTATCCATCTCACGTGTCATTTTCTTTTTATATCCAGGCTTGACGGCTTTCGGTTTTTTCACAAGACGCTTTGCTTTTTCTTCAATTTCATTTGGTGCTTTTTTACGTCTTTGACGCTTCAGACGGTCATCTGCATCTCGCCATTCTCCATGAACAATGGTTTTGTTCTCAAACACAACGCCCATTTTCTCAATCTGAACAAGTGCATCCTCATCAGCGAGGTCATAAATAGTCATCGCAATTCCTGAAGAACCAGCTCGAGCTGTTCTTCCCACGCGGTGAACATAAAAATCCAGATCAGATGGAAGTTCATAGTTGATCACGTGGCTGATACCCTTGATATCAATACCGCGGGCTGCAAGATCAGATGCCACAATATAGGTGAACTCCAGATCTTCAATTTGTTTCATGACTTTTTTACGCTCACGCGGCGTTAATCCGCCATGAAGCACACCAATTTTCATTCCTTTTTCTTGAAGGAAGGAAGCAATTTCATCAACGGTTGATTTTGTATTGGCAAAGATGATTCCTAAATAAGGCTGTACATTTGTCACCATCTCATGCAGTAATTTTAATTTGTCACGCTGTTTAGACGGGACTAATATATGCTGAATGTTTTCAGCGGTAATACGTCTTGGTTCAACATGCGCATACTTTGGATTGTCCATATATTTTTTCAGAAAAGGCTTTAGTTTTTCCGGAATGGTTGCAGAGAACACAAGCATTTGCAGCTTCTCTGGCATTTGTGCGCCAATACGGTCCACATCTTCTAAAAATCCCATATCCAGCATTAAATCCGCTTCATCAATGACAAGAGAAGTCGCTTTGTAAACATTCAGCGCCTGCTCATGAATGAGATCAGCAATACGACCAGGTGTGCCGACAACCAAATGTGGCTGGTTCTTAAGCTTTTGAATGGATTTCTGCTTGTCCGTTCCTCCAATGTAAAGCTTTGCTTTAATCTCTTCCTCTGGAGAAGTATTCTTTAAGATGGTTTGGGCTTCTTTGAAAATTTGATTAGCTAATTCACGTGTTGGTGCCGTAATCACTACTTGTACTTGTTCTTTGCTTGGATCGATTGAATGAATCAGCGGCAATAAGTACGCATGGGTTTTTCCAGTTCCTGTTTGTGATTGACCAATCACGCTTTCTCCTTTTAAAACAGCAGGGATAATTCTTTTTTGAATATCAGTTGGCTCATAAAAGCCCAGTTCATGAATAGCATCTATAATAAATGGCTTTAATTCATATGTCGTAAATTTCGTTTCTTTCATGTTTTCACTCCTTAAGGCAATGCCTTTTTGCTCATCTCCTCATTATAGCTGATTTTCAATAAAAAAACCATGTCCGCTTTTCTTACAGGAAACCAATTGATGCTTCCTTGCATAACCTATGAAGAGAAAGAGAATGCAGTAAGGGAGGTACAAGTATGTTAGGGCAAAGGCCTATGGGCGATTTTCAGCCGCATCGTCCCTCACGCCGGCACCTTGGAAATGGCGGACAGCCCGGGATTTTTCAAAGGAGACAGCAGGCTCCTATCGCACAGCCTTTCCAAGGGCAGGGGAATCAATTTCAGCAACTGATGCCTCGCTCCCCGTCTGTACAGGGAGGCGGTTTACGAGGGATGGGCGGTATTCCAGGGGGCGAGAGCCGTGCACTAGGCGGCACCGGAATTAAGGGCATGCTCGCTAAATTTCTTCCTGGAGCCGGAGGAGCAGGCGTTTCTGGAGGTGGCGCGGGGTTACAAGGAATCCAGAGCTTCACAAATCCTGCGACCCTCTCAAGCATGTTAGGAAATGTTCAAAAAGTGCTCGGAATGGCGCAGCAATTCACACCAATGATTCAGCAATACGGCCCTTTAGTGAGAAATCTGCCGGCGATGATTAAGCTCTACAGCCAGCTTGGCAGTGCAGATGATGATGAAACAAATGCAAACGATACAGACGAAGAACCAAAAGAGCTCGGCGGGGAAACAGAAGCGGTGCATGAAGAGGCAGCACCAATTGATAAGGCAGAGGAAATAGAAGAAAATGAAAAACTAGAGGACATTCTTGTCAAAAAAACAGCCCCACACACATCCCCTGCTCCTGAAGCTAAGCCGAAAAAAAGATCTGGCAGTTCTGTTCCAAAACTATATGTCTAGTGACCTTTGAAAGGCGAAGCGGCTACCGCGTATAACAATCTTTGATATATGCGCTTACTTTGGCTATAATGGAAGCAAGAGAATGATAAAAAGCCGTTTTATATGCGGCTTTTTATATTGTTCTTCTCTAGCAGCACTTCCCTACAGGAGGACGAATAAATGAATGTGATTAAAATATCGCCGCGTGGCTATTGCTATGGCGTTGTGGATGCAATGGTCATTGCTAAAAATGCCGCACTGGATAAAAACTTGCCACGCCCAATTTATATATTAGGTATGATTGTGCACAACAAACATGTAACAGATGCCTTTGAAGAAGATGGGATCTACACACTAGACGGACCCAACCGCTTGGACATCTTAAAGCAGGTTGAAAGCGGAACAGTGATTTTCACCGCTCATGGCGTTTCTCCCGAGGTTCGCCAAATTGCTGAAGAAAAAGGCCTTGTCGCCATTGATGCAACCTGTCCAGATGTAACAAAAACACATGAACTCATTTCAGAAAAAACAGCCGATGGCTATGACATTATTTATATCGGGAAAAAAGGTCATCCTGAGCCAGAAGGAGCAGTCGGAGTCGCACCAGACAAGGTGCACCTTGTCGAAACAGAAGCTGACATTGAGGCGCTGGATTTAACGTCTGATAAACTGCTCATTACCAATCAGACGACGATGTCACAGTGGGATGTCTATGATTTGATGGAGCTCATTAAGGAGAAATACCCTCACGTCGAATACCATCAAGAAATTTGCCTTGCGACACAGGTACGTCAGGAGGCAGTTTCACAGCAAGCTGGCCAAGCCGATCTCACCATTGTGGTCGGCGATCCGAAAAGTAATAACTCTAACCGTCTCGCGCAAGTCTCAATGGAGATTGCCGGAACGCAGGCTTACCGTATTGGTGACCTAAGTGAGCTCAAGCTGGAGTGGCTGCAAGGCGTAAAAACCGTTGCCGTTACCGCAGGTGCTTCCACGCCGACACCTATTACAAAAGAAGTCATTCGCTTCCTAGAAAACTATGAACCAGATGATGAGTCGACTTGGAAGGTTGAACACGCTGTTCCTCTTTCTAAAATATTACCTCGCGTAAAAACGAAAAAATAAACAAACGTCAGAGCGCTGTGCTCTGACGTTTGTTGTTTATATAAACTGAAATGGGTTTGTGTTTGATTCTGATACAAAGAGCTGTACATCATACTTTTGATCCGTACACAGCGATTGAAGCTTCGCTCTGACGCCCTCTTTCATAATCTTTTCTGCGTAATGACCTGGGTCCACTACGTTCAGTCCGAGCATCATTGCATCGTGGGCGACATGGAAATAAAGGTCTCCTGTCACATACACATCAGCACCCATTCTTTTTGCTTGATGGATGTATTTATTTCCGTCTCCGCCAAGCACAGCCACCTTTTTCACAACCGCTTCCTGATCTCCTACAAAACGAGCACCATTCACATCTAGCTTTGTTTTCACAAATTGTGTAAACTCTAAAAGTGTCATAGGCTCCCTTAGCTCTCCAATGCGGCCGAGGCCTTTTTGAACAGGAGGAAGATCCGTCGTATGTACACTGTAAGCCACCTCTTCATAAGGATGTGCTTTGATCATTTCACGAATCACTTGTTTTTCAATACTTGCTGGAAAAATGGTTTCAATCCGCACTTCTTTCACAAATTCCAGCTTACCCGCCTCACCAATAAATGGATCAGCTTCTTCTGATGGAAGGAAGCTGCCTGTCCCTTCATTTGAAAATGCACAATGGCTGTAGTTGCCAATATGACCAGCTCCCGCATTTCCTAAAGCTGTTCTAATGGCCTCTTCAAATTCCTCTGGAACATACAAGGCAAGCTGCTTGATTTGATCTTCATATGTCGGCACTAACACATTGGTTTTTTCGAGCTCTAAAGCTTCAGCAAGCAAGTCATTGACTCCTCCATCCGCTACATCTAGATTCGTATGGGCAACATATACCGCAATATCATGTTTGATACATTTCTCAATGATCCGACCAGCCGGCTGATCTGTCGCTACATGTTTTAATGGACGGAAAATCGGCGGATGGTGTGCAATGATGAGATCTACCTTCCGCTCAATCGCCTCATCTACCACATTTTCTAATACATCCAAAGTGATCATGACATTGGTTACTTTTTTATTTAATGTCCCAATTTGGAGACCGATTTTATCACCTTCCATGGCATAAGCCTTTGGAGAAAATTGTTCGAACAATTGAATAATTTCATGCCCGTTTACTGTTTTAGCCAACAGTCAAAACCTCCTTTAGAATCTTTATTTTCGCATTCAGCTCTTGCAGGCGCTCTTTGTTCTCTTCTGCACGCGCTGCCTTTTGAATTTGATCTTTTATGTTTTCCATATGCTGAAGCTCTTGCAGCCACTTGCGCCGGAAGACGTCATTTTGCTCTTTGGCAAGAAACGGACCAACGAGCATGCCTGTTTCAATTGACATCCCTTCATAGGCCTTATCTTTGTCGCCTTTTTCTGCGATGATGATTTCGTATATTTTACCATCCTCTTCTAAAATGACTTCATCCATCAATTCATACCCCTCTTGATAGAGCCATAAACGAATATGGTGAGCATGGATATTCGGCTGAAGAATGAGCCGCTCATGGCCTGCGAGCTTGTGCTTGCCTTCATTTAGAATGCTTGCGATAAGTGCTCCGCCCATACCGGCAATCGTTACAGCATTCACTTCGCCTTGTTCAATGACTTCAAGACCGTTTCCTTTTCTGACCGAGATCTGTTCATCTAATTCAAGTCTATGTACTTGCTGCTTCGCCGATTGAAGCGGTCCATCTGTAATTTCACCAGCAATGGCTTTCACTGCTTTTTGATGCAGGATCGCATAGCATGGCAAATAGGCATGATCTGAGCCAATATCAGCGAAGACAGCCTCATGTGGTAAAAAGTCTGCGACTCTTTTTAATCGTTTCGATAAATTCATTTCATTCATACGTATCACTACTTTTCTTTAATGTTCATCCCTTGTCTATCTTATATAAATTATGAACTTTTTAAAAGTCGTTTTCAAATGAAAAAAGCTCTTCTGATGAAAAAGAGCTTTTTGCGTAACATTATTTAATTTTGGACACCCATTCCGCCATTTCATCTAGCTTTTCATTCGGGATCAGCCCGCCTGGCATCCCGTTTCCGCCTTCTTGAATTTTCTTCTTGATGTCTGCGACTTCAAGCTTGTCGCCAACACCTTTTAATGCAGGACCTGCGCCGCCCTCATAGTTTTCCCCATGACAGCTCAGACAGTTTTGCTTATACAATTCTTCCGGCGTCGCATTTGCTGTCTCTTCTTGCTTTTGCTCTTCGCCACCAGAGGCAATTTTTTCTTCATCTTTCAGCCCCTTCATTGATAAGAAAAAAGTGAGTCCAATACCTAAAATGGCAATCAATAAAAATGGTATAAGTGGATTCCGTTTCATTTCTTTCATCCTCCCCTTTGTGAAAAACCCCTTTAAGACTATGCAAACAATTCTAATTCTACTTTAATTTTACAAAAAGTAAACGAATTATGATACAAAACTTTGGTCAAGTTCACAGATTAGACAAAAATGAATCAAGATGAGAAATGAAGCCTTCAGCACATTTTGATGTATTTTTTATACATCTTTTCTCTAAGAACGTTGCAAATTCATTTGTTATTCAGTAAAATATAATCAGATTGAAAAAAGCGTTTTCATTTTGATGAAGAAAGAACGGATCTCTTTCAAGATCCGTCCGGTTTCTATTCTAAGAAGTCTTTTAAACGTTTACTTCTGCTTGGGTGTCTTAATTTACGAAGAGCTTTCGCTTCAATTTGGCGGATACGCTCTCTTGTTACGCCAAACACCTTTCCAACCTCTTCTAACGTGCGTGTTCTTCCGTCATCTAGTCCGAAACGTAGTCTCAGCACATTTTCTTCACGGTCCGTTAGCGTGTCTAATACATCTTCCAGCTGCTCTTTTAACAATTCGTATGCAGCATGGTCAGATGGAGAGGTCGCCTCTTGGTCTTCAATAAAATCACCAAGATGCGAGTCATCTTCTTCACCAATAGGTGTCTCTAAAGATACAGGCTCTTGCGCAATTTTAAGAATTTCTCTTACCTTTTCTGGGGTTAGATCCATATCTTCTGCAATTTCCTCTGGCGTTGGTTCTCTGCCTAGGTCTTGAAGAAGCTGTCTTTGAACACGGATCAATTTATTAATGGTTTCCACCATATGAACTGGGATACGGATCGTTCTTGCCTGATCGGCAATGGCACGCGTGATCGCCTGTCTAATCCACCAAGTTGCATATGTTGAGAATTTATAACCTTTACGGTAATCAAACTTCTCAACTGCCTTCATGAGCCCCATGTTTCCTTCTTGAATCAAGTCAAGGAACAGCATACCACGACCGACGTAGCGTTTTGCAATACTGACAACGAGACGAAGGTTCGCTTCCGCTAATCTTCTTTTTGATTCCTCATCGCCTTCTTCGATCTTTTGAGCATACGTAATTTCTTCCTTAGCAGATAACAAATTGACGCGTCCGATTTCTTTTAAGTACATACGAACAGGATCATTAATTTTGACACCTGGTGGTACGCTTAAATCATTCAGGTCAAATTCCTCTTCTGCTTTAGCCAGCTGCTGAACATTTGGGTCCTCTGTCTCTTCATTTTCACTGATGAGCTCTACACCCTGTTCGCCTAAGTATTCATAGTATTCATCCATTTGGTCTGATTCAATTTCAAAGCTAGACATACGCTCTGCAATTTCTTCGTATGTTAAAACGCCCCGTTTTTTACCCGCTTCAGTGAGCTTATCTCTCACCTGTTCAAAGGTTAATTCAGTTTCGGTTTCGTGGGCTTGTTTATCAGCCATTATGGATCCCTCCTTCCAAAGCTTGCAACGAATTCTAAAGTAACTTGCGATTTGCTTCCGCTCTGCTTTTCTCTCTCTATCAAACAGATGAGCAAATAGGAATAAAATAAATAATGATGAAGGCAAGATGCTTGCGGTCTTATGCTCCTCCCCTAAAGGATTCATTGCCAGCCGTAAGCCTTGTCATAAATATTAGACGTATTACTTCAGCGAACGGTTCAACTGAATAATTTCTTTTGCAAGTGTTGCCGCTTTGAAGAAATCTTTTTGCCTCTCCGCTTCTGCACGTGCTCGTTCTTTTTCCTTTATCATTGACAAATTCCGATGATTCAACACTTTTTTTACATAATCACTTAATTCAGCTTCACTTAGTTCGTCTCCAACTTGAATCATTAATATATCCGTCAGAAGCTGATTCATCATATCATCTTCCAAACGATTCATCAGGTGCTGCGGCGTCGGTTCTTTGCCTTCTTCATACAATGCATAAATGTACGTTGCCAGCGCCCTGTGCGTATCTATATTAAATTCAATCCCTACTCTGTCAAGCACCTTGCGGATCACATCATCGCTTTTTAACATATGAGCAAGTAGCATTCTCTCTGCATTTTCATATGCCGGGCGTAGACGCTTTCTTCTCACCTGTGTTGACAGATGTGCACGCCGTTTTTCAAGCCCGCTTTCTTCTTGCGTGCTTTTGGCTTCTTGCCGCTGCTGCTTTTCAAACAGCTCTAGTTGTTCCTTTAATGAGTCAAGTGAGATCGAGAACTCTCCAGCAAGCTGTTTCATGTAAATCTCTTGTTCCAAGGAGCCGTTTAATCGGCTGATTTCTCGGAGAACTTGCTTCATATAAGCAAGACGGTCTCCTTCGTCTGATAAATTCTTTCCTCTTCGGAAAAAATTCATCTTAAATGTCATGAATGTCACACTGGCATCTATGATGTCATTCCTAAATTTCTCGCCGCCATATTTACGGATGTAATCATCTGGATCGAGTCCATCTGGTATCATGGCAACGCGAACTTTACATCCTCTTTTTCCAAGCAAATCTGACGCTTTCATGGTCGCTTCATATCCAGCCGTATCAGAGTCATAACAAAGGATAACCTCTTCTACGTTCCGCCGGAGAAGTTTTACATGCTCTTCTGTTAAAGACGTACCCATTGTTGCAACACTTTCGCCAACACCCGATGTGACAGCTGAAATGACATCAGCAAATCCTTCGAAAAGGACCGCCCGTTCGCGTTTTCTAATATGCATCCGCGCGTCATGAAAGTGATAGAGCAGCTTACTTTTATGAAAAAGTGGCGTTTCAGGACTATTCATATACTTAGGCTGCTGATGACCAAGTGACCTTCCAGAAAAAGCAACGACCGTTCCGTGATGATCATGAATGGGAAACATGACACGATCCCTAAAGCGGTCAAAAAAGCCTGTGCCGTTTTCACGTTGAATTAAAAGACCAGCTTTCTCCATCATCACAGGATCAAACCCTCGTTTTTCTAAAAACTTGGTCATGAAATCCCAAGAATCAAGAGCATATCCGATCTCAAACTTGGCAATTGTTTCATCCGTAAAGCCTCTGGACCGTAAATAATCGAGTGCGTTTTGACCTTCCTTTGTATTTACCAGCAAATGGTGGTAAAATTTCTTAAGAAGCTCATGTGCCTCAATCATTTTATGATTTACTGTATCCTCTTGCTGTGAGGAACTGATCTGAGCATTCGCTACATGATCAGGCAAATCAATATGGTACTTATCAGCAACATGTGAAACGGCTTCAATAAATGAGTAGCCTTCCATTTGTCTGAGGAACGAAAACACATTACCTCCAGCACCACAGCCAAAACAATGGAAGATTTGCTTATCTGCTGAAACAGAGAATGAAGGAGTATTTTCACCATGGAATGGACAAAGACCGAAGTAATTTCGACCTTGCTTTCTAAGCTGTACGTATTCTCCAATCACTTCGACAATGTCTGCGTTTTTTTGAATCTGCTCCAAAAGTTCATCTGGTATACGTTTGCTCATCCTAATAACACTCCGTCGTACATTATTCGCCTTTTAATTTAAAAATCCTTCATGATTCGACAGGATTTTTTGTAGTTGCGCAATAAATCGCTTTTTATCCTCTTCTAAAAGCTTTTTGGGACCTTTTCCGTATACACCTTTTCTTCGCTGTTTACTGGAAACATGCCTGCGTTCCAAATCAAAATCAATTGTTTCGTTTGTGTACATCCGTCCTCTTTCAGAGAGAACAATGACACGTCTTGGAAGCAGTAAGGAGGCAAGACCAATATCTTGGGTGACGACAATATCATGGGCGACAGCTGAGTTCGCAATGACTAAATCCGCTGCTTCCTTATGTGTATCAACAAACCGCCAATCTTCAAGTGGTGATCGTTTGGTTTGAAAATGCTCATATGAAGCAATGAACGTCACAGGTACTTCAAATTGAGATGCGACAGAAAGGATTTCGTCTTTTACAGGACAAGCATCTGCATCGACATAAATCGCCCTCTTCCTTTTACGTTCATTCAGGTGACTAATTCTCCATCCCTCCACCTTATTCCTGCTTTAAAGAAGCAAAAAGACCATACTTTTCCCCCATAAAGCCATCAACAGTAAAACTCATTTTGTCGAAAAGTTATGTTCAGAATCACTTGACTTCTGCCAATATTAGTTTATTCGTTCTTGACTTAACTTAAACCTAAAATCAATCATTTTATCACAATTTTTTATTATAATACAAATGCAGCAAATATGCTATTGTTTTTGTTTACCCGTTTCCCACCATAGGAAAAACCCAGGAGGAGCATCCTGAGTTTATTCGGAACCTCTTTTGGTCAACATTTGATGAATGACATTTGCCGTTTCCTCAACTGCTTTATTCGATACATCGACAACTTGACAGTTAATTCGGTCAACCACTTTTTCAAAATACTCTAGTTCCTCTTTAATCCGCTCGATGTTCGCATAAATGGCGCGATCATTTAAACCTAGAGATTTTAAGCGTTCTTTACGTATATGATTGAGTTTGTCTGGACTAATTTTCAATCCAATGCATTTCTTTGGATCAACTGAAAATAATTCCTCTGGCGGATCTACTTCAGGAACGATCGGAACGTTCGCTACCTTCAGCCGCTTATGCGCCAAATATTGAGAGAGCGGTGTCTTCGACGTGCGTGATACACCAATGAGCACAATATCAGCCTTTAGAATGCCTCTTGGGTCTCTGCCATCGTCATACTTTACAGCGAACTCAATGGCTTCTACCTTTTTAAAATAGTCCTCATCTAATTGACGCACACGACCCGGCTCATGTTTCGCTTCATTTCCATATGCGGTCTCCATTTTATCAATCAGTGGACCGATGATGTCATAGTAAACGACTCCGTTTGCTTCTGCCTCTTCGATTAAGAATTGACGCATTTCTGGCACAACAAGCGTAAAGCAGACAATCCCGTTATCTGCTTTTGCCAGCGAAATGACTTCTTTAATCGTACCGATATCCTCCACATATGGGATTCTTCTAATATTTGAATGGTCTGATGAACCGCCATCAAATTGGCTAAGTGCCGCTTTGACCACGAGCTCTGCCGTTTCTCCTACTGAATCTGATACAACAAAAATTACGCGATTACTCATAACATCCCCTCGCAGTCTTCTGTAATTAAATAATTTCATTCTCCGATAAGCTAACAAGTATTTTCGTCATGTTTGTTTTCGTAATTCTGCCGACAACTTCAAAGCCTTTATCCGTATCTTTTATGACAGGAAGTGCATCTATTTGCTTTTCAATCAAGTGCTTGGCCACATCCATGATGAAATCTTCCTTGCGGCAAACGGTGATATTCGGCATTCTTGTCATAATAATATGAACAGGTATAGATGGAAGCTCTTGTTTTCCAATACTTGCGCGAAGGAGGTCTTTTCTTGATAACACGCCTGTTAAAATAGAGTGATCGTCCACAACGAATAATGTGCCCACATCCTCTAAAAACATCGTACAAATCGCATCATAAACCGAAACATTCTCATGTATCACCACTGGAATGGATTGGAAATCTTTCACTTGAAGTTTTTTCAGCTTATCTGCCAGAAGCTGCGTTCCTGTTTTTCCTGTAAAAAAGTAGCCGACCCTTGGTCTTGCTTCTAAAAAGCCAGACATCGTTAAAATGGCTAAATCTGGTCTGAGCGTAGCCCTTGTTAAGTTCAGCCGATCGGCGATATGCTCTCCAGTGATCGGGCCATTCTCTTTGACAATCTGTAAAATCTGCTCTTGCCGTTTATTTAACTCGATTGTACTCACCACCTTTAAATAGAGAGAGCGAATCTTTACTATATGTATATCATTTTCATAACTCATCATATTATAGCGCATCTTTGTCCGAATGAAACAAAAATCCGCTCAAAAAGAGTGAATTAAATGAGTAAAAAACGATTGCCCTTTAGAAAAGGCAACCGCTTTTAGATATTTATTTTACTATTAAATTGTTCATATTCGCAAATGATTGAATGACTTTCGCTAATTTGACCATTTGCGCCAAACGATTTTGCTTCAGTTTTTCATCATCCGCATGAACCATTGTATGATCGAAATAATGAACAATCGGTGTTTTTAACGTATCTAACGCCTCAAGTGCTGAGCTGTATTGTCCTGCTGCTACATGCTCCTTAACAGCTTGTTCTACTTGCTGATACGCCTCAAATAGCTTTTGCTCATGCTCATTTTCAAACAGTGCAGGCTGAATTTCTCTATCTTCCCCTTTTTTACTGATCGAAATGACGCGTCCTAAGGCTTCAGCCGTTTCTTTAAAGCTTTCTTGTTTCACGCTCTCTTCAAGAACAGCTGCTTTTTTCACGACTGCATAAGGCTCAATATTTTCAACATCAAGCACTGCATCGACTACATCGTGACGAATATGCTCAGCTTGAAGGACATATTTTAAACGCTGCGTCAAAAATTCAATCAGAGCAGCTTCATGTGCTGTCTCTACTTGAGCAAGTCCTAACAGCTCTTTAAATGAAAGATTCCAATGACGATCGAGCAGAATTTGAACGATACCGCTCGCTTGCCTTCTGAGTCCATAAGGATCTTGAGAACCCGTTGGAATCACATCAATTGAAAAGAATGAACAAATAGAATCCAGCTTATCTGCTACTGCGACAATCGCACCAATTAGAGTCGATGGTGCTTTGTCGCCGGCAAAACGCGGCATGTAGTGTTCGTTGATGCTCTTTGCGACTTCTTCGTGTTCGCCAAGGGCTTTTGCATATTTTTCACCCATGATTCCTTGTAATTCTGGGAACTCATAGACCATTTGAGTCACAAGATCAAACTTAGAAATGCTTGCTGCTCTTGCGACACGTTTTGTTGTGTCGTCATCTGCTCCGACATGCGCTGCAAGGCGGGTCGCAATGTCTGTGACTCTCTTCAGTTTGTCACCAATTGTTCCAAGCTTCTCATGAAATACAACCTTATCAAGCTTTTTAATATTGTCTTCAATGACTAGCTTTTCATCTTCTTTATAGAAGAATGCAGCATCTGATAAACGCGCACGAAGTACTTTTTCGTTTCCTCTTGCGACATTTTCCAGCGCCTCACTGTTTCCGTTTCTCACCGTAATAAAATGAGGCAACAATTCCCCTTGCTCATTTTTCACAGGGAAATAGCGCTGATGCTCTTTCATTGTCGTCACCAATACCTCTTCCGGCAATGCAAGGAACTCTTCTTCAAAGGAACCGGATAGTACGGTTGGGTATTCTACAAGATCGTTGACTTCCTCTAAAAGCTCAGGATCAACTGGAATGACCCATCCTTTTTCTGAAGATAGCGCATCTAGCTGCTCAGTAATTAATTGTTTTCTTTTATCTGAATCTGCAATGACAAATTGATCGCGTAATGTTTGCTCATAAGAAGCAGGTGAGTCAATGCTGGCTGTCGTCCCGAGGAAGCGATGTCCTCTAGTCTCCCGTCCGCTTTTCACGCCTGCAATTTCAACAGGTACAATCTCTTCTCCAAATAAACAAACAATCCATTTAATCGGACGAATATAGCGTAAATCTTCGCTTCCCCATCTCATATTCTTTGGAAAGCTTAATGAAGCGGCGATCTCACCTAGCGCCGGGAGAAGGTCTTTGACTTGCTTTCCTTCTTGAAACTTTTGGACATGGACATAATCCACTCCTTTGATCTCTTTGAAATAGAGATCCTCTGTTGAAGCACCTTGTCCGCGGGCAAAACCTTCGGCCGCTTTTGTCCAATTGCCTTCAGCGTCTTGTGCAATCTTTTTAGCTGGGCCTTTTGCTTCTTCTTTGATGTCTTCTTGTTTTTCTGCGACACCTTTCACGAGTACAGCAAGACGTCTTGGTGAATTAAATAAAGTAACATCTTCAAATGAAATATTCTGCGCTTCAAACCAAGCTTTTACTTTCTCACCTAGCTGCTTTGTGCTCTCTGGCATGAAACGAGCCGGCATCTCTTCTAAGCCGATTTCAAGTAATACATCTTGTTTATTCATGAGAAGCCGCCTCCTCTTTTAACATAGGGAATCCAAGTTTTTCTCGTTCTTCGTAATAGGTTTTAGCCACTTTTCGCGCTAATTGACGTACTCTTCCGATATAGCCAGTTCGCTCAGTAACAGAAATAGCGCCCTTTGCATCAAGCAAGTTAAAAGTATGAGAGCATTTGAGTACATAATCGTATGCCGGGTGAACAAGACCTTTGTCCATTTGGCTATGTGCTTCTTTCTCATACGTCGTAAATAAATCAAACAGCATGTCAGTATTAGATGTTTCAAATGTATACACAGAGTGCTCATATTCAGCCATTAAGAATAAATCTCTTACCGTAAATCCGTCTGTCCATTCGAGATCAAAGACATTTTCTTTGTCCTGGATATAAGAAGCAAGACGTTCAATACCGTATGTGATCTCAACGGAAACTGGCTTACATTCTAAGCCGCCGACTTGCTGGAAATACGTGAATTGTGTAATTTCCATGCCATCAAGCCATACTTCCCAGCCAAGTCCTGCACAGCCAAGAGATGGATTCTCCCAATTGTCCTCAACAAAACGAATATCATGTTTAAGCGGGTCAATGCCAAGTGCCTTCAATGATTCAAGATACAGCTCTTGAATATTGTCAGGTGATGGCTTAATGATCACTTGAAATTGGTGATGCTGATACAATCTATTAGGGTTTTCTCCATATCTACCATCAGCCGGGCGTCTAGAAGGCTCTACATACGCTACCTTCCATGGCTCTGGTCCGATGCTTCTGAGGAACGTGTATGGACTCATCGTTCCAGCACCTTTTTCTGTGTCATACGCCTGCATTAATACGCAGCCTTCATTTGACCAATGCTTTTGCAGTGTCAAAATCATGTCTTGAATATTCAATGATCGCACCTCCGTCTTTTCTATACCAGCCGTTATGTATGGCGGGTGGGGACTAGAACCTCGCAAGAAAACATAAAAACTCCCGTCTCTATGCTCGCAAGATTCCTTGCAAACATAGGGACGAGAGTTTTTCCCGCGGTTCCACCCTATTTGCTGGTGTCGTAGCATCCAGCCGCTTTGTTTTACGTTGCTCAAGAATGCCTTTCGTTACGCCTCCATCCTTAGCTCACACCGTCCTAAGGTCGCTTTTATGGACTATACGTAAGTACTTCTTTCTGTCAATGCAACATATTTGATCTTAGATGATCTTACAAAAAGTCTTGAGAGATGTCAACTTTTGTTTTCGTCACCCATTAGCTTTTTCATGGATTCCATCTGATTCATGAATTTTTTTGATTTTAAATAAAGGCCTGAATACTCATCATAGTAGTGATCCAGCACTTGGCGAATTTCCTGTTTCGTCTGCGGTTTCACGTCAACTTGACCAAGCCTTGATAAATCAAAATAATGAAACAAACGAAGCAGTCTTGCAGCTGCTGGGGATAAGGGCAGTTTATATGGATCTTTAGAAAAGCAATTTTGGCAAATAAATCCGTTATCTCTAATCGAGAAATGGAACTGCCCTTCTTTTTGACCGCAGTGCACACATTGATCCAGTTCAGGCTTTAGCCCCATCACTGATAACATTTTGACCTCTACAATAAATAAAATAATATCAGCATCTGTACCTTCATTGAGATGACGTAAAGATTGAAGAAGGAGCTCAAACAAATAAGGGTTTGGCTTTTTTTCTTCTGTTCCTTTATCAAGTAACTCTGTCATATATGCGGCATATGCGGTCAGAAATAAATCTTCCCGAATCGCCCGCATGCTTTCGATCATTTCACCTTGCTGGAGCGTTCCAAGTCCTGTTGATGATTGGATGAGGAAGGTTCCGTATAAAAACGGCTGGCTTATGGCTGACAGGCGGCTGTTTGACTTTTTAGCGCCTCTTGCCATCACACCAATTTTCCCATGCTCTCTAGTGAGCAGCGTGACAATTTTGTTTGTTTCGCCATAATCTGTTGTTCTAAGGACGATTCCTTCACTTTTAATGAGCATTTGTCTACACTCCGAGCGTTGGAGGGGGTCAAGAATTATAAGATTGGAAAATCAAATCGTGCTATTTCTTCTTCAAGTACATCGGGTCTTTCCAGGTTCTCCTTTTCTAACTCCTTGAAAAGCAGATACGTGTCAACGCTTCCTGTTTGTGAAAATACGTTCCATGTAAAATTCAACATAAAAACCCCACCTTTCTTTATTAGAAGCAGCAACGCTACATCCAACATAATAATTTTAGCTTGACCAGACGACCTCCATTTCATGATAAACAATTTTTACTAATCGAACCGCACCATTGTCAGAATTGATGACAAGTGCAGCGTTTTTTAATATTCGTCTTCTCTAAATCCGAAGTCACGCAGGTGAGTGGATTTATTACGCCAGTCCTTCTGAACCTTAACCCAAAGCTCTAGGTATACTTTTGAGCCTAGAAGTGCTTCAATATCTCTGCGCGCTTTTTGTCCCACTTCTTTTAATAAGCTGCCTCGTTTACCAATGACAATTCCTTTTTGTGAATCACGTTCTACGACAATGGTCGCCGCAACATGGATCTTGCCATTTTCATCTGGCTTAATCGATTCAATCGCAACCGCAATACTGTGAGGAATTTCTTCTCTCGTTAAATGCAGCACTTTCTCACGGATTAATTCAGAAATAATAAACCGCTCTGGATGATCTGTTACTTGATCTGCCGGATAAAATTGAGGGCCCTCTGGTAGATAACCTTCAATTTGCTGAAGAAGCGTATCAATGTTGTTTCCTTCAAGCGCTGAAATTGGCACAATTTCCTTAAACGGATAACGTGTGCGGTATTCATCAATTAAAAGGAACAGTTCATCTGGATGAATTTGGTCAATTTTATTGACGACAAGGAACACCGGTGTAGTTGTTTGCTTTAGTCGTTCAATGATGAACTCATCACCTTTGCCATAGCCTTCCTTTGCGTTGATCATAAACAAGATCAGGTCGACTTCCTTCAGTGTATTTTGAGCCACCTTCATCATAAAATCGCCTAGCTTATGCTTAGGTTTATGAATTCCTGGTGTATCGATAAAAATCGTTTGTGACGTATTTGTCGTCAGAACACCTTGCACTTTGTTTCGCGTCGTTTGGGGCTTATCACTCATAATGGCAATTTTTTGTCCAATGACACGATTAAGAAAGGTAGATTTCCCTACATTTGGTCTTCCAATAATTGATACAAATCCTGATTTGAAGCTTTCGTTAGTCATTTAAATCCTCCGGTGAAAATGCGCCTGGCAATAGTTCGTTTACTGTTGTTTCGTATATATGTCCTTTTAAGTTTGTTAGGATCACTGGCATATTAGGTGCACATAGCTCTGAAATGACCTGTCTGCATGCGCCGCACGGTGAAACAGGTCGGTCTGTATCAGCCACTACTGCAAGCATTTGAAAAGATGTGATGCCTTCTGAATAGGCTTTAAAAAGTGCTGTTCTTTCCGCACAGTTACACATACCATATGCTGCATTTTCAATGTTGCAGCCGCCATACACTTTTCCATCATTCGACAATAATGCTGCACCGACTTTGAATTTAGAATAGGGTACATATGCAAAATCTCTTGCTTTGACTGCTTCTGAAATCAACTCTTGTTTGTTCATTCCTAGTTCCCACTTTCAGAAGAAATGGACCCTCTGTCACATTTATATTTTACATAATTCACGTGACATTTTCACGCCCATTTCTAAAAATGTTAATAAATAGTAATATCGTTCTATTGCATGATCTTCGGTAAGAAGATCATCAACCCAATCATAACCGAAATCGCGGCGTAAACGCAAACAGCGCCTGCTGCTGCGTCCTTTGCTCTTTCTGCAAGCGGGTGTTTTTCTTCTGTCATAAGATCCACTGTATGTTCAATGGCTGTGTTGACAAGTTCAAGTGCAAAGATTCCCCCGCACAAAAGCAGCACGATCATCCATTCGACCGGTTCAATGTGAAACCAAAAGCCGCAGATCACCACGATGATGGCTGCGACTGTATGAAATCGAAAATTCCGTTCATTCAAGAAAGTTCGCCAGATTCCTCTAAATGCATAATAAAAACTCCGAAAAAAACGGGCAAGCGGGCTGCGTTTCTTACGATGATCTCGAAAGGCCATAATCATCCAGAATTTTTGTCTGTTTGGCGAACATTTCTTTCTCATCTTCCTCTGTCATATGATCATAACCAAGTAAATGAAGGAAACCATGAATCGTTAAGAAACCAAGCTCTCTCATAAAGGAATGTCCATACTCTTCTGCCTGCTCTTTCGTTCGATCAACACTAATGATAATGTCACCGAGTACTGGCGGGATATCATCCGCGCCAATGATCTCGATCTCTCCTTCTCCTTCTTCCTCAAGCGCAAAGGAAATCACGTCCGTTGGCGCGTCCTTGCCCCGGTATTCTTTATTGATTTGATGAATTTCTTCATTGGAGACGATCGACACGGATACTTCCGCTTGATCCTTTACCTCAAGGACATCCGCAGCAAATTGAAGAAGCTTTTCCATTTCTTCAAGCTGCTCTTTTGATACTTGTCCTGTTTCATCTATTAAATCGATTAACAATGTCATTTACTTCACCTTCTGCTTCGGGGCATCTGGATATTCAATCCGAGAATGGAAAATCCCCTTTAATGTTGTACAAATCGTTTGGCTAATAATATTCAATTCTTTAAATGTCAAATCACATTCACTAAATTGCCCATCCTGCATTTTATCTGAAATAATGCCTTTGACAAGCTTTTCAATTCGCTCTGGATTTGGATTATGCATCGACCGAACCGCAGCTTCAACACTGTCAGCCACAGAAATGATCGCCGCTTCTTTTGATTGCGGTTTTGGACCAGGATAGCGAAATTCTTCTTCTGTCACCTGATCATCCCGCTCTTTTGCTTTGTAGTAGAAGAATTTTAAAAGCGATTTTCCGTGGTGCTGTTCTGCAATATCGACAAGCTCTTCAGGAAATTTCTTTTCTCTCAGCATATCAGCACCATCTGTCGTATGGGCAATAATAATATTTTTACTGAGCTGAGGGGAAAGCTTGTCATGCGGATTATCAATGTTCATTTGGTTTTCAATAAAGTAATGTGGTCTTTTCGTTTTTCCAATGTCATGATAATAAGCGCCGACCCTTGCTAAAAGCCCGTTTGCGCCGACTGCTTCACATGCAGCATCCGCTAAATTCGCCACCATGACACTATGATGATATGTACCTGGTGTCTCTGTTAAAATCTTTTTGAGCAGCGGATGATTTGGATTCGATAATTCAATCAGCTTCATTGTCGAAAGAATGCCAAACATGCTTTCAAAGACTGGCATTAATCCAATAACCAAAATAGCTGATGCAAACCCTGACACAATCGCCATCATCAGGTTCACACCGATTTCAAGTCCTGACGGAGAGGAGTTTTGGATCAGCGTGATCGATAAAACCACAAGAACATTCGTCAAAGCCACCAAAAGCCCTGCCTGCAAAATTTTCGATCTTGCATTATGTTTTCTCAAAAACAAAATACCCGCCATCCCGCTAATAAGGTAATAAGCGCAGATGACATAATTAAAGACGCCGGTTACTCCTTGATTAAACATCATGCTGCCGCAAAGGGCAAATACAAGGCCAGAGAAGATCGCTAACCGCTCGTTGATCAGCAGCTTGATCAGCATCGTCCCAAGTGCAACTGGCACGACATAGCCTATCGTCGTATACTTCGTTTCCTGGAAGAGACTGAATACTTCCATGATGATTAAAATAATAGTGAAAATCAGCGAGTAGAGTAGCAACGATTTATTTTTATGGACAAGCGATTTTTTCCTCGTTTCTAATGTGTGAATAATCGCCGCTAAGAAAAGACCAATCAATATCATAAGACCGCTTACAGGTTTAAACAAATTTGAGCTGTTCAACAGGCCGGTCAGTTCTAATTTACGATAAACTTCACGGTCGATGAGTTCCCCTTCTTCCACTAAAATTTGCCCTTGTTTGATTTGAACAGGCTGAATATTGTCAGCTGCTTCTTGTCTTTTCTTCTCTGTTGCCACCGGGTCAAATACATAGTTTGGAATAATCGCAAATTCACCGATTTCTTTCGCTGCATTTAAATATTTTGAAGGAATCGAATTGTTTTCAAGCTCTGTTTTCACTTGTTTTTTCTCGTTTTGTAGCTTCGCTGCTGTGATTTCTTTGCTCATCAATGAATTCACCACTGTGATGATGGAATCCTTAGTAAAAGAGAGATTTTCGTCACTTGCTTGGAGAAGTGCTTTGATGGATTTATCCGAAACAGCTTCCTGCATATCTGTTGTGAGTTTTTCTTTTACACGCTTGACCATTTCTTGATCTGTTGGCGGGTTCTCTTTTTCATCAGCGGCTTTCTTCTCTTCTTTAATGGCTTCAAAGAGGGATGAGATGAGGTCAACACGATTGTCAGAATACGCTTTTTTGAGCGTATATTGATCTTCTACTTGATCTGTTGCTTCTTGCTTTTTTTCTTCTGTCGCTTCTTGATCATCGACGGTTGACGGAGAATAGATGGTCTGTTCGCTCACTGAAAACAAATCTAAATCGAGCGATTCAGGCTTTACATGGAAGAAGAGCACCACGAACAGAATGGCTGCTAAGCCAGCGTATAGCAAAACGTTTAAATAACGTGAGCGCTCCATTTTCTGAGGTTCTTTTTTAGATAGCAGTCTTTTGCGCTTACTGCCTTTCTGATTCTTTCTCAAGGAAAGTACCTCCTTTTTTACTTTAAACCACGATCGAAACAAAATGACCCGATGAAGACGATCGGGTCACTCAGTTCATTTTTGCTTTTCGTATGCTCCAATGATCTTCGCCACAAGCGGGTGTCTGACCACATCTGTCTGGTCTAATTCAATAAACGAGATGCCCTTGATCTCTGCAAGCATGTCCTTTGCAGCCGCAAGGCCGGACTTCATGCCCTTTGGCAGATCAATTTGTGTAATATCGCCTGTAATGACCATTTTAGAGCCAAACCCTAGTCTCGTCAAAAACATTTTCATTTGGGCTGGCGTCGTATTCTGCGCTTCATCTAAAATAACAAATGCATCATCGAGCGTCCGCCCTCTCATATAGGCGAGAGGCGCTATTTCAATCACACCGCGCTCAATTAATCGTTCCGTATGATCACTGCCAAGCACATCATGCAAGGCATCATATAGTGGTCTTAAATAAGGATCTACTTTTTCCTTTAAATCGCCTGGTAAAAAGCCAAGACTCTCTCCTGCTTCAACAGCTGGTCTTGTCAGGATAATGCGTTTCACATGGCCATTTTTCAGCGCATGTACCGCGTTGACGACTGCTAAATACGTTTTACCTGTACCAGCTGGCCCAATCCCAAAGACGAGGTCATCTTTTTTCATCGCTGCAGCATATTCCCGCTGGCCGATCGTTTTCACTCTGATCGATTTTCCTTTGGCATTTTTCGTGATTTCATCTTCATACATATTTTCAAAATAATTCAGCTTATTTTTTTGCGCCATTTTAATCGCATAGACGACATCCCGTTCAGAAATCTCTATTCCTTTACGGATGAGATGCAAAAGGGATGTGATCAAACGGCTCACTGTCTCTCTTGATGCTTCCTGACCAGAAACATACACTTTCTCTCCACGCGTAATAATGGAGACATTCAGCTCGTTTTCCATCAGTTTCAAATAAGCATCTTGATTACCAAATAAAGCAATCGCTTCATTCGGACTATCCAATTTTTGTTGAATCTCAAGTAAATGTTCTGTCATTCTCTAGTCTCCCTGAACAATAGGTGTTGGTTGAACAATATCTTCTATTACTTGGTAAAGGATGATTAACTTAACTTTACCATTCCCTGTTGTCTCGTGCAAAACTTTTTCACTTTTCACCTCACCTGATTGACCTAGCTTCTCTTCTAATTCTTTTTTACCCATTTTAATCCCTGCTTGAACGGCTTCTTTATTTGTGTATTCTCGATTTATTTTTTCACTTTCACGAGTGATTTCCTTTTCATAGGAGAATGGCAGCTGAAAGTTTAAAAAATGAAGTGGGTGTACTTCTGTTTCTGTTTTTGGCTGCTGGAAATTATCTTTTTTAAAGGAAAAGCCCCAAAATGGCAGCGAGCCTCCAAATGCGGAGAGCTTGTGCTTTGTCTTCATTTTACCCGTAAAGACGTCAAATGATGTTCGAAGAGGGACGGAAATTTCAGAACGATACCATGTTTCACCGTAGATTTTCGCTTTGGCTCCTACCGTTTTTTGTTGATCTTCGCTGCCAATGAGTCCAGAGACAAGCATCTGCCCCTTTTTCACATGTTCATCAACCGCGGCAAGCGGCTCCCCTTTTTCTACATACATCCTCGTAATGACTGCCTTTTTCTTGGCGACGATGTGCTGTGGACTCGTATATTTCTCTTTTTGCGGCTCGTTTTTTTCAACGACTTTCATTTGAAAGGTCGTGCCGTTTAATTCAACACCGACCCATGTAATGCTTGGAATGTTGGTTGTCAGGGATTTTTGAATTTTTTCAGGTGTCCCCATAAGGAACTGAAAGCGGCCTTTTTGTACCCCAATATCGTCTAAATGCTTCCTCATTTGATGTTCTGTCTCTGGATTTGCACCTGTGATATCAATTTTCCATACCATGTTTGAAAGAGCCAATATCGTCACGAGAAAGAAAACCATTCCAAGGGTAAACCCAATATTCTTCTTTGACCACATGAGAAGAAATGGAAAACCCTTCTTTTGATGAAATAAGCATTTCACCTCATGATGTCTGCGCAATTTTCTAAAGGCATGTACATCTGATAAGCGAATAAATAAGCGCACGCTGTCTTGACGGCGGCTCACTTGAAACATTGTGATCCCCTGTCTCGTGCACTCATTCATGAGCCGCTCAATGCCGTTTCCTTTGATCTCCACTTCCACTTTGCCGATAAAATAGGCGAACCATTTATTCTTCACGCTTCTCCCCTCCGTCAGTTAAGAATCAATATAACGGACCTCATCGATTTTCCCTTCTAATAAAATCTCTTCTGGCAAAATCGTTTTAATCACAAAGTCGTTCCCTGAAATAATGCATTGTCCTTGTTTGAGCATCAGCCTTACCTCTTGATCACTGAAAAGTAAAAGCCCTTTATGGTTCTCTATGTAAATGTGGAGTCTGCCAACCATCGTAATACGGGGAAGATCCATCATCACGTCTGGAGGGATTTCAAGTGTTCTTGTCAGCCATGCTTTAAGTCGATTTTTTCTTTTTCCCATTCAATAAGAACCCCTTCCCACCTCATGTGTATAAGATCAAACTGAAAGATGGTGAGACTGATGAGAAAGCCTCTATATCATCCTATTCCTCAGCGGTTCATATCATGCTAATGAATCCCGTAAAACAGCCTGTTCATCATTTTGCTATGAAAGAATGCCCTCAGATCACACAAAAAAGCTCCCTTTCGCGTCAAGGGAGCTTTCTTCGTTATCTTTTATATGGCCGTTTCATCGTTCGATGCGGCTTTTTCGCACGCGGCTCTCCAAATACTTCTCCAAGAATCATGCCTTGAACAACCGTATCTTGATTGAGCTTTTCAATGATTTTTGGCTTTACTTCAGCAGATGCTGATTTTGGCCTCGTGAGCTGCCTTTCAAGCGATTGAAACTCTTTGCTCAGCTTATTTTTTCTATCTTCCATTTCAGCAAGTGTATCCGTATAGCGATCTTGTAAGGACTGTGATGTGTTTTTCTTCATCCCGCCATGATCATGTACATCGCCGAAATCGTCTAGCTGGTCCGTCACAACGAGATCTGGACTTTTTTGTTTTGTTTGCTGCTTTTGGGGCACCTGCTTATTCTGAGGAGCCGGCTTGTTTTGCTGATTCTTTTGTTCGTTCTCCTCTTGTTTGCCGATTTTCCCAAAAACCGCAGAGATGATACCGATGATAATCGCGATTAATAGCGGATTTTCAAATAGAATATCCAATGGGCTCCCTCCTTAAAGCGTGAGAGGATGCTTATTTGTTTTCATTATCAGATGGACCTTTTGTCATTTTACCAAATGAATCTCTCATATCCGTATCAGCATCGATATTCTTAATGTTCATGTAGTCCATGACTCCAATGTTACCTTCGCGTAATGCTTCGGCCATTGCAAGTGGTACTTCAGCCTCTGCTTCTACGACTTTCGCGCGCATTTCTTCAACTCTCGCACGCATTTCTTGTTCTTGTGCAACAGCCATTGCGCGGCGTTCTTCCGCTTTCGCTTGTGCGATGTTTTTGTCGGCTTCTGCTTGGTCCGTTTGCAGAATCGCTCCAATGTTTTTACCGATATCCACATCTGCGATATCAATCGATAGAATTTCAAACGCAGTACCTGAATCTAATCCTTTACCAAGAACCGTTTGAGAAATCATATCAGGATTTTCTAGAACCTTTTTATGATTATTTGAAGAACCGATTGTAGAGACAATCCCTTCACCTACACGAGCAATGATTGTTTCTTCCCCTGCACCACCGACAAGTCGTTCGATGTTTGCGCGAACTGTAATACGTGCTTTTGCTTTTACTTCAATCCCGTCCATCGCAACACCTGAGATAAATGGTGTTTCAATCACTTTAGGGTTTACACTCATTTGTACAGCTTCAAGTACGTCACGGCCTGCTAGGTCGATCGCTGCACAGCGTGCAAAGTTCAATTCAATATTCGCACGTTGAGCCGCGATCAATGCATTCACAACACGGTCAACGTTACCACCTGCCAGGTAGTGACTTTCTAATTGATTAATCGTCACATCAAGACCTGCTTTATGTGCTTTGATAAGCGGATTGACCACTCGGTTTGGAATGACTCGACGAAGTCTCATTCCTACAAGTGTAAAAATGCTCACTCTTACGCCAGCCGCTAGGGCAGAAATCCACAGCATCACCGGTACAAAGGTGAAGAAGATCGATAGAACGATCAAACCTGCTGCGATAATCACAAATAATAGTAAAGTAGATGGATCCATTTTATTCCTCCTATAAATTCAGTATATCTATACTTTCCTCACGACAATGCGTGAGCCTTCCGCTTTGACAATTTTTACTTGTTCATCCTTGCCGATAAATGCACCTTCTGACACAACATCAATGCGCTCATCTCCGAGTACAATCGTACCGGATGGACGAAGTGCTGTTGCTGTCACTGCGATTTGCCCAACAAGGTCTTCTCTTGTTTCATTTGAGACATAACCACTTTCTTTATTGGTCGAATCGGTTAAAATGAACTTTTTAAAAAATTTCATACGTTTCCCCAACACCTTTGTCAATAAAATAACTGCTATGATTGAAACAGCAGTGGCAATCAAGATGGAAATCGCCATTTCTGTAAAGCTTCCAGCTGCTAAAAATAAGCTGACAACAACACAGATTAGTCCAATGACACCTACGATTCCCCCTGGCAAAAACAATTCCAAAATAATGAGTGCAATGCCTGCTAAAAACAGGAACAACGTCTCATATCCTGCAAAGCCTGCCACGAGATGACCATAAAAGAATAGAAGAAGCGCTGTCACGCCCATGGTACCAGGGACCCCAAAGCCTGGAGAATAGAGCTCAACAATCAACCCTAAGCTTGCGATGGATAAAAGGATCGGAATGACGATTGGGTGCGTGAGAAAACGCGCAACCTTTTCAGCAAAACTTACTTCATCGTATTGAACCGAGGTGTCTGCTAAGTTTAGCTGCTGAAGCAAGTCATCCATATTTTTCGCTTCCCCTTCTGCATAACCGAATTGAAGCGCCCGGTCTGTGCTGAAGGTGAGCAATTCTCCTTTTGGTGCACCAGCTTCTTTTGCATCTATATCTACATCTGCCATCGCAAGAGCATATTTTGGATCACGCCCCTGCTTTTTTGCAGCATCACTCATTTCAGCAAGCCATAGAGATTCAGATTTTTGATCGGCCGCATTGCCTTCGCCATCAATGATCGCAGCAGCCCCCATCTTTCCGCTTGGGGTCATATAAATCTGATCGGTATTTAATGCAAGGAAGGCCCCGGCTGAAAGCGCTCTATGATTGACAAACGCTGTCACAGGAATATCAGACGCACGAATGGTATCTGCGATCTCAAGCGCTGCATCAACTGCACCACCTGGTGTGTTGATGTCGAGAATAATATGTTTCGCCCGCTCGGACTTTGCTTGCTCAAATGATCGTTCAACGAATTTAGAAAGTCCCTTTTCTACTGTATCTTCAATTGGGATGACATGAACTTTCTGATCTGCCGATTTCGCGGTCAATTGAACCCCTAATAACAAGCATATTATAAAACAACTGAAGAGAGCAATAGAAATTTTTATTTTTTTCATCTATTTGGTGATCCCTCCTCTCTTTCTTTTATTTTACCGTTCCTTTACATACGTTACAAATGTATCATAGGTTTCATTTTTATATGACTGAATGATGGCGGCACAAAAAAAGTACCCTTCTAACAATAGAAGGATACTTTTTTATTGAGACAGCTGCTCGCTGACAAGTCTGTTAATGACAGCACCATCAGCTTTACCTTTTACTTTTGGCATAATAGCGCTCATCACTTTACCCATTTCAGCCTTCGAAGAAGCACCTGTTTCAGCGATCGTTTCTTTCACAACCGCATGCAGTTCTTCTTCAGAAAGCTGTTCAGGTAAATAAACGTCTAAAATGTCAATCTCTTTTTGAACTTTATCTACTAAATCTAAGCGATTAGCTTTCGAAAATTCATGGAGGGAGTCTTTACGTTGCTTAATCTCGCGGGAAAGGACGGTTAGTTCCTCATCGCCGGTCAAACTGTCTTTCTTAAGCTTTATTGCTTCATTTTGGAGCGAAGCCTTTACCATACGAATGACAATAAGCTTGTCTTTCTCACGGTTTTTCATAAAATGCTTCATATCAGAATTTAATTGCTCAAGAAGACTCATAAAATCCACCCTCTTTAGAATTTACGTTTTCTAGCAGCTTCAGACTTTTTCTTGCGCTTTACGCTAGGCTTTTCATAAAATTCACGCTTTCTTGCTTCTTGCAATGTTCCAGTTTTGGATACACTGCGTTTAAAGCGACGAAGAGCATCTTCAAGCGATTCGTTTTTTCTAACGACCGTTTTTGACATTCTCTTTCCCTCCCTCCGAATACACCAATCGACTGCATTAAAAAAAGATATACATGCAAACATGTACCTAGACATTATAATATAAGCCCAGTGCGAGGTCAACTAAGTGATTTGGAAATATATTTTCGTCATGAGCAGGTAGACAAGTCCATATATTCATTGGTAAGAGGAGGACTTTTCTATGATGGCGATCATTTATTTTTGTGCACTTATTTTCATTTTTTTATGGTCAATGGGCTTGCTGAGAAAAGGATTAATGGCGCTGGCGTCGTCTCGTATTGAGAAATCGCTTCTTCTCTTTACAGATCATCCGGTGAAGGCATTCTTGGTCAGTATTGTGTTTACCGGCGTGCTTCAAAGCAGTTCGGCGTTTATGGTCATTGTCATCGGCTTTGTGAGTACAGGCATCCTAACTTTCAAAAAATCAATTCCAATGATCCTTGGGACTAATATCGGATCCACGTTTACGACAGAATTTATAGCGATTAAAATGGACGTGTTCATGTGGGTTTTAATTGCGTCTGGTCTTATCTGTATCATTTTTGGTCAAAGGTCCTTCAGGCATGCAGGAAAGAGTCTATTTGGGCTTGGGATGATCTTTTTTTGTATACAAGGCTTTTCAAAAATTGCGGGTATGATGACAAGCCAGCCAGAGACTTTGCGTTTTCTTGAAATGATGCAGCACTCTGACTGGACAGCGCTGCTTTCGGGTACCATTTTCACAGCGATTGTTCATTCAAGTTCCGTCTGTATCGGCATTTTAATGGGGTTTATGAATGAAGGGACTGTGGCACTTCAAGAGGGCATTAGCTTTGTTTTAGGGTCCAATATCGGGACATGTATTACCGCTGTGATGGCTGCTATATCTGGCGGCTGTGCGGCACGTCAAACAGCTTACGCGCACGTCGTGTTTAATGTTCTCGGGGTTCTTTTATGCCTCCCATTTCTCGCTATGATCACAGAGTTCGTCGCACTTCTTGCGAGCTCTCCCGCCCAGCAAATTGCGCATTTTAGTCTCCTGTTTAATGTCGCAAGCTCTCTACTCTTCTTCCCTTTCATTCGTCCTTTTCACGCCTTGATCTTATGTCTTTTACCGAACCAGTCGAAATAAAAGAAACCGGCTTGCCCTCATGGCTGCCGGTTTTTGGTCTATTATGAAGTCATTCTCACTTTGTCTGTTTGCAAGTCATCGCTGATACGGACGAATTGTCCTTCGTTATAAGGATAGCCCGCTTTCGTCACTTTCACCTTGACCAAACGGCCGATCATGTCCTCGGTCCCTTCAAATACAACCTTCATATAGTTATCCGTATATCCTACATAAAGATTATGCTTTCCGTCTTGTTCTTTGAAGGATTCTTCTGGAATAATCTCTAGGACATCCCCTTCATATGCTGATGCATATTCTTTCGCAAGTTGGTCAGAAAGAGCAATCAAACGGTGAACGCGTTCGTTTTTCACATTTTCATCCACTTGATCTTCCATTCTTGCAGCTGGTGTGCCTGTACGTTTGCTGTAAGGGAATACGTGCAGCTCAGAGAATTGATGGTCTTTGACAAAATTGTATGTTTCTAAAAACTCTTCTTCTGTTTCCCCAGGGAATCCAACGATGACATCAGAGGTCACAGCAAGGCCTGGCAATGCTTTTTTCAGCTTTGTTAAACGCTCTGCAAAGAATTCCATCGTATATTTACGGCGCATTCTTTTCAGCACAGTATTAGATCCAGATTGAAGCGGAATGTGCAGGTGTCTGACAATTTTATCTGACTGATCCAGCACTTCAATCACTTCGTCTGTGATTTGACTTGCTTCAATTGATGAAATGCGGATTCGTTTTAAACCGGTGACACGTTCATCTAATTCTTTTAGAAGCTTCGCGAAGTTATAATCCTTTAAGTCTTCACCGTATCCGCCTGTGTGAATACCAGTTAACACAATTTCTTTATAGCCGGCATCAACAAGCTGCTGCGCTTGATTGATGACCTCTTCAGGATCACGAGAACGAAGTAGTCCGCGAGCCCAAGGGATGATGCAGAATGTACAGAAATTGTTACAGCCTTCTTGGATTTTCAATGAAGCACGCGTTCTGTCTGTAAAGGCAGGAACATCCAGCTCTTCAAAGACCCGTGCTTTCATGATATTGCCAACCCCGTTAATCGGCTGTCTTTCTCTTCTGTATTCTTCAATATAACCAAGCAGTTTATGTCTGTCTTGTGTTCCAACCACAATATCAACGCCAGGAATCGCCATGATTTCTGCTGGAGACGTTTGCGCATAACAGCCTGTGACACAAATGACACCGTCTGGGTTATGCCGAATGGCTCTTCTAATGACTTGGCGGCTTTTTTTATCGCCTGTATTTGTGACTGTACATGTATTAATGACATATACGTCAGCTTTTGATTCATAATCTTTTCTTTCATAGCCAACTTCTTTAAACAGCTGCCAGATCGCTTCTGTTTCATAGTGATTGACCTTACAGCCAAGTGTATGGAACGCTACTGTTCCCATCATGATTCACCTCTTAATAACTCTGTTTGATAAGATATAGCAGAAAGCGCGTAAAGAGGAGCTGTTTCTGTTCTTAAAATGCGTGGTCCGAGCCCGCAAATGACTGCACCAAGCGTTTCAAGCTCTTCAATCTCCTTTTCTGCCAAACCGCCTTCAGGGCCAAAAACCACTAATAAGGTTTGTCCGCGTTTCATCTGTTGAAGCACAGTTTGAAATCGGCTTTGCTCGCCTTCTTTCGATGATTCTTCGTATGCAACGACACATTTATCGAATTCACTAGCGAGCTGAGTCAGCTCTTTAAACGTTGATACCGGATGAACATGTGGAATGATATTCCGGTAGGACTGCTCGGCTGCTTCTTTCGCAATTTTCTCCCAGCGCTCTCGTTTTTTATGTGACTTTTTTTGGTCAAGTTTTGTAATGGAACGAGCCGCTTGAAAGGGGACAAAGGCACTTGCGCCAAGCTCGGTGCCTTTTTGAATGATCAGCTCAAGCTTATCTCCTTTTGGCAGACCACTCGCTATCGTCACACTGATTGGAAGTTCTCTGTTTTGATTTGTCCAGTCTTCGAGGCGGCAAATCACTTCTTCCTTTGTTATTGTATCAATTTTACTCAGCGCTTCAAAGCCGTCTGTCGTTAAGCAAAGGATTTCCTCTCCTGCTTTCATTCGCATGACATTTGAAAGGTGATGTACATCTTCACCTTTTATAACGATGGCTCCCTTTGCCATTACTTCTTCTTTCGTGAGGTCGATAAAATATCGTTGCATACGTGTCCTGACACCTACTCGCTTTATTTTTTCGCTATGATACTGACCCAATCTTCCATTGACAGCACTTCAACAATGTCAAAGCCAGCTTCTTCTAAAGCCGTTTTGACTTGTAATTTCTTTTGTCCAATGATGCCTGATGTAATGAAATAGCCATCTTTCTTCAATAAGTCATAGGCTTGATCTGTAAAGCGTAAGATGACCTCTGCCAGAATGTTGGCAACGATCACATCACGTTCACCTGAAATCCCATCAAGTAGATTGTTTTGCTTCACAGTGACTTGTTCGCTCACACCATTGAGTTCGATGTTTTGCTTCGCACTTTCAACCGCAACGGTGTCGAGATCAAAGGCTTGAATGTCCTTTGCACCAAGCATCGCTGCTGCCACACTTAAAATCCCAGATCCTGTTCCAACATCAATCACCGTATCGTTTTCCTTCACATAGCGCTCAAGCGCCTGAATGCAAAGGACAGTTGTTGGATGCGTACCTGTTCCAAATGCCATCCCAGGGTCCATTTCAATGATCAGTTCATCAGAATGAACTGGTGTATATTCTTCCCACGTTGGAACGATGGTGAATTTTTCAGAAATTTTCACAGGATGATAGTATTTCTTCCATGCGGTTGCCCATTCTTCTTCATTTACTTCACAAATGGACAGCGTATTTCGTCCAAGGTCAATATCGTATAGAAGAAGATTGTTGATGGCTTCTTTGATCTCATCTACCGTTTCCATCAAAAAGCTATTCATCGGAAGATAGGCTTTCACAATAACCCCTTCATCCGGATAATCATTCGGATCGAGCTGGTAGATCTCACCGTATACATTTTCACGTTCCTTGACTAAATCAAGCGGGTCCTCAATCACGACACCACTTGCACCTGCTTCATGCAAAATATTGGTGATTGGTTCCACCGCTTCATTTGTTGTATGGACGCTAATTTCTGACCACTTCAATACTACCAACTCCTTATCCGTCTTACTCGCCTTTAAATGCGCGTTTTACCTTATCGAAGAAGCTCATTTCTTGTTCGTCCGGTTTATTTCCGCTCACTTCAGCAAATTTTCTAATGATATCTTTTTGATTGTCCGTTAAATTTGTCGGTGTGACCACACGTACAACGATGTGCTGATCGCCTTGACCATAGCCGCGTACATTCTTCACACCTTTTCCTTTGAGTCTAAACTTTGTTCCAGTTTGAGTACCAGCAGGAACTTTTAATTTTACTTTTCCGTGTAATGTCGGCACTTCAATTTCGTCACCTAATGCAGCCTGCGCGAAGGTTAGTGGCATTTCACAATAAATGTCGTCTCCGTCACGTTCGAAGAATTCATGCGCACGCACATGGAACACAACGAATAGATCGCCTGGAGGACCTCCATTAACACCTGGTTCACCTTGACCAGATACTCTCAGCTGCTGACCATCGTCAACCCCCGCTGGGATCGTCACGTTGATTTTCTTACGCTTACGCACTTTACCAGATCCGCCGCATGTTGAACATTTGTGATCAATTTGTTTTCCTGTTCCGCTACAGTAGTTACATACTCTGCGGTTAACGACTTTACCAAACGGGGTTGACTGCTCAACATTTAATTGGCCAGAACCACCGCAATGTGAGCATGTCTTTGCCTGCGTTCCAGGCTTTGCACCTGATCCATGACATGTTTCACATGATTCCTCGCGAGGAATTTCAATCGTTGTTTCTTTCCCAAATGCGGCTTCTTCAAACGAAAGCGTCATTGTATATTGAAGGTCTGCTCCTTGACGTGGTGCATTTGGATCTCTTCTTCTGGCCCCGCCGCCAAAAATACTAGAGAAGATGTCATCAAAGCCACCGAAGCCGCCAAAGTCTCCCCCTCCACCAAAACCGCCACCGCCAAAGCCTTGATTTGGATCGGTATGACCGAACTGATCATAATGCGCACGTTTTTGATCGTCAGAAAGGGTTTCATAGGCTTCTTTTACTTCTTTGAATTTCTCATCTGAGCCAGCTTCTTTATTAATATCAGGGTGATACTTTTTTGAAAGCTTGCGGTATGCCTTTTTAATTTCGTCCTTTGAGGCGCTCTTACTCACGCCAAGCACTTCATAGTAATCACGCTTACTCATCTCTTCACACTCCCGATTTTCTCACATAAATACGATTGTATCATTTTGATTTGACCTTTTTCAATTCCTTTCATCGTTGAAAAGAAAAAAAGTCAAAGCCAAGAGATCCTGACTTTGACTTTCTGACGAGTACGTTTCAGCAGTCTTTTTCAAAAGTAAAGGTGATTATTTTTTCTCTTGATCGTCGTTTACTTCTTCGTATTCTGCATCCACTACATTGTCATCTGCTTTTTGAGCACCTTCAGCGCCTTCTTGCTGAGCTTGTGCTTGCTTTGCAGCTTCTTCATAGAGCTTTGTCGTTAATTCTTGAACGATTGTTTGCAGCTCATCTTTTTTCGCTTTGATGTCCTCAAGCTCGCCTTTTTCGATCGCAGCTTTTAGTGCATCTTTCGCCTCATTTGCTTTTTTCACTTGCTCTTCATCGATTTTGCCTTCTAGATCTTTTAATGTTTTTTCAGTTGTAAACACTAATTGATCTGCTTCATTGCGCACTTCGATTTCTTCTTTTTTCTTTGCATCTGCTTCAGCATTTTCTTCTGCTTCTTTGACCATTTTTTCGATCTCTTCATCAGAAAGACCTGAAGAAGATTTGATTGTAATGTTTTGTTCTTTTCCAGTACCCATATCTTTCGCACGTACGTTCACAATACCGTTTTTATCGATATCAAAAGATACTTCGATTTGCGGTACGCCGCGTGGTGCTGGCGGGATATCAGTTAATTGGAAGCGGCCTAATGTTTTGTTATCCGCTGCCATTGGACGCTCACCTTGCAAGACGTGGATGTCTACAGCTGTTTGGTTGTCAGCAGCCGTTGAGAATACTTGAGATTTACTTGTTGGAATCGTTGTATTACGTTCAATCAGCTTCGTGAATACGCCGCCCATTGTTTCAATTCCTAAAGAAAGTGGTGTCACGTCAAGAAGAACAACGTCTTTCACATCTCCTGTGATGACGCCACCTTGGATCGCCGCACCAAGTGCAACCACTTCATCAGGGTTTACGCCTTTATGAGGGTCTTTGCCTGTTTCCTTTTTGATCGCTTCTTGCACTGCAGGAATACGAGTTGATCCACCAACAAGGATGACTTTATCAATCTCACTAGCAGATAAACCAGCATCTTTCAGTGCTTGACGTACAGGTGTCATTGTACGCTCAACAAGCTCAGAAGAAAGCTCTTCGAATTTAGCACGCGTTAATGTTAATTCAAGGTGAAGAGGTCCTGCTTCCCCAGCAGTGATAAATGGCAGTGAAATTTGTGTAGATGATACACCAGAAAGATCTTTTTTCGCTTTTTCAGCAGCATCTTTTAAACGCTGAAGTGCCATTTTATCTTTTGAAAGGTCAATGCCATTTTCTTTTTTGAATTCTGCCACTAGATGATCAATGATGACTTGGTCAAAATCGTCTCCACCTAGACGGTTGTCCCCAGCAGTTGAGCGTACTTCAAAGACGCCGTCTCCAAGCTCAAGGATGGACACGTCAAATGTACCGCCGCCAAGGTCGTATACAAGAATTGTTTGATCTTCTTCTGTTTTATCTAAACCATAAGCAAGTGCAGCTGCTGTAGGTTCGTTGATGATACGTTCTACTTCAAGACCAGCAATTTTACCTGCATCTTTTGTTGCTTGGCGTTCTGCATCGTTGAAGTAAGCAGGAACTGTGATGACAGCTTTAGTTACTTCTTCGCCAAGATAGGCTTCAGCGTAAGATTTAAGGTGTTGTAGAATGATTGCAGAGATTTCCTGCGGTGTATAGTTCTTGCCTTCAACCTCTACTTTATAATCTGTTCCCATATGTCTTTTGACAGACATGATTGTGTTCGGGTTTGTAATTGATTGACGTTTCGCTACTTCTCCAACTTGGCGCTCTCCGTTTTTAAAAGCGACAACAGATGGTGTTGTACGTGCTCCTTCAGCGTTGGCAATGACTTTTGGCTCGCCGCCTTCAAGTACTGCTACACATGAGTTTGTTGTTCCTAAGTCAATCCCAATGATTTTACTCATATTCGATGACCTCCCATTATGTTATGTAGTTATTGATTTACTTTTACCATTGATGGACGAATAACTCGGTCTTTGAGTTTATAGCCCTTTTGCAATTCTTCTACTACGATATTTGAATCGAAGTTTTCATCTTCAACTTGCATGACGGCTTGATGAAGGTTTGGATCGAACTCTTTGCCGACAGCTTCAATTGGTTCAAGGCCTTCGTTTTTCAGCGCCTCTACCAGCTGGCGATAAACCATTTGCATTCCTTCTAACAAACTTTTCGTCTGCTCATTATCTGGATCAATTCCAAGCGCTCTTTCAAAGTTATCAAGAGCTGGGAGAAGATCGCTGACGACATGTTGAGAACGATATTTTTGCACGGTCTCCACTTCAGTTCGAGCACGGCGTTTATAGTTTTCAAAGTCTGCTTGAACACGCAGAATTTTGTTTTCTTTTTCATCTAGAAGCTGCTGCAATTCATCAATTTTCTCTTGGAAGGCAGACTGTTCATCATGCTTTACTTCCTCAGTATCTGCTTGAACTGCTTCTTCTTGTGCTTCAACCTCTGCTTCTTGCTCAGGTGTCTGTTTTTCTTCTGACATTGTGTTCACCTCCCTCAAAAGATTCAAGAATACGAAGGGGCTGTGCCCCCGCTTTTCATCACCCTACTCATCATACAAATTGGAAAGTGCGTTTGACAAGTCTTTTGATACATGATGTAAGAGACTGACGACCCTGCCATAATCCATGCGGGTTGGACCGATGACGGCAATGGAGCCGAGTGATTTTTGATCAATCGAATACGTTGCTGTAATTAAGCTGCAATTCTCCATTGCTTCCAAATTGTTTTCTGAGCCAATTTTGATCGTGATTCCTTGCTGATTTGGATGAAACAACTGCATGACATCATTCTTTTGTTCAATCAGCATCATGAGTGAACGAATACGGTCAATGTCATGAAACTCCGGCTGATTCAACATATTAATCTTCCCGCCAAAGAAAAGTTTTGATTCATTTTGAGTCGATGTGAATGTATTGCCCAGCGCATCTAAAATATGATCATAATCTTTTAAATGCGTGCGAAGTAGCATGACCACTTCTTTATACATTCTGTCCTTCAGCTGATCCATCGGGACTCCGGCTAGGCGGCTGTTTAAAATATTCATCAGCTTCTCAATATCGGAGACATCGAGATGCTCTGAGAAGGTAATGGTTTTGTTTTCAACATGCCCGCTGTCTGTAATCATGATCGCCACTGCTTTGTTTGGCTGAACAGGGACAAGCTGAATTTGTTTTAATCGATTTTCACTTAGCTTTGGTCCAAGCACAATCGATGTATAGTTTGTGAGATCTGATAAAATTTCCGCCGATTTTTGAACTGTTTTTTCCAGCTCAAAAATTTTCTCCTGAAAAGCTGACTGGATGAGCACAAGCTCTTTAGATGACAGCTTTCGTGGAGAGAGCAAATGATCTACATAATAACGATATCCTTTTTCGGAAGGAATTCTTCCTGATGAAGAATGAGTCTTTTCAATAAACCCTAGTTCCTCCAAATCAGCCATTTCGTTTCTAATCGTCGCAGAGCTGAATGTGATGTCTTCTTTTTTGGAAAGAGTCCTTGATCCAACTGGCTGCGCCGAACGAATAAAGTCATTAATAATGACTTGCAGAATCAAAAGCTGACGATTTGTTAACATCATCATCACCCCTGTTAGCACTCTCTTTCAATGAGTGCTAATTGTATAAACAAAATTACCAAACTCAAATTAAAATGTCAATTATAACTCACCGAGAAACGCTTGAAATACTTCATTCCCTAACAATTTTCCTTTTCTTGTTAAACGAATCCCAATGTCATCTTGTACAATGAGACCTTTTTCTTCTAATTCTTCAAGAACAGAGGAAAAGAGCGACTTTGGCGTTACTCCATATTTCGCTTGGAAATGGGCGTTTTGAATACCTTCGATTTTTCTGAGACCTAAAAACATTTCTTCTTCGATCTGTTCTGCTTTTGTGACCTGATGTGTTTCTTTATATGGAAAACCTGTTTGTTCAATCAGCTCCAAATAATGCTTCACTGGTCCAGCGTTTACGTTTCGGATGCCATCTATATAGCCGTGTGCTCCTGCACCAAAACCGAAGTAATCTTCATTGCTCCAATAGGTGAGGTTGTGCTGGCTTTCAAAGCCCGGTTTGGCGTAATTGCTAATTTCATATTGCTTTAATCCGTGGCGTTCCATTTCATCCATCACAAGCTCATACATTTCAGCCTCTCGTTCTTGCGGTGGTAAATGCAGTTTTCCTTTTTGCATTAAGTTGTAAAAAACCGTTTTCGGCTCCACAATGAGTGAGTAGACAGAATAATGCTCTGCACCTAATGAAAAAGCCGTCTCAAGCGAATTCATGACATGGTGTTTTTCTTGATGAGGCAAACCAAACATGAGGTCTAGACTAATGTTGTCAAACCCAACCGCTCTTGCTCGCTCGAAAGACGTGAGGACATCTTTCTTTTGATGAACTCGTCCGATTTTTTTGAGTAGATCGTCTTCAAAGGTTTGGACGCCAAAGCTCAGCCGATTCACGCCGGCTTCTTTTAACACATGAAGCTTCTCAAGCGATAGTTCATCTGGGTTCGCTTCAACGGCAAATTCAATCAGATGTTTGGTCGGTTTTAATACGCGGTGAATGCTGGTCATGAGCTGGTCTAGCTGGCTAACGGTCAGTGATGTCGGGGTTCCCCCGCCAATAAAGATTGTCTTTAGTTCCTGCTCGCCTTTTTGCTCGATCGTGTGCTGCATCTCTTTTTCAAGAGCGGCTAAGTATTCATCGACTGGCTGCGTTTTAATGAAAAATTTATTGAAATCACAATAGTGACAAATGTGCTCACAAAATGGAATGTGAATGTATGCTGCTTTCATTTGATGACACCTTCTTTACAGGTAAAGAGCCGCAGTTTATCGCTGCGGCAACTTTGTTTGTTTTCGACTATAAACGTCAAGGCTTACATTGTAAAGCAGGTTGCCTTGAGGATGTTATTTTTTCGGCGTGCTGTCGTCCATTTTCAGTACAGCCATAAAAGCTTCCTGCGGGACTTCAACAGAGCCCACTTGCTTCATGCGCTTTTTCCCTTCTTTTTGCTTCTCAAGAAGCTTTCTTTTCCGGGAAATGTCTCCACCATAACACTTAGCAAGTACGTTTTTACGCATCGCTTTAATGGTAGAACGAGCCACGATTTTTTGACCAATGGCCGCCTGAACTGGTACTTCAAAGTGCTGACGCGGAATGAGTTCTTTCAACTTTTCTACGATGATCTTTCCTCGTTCATACGCATAATCACGGTGAACAATAAAGGAAAGGGCATCGATCTTTTCGCCATTTAGCATGATATCCATTTTCACTAGAGTAGATGGACGATAGCCAATCAGCTCGTAATCAAAGGACGCATACCCTTTTGTATTGGATTTTAGCTGGTCAAAGAATTCGTATACGATCTCTGCCAAAGGAATTTCGTACACAATGCTAACGCGGTTCGCATCAAGATATTGCATATCAATGAAATTACCGCGTTTTCCTTGGCAAAGCTCCATCACAGAGCCGACGTAATCATTCGGCACCATCATTGTTGCCTTCACGTATGGTTCTTCAATTCGCTCAATCTTTTGCGGGTCAGGCAGATTGGACGGGTTATCTACAACGATTTTTTCACCGTCTGTCATATACACATCGTAAATAACACTTGGCGCTGTTGTAATGAGGTCAATTTTAAATTCACGCTCAATCCGTTCTTGGATGATTTCCATATGAAGCATTCCAAGGAACCCGCAGCGGAAGCCGAAGCCAAGTGCTTGGGATGTCTCTGCCTCATATTGAAGTGAAGAGTCATTTAGTTCAAGCTTTTCTAACGCTTCACGTAAGTCATTATATTTCGCTGTGTCAATTGGATAAAGTCCGCAGTACACCATAGGGTTCAGCTTTCTGTATCCTGGCAGTGCTTCTTTTGCAGGGTTCTCCGCACTTGTGATCGTATCCCCTACTCGTGTATCACCGACATTTTTAATCGCAGCTGTTAAGTAACCAACATCTCCAACGGTGAGCTCGTCTGTTGCCATGGCTTTCGGTGTGAAAACGCCGACTTCAAGCACTTCAAATTCTTTGCCTGTCGCCATCATTTTGATTTTCTGACCTGGCTTTACTGTTCCTTCAACAATTCGTATGTACGCAATAACGCCTCGATACGCATCATAAAGAGAGTCAAAAATGAGGGCTTGAAGTGGTGCTTCTGGATCTCCAGCTGGAGCCGGCACTTTTTCTACGATTTGTTCTAAAATATCCTCGATCCCAATGCCTGCCTTAGCAGAGGTCAGAACTGCTTCAGACGCATCTAGCCCGATGACATCTTCAATTTCTTCTCTTACACGCTCAGGCTCTGCACTTGGCAGATCGATTTTATTGATAATCGGTAGAATTTCTAAATTGTTATCAAGAGCTAAATAGACATTTGCAAGTGTCTGGGCTTCAATTCCTTGTGCTGCATCGACAACAAGAATTGCTCCCTCACAGGCAGCTAGGCTTCGGGATACCTCATAGGTGAAGTCGACATGCCCTGGTGTATCGATCAGGTGCATAATATATTCTTCTCCATCCTTCGCCTGATATTTCAGCTGGACAGAGTTTAATTTAATCGTAATGCCGCGTTCACGCTCTAAGTCCATGGAATCAAGCAATTGTTCTTTCATTTCTCGTTGAGTAATCGCCGCAGTTTTTTCCAAAATACGGTCCGCCAATGTGGATTTTCCATGGTCAATATGGGCGATAATGGAGAAATTTCGAATTCTTGATTGCCGTTCTAATCGTTTTTCATTATCTGTCACAATCTATCACTCCTACTATAAAACGCGGGTTGCGCTAGGTTAGATTATATCAATAGGGATGTAAAGATTCAATCGAAATCAAGAAAAGCCGCTCATCCGTCAGCGGCTTTTATCAAAAGGGTGATATCTCATGAATTGAAATACATTGAATCGTTATTTGCCCTTCACCCAATCATAAAGAGAACGGGCTGCATGTGTCATGCCATCAGATAAGGCTTTTCCGGCCTTGGAGAAGGCATTAAAGCTCTCTATTTCTTCAAGCTGCTTTTGCTTTTCAGCTAGATCCTTTTCTGTAACAGCCGTTCCTAAGATAGAGGCTTCCCTTTCTTCTTCGTCATTCATTTGAATAGAGAAAGCCCCCTTTAATTGCGGATCATGGTAGCCCTTCATTTGCAACATCCCATTATTCGCTTGCTGCATTCCTAAAAAGACACCAAACAGTAAAACCAATCCTAAAATAATGGTTTTTCCAATAAATGAGCCCATGCCCGTCACCACCTTAAGAACGTTTTTTCTCATCCTTTGCTTTGCCATTTACTTTTTCAGCGTCCCAGAAGATCTCACTGAACACATCGGCTGCTGCATTGGATGCATTTTTCAATTCTTCCATATTATTATCCACTCCGCCAAATTCTAAAAGAAGGGCTTTATCAGATAAATCTTGATTATAGATTCCATTATCGCCAATTTCTCCTTTGGCAAACACACCGACGCTGAGGCCTTTATATTTCTTCTCCATCAAATGATGAAACTCCGTTGCCAGCTGTAAATTTTTCTCATAGCTTTGATTCTTCTTTCCGACAACAAACGCAATTCTCGCATATTTCTTTCCTTTGATGTCGACAGTGGTATCTTTCTTCCTTCTTGAGTCACGGTGAATATCGATTAAATATTCGAGGTCGTCATTTGCAGCAAGGGCTTCTTTCACGACCAATCTGGATTCATTATACGACGACGGATACTTTAACCCTTTTTGCAGGAGCCTTTTTTCAATTTCCGTTTTGTCCACTGTGTTGCCGATTCCCTGTTGATCGAGTGCTTTTCCAAACATGTCGCCGACAAGGGTGACGTTTACTTTTGAATGTCGTGCATTGTTTGGGTTCGTTTCTCCTTTTAAAAATGGTAAATATGATTCCGTATTATGTGTGTGATAAATGTACACAGCTTTTCGTTTTCCTGTCGATCGGTCCGGCTCTTTCGCAGGCTTTTTCGGCTCATCCTCATCGAGCTTGTCCAGTTCAGCTAAATTCGCTTCTTTCTCATCTTGGATGACTTCACTTGGCGGCGGTGATTCCATTGGCATGTTGGTATAGTCTGTTCCTTCACCTGCTAAGATGATTTTTGTATCAAAATGTTCAAAGCCTGGCAGCTCTCTTCCAAGAAAACTGCGTGGATCTTCTAAATTGATACTTGTCGCAAGCTTGAGTGACAGTCCAGAGAAATTGAACCCTTTTTGATCATCGGGAACCGCTGAGGCGAAATATTGGTTTTCCATTCCCATCAGTGTGGCAAAGAACGCTCCTGACAGCTCATCAGCTACACCATATAACGTGGCTTGAGGTCTAAGCTCAGGTTTTAAAGACGTCAAAGCCCCTGACATCACGAATACGACAACAAGAGAGGCAATAAACAAGAAAATACTTTTCACTACTTTGGTACCATTAATCGCAACGACCAACTGTCGAGGACGGCGGGGTCTTTTTTTCATGATTTACTCCCTCCAGCACGCTTTCTAGTAATTACACTATGAGCGAGCTAGAGAAAGTAGAACCGATTAATGATTATAAGAACCTTTGTTATCTTGAGAGATTTTTTGATGAAGTGCTGTGTTTAATCCATTGGCGAGAACGTTTGACATATCGTCAATAAATGTATCCACTTCCTTAGGCGTCACCATTAAATTTTGCCCTAGCGGCGCAAGTACTTCATGAATTAGCTGCCTTTTCTCTTCATCAGGAAGCGTTCCTACGATGCCTAAAAAGGATTGACGCGTTTCTTCATCTGGCAAGTCTTCTTCGTTTAGCACCTTTTTCTTCCCAAATGTCAGACCAGCTGGCACAAGAGAACGAGACGGTCTATCATCTTTCAGTTCTCTACCAAAATGCTTTAAAACATAATCAATGGTGTCACTTGCGATCGTCACTGCATCAACTACTGTTGGGACGCCAATTGCAATCACTGGAATCCCTAAGGTTTCTTTGCTTAACTCCTTGCGCTTATTCCCTACACCAGATCCTGGATGGATGCCTGTATCAGACATTTGAATCGTTGTATTCACACGTTCCACTGCACGAGCAGCAAGTGCATCTATGGCGATGACAAAATCAGGTTTGGATCGCTCGATCACACCTTGTATAATGTCACTTGTTTCAATTCCAGTCAGTCCCATGACACCAGGTGATAAAGAGGACACTGGGCGATAGCCTTCCTGTACATTTTCCGGCTGTAATTCAAATAGATGACGGGTCACAAGCAGGTTTTCAACTGTGAGTGGTCCTAACGCATCTGGCGTGACATTCCAGTTTCCGAGTCCCACTACAAGACAGCTCGCATCTGCCTCAATTCCTCGGTCCTTTAAAAACTGGGCAAAATGACGGGCGAAGACCTCGACTACTTTTTCTTGCATCTCAGAATCCTTCTCCCGAATACCCTGCGCCTCAAGTGTCAAGTATGTACCTGCCTTTTTTCCTGTCAGCTCCTCTCCTTCTTTCGTGATCTCCACAGTGCGGATGCGGATGCCGTGCTCTTCCTTTTCCTTCTCGACAATCCCTTGAATGCCGTCCTTTTTGACGACATTCGGATCGTTCTCTTGTTCTAGTATCTCTTTTGTTTCAACGGCCAAGTCTGTCCGGATTTGATAAGCGCTTAAATCGAGTTTCTGTTTCTTCATAAAAAGGCTCCTTCCACCAAGTAATTAACAGTAGTCTTTCCATCTCTATAAAGAAACATTCGAGCGCTTCATCAATGAAAAATACTTTACATTTATATTGCATTCTAAAGGTGTGTTTGATAGAATACAACTTGTTCTATTGTGAAGATTTAACCTTAAGACAATTGTGTTTAGGTTGTATCTTAGGAGGTGAAACACATGCCAAATATTAAATCAGCGATCAAACGTACAAAAACGAATAACGAGCGCCGTGCACACAACGCAACAATCAAATCTGCGATGCGTACTGCGATTAAACAAGTTGAAGTTTCTGTAGCTAACAACGATGCTGAGCAAGCAAAAGCTGCTCTTTCTTCTGCTGCAAAACGCATTGACAAAGCCGTTAAAACTGGTCTTGTACACAAAAACGCAGCTGCGCGTTACAAATCAAGACTTGCTAAACAAGTAAACGGACTTTCTGCATAATGCTTGCAACGCCTCAGTGATGAGGCACCTGTTTAACTGTACGTCCGTCCTGACCGGCTCAGCCATAAGGACAGACTGGCAATTATACATCTAAACAAAAACGACCCTCTTTTTAGAAGGTCGTTTTTTTATGTTCAAGCGCCTAATAATCGAAGCAGGAACAATTCTAGTAATAGCTGCTTGTCTTTTTTACCCGTTTTCATTTCATAATCGATCGTTGAGAGCTCTTTGACGATCTGCTTTAGTTCTTCTTCTGAAAACAGTTTTGCCTGGTCCATGGCGAGTTTAACGCGGAATGGATGGACCTTTAGGTTTGACGCAATTTGTTTTTGCCCGTATCCTTGCTGAGCAAAGTACTTTGTCTGCAAAATCAAACGAAATTGATTTGAAATGAGCGCCAATATTTTAATGGGTTCCTCATTTTGCTTTAAAAGGTCATAAAACATTTGCATGGCTTCTGAGCGGCGTCTGTTTACAATTTGGTTAATCAATTCGAAAATATTCTGCTCTAAGCTGCGCGCAACAAGCTGATTGACATCCGCTAGCTCAATTTCCTCTCGCTCTCCAATATATGTACTTAGCTTTCGAACCTCTTGAAAAAGTGAGGACAGACTCCCGCCGCACAGCATGACAAGCTGCCCTGCCGCTTCAGCCGAGATCGCCTTTCCTTCTGTCTTCACCAAGGTGATGGTGAAATCAGTTGTTTCTTTAGGGTTTAACTCTTTCGCCTCAACGACAGCCGCTTTCTTTTTCAGTAATTTCGTGATTTTTTTACGTTCATCCAGTTTTTCATATGGCGCTAATAACACGAGAACAGTATAGGGTGCTGGCTTTTCTAAGTAAGCTTCTAATACGGAAAGCTGATGCTCGATCTTCTCCTTTTTCTTTTCTGCTGTAAGAAAATAAGGATTCTTGATCACAACGAGACGTCGTTCTCCCATAAACGGAAAGGTTTCTGCGTCCGTCACAGCCTGTTCCAGCGGCACCTCTTCCATATCGAAGACGGAGTAATTAAAATCCTTTGCTTCCTCGTCAACGACAGCTTGTCTCAGTTTAGCAGCTGTTTCTTGTAGTAAATACGTTTCTTTTCCATATAAGCAATAAACGGGATGGATATCCCCTTTTTTAAAATTGTTCCATATCTCAAAGACCATAAATTGAATCCCTCTCTTTCACTTCCTCCTCTATCCTAAAGTGTGCGAAGACATTAGTAAAGAGGAAGCTGAAAGTGCCGCCTCCTCATTTATAGTAAACGTCTGGCGCAAGCTCCCGGGTCAGCTCGCTGTCAGACGATATTCATAAAATGATCATGAAAAAGGAAAACGGTTACTTTACCTTATAGCAATTCCAAAAGAGTTCAAGTATACTAAAATTAGCCAGGAGGGATGAAAATGAATGAATTTGAAAAAAATGTTCAAAGCAAGCGGAATGATGTGACCGACTCAGCCGTTGGTTTTATCGTCACATTCGGATTTTTCGCCTCAATGTTTATTTTGGCAACAATTATACACCTCGTTGGATCTTAACTTCATGAATGTACGATGACTGCCGTTTTGGCAGTTTTTTTATTGATTTTGTAAGATATCATATGGAGGATGAGCGTAAAACGTTCCAGCCTCTTCGAGAAATTCATAGCTCACACTCCCGTGGATATCGGTACGGTACACCAGCGTTTGCTGGTCCTTTAATTTTTTTAAAACTTCTTGATGAGGGTGCTGATAACGATTTCCTTCACCTGATGAAATCAATGCATACGACGGCCGTAGATGCTGAAGCCATTCCTCACTTGTTGATCCTTTACTGCCGTGATGTCCAACCTTCAATACATCCGCACGAAGATGAGGATACGCTTCTATGATGTCTCGCTCACCTTCTTGTTCAAGGTCTCCTGTGAAGATAAAACGCTTCCCGCCAAGAGTAAAGGTAAGCACAAGTGAATCATTATTCTTACTTGTTACCCGGCCTCGCGCCGGATGAAGAACCTCAAATTCTTGCCCTCCCACCTGAAGCTTATCTCCTCTCTCTAATTCATCAACATGTATCCCTTGATCAGCTGCTTCTTTTAATAGCTGTGCATCCTCTGGGCTTCGGGCAAAGCCTTTTGGCACGGCCAGCCGCTTCACTTTATTCCGCTTGATTAAACGAACCGCTTCTCCCATGTGGTCTTGATCCGCATGTGTGAGGATGAGGACATCAAGTTTTGCTATTCCTTTAGAATGCAGAAACGGTATGAGCGTTTGATCACCAATTGTAGACACTTTACGTCTTTTTTTCCACGGCTCTTCTTCGAAGGATAGTCTGCCTCCTGTATCTACTAATAAATGCCCCTTGCGATAGGGCAATTGAATAAACAAACTATCCCCCTGCCCTACATCCAGCATCGTGACCTCACCTTTTTGAAAAAAATTCGGCGTAACATAGTGTACACTCAGCACACAAGCGAGAAAAAGAATCGCTACAGCATAAGATTTCACGGAGGTTTTGCACTCCAGCATATATAACAAAAAAATAACGGCACTCACTTCAAGAAGAACATGCCACCAAGTAGATTTCATAAAAATGAGGTTAAATCCATCATAAACAGCCATATGTGCTGACAACTGATGACTCAGCTGAATCACTGAATCAAGCAGTTGAAATAATGTTTGACCAAGCGGGAGGTAAACCATAGATAAAAGAAAAAAGAGTAAAGAGAAAGGCATGACAACGGTTGTATAAAAAGGGACAAATATCATATTCAAAGGGACGCTTAGCAAAGAAAATTGCTGAAAATGATATAAAAGAACAGGAAGCGAGGCAAGCTGCGCAACAAAGGAAATAAGGAATAATTGCATCACTGCACTTTTCGCTTTTGATAAGATCCTAACCGATAACAAAATAAAAATCGTCACCACAAATGAAAGCTGAAAGCCGATATCAAATAAATAAAGGGGATGAATCGCTAATAAGAGCAAAAACGTCGCGCTTAATACCACCACTGAAGGCTGTTTCATTTCTTTTGGCAGGCTAGTCATCACTAAATAGATTCCTGCCATGAGACAAGCTCTTAAAACAGATGGTGCAGCACCTGTTAAACAAGCATAAATCGGTAGAAAGCATAATAAAAGAATACGTGCAGTCTCTCTTGTCACGCCGGCACGAAGCAGACACCAAAATAAACAAGCAAGAAGCGTTTGCACATGCAGTCCTGAAATCGCTAGTAAATGAATAATGCCGAGCATTTGATAATCTCTTAACGTTTCAGGATCAATCAATTCACGATCTCCAAAAATGAGTGCTTGTACAATTCCAGCAGAGTTTTTTGGCACATGATCTTCTATGAATTTTAAGCCCTTTTGCCTCATCGCTTGAAGGAAATAGGAAGAACTGTCTTTTTTTGTACAGTTTTTGATCGACTGCGGTAAGAAAATAGCATCAATTCCTTTTGTTTTTAGAAATTGATCGTATTGAAACCCGTTAGGAACGGTTGCGTGTTTAGGTAGTCGAACATCACCTGCCAAATGGCAGCTCATACCTGGCTCTATATCTTTCAGCGCTACTTTTTCATGCTCAGTTTGAATTGTATAAAAAGCCGCCAGCCGATCCTTCTCTGCTGACACGGTCGCTGAAAAACGATTGCCATCTATTTTCGGAATACTTTCAATCACAACTGAACCAGAAAATGGTTTTTCTTTTATCACATGATCCGCCTCAAGAGACTGATGAACCATAAAGATGAGTGTATAGACAGTTCCGCACAAGCTAACCATCAGAAAGAGCTGGGGTGTTTTTTTCAGTAGGCTAAGAAGTAATATCATGAGAAGAAAGAGAAGGAAATACATATGAAGATGAAATGCGGCCAGGGCAATTCCGACTGCTGCTGAAATCGCCCCGAACGGCAAATAGTTAAACATAGGAAGTAAATAATTGATTCGCCTTTTCATGCATGTCTCGTATTTCTGTTTCGCTAAGTCCTGATTCACTCAGCTTGCCGATTAAATCTGCAACAAAGGCTAATTTTTCTTGATTTTTTAAGTCAATGATCATTTCATCTAGCTCGACCTGTTCCGTTTGAACGCCGGCCTGCTCAAATAAATCGATAGCATATGGATGATTTTTATAATCCTTTGCATAATACACTGTTCGAATGCCCGCTTGAATAATGGCTTTACAGCACTGCAAACAAGGAAAATGCGTGACATATATTTCAGCATCAGCCGTCGGTGCGCCGAATTTGGCACATTGTAAAATGGCGTTCATTTCCGCATGGATGGTGCGTACACAGTGATGATCAATGACATAGCATCCTACATCTGCACAATGGACATCACCAGCAATGGAGCCATTGTATCCTCCTGCAATGATGCGCTTGTCTCTTACGATGGTCGCCCCAACAGCTAGCCGCTCACAGGTGCTTCGCAAGGCAAGCAAATGGCTTTGTGCCATAAAATATTGATTCCATGAAATTCTTTCCACGAGTTGATCCCTCCAGAATGATGTTGTTATTAAGTGTACATGCGTTTCTTCTATACCGTCAATTCTACTTCACGGTCAATTGACTTTTCAGCCGTTCAACTGTCTTTTCTCCAAAGCCCGAAATGTTCCGCAAATCTTCAATTTGTTGAAAATCTCCATGTTCCTCTCTATAGGCAATGATGGCTTCTGCTTTGGCTGGTCCGATTCCGTTAATTGTCTGCAATTCTGCTGCATCAGCTTGATTGACATTGACACTTTGACTCTTTTCATTCCGGGATGACGCGACAGCTGCTGTTGATTGCGTCTGCCTCTCCGTTTCTCCCTGCTTCCTGACATAAATCATCATACTATCCTCTAATTTGGCCGCTTGATTGATCTCATACGTATCCGCTTTTTTTGTAAAGCCCCCTGCTCTTTTAATTGCTTCCTCCACCCGGTCCTCTGATCGAAACGTATAAACACCCGGCTTCCTTACAGCTCCTTTGACCTCTACAACAATGGATGAGGGTTCACTTTCTGCCCCCTCTTCTTTTTCTTCCAATGTGACTGGGCTTTCTATATTTTCCTTCAATACACCCGGCTCTGCATTTTTCCCCCCTTTACCTGCTAAAAAGAAGAAACTGATGGTGATCACAATCATGATCCCGATAGCAATATAAAGACTGTATTTTTTCAATGGAATGAGTCGCTTCACTTGCTCACGCTTCTTTCAATCATATTTTTCTACTGCTCAACATACTGTTTAGAAGATAACAGATCCTATACGTCTAAGGAGGGAGAACGTTTGAATATAGGGTTAATCGGTACAGGAAACATGGGTACCATACTTACTGAGGCATTTATTGAATCAAAGGCAGTCAATCCCTCATCCATCACCATCACAAACCGAACCATTGAAAAAGCGTTCAATATAAAAAAGAACCATCCAGAGCTTGAGGTAACAAAACAGCTTTCAGGGGCTGTCACAAATAAAGATTTCATCTTTGTTTGTGTGAAACCACTTGATATTTATCCACTATTAAAAGAGCTAAGCCCTCTTTTAACAGAGCAGCAAACGATTGTCATCATCACAAGTCCAGTTCATCCTGAACAGCTTCAGGATCTCGTTCCTTGTCAAACAGCTAGACTCATCCCAAGCATTACAAACCGCGCTTTATCAGGCGCATCCCTTTTAACTTTCGGTTCATCATGCAATGTTGCGACAAAAACAGCGTTAAGACAGCTAGCTTCGCGCATCTCAACACCAATCGAGATCCATCATTCCATTACAAGAGCGGCGTCAGATATTGTCAGCTGCGGACCTGCTTTTATTAGCTTTCTCGTTCAGAAAATGATTGAAGCAGCCGTTGAAGAAACCGACATTTCAAAAGAAGAAGCCACCACCTTATCAGAGGATATGCTTGTAGGTCTTGGCCGTTTGATTGAAAAAAGAGTCTATACCCTTCCTACACTGCAAGAGAAAGTGTGTGTGAAAGGCGGCGTCACTGGTGAAGGCATTAAAGCTCTTGAAGCAGGTGTTCAAGATATGTTCCACCGCCTTTTTCAGAACACCCATGAAAAGTTCAATGAGGATCTTGAAGCGGTTGCGCATCAATACCCGCCAAGTGTGTTTACTGATGATCGCAGAAATTAATGCTCTTTGCAATAAGCGAAAAAAGGGTTTTAAAAAACCATCGTTCCATTAAACGATGGTTTTTGGTTTCTTGGCTGAGATAAAATATCTTTCGGCAAATTCCCCGGGAGCTTTATTTGTAAAATCAGCCGTCACTTCAATCTTTTCGAAGCCAGCGGATTCAAGAAACGCTGCATATGTCTCAAATGGAAATGTACGCTGTTCATGTGTCTCATCATAACGCTGATACACATCTCCGTCCTTTACAAAAAAGCTTAAATCATGAATGACCGAATACATATCATCCCCTTTATCGCTCTGCCAAATGTAGCTGATCTCTTCATCTTGATCTGCATAAGTAGAGCCTGGGAATACCTCTTCCATTTTATAAGGCGTATGAACATCAAAGAGTAAAACCCCTTCTGCCTCTAAAAGCTGAAACATGTTTTTAAAGGTTTTTTTGACGTCATTTTCGTTTTTTAAGTAGTTTAAGGAATCACAGCAAATAACGGCTGCTTGAAAGGCTTGGTCAAAACCTGTAAGCTCTCTCATATCTTGATGTAAAAATTGAATGGACTGTTTGTGAGCTTGCGCTTTTTGCTGCGCGAAGGCCAGCATCTCTTCACTTAGATCAATCCCTGTGACGTTGTGACCCTTTTCAGCTAACCGAAGAGAAATCTCCCCAGTTCCACAGCCTACATCAATGATTGTAGCCTTTGGCTTGGTGTACTGCTGGATCCACTGAACCCATTCATCATAAGGGGCATGTGTCATGAGCTCGTCATACACACCTGCAAACCCTTGATAAATCATGAGTTAATGCCAAGTGAAAGCGTTTCTCTCGGCGCATCTCCCCATAACTTCTCTAGGTTATAGTATCCTCTTTCTTCTTTATGGAACACATGGGCAATGACATCACCTAAATCAATCAATACCCATCTTGCCTCATCAAAGCCTTCCATCTTCTTCACTTCGATTCCACTTTCCTCTGCAAGATGTTTCACTTCTCTTGCAATGGCCTGCACTTGTTTGTCAGAATTCCCGTGACAAATGAGAAAATAATCTGCTACAAGTGAGACTCCTTGCATATTAAGGGCAATAATATCCTCAGCCCGCTTATCATCGCACGCTCCTGCTGCGATGGTTAAAATTGATGATGAATCCATCCAAAATTCCTCCTTAGTTGTTCTTATGCACAAGCGAGTTGTAAGTAGCAAGTGTATCTGGAAAGACTGGCTGATTCTTTTTCATTAAAAAGCTGATGGTGTTTTTTAACGATTGAATCAATGCATGGTCCAAATCTTGCTCTGCTAACTCCCTTACTTCTTCGACACCAGGGAAATGACGTCCTGGTTCGATATAATCAGCGACATAAATGACTTTTTCAAGTAATGTCATGTCTGGTCTGCCGGATGTATGAAATTCAATGGCAGTTAAAATGTCTTGATCGTCAATTCCAGCTTCCTTTTTGACCAAATAGGCACCAACTGGGGCATGCCAAAGCTCGGGTGAATATTCAAGCAATAGCGGGTTCATCTGTTCTTGCTCGATAATCCCCTTCATTTCTTCCTTTGGTCTAAATTTGGCATAATCATGAAAAATAGCGGCGATCTCTGCTTTTTTCACATCTGCACCGAACCGTTCCGCTAATGAAATGGCCGTATTCATAACCCCAAGTGTATGAGTATATCTATGCTCTGTTAACTGCTCTTTGACACAGTTCAATGCTTCTTCACGATTCATATAAATGATGCTCCTTTATATAACGCTCAACAGCTTTCGGAATCAAATAATCGACAGGTTTTCCCTGCTCTATTCGCTGCCTAATCATTGTCGATGATACATCAAAAGCTGGAACATCTGCAAATAAAAGAGGATATGTCGTGCTTCCAACGTAACCTGGTCGTTTCATCCCAATAAAGGTGATCATCTGAAGCAAATCATCAATCCGGTGCCATTTTGGCAAATACTCGACCATGTCCGCTCCAATCATAAAAAAGAACTCATCTTCAGGATGGCGCTTCTTTAACAGCTCCACTGTATCTACTGTATAAGATGGACCCTCTCGCTCCATTTCAATGAGCTCTAGCTGAAAATGCGGATTAGACTGAATCGCCTCTTCTACCATTTTCACCCGGTGATGACTATCTGCTCGTTTCCCGCCTGTTTTATGAGGAGGCTTGTGATTTGGGATAAACCAAATTTCATCAAGCCCCACTTGAAAACGCACCTCATTCGCCATCAGTAAATGTCCATTATGCAGGGGATCAAACGTACCGCCGAACAACCCTATTTTTTTCATATCACATCCACCTTTACGGCAGCTTAATTTGTTTATTTTCCTTAGATTCTTTATAAAGGACAATCACATTTCCGATCGTTTGAACGAGTTCCGCTTTTGCACCCTTTACAAGTGCTTTCGCAACCTCTGTTTTGTCCTCATCGCAGTTTTGCAATATGCTGACTTTTAACAGTTCTCTTGCTTCAAGCGCCTCGGAAATTTGCTTGACCATATTGTCATTTACCCCGCCTTTTCCAACTTGAAAAATGGGTGATAAATGATGTGCTTGTGCACGTAAAAAACGTTTTTGCTTACCTTTTAACATGGTGTTCCTCCTAATTTCTCTATCACAATTGACTTCATTTTTCCAGCGTCAGGCGTGATGCCTGTCCACAGTTCAAAGGCTCTTGCCGCTTGACCTACAAACATGCCAACACCATCTACTGTTTTCAAGCCTAACCGATCTGCCTCACTAAGCAGCTTTGTTTCTATTGGATTATACACAATATCACAAACGACCGCTGTTTTTTTTGCGTTTGTTAAAGAAATTGGGGTTTCTTCAACATTTGGATACATGCCGATCGAGGTCGTATGGATGATGACATCATAATCTCCAAGCCGGCCTTCTGCTGTATTTAATGCGATTGCACTTGATGTCACTTTTCCATCCGCACTTTGAATTAAAGCCTCAGCTTTTTCAATGGTGCGATTGGTGATATCAAAGCTTTTTGGTGCATAATCAGCAATTGTCGTATAAATCGCTCTTGCCGCTCCGCCAGCACCGATCATAAGAAAGGACAGCTCTGATAACGGCTGATCCAAGGCTTCAAGCAATGACTGAAGAAAGCCCTCTCCATCTGTGTTGTACCCGACGAGTTGATCTCCTTCAAGCCGCACCGTATTCACTGCTCCCAAACGTTCAGCTGTCACATCAATTTTGTCAAGGTACTGCATGATCTCTACCTTGTGCGGAACAGTGACGTTAAAGCCGCTGATTCCTAACGCTTTTATGCCGCTGATGGCATCCGCAAGGTCGTGTTCTTCTACTTGAAAGCCATGATAATGTCCATCAATCCCAGCATCCTTTAATGCTGCATTATGAATATCCGGAGACATTGAATGACCAACAGGGTTTGCGATTAATCCGTATAAAGGTTTCAAGGTCTCTCCCCCTTTGAACTTTTAAATTAACGAACGTCTAACAAAGACATGAACACCTTTTGGCGCATAGACTTTTATTTGTTTATCCGCTTCATTTGCTGTCACCCAGCCTAAACCTGAAAAGACGATGTCCATTTTCGGCTGATCAATGGTAAAGGTATGCGGAACGAGCGGAGGAAAATCTTCCATTCCCTCTTTTGAGGGCGGTGAAAGCAGCTCTCCTGCATGCTTTTCATATAGGTCATCTGCGTTCTCCAGCTTAGTCCGGTGAATATTGAGCTCATTTGGCATATAGCAGACAAAGGATGTTCTGCCGCCTTTTACATAATCAAATCGAGCAAGCCCGCCAAAATAAAGCGTTTGAGCTTCATTTAATTGGAACGTTCTCGGTTTCAATTCTTTTTTCGGCGTTAAGATCTTCAAGTCATTTTTGCTCACATAGTGCGCCATTTGATGACGATTGATAATGCCTGGCGTATCGAACAAAGCAGACCCGTCATCAAGCGGAATTTCAATAGCATCAAGTGTTGTTCCTGGATATTGGGATGTGGTGATCACATTCTCTTCGCCAGAAACTTCTTTGATGATTCGATTGATAAATGTTGACTTCCCAACATTCGTACAGCCGACGACATAGACATTTCTTCCCTCTCGGTAATGGTCGATTGCTTCCATCACCTCAGGCACGCCCTGTCCTCTGCTTGCACTGATTAAGAAAACATCAATTGGGTTTAGTCCATTTTCTTTTGCTTCCCGCTTCATCCAATGAACAAGACGATCTTTTTTCACTGATTTCGGTAAAATATCCACTTTGTTGCCGACAAGTAAAATCGGATTCCCACCGACAATACGGCTCAGCCCGTTGATCCAGCTTCCGTTAAAGTCAAAAATATCAACGACCTTTACAATAAGAGAATCTGTCTCACCAATGCTATGCAATATATTTAAAAAGTCGTCTTCTGTTAAAGAAACATCTTGTATTTCATTGTAGTTCTTTAACCTAAAACAGCGCTGGCAGATCACATCTTCTTTCAATAGAGATGCTGCCGGCGCATATCCTAATTGATCTTTATCTTCGGTCTGAATGGCTACACCGCAGCCAATACAAACAACCTTTTCCATTATTACTCTTCCTCCCACTGAATGTGGCCCTTACGCTTTAAGGCTCCTAAAATTCTGCGTTCAATCTGCCTGTTAAACTTTGTGAAAAATCCGTCCGAGGCAGCAACAGGAACGACCAAAATTGTATGGAAGCCATGACGATTCCCGCCCAGCACATCTGTCATGAGCTGATCCCCAATGACAACCACATCTTCTTTTTTCAATTGCATATCAGCGACTGCCTTATTAAAGGCTCTTCCCATAGGCTTTCTCGCTTTATAAATAAACGGGATATGAACCGGCTCAGAAAAAAGCTTGACCCTTTTTTCATTATTGTTCGATACAATCGTCACTTGTATCCCGTGATCTTTCATCTCTTGAAACCATTCAATTAAGCGGGGTGTCGCACTTGGGCGATCCCATTCTACTAGTGTGTTATCTAAATCGGTAATAATCCCTTTTACATTTCGTTCTTTTAGTTTTTGCGGCGAAATGTGAAAAATACTTTTCACAAATTCATCCGGCAAGAAATACTTCTTTAGCACAACTTGCACCCTTTCTTCCATTGGTTTTTCAGCGATGTGTCGAATCAAATCATAATTTGTCTGTCTATCGAATACAATGAAAAAGTTTTCGACATATGATGAGGACCTTCAACAGGTGTGGATAATTTTACACACATTATCCACCTATATTCCATCACGCTTTCATTCAATTATAAACACTCTACCCACAAGTTATCCACTTAACCATGTGGATAACAGAACGATTGTTCTTGTTTCCCATTCATGGTAGATTAAAGGTACTTCAAAGACATTCGATCAACCTATGATGATATGTCTTTTCCTCAAGTTTTATGCCAACTTTTTCAGGGGAGGTGTTTTTCCCATCATATGGGTTTCTAGTATGAAAAAGCTGTCAGATGATTTACTTATAGAATCGTATTATAAAGCAAATGAAATGAACTTAAATCGCGACTTCATTGAATTAATTGAGACAGAAATGAAAAGACGTTCGCTCGGGCATATGCTCTCTGTTTCCTCTTAATTCCATATCACAGGAACCATGCCTCCCGAGCACTCTCCTTTTTGAAACTCAGGTGACTGATATTATATCACTTGCGCTATAGGCTTACTACTATTTTCCGTAAAAAACACCCCTTCTTATCAAAGAAGAGGTGTCTTATTTACAAGGCTGTTCATTCCAAAACCATAACCCTCCGCCTACGACCAAAATGACGACAAGGAACACAACAAGAAAAGCGTAACCGATTCCTGCTCCTTGAGCTGGATAAGGCGAACACGCAGGGTAAGGATAGGGGCATCCCCACATATCAGTTACCTCCTTCTAAGAAGATATACTGTTAGACTATGCTGAATGAATCGTCTTGTTTAGGCAAATGACCATCATTTAAAAATGTTTAATGACATCACGCTCTTTGATTTCGTTATAAATGATTCTCGCCCCTTTTGGTGTCATATGATTGCCAGAAGGGTCGATTAAACCTGACTGAATCAGGGCGTTGTCACTATCTTCACCAGCTTCACGGATGAACGCTTTCCAATTGTCGACAAGCGGAACTTGCTGATCCTTAGCCACTTCTCTTGTGATGTCGTTATATGAGTTTTGCCAAGCTCTTGCCCCGCCTCTCTCAGCAAAATATGATGACTTATACCGGGAGTAATAATATAAGCCCTTTTTCCCTCCTTCCACGACAGGTACACACGTCATGAGAATCGGGGTAATTCCTTCTTTCCTACTTTCAGAAATGAAGTAGGATATATTTTCTTTAAATCGTTTTTTTGTCACTCGGGGATGTTTCCCGTCTAAAATTGCCGCATCATTCGTACCGAACATGATGAGGACGTAAGTTGGTTTCTGCTTTAAAATATCCTGCTCAAAGCGAAGCTTCGCATCTTCAGTCGTCTGCCCACCAATTCCTGCATTCTTTACTTGAATTTGGCCGCGCTCGACGTTCTTCATGAGATTCACCCATTTTTCAGATGTTGGATAATCTCGAAAGTCCCAGTTTGATCCTCTTGTATTGCTGTCACCGAATGCAATAACGCTTTCTTGTGCGGGTTTTGAGCACCCAGCTGCGACACATAACAGGATGAAAAGGACAACATATTTCTTCACAACATTCACCTCCAAAAGCCCTCTTCATATAGTAAACGACAAGACTTTTGGTTTCAATGAATGACTGTTTTTGACGAATGCTTCCTATTTTAACTGAACAGGTAGATATGCTTTGTCATGATGTAGCAGTTCGCTTACTTTCACAAATTCATAGCCTCTCTCCTTTAATTCAGGAATCACTTGTTTGAGCGCTTCTACCGTTTGCTTCCGGTTTCCACCGCCATCATGTAAAAGGATGATATCGCCGCCCTGAATATGATCTATAATACGGCTTGCAATTTTATGCGCGCCTGGTCTTGACCAGTCCTTCGGATCTTGCGTGAAGGACCACATGACCACATCATATCCTTGCTTTGAAAGAATACGAAATGACTTCATCGTCAAGCGTCCACCAGGAGGTCGAAATAATAAGGGCCCGCCTGGCTGGAGGGAAGCAATTTGAGCCGCTGATTCTTTTAGTTCCTGCTTGATCTTCTTTGATGACAAAAGGTCAAAATACGTATGATTCATCGTATGATTGCCAAGCTCATTTCCTTCGCCTACAATCCGCTCGGCAATTTCTGGATACGCATGAATTCGGCTCCCTACGACAAAAAAGCTGGCATTCACTTTATGCTCTCTCAGCACATCCAATATTTGATTTGTGTACACTGGATGAGGCCCATCATCAAAGGTTAACGCAATCTTTTTCCGTTCCTCTCTCATATCCCAAAAGGCCCGCCCCGTTTTTTCCAGATCGACTCTTTTTAACGTTCTTGCCTCTATTTTATTAGGAATAAAAGTGCATAATAACAAGATACACACACAGACATGCAACCCTTTCATCAGACCGCCTCCACAGAACATCATTACCGATTAAAATGCCCGCTTTCTCATGAATTCATGCAAGGTTCATGATGATGTTTGCGCCTCGCCGACTCCTTTATTACATAAAAAAAGCCGGCCACGCAGGCCCGCTTTTTGTTTCACGTTTGGTTTCTCTCTTCAACTGTCGAACGTTGCTTAGAATTCATACAGACACTCTCCTTCTTGGATTTGATTTTGAGCCCATAATAATTTCCGATAATACTGGTTGGACTTCTTGTATTGTTGAGAGGCTTCTAAGGCTGTCGCAATTTCTAGTGAGATATCCTCTATATAAGAGTATAGGCTAAGTTTTTCCAAATAATCAATGGTTTTTTGTAGTTGTTCTTCATTGATTCCCTGAACATATAAAGCATCCAGATAATCAAACATATGACAGAACAACTGGTCTTCATGCTTCTTTGCGGCTAATTTTCCATCTTCTAATATACGCAACGCATCTGCCTGTTCGTTTTGTCTAAAAAGCAGCTTCGCCAGCGTATAGAGCGTATGCGGAAGCGTAGGAAGCACCTCTTTTCGGGCAAGGTCAGCCGATTCAGTTAAGTATCGTTCTGCTTCCTCTCTATAGCCTAGCTCTCCATAACATTTCCCTAAATTATAGAGCGCTGAACTGTAGATGCGCGGGTGATCAATTTGAGATGCGAGCTGTTTTGCTTTTTTCAAATGAGGCAGTGCCCGGTCTTTTCGTTTTAAATCTTGATAATTTCCTGAGATGACAAAGAGGCATTGAATAATGCGAATGGAATAGGCATCATGCTGATCGTATATTTCCAGCGCCTTTAAAATATGGTGCATGGAGACATGCGTTTGTTTCATAATATAGTAGGCTTCTGCTACTTTAAAATGAAACTCAGCCTGCTCAATATCATCAAACACCAGGGACAGCTGCTTTTCTGCCACTCGATAATATTTGACGGCTTCTAAATATTCTTTTTGACTAAATTCATGCATGCCACGAAAAAATGCATGGTAATAATGCAGCATATCAGATAACTCATGATTGGAATTTTCGATTTTATCGACTAGGTTAGATACTGAGAAAGGTTGATATTTTGAAGGGTGTATATAGTCAAGCATGATTTGGTGCCGAAAACACATGAGCTGATAATAAATCAGTAAATGCTGGTCCTCTTCCATATGTTCAATTTCTGCTTCTACTTCCGCTTTCAGGATTTCAGCATCTGGCACACTGAACTGCCGTATCATTCGATACCATTCATTAATTTTCATACCTACATGTGAAGAAAGAACCTTCCCCATGTTCCGAAAAAACCCCTTCCTTTTCGGTCTAATATTACATATTTTAGCACGCTTCTTGACCGCCAAGCACCGCAAAGAAACCGCAAACATATGAGAAGGGTAGCAAAATCATACGAATAGAAGCATGCTTTTTGCGAAAAAGATGATTTTTTCATCGTACAGACACAGACAATCCCTCCCTCACATACATTTGAGGATATAGGCAGAGACCTAAACATGGTGGAGGTGAAAATCGTGGCAGGAGTATTTACAGCGATGGGATTGATGGTCAAAGAATTAGTGTTTTTAGTATCCTATGTCAAAAACAATGCCTTTCCACAGCCCCTTTCAGGAGATGATGAAAAAAAATACTTAGCCCTCATGGCACAGGGCGATGAACACGCGAGAAACATGCTGATTGAACATAACCTTCGGCTCGTCGCCCATATTGTAAAGAAATTTGAAAATACCGGGGAAGACGCTGAAGACCTCATCTCCATCGGGACGATCGGACTCATTAAAGCCATCGAAAGCTATTCCTCTGGAAAAGGAACAAAGCTGGCAACGTATGCTGCGCGGTGTATTGAGAACGAAATCCTCATGCATTTACGCGCGCTCAAAAAAACAAAAAAGGATGTCTCTTTGCACGACCCCATCGGTCAGGATAAAGAAGGCAACGAAATCAGTTTGATCGATGTCCTCAAATCGGAAAACGAAGACGTCATCGACACCATCCAGCTCAACATGGAGCTTGAAAAAGTCAAAAAATACATCGACATCCTGGACGGCAGAGAAAAAGAAGTCATCGTCGGCCGCTTCGGCCTTGATTTGAAGAAAGAAAAAACGCAGCGCGAAATCGCGAAGGAGCTCGGGATTTCGCGGAGCTATGTGTCGCGGATTGAGAAACGGGCGCTGATGAAGATGTTTCATGAGTTTTACCGGGCAGAGAAGGAAAAACGAAAGCGGGAGAAGGAGAAGTGAGTGGAAAACTTCATAGAGAACTACTTTTCAACAAAAACAGGCCCTCATAAGGTCTGTTTTTATTTTGCACCTTCACTTACTTTAAATCTGTAAATCTTTCGGCTTCTCAAATTAGATTTGCTTTGTATATTATTTTGCCCTTCAAAACTGAAAAGTATATAATTAATATACTATGACAAATAACAATACCTATTGAAAGGAGTGATTTTTATTAAATTCAATCCTGTTTCTAATAAAAAATTATATATACAGATTTATAATCAAATCCTTTCAGAAATACAGTTAGGCTCTTTTAAAGTCGGAGATAAACTTCCTTCTGAAAGAGAACTATGTGAACAATTTGGCGTCAGCCGTGCACCCGTCAGGCAAGCTCTCAGTGCATTAGAAATGAATGGTGTCATTTACTCCCGTCAAGGAGAAGGTGTGTTCGTTAAAAATACGACCATCACCACTGAAGGGACTCTTTCTATGAAATCAGCATCTCCTGAAGATATTGTGGAAGCCCGAATACACATTGAACCTTTAATTATCCATTTTGCCGCTTTGAGAGCGACCGATCAAGAGATTCAGGAGCTTAAACAGACGATAAAAAAAATGGAAGAAGAAACACGGTCGGGTGTATATGTTCCTGAAACCGACGAACAACTACATATGGGCATTGCAAGAGCGTCACATAACGATTTATTTGTTACCTTTATGTCTTCTATTACGAATGCTATGAAGCAGCAGGAAATGTGGAGATTTATCCGTGATCGGACCGTTACGCGTTCTGACTATCGAGAAGTAAACTTTCAGGAGCATAAACAAATTATAGAAGCACTAGAAGAACGGAACGCATCAGAAGCCGTAATACGGATGACTGACCATATGCAAAATCTATATGATCGCTACTGGAAAAGCTAATCTCTCCGCTTATACACATTTTTAAAAAAGTACAAATAAAGGCGTCTAACTGCAAGTCGAACTTGTGAGTTATGCGCCTTTGTTTTTCATTTCAACGTTTTTTTGATTCTAAGCATTTTTCGCATATTCCGTATAAAACCTTAACACTTTCACGTCCATGAGCTGTATCAATCATTTCCTCACATTCTCTGCACACAATCGTGTTTTGCGGCACATTTGATTTCTTTTCCATCCTCATATCAGCTCCTTCGTTTTGATATTGTTTTCGCTTAAACACTTTTACCATTGTTTTTTGTGAATGAAATGGACTCTTCGATGCTGGGTTTGTTGTTTGCTTTTACAACCAGTGCTTTTCCTGACTGTTTCACTAAGAACAAGATAATAAGAGAAGCAAGTATCATGCTGACACCTAAGAAAATCATACTTATGTGAAAAGAACCTGTTACATCTTTAATGTATCCGACTATATACGGCCCAAAGAAACCGCCAAGATTTCCAATACTATTGATTAATGCGATGGCCCCACCGGCTGCTGCCCCTGTTAAAAAAGAAGGGGGTATCGCCCAGAATGGAGAATAAGCACCAAAAGCTCCACACAATGCGATTGTTAAAAATACAAATGATAGGATCACACTTGTGTTGGCGATATAGCTGCTAATGATCATGGCTATAGCACTGACAGTTAAACAAGCAGATACATGCCAACGTCTTTCATTTTTCTTGTCAGAATGATTCCCAACTAGCACCATGACCACAATTGCACATGTATACATAACACCTAACAGCCAACCCATTCCCTGCGTGCTAAGAGAAATTGTGTCAGATAGCCCCTTTGAAATAGTCGGCAAGAACATATTTATACCGTAAAATCCAACCATCCAGCAGAAATAGCCGGCCGATAAAATGAGCACATCTCGATCCTTTAAAGCTTGGACGAATGTATACCGCTTCACCTGTTCCTTTTCAAGCTTTTCTTTTGTTGTGACTTGAATAAGCCACTCTTTTTCATCTTTCTCCAACCACTTTACATCTTCTAGTTTGTCATCTAGATAAAAGAATGCAATGACGCCAAGAATCAGAGCTGGGATGGCTTCTAGAATAAACAACCACTGCCATCCGGATATATCCAACCAATCAACACCTAAAAGAAAGGTAGAGAGCGGAGCACCTAATGCATTTGCCCCTGGGATCGCCAACATAAAGCCAGCAATGGCTTTGGCATGATGCTTAGTTTGATAGAAACCGCTCAAATAAAACACCATACATGGATAAAAACTAGCTTCTGCTGCACCTAATAAGAAACGCGCTGTGTAGAACTGCCATGGTTCTTGTACAAAAGCCATTAAAATTGCAATAATAGCCCACGTCACCATAATTCGGCTGATCCATTTTCTAGCACCTATTTTCGACATAATGGCACTACCTGGAACCTCTAGTAAAAAATAACCTAAAAAGAAAATCCCTGCCCCGAGTCCAAATACAGCATTCGAAAACCCTAAATCTTCATTCATTTGAAGAGCAGCAAATCCGATGTTTACACGATCTAAAATGGCAATAACAAAACATAATGACAAAAACGGGATAAGACGAAGTGTAACTTTACGAGTCGTAGACCTCTCCAATGCTTGTTGATCCAATCTAATTCCCCCTTAACATGGCTTTGTCTGACTATCAATGAGAAACCTCATTTTATTAAGCGCTTACAAATATGATTTTGATAGAAAGGAGTGAGGCATGATCACATGCCCAGCTCCTTACATTTCTAATCCATATGTGAACCGCCATTAATATCAATTTCCTCACCAGTGATGTAGGATGCTTCTTCCGTTGCCAGGAATGTGATGGCGGCTGCAATTTCCTTCGTTTCACCTGGGCGGCCAAGCGGTATACTCTCAATCACCTTTTTTGCTTCATCGTCAGGAAGCGACTTCCAAATATCAGTATTCACAAGACCTGGCGCTACACAATTTACAGTGATCCCATCCTTCCCTACTTCACGGGCAAGGTTTTTAGAAAAGCCTAATACCGCGGCCTTGGAAGCGGAGTAATGTGCTCCACCAAATACACCTCCACCCCTTTTGGCTGATACAGAGGACAGGTTGATAATACGGCCATATCTCTGTTTTCTCATGGTTTCTAGCACTGCTTGTGTACACAAGAACAAACCGAACATATTGACATTAAATACTTTTGTTATATCCTCAAGTGTCATGTCTTGGACGGTTACTTTTTGAGAAATGCCTGCGTTATTCACCAATATATCGATTCGGCCGAACGCCTCAAGCGTTTTAGCCACCATCCGGTCAATTGATTCTTTATTTGTGACATTTACTTCTATACCAATTGCTTTTCCTCCGGCATGTTTGATCGCTTCTACTGTGCACTGAATCCCCTCTTGATTGATATCTGCTACAACGACAGAAGCGCCCTGTTTGGCAAGAGTGAATGCAATGGTTCTGCCAATTCCTTTTTCAGAACCACTGCCTGTAACGATCGCTACTTGATGATTTAATGTAAACATGGCTAACTCCTACTTTCCTATGGAATTGTTCAGCATTTCTTTGGCTGTTTTGATGATATTTTCAATGGTAATGCCATTAATCTCTAAAAGCTTTTCATAAGGTGCGGATTCTCCAAAACGATCTTGTACGCCGATTCGTTTGACTCTTCCCCGTCCTTCTTCCGCCACTACTTCACATACAGCACTGCCTAATCCGTTCAGAATGTTGTGATCCTCTACAGTGATTATACGCGCAATATCCAGACACTCCATCACGGCTTCACGATCTAAAGGCTTGATCGTATGCATATCGAAAAGGGTTGCATCAATACCTTGTTGTTCTAATTTTTTGACTGCTTCTAAGGCAAGGTACACTGTATCTCCATTCGCTATGATCGCAATATCTTGACCAGACTTTAATTTCTTAGCTTTGCCTATGATAAATTCTTCATTTTCATCATAAATCATCGGCACAGCATCTCGGGTAAAACGCAAATACATTGGACCATACGTATTTGCTGCCTGTTTGATCAATTTTCTTGTTGAGTGGTAGTCAGAGCCCATGATCACCGTCATGTTGGGAAACGATCTTAAAACCCCCATATCTTCTATCGCTTGATGACTTCCACCATCATTTCCTGGTGTTAATCCACCGTGCGAGCAGGCAATCTTTACATTCAAATTTGGATAACATACTTCTTGTCGAATCTGTTCTGCCATGCGCAGCGAGCCAAAAACTGCGTACGTGCTGACAAATGGGATTTTGCCAGTTGTTGCAAGACCTGCTGCCAGCCCAGCAGCATTTTGTTCAGCAATTCCGACGTTCACATGCTGATTTGGGAGCTGCTTTATAAATTCTCCTGTTTTGCATGACTTGCCGATATCAATATCTATCACATAAATTTGTTGGTTCTCTTTTCCTAATTCAACAATTTCATCACCGAAAGCTTCACGTGTCGCTTTTTTCTTGATTACTGCTTTTTCAGTTTGGCTCATGATCTTAAACCTCCTGCTAGTTCCTCTAATGCCTGCTCATATTCTTCCTCATTTGGCGCAACACCGTGCCATGAGCAGATATCCTCCATGTAGGAAACACCTTTTCCCTTAATGGTGTCTGCTACAATACATATTGGCTTGCCATTTTCCGTCCTTGTCACTTCTTCGAGCGTTTCTACAATTTCTTCCATCAAGTGTCCATCAATTCGCTTTGTTTCAAATCCGAATACTTCAAACTTCTTTTCAATGTCTTGAAGCGGCATAATTTCCTCGCAGAAGCCATCAATTTGCAAGCGGTTATTATCTACAAACACAATTAAGTTATCAAGGCGGTATTTTACGGCGGTTTGGACCGCTTCCCATATTTGCCCTTCTTGACATTCACCGTCTCCCACCATAACAAATACTCGATAATCTTTTTTATCCCGTTTTCCTGCAAGCGCCATACCAACGCCGCAGGAAAGCCCTTGGCCTAAAGAACCTGTTGAAATATCGATCCCAGGACATTTCTTCATATCAGGATGACCTTGGAAAGGTGAACCGTACTGCCGTAATTTGTATACGTTTTCAAAAGGGACAAACCCTTTTAGTGCCAACGCTGCATATTGAATGGGTGCGACATGCCCTTTCGATAAAACAAAACGGTCTCGATCTTCCCAATTTGGTTTTTTGGGGTTTATATTCATTTCTTTAAAATAAAGGGCGGTGATGATATCAGCAGCTGATAAGGAACCTCCTGGATGCCCCGATTGCGCTTCGTATATCATCGTTATCGCCGTTTTTCTAAGCTCGATGGCTTTTGCTTTGAGTTCCGCCACACTTACTTCTTTCACTCCGATCACCTCAATGATTTTTTAGGATAACTTGAATTCTTAGTTACTTGTTCACTTGTATGACAATTAGTTTATGAGATCACTATACAATTCTTGAAAGCGTTTGTCTATCTATTTTTTGAATTTTTAAATAAAATATTGTCCTCACTTTATATACACTCAGCAAAAATACTTATCAAACGAAAAAAGCGATGCTTGAGCTCAAACACTCGATTTACACTAAATAAAAAACACCACCATATACTCTGGTGATGTTTGCATTCTTCATTTATTTTACGATGCCGTTTTCTTTTTAAAAAACGCTCAAATAGTTGATGACCTTCCTCTTCGATCTGGTCATCTTCAACAGAATATTCCCCAATCAACAGCCCTACACCATTCCACTTTTCATATTTTTTAAAAGCGTTAACCCGTAACTTTTTTGATCAAAAAACAATAACCATCTTCATGTTTATAAACCCTTAAAAATACGCCTTCATCATCACAACCATGTTCATAATACCCTACATGGAAATGCATGGCATCGTCTAAATTACACATTTATCCTCCTGTACACGCTTCGATCTTGCACTCCTAACTTTTCAGATCATGCTTGAAAATCAATATGCCTCAACTCAACCCATTCAACAAAATCAGGCACCGTTTTTGTCGTCAAAAAATGCTGAACGATTTGATACGCCTGCTTGCGATCGACATAGCTGCACGACGGCACATACAATGGTGCTCGTGCAACAAAGTGCTCAATGGTTTCGATCTTCTCTACTTTTTTAAAAGGGACCAAAAAATCTGGATATCTGATGATAAAGAACCCATAAGGTTCAGTATAAAAGAAAACTAGACTTTCACATTCCCAATCTCCCTCTATCTCAATGGAAGATTCCCCGTTACCTTGTTTCCAATACTCTTCACCCTTTTGAAAGAAAACTTCTTTCATCCATTCTTCTCTCGGATTTTCTACTGGATCTCCTCTGGGACCGTAGTACAAAAAATCAATATCTCGCCTTCGTGCCTATATCAATTTGTTATTCGTCTTTAGGAACTTAACCAACTGTTCGATTGCCTTCAAATTCATAAAAAGCTTGTGTTTGTTGGTTTAATTTTAGCATGCTATATAGCTTTGGGTTTAGGTTTTGAAAGGTTTGATTACTTACCCACTTTACTTCTTCAATATCATGATCCGGATCTAGAATGTCCATCTGTCCGCCGGTGATTTTAGCAAAGAAAGTCATCATAAGCGTATGATGCTTTTTATCTTGAAAGAATGCTTCTCGAATTGAATGAAGTTGATTTACTTTGACAGCATACCCTGTTTCTTCTTTCACTTCGCGAATCACAGCCTGCTGCAAGTGTTCACCTTTTTCCACAGCACCGCCCGGAAGTTCCCAATAACCCTTTACATTGACCATTAATATATTTTCTTCCTCATCATAAATAAGAGCTGATACCACGTCTACTCGTTTCAAATGAATCTCCCTCAATCATTCTCCATTCAAAGCAATTGCCGAATATATGGAACGAACTGTTCATTTCAATACATTCTCATTATACTGTAACCTTAGTACGAGTGAATGGAAGCGGAAGCAAAAAAGGAATTAGTCAGCCGATTGGAGCGCATGTGAATGATCATCATTTTACTTATTTTCCTAATAAGGTTTATGGGGAATATCGTTTCTTTTTTAAGACAAATCAAAGAGTCAAATGAGAACATCATTCAACTTTTATATCATCAAAAACCAAAAAATAAAAACCCCCTGTCAAGCGGGAGTTTTACCCTTTTTCGCACGTTCCTCCTTCCACTGCTCAAGCTCCGACACCGTCAATAATTGATATCCTTGTTTGGTCAATTCCTTGATAATCGTGACAGCTGCTATTGCTGAGGTGTCATAGATGTCGTGCATTAAGATGGTTTCTCCGTTAGATGCATGCGTGAGAATGTAGCTCGCGACGTATTGGCTGTTTCGGTATTTCCAGTCTTCAGGATCTACATCCCAGAGGGTGACTTTCATGTTGACAGCCTCATTGATTCGCTCGTTTGTTCCACCGTATGGCGGTCTGAAGTGAGTCGGTGTGAATCCGCCCGCTTTTTCAATGACTTGCTGCGTCTCTTCTACTTGTTTGACGGCTTGCTTTAATGGCAGTCTTGTAAGTAAAGGGTGGCTATAGGAATGATTCCCGATTTCATTTCCACCTTTTCTCATTTCGCTTAGCATATCGGGATAATATTGAACCCTGCTTCCTAATACAAAAAATGTCGCATGTCCTTTGTTTTCTTTTAAAGCTGTTAAAATTTTTGAGGTCGTTGATGGATTTGGCCCATCATCAAATGTGAGTGCAATGGCTTTTTGGTTTATATTAAAAGTTGCCTGTTTTGGCAGTTTTACGATCTTTCTTTTTGGGATCGCCTCTTTTTTCTCATTTCTATTCTTTTCTTTATTGATGTATTCAGGCTTTAGCATTCCTTTAAGCAGTGTTTTTTTAATCGCTAACACTTGAGGACCTTGCTTGTATGATGCGATTTGCCCAGCTGGGAAGTAGAATTCAATATAACGATCCTTGATAGCAAAATGCTGATAATTCTTCGCGACAGGAGATGTTCCTTGTTTGAGCAAATACTGGTTTTCAGCAAGAGAGCGATCTTTTTTCAGTTCCTCAAATGTCATATGAGACAGTTTTTGCAGACTTTCTTTCTTTAATAAAAATAGATCATCTATAGATAAAAAGTGCTGCTTCTTGAAATCAAAGTTGAACATCTTCGTTTGATGTGCGCCTTTTACTCCGCCTTTCAATTCATATGTATTGAATTTGATCGCAACGGTTTGCTTGGCATAATGAATGATTTCGTAATCTATATTTAATTCGTATCGTTTCTCTTCATTGACGTCACTTGCTTTGCTAAACGATGTTTTGAATCTGTCTAGCGCTGTCTCTGCAAATCTTTTCATCTCTTGATCTAGTTTTTTTTGATGAAACAGCGGATAGTTGACAGCATATCTCATGAATCTCCCGTCATTCACGAGGGTGACAATGTCAACCTCTTTATAGCTCGCATCTTGTTCTACTTTCCTCTTCTCTGTCCCGCTCGCCTGCTGATTATGATAAAACGCAGCGATACCGATGACAATCGCAAGTCCACATAGGACGAGGCTGATCTTCCCTTTGATTGACACAATGATTCTCCTCTCGTGATGCCGTCATGTCTGGATGACGTGTGTTTGTAGGATAGACTTTGCGCGATCCCTTTTTAGTTTGCAAAAAACACACTTGTCACATTTTAGACACATTTATAAGAGGAATAAAAAAAGGGCTTGAAACCCTCAGCCCTCACCTTTGCATATACAGTTGAAATAACTTTGTTTCTTCATCAATAGAGCGCGCTCGGTCAAAAGCTGCTCGGACCGTCTTTGCATTGTTTATACGCTCATACAGCATAGTGAGAACAAAAATAAATGCCGCATTCCCATCAATGTAATCATCTGGCGCTGTATAGGACATGGCACCTGATGCTAAAAAGGCATCTGCAAGTTTTTTCTCTCCTAGGGTGCAGCCTGTAGAAATGACGTGAACTCCTTTTAACGAAGCATACTGCTTGATTTCATCCGCTCCAAAAGCTTCACCTTTAGGTTCCTCCTCCTCGTATACATCCTGTCCTAACTCCGGCATGAGAAAAGCGCCTTCTTCCCCGTGAAAAGATAAGAGCAAGTAATCCGTTTCTCGTCTATTCCTTCCAGATAACACATTGATCAGGTCATTCGGTCTTCCTATCCAATGCATATCGACTTTCACGCCGAAGTTTTCAAGTGCTGCACGCAGTGCAAAAGATTCCAGTTCACTATTTGGTCCGGCTGCTAATGTGATGTGCATAGCCTGTTGATCCACTTGTATCTCCTCCAAAAGAGTGATTGATACTTCCAATTTTATCTTGAAAGGAGATTTTGATCAAAGAATATTAGTCCCTATGCACTTATCTCTTTTCCTTTATGCTATTAGTCTTTCTTTTCCTTCTGTGAAAACAAGGTATTTCCGATCATGCTCACTTAATTTCCCTATTAAAAACGATTCTTTTCTCACTTATCTTTTCACCTTTTTTATATTAACCTATAACTAATTCATGAAAAAAATACAAAAAAAGGATTGCTATGAATAAAAAGATATCATAAGATAGAATAGTAATAAAAAGACAAAAAAGGGAGGAATTTGATATGACGGAAACAAGAAACGAAATCAAACTACATGTTCTTTTTGGTGCTTTAGCAGTAGGATTCCTTATGCTAGCTCTTTTTTCCTTCTCGCTACAGATGCTGCCAGTTGCTGATCTAGCAAAAGAATTTGGTATTCCAGGCAGTGTTGCCGCTGTTGTTCTGAACGTGGTTGAAGCAGGCGGAGCTGTTACAACTATTGTCTCCATTTTAACTGCTGTAGGATCAGGTGGTCTTTCCCTTATTGCAGCGGCTGGTAAAGAGACAATTCGTCAGTACCTTAAAGCCCAAATTCAGAAAAAAGGCCGTAAAGCCGTTATTGCTTGGTAATTCATTTTTATGACTCAATAGAAGGAGACTTTGTTCTCCTTCTATTTAAATTTTGATGCAGGTGAGAAGATGTTATATCCATTATTATCACTACTTCTATCAATTAGAATACAACAACAATATTCAAATTTAGCTCAGTTTATTATACGTAAGGTTCCATTTTTCACATCGTTTTCTTCTAAACAGTACATCTTATTTTCTTGTATCCTTGATACTATATTCGGATGCATGATTGTGTTTGTTATTTCTTCATTTCTTTACTCTCCAGTCTATCAAATAGAATGGGAAAGTGCTTTTGTGATATTTTTGTTTCTTTTCTCTATCGTCAAAGGGATTGAATCTTATAGAAGAACGCATATTCTTCCTTTTGAAGAATTGATACAACTGGCACCTGTTTCCTCAAGACATCTTTTCCAAACGCTTTTGTTTTCAGAATTGATTTGGCTTATGTTTACGAGCTTTAGTACATATTTAATCTACTTTCTCTTTCAATATTTCATTGCTCAAACACATGAGTGGATATTCTGGTTAAAGCATCTCAATGTCATGTTGACAGGTTTCTTCCTTTTTATCGTCAGCAATAAAATATTTGGTGCTTATATCTATAACATTGTCGTGAAAAAAATTGGGATCATTCGTGTCCTTTTTTTTGCAAGCATCTCTTTGCTTTTCTTCTTATTTGGAAGGGTCCTGGTATTGAACATGATTTTCCCTTTTTATCACACTTTCCAACAACTTTTTCAATCAATTGCATCGCTTGCAGAGGATACGTTTTGGATTACACTTTCCAACAACTTGGTGTCTTTATATCAGAATGATCTGCAGCAGATCCATCACACTTTATTTTCAAAGGACTCTGTATTTCTACAATTTCAAGCGCTTTTCACTTCACCTGTCACGTTTTTCGTGGTGATAATAGCGGCTATACTCGTTATGAAGAGCCCTGTTCGCTGGATTCCAACTGGGAAAGATTCTGATCAAAATTCAACACAATTTCGAGATTTATTTTATTGGTACTTTCAAGTACTTGATAAAATTCAGGGCTCGGTGTTTCAAAAGAATATGTTGATTCAAAAAGACCTCAAAGTGCTAAAGGAAAAAAGGTGGCTACTGTCTAAAGAATTTTTCAATTATATGTTCATGTCATATGAAGCCTTCTTTTATATCGGGGTTATAACTGGTTTGATCTCTATTATTGATCATCCAGCCTTGCAAATTCAGCTGCTTTTTACATTAAATGTGATGATTTTAGCAAATCAAACGTATGAGATGAGAATGCTGACTCCTTCTATTTTTTCTTTAAGTGCTGAAAAAAAGAATATTTGGCTTTTTGAGCTTTCTCAAACATCTCTTTTACAGTTTTTCTTATCAAAAATCCAGTTATTTTATTGTCTATTTTCTATACCGGTGCTCTTTCTACTGTTCATTGATCTATCAATTATGGGTGTATATCAGCTTTTTGATATTCAAATGCTTATTCAAATTGTGGTATTAGGGATTGGCTTTTTCATTTTCCCTTTGATTCAGCTTTACTTGTTTCCATTCACAACGAAATTCAATTTTATTCATGAGCATGAGATAGGGACAACCAATGAGGAAATAGAAGTTATCGATAAAGGGCAGGCTTTTGCAAGAAACTTTCTTGTGTTACCTTTCATGTACTATATGATCTTGACCTCTTTTCTACCTATTTTGCAGCAGTCCTCAGGTCTCGTAAACGTTCTGTTTGCTTTATATTTTGTGATCGTTTCAATGGTTTGCTGGGTGTTATGCCGCAAGACCATCTATAAAGGGATTGAGTATGTTGAAAAAAATAAGATATTTTCTATCGGAGAATAGATTGATTCTACGCCTCGGCTATCTTTACGCCGGCGTATTTATTGCAGCTTTGCTCATTGGAAGTCTCCTTCCTTATGATCAGATTCCTTATTTAAAAAAGGATGAAGACATGTTTTTTCTCTCTATTTTTTCGAACAATTTACAGGTTGGGCTTGCCATGCTAGGTATCGGAACTTTTACTGGCGGCATCATGTCTGCTGGTATTCTGTTTTACAATGGCTATATCATCGGTAAACTCATTCAGTTTTTGATGGCCAATCACGAAGTGGAACAGTTATTCACTGGCCTCATGCCGCATGCTTTTGTCGAGGTTCTTGGTTTGATCCTATTTTCAATCGTCAGTTCTTTTCCATTCATTTATCTTTACCGGTTTATTAAAGGAAATGCCATTGATCTAAAAAAGCTGACTCGGACTGTGCTTCAGTTGATCTTTGCCGCTGTAGTGCTCTTATTGATTGCCTCTCTTTTAGAGGAATACGTTAGCCATGTACATCTACCATAGAAGAAAGGAGAATGTGGTTCCATGGAGCTACTTCTACGACCTAAGCAATTTTTCAATCAACATCAATCTATTAAAACCATTGTAGGCCTTGTCTTACTATCGTTATTTGTTTCGACTGTTTTTTTAACATTTTTTATTATTGATTTGTTAGTAGAGGAACCTTTATCTGCAGGGAAACAATTAGCCAGCATTGTTTTTATCTTTTTGCTGACAATCCCGCTTTATTTCATTTTAAATTTTCTCGGTACTGTCGTGACTTCGATTTATATGTATTTTTTTCATAAAACGTTTATTTTGCGCAAAATGTATCTTGTGATCTTGCTTTATAATGCGTTTCTTCTATTAGTGAATAGCGCAGCGATCTATTGTGTGATGGTGCTGCATTTAGACCACTATTTTATCTTCATCCAAGCGATTTCTTTTCTGATCAACTTGTATCTTTTACGAATCCTTTATGATGGGATCATTTACTATGCTGAAGGAACAAAAAAGGCCGCCCTTGCGACAGTCATCTTGTATATGCTGGTGACCACTGTTTTTGTTATTGGAGGATTTATAAATGGCTAGTTTGCAAGTGTCTCAGCTATCTTTTCGTTATGAAACAACAGAAGAAAGCTCTTCCCTTCTAGATCAAGTATCCTTTCATCTGAAAGAAAGTGATCGTGCTTGTATTATCGGAAAAAACGGCAGCGGTAAATCGACACTTTTAAAGATCATTGCGGGTCTGCTTCCTTCAGTATCAGAAACGATTTTACTCAATGAACAGCATCATCCTGGGTCAGCTCTTTATAAAAGGTTGGTAGCGTACATCCCAGATAAGCCTTTAGTCTATGATGCGCTGACTGGTATAGAGCACATGGCGCTCATACAGTCGTTATGGAAAATGAATAAGTCAGAAAAAGAGTTATACAAAAAGACCTTTCTCTCGCTTTGTGATGCATTTGATTTAACTCATGCACTCAAGATGCCTGTCAAACAATATTCACTAGGCATGAGATATAAGCTTTTCTTTAACTGTATGGTGGCAAGGTCGCCAGAGCTGATCATTCTTGATGAACCGTTTACATCTCTTGATGAGTCTTCTCAAATACAATCGATTTCTTTATTAAAAGAAGAATTCTCTCATCGGTGTGTTTTATTTACAAGCCATCAGCACTACCTTTATTCAGAATTAGGAAATCGTTTTTTCCAACTTGATAACGGACAATTAAATGAAATGGAGCGTTAAACATACACAAGGCATCCCATACAGGATGCCCCTCTTCCTCCTCAACATCACATTACCACTTACAGCGTTTCACTGGACGGCAGCAAGGGTTCTTGATATCGCTACCACAATCATATTCTTCCACAATATACTCGTTTCGAGTAGTTGGCGTCATAGGATAGTAGTCTTCAATTCTCTTGATGTTTTTATTAACATTTGTGATATGAGTTGGATGAATTTTTCCGATCGTTTGTTCGTTCGTTGTTGTGTTAACAACAACCGTTTCATCTCCTCCTTGGTTCCCCCTGCGATGTCCAAAGAAAAAATTGTCTAATCAAATCTCAACACCCCATCAAGTTGTCTTTCACTTTCACTCTATCGTATGTAAAAGGCACGTTTCGTGATTAGATGCTTGTCTATTTTTAAAAAATCCGCTATCTACTTTTCTCTTTCTTTACAAAAGGATAATTTCAACATATTATACAAATGGTATCTTGTAAAGGAAAGGACATCGATAAAACAAGACATAAGCTCTTTTCACTCTTTATACTACTCGTCATCATCATCACACTTCCACTGCTGTCACCTATGATTTTTACAAATGCAACCGAAAGAGGCGCCATCCGGCAGGCCATTTATCAAGAAGGATACCCTGATAAACGACCACTCTGCCGCTCAAGAGGTTAAAAAACTAAATGTAATTGAAACAGAGGACACAAGGTATGAAATTATAGGTGCGGATATTTAAAAAAACATCAAATTAAAATCGACTTGCTGAAGATATCAAAGTGCATTGACGCTTGTACAGATGAAAAGAAGAGTGTTTATCATGATATAGCTGGGGAATATTCAAAAGCCCTGAAAATAGTCAAAGCTTCTATTAAAGACGCTTACGATGTGAAGCTTTGCTGTTGTCCTTTACGAGAGAATGAAAAAAGATAATATAACATGCGACAAGCTGTAAACTCTGCATAATGGTAAAACAAAACAACGGCAAGCTCATTTATGAAGCAGAAGAACAAAACGAAATCGCTAAAATGAAGCTGGATTGAAGAGGACAACAAAAGCCGCTACCTTAATTAATGTAGTGGCTTTTGTTAGTGGTTAAAATGCCACAGTAAATTCTATCTCCGCTTCAAGAGACCTCTTTTATCTCATCCTTGTACCCCAAATTCTATTATATATTTGTTATGGTTCACCCTAACGTATCTAAATGATTTTTTTCAAATGAATAGAACAAACACCTAGCTTTTGTTTCGAAAATAATTAAGTGTATCATTTAGCGATGAATGAATCGTCAATGTTTGTTTCCATCCTAACTTTTCAAGTGTTAAAGGTTGATTCCCAATGACCAGATTATCAACATCGGACGATTGAGATTCAACTTTAAAGTCTATATCAGTTAAGGTTTTATATATGTTAATCAAATCCTTAAGAGAATGACTTTTGCTTGAAGTTATCTCATAAACTTCCCCTGCAATCCCTTTGTTTAAAAGTACTTCGTACGCCCTTACTACATCTCTAACATCTATGAAATTACGCATTACATTAATGTTATTAACCCTCAAAATTTTATCTTCCATGTTCATTTCCATTTGAGCAATTTTTTTGGCAAAAATAGAATTAACACCATTAGATTTACCTGGTCCAATTATATTAGATGGTTTTGCAATGACGATGTCCATTTCAAACATCTTTACCCATGCTTGTGAGACTAGTACCTGGAGTGTCTTACTGAGACTATAAGGGTGTAATGGATTGGATAAGTTATTGGGGCTCATTTGGAGAGCAGAACCGACCAAGATAATTCTGCAAGTTGGATTAACCTTCCGAATAGCATCAATGATATAAAGTGTTGATAACAAATTAGTTTCAATTGTTTCAACTGGTTCTTCCCAGGAATAACCAACATGATTGATTGCTGCTAGATGCAATAGGAAATCAGGCTTTGTTTTTTCTATTAATTGATAAACATTTTCTTTATTAGTAAGCTCACAGTATTCTGTACGAATTCCTTTACTTGCGATAATAGGCTGATTTCTAGTTACAGCGATTAAATCATAGCCCAAATCTGAAAAATATTCACATGCGTGTTCTCCGGTAAATCCACTTGCCCCAGTAATTAACAGCTTGGGCCTTTGATTCATCATTTTTTCCCCCATTTATATTTTTTTATCTAAAAATGGAACATTACAAGAATTTTGACTTAACTAACATTTTTCTGATTTCTTCATGAGTCATTAAATGGTCTTTCGAACTATATGATGACTCACTTATTGGTTGAAAGGTTGAGTAAAGTTTCCTTACACCCGGAATGTTAATGTCAGGAAGAATTACAAAATATTCTTGATTATAATGAACTGTATTTTCTAATTCATTCTTTGATACAAGCACCTCATGCAGTTTTTCACCTGGTCTTGAACCTGATTCAATAATCTGAACTTCTTTTTCAAAATGGTCAATTAATACTTCCGCTAAATCGATAATCCTGCATGCCGGCATATTGAAAACAAAAATTTCCCCGCCCTTTCCATCCCTTGCGGCTTTTAATAAAAGGTTTATCGCATCTTCCTTAATTAAAAAGAACCTTGTCATTCGTTTATCAGTGATGGTAATTTCATTTTGATTATTTATTTGTTCAATGAATACAGGTAGAACGCTTCCGTTTGTCCCTAAAACATTTCCACCTCTTACACAAACGAACTTCGTGTTGCTATTTAATAAATTTGCATGAATCATTAATTTTTCACCGATCGCTTTTGTAAATCCATAAAAATTAGCTGGATCTGCTGCTTTATCAGTTGATACATTAATCACTTTTTTAACCTCATTAAATATGGCAGCTTCAATCACATTTTGAGTACCTGTAATATTTGTTTTAAGCGCTTCCATCGGGTGCTCTTCGCAAATTGGAACATGCTTCAATGCAGCAAGATGGAAAACATAATCTATCCCCTTGAAAGCCTGATATAATGCATTTTTATCTCGAATATCACCTATTTTAAAACTTAATCGTCGATCCTCAATTTCCCTTCTCATATTAACTTGGCTATCCTCGCTCCTTGAAAAGACGATAACTTCTTTTGGATCAAGGGTTAATAATTGAAGGATTAGTTCTTTCCCCCAAGAACCTGTCCCGCCAGTTACTAAAATATTAGTGTTTTTAAACATCTACAAAATCCTCCTGATTATTTTAATTAATGCTGATACCATTGAATATATCTCTCCAATAATGATCGTTTCCCTGCCATTTCTCTATATTAGGGAGTTCAATGGCACACACTTTTTCAACTGGCCAGTCTTTTTCTACTAATACTTTGGTATCGGTATGGTTAACAAGAAGGATAGCAAAATCATTTTTTATTAATTCTGATATCACAGTCTCAAGTTCTAGTACTTCGTCAAAGGCTCCTTCCGTCCGAATAAACAGAATTCGTTTCCCTGTGGAAAGCATTTCTAGGAATCTTTTAATCCTTCTATCAAATTTGGCTTTAACTTCGGGATAAGTAGATAAATTGGAGAATGTATTTTCGCTTGCTTTAAAGTCATGACTTGATACAATCTGATATTCCATATCAGTTAAACAAAGATGCGGTTCAAGACTATCTACACCTTTAGAATAACCAGAAGGAATCAAATTAGATTTGTCCATATAACCTTCAAATCGATTCTTCAAAAGACGACTGACGTTTGGCAATGAAGGGGAGGACATCCAGTCCAGTGGTCCGGCAAAAGGTCTTAAATTATTTTTTCTTAACTGAAGGGCTGCAAGACATAAATCACCTAAACTATAGATCGCATCGTAATTTCCTTTTAAATCTTCTAATCTCATAAAAAGATTTCAACTCCTTATAAAAATAAAAAAATATTATCTGTGATATTAAATGCTAAAATAATATTTTTGTAAGGGCTATATGGCTATATCAATTAAAAATGTACACTTTTATTAATAAAAAAAGGATTCGAATAGGGGAAGAAAAAAAACCGTTTTCACATTTACTGTTTCAACGGTCTTAAAAGAATGAAGTGCTTTTTAGCAATATCACTTTTTTTGTTTATTTTCTTTCTTTACGCGTCATCTCCATAATTAATTGGCCAGGAATTTGGTAATCATCAGGCAAAGTACTTTTAATAGATTGAAAAACTTGGTGATCGACCATGATTTCTGGACTAGATAACTGTGACCTAAATAAAGAATTAAAATGGTCGGCTTTCATAGGCTCAAATATCTGTAAACTCTTTGGATTTGGTACCTTAAATACTTCGGTTAGAGCTTCTCTAATGGGTTCCCAAGCAGTAGGATCTATAAAAATATGAGGGGTAGGATGTTTTGTTGAAAATAAAAAGTGATACTTACCACTATCCATTGATTTAAACGTCGAATCGGTCAAGGGATTCGGAAGCAAATAATGATTAGGTACAGAAAGTTTAATGGCTTCCCAAACCTCATAATCCACGAATATTTCAGGTGATTTTATTGGCTTTGAAAACAGGTGATGATAGGAATCTGCTTCCATAGATTTAAACGTTTTCTCCAATAAAGGATTAGGCAGTCTATAGACATCAGGAGTGGTTTTAACAATCTTTTCCCATATATGAGGATCTACAAATACATCTGAAGTCGATACTTTTTTTTGGAAAATTTGATGAAATAGATCGCCCCTTACTTTATTTAAACCTTTTAACGAGTCTGGGTTAGGAAATACGAATTCGGGAGGAACGGTTTCAATGATTTTATTCCATATTTCGCCAGAAACAAAAACAGCCGGATTTGAGATGGGGTCCAAAAACAAAGAATTATATTCATCCGAATGTATGAAAAATGTTTTGGGCTTATTTTTGACAGGATCAGTATAATTTTTTTCAGATCTTTTCCACATTTTTCTGGTATTTATCCAAATTTTTTTCATCCAATCCCTAAAGTGGGCGACAGAAGGGAGTAAATGTTGATTAATTTTTTTGTTCAGGCTCGACATTATCCTGGTCCTTCCCTCTTTTAGAAATAGCGCTGAGATAAATATCGATTAAATTTTTTACGCCCTTATCCATAGACCAATGAGTCATCCCCCATTTTTTAGCATTTGACCCAAGCCGTTGTCTTAGACTTTCATCATCCAATAATAAATTTATTTTTTTGAAGAGCGCATTAGTATCTCCAGCAGGAGTAATTAACCCAGTAACTCCGTCCTCAACCATTTCAGGTAATCCCCCTGCATCACTAACGATGATGGCTTTACCAGCAATTTGCGCTTCGATTACAGATAATGGCTGATTTTCTAGAAGACTAGGAAGAACAAAAATATCGGAATTCTCCAGTAAATAGGGGGTATCATCCCTTTTTCCAAAAAATAAAATATCCTCTTCCAAGTTTAGATTCTTGCTTTGTGCTTTTAACTCTGATTGATAATCCCCATTACCAACAATCCAGCATACCCAATCTTTACGTACTTTTTTTAATTCATTTAAAGCAGATATCAAATGATGAACTCCTTTTTGGTCGACTAGTCTGCCAGAAAAGATTATCACTTTTTTATCCTTCGGTCGTTTTATAGACGATTTTTGCTTTAATCTTTTTATAAAGTCCTCTGTATCAAATCCATAGTGTAGAACTTTAATTTGTTCATTAGGAACCTCGAATTCATTAGTTAATATTTGTTTCATCCATTCATTAGCAACAATGGTTACTTCTGCAGAAGTAGCTCCAACTTTCTCTAACTCATCAAAATAGACTCTGGCCATAAAGGATGTATCTGATTTATGAATCGTCGTTAATTGATTCCTAATTGCATGGGCAACAGAACCATGAAGAGTAGAAACGAGGGTGGAGTGTTTTGGCCTTACTCGATCTATAGAGGCCGTTGAGATGACGTCTTGGGTATGAATTACATCATATTTTTCCAGACCTAAATAGGCAGCGCTTAACTCAAATACATAACGATGGAATTCCGTATATTTTATTAATTCATTTGCAAAAATAGCGGGATGGGTTTGTGAAGTTAATTTTGCATTTAATAATGGGAGAATCTTATCACTCTCTATTTTTCGATTTTCATTAACGATGTAAACTGACGTATTATCCTCATCATATCCAAGCATATCAACCTCATGGCCAAGCGATTCAAGCTTTTTTCTAAGTTGAACCATATAACTCCATACACCTCCTACATGTGGGATAGACCAATAAGTAGCAAGTAGTATTTTCATTTTATATCTCTCCTATTGTATTTATTTATCCTCATCATATGGAAAGGCAGCCAATATTGTATAGGCGATAGCATTAGTTTCTATTTATTTTATTTTTGTAGGGTAAAACATCCATTATTTACATTCCTTTATTTGTTTTTTAATTAAATTTCACCATTTGTAAAATAATTGGTGTTCCTTTTAACTTTAATCCTAGACTGACTCAAGACAATAATGGGCACATAAAAAATCTCAACGCAAAAAATGATTGGCTGACTCAATTGAGTCAGCCTTATTTTCTTTTTAAAAAGCGTGCTAGTAAGTGTTCGGATAAAATTGGAGTGTTTTTGTTAAACCTTCAAAAATGAAATATTTCGGGTTCCACTTCAGTTCCTCTATGGCTAATCGATTATCAAGACAACTGTGGGTTATATCTCCCAATCGTTTTGGTTTATATTCAGGGACAGTATTTTTACCCATGATTCTATTGATGAAATCTAATAGTTCATTAACAGATATTGGCTTATTTGTGCTAATATTGTAGGTTCCATTTTCCCCCTCCTTAAGTGCGGATAAATTGGCTGAAATGACATCCTCTACATAAATAAAATCCCTCGTTTGGTTACCATCTCCAAAAATTTGTAGAATCTCATTGTTCATGATTTTATGAATAAATATGGAAATTACACCACCTTCACCCTTTGGCGTTTGCCTTGGACCATAAACATTTGAATATCTTAAAATCGTATATTTTACGTTATAAAGCTGTGCAAACACACGGAGATATAGTTCGGGGGTATATTTGGATATACCATAATTAGACAGAGGTTGGATAGGATGGTTTTCAGACACGGGCAAATATTGTGGTGTTCCATAAACGGCTGCGGAAGAGGAATAAATAAGCTTAGAGTTATACAATTTGCATAATTCTATAATGGTAAGTGTACCAAGAATATTCGTTTGCGCATCAAAGACTGGATTGTTTATCGATTTTTGAACATCTATTTGTGCTGCAAGATGAAACACATACTTTGGTTGCACTTCCTTAAAAATCTCTTTCATTTTCCGTATGTTTAAAATGTCCGAATGATAAAACGTTGCTTTTGGATGAAGGAATTGTTGGTTCCCCGTCGATAGATTATCAATAACATACGTATCAAATCCTTCTTTCATAAGCCGATCAACTAGATGAGAACCAATAAAACCCGCTCCTCCTATAACCATTACCTTCATTTCTTCACCTTCCTTCACGGAGTTCTTAATGCTTTATCTTACTGTTTATGAATAAAGCTCCTGTGTTGTTTAGACTAATTCCTCAATATGGAAAGTGATTAAATATTTTATTTTTATAAAAAAGCAGGAACCCCTAAAAATGGTTCCTGCTTCTTGCATTATTGAAATCTTTGGTCCAAAATAGTTGCATTATGATTAGCAGCACTTAAAGCAGCTAAGTTATCGTATGGAGGACCAGTTGTCGTTCCTGCTCATAATACGATATCAAACTCATTTGGCGGTGTCCCCCATGATTCCAAGAAAAGTTGTAAAGGCACGCACGATCCACTAGAAAACCACCTTTTGTGTTATAGACAACATTATTACTTATAGCACCCAGAAGGACAAAAACAATGCATTGAAGGGAGACTGCTTATGAAGGAGCAAACTTTCTTGGATTTTGGAAAGAGGAGCCTTACCAAGAAGGACGAACAGGGACTAAGTGGTGAATTAAACGATTATTTTAAGAAGAGAAAAGAGCGCATATATGCATCCGAAAGAAAGAATCTCTTAAAAACAGCTTCTAAAATCAATTTTGTTCTGGGGCACGAGCCTGACTTCGATAAGATGAGTAATAAACGTATTAAAAGTCTTTTGAAAATCGCAGAAAGCAATAAATCACATGGCTAGAAATAAGGGGAATAACACAATTCTGCGGGGAAAGACATATAGTGATGAAAACAAGACATAAGCTCTTTTCCTGCTTCTCGTTATTATCACACTTCCACTGCTGTCGCCTATGGTTTTTACAAATGCGACTGAAAGAGGAGCCATCCGGCAGGCGATTTATCAAGATGGCTACCCTTATCAAAGCTATTTTGTAAAAAAAGGACGATGTAGATTCTCAATATGGCCAGCTTTATGATGTGTATTGGCAGGCTTGGAAAAGTGAGACGGGGATGACGCCTTCGGTCTGCTATTCAAAAAAGATAGAAGAACATGAATATAAGGTCAGCTGCGGAACTGCTCCGTAACTTCTGCAATGATCTTAAAATAAGAGGTGAACAATATGATGAACACGACACAACCTATCGAACGAAACAAGCTAGACATTGCACTTGAACTGACTCAATTGCATTTGAATCGATATGAAACAAATCCTCCTGATCAGCTGAGTGAAATTTACGCGAAATATTACGCGCTGCTTGAAGTGCTGGATTTATCTTCATATGATGAATTGATTCTAAAACAGACGCTTGAGTAAAAAAACCATCTATCCACGTGGGATAGATGGTTTTCTTTATACACGTGCAGCCATGTCGGTTTCGATTTGCTCTAAGCTTCGTCCTTTTGTTTCGACTAGTACAAAGCGGGTGAACAGTAATCCGATTAAGCAAATAACCCCAAATGAAGAGAAGATGACCCCAAAGCTGAATTGATCTGCTAAGATAGGAAAAACGAGTCCAACTGCTAACGACCCCGTCCAGTTAAAGGCAGAAGAAATACCTGCTCCGATGCCCCTAACAGAAAGCGGGAAGATTTCGCCGATGATGATCCATGTGATCGGTGCCCATGAGAAGGCGTAGCACAAAATAAAACAGCACAGTGAAATCAATGTCACCCAGTTTAAAATGCCTTCACTGACGCCAAATGCACCTAATGCGGCTGGTGCAAAGAAAGAAAGGGCCATCCCCGTTCCCCCTACGGTAAGGATCGTTCGGCGGTCGAACCTGTCAACAAATTGTAAAAAGATCACGGTTGTCACGACAAAAATGACACCAACAATCACGGTAAAACCTGCGGCGACCTGCGGAGCAAGGCCTACATTCCGAGCGATACTCGTTGCATAATACACAATGGAGTTTGCGCCTTGAATTTGCTGAAGGGTCGCCATTCCCACCCCAATAAAGAGGGCCATTCGGAATTTCTTTTGGAACAATTCACGAATACCTGAGCGTTCTTCTTTTGCGACTTCTAAAATTTCTTGCATTTCTGCTTCGATTTCTTCACTTGAAGAGCGCAGTGATCCTAATACTTCTCGTGCTTTATGAGCCATTCCGTGTTTGATTAAATACCTCGGAGATTCAGGGAGCCTCAGCATCCCAATATACAGCACGATAGCAAATAAAGCGGCACTTCCGAGCATCCAGCGCCAGCTGTCTGGGATGGGCTCAAACACAAATGCAACAATATAGCTGAGCAATAGTCCGCTCACAATCATGAGCTGATTGAGTCCGGACAATTTCCCGCGGATTTTAGCAGGTGCGATTTCTGACATGTAAGCCGGCACCAAAGATGAAGCTGTTCCTACGGCTGTTCCTAAAAAGATACGAGCAATGGTTAATGAAATCTCTTCTGGTGCAATCGCTGATCCGATAGCTCCGACAAAAAAGATGATCGATGAGACCAAAATGAGCTTTCTACGGCCAAACTTATCCCCTAAAAGACCGCTTAAAATGGAGCCGATGATGGCCCCGCCCATTAAAGATGAGACGACGATTCCAAGCCATAATGGGCTGAGCTGAAATTCTTCCTGAATATGCCCTTCCGCCCCTGCAATGATGCCAATATCATATCCAAATAAGATGCCTGCAAAGGACCCGAAAAAGAAGATAAATTTACTAGACACTTTTTTCTCCAAGTGGATGACCCCCTCACTTAATAAACCGCTTTCATTTCACCCAATGCTTCTACTTTAAGCAGTAGAAGCCTTTTCACCCTTCTCCTATAACACCACATATTCTGCATTGACAAGCTTGGCAAAATGAACAATTTGATCCACCGTTAAATTGAGAGACACGACTGTATGATGACCGCCGCCTTGCTTAATCCACGCTTTGACTCCGTCCTGAAAATTCGGTTTGATTTTCCACAGCACACGTGCAACTGGTAAATGAGGTGCTGCTTCCTCCGGCTCAAAGGCTTCGACTTCTTGTATGAGCCATTTGAAATGTGTTCCAAAATCAGCGATGGAGACAACTACGCCCTCCCCTGCTTTTCCATCAAAGACAAGACGGGCTGGGTCTTCCCGATTTCCAATACCAAGTGGAGACACGACGATGACGGGTTTCGTATGTGCGAGCGATGGATCTACTTCTAACATATGAGATTGCAGCACAGCTTCCTGTCCAGCGGTCATTTCATACGTGTAGTCTTCCATGAAACCCGTGGATTGATGGTGACTCATCACTTTTAGTAAACGGTCCAGTGCAGCAGTTTTCCAATCGCCTTCACCAGCAAAGCCGTATCCCTTTGCCATCAGCCGCTGAACCGCAAGTCCAGGCAGCTGCTTCATCCCATGTAAATCCTCAAAGTTTGTCGTAAAGGCATTGTAGCCGCCTTCATCTAAGAAACGTTTGATGGCAATTTCATAACGTGCTTGCACCTTCACGCTTCTTTCCCATTCTTCAACCGAGTACGTTCCATAATCCACATCATATTGCGTTAAATACTCAGCAAATAATGCATCTACCGCTGCTTCTTCTACTGCGTTAACATATTCGACGAGATCACCTATCCCAAAGTAATCAACAGTCCAGCCTAATTGAATCTGCGCTTCGATTTTATCGCCTTCTGTCACGGCCACGTGGCGCATATTGTCACCAAACCGAGCGACTTTGATGTGAAAGCTTTCTTGATAGGCAGCAGCGACATCCATCCAATCAGCAATTTGCTGCTTCACCTCCGGCTTTGACCAATGACCGGCTACAATTTGGTTTTGTTTATTTAAACGCGCATTGATATAACCATATTCTCTGTCTCCATGTGCAGATTGATGGAGATTCATATAATCCATATCAATCGTGTCCCATGGAATTTTTTCATAATATTGTGTGACGAGATGCAGTAGAGGCTTTTGCAAAAGAGCTGTACCGCGTATCCACATTTTTGCAGGAGAAAATGTATGCATCCATGTCACCACGCCGACAACTTCATCGCGATAATTGACCTCTTTCATAAGCTTTGTGATTTGATCGGCGCTGACTGCCAGCTCCTGAAGCATCATTGGGTATGGAAGTAAACCGCTCTCATTTAAAGCATCCGTCATCTTTTGTGCGTCGGCTTTTACTTGCTTCAGTGCTTCATCTCCATATAAGTGCTGTGACCCAACGATAAACCAAAACTCTTTTTTCTGACTGGTTAACATAGAAATCCCTCTTTTCTTTATCTTGAAGGTTTTTGTCCGTAATACGCTTGATCACCATGTTTTCTTAAGTAATGTTTATCTAAAATTCGCTGCGGCAGAGGCTCCGCATATTCGTTCAATTGCTTGGCAAACAGATTCATTTTGGCAACTTCATCTAAAACCACACTGTTTGTGACTGCACTTTTTGCATCTTTCCCCCACGTAAATGGACCATGACCTTGAAGCAAAACACCTGGCACCGCCATCACATCTATGTTTCTTTTCTCAAAGGTTTCAATGATCAGCCGGCCCGTTTCCACCTCATATCCGCGATTCACTTCTTCTTCTGTCAGAAATCGAGCGCATGGAACAGGGCCGTAAAATGTATCCGCATGAGTCGTGCCCATTGCCGGTAAATCAAGACCTGCCTGGGCCCAAACAGTTGCCCACATGGAATGGCTATGTGAAATACCACCAATTTCCTCGAAGTGTTGATAAAGAACCGCATGTGTAGCTGTATCTGAGGAAGGACTGAATTCCCCTTCCACCACTTGACCGTCAAAGTCGACCACAACCATGTCTTTTGCTGATAATTGGTCATACGCTATGCCGCTCGGCTTAATGACAAATAGACCGCTGTCACGATCGCACGCACTGACATTGCCCCATGTAAATTTCACAAGACCGTATTTTGGCAGATCTAAATTCGCTTGAAACACTTCTTCTTTTAACCGCTCTAGCATACCGTTGTCACTCCTTTCTTTGGCATCAGATGCGTTACTGCCGCTTCTTCAATTGGGAGTCCTTCTTGATAGCGCTTTAAAAATTCGTCAAAGCCTTTGACATCGAGTGGGTCGGGCTCGATGAGCTCTTCTGATGTATTCGCAAACACTTGATGAGTGAGAAATTCCGCCAATGTTTGCTTTTGATGATGAGCCATATATGAAGCAAGGACAGCCATCCCAAACGCACCGCCTTCTCCGGCAGTGGAAACCACTGATACAGGTGTATCAAGTGCTGCGGCAACCATTTTTTGTCCAACGAGCGGTGTTTTAAATAAACCGCCATGTCCTAGTAAACGATCAATCTCGACATGCTCATGTTCTTTTAAGCGATCCATTCCTATTTTCATTGCCCCAAATGCAGAGAAAAGGTGGGTACGCATGAAATTAGCGAGGGTAAATCGGCTTTCAGCAGCTCTGACAAAAAGAGGTCTTCCTTCTGGCAGTCTTGTAATATTTTCACCAGAATAATAGCCGTAGCTTAAGAGTCCTCCGCCATCACGATCTGCTTCTAAAGCTTGCTTCAATAACGCTTCGTATAACCTTTCTGACTCCACTTGCAGGCCCATTGCTTCAAATGCTTCACGAAATATATTCATCCAAGCATTGAGATCACTTGTACAGTTATTCGCATGAACCATGGCGACAGGCAGTCCGTCTGGTGTCGTGACCATATCCACCTCTGGATACACACCTTTTAGATCCTGCTCTAGCACAATCATGGCAAAAACAGAGGTTCCAACTGAAATATTTCCTGTTCGTCTTTCTATACTGTTAGTCGCCACCATTCCGGTTCCCGCATCTCCTTCTGGCGGACAAAATGGAATACCTGGCTGTAAATGCTTGCCTTGATCTAAAATGGATGCTCCTGCTGCTGTTAACACACCAGCTTCTTCACCTGCTAAATAGACCCGCGGCAAAAGATGACGAAGCTTCCACGGATAGCCTTTTTTTGCAATCAATGCTTCAAATTGCTGGAGCATCTCTTCATTGTAGTCCTTCGTTTGTTCATCAATTGGAAACATCCCTGACGCATCGCCAATACCAATGGCCTGCTTTCCGGTTAACAGCCAGTGAATATATCCAGACAAAGTGGTCATATATTCTAATCGGGATAGATGTTTTTCATCTTCTAATACCGCTTGATACAAATGGGCAATGCTCCATCTTTCTGGAATATGAAATTGAAATACGTCTGTCAGCTTTTGACTCGCCTCGATGGTCGTTGCATTCCGCCATGTTCGGAACGGAACGAGAACCTCTCCTGTATGATCACATGCCACATAGCCATGCATCATCGCTGATACCCCGATTGAGCCAATGGTTTGAATGGTCACACCATACTTTTGCTCGGCCTGTTCTTTCATCTCTCGATACGCCACTTGCAGACCTGTAATGATATCAATTAAGTTGTACGTCCATATTCCATCCTGGAGAAAACTTTCCCATTCATATGCACCTTGTGCAATTGGCTGAAATTCCTCATCTATTAAAATCGCTTTAATTCGTGTTGAACCAAATTCAATGCCTAAAGATGTGCGTCCTTCCTTCAAGGTTTTGGCCGTCTCTTCATGATTCATTCTGCGTTCACCCCCATGTTGATAGCGGTTTCAATTTTCTTTTTCTAGATTCATTGATTTTTTCTGTGCACAAATATAATAGCATATTTGTACGTACATATGTCAATAATAAATATAGTTGTACATACACAATATGACAAAAATCTTCGTTTTTCAGAAGATGACATGGCAGAAAGGGAAAGTGCCTGTTTTTGATTAGACAACCATGTTAAAATATGTCCATACAATTTCTTCTCAATCCGAGTAGATGAACAACTGAGAAAGAAGTGAAACGATGAAAAAGAAGTACCAGATCATTATCGATGATATAAAAAGCAAAATACTCACAGGGGATTACCGGATCGGGGAACGGATTCCAACCGAATCAAGCTTACAGGATATGTATCAAGTGAGCAGACATACGGTTCGAAAAGCCATCTTGGAATTGTCGAGCGAAGGATTTTTGCGAAGTGAAAAAGGTTCAGGTACGTTTGTGACCAATCAATATCAAACAAAACCTGCTGGACATGCGCATATGAAAACGATTGGGGTTATCACGACATACATATCCGATTACATTTTTCCTTCCATCATTCGAGGCATAGAAAGCCGCTTAAATGAAGAGAACTATTCTCTGTTACTAGCTAGTACAAATAACGATGTGGATCAGGAGAAAAAAGCGTTAGAAATGATGCTGTCCTTCGGTGTGGACGGACTCATTGTGGAGCCGACAAAAAGCAACTTATATAACCCGAACATTTCGTACTACCTATCCTTTAAAGAACAGGACGTACCCCTTATTATGATCAATGCTTATTATGAGCAGTTAGAGGTCCCTTTTCTCTGTTTGGATGATGTCAAGTCCAGCTACCTAGCCACAAAAGAGCTGATCACCTCTGGACATCAGCAAATCGGACTGATTTCAAAGACGGATGATTTACAGGGGAAATACCGGATGAAAGGCTATATTCAGGCACTTGGTGAAGCCAAGCTTAATTTCCTGCCTGAGCATGTGCTCTTTTTCGATACAGAATCGAAGCAGCATTTAGGGGATCATATCAAATCATTTTTAACGGCGCACCAGCATGAGCTGACCGCCCTTGTTTGCTATAACGATGAGGTCGGATTAGAAGTCGCCAATGTATGCAGCGAAATCGGGCTGTCTATTCCAGATGATCTCTCAATTATTGGACAGGATAATTCGTATATTGCTCAAAAAAATGCCCATGTGAAGCTGACAACATTGACCCACCCTCAGGAGAAAATGGGCCGAGATGCAGCAGACTGGATGATCAAAAAAGTACAAGGGAAAAAGAATCTCCCTGATCAAACATTTTACGAGCCTGAACTCGTTCCTGGTGAAACGATCAAACAAATGAATGCAAAAGCAAAGTGAGCCTCTTTCTGCACAAGGCTCATTTTATTTTAGCGTCAAGCATGTTCATGAGATCATACGCAATTCGATCGGGAGAATCTTGTATAATTCGGTTGCGATAATTGGATAAGACGACCACGCCTGTTTTTGATTGCGGCCTGAAGCCCATAAAGCTGGAAAAGCCAGACGTCGCGCCATTATGACAAATCAAGCCTGTGTCATCTATGACCCATCCGAGTCCCATTGACATGTTTCTGCCCATTTTCAGCCTTGGTTCGCGGGTCATCTTCCACGAAGAATCGGAGCCCGCATTTAAATGTGCGGAGAGAAATGACAATAAATCTGTGATTGTCGAACGAATGGCGCCAGCTCCTTGATAATCAAGCATGTGAAGCGGAGGAACCTCTTTTCCATTTTCTTTATGACCTAAGATCATGTTCTCTTTTCTATCATCCTTGATGGTAATAAAGGTATTTGATAAATTGAGCTCTTCCGCGATATATTCAGTGAGCAGTTGTTCATACGTTTTGTTACGTGACCAGCCCATGACCAAACCAAGAAGGCCCATGCCCACATTGGAATAACGAGATGGGAAAGTTTTTGACTGATTCCACTTTTTCGAGTTTAACAGTTTGATTAATTCATCGAGTGAATATTGACAGTACATATCTCTTTTGACTTTAGGAAGGAAGCATAGCTGAAAGTCTCTAAGAAGACGATGCGCAGGAAGCCCAGATGTGTGGGTTGCTAGCTGCTCTATTTGAATGGGGTGATTCTTTCTAATGTGAGGACAATACAGGGAAATCGAATCATCGAGTTTCATCTGCCCTTTTTGGATCATGCTTGCCAATATACTCGTCGTCAAGACTTTTGAAATAGAGCCAATCTCAAAAATGACATCCTCTGGCTGGACCCGCTTTTGAATGGGATGATCTCCGAAATGAAAGACATGTGTTTCCCCTTGATGAATCAGTCCAATCACAAGCAGTACCTGCTTCTTTTTCACCGTATAAGAAGCAGCAATTTGCTCAACTTCTTGTTTGAGCGTCATCAATCCTCATCCTTCCCTTCATTTTTATTTGCAATCAATTGATCAAGTTTTACATAAATCGATTTCAATGTGGTGATCTCATCGAGGGATAACTTTGAGTAATATTTTTCAATTATCGCAAGCTCTATCTTTCGCATATTCTCGAGGTACGACTTTGCCTTTTCAGAAAGTTCAACGTGCAATTCCCTCCGGTTTTTCGGGTTAATGCTACGGCGAATCCATTCCTTTTTTTCAAGCGTGTTTAACAGCTGACTGACTGCACTTTGAGTGATCCCTAATTGCTGGGCAATTTGAATAGGAGAACTTCCCCCTTTTTGTTCAATGAAATTCAGCACAATATGCTGCTTATCGGTTAACTCATCTACAAATAATTCTTCAAACTCTAACCGGAGCTTCTGATGAATACGTGCTTCAATATTGTTTATATCTTGGATCATAGCTATTTTGGATATCACTGTTATCACCTTCATAATTAAGATAACTTAAATATAAAGGTATCTTTATGATTAATCAATAAAAAATCCCCATCTTAAATAAAGATAGGGAAAATGTCTATTATGCCTCTTCTTTAGGAGAAGGCACTGCGCATACGCCATCTGCACATGCCGCTTCAAACGAATGGTCAGTAGCCTTCTCAGCTTGAGCTGCTTCCTCTGTCCAAGCTGTTTCAAGTGCACGCAGGAAGGTATCGGCTGGCTGCGCTCCTGCTACTGAATATTTTTTATTGATGAGGAAAAAAGGAACAGCAGAAATGCCAAGCTGTCTCGCCTCTTTTTCGTCTTCTCGCACATCATCTGCAAATTCTTCGCCGTCTAAAACTTGCTGCACTTCCTTCAAATCAAGACCAGCTTTTTCTGCTATAGCTAAAAGGGTTTCACGATCCCCTACATGCTTTCCATCTGTAAAATACGCTTGAAACAGCTCTCCCATGACGAGATCGCCTTTTCCCTTTTGACCTGCATATTGCGCCAACTGGTGGGCAACAAAGGTGTTTGTTAAAACGAGCGGATCGAATTGAAAATCGATTCCTTTCTCTTTGCCCGCCTGCTTCACCTGCTCATTCATCGCAATGGCCCTGCTGCGGCTCATCCCATATTTTTTGACGAGCATATCATGCACATCATAATCGACTTCAACAGGTGCATGCGGATCAAGCTCAAAGCTTTTAAATTCTATCTCGACCTGCTCCTTCTGAGGGAATTGTTCAAGCGCTGTTTCCAGCTGTTTTTTTCCTATATAACAAAAAGGACAGGCGATATCTGACCATATTTGTACTTTCATCTTCATCTTCCTTCCGTGCTTACGCTTTTTCTTTTAAGATGTAACTATTATAGTTACATCCGATCACTTATGTCAAGATGCTGCTCTCCATGTAGACGAAAAAGCCTTTCCTTCTAAAAAAGGAAAGGCTTTGAATATGGCTATTCTAAATTCGCATGGTGACCGTACATTGTATGTGTGTCGAGCGCTTTTATTTCCATTAACCGCAAAATGACCGCATCGTACATCAAAAGCAACGATTGCTCGAATAATGAGCCCATCGGCTGAATGGTATGATTGCTTCCTTCATGTTGATCCTTCGGCGCACCTGACAGTAAAATGACTTCATCCGATAGATCAGCTATAGGTGACTCAACCGAAAGCGTGAAAGCTGCCACTTTTCCGCCAATGGCTTTTGCCTTTTTCGCAAACACAAGCAAAGTCTCTGTTCGACCAGAGCCGCTTCCTACAATTAAGAGATCCTCTTCTGTAAAGGAAGGCGTATTTGTTTCGCCAATTACAAAGGCACGGATGCCAATATGCGTCAATCTCATGGCAAACGATTTCCCCATCAAACCAGATCTGCCTGCCCCTGCCACAAAGACCTTTCGTGCAGCTAAAAGGCTTTTGACAAGCCGCTCTGCTTGTTCGTCTTGAATGGCTGAGGAGGACTCAGAAAGCTCACTCAAAATCGCCTTCACATAGTCACTTGTGTTCATGATTGCGAGATCAACTGCTTCATTTGTGCAGCCACTTCTGCTTTATTGTCCTGGCTTGCGATACCGCCGCCGACAATGATCAAATCAGGGTTTAATTTCACGACTTCAGGTAAAGTCTCAAGCTTAATCCCGCCTGCAATCGCTGTTTTTGCTTGTTTGACGACTTGTTTAATCGTCATAAGGTCAGCAAATGAGTTTTGACCAACCGCTTGCAGGTCATAACCTGTATGAACACAAATATAATCGACTCCAAGCGCATCCAGCTCTTTTGCACGGCCTGCGATATCTTTAATGCCAATCATATCGACTAAAATTTCTTTGCCTCTTGCTTTCGCCTCTTTCACCGCTCCTTGAATCGACATATCTTCTGCTGCCGCAAGAATGGTGACGATATCTGCTCCAGCTTCAGATGCCTGCTGCACCTCATAACCGGCCGCATCCATAATTTTTAGATCAGCGAGGACACGTAAATTTGGAAATGCCTGTTTGACTTCTTTTACAGCACGAAGTCCTTCGTTGATCACAACTGGTGTTCCAATCTCGACCACATCAATGGATGCTTCTACTTCTTTGATTAGTTCAATCGCTTCTGGTATATTCACTAAATCTAATGCTAATTGTAATTTCATCAATATTCACTCCTGTTCATTTATATCATGTTCAAAATCTCCGCAGATAATACCTCTTGAATATTTGTTGCATGAAACGAGTATAACAACAGGAATGAAGCAATCCTAGTACGCACTTTTTTTTTACATACTATACTTTTTCGCATATGGTTACAAAAAAGATACTGTCTTTCGACCAGTATCTCAGCGTGTAGACAAACCTTCGCATTCATTGTCAGTCCTGCGTGCCAGTGCTCACGAATGTACAATTCGCTCCACTCGTCCTTCCTAGACTTCAAAGGTTTTCTATCATGCTGAAAAGAAGACAAAGGGCTAAAATAAAGTCATTTTAGCCCTTTGTATTTCTATTTATCATCCTTTAAAAAATTGCTGTCGAGATATTGTTTTCCCCAATCATACATCGCCTCTAAAATCGGCATTAAGCTTTCTCCTAATTCTGTGAGAGAATACTCCACCTTTGGCGGAACGACAGGATAAACCTCCCGGTGCACAATGTGATCTTCCTCTAATTCTCTTAGCTGATTGACAAGCATTCTTTGCGTAATCCCAGGCATTAACGACTTTAACTCACCAAAACGTTTTGTCCCTTCTCTGCCAAGGTGCCATAAAATCAGCATTTTCCACTTACCGCCGATAATATTCAGCGTCAGCTCTTTTTCGCAATTGAACACTTTATTTTCCATTCGTGATGACAACGACATACACTCCTTTAATAACAAACCACTTAGATTTCATGATAACTGCAACAAAATGGATTGTCGAACATATGGTCTTCGTTATTGATTTTGTTTTTTAACAAAAGCCATCACAGCCTCCGTCATTTTTTGTGCTTCTTTTGGCGCTCTGTCTGATCCAAACCATTTATTCAGGTCACTATGACTCAGCGTATGAACCCGAAAAACAAACCGAGAGCCTTTATCATGATTCAGCTTTTCAGCAAATCGGTACACCTCAGGATTTTCCCAGCCTGTGACCAAATAAACAGGTGGCAGGTTGGCTTCGTTCATATAAGTGACAGGCGAAGCCTTTGTCCAGTTCTTTTCCTGTTTGCCAAACACTTTTTTATACGATGGAATAGCTTGTATAAATTGATTGATGTTTAACGGACCATCTAAAATCACGATGGAATTGATCGTTTTTGGCGACAGGTCCACACGTTTTAAGTAAGTCGAATCTGTGGCCACCAATGCCGTCAAATGACCGCCCGCTGAGTGACCCATGACATTGATTTTTGATGAATCGATTTGATACTCATCCGCATGATCCTTGACCCACTTAATGGCATTCGCCGTATCATCTGCCATCTGCTCATAGTGGGCATCTGGATGAAGCCGGTAATTCATCGAAACAAACACATAGCCTTGACCCGTAAAATAATCAGCCTTTGAAGCGACTCTATTCTTATCGCCGCCTGTCCAGCCGCCGCCATGGAGATAGATCATCACTGGATGCTTCTTCTTTTTGTCTTCATCTTTGCCCTTTGGCATGTACATATCGAGTGTTTGCTGTTTATTTTGTGTGTCTGCATAATGGATATTGGTTGTCGGTTTAGGCTGGTTGAAACGGAACACAAAGAATGCGCATACCAATAATCCAGCGATGACCGCCGCAAATAAGAGCCATTTCATGATTCGATTCAATGTCATTGCACCTTTCTGTGTTGGGATGAAGAAGGCTAAATGTTCAAGAAAAGACTAGTCTGTTAAATCCTAACCTTTCATTTGAACAGATGATACATTGGTGAATTTTAGATTGCTTGATGGGTCGCAAATTCGTATGGGATATGCAGGGCAATCCAATTGATCAAGCCGTCATGCTCATTATACTCTTTAAAGTATTGAAATTCATTGATTTGGTTTAGATGGTTGCCATCGAAATTGGGAATTTGTTTCTAGATTTTTTCATCTAAAAACCATACCATAGCTTGTCCTCCAAGAGGTTATTGTATAAGTGCAATGATACGTTTTCTTGTTTCTTCATGATATTGAACATAGGAATGCAATAAAGGATACGATTCAAGGATAGGTTGAAACGATTTGATTTGAGGGTACCGCTCTTCAAATGGCTGACGCAGCACGTTTAACTGTTTTTTCGGTATTCGTTTGTTATCGATTACATAACTTAAGCTGCCTGCAATAAGTGCAAAAAATTCATAAAAATCTTCGGACCACATACCAGTTTCCTCTTCAAAAGAAACGATATCATCTGGATAAGCGGAATGAGAAATGTATTGATAGCGTTTCTTCAAATCATTGATTAAGAATTGTTTATCTTGGCTGATGTTCATGGACCTTTCGCCTTTCTATCAATGTTTTTATAATCTTATTTAGACTTTAATTTTTAATTTTCTTTCACTATCTTCAGTACGATTTTTGTTAATTCTTTTTCGATATCTGCGATAAATTCTTTGATCAAAGTGTTCAATTTATTTTTCTTCAAATTTTCACCTTTTGTATCTCCTAAATAGTTGTTTCAGAAAGTGATTTTTTATCTCTATTTCACTTCAATATTCCCCTATAAATATACCATTATTTCAAACTAATCCATATATCATCAACTTATCAATATATACCCTTTTTCACATAAAAAAGCACCCTAAACGGATGCTTCAATCAAATGATATTTTTTCAATATACGATAGGTGATGTCTTTTGCTTCTATTCCGGTCCCTTCAATATTTGTAGCAAAAATGTAGGTTTTGTTGTGATGCTTGATAAATCCTACGTACCACCCGATGCCTGAACCGGAGCCTGTTTTTCCGTATAGAGTGGTATTCTGCTCTTCTTCTTGTATCATCATTCGTTTGACAGTTTTCATGGCGGAGCGATCAAATGGGAGGCTTTCTTCATATAGCTGTTTCAGGAAACGAACTTGTTCTACCGGAGAAATGCGTAACGTACTGCTTAACCAAAATTGATCGATTCCGCCTGATATGTCTTCGTTCCCATAATGAATGGCTTTCACCCAATGAGTCATGCGTTCTTCCCCGATGTCACGCGCCATGGCTTGATAGTACCAGACGACTGAATCTCTCATGCCGGAACCGAGTGTATGATCCCTATTCCAGCGGTCAATTTCTCTTTTCACTCCGTCCCAATATTTGATATCGTATTCATCTCTCACTGCGCCTGTTTGAAGTCCGATTAAGGCATTTGCCACCTTAAAGGTCGATTGAGGTGCAAAGCGTTCGTTCGCTCTTTTTTTGTTATACACCCAAGGCGACTTTTCTTTTACTTCTTGAATCACAAATGTGCCTTCCCGGCCTTTCATCAATTCATCTACTGACCATGCTGGTGTTGTTCCCTCACTTGATGAAGGATGGCTTATACAAAGTGCCACAAGCATGATGCCTGAAAACAGCCATTTCATATGCTTTTTCTTCAAAACTATCGCACCTCTTCTCATGATTGCTATCGATTGTAGCATGCTGCCTGATGAGAAATAAGAGCCACTTGTCCTCTTTTTTCCAACAAAAAAAGCCGAATTTATCCGGCTTTCTTGTTTATTGTATGTTCGATTTTTTCTCTTCAATCGCCTGCTTTGCCATTTTCGAAATTGTCATATCATCCATTGGCGGGTTATGGAGCCCAGCACGAACATCACGATAATAACGTTGTAGCGGGCAGCCAAGGCTTAAGCTTTTGGCGCCGACTAACCGCATCGCTTTATCGACAATTTGCAGACTATGATTGACAACTGTATGCTTTACAGCGCCAAATTCATTGGTTAACAGCTCTCTTTTTTCTGGCTGCTCATACAATTTAGTCGTTGAATAGATGACGTGACGTGCTTGCTTTAATAACAAGTCGATTTCGCCAATAAGCGTTTGGACATTTGGTAGCTCACTAATTGTCCCGCTGATACTGTTCGGTGAATGGGTGATGGCATACTGAACGGCATAGTCTCTTGCCGCTTGTGCAATTCCTAAATAGCAGGACGGAATATGTGCGATCCAAGGGTTTAACGTACCGCCCCGAGGTCCATTTTGCACTTCAACAAGCATGTCATCTGAGACCACCACCTGATCTAAGATTAAATCATGGCTTTCTGTTCCTCTCATGCCGACAACATCCCACGTTTCTTCTATAGAAACTCCTTTTGTCTCACGATGAATTAAAAAGAAGCCGAGCGCTTCTTTTTCTTCGATCCATACGCCAACTAAAAAATATGTGAGCGCCGGGGACATCGTGGTGAAAATTTTACGTCCATTGATCACCCAATGATCACCTGATCTAGTCGCGGTTGTCCCAGGCTTCCCCCCTCTTGTTGGACTGCCTGTTTGCGCCTCGCTCACGGCCCGGTTGACAAGAGCGCCCTTTTTCACTTCTTCAGCAAAAAATTGTAGCTGCTTTTCACTCCATAGTTTCTTTTCATAAATTTCGCCTACAACCCCTTGATGCCAGCCGATCGATAAGGCAGTCGCTCCATCCATGCTACCGAGCGTCTCTTGAAAGAGAACCATATCCGTCACAGATTGGCCTCCGCCTCCATATTCAACAGGCAGAGACAAAGCTGTATAGCCCATGTCTACTAATGATTCGATATTCTTTTTAGGAAAATAAGCGCCTTCGTCATGTTCTTTTGCGGATTGTTCAATCGTTTCACGAAGAGACTCTAATTGATGGAGCCATGTTTTTTGAAAATCTGTATCGACAAATAATGCTTTAGACAAAACGTTTCCAACTCCTCTGTTTCTCGCAATCTATGATAGATAATTTTTCCAATCAGAACGAATAAAACACACTTTACTTATAGGATTTAATGTGTTAAATTTTATCAATATTAAGTACATATGTCAAAGGAACTTTCTGATCAATATGAACGGCACTTTCGGTTTGAACTTTCACCTAGATATGGTTTCTTCGTTCACCGTCGTCTTCATGACCTCAGCCTGCCACTAAAAGCCACATCCCTTGCGTTTACAATTGGTTTACTGGAAATCATGGGGATCTCTCGTATCTGCTTTAATCTATTGGCTGCTTAGCATTTTCTTTGAACTAGCTTTTGCATTGTTAGAGAAACGAGTGAGCGTGTATGGTAGATCTCTCGGACGTTAAAAAAAGCCGATCAGGCTTAAAACCTGATCGGCTTTTTTTATCTATTTATTCACCCTTTTTTGGCGTGTTAAACATTTCTTTTGGTGCCGGTTTTAGTTTTGGTGCAGAGCCGAACACGACAGGTGCAGAAATATATCTGAACTCCCCTTTTCCATCCATGCTTCGGCCATGCGCCCATCTACCTTCCTTGCTTTCTTCCCCTCTTGAGAAATTAAACAAATCATAGGATACTTGCTGTTTTTCCAGTGAACGCGGGAAGGTGGTTGGGACGACGACATCTCCTTCTCGTTCCTCTAATTCCTTAATTGCCGCAAGCCACATATTTTGATGATATGTATCACGAGCAATCAGAAAGGAAAGCATATCCTTTACGCCGCGATCATCGGTCATTTCATAAAGCCTTGTCACCTGAAGTCGGCCTTGTGATTCTGCATTCAAATTTGCCCGAAAATCAGCCATTAAATTTCCGCTTGAAATGATGTACTTCGCATTCCACGGATATCCTTGACTATCTGCTGCCATCGCTCCTAAACCTGCAACGATTGCATGCTGAGGGTTCATCCCGCCCATGACAGCTGCAAGTGCTGGATCGCTTTGATATGCCTCTTCTTGTTCTTTTACTGGCGCTTTATCAAGTAAACGTGCGATCATCGTCGCCAGCATTTCAACATGACCGATTTCCTCTGTTCCAATGTCAAATAATAAGTCCCTATATTTTTGATCCGCTCGGCAATTAAAGCCTTGAAATAAATATTGCATCATGACGCTGATCTCTCCATATTGACCGCCTAATACCTCTTGCAATTTTTTCGCATAAAGCGGATCAGGCTTAGAAGGCTTTGCTTCATATTGCAGTTCTTTGATGTGATAAAACATGATGTCATCTCCTTATTTACAAACATCTTTTCACTTATCACTATTCAATCGCAGCCCTCGTTATGAAGATGACCAGGCATCACACCAAACGCAAAAAAAAAAGGGAATGGCTGCTTATGCCATTCCCTTTGCTGTCTTACTATTCAGCACTGACTAAAATTTTCACTTGATCTTTTTCATTGATTAAAGCGTGGAAGCCATCCTCGATCACATCGTCCAGCTTGATTTTTTTCGTGACGAGTGTTTCTGCGGAGAAATAGCCTTTTCTCATTAAGTTTAATACAGATGGGAATACATCTCTATAGCCGATAATTCCTTTGACTGTACGTTCTTTAATGACAATGTCATTCGGCAGGATTTCTGCGCCTTTTTCCCAAATACTCACAATGACTGTTTCGCCTGAAATTCTAGTTGATTGGATTGCTTGCTTCAATACAACAGGTACACCTGTCACTTCAAAAGAAACATCGACCCCGCCGTTTGTACGGCGTGCGATTTCTTGAACAACATCTTCATACTGAGAAGGATCAACAATGATAGCTCCAAGCTCTTTTGCTTTTTCTTGGCGTTCTTTTGATAATTCAACTGCATAAATATCTGTAGCACCAGCTGCTTTTAACGCTTCAATGACAAGTAAGCCAATTGGTCCGCAGCCAAATACAGCCGCTGTATCTCCAGCTTGTACTTTACTAGAACGAACTGCATATAAAGCTACTGCAGAAGGCTCTACAAGCGCGCCTTGCTCATATGATATTTCGTCTGGTAATAAATGAAGTAATTCTTCATCAACTGATACATATTCAGAGAAGCCACCGCCGCCTCCAGCAAGTCCTAAAAAGCCCATGTTTTCATCTAAGTTATAAGCACCTTGATGCCCGTGAGTCGCAAAAATTGGTTCTACAACCACTCGATCGCCTACTTTATAATTGCTCACGCCTTCTCCTACCTCAACAACCTCACCAGAAAATTCATGTCCTAGTGTAACAGGTGCCTTTTCTTTTGTCAGTGGATGAGGCTCATTCACTGGAATGAAGATAGGTCCTCCTAGATATTCATGTAAATCACTACCACAAATGCCGCACCATTTTACTTTTAGTTTCACTTTTCCTGGAGCAACTGTTGGTTCGTCAATTTCCTCTAGTCGAATGTCCTTTTGATCGTGCCAGCGTAGTGCTTTCATTTGTAAGACTCCTTTTCTCATCAATTTAATTAACTTACTTAAATAATGATAACATAATTTTTTTAATTTTCTAAGTAAGATGCACTATCTTTTTGACAGTCAATGGACGAAAAATGACAAAACATAGCAACAGACAGACAAGAAGCATACATATACACCCGGTGATGACAGAAGCTCGTATAGATAAAACATGTGCCAGTCCGCCAGAGATAGCTGTCATGCCAATCGTCAGAATGGCTTCACATAAAGCATAAAAGCTCGCTACCCTCCCCATGACCTCTACCGGGATGTTCGTTTGATAGAATGTCATAAAACCTGTGTTGGCAAATGCTAAAAAGAATGCTAGAACAAAAAAGCCCACAGCCGCTACCAATAATGTACTAGAAAAAGCATAGATCAGATAGCCACAAGCCACAAACAAACTACCGCCCCCAAGCATGATAGAAACAGGCAGCCTCTCGACAATGACCGAATTGAGACAGGCACCTGCGATGATCCCCGCTCCAGCTATACTGACAAGAAGACCATATTCTGTATTGGTTAGCATCAGTACTTCTTTTGCAAAGGCTGTTTCAAGCGAATCAATGGCAGTAGGCAGAACTGTCATGGCAGCAATAAATAACAAATACACCGTCATCACTTGGCTTGACGTCATACTAAATCGAAGAACAAGCTTCACATCCTCCTTTAATATTGAAAGAGAAAAGTCCTTTTTCCCATCGTCTGATTTTGACAAATTCGGTAAACACATCGTTAAAAAAGCAGATATTAAAAGACAGATCGCATTTACATAAATTGAAAAGACAGGTGTACCGATTAGAAATAGAAGCCCCGCTACTGCAGGTCCTAGTAAAAATCCACCCGATTGTAATAAAGATCGAATGGCATTAAACCGCTTGCGGTTATCCGCCGGTATCAGCTCTGTCATATACACCATCGACGCTGGATGAAACATCGCTTGTGCCATATGAATGAGAAACACCGTGACATATACGATCAGCAGGTGTCCTGAAAATAAGGCGACGGGCACACATGCAATCAAAAAAGCCCGGCATATATCTAGACTGATCATCACATTCCGCTGATTGAGCCTGTCAATCAAACTGCCAGACCAGCTATTTGTCAAAAGAGCAGCAGCTGGCCTGATCATATAGACAGCTGTTACAGCAAGCACAGAGCCCGTTTCCTGAAAAATGAGCAGATGGAGGGCAATCATATAAATCCATTCTCCCAAGTTCGCGATCCCGATGGCTCCAAGCAACATACTCATATCCCGCCAATGTTTTTTCATCGTTGTCCCCCCAATTATTTGTCATAAAAAAATCCCGCCCCCAAGACATTTCTGTCTTGAGGGCGGGATTCATTCCGCGTTGCCACCTCAGTTCATTCACCTGTTGCCAGATGAACCTTATCAGGTCATCATTAACCCTTCTCTATAACGGGAGAATGTCGCTGCACCACCATCCGGTAGGAATCCGGTACAGAGCTAAGAGGCTTGGTTCCATAATGCTTCCCAGCTCCTTCTCAGCTCAACGGAGTTCTCTGTATGAGGCAGCCATTATGTACTCTTCTCTATTTGCGCTTTTCCTTTTTATACGATCTTCAGCTGAATTGTTACATATTGTACTTCGCCTTGATCAAAGCGTCAATATTTTTTTCATGTTAATCCGCATAGATCATCTTTTTGGTCATGCCGCCATCAACGACTAAATCTGTTCCCGTCACAAATTGATTGTCTTCATCTGTTAAATAAAAACAAGCTTGCGCAATATCCTTTGGCGTGCCGACTCGATTGGAAAGATGCTGCTGATGGTCGATCTCTCGAAGACTTTTCTCATCCTTCGTTTCAATCCATCCAGGGGAAATGCTATTAACCGTTATGTGATCCTGACTAAAGGAAACCGCTAGGGCATGAGTAAGCGCAGATATTCCGCCTTTTGATGCCGCATACGCTTCCGTATCACGCTCTGACATAGTTGCGCGGGTGGATGAAATGTTTACAATCGCCCCCCCTTTTTGATTCTTTTTTATATAACGTGCCGCTTCTCTTGCACATAAAAAAGTCCCTCTTAGGTTTGTATGCAGCACATGATCCCACTCATCGACCGTTAGTTCATAGGGCGATACTGTGCACATGACACCAGCATTATTGATAAGGATATCAATCGTTTTGCAGCGCTCCGCCGCAAACGACATTAAGTGTTGAATGTCCTTCTCTTGTTTCACATCTGTTTTTTTAAAATAAACTTCAAAGGATTCTTTTCTGAGCTGTTCTTCCAAACGCTTGCCCTTCTCTTCATCTATATCCGCAAGCACCACACGCGCCCCTTTTTTTGCATAGCCACATGCGATGACTTCACCAATTCCATTGGCCGCGCCTGTGATGATGACGGTTTTATGCTGAAAATTCATCATTCATCCAATCCTTTCTCCATGAGATGTTGTCGTTTATCATACCATTTTTTATGCGGTAAAATGTAACGAAACAAAAGGATTAATATGACCTAATACTTTTCAAACCAATGATCATACATACAATCGTAAAAGCAACTAAAACCGCCGTGTCTATTAATAAGATTGAATGATTGACATTGCCGCTCATGATTTCACCAAAACCAGACATCATCCATGTTTGTGGAGTGGCCAACGACATCTTCTGCATAATGTCTGGAACAATATCCAAAGGCCAATAAATACCACCTAGCATGCATGTTCCTACAATGACAATGGCACTAAAGATTTCAGCTTGTTTTTTTGTTTGAGATAAAGTAGCAATCATAAAACCTAAACTCACGACAAGGCCAATAACGAATGACCCAAACAAGAAAATGAGAAGGAGGTTGCCTAAGTACATGTTGAAGAACACAGATAAGACGGTCAATAAAACACCTAATTGTATCCAACCAAGAAGAAAATAAGCAATGAAATATCCAAGTAACACATATATTTTATGGATAGGACTCGAAAGCAATCGTTGCCATGTATAATCTTTATATTCCAAATGAATAGATGACACTGAGCTTGAGATTGCAAACATCATAAACATGATTGTAAAACCAAGTGGCATTAAATTTGGCTGCTGGCTTGCTTGACCATCTAGATTTTCTTCATCCAATGAAATGGTGCCAGCTGGTTTGCGATTTCAATAGACGCAACAGCCTTTTCATTTGATACGAATTCTTTTGCTTCACTTTCAGTCGCCTTTATCCAAAGAAATTTGGTATTCTTTTCGAGAATCTGAAAAATTTCTTGATTCAGTTCACCTTGATTGGGCTCTTAATTTTTCTTGATATCATCTACCTTTAGCAATCAACATCTCTCCCCTATTTCTTCACATAAAGTCATTATACGACTCTTTAAAAATCTCCCTAGTAAATTCCTATCCTATCAACCAAATGATATGGTATGACCTTCAACTAAAGAATAATATTTCCAATTTATATATTTTAACATGATATGAAATACTGAAGAATAGTACAGGTCATTTAAAATAAAACATACAAAAAAAACTTACAAGAGATTCTCTCCTGTAAGTTTTTCTCCAGCTTATTTGAAATGGATCATGATTTAGAAATCATCCCATGCGGGTCAATCACAAATTTCTTCGCTACACCCGAATCAAAGTCACTATATCCTTTAGGAGCTTGGTCAAGGTTAATGACGGTCGCATTGACGGCTTTAGCGATTTGTGCTCTTCCACTTAAAATGGATTTCATGAGACTGCGGTGATATTGCATGACTGGGGTCTGGCCTGTCACAAAGGTATGCGCTTTGGCCCAGCCAAGTCCAATTCGCACTTTCAGTGAACCGACTTTTGCATCCTCATCCACTGCACCTGGATCTTCTGTGACGTAAAGCCCTGGGATTCCAAGTTTACCACCAACTTTTGTAATATCCATAATGGTATTTAAAACGGTCGCAGGTGCTTCTCCCTGATCTCCATGACCTGAAGCTTCAAAGCCGACACAATCGACGGCACAATCGACCTCGGGCTCTCCTAAGATGTTCGTGATTTGTTCGCCGATTCGATCATGCTTTCGTAAATTGATCGTCTCGCACCCAAAGCTTCTAGCCTGCTCCAGCCTTTGTTCATTGAGATCGCCGACAATTACAGCAGAAGCACCAAGAAGCTGTGCGGAATGTGCTGCTGCAAGACCGACTGGCCCTGCACCAGCAATATATACAGTAGAGCCCGGCTTTACTCCGGCCGTATAGGCGCCGTGAAAACCTGTCGGGAAAATATCAGAGAGCATCGTGAGATCAAGTATTTTTTCCATTGCCTGATCTTTGTCCGGAAATTTGAGCAGCTGGAAATCCGCATATGGAACCATGACGTACTCGGATTGACCGCCAACCCATCCGCCCATATCCACATATCCATAGGCGGAGCCAGGACGATCCGGGTTTACATTTAAGCACACATGGGTTTTTTGTTCCTTACACATGACGCAGCGTCCACAAGCAATATTAAACGGAACAGACACGAGGTCTCCTTTATGAATAAACTCCACATCGCGTCCAACCTCAACGACTTCACCTGTAATTTCATGACCAAGGACAAGTCCTGCAGGTGCAGTGGTACGCCCTCTCACCATGTGCTGGTCACTTCCACAAATGTTTGTCGTCACCACTTTTAAAATGACGCCATGCTCACATTTGCGTCCAACATTGGCTTTAGGGACACCCGGGCCATCCTTTAAGACCAAATCAGGGTATCCAATATCCTCAACTGCTACATTTCCTGCTCCTTTATAAACGACACCTTTGTTTCCCGACATGTTCTCATTCCTCCCTTTTTGTTTAAAAATGAAGTCTCTACAATTTTCTCTATCTTTCGACGTTTCCCTGCTTCAAACCACACATTGTTACAAAAAGAAATGAATGATTGTCTACCGGTGAGAGAAAAGTGGTTCTTCCAGTCAAATAAAAAAAGAAAATATTGATAAAAAAGCTAAACATTTGCAGAACGGTGTCGATATAATGAGTAAGCCAGACAGGTATCCTTAATCGACAAACAAATTCCTTATATATACTATCATTCCTTACACACCTGGCTGGCCCCTACATATGAATGAAATACAAAAGGCTCTTCTTATAGGAGCCTTTATTTGTATTTGTGAGCCGTGAATGATGGATTCCATCGCACGCTAAGAGGCTCTTCCGATGAAGAGCCTCTTTTTTAAGTGCTTGTTCATTACCTGGGAAATATTTTCATCATTTTAAAGCTTTGATACAGATGTATGTATCATAGTGATAAACCGAGACGTCTCTAAAGTGATATGCTGAAAATAGGCGGCTGATCTCTTGTTCACTGTACGACGAAAAAGACTGTGAACGTTTTTGTTCCTTTATCAGCTCTTGCCTTTGGAAAGATAAGAATACTTCTCCATCCACTTGAAGGACGCGGTACACTTCCTTCATGACTTGCTCAATATCTTTCAAGTAATAAATGGTCTGCACCGTAAATAATTTATTGAATGATCTGTCTTCAAAAGGTAAATGCTCAGCCTGACCAAGCGTAATGACGGCTTTGTCCTGTTCCACAAGCTTTTTATGTTTTCTTTTTGCATACTTGACCATATGACGAGAGGCATCTACTCCATATACTTTTCCTCGATCAAGTTTTTCTGCTACTTTTGATAATGTCATGCCTCTTCCTGTACCGATTTCTAATATTCGGTCATTTTCTTGTATATTTAATAGTTGAATCGTCCATTCATTGATATTATGATGATTTTTTTCCATATAGCGGGCAACCCATTTTGAGAACAAGCCTTTTGGTTCCCTCATTTGTTTTCCAATCCAGCTTTGAATCAATGTTAACACCTGCTTTGCACCAGTAAATATAACTATTTACGAATTTTGTTACTTTTCATATCGGCTCTCACCTAACAAAAGTTAAGACCTAGTCCTAATTTGTTTGTCCTTTATTAGACGGCACCTTTTCAGAAAATGTTTCGCAAGACGTTAAAAATATTTAATCGAATAGGCGTTTTCATTAATTGTGCTCAGATTGATTTCGTTTTCTGCATGCGCTGCATATTTTATGAATGTATCTTGATTAGATAAAGGTGGTGCTAGATTATGGGCTTTGGCGGTTATTCTGGAGGCTACTGCGGTGGCTACGGTGGCGGTTTTGCAGGCGGATTCGCGTTGCTTGTTGTACTGTTCATTTTGTTAATCATCATCGGTGCAAGCTGGATTTGCTAATGTAAAAGAAGCAGGAAACCAAGACGTTTCCTGCTCCTTTTCTTTAATACCAATAAGTTGGATAATTGTAATTGTACATATAGCGTCTGAGCATTTCCTCTTGCTCTCTTTGCAGTCGGTATGGATTGCCGTACCCGTGCTTTAAGGAATGCGGAATAGACGTATATCCGTGCCCCACTGACGGAAACCTCATATATGGTGACATCGACATTCATTGATCACCTCACAATCTCCTTTTACGGTTATCATATGTGCAGGTGATCAATGTGGAGCGTGTCTAAACCTGGTCCTTCTCCCTAGTGTAACAATCAAGCATTGCCAGCATCATAAACATGTCAATCTCCTCCTTTTCACATTTTTCATTTTTTGCTCTAGTTCATATACTTTAGTTGTTTCTGTTTCATTTCTTCATAAAATGATTCGACTTCTTGTTCGTAAAGAACGGTCTCAATGTCTTTGTATTTACGCTGAATCGTCAATGTAATAAAAAATAAATGGATTGTCATATACGCTCACCTCCCTTCAGTTCGCAGCATGCGAAATAGCCCGCAGATCTTCTTTATCAGTTGACCTGCGGGCACACAAAAATGCAGATCAAAAGACATTGTCTCTCAACCTGCGATGGATGATGCGCATTAAATCCTCGTTTACTTAAACAGTTTTGAAGCGTGAACCGTAATAGGTAAAGGAAGGACACGAGCTCTTCCACAGGCTGATGACATGATGAAATTGTTGGTTGAATTGATCACAAGTAGATACGAATAACATATTCTTCAGCCTCCTTTACGTTTTTTAATTACTTTGTAAGTATATCCAGCAAGCACCATTTTGTAAACCTGTTTTTAGTCATTTAGGTGTTTTTTGTGTTTTTGACTAAATTTCTACAATCATTTTTAGCTGATTGCCCAACCAAAAAAGCCTCCTCAACATATGAGGAGACTTTACGAATTAATCTTCATCTAGTTCTTGTAGCTTCTTTTGAAAAAAGATCGCACGTTTTACACAAAGAAAAGCTGCCAATAAGAACACGCAATCTACTGCCATCATCAGCATTTTTGGAGATGCTTCGATGTGCTGATTAGGTAAGATCGTACCAATATATAAAAAGGTGCTGACAGCAAGCAAAATAAAAGCGTACTGCTTGTAATCTGTCACTAAACCACTCCACTTTTCCTTCACTTGTTTCACCTTCCCGAATTCAATGTCTATTCATAGCTTAACATAGTGAGAGAAAGTGAGGAGCATGTAAATCTATCCATTAAGCTAGTGCATTCAGTCCTTGCTTCATATCATTTAGTAAATCCTCAACATCTTCAATACCGACGGAAATACGAATTAAACCATCTGTGATGCCAAGCTCCTCCCGGCGGTCTTTCGGAATGGACGCATGGGTCATTCGAGCAGGAACAGAAATTAAGCTTTCAACCGCTCCAAGGCTTTCTGCGATCGTAAACAGTTTCAACTGGCTTAAAAATACATCGACATGTTCTTCTTTGCCAATATCAAAAGAGATCATTCCACCGAAGCCTGATGCTTGCGTTTTCGCAAGTTCATGACCTGGGTGTGCACTCAAACCTGGGTAATAAACACGTGTGACCGCTGGATGTTGTTCTAAAAATTCGGCAATTTTCTGCGCATTTTGCTGATGGGCTTCCATTCTTAGTCCAAGTGTTTTCATCCCTCTCATGAGAAGCCACGAGTCCTGAGGTCCAAGAATACCCCCTGTAGAGTTTTGAACGAAGTGGAGTTCTTCTCCAAGCTCTTTCGTTGCTGTCACGACAAGTCCACCTACCACATCACTATGGCCGCCTAAATATTTTGTCGCACTGTGCAGGACAATGTCAGCCCCATATTCAATCGGCTTTTGAAAATACGGTGTGAAAAACGTGTTATCTACAATCATTAAAATGTTGGCTTCTTTTGTAATGCGACTAATGGCTTGTAGATCAGTCATTTTCAGTAACGGATTGGTCGGTGATTCAATGTAAACGGCTTTTGTTTCAGGTAAAATCGCTTTTTTCACCGCTTCAGGATCACTTGTGTCAACAAAGGTCGCCTCAATGCCAATGCGGTTTAGCACCTTTGTGATAACGCGGTAGGTCCCACCGTACACGTCATCTGTCAGGACAATATGATCTCCGCTGTTAAACAGCATCATCACGGCTGTAATAGCGGCCATCCCTGAACCGAATGCGTAGCCGTTTGCTCCTCCTTCGAGATCACGAATAACTGCTTCCAGTGCAGTCCTTGTTGGATTCGCTGTTCTAGAATATTCATATCCTGTATGTTCGCCCGCCTTCGGCTGCTTATAGGTGCTTACTTGATAAATGGGAACAGATACGGCGCCTGTTTTTTCATCACCAGTTGTTCCGCTATGAATCATCATTGTTTTTGGTTTCATTTTATTTTCCTCCCTCATAAATTCCTTTACTTAAATATCGCTCACTGCTGTCAGGAAAAATGGTGACAATGACTGTCCCAGGTGCTGCCTTTTTGGCTTCCTCTAAAGCAGCATATAACGCGGCGCCAGAAGAGCTTCCGAGCAGAATGCCTTCTTTTTCAGCGGCTTCCTTTACCATTCGGAAAGCATCATCGTCACTGACGGTATATATCTCATCAAATAAAGACGTTTCCATATAATCTGGAATAAATTCAAGACCAATTCCTTCCGTTTTATGGGGACCTGGGTTTCCGCCATTTAAAATCGATCCTTCTGGCTCCACAATAACCGTTTTTAACGCCTGATGTTGCTCTTTTAAATAGGCGGCGCACCCTTGAAAAGTCCCTCCAGATCCTGCTCCTGCCACGAAAACATCGATGTTCCCTTGTAAGTCAGACCATAATTCTGGGCCAAGCGTTCTGTAGTAAGTCAATGGATTTACTTGGTTTTTAAATTGTAAAACACAATAGGCATTGTCGAGGCTTGCCTCTAGTTCAAGGGCTCGATCAATCGCACCTTTCATGCCCTCTTGTCTTGGTGTATGAATAATTTCTGCACCAAGCGCTTTCATCAGCTGTTGTTTTTCTTGACTAAAATGCTCTGGTACACAAAAAATGGTACGCAATTGATGCTTCCTTGCGTTTAAGGCAAGCCCAATTCCTGTATTTCCAGCGGTCGCTTCAATAATGGTTCCGCCAGGCCGCAATTTGCCAGATGCCAACGCCTCTCTTATGAGCATGTCACCTAAACGATCCTTAATACTTCCACCTGGATTCATCATTTCAAGCTTTGCATACACGTCAACACCTGCCGGAACCCCAATTCCTGACAGCTTTAGAAGTGGTGTGTGACCAATTAATTCTGTAATATCCTTTATGACAGCCATATGTTTCCCTTCCTTTGCATGGAAAAGAAGGGGGAAACCCCTTCTTTTATTGTGTTTGCTTTATCATACGCAGGACAAGATCTGTTGAGTGAATCGCTGCTTGCTCAAGAAATTGATCAAAGGAGATATTGGATTCTTTCCCCGCAATATCCGATAGCGCACGAACGACAACAAATGGTGTTCCAAAGAGATGACATACTTGTGCAACGGCTGCTGCCTCCATTTCCACCGCATATAGATCTGGAAACTTCTCTCTCACAAACGCTACTCGATCAGGATCATTCATAAACGAATCTCCTGTGGCAATCGTCCCTTTTACGACTTGAATATGCTCGATCTCTAAAGCAGATTCCTCAGCCAGTTTCACAAGCTTTTCATCTGCAACAAAAGCTGCTGGCAATCCTGGCACTTGTCCATATTCGTAATCAAAGATGGTGACATCCACATCATGATGTCTGACATCTGTAGATATGACAATATCACCTACATTTAATGAGTGATGGAAACCGCCAGCCGACCCTGTGTTGATCACATAATCTGGCTGAAAGCGGTCAAGCAGTAGTGTTGTGCTGACCGCGGCATTCACTTTTCCAATCCCGGATTTTAATAAAATCACTTCTTTATCTTCATAAACACCTGTTGTCAATTCACACCCAGCGATGTTTTCTTGTGTGGCATTCTTTAGTTGATCTCTTAAAATCGTGACTTCTTCTTCCATTGCACCTATAACTGCGATTTTCAAATCAAAAAACATCCTTTCATTCCCTTTTCTTCGCCTCTACGATCCAAACAAAATCATTCATTTGATGAAAGGACGTGCTAAAACCTTCTTCTTCGAAGATCTGCTTTAACACATCAATGGATGGATAGTATTCCGTTTCTAAATCCTCTGCAAGTTGGTCAAACCCAGCTGCTTTCGCTTTGTCGATTTCAGCTTGATGCGCTGCTTGATTTTGAAACATTGTATCAGCAAAGACTATTTTACCACCTGATTGCAGGATGTTGCTATAGGTGTGAATGGCTTGTTTTTTTTCTTCGTCCGTTAAATGGTGGAAAGCATATGAGCTGACGATCGTATCCGGCTCAAATGGCGGCGCTGGAAAGGATAAAAAATCCCCATCATGAAATACATTTGGCACCCCTTTTTGAAGAGCCGCTTTCTTCATGGCGTCTGATGGTTCAACGCCAAACACGTTCTTACCTGCTGCAAGCAGCGCCGTCGTCAGGTTCCCCGTGCCGCTTCCAAACTCGAGGACATATTGTCCTGAACGTCGAGCAATCTCTTTTAAAATGGCCGGATATCGGCGAAACACCTCTTCATACTGCTCATCATGACCACTTACAGTGTCGTCATAAGACTCAGCCCATTGATCAAATAAAGAAAGAAATTCACGTCCCATTTTCTTTCCCTCCACTTTATCTATTTATTCCTATGCGTATAGTATGTTTTGTTCCGTCGAACAGTTCCTATCCTATCACAACTTCTGTATCTTTCCTACTAAAAAATACTGGGAGGGGTAGAAAAATATTTGCCCTTTTAGAGGAGAGAGATTAAGATGAATGAAGAGCATGAAGGGGTGAATCAAATGGATTTCCAACTGGATTTTTTAAAGGATAAAATTGAATTTTTTGAGGCAGCGTCTTTAAAAGAGCTTGAACAGAAAATCCAAAAACAAATTGAACATAATCAGGCGATCCTGTTAACTGTTCATTCAGTGAGTCATCAAACGACTGTCATTGATGACCGGATTTTGTATACAGCGGTTGTTCATTTTAAAGCAAATGTCTAAATAAAAAAAGATAGCAAGTCTGCTATCTTTTTTTAGTTTTATTTTAATTTTTCAACCTTCACAGGTTTCCAGCCTTTTTCATCCACCCACGTAATCTCGACGCGGTAGCGTTCACCTGTTGATTTGTCACGGATGGTTCCCTTTGCATCTTGAGGTCCTCCGTTATTTCCTAACCAAATAACTGTCATTTGATCTTCTGAAATTCCAGTCGCATAAGACATGGCTTTGATCATTTCTTTCCAGTCTTGTGAGTTAGAATTATAGGTGGCTGTATGTGAACCGGATTGCTCTGTTCCTACAGGCTCCCAGTCATCGTTTTCGTATGTTTTATCTACATCACTCGTTTTGCCGCCGTCTGTTTCTTTGGCGTCTTTTAACGCATCTTTGCTTGGTTCTTTTTCATCATCCGATTTTTTTGTATCATCGTTTTGATCAGATGAATCCTCTTTTTTGGCATTTGAATCATCGGATGTATCTTTCTTTTGATCTTTCACATCTTCTTCTGAGTTTTGTTTATTTTCACTCGATGCAGGTGCCGTTTTAGAAGGTTCTTTCGCTACATCTGTATCATTTGGTTTATTAAAAATTAACAAACTCGATGCGACAACCAAAATAAGCACCACAACGATACCAATTAATATGTTAAGCACCATATTCGCCTTTCTGCGCTTATCACGATGTTCAAATCGAGAATTTCTACTCAAAATCTCTGCACTCCTTTGCCTCTGTTCCCTAAGTCGTTACTATTCTAACATGACATGAAGGGATGTTCTATGTCTGTTTCTTTTCAATTTCACTGACCTTTTTTACAATATCATAAAACGCATCATTTGTCTTAGCCCGGCCACTTGTCTCGTCGAGATGAACGACGACAAGGGCGTATTTTGGTTTTTCCACCGGAAAGTATCCAGCAAACCACTTATGATAAAGTGCATTCCCCTTTTTGTCTTTACTGCCTGTTTGAGCAGTGCCTGATTTTCCCGCTACATTGAACGGCAAATCTTGAAATCTTCTTCCTGTTCCTTTGTCAGAGGTCACCACCTGCCTTAAGTACTTTTGCAGCTTTTGAGCTGTATAGCGGTCAATGCTGGCTCCTTCAGATCGTTTATGTTGAAAGGACAGCATCGTTGTTCCGTTTTGATACAGCACTTTATCTGCAATTCTCACTTCTTTTCGTTCTCCGCCTCTTGCGATCGTTGCCATCATATTGGCGATTTGCAAAGGAGTCGTTTTAACATTTTTTTGACCGATCGCTGTTTGTGCAATGGCTTTTTTGACATGCTTGTCTCTTTTATCTCCCCACACACTGCCTGTTTCTTCACGATCAAACTGTTTGAAGTGCTGCTTACGATATACATCCCCTTCCCAGCCAGCTCGATCAAGGAGTCCAAGCTTTGAAGCCGTCTTTTCGATGATCTGATCGTCTGTTTGGATGAGCTTTCCAGCGAGTGTTGCAAAGGTATAATTACAGCTTTGCGCAAAGCTTTCAGACAGATTCAATACTTCCTGTTTCCCTTCTGGCTCTCCATATAAATTCTTTCGACAGTCATACATGGTTTGTGGCAGGTCAAGGTTTTTTTCGATCGCTGCGGCAAGCACGGCGGTTTTAAATACAGAGCCTGGTGCAATGGCTGTCAGCATGTAATTTCTTGCTTCATGCCGGTTTTTGCTTGTGACATTCGGAGTACTCGCCATCGCCAGCACACTGCTATTTTGAATATCGAGCAGTACAGCTCCGCCTTTTTCAACACCTTGTTCTTTTAGAACCTTCTCCATTTCCACTTGCATGTCTTGATCCATTGTTGTTTGAACCTGAAGCGGATAAAACGAATGAGCTTCTGCTGTATATTTGACGTCCATCCCAAACAAAGGGTTTCCCCTTCCGTCCACATGATATAACAATTTTGTATCTTGCTCAGGTAATAGAAATTCGTCAAAGGTACTTTCCAGTCCAAACGTACCGATCTCTGTACGGATAGACAGCTCTTTCTTGTCGGGATAACGCTTTCTCAAGAGTTCTGGATTCTCACTTGTGAAGCCTAATGTGTGGAGAGCCAGTCTTTTTTTGTCCTTCTCTTTCATATATACGCCGTAAACACCTGAATATTTCATATCATTGATATCTTTCAGCTTTTTTTTCGTGATGTCATTTTTTAGAATCAGAGGCTTTTTCGTTTCTGTTAGCTGTTTTTTGAGTTCGTCTTCTTTCATTTCAAGAATAGAGGCGGTTTGCTTTAAGCGAGGAAGATCATATTGTAGAAAAGGAAATAAGATGACTGCTGGCTGTTCTTTTGTGAGGAGCGCCCCGCCGTTTCGATCTAAAAACTCGCCGCGTCCATCTGAGATAACCACTTCTTCTGTTCGCTGTCTAACACTTTCTTGTATTAAATTGATATCTAGCTTTGAAAAAGATTCTGTGAAAAACAGCTGAATTTCTGCCAATCTAATAAGAAGGCCGAGCAGCAGCATCAAAATAATGGCACCTGTCCATTGAATTCTTCTTTTTTTGCGCATAAAAACACCTCGTCCCTATTGTGGACGAGGTGTTTATCGTATAAACGTGATTATGAAATTTTTACAATTTGAACGAACATTTCTCCGCCAGGTGTTTGAACGGTTACTTTGTCGTCTACTTGTTTGCCTAACAGGCTTTTTGCAATTGGTGAATCGTTAGAGATCTTTCCTTCAAACGGATCAGCTTCTGCACTTCCAACAATCGTGTAAGACTCTTCTTCTCCGTCAGGTAATTCAACGAAAGTCACCGTTTTACCAAGTGAGACAACATTTGAGTTCCCCTCATCTTCGATAATTTTCGCATTACGAATCATATTATCAAGCGTTGTGATACGACCTTCTACAAACGCTTGCTCTTCTTTAGCAGAATCATATTCTGAGTTTTCAGAGAGGTCTCCAAAGCTTCTAGCAATTTTAATACGCTCTACAACCTCTTTACGTTTAACCGTTTTCAAATATTCAAGCTCTTCTTCTAATTTGCGCTTTCCTTCTTCTGTCATTGGAAATACTTTTTCATGTGCCATGAATCATTCACTCCTTCTATTAATCCTCATCATACACACTTTCTGCATGTGAGTGACGACTGAAATATACAAGAATGAGGACATGTTCAGGCCCTCATTCCTTCTGTCCCATATTCGTAAAAGTCCATCTTACATGGCGTCCCTTTTAGATGCAACTATTATGCCTTTTATGTGGCAGGACCACTAGCGGTCTAAAGATAATTTATCTTCATCGCACAAACTGTGGAAAGGCACAGGAAGCTCCTGTACCTCGTTCGGCCATTTCGATCATATGTAGAAGAATAGCTTATCCATTCTTCAACTTCCAATACATAATATGGTCAGTGTACGATATGTCTATGCTATATTATTACAAAATTTCATTTTGATCAAGAATTGTTTGAAAATTTGTGATGATTTGTTGGTCGTTTTTTTAATATACTTTTACAACCTGACTCTTTCACTGTATAATGGCGATTTTTCCACTTCTGCTTTTCTTCATTGTTTTCCTATCATATCAAATCTTTCATTCACTTTTCGGCTTCTCAACCTGCTCAAGTCTCATCTACCACTAGAAAGATGTTGAAAAGACCTTTACATTGTAAAGGTCTCAGGTCTTTTTCTTCTCCACCATTTACTCTGCTCGGCTTTGAAGAATCGTTTGAATCTTTGTCACCATAAGGTCGATGGCCACGTGATTTTGACCGCCTTCTGGGATGATGATATCGGCGTAACGTTTTGTTGGTTCAATGAATTGGTTATGCATCGGTCTCACAACAGATACATATTGTTCGATGACGGAATCGATCGAACGGCCTCTTTCCTTCGTATCGCGTAAAATACGGCGAATGATCCGCAAATCTGCATCTGTATCGACATATAGTTTAATATCCATTAAGTCTCTCAGACGTTCATCTTCTAGTGCAAAGATGCCTTCAACGATGATGACATCCTTTGGTTCAACATGGACAGTCTCTTCTGAACGTGTGTTTAGTTTAAAATCATAAATTGGTTTTTCAATGGACTCGTACCTTAGCAGCTGTTCCAAATGCTCAAACATCAGGTCATTGTCGAATGCAAGGGGATGATCATAGTTCGTGAGCAGACGCTCTTCAAATGGCATATGACTTTGATTTTTGTAATATAAATCTTGCTGAAGCATGAGGATCGAATGTCCTTTAAATTTTTCATAGATCGAATTGGTGACGCTCGTTTTACCTGAACCCGAGCCGCCAGCAATTCCGATCACCACTGGTTTACTCCTCATGTACCTGTTATTTCCCCTTTCTCATCATGTTGCTTGGGTATACTTTTTGATCAAGCTTGAATTTCACGATTTGCAGCGGATGACGAGCGGCATCCAGCTCATTTCCTTTTTCATCCCATATCGTCTCAATTTTGCAGGTGAAATTCTCAATTTCTGGACCGAAGAATTCGACTTCGTCACCAGCTTTAAAGAAGTTCCGCTGCTGTAATGTCACGATTTGTTCTTTTTCATCATAATGAAGAACAAGACCTGCGAAATCAAATGTCGTTTTCTTCCCATGAATGCCAAACATTTGTTCATCCGTTCCTGGTACGCCTTCGAAAAAGGCTGGCGCTGTGTCACGGTTTGCGCATTTATCTAATTCATCTAACCATTCCTGCTGAATGACAAAATTGTCTGGATCTGCACAATAGGCATCAATCACTTTACGATACACACTCACGACAGTTGCGACATAATGAATTGATTTCATCCGTCCTTCGATTTTCAAGCTGTCAATTCCCATTTCGATCATTTGAGGAATGGATTCGACAAGCTTTAAGTCTTTTGGACTCATCGCAAACGGTGCATCTTCTTCACCAAATAATGGCGCTTCCTCAGAGCCTTCAAGTTTATAAAGATCATAATCCCATCGGCAAGACTGACAGCAGCCTCCGCGGTTCGAATCTCTTGCCGTCATATGGTTACTAAGCACGCAGCGGCCAGAGTAAGCAATACACATCGCACCGTGAATGAATGTTTCGATTTCAATATCGACTTTTTCTTTCATTTCTCTAATTTCTAGTGCACTTGTCTCGCGAGCCAGCACCACACGCTCAAGCCCTTCTTCCTTCCAAAACTGAACAGCTTTCCAATTTGAAAGAGATTGCTGTGTACTTAAATGGACTTCAAGCTTCGGTGCGACACGTTTGCACGTTTCAATGATTAGCGGATCAGCCACGATAATTCCTGCCACACCAGCGCCTTCAATCCCTTGAAGATATTCCTCAAGCCCGTCCATGTTCTCGTTATGGGCAAAGATATTTGTTGTCACATAAATTCGTGCGCCGTATTTGTTTGCAAATGCGACGCCTTCTGCCATTTCTTCAATTGAAAAGTTGTCTGCATTTGAGCGCAGTCCAAACTCTTTCCCGCCAATAAAGACAGCGTCCGCTCCGTAATGTACAGCAATTTTCAATTTTTCCAGATTCCCTGCTGGTGCAAGCAGTTCTGGTTTTTTTGTAATGACACGTTTTCCGTCAACTATTTCAGAAATACCATCTTTTAAAAGTGCCATTTCCTCTTCCTCCTCTTATGTTAATAAACCGTTTCTTTAAAGAAGAATCCTGTATCAATCGAACGATTGACTGGCTGAATGTCTTCAATCCGCTTCACCCAGTCCTCTTTCTGATCTTCATAAGCGTCTTTGTCAGTCGTTAATAAATCAATTGCTTTTCTATAGAGTGATGTCACCTCTGTCATATAAGAAAGTGACTTTAAAATTCCGTCAATTTTAAATGAGTCAATGCCTGCGTCGACAAACTCCTCTAATTCATCAATCATACACACATCATTTGGGCTCATAATATGAGTGCCGTTTGCATCCTCAAAAATAGGATATTTGTTTTGGCGCTCCTCGTCATGAAGAAACAGGCCTTCTTCCATATTTCTTCCTACCACGTCCATTTGTTTGCCCTGATATTCAAAGTAGTTGCCGATGAGCGTACGTTTCGATTGGAACATACATGTCATGCCGTGGACTTGAATTTCGATCTCCACTTCAGCATTTTCTTTGATCTCGATCACGCTGTCCATATTAAGCTCTTTGGCAAGAACAGCACGGGCTGCACCTTTTCTGCCCCAGTAGTTACACGTGTAATAGTTTGTCCCAGTCGTTTCTGTACTCCAGTGAAGATTCAGATTTACTCCTGTTTCTTTTGCGGCCATGATCACTGCCGGATCTCCAAAAACAACACCATCCACGTTTAATCCATCGAGAAAGGTTAAATAATCTCCAAGAAGTGGCACGCGGTCATTATGAAAGATCGCATTCATCGCCACATACACTTTTTTGTGATGTGCATGTGCAAGCTGAACCGTTTGTTTCACATCGTCTCTTGAAAACTCGCCTGCAAGACGAATACCGTATGTCTGCTCACCTATTAAAAATGCATCAGCGCCCGCCTCGATTAATGGCAGGACGTCTGACACTTTGCTTGGCGTCACAAGCAATTCTGGTTTTTTCATGATTGGTCACCTCTTTTTGTACTAATGGCGATCCCATCTCCAACTGGAATAATGCACGTTTGGAAATCAGGGTTTGACATGAGCCATTGATTGTATCGATCGATTTTTCCAATTAATTGTTTTTTTCGTTTATCTTCCATTTCTTCTTCATAATTTGTTGCGACTAAGCCTTTGAATAATACATTGTCTGTAATAATCATTCCGTCATGAGCTAGCATCGGTTCAAACAGCTCAAAAAAGCGTTTATACTGCCCTTTTGCGGCATCAATGAAGATCACATCATAGGGTGCCATCGTTTGGACCGTTTTAGCCGATTCCATGGCATCACCAAAGAACACATGTATTCTTTCTTTTAACTTTAATTCCTCAATGTTCCGTGTCGCTTCTTCATAGCGTTTCGCATTTCGCTCAATCGTGTAAATTTCAGCATCTGGGAGAGCTGTCGCCATTCGTATTGCGGAATAGCCAATCGCTGTCCCCACTTCAAGAATTTTCTTCGGCTTTTTCATCGAAAGCAGCTGCAGTAAAAGTTCGATGCTTACCTTTTCCATGATTGGCACATGATGTTCTTTTGCATATACCTCTAATTGAGCGATTGCATCAGGACTCGGTTGAATTAAATGTTCAATATAGTCATTTATTTGATCATCTTCGATAGTCATTATATGTCTAGCTCCTTCATGACCTGAAAAAGAAGAGTCCTGCCTATTGCAGCTCTCTTTCTCGTCAATCAATCTTTCGTTCATCTAAGTAAAAACAACCCGATATATTTTACCATAAAGAAGTGGCAATTGCGAACCTATAAAATGGATATTCCAACGAAAAAAACTGCAGGCAATCTATTATTGTCTACAGTCTTTTACGATTCACATGTGTGTTAGTTGCTGCCTGTGATGTATTTTGCTTTCGCTTTGTTGTGTTCATTTAGCGTTTTCGTAAATACGACTTCTCCATTTTTCTTGGCAAGGAAGTAAACGTAATCCGTTTTCTCTGGATGCAGTGCTGCTTTCCATGAAGATTCACCAGCATTTGCAATAGGTCCAGGCGGCAGCCCTTTGTTGATATACGTATTATACGGAGATTTCACCTTGAGGTCTTTGTAATAAACACGGGATTTATGCTCACCAAGTGCATACAGAACGGTTGGGTCTGTTTGTAGCGGCATGTCCTTTTTCAACCGATTATAAAACACACTTGAGATTTTTGACCGATCTGTCTTTTCCGTTGCTTCCATTTCAATCAGTGATGCCATCGTTAACACATCATGTATGGACATCTTTCTCTTTTTCATGTCTTTTTCATACGTTTTCACGTATTGATCTGTTTGTTTAATCATTGTTTCAATGATCGTTTCGAGTGATTCATCCTCACGATAAAATGGATACGTCGCAGGGAATAAATAACCCTCTAATGGATGTTTGACCTGTTTTCCATCCACCTGTGATGTCACCGTTTTCGGATATTTTTTCATCAACTTTTGAATAAAAGCACGATCATCCAGCTTTGCTTCTACTTCCTTCGCTGAAAAATTCGTCTGGTTGGCAATAATCGTTGCAATATCAGACAGCTGTTTTCCTTCAGGAATCACAAGCTGAAAGGCGTAATCTGTACCGCCAGATGTCAGCTTTTGAATGAGCTGATCGGCGTCCATTGTTTGTTTCAAATGAAAGTATCCTGCTTTAAAGCCGGACGCATTTTTGTATTTTGCATAGTAAGTGAAAATCGTATCATTCGAAATGAGCCCATTTTCTTTTAAAATGCCCGCAATCTCACGGACAGATGTCCCATTAGGAATATGAATATTAATCGTTTGTTTGCTTTTTTGATCGACCGGTCCGAGTGCTGATTGAACATATAAAAAGCCTGATATTGCTACAATGATGATAACAGCAAGTACAGATAGCAGGACGATCCCCTTTTTTCTTTTGAAAAATGGTCGTTTCTTTTGTTCTGAAAACATGCATGGCCCTCCTCACATCTAGCCTTTATAGTACATGATTCGACGGAGTTCGGCAATGACTTGCCCATGCATCTCATGACAGAACTTGACAAAGTACGGCTAAACCAACACCGCCACCTGTGCCAATGGCAGCCACAACATAGCTTCCTTTCGGTAAGGCATGGGCTTCGTAAAATAATCTCACCATCATAGCAGCTCCCGATGCGCTGTATGGATGTCCTAGACAAAGTGCACCGCCTCTTCTATTGATCCTGTCATACGGTATGCCCAGCGTCCGGGCAATAAGTGCTACTTTCAGCGCAAATGCTTCATTGATTTCAAACAACGCCACGTCTTGTGCCTTGATCTGTTCCTTATGTAAGAGTTTCTTAATGGCATCAATGGGTGAAGCTGCAGGAAAATGAGGATGCATAGCTGTCACAGCACTTCGGACATACCGTAACTTAGGCTTTAAGCCTTTTGCCTCCGCTTCCGCTCTTTCCATCACAACGACTGCGGCTGCGCCGTCGGCTTCCTTGCAGCTATTGGTGACGGTCACAGTTCCTTCTTTTAAAAAGACAGGCTTTGCCCGCTTGATTAGCCTTGTGATCGGTCTTATTTTAGCGGCCGCTTCATCTGTATTCAGTCCATCAATCGGAACAATTTCTTCTGAATATGTTCCTTGTTTAAATGCCTCTATACTTCTTTCCCAGCTTAAAAGCGCGTAGTCATCTTGTTCTTTTCTCGTGACAGAAAATCTTGATGCGGTCAGCTCTGCCGCTTCTCCCATATGCGGGTCCCCTATCCACTCCGGTGAAAAGCGAGCTCTTTCTTTCATTGGTGATTTGGAAATACTTTCAGTCCCACCTGCGATATACATCGAGCCCTCACCCGATTGCACCATAACACAAGCCGTTCTGATCGCTTCAAGACCCGAGGCGCACTGCCTATCAATGGTCATGCCGGGAATGTGCAAGGAAAGTCCTGCTTCTAATGAGGACAGACGAGCCATATTTCCGCCGCCTCCTACGACATTGCCTAATATTACGTCATCCGGCGTCATCACCTGAGACAGATGCTGAATAAGGGGCGCGGCTAATTGCTCTGGGCGATAATCTTTCAGCATTCCGTTTTTGTCACCGAAGGGCGTCCTTTTCGCTTCCACTATGACTGCTTGCATGACAATTGTTCCTCCGCCCATTTTTTCATACTGGCACGAGCGATTTTTCCGCCGGATGTTTCGATCATTTGATCAATGACGAGCCATTTTTTTGGTACCTTATAAGCCGCTAGTTTTTCTTTGACAGCCTGCCGAATGGCCTTTGTCTGTTGCACCTGTTCAATAATGGCAACAGGGATCTCGCCCCAATATGGATCAGGAATACCAATGACGATCGACCGCTTCACCTCTGGCTGTTCATTTAACACACGCTCAATTTCTTCCGGAAAAATATTAAGGCCTCCATAAACGATCATGCCATTCTCGCGACCGCTCATATACAGATATCCGTCTTCGTCCAGCCGCCCCATATCATAAACCGTCAGCCACTCCTGCGGAGATTTCCCCTCGTGTAAGTAACCTGAAAAAGACATCGGGCTTTTCACATAAATTCTGCCTGTTTCATTTGGCTGACAGACAGATTGATCGGCTCGCCTCACTTCCACTTGAATGGAAGTGAAGGGTCGTCCGACGGAAGAGGGCTTTTGCAGAAAATCGTTTGAAGATAAGTAGGAGACAAAGCTTAACTCTGATGTGCCATAAAAATCAAAAAATGTGACATGGGGATAACCGGTCACTAGTTGCTTTTTTGAAGAGATCCCCCAATCTGCTCCGGAAGATATGACAAGAAACGGAGTGTCTCCTTCAAAAGCATCGATCTGAAGTAGCGATTCTGTCATTGTCGGGACAGTATACATCACATTAATGTCTCCTGTCTGTAAGGCTTTCTTTGCTTTTAATGGCACAAATTTTTCTAAAAGCGTCACTGTTCCGCCAAAGTATAATGTACTGATAGCACCATATAAAAAGTGAGAGGATAAGAGTGTACCTAAAATGAGTACATGATCTTGATGAGTAATCCCAAATTCAGAGGTCGTCATTCGAAAGCTTTCGATCCATGACTGCTGGCGCCTTATAAAGGCTTTGGGTGAACCCGTTGATCCTGACGTAAATCCCATATAAAAGACAGGGTCTTCATCGGTAACAGGTTTGTGACAGTGAACGTGTGTGATGAGGCTCATTCTTTCTTTCCATTCAGATAAAGAAAAAACCGGCATGTCTACTTTATTCTTATTAAATCTTCTCATATATCGATCCTCGGCAATGACAAGATCCGCCTCACTTAACAAAAGCTTTTCTACACATTCTTCATGACTCCATCTCGGATCAAGCGGGACGGCTGTCCATCCTGCGCAAGCCGCACCAGCAAAAATTTGTAGAAAAGAAGCACAATTTGATATTAAAAAGGCGACCCTTTTTTTCTGATGAACCGTTTCATTTAGCCACTGTGCCGATCTCTGCACACGTTCATGCCAATCTTGATAAGTGATGCTCTCTTGTTCATCTATGATGGCGATATGATCTGGTTTCATTTTTGCATGTGCTGCATAGGTTTCCGTTATTCTCATCAAACCGCACGCCCCCCTTTATGTAGGTCCCTTTTTTGATGCGACATGGCCTCAATGATTTTCACCGTGAAGACAGCACACATGCCAGCTTTGATGAGATCACCCGGTACATAAATCAAGCTGAGCAGAGCTGCATGAGTCACCTCTATATGCATCATCATGGCTTGAAAAGGAATGCCGCATATATATAAAATCCCGATACTGCATACCGCATAGATCATAAAAAGGCGCAGAGTGGTCACTTTTTTCAGCCGGCTCAGCCACAGGCTAATCATCAAGGCAGCCACTGGATAAGCAAGTAAAAAACCACCGCTTGGTCCAAAAAAGACCCCAATCCCGCCTCTTCCTCCAGACAAAAGAGGTGCGCCTGCTGCCACAATCAGGAGAAAAAGAAGTAAACTGATCAATGCTTGTTTTGGCTTTAACAGCCCTCCAGCAAGCAATAGACCTGCCGTTTGTAATGTAATCGGTACAGGTGTAAACGTAAGTAAAATCGGCGGAATCAACCCCAACATCCCGATGACTGCTGTCATTAACGCCATTTGCATCATATCTTGAATTTTCAATATTCATGCTCCTCACTCATTTCTTCGTTAAAATTAGAGTAAAAGGTACATGCAAATATGTCAACTTAAAATAAAAATGAGTTTACATAATAAGCATCAAAAAAAGACCTGTGAAGAAAGATCAGTAAGATCATGTTCACAGGCCTTTTATTCGTTCTATTCTTCTTCTTGATCTAAGAACGTATTTAACGTTTCTTCAATCATGTCCCACTCTTCATCCGTTTCAATTGGCTCTAGTTCGCCATCTTCACCGTCTTCGTTTGGTGTGAAGCTTGATGCATGAATTTCAATTTCTTCGTTATCCTGTTCAGAAATTGGGTAGTAAAGAACATATGATTTGTTAAAATGGTCGCTTTCAAAAGTAAATAGTACTTCGCAAAGCTGTTCATTTCCATTATCATCAACGATTGTAATTTGCTTTTCTCCGTGTTCCATTTGATTCACCTCATTTTAATTTAAGCTGTCTAAGTACCCTTGCAGGATCATCACAGCCGCCATTTTATCAATGACTTTTTTACGCTTTTGTCTGCTCACATCTGCAGAGATGAGCATTTTTTCCGCTGCCATTGTCGACAGACGCTCGTCCCAAAGCACAACAGGAACATTGTACGTGTTTTCTAACACTTTCGCAAATGATTGGCTGGCTTCGCCTCTTGGACCGACCGTACCGTTCATATTTTTTGGAAAGCCAAGTACGATTTTATCCGTTCCGTATTGCGCGATGATGTCAGACAGGCGGGTGAGACCAAAGTCTCCGCCTGCTTCATCAATTTTAATGGTCTCAATCCCTTGCGCTGTCCATCCCATTTCATCACTGATCGCAACACCAAGGGTTTTCGTGCCTAAATCTAAGCCTAAAATTCTCATGTTTTACGCCTCTTTATGTGTCTCTAAGTACGATTTAACCAATTCCTCAATTAATTCGTCTCGTTCTAGTTTACGAATTAGGTTGCGTGCATCCTGATGTCTTGGAATATAAGCAGGGTCGCCTGACAGCAAGTATCCGACAATTTGATTGATCGGGTTGTATCCTTTTTCTTGGAGTGCGTCATAGACTGTAATGAGCACTTCATTCACATTGGTTTCAGCTGAATCATCAGAGAAGTTAAACTTCATTGTCTTATCAAATGAACTCACTGCTTTTTGCACCTCTCTTCCAACATTCTACTAGCAAGCTTTTTTCTAACCGCTCATCTAATACCATTATTCTACACTACATTGCCTGATTATAAAACGGATTTGACAGATTCTTCGACAGTTGCCAGTGCTTCTTCAAGCTTTTCAGGTTGTTTTCCGCCTGCTTGTGCCATGTCTGGACGTCCGCCTCCGCCTCCACCGCAGATTTCAGCTGCCTGCTTCACAAGCTTCCCTGCATGAAGACCTTTTTCGATCACGTCTTTTGTTACTCCTGCTGAAATGTTGACTTTTCCATTTTGAACGGCTCCAAGCACAATGACAGCTGATCCTAATTTCGCTTTTAAGTCATCGACCATTGTTCTTAAATGGTTCATGTCTTTGGCGTTTACTTTTTCAGTTAACACCTTCACTCCGCCAACGTCTTTCACTTTTTCTAAAATGGAGCCTGCTTCTGCCTGACTTAATTTCGCAAGAAGAGATTCGTTTTCTCGTTGAGCCTCTTTTAAATCTGCCTGTAATGAAGCGATGCGTTTTGGTACATCCTTCGTATTTGACTTCAGCTCACTCGCTGCCTGCTCTAAAATGGCCAGCTGATCACTTAGTTCTTCATAGGCACCTTTACCAGTGACAGCCTCAATACGGCGTGTTCCAGCACCAATACCCGATTCAGATGCAATTTTAAACAAACCGATTTCCGCAGTATTTTGTACGTGGCAGCCGCCGCATAGCTCAATGCTGTAATCGCCTACTTGGACAACGCGGACAATATCGCCATATTTTTCGCCAAACAGCGCCATTGCGCCCATTTCTTTTGCTTCAGCAATCGGTTTTAGATCAATGGCAACCGAAATACCTTCCCAAATCTTTTCGTTGACGATTTTTTCAATCTGAGCCAATTCTTCTTTTGTTACTTGTCCAAAATGAGAGAAATCAAAGCGAAGTCTGTTTTCATTCACCAATGAGCCTGCTTGGTTCACGTGACTGCCTAATACATCTTTTAATGCCTGGTGCAAAAGATGCGTCGCTGTATGATTTTTCACAATCCCTTTTCGAAGAGCTTGTTCCACTTCAGCAGTCACTTCAAGGCCTTTTTGAGCCGTACCGCTTACGACCACTCCTTCATGGACATGCTGACCATTTGGTGCCTTTTTCACATCTTTGATGTCAATGATGACTTCTGCACTTTTTAATGTACCTTTATCAGCAACCTGTCCGCCGCTTTCAGCATAGAAAGGTGTTTCATCTAACAAGATTTGCACCGTTTCGCCTTCATGCGCTTCTTCGACAATTTCACCGTTTTGAAGTAGTTCGATAATACGAGCATCTGCAGTTAAATTTTCGTATCCAACAAAGGTACTCTCTACTTTAATATCACCTAAAGCCCCGCCTTGAACCTGCATACTGCCGACATCTTGTCTCGCATTTCTTGCACGTTCACGCTGCTTTTCCATCTCCGCCTGGAAGCCTTCTCGATCGACTGTCATGTTCTCGTCTTCTGCGTATTCTTCTGTCAGCTCGACCGGGAATCCATACGTGTCATATAGCTTAAATACATCTTCACCTGAAATCTGTGCGCTGCCTTTGTCTCTTTCTTTTTTGATCACTTCTGACAAAATCGCTAAACCTTCGTTCAATGTTTCATGGAAGCGTTCTTCTTCATTCTTGATGACTTTTGCAATAAATTCTTCTTTCGCTTGTACATCTGGGTAGAAATCCTTCATGATTTCCGCCACAACTGGAACTAGATCAAACATAAACGGGCGATGAATATGAATGGTTTTTGCATAACGCACAGCACGTCGAAGCAAACGTCTTAACACGTACCCGCGGCCTTCATTGGAAGGAAGCGCTCCATCACTTACAGCAAAGGCAACCGTCCGAATGTGGTCAGCAATCACTTTAAATGCTGTATCCTTTTCCTTTGTCTCCCCGTAGCTTTCTCCAGAGATGGTTTCGACTGCACGAATAATTGGCATGAATAGGTCTGTATCAAAGTTCGTTGGCACGTTTTGAATGACAGATACCATTCGTTCAAGACCCATCCCTGTATCAATGTTTTTCTTCGGCAGCGGCGTGTATGACCCATCTGGATTATGGTTAAATTCAGAGAACACAAGGTTCCACACTTCTAGATAACGCTCATTTTCCCCGCCAGGATATAGTTCTGGATCGTTCATGTCGTCACCGTATGCTTCGCCGCGATCATAGAAAATTTCCGTATTCGGTCCGCTTGGCCCTTCGCCAATGTCCCAGAAGTTGCCTTCAAGGCGAATGATGCGTTCTTCAGGTACCCCAATTTTATCTCTCCAAAGAATATACGCTTCTTCATCCTCTGGATGTACAGTGACAGATAACAAATTCGGATCAAAGCCAATCCATTCGTCACTTGTGAGGAATTCCCAAGCCCATTCAATCGCCTCTTCTTTAAAATAGTCGCCAATAGAGAAGTTCCCAAGCATTTCAAAGAATGTATGATGGCGGGCTGTTTTCCCTACATTTTCAATATCATTCGTGCGAATGGATTTTTGCGCGTTACAAATACGCGGATTTTCAGGTACAACGCGGCCATCAAAGTATTTCTTTAATGTTGCCACACCGCTGTTAATCCATAAAAGTGTTGGATCGTCATGCGGTACAAGTGACGCACTCGGTTCTACAGCATGTCCTTTTTCTTTAAAAAAGTCTAAAAACATTTGACGTACTTGAGCAGAAGTTAAAGTTTTCATTCAAAAATCCTCCCTTTTCGTTTCAACAATCTCCACACAAACGAAAAACATCCCGCCCTATGCAAGCATAAAACTACTTACACAGGGACGAGATGTTCTCGCGGTACCACCCTGATTATAGACAAATTCGTCTATCACCTTCACATCCGATAACGCCGGAAGAGAGCGGCAGTGTTTATCTGCACTCAGGACTAGCTTCCGTTAAAGGTCTGATAAGGCTTTTCTCAGCAAAATAAAGCCTCTCTCTGCAACAGCTTTTTAACGTACTCGGGTCCATCATTGAATTCAATATGTATGAATCGAAATTATTATAGACAACTCGGCTCGTCTTGTCAATGAACGCTTCGTCTCATCAGGATATATTGCACAATCATCACCCTGATAATAGCAGCAGCTGGTACGGCTAAAATCATACCAATTAAGCCAAACAGCTCTCCTCCTGCAAGCAAAACAAGCATGATGACGACAGGATGCATATGAAGACTTCTTCCAACGATGATCGGGCTGAGTATGTTGCTTTCCAAAAATTGCAGCACCGCCACTGTGATCAGCACAATGATGACCGACTTCACTGAAATGGTAAAAGCAATAAATACAGCTGGAATTGCACCAATAATCGGACCGAAATACGGAATCACATTCGTGGCTCCAATCAGCATGCCAAGAACAAGCGGGTACGGGATATGAAACAGCCAGAGAATAATGGCTGCTGCTCCCCCAATCAATGAACAAACAAGCAATTGCCCTCTAATATAATCACCAAGGGACTCGTCGACTGCTTTCACAAAGGCATGGCCCCTCTTCCGGAGTTTAGGCGGCGTTAAATACCATGCAGCTCTCTTCATTGTATTCATATCTTTCACCATATAAAAGACGAGAAAAGGAATGAGCGCTGCGACTAATGCGTAATCCAGTAATACTTTACAGCTAAGAATCATCCGCTCTGCGCCATTTGCTGCATATGTTTCCGATTGAACAATCAAACGATCCAGCCGGTCGTGTAGTCCGTCAGGCCAATGGCTTGTATGACGATGAATATGAGATAAAGCGCCATTATAAGTTTCGGCAAGCACAGGAATTTGTTCTGACAGTTCATTTAACTGCGTGATCATGATAGGCGCCCCTTTATAGACCGCAAAACCAATCCCGCCAAAAAACAGCACATAAATCAATAAGAGACTGACTGTTCTCGGCAAACCTCGCGCGTGCAGTCTTTCGACAATAGGGTAAAGCAGATAAGAAATAAAAATGGCGACAAATAGCGGAATAAGAACCGCTTTTAGCAATAAAAAAATAGGCATCCATAACTCGTCGAGCTGAACAAAAATGAGTAAGGATGCAAGGACAAGCAGTACACCTGCAGCATATATTAGAAACTCGATCGGACGTTTCTTCACCTTTTTCACCTCTTCTCTTATTGTTTAACCATCTTCTGCAATTATCCATGTAAATAAAATTTGTCCTAACTTTGTTAAAAATGAATACACATGAAACATACAGCTCCATCCAAAGTCACTGTTTGCCGCAAAATCTCGTCAGAAAATATTCCATTTTTTACTTCTTTTTACACAAGGTATGCTAGAATCCACTTTAGCCAACTAAACACAAGGGGGAGGTTCTTCATGATCACATTCGAAAACGTCAACAAGCATTTTGGCCAGTTCCATGTACTTAAGGACATTAACCTACATATTCAAAAGGGTGAGGTTGTTGTGATCATCGGTCCTTCAGGGTCTGGTAAAAGCACGATGCTCCGGTGTATCAATCGGCTTGAAAGCATTGATGAAGGAAACGTACTTGTCAACGAAGTACCTGTTCAGCATCCGAAGACCAACATCAATCATGTCAGACAAAATATTGGGATGGTGTTTCAGCACTTTCATCTTTATCCGCATAAGACGGTGCTTGAAAACATAATGCTTGCGCCAATGAAGGTCAAAAAAGTGAGCAAGGAAGAAGCGAAGGAAACAGCTGAATTTTATTTAAATAAAGTTGGCATTCCTGATAAAGCTGACGCCTACCCTTCAAGACTCTCGGGCGGACAGCAGCAGCGCGTTGCCATTGCAAGAGGGCTTGCGATGAAGCCAGAGGTCATGCTTTTCGATGAACCAACATCCGCTCTTGATCCAGAGATGATCGGAGAGGTACTAGATGTGATGAAACAGCTGGCTTTTGAAGGGATGACGATGGTTGTCGTCACACACGAGATGGGATTTGCCCGGGAAGTGGCTGACCGCATTGTCTTTATTGATGAAGGCAGAATTCTTGAAGAATCAACACCCGCTGCATTTTATGAAAAGCCACGCGAGAAACGTGCTCAGTTATTTTTAAGCCGTATATTAAATCACTAGGGGGAATGGTTTGATGAAAAAAATGAAACGCTTTGGTCTATTACTTTTTATGACTTGCTGTATGGTCGCTTTAGCTGCTTGTGGTTCTGCTGAAAAAGGCTCGACTGATGCGCAAGGAAGCTCATTAGAAGCCATTAAGAAAGACAAAAAAATCATTTTCGGTGTAAAAAATGATACACGCCTTTTCGGTCTAAAAAACCCTAGCAGCGGAGATATCGAAGGATTTGATATTGATATTGCAAAGGCCATCACAAAGGAAATGCTCGGCGATGAAGGAAAAGCTGAATTTAAAGAAGTGACATCTAAAACGAGAATTCCTTTGCTTCAAAAAGGTGATATCCATGCGATTGTTGCGACCATGACCATTACAGAAGAACGCAAAAAAGAAGTCAACTTCTCTGATGTGTACTTTGAAGCAGGACAATCACTGCTTGTGAAAAAAGGAAGCGACATTCAATCCATTGATGACCTTAAAAAAGGAACGAAGGTGCTTGCCGTGAAAGGATCGACTTCATCTCAAAACATCCGCGAAAAAGCGCCTGAAGCATCTGTTTTAGAATTTGAAAACTATCAGGAAGCCTTTACAGCACTAAAATCAAATCAAGGTCAAGTGCTGACAACAGATAACGCCATCTTATTTGGTATGGCAGACGAAGATTCAAATTACGAAGTAGTCGGAGGCACCTTTACAGATGAGCCTTATGGCATTGCTGTGAAAAAAGGCGATGAAGAATTGACAGATGCCATTAACAAAGCGTTAAAGACTTTAAAAGACAATGGAGAGTATGACAAAATTTATCAAAAATGGATCAAAAAATAATCGTATTGACTCAGTCAAGATCACTGCCCACAGGTGAGCCGTTCATGGGCTCCCCTGTTATCTAGGAAGGAAGTGAACTAATTGCTGCGGTTTTCAATTTTAACTGAAAACTTCCATCTTTATTTAGAAGGGTTTACATATACCATTGGTGCAAGTGTCATTGCTTTGATTGGAAGCTTTTTGATCGGTACACTCATTGCCATTATGAGAATTGCGCCACTGAAGCCGCTCAACTGGTTAGGGACGGCTTACGTGGAATTCATTCGGAATATTCCGTTATTATTGATCACATTTGTTTTTTTCTTTGGTTTGCCTGTGCTAGGTATTGTGGCAGATGGCTTCACAGCTGGAACGATCGCTCTTGCCATCTATACCTCTTCCTTTATTGCTGAAGCCATTCGTGCAGGTATACAAGCTGTACCGCTTGGACAAATGGAAGCAGCCAGGGCTTCTGGTCTGTCGTATGGCGGAACGATGCGATATATTATTTTGCCGCAAGCGATTAAAATTGTCGTTCCCCCACTTGGGAATCAATTTATTAACCTTGTCAAAAACTCCTCTATTCTAGGTGTCATTGCCGGGTTTGATCTCATGTATCAAGGAGACCTCATCGCGTCTAGAACGTTTGTGACGTTTGATGTCTACATCTTTGTTGCCATGTTCTATCTGCTGTTAACGATTCCGCTCAGTCTAGGCGTTGGTTATTTAGAAAAAAGATTAGCAAGAAGCCACTAGAAAGGAGGAAATACAATGGATTTTATAGGTGCCTACCAGCCTGATCATCTCGCCTTTTTACTTGAAGGATTTGCTGTCACCTTAAAAGTGGCTTTTATCTCCATTATTTTGAGCTTTATCATTGGATTAGTTATTGGCACATTGCGGTTCGCTCAAATTCCGATTTTATCAAAGGTACTTGCAGTGATCGTAGAAACTATTCGGAACCTGCCGCTTTTGCTGATTATCTTTTTTACGTATTTTGCACTGCCAGAAATCGGCATCAAGCTGAGCATTACAGCCTCTGCTATTGCGGCTTTAACCGTGTTTGAATCAGCCATGCTATCAGAAATTATTCGGAGTGGTTTAAAATCAATTGATAAAGGTCAGATCGAAGCTGCCAGATCTTCTGGTTTAACCTATATTCAAACATTAAAAACGATTATTATGCCCCAGGCTTTACGCCGAATGGTACCGCCTATTGTGAGTCAATTTATATCCCTTTTAAAGGATACATCGCTTGCTGTGGTCATTGCGCTTCCAGAACTATTACATCACGCACAAATTTTAAACGGTCAGAGCCAGTCGTACTTGCTGCCAATTTTCCTAATGGCCGCTTTGATGTATTTTGTTGTCAACTTCAGCTTATCCTTACTTGCACGCCGATTAGAATATAGGCAGGCATAAAAAAGGACATCCACTCATGGTGGATGTCCCTTTTTCTTAAAGCATTCGCATAACACGTTTTCTTAGCTTTTTCATATCGCGCTTCGATGGCATATCATATCGACTCGCAAAGTGATATGCTAGTGCACCTGCACCAAGCGTTAATAGTGAAGAAGTCATTTTGCCCATTCGAAATTCCCCCTTAACACTTATAGTTGAATTGAACGTTCATCATCACTAAACAAATCATCTAGACTGCTTAGTGTACCGTCTTCCTCCACTTGGTGTGTAGATATTTTGCCTTTTGACAGTGTCAATTCAATAAAACAACCCCAGCAATAATATTGATTGACCCCAATTTTTCCGATGTCTTTACATTTGCAATTTGGGCAAATGAGCATAATCAGCACCTCTTTACGTTCGGTTTAGAACAAGTGCTTCCTTTTGAACGTTGATCAAGGTTCCGGCAGCTTGCAGCTGTTTTCGAATCCCTGATAGCTCTGTAAAGAAGCCGTCCGAGAGTTCATATGCTACGATTGTGCCCGAATTTGCGCAAAAGTATACATCTTCCAAAATGCCTAAATTTTCACCCTCAGGTGACTGCATCATTTTCTTTTTCAATTTCGAAAATAAGAAGGATGGGGCAGAGGAATCCATTCCTATTCCCTCCTCGCAGCTCACATATAAACCTTTGTCTGTCAGCTGGTCACAAGAAGAGAATGGAATGAGTGCACAGTCTTTCTTTTTCCCATCTACCACATATCCCCCGCAGCTGCCGCCGGCTAATAAGCAAATATCCTTGATGGAACCAAGTGAATGAGACTGCTCATCTGTATAGATCGACATTCCTTCAAGCTCTCGACATGTTCTCAAAATGTGCTCAACCACCTTTTGCGGAACAGTCTTATCGTGTGCGTTTGCTTCATGACTCATACGAAGAAATGGCTTCCATGAAGGAAGCCATTCACTCTTGCATAAAATCAAACGGAGTAATTCCGTCCATTCCGATATTAGCGTCATGAACACTGAACGGGAGCTCTTTTTGGAGCGCTGCAAGCTCCGCATCCATTATTTGTTCGGACTGAACAAGACGCATCGTTAAGGACGTTTGCCTGAGGGAATCCTCATTATTTTTCACGCCCCACTCCAGCGCTGATTCCTCGCCGCACAGAATCAAAAACTTTTTGCTTCGTGTAATGGCTGTGTACAGCAGGTTTCGCCGAAGCATTCGGTAATAGCTTCTTAAGACTGGCAGGACAACAATTGGGAATTCACTGCCCTGTGATTTATGAATAGAGCAGCAATAGGCATGTGTAAATTGATGAAAATCTTTTTTCGTAAAGGTGATTTCATTTCCATCAAAGGAGATGACAGCCATGTCTTCCTTTTCTGTGTTTTCTTTCGCATAGAAAATCGAGACAATTTCGCCAATGTCACCATTAAAGATGTTGTTCTCTGGCTGGTTCACAAGCTGAAGGACTTTATCACCTGTCCGGTACACCACATCACCAAATGGAATTTCTCTGCCTTTTGGTTTTTTAGGATTCAAAATGTGCTGTAGCATTTTATTGAGCTCATTGATGCCTGCTTTCCCTTTATACATCGGAGCAAGCACTTGAATATCTTTTGCTGAGTAGCCCTTTTGAGCAGCGTTGCTGACAACTTTCTCAATGACTTCTTTCATTTGATCAGCTGTACATTGAATAAAGGATCGATCCTTTGAGCGTGCAGTAATATCTTTTGGCAGGATACCATTTTTCATATCGTGTGCAAGTTCAACAATGGATGAGCCGTCTGCCTGCCGGTAAATATCTGTCAAGGTAACAGCTGGTACAGCTTGAGAGGCAAGCAAGTCCCTTAAGACCTGGCCCGGTCCGACAGAAGGAAGCTGATGTTCATCTCCTACCATAATCACTTGGATATGATCAGGGATCGCTTTAAACAAATGATTCGCAAGCCAAATATCTAGCATACTTGATTCATCGATGATGACTAGTTTCCCTTCAATTGGCTGCTCCTCATCATGTGAGAAGCCTTCTGATCCATTCCAGCCTAACAGGCGGTGAATGGTCACAGCCGGAAGCCCCGTTGATTCTGTCATCCGTTTAGCCGCACGTCCAGTTGGTGCCGCAAGCACAAATGGAAAGGATTCATCTTTTTTATAATCACTCGGATCAAGAGATACACCGTGAAGATCGCTATAAAGCTCAACAATCCCTTTAATGACCGTTGTTTTCCCTGTCCCAGGCCCACCTGTTAAAAGCAGCATCGGAGACATGAGTGCCTTTTGAATCGCTTCCTTTTGTGTCGGCGCATACTGGACGCCGAGCCGCTCCTCAAGCTTACCAAGTGCAAGCAGGAATTCTGATTCAGGGAATTGATCTGCATATTCCGTTTGGGAGACGATTTTTTGAATACGTTTGGCGACACTTTGCTCTGCATAAAATAAGGACGGATGATAGCAGCGGTCATCTTCAATGATCATCTCTTTCCCTTCGCCAAGTGCCATGATCTGATTGGCGACATCCATTTCAGTTACTTTGTAATCACTACTTGTTTGATTGAGCAGCTTACGGGTTTCGACGATCAAATCTTTCGTTTGTATGTACGTATGACCGTCCTGAAGACTTGCTGTCTCAACTGTATATAGCAAGGCGGCACGTATCCGCTCTGGGTCATTTCCTGTGATGCCGGTTCTAGCGCCAAGCTCATCCGCCTTAATAAATCCGATCCCCTCGACATCCTTGACGAGCTGATAGGGATTTTCCTCAATTTTTTGTAGCGTTTCACTCTCATACACTTGGTAAATCTTCATACTAAGCTGCGGACCAAAGCCATATTGATTCAGGCTGATCATGATTTGTTCCAACCCTTGATGCTCCTGGAGCGCTGCGGCCAGCTTATCGGCCTTCTTTTTTGATAAACGCGGAACATCATACAAAACGGCTGGGTCACGCATAATTTTATGGAGCGTCTGATTGCCAAGCTGCCCCACGATTTCTTCCGCCGTCTTTTTCCCTATCCCTTCGAATAAGTCACTTGAGAGATAATGAATGATTCCTTGCTTCGTTGTCGGCACTTCCTTTTGAAAATGAGTGGCCTGAAACTGTTCACCAAATTTAGGATGGCTTGTGACTTTTCCATAAAAGGTGTAGGTTTCCTCTTCATGAAGTGCTGGGAAGTAGCCTGTGACAGATGCTGTTTTTTCCTCTAAGTTTTCAGATGTTTCAATGACTTTCACCTTTAACACCGAGTATAAATTACTTTCATTATGGAAAATAACAGCTTGAACCGTACCTTTTAAAAACGGCTCGTCCTCAAGCTTCATTTGATCTGGATGTTCCTGCACAGGTCTTCCCTCCTTCCGTCTATTCTGCCTCTTGCATCAGCTTTTGCGCATGTAATGCCAGCATATGGTCAGGCTGCACATCAATGGCTTTTCCTAGCATCTCAAGTGCTTCGCCTTTCTTCTCTAAATACGCATACGCAACCCCTAAATTATAAAAAGCATCTGCATGCTGCGGATCTCGCGTAACCACTTCTGTAAAGATCGTCACCGCTTCTTCCAGCATGTGCTCATTGGCTAAACACATACCAAATTGAAATCTTGCTTCATTATCTTCTTCGTTTAATTCAATGGCACGCTGAAGATAAGGCATCGCAAGCTTCGGCTGCTCTAATTTGATCAGTGTCTGTCCTAACATATAAAACAAATCACTATTTTCCATGCCGGCTTTTAGTGCTTGTTCAAAATAATCTTTCGCTTTCATAAAGTCTTCTTTTAAGGTGTACACATTTCCTGCCCCGTAATAGGCCGCAGCTGCCGTGCGATCAAGTTCAATCGCTTTTTGAAAGAAATTTAAAGCGCGTTCAAATTCATTGATACTTGAAAGCAGGTTCGCAAAATTAATATATGGAACTGGGTCGTTCGGGCTTTCCTCGATAGCTTTTGTAAAAGCTTCAGCTGCCTTTTCGATATTCCCTTGATTTAAGGCTTCTATCCCCATCTCGTTATGATTCATTTGTTGTCTCATCCTTTCATTAAAAAACCTCAACAGCGACGTTGAGGTTTTTTAAAACATGTTACACATACGACAGCTTTTGCCCGCCCTTGAAGACATCATCAATTGTACCGCCGCCAAGACATTCGTCGCCATCATAAAAGACAACCGCTTGTCCTGGGGTAACAGCACGAACAGGTTCATCAAAGATCACCATCGCTTCTTGTTCACCTGTCATTTTGACTTTTACATGATGGTCTTCTTGACGGTATCGGAATTTCGCTGTGCATGTTAGTTCACCGTTTTCGCCGACAATATGAGGACGAGTCCAGCTGATATTAACAGCTGAAATACTTTCAGAATATAAAAGGGGATTGTGGAAGCCTTGTTCAACAAATAAGATATTTTGCTCCAAGTCCTTCCCAACGACGAACCAAGGATCACCGCTTCCGCCAATGCCAAGTCCTTGGCGCTGACCAATCGTGTAATACATCAGTCCATCATGTTCACCTTTTACTTCTCCGTCCATTGTCTGCATCACGCCGGGCTGTGCAGGCAAATATTGACTGAGGAACGTTTTAAAGTTTCTTTCCCCAATAAAGCAAATGCCCGTTGAATCTTTTTTCGTTGCTGTTGCGAGCTCTGCTTCTTTTGCTAGTTCACGCACCCTTTTTTTCTCCAAATCACCGATTGGGAACAACACTTTATCAAGCTGTTCCTGAGTTAGCTGATTTAAGAAATACGTTTGGTCTTTGTTTGCATCAAGACCTCTTAGCATTTTGACCTCATCGCCGGTTCGGTCAACACGTGCATAGTGGCCTGTTGCCAAATAATCCGCACCGAGTGACAATGCATGCTCAAGGAATGCTTTGAACTTAATTTCCTTGTTACACATGACATCTGGGTTTGGCGTTCTGCCCGCTTTATATTCATCAAGGAAATATTGAAACACTTTGTCCCAATATTGCTTCTCGAAATTCACTGCATAATAAGGGATTCCAATTTGGTTACACACGCGGATGACATCCTCATAGTCCTCCGTTGCTGTACATACACCATTTTCATCAGTGTCATCCCAGTTTTTCATAAATATGCCGATTACATCATAGCCTTGCTCTTTGAGCAAAAGAGCAGCAACTGATGAATCGACTCCTCCGGACATACCGACCACAACTCTTGTGTCTTCTGGTCTTTTTGTCATCTTCATCAACTCCAATTTCAATGAAACAACGTGCGCGTTTCGTTCTTCAGGTGCCTGACTGTTTCATTTTTCACACACGAACAAAAGGGGAGCAATTATTTAGCTAGGCGTTTGACAACAGCCGCTATTTTGCGCGCCGCCTGCTTCACTTGATCCTCTTCATTTCCAAGACCGAAGCTTATTCTGACTGAGGATGTCAGCTCTTTTGCTTCTTCGCCATACATGGCGCTTAAAACGTGCGAAGGAAGGACAGATCCAGCCGTACATGCAGATCCGCTTGAAACAGCAATCCCTTCCATATCTAAATTCACAAGTAACGATTCAATGGAAACACCCGGGAAATGAACATTTAAAATGTGTGGCAATGTCTCTTTTGGATGTCCATTAATAGAGAAATCGAGTGATTCCTCTTCGAATACTTGCAGCATGGCTTCTTTGAGCTTACCATAATACATGGCTTTTTCTCTTCTATTTTGCTTCGTTAATTGAACAGCTTCTGCCAGTCCCACGATCCCTGCCACATTTTCAGTGCCAGCACGGCGTTTTCTTTCTTGTTCTCCTCCGAATAACTGCGGAGAAAGTTTTACGCGTTCATGGACATATAAAAAGCCTGTTCCCATTGGACCATTTAGCTTATGGCCAGAAGCAGATAAGAGATCGATATGAAGATCTGTTACATCAATTGGCATTGTGCCAAATGCCTGCACCGCATCTGTATGAAAATAAGCAGAGTGATCATGCAAAAGTTCGCCAATGTCTTTCATTGGCTGAATGACACCTGTTTCATTATTGCCGTACATGATGGTGACAAGAATCGTATCTTCTCTCAGCGCTTGTTTTAATTGTTCAAGATGAATCAATCCAGTTTCATCCACATTTAAGTATGTCACTTCAAATCCTAGCTTCTCTAAGCGTTCACATGTATGCAGCACCGCATGATGCTCTGTTTTTGCTGTGATGATATGTTTTCCTTCATGCTGTCTTGCCATGGCAACGCCAGTGATGGCCAGGTTATCCGCCTCTGTTCCCCCGCTTGTGAGGATGATCTCCTGCGGTTTACAGTGTAATTCTCCTGCAATGACTTCTCTTGCTTCATCGAGCCACTTTCTTGCCTCGCGCCCATATGAATGAATACTAGAGGGATTGCCAAATATCTCTGTAAAGTAAGGCATCATCTTGTCCACAATCCGCTGATCCATAGGCGTTGTGGCTGCATGATCTAAATAGATTCGTTCCATTTCCGGTACACCTCTGATCTAAATATAGAACATATACGCCTCTTGATCCTCGTCATCTGTATAGCTTGCCAAGTCTTCAAGAGTGGTATTGTCCAGTACGTCTTTTACTGCATCACGAATACGAATCCAAAGTGCACGCTTTGCTGGTTCTTCGTTTTCAATGACTTCGACAGGACTAATCGGTCCTTCTAATACACGAATAATATCACCGGCTGTGATCTCATTTGGTTCATGAGCAAGAACATAACCGCCATATGCCCCGCGGATACTTTTCACAAGACGGGCATTGCGAAGTGGTGATACAAGCTGCTCTAAATAATGCTCAGACAAATCATTGTTTTGAGCGATTGATTTTAACGATGTAGGGCCTTCGCCATGTTTTTTGGCTAATTCGATCATGATCGTCAGACCATATCTGCCTTTAGTAGAAATTTTCAAGTTAAACACCTCTGCGTTTTCTATTTCTATGTCATCAATTTTTTTCTGATTTCATATACGCTGATATATAGACCAAAAGCAATTATATCATACTTTCAGCCAACTTTCATTTGCGGGTTCTGAGCGCTATAGGAGGACACATCCCTTTTCTATTTGAAGAAATTTCGGTACTCTATACAAACAAGACATTGCTTTAGGAGAGATAATCATGAAACCTTTAGCGTACCGGATGCGCCCAAGTCATATTGAAGACATTATCGGGCAGGAGCATCTCGTTGGAGAAGGTCAAATTATTAGACGAATGGTTGAGGCGAAGCATTTATCCTCGATGATATTATACGGACCGCCGGGCATCGGTAAGACATCAATTGCGACGGCGATCGCTGGCAGTACAAGCATCGCCTTTCGTACATTGAATGCGGTCATTCATAACAAAAAAGATATGGAAGCTGTCGCCGCTGAAGCGAAAATGAGCGGGCAGGTGATCCTTATTTTAGATGAAGTACACAGGCTGGATAAAGGAAAGCAGGATTTTCTGCTACCTTATTTAGAAAATGGCATGATCATTTTAATTGGCGCCACTACAGCCAACCCCTATCATGCGATCAATCCTGCCATCCGAAGCCGGACACAAATATTTGAGCTGAAGCCGCTTGAAACAGAGCAAATCAAAGCCGCGTTAACAAGGGCATTACAGGATGAGCATCGCGGGCTTGGCGGTTATAAGGTAACGATTGACGATGAAGCGATGAATCATTTTGCTAGCGGATGCGGGGGAGATGTACGCTCTGCTTTAAATGCACTAGAGCTCGCCGTCTTATCGACAAAAGCTGATGAAACTGGACATATCCTGATCACTCTTGCCGCAGCAGAAGAATGCTTACAAAAAAAGAGCTTCTCGCATGATAAGGATGGTGATGCTCATTATGATGTCCTCTCGGCTTTTCAAAAATCCGTCAGGGGGTCTGACGCAGATGCAGCACTGCATTACCTTGCCAGATTGATTGAAGCAGGAGACCTTGAAAGCATTTCAAGAAGATTACTCGTGATGGCTTACGAGGATATTGGCCTTGCCAGTCCGCAGGCAGGTCCCCGCGTGTTAAGTGCTGTGCAAACAGCAGAACGGATCGGTTTCCCAGAAGCGCGAATTCCGCTGGCCAATGCCGTCATCGAGCTATGCCTCTCTCCAAAATCAAACTCGGCTTATAAGGCGATTGATGCGGCGCTGCATGATATTCGTACTGGGAAAATCGGCGAAATCCCTGTTCATTTAAAGGATGCTCACTATAAAGGAGCCACAGCACTCGGAAGGGGCGTCGATTACTTATACCCACACGATTATGAAAACGGCTGGGTGAAGCAGCAATATTTACCTGATCCGCTGAAAAACAAGCAATACTATGAACCGAAGCAAACAGGGAAATTTGAAGGTGCATTAAAACAGGTTTATGAGAACTTAAAACGACAAAAATAAAAAAGCCCCCTGCGTTTTAGCAGGCGGGCTGTTTATTTATCTTTCACACGTGTAATTGGAATATCTTTTAAAAGCTTCATAATGACATGACCACCCATGATCAGCCCAGCAACAGACGGAACGAATGCATTAGATGATGGCGGCATTTGCGCCTTACGAATCTTCGCTTCATCATTTCCAACTTCTTTTCTCACATCTTCACGAATCACAATTGGACTTTCATCAGAGAAAATGACTTCAATCCCTTTACGAATGCCTTCCTTGCGCAGACGTGTTCTCACGACTTTTGCAATAGGGTCCGTATGTGTTTTTGAAATATCATCAATTTTGAAACGTGTCGGATCTGTTTTGTTTGCAGCACCCATACTCGAAATGATGTTCACATTGCGGCTTAAACATTCTTTCATTAAATGAATTTTATAGTGAATGGTATCTGACGCATCAATGACATAATCAAGCGGGTACTCAAAAAATTGCTCGTATGTTTCCTCTGTATAAAACATTTTTAATGCGACAACTTCACATTCTGGATTAATATCAGCAATTCTCGCCTGCATTAAGTCAACCTTTGGCTGACCAACCGTTGATAACAATGCCGGCAGCTGGCGATTCACATTTGTAATATCAATATCATCTTTATCAACAAGAACAATACGGCCAACGCCTGAACGAGCGAGTGCCTCTACTGCAAATGAACCAACCCCGCCCACTCCAAGCACTGCAACTGTACTGTTTTTTAATATCTCTAAGCCTTCCTTGCCAATGGCAAGCTCGTTTCTTGAAAACTGATGTAACAAGTGCCTCACTCCACCTTTATTTAAAATGAATCGAAAGAATCATATCATATTCAGACTTCTCCGTCATCCTTCTCAAAAAGAAAAAAACACAAAAAAGTCCCGATGACGCCGTCAGCTTTTCCTTCGTTTTGAACCCCGCACCAGGCAGGTGGGTGCTTTCTTCCTCTCTTTATAAGTCCTCTAATGAGGCATTTATGCAGAAAGGAAAGGCAAGCTCCCGTATAAAAAAATGTTCGGTCAAAACTAGGTAACCACCGTACGTATCAGGACTTTATTGATTGATGAAAGCATATCATAGGCATGCCCCTTTTTCAAGCGTTTACATGCCTACAAACATGCGTCTATTTTACTGTTTTACTTTTGTTTTAATAGCCAAACTCAGCTCATCAAGCTGCGCTTCGCTTACAGTGCCAGGAGCATCTGTGAGCACGCAGCTTGCACTTGCCGTTTTCGGGAACGCAATGGTATCTCTTAGGTTAGAACGGCCGGCAAGCAGCATCACTAAGCGGTCAAGGCCAAGCGCAATTCCGCCGTGCGGAGGGACGCCATGCTCAAAAGCATCAAGAAGGAAGCCGAACTGATCGTACGCTTCTTCTTTAGAAAAGCCAAGTAAGCCAAACATTTTCTCTTGAATGTCCTTTTCGAAAATACGAATAGAACCTCCGCCAAGCTCATAGCCATTAAGCACAAGATCATATGCCTGAGCCTTCATGTCTTCTGGGCTTGTTTCAATGAGTTCAAGATCATCACGAACTGGCATTGTGAAAGGATGATGGGCAGCATAGAAGCGGCCTTCTTCTTCATCTTTTTCAAGCAGCGGCCAATCGACCACCCATAAGAAATTGAATAGAGACTCATCAATCAGCCCAAGCTCTTTGCCAAGTTTTAAGCGAAGTGCACCAAGCGCATCATGGACAACAGATGTTTTGTCAGCGACAAAAAGTAAAAGGTCGTCCGCTTCCACTTGAAGCTGCTCTTTTAATTCTGCTTGTTTTGACTCATCAAAGAATTTAGCTATTGGTCCTTTTAATTCTGTCCCTTCAGCTTTTAGCCAAGCAAGACCTTTTGCACCATAGTTGGCTGCAAATGCACCAAGAGCATCGATGTCTTTTCTTGAGTAGTTTGCTGCAGCCCCTTTTACATTAATGGCTTTGACAGCTCCGCCATTGTTTACAGCACCGCTGAAGACTTTGAATTCTGAGTCTTTTACCGCATCTGAAATGTCGACAAGCTTCATGTCAAACCGGGTATCTGGCTTATCAGATCCATAGGAATTCATCGCTTCATCATACGTCATACGTGGTAATGGCAATGGAAGGTCAACGCCTTTGACGTCCTTCATTACCTTTGCCATCATCTCTTCAGCAAGCGCCATGATATCCTCTTGACTCATAAAGGACATTTCAATATCGACTTGTGTGAATTCCGGCTGGCGGTCAGCACGCAAGTCTTCATCTCTAAAGCAGCGAGCAATTTGATAATAACGATCCATCCCTGAGACCATCAGCAATTGTTTAAATAATTGCGGAGACTGTGGCAGCGCATAGAATTCTCCTTCGTGCACGCGGCTTGGCACAAGATAGTCACGCGCACCCTCTGGTGTACTCTTCGTTAAAATCGGTGTTTCAATGTCTAGAAAGCCGTTGTCATCTAAGAAATGGCGGAATGCTTTCGTAACTTCATGTCGCATTTTCATCGTTTCATACATCGCAGGACGGCGAAGATCTAGATAGCGGTATTTTAAACGCACATCTTCTGATACCTCGTCTGCTTGATCTGAAATCACAAATGGAGGGGTCTTCGCTTCATTTAAAACGGTGACCGTTTCGACTTGAATTTCAATTTTACCCGTTTTTAAATTCGGGTTGATGGTTGCTTCCTCTCTTGCAACAACCGTTCCTTTAATATCAAGGACATATTCATTACGAATCGATTCTGCTGTCTCAAGCGCCTCTTTTGATAGATCAGGATTGAAGACAACTTGTACAATGCCTGTACGGTCGCGTAGATCAATAAAGATTAATCCGCCAAGGTCACGCCTTTTTTGTACCCATCCTTTTAAGACAACTGTTTGACCGATTTGGTCTTCTGTTACTTCTCCACAATAAAAAGTTCTACCAAACACAAACATTCCACTCCTTCTTTACGCTTTCTGGTGGGCCTTCATCATTTGAATCAGCTCATCAAGCTTCACTTCAATTTGTTCACCCGTTGTCGTATCTTTTACATTCACAATGTTCTGCGCTAGCTCATCTTCACCAAGAACGGCAATAAATTTAGCTTTTAATCGATCAGCCGCTTTAAATTGTCCTTTTAGTTTCTTCCCTGTATAGTCCATTTCACTTGAAATGCCTTCTTTTCTCAGACGGTTTAATAATGAAACAGAATAATCCTTCGCTTCATCCCCGAGTGCAGCAATGTAGAGATCAATGCCATCTTGCAGAGGAAGCTCAATCCCTTCAGCATCAATTGCTGATAGGAAACGCTCAATACTCATGGCAAAACCGATTCCTGGAGATTCAGGACCGCCAATTCCTTCAACAAGTCCATCATAACGTCCGCCCCCGGCTAACGTAGTAATTGCGCCAAAGCCTTCTGCATTACTCATAATCTCAAATGCGGTGTGATTGTAGTAATCAAGACCGCGCACTAGATTCGGATCGACAACATATTCAATGCCTATATCTGTTAAGTATTGTTTCACCTTTTCAAAATAAGTCCGTGATTCTTCATTTAAGTAATCTTGAATGGATGGAGCCGTTGCCATCAGCTCATGATCACGATCCTTTTTACAATCAAGAATACGTAATGGATTTTGATGTAAACGGATTTGGCAGTCGTGGCAAAATTCATCAATTCTTGGTTCAAAGTGCTCGACAAGTGCTTTGCGGTAATCTGCTCGGCTTTCTTTGTCACCAAGACTGTTAATCACGAGCTTTAAGTTGGAAAGACCTGCTTTTTCATAGACACTCATCGCAAGTGAAATGACCTCTGCATCAATGGCAGGATCCTTTGAACCGATCGCTTCAATTCCAAATTGATAAAATTGACGATATCTTCCTGTTTGCGGACGTTCATAGCGGAACATGGGTCCAATGTAATACAGCTTTGTTGGCTGCGCCGGCTGTGCAAATAGTTTATTTTCAACATAAGAACGGACGGTTGAAGCCGTTCCCTCTGGACGAAGTGTCATGCTGCGTCCTTTTTTGTCTTCAAATGTGTACATTTCTTTTTGAACGATATCGGTTGATTCCCCTACTCCTCGTGCAAACAGTTCTGTATGCTCAAAAATCGGTGTGCGGATTTCTTTGTATTGAAAGGCTGCACATGTATCTCTCGCAATTTGTTCAACATACTGCCAGCGTTCTGATTCTCCAGGTAAAATATCCTGTGTGCCTCTTGGAATATTAAAACTCATTTTTCGTCCTCCTACGACCATCATTCATTTTTTATGTGGACATATAAAAAACCCCCGCCTCTACTATGTGTATAGTAGGGACGAGAGTTATACCCGTGGTGCCACCCTAGTTGGAACATGATCTAGCCATGTTCCCGCTCAAATCCTTAACGCAGATTCACGTTCTCCGCCTATTGACTCATTTTTAGAGTGTTCAGCAGGAAACCTACAGAGTGTTCTTTCGTGATAAATGCCATGCGGATTCGCTTTCAGCCTAAGGCGATTCCTCTCTGCTCACGCAATTTACCCTACTATTCTCTATCATCAGTTCCACATTTTAAATTTTCAAGTGTGTTGATTTATATTATAATAAGGTCGGTGCTGCCACTCTGTCAACCCTTGCCGTGCCTCTTTTTCTTTTCCAGCTCTTCTTTTGACGTACATCCGTATTCAGATGCGGTTTCTTCAAGGAAGCCCGGCTGATCCATTTCGTCGTGCTGCCAGCGGTCGATATCACGATGTCCATTATATTGCACTCGTCCTAATTTTCTGCTTAATCTCATGTTTGTACATCCTTTTATCACATTTTTATCTAGTATAAACAGATTGATTCATTTTTATTAGGGAAACTGCAAGGAATTCATCCATTACATAACGAAGTAACATTCATCGGTTTTACAAGGGAGGGGAACACACCGTTTTGAATCTGAAAAAACACAATCACATGATGATGCTGCTTACTTGTTTTGTTCTCATCGCCAGTTCTTTGCCGGTGACACATGCTACTGCTCAAACAAATCAAGCTGTGGTCGCAACGGATGAAATCAATGTGAGAACAGGTCCAGGTTTAAGCTACGGGATCGCAGCTGTTGTCAAACGCGGGGAAAGCTATCCCATTCTCACTCAACAAGGGGAATGGGTGCAGATCGGGCTATCGAACGGACAAAAAGGCTGGGTCGTCTCATGGCTGATCTCTACATCAGCCGGCACCCAAAAGTCCGCTAAGCCAAAGGCGCAAGGTCAAAGCACGGCAGGAGGCAGTACAATTACATCGACAGCCTCCGATCTCCGCATTCGGACAGGCCCTGGGACTTCCTATCAAGTGATCGGAACTTTCCCGCAAGGCGCTTCCGCTAAAAGGCTGAAGACAAGCGGCGAATGGACAAAAATTTCGTATAAACAAGCAGAAGGCTGGGTTCACTCTGACTATATTTCAGGCGGACAACAAGCTGCTCAATCAAGCTCAAGCGAGTCCTCTCGCTCTAAACAGTCAGGCACAGTGGGTGTATCGAGCTTGAATGTTCGAAAGTCGGCGGCGCCAAATGCAGAGGTGGTGGCTTCACTTGCCCGCAACACACAGATCACCATTTTGCGAGAGCAGAATGGCTGGTATGAAATTGAAGCTAAAGGCGTGAAAGGCTGGGTTGCAAGCTATTACATTGTCACAAGCCAAGGATCAAGCTCGGCGAGTGAAAAAAGTTCATCCTCTTCGTCTTCTCATCAGAAAGCGTATATTGTGTATGATGGCACCAACATTCGAAAAAGCGCTTCTACCTCTGCTGGGATTGCAGAAAGAGCCACAAAAGGGGCCGCCTATCAAATTGTTCGCACGCAAGGTGACTGGTACGAGGTGACCTTATCGAACGGCGGAACAGGCTATGTGGCGAGCTGGGTCGTGCAAACGAAGAAAAATAGCAGCGATGCGCCAAGACCTCAGCAGGATTCATCGCCTGGAACTGGGTCGTTAAAAGGAAAAACGATTGTTCTTGATCCTGGTCATGGAGGAAAAGACAGCGGCACGATTGGCGCAGATGGTGCATTTGAAAAGAACATCACCATCAAAACGGCCAATTTACTGGCAGGTAAACTAAGGGCTTCTGGTGCAAATGTTTATTTAACAAGAAGTGATGATACCTTTATTAGCCTTCAATCGAGGGTGGCAACATCTCATTATCGCAATGCGGATGCTTTCATTAGTCTTCATTATGATAGTTTTATGGACCCAAGTGTAAGAGGAAGTACAGCGTATTATTATCAAGCATCAAAAGATCAAAACCTGGCGACACGTGTTCATACTGAAGTCGCAAAACGCTCACAAATCCCAGATAAGGGTGTGAAATTCGGAGATTATTTTGTTTTAAGAGAAAATAAACGCCCTTCCCTTTTATATGAACTCGGCTATTTAAGCAACCCTCAGGAGGAAGCGATCATTTATAGCAACTCTTACCAAGAACGAGTCACAGAAGGCATGACAGAAGGATTAAAGCAATATTTCCGTTAGCAAAAAGAGGCCTCTGCGCCTCTTTTTTGTTTTATTGCAAAAGAAAAAGACTGTAAACAAACTCACGCATGAGTTTATCTACAGTCTAGGGCAAGTCTATTCTTTACTGTCCATCCAAATGGTGACGGGCCCTGAATTGGTCAATGATACGTCCATCATCGCCCCAAAACGGCCAGTTTCTACATGGATGCCTTTTTCTCTAAGGGTTTCATTGAAACATTCGTAAAGTGAATTGGCCACATCCGGCTTGGCCGCTTTCATAAAATTCGGTCGTCTGCCTTTTCTCGTATCTCCATAAAGGGTAAATTGAGATACAGACAGAACACTTCCTTTTACATCCAATAATGAACGATTCATTTTCCCGTTTTCATCTTCAAAAATGCGTAAATGTGCTAGCTTTTCAGCTAAGTACAGCACATCTTCTTCCGTATCTTCATGTGTGACCCCAACGAGTACCATATATCCTTCATTAATGGCACCTGTGACCTCTTCTCCTACCTTTACAGATGCACTCGTCACACGCTGCACAACAAGCCTCATAGACGATATACTTCCTTTCTAATTTATAAATCGGCGAACAGAGTAAATGTCTTTGATTTGTTTGATACGTTCTACTACTTTGTGCAAATGGTTGATATTTTGAATAAAGATCGCCATATGGATCGTCGCCACTTTGTTACGATCAGACTTCCCGGAAACAGAGGAAATGTTCGTTTTCGTCTCATTGACTGCTTGAAGCACCTCATTGAGTAAGCCGCGTCTGTCATATCCTAATATCTCGATTTCCACATTGTATTCTTTACGATTTCGAGCAGGCTGTTCATGCTCCCACTCTACTGGAATTAACCGTTCCTGCGCTTCTCCAGTCTTCACGTTCGGACAGTCCTCACGGTGAACAGATACACCTCGGCCTTTTGTGATAAAACCAACAATGCTATCACCCGGAACAGGATTACAGCACTTAGATAAACGAACAAGTAGGTTATCAATCCCCTTGACCCTTACGCCGGCTTCACGTTTTTTCCCGTGATACGGCTTTGACTCCACCGTCACTTCTTGGACCGTTTTCTCTTGTTCCTCTTGATCTCTTTGTTTTCTTTCTTTTTCTGTTAAACGATTCGCTACCTGGAGTGCAGTAATTCCGTTATATCCAACGGCCGCATACATGTCCTCTTCGTTTGAAAAATTAAATTTATCGGCCACTTTTTGCAGGTTTTCGGCTGTGAGAATGTCTTTGACATCAAACTCAAGGTTTTTGATTTCTTTCTCAATGAGCTCTCGGCCTTTTTCGACATTTTCTTCACGGCGCTGTTTTTTGAAAAACTGTCTGATCTTGTGCTTCGCTTGGGAGGTTTGGGCAAGCTTTACCCAATCCTGACTTGGTCCATAGCTATGCTTTGATGTCAGAATTTCAATAATGTCACCTGTTTTCAGTTTATGATCAAGTGTGACCATCTTACCGTTCACCTTGGCGCCGATCGTTTTATTCCCAATTTCGGAGTGGATTCGGTAAGAGAAGTCGATCGGAACTGAACCAGACGGCAGTTCAATGACGTCTCCTTTCGGCGTAAAAACAAACACCATATCAGAAAAGAGATCGATCTTTAACGATTCCATAAATTCTTCTGCATCTGTGGATTCATTTTGGAACTCAAGAATTTCTCTAAACCAGGACAGCTTCTTCTGGAATACGGCTTCTTCCGTTGATTCTGCTGACTCTTTACCTTCTTTGTATGCCCAGTGTGCCGCAATCCCGTATTCTGCAATTTCATGCATTTCAAATGTACGGATCTGAACTTCAAGCGGGTCCCCTTTTGGACCAATCACGGTTGTATGAAGAGATTGGTACATGTTTGGCTTTGGCATCGCAATATAGTCCTTAAATCTCCCTGGCATCGGCTTCCAGCATGTATGGATAATCCCGAGCACGGCATAGCAGTCTTTAATACTGTCGACCAAAATACGAACAGCCAGTAAATCATAAATTTCATTAAACTGCTTATTTTGCATGACCATTTTGCGATAAATGCTATAGATATGTTTTGGTCTGCCGGAAAATTCAGCCTTGATGTTCACTTCAGACACGCGGTCTTTTACTTCATTGACAACCTCGTCCAAGTATTCCTCACGTTCAGCTCGCTTGCGCTTCATGAGATTCACAATCCGGTAATATTGCTGCGGATTTAAATAGCGGAGTGCTGTATCCTCAAGCTCCCACTTAATCTTTGAAATCCCTAATCTGTGCGCAAGCGGTGCAAAGATTTCAAGTGTTTCATTAGAAATTCTTCGCTGCTTTTCCTGCGGAAGGTGTTTGAGCGTTCTCATATTGTGAAGACGGTCTGCCAGCTTAATCAAGATCACACGTATATCCTGCGCCATTGCCACAAACATTTTCCGGTGGTTCTCGGCCTGCTGCTCTTCTTGTGATTTATATTTAATCTTCCCGAGCTTTGTCACACCATCAACAAGCATCGCTACTTCTTCGTTAAAATGCTCTTTTAAATCCTGTAATGTCACATCTGTATCCTCAACGACATCGTGCAGGAAGCCGCCCGCAATGGTCGATGGGTCCATTTCAAGGTCAACAAGAATTCCCGCCACTTGAATTGGATGGATAATATAGGGCTCACCAGATTTCCGGTATTGCTCCTTGTGTGCATTCTCAGCATATTCATATGCTCGCTCTATAAATTGAATATGTTCAGCGGACAGGTATTCTCTTGCCTTGTCAATGACCTGCTGCGCCGTTAAAACTTGTTCGTTCGCCATGGAATCACCTTTTTAAATGAAAACTGTATTGTAGTTTATTATCAAGAAAAAATCGATAGATGTAAAGAGAAGAAGTCCGCTAAAAGATTTTTGATAGGAAAAAAGCACCCTTCTTACTGAGTGCTTTTTACGAAAACTCAAATTAGTATTGCATTAACGTTAAGATGTCGTAACCGTCAAGCTTTTTTCTGCCATCTAGATACGTCAGCTCAATCAAAAATGCAATCCCTGCTACAACGCCGCCTAATTCCTCTACAAGCTTGATGGAAGCTTCAATCGTTCCACCAGTCGCAAGTAAGTCATCTGTAATCAGTACACGCTGACCAGGACGAATCGCATCTTTATGAATCGTTAATACATCTTTACCGTATTCTAAGCCGTATTCGACTTTAACGACTTCACGAGGCAACTTTCCTTCTTTACGAACCGGTGCAAAACCTACACCAAGTGCGTATGCTACAGGGCAGCCAATAATGAATCCACGCGCTTCAGGTCCAACAATCAGATCAATGTCTCTTTCCTTCGCATATTCAACAATTTGATCCGTTGCATAACGGTACACTTCGCCTTTATCCATTAACGTTGTAATATCTTTAAATTGTACACCTTCCTTTGGGTAGTCAGGTACAACTGTCACATATTGTTTTAAATCCATCTTTTCCTTTTCCTCCTCGTACGTCAAAGCACAGGTGAGACTTCGCCCATCATGCTATTCAGCCATTCCTTCAGCTCGTTGGCTGAGGAATATGTTAGTGTTTGATCGAGTTCCATCAATCGTTGTTTTGCTGTATAGGACGCTGATGCAGTTAAATCTTTTTTAGGGGCATCAAGTACTATTGACAGCACACCATTCTCTATTTTAACAAAACCGAGTTCAAAAAACACCTTTGTCATAAAAATGATTGTATCTTTTGTCCAGCCTTTATGCTTAGCAAGCTCCATCCCTTGTTCTTTGAGAGGAAAACTTCCCCGTTTTAACAAGAACCCATAAAACCATTTGAACTGGTCACGGCTAGGGAAAGAGGACATAAAGTGATCTTCTTTTCTTTGAAAGACCGTATAAATTCGGGCTGGTTTTTGATTTTCTAAAAGCAGCTTAAGCAAGTGTTCATCTGCGGGGACATCCGCAAAGACCACATACTTGTCTTGTACATCAAACGTTGAAGCATTTTCTGCATCGACGTGGTGAACCGGGATTCGCACTTCATTTTTTGTTTCTTCATCAAAACAGAAAACAAGGTATTTTTCTGGATCAAGCGTCGATATTTTCTTTTCCCAATCCTTTTTCCCGCGTAAATCAAACAGCTGCCATTCATCAACTCGGGCATCTTTTAGCATCAGCTGAGGTTTCTTCCGGTTATTCCATTCATTAATGGACATTTCGCCAATCACGGAAATGCGGCTTCCTGGAACAATTTCTTCTTTTAATTTCCCTTGATGAAAACCAACACAGTCAAGTAGCTTGTCTTCGTCTTTCAGAGACATTTTTATGTGATGATGATTTGCCCCAATCGTTCGGATGTCCTCGAGCCTCGCATCTTCAATCATAATGAATGGCTTAGGGTTCTGCATTCCAAATGGTGATAGCATCCCCACTTCTTCAATCGCTTGAACCGTTATTTCGTCTACCTTGCATACGGCATCGACCCGCTGAACCGGAATAAAATCTTCTTCTGTCAATGTTTCATTTGCATATTGATTTAATCTTTCCCTTAGTAAAGGGACATCATCCGCTTGAAGTGTCATGCCTGCTGCCATCGGATGCCCGCCGAAATGCGGCAGGATGTCGCGGCATTTGCTTAAATGGAAAAATAGATCGAAGCCAGGAATGCTCCGCGCTGATCCTTTTGCTATTTGCGCGTCTTCATCGATCCCAAGCACAATTGCCGGACGAGAAAATGTATCAGTCAATTTAGATGCCACAATTCCGACAACGCCTGGATTCCAGCCAGCTTTTGCAACAACGATCGCAGACTGATCATCGCCCATCTCTTCGACCATTTGAATGGCTTCTTCTGTGATCGTACTCACGATTTTTTGTCGTTCTTTGTTGAGTTCTTGTACAAAACGAGCGAGCTCTTCTGCTTCATCCTTATCCTCTGTCATGAGTAGATGAACAGCTGGATCTGCCTGTTCAATTCGCCCTACAGCATTCAGCCTTGGCGCAATTTGAAAGCCGACCGTTTCCTCGTTTGCTTCTTCAAGAGTGGCTCCCGTTTCTTTCACTAACGCTTTTAGCCCCGGTCTTTTCGACTGCCGAAGCTGAACGAGCCCTTTTTTTGCGAGCCATCTATTTTCATCATGCAGTGGAACAAGGTCGGCAATTGTACCAATCGCAGCAAGATCTAATAGCTGAACTGGCAGTTTACCTAGGAGTGCATGTGCTACTTTAAACGCAACGCCAACACCGGCGAGCTCTTTAAAGGGATACTCACAGCCCGGCTGCTTAGGATGGACGATCGCAAGCGCCTCAGGCAGCTCATCACTTGGTTCATGGTGATCTGTGATGATGAGGTCTAATCCTATTTCTTTTGCAATACGAGCTTCATTCACAGCAGCAATACCTGTATCGACCGTGATAACGAGCGATGCTCCCTGCTCTTTGATATATCGAAATGCCTGTTCGTTTGGCCCATAGCCTTCTTTAAATCGATCGGGAATATAAAAGTCTACCTTTGCAGACCGCTCTTTTAATGTATGTAAAAGCACAGACGTACTTGTCACACCATCCGCATCATAATCTCCGAAGATCACAATCGATTCTTGCTCTTCGATCGCTTTGTTGATGCGCTCTACTGCTTCTTTCATCCCTTTTAATAGGAATGGATCATGAAATTCGGCTTTTTGATCAAATAAAAAAGACCTCGCTTCTTCTACTTCTTCGAGTCCTCTTTTTACAAGAAGCGATGCAGTCAGCGCTGAAATATTCAGATTTTCAGAGAGTGATTTCACTTTTTCTTCGCTTGGATGTTCATATTCCCAGCGCATTTTAGATAATAACATAAATTCACCCCTCAACCACACTATTATACTAGAGTGGCCTGAGGGGTTTCAATTTTTATTTTATGAAATTGTGCTGGAAGATTATTTTTCCTTCCGGTCAAAGGACGCTGGCTGTTCTTTTAAAGGCGTGACATTCGATTTCTTTTGAACGTCTTTGTCTACCTTTTTAGAAGAAACACTAGATGCAGGCGCAGCGACTGTACGCTCAGCTTTTAATGCTTTTAGTTCACGTTTTAATTTTACAATTTGGAAAATCCCTGCAAATGCCACAATGAGTCCGCCCATTAGAACAGAGCCAATAATGACAAGGATGAGCGGCCATTCAGCCGTTCCAAATAAGTAGTCTACTTGCACAGGCCGCACATTAATCACGGCAAATACTGAAACAATTAATACGAAAATAAATGCGAGTATGATGGTCCATTGTTGTTTATTCATCTACATATCCCCCAAGCTTTTTCTTTTATTCTTCCCTATTCCTTATCCTTCTTAAACACAGAAAAAGAAAATAGCGGAAAAAATCTATCAGCATGGGCCCGATTAGCTGCTGAGTTTTTCTTTAATGAGGTTCTTTAATTCTTTTCTTTCTCCAGATATGACAAGGGTATCCCCTTCTTCAATGACCGTATCTGGTCCTGGATTTAAAATCTTCTCATGTGATTTTCTCACGATGGCGATGACTGTTACTTGATAGTTTTGGCGGACATTGAGATCTCCGATTGTCTGCTGAACAGCAGGTGCGTTTTTTTCAATTTTAAACCATTCAATCATCAGTTCATCAATGGCTACCTCTACGGTCTCAAGTGCTTTTGGCTTATATACCATGCCGCCTAAAATAGCCGCGATTTGTCTTGCTTCTTCATCGTTTAGCAAGATGCCAGAAATAGTCTCTTCATGGTCGTCCTCTTGAAAATGATACATTTCTCTTCTGCCGTCATCATGTGTAATGATGGCAAGCTTCTCATTATTTCTTGTGATCATTTCGGCTTTGTGACCGATACCTGGCAGTTCAGTTTCCCGAACCTTCATAACAGCCCCTCCAATGAATAAAGCCAAATGCCCAAACGGACACTTGCTTTCTATACTGATCTAAACGTATGTCATTATAGCAAAAGACCATTTCAAGATCAATGAAACTCGAAATGTTTTTTCAAATCGTCTTCCTCGGAGAGACGATAGAAAAAAGACTGCCAAAAGGCAGTCTCTATAGATTAAATATCTTGCTCTGTGTCTATTTTAGCCGGCTTTTTCAGCTCACGGCCTTTCCACATCAGCCAAATTTGTGCCGCAATATAAAGAGATGAGTACACCCCTGTTAATAAGCCGACAAGTAAGGCGATGGAGAAGTTTGTAATTGACGCTGATCCGAAGATAAGCAGCGCAACAACCACAACAATGACGGTCAGCACGGTGTTGACAGACCGCGTAAAGGTTTGCTGTAAGCTTAAGTTTACAATGTATGATAGATCTTCAATGGTTTTCGGTTTACGTTTCTTCATTTGTTCACGAACCCTGTCAAAGGTGACGATCGTGTCGTTGATCGAGTACCCGATGACTGTGAGAATCGCCGCAATAAAGGTGACATCCACCTCTAAACGCGTAATACTAAAGAAAGCGATGATAAAGAATGCGTCGTATAGCAGTGAGATAATCGCTGCAATCGCCATTTTATATTCAAAGCGGACAGATACATATAAAATGATCCCAATTGAAGCAATGATGACAGCATATAATGCATTACGGGCAAGCTCTTTTCCAACAGTCGGAGACACTGTGCTTACGTTCGGCTCCGTTCCGTATTTATCTTTGAAGTAATCTTTCACTTCAGCAATCTTTTCTTTGTTCGGCACACCGACAAATCGCGCCGCTGCTTGGTTTTCTTTTTGACCCGATAACACAACACTGTCTGTCTCAAGATCCAGCTTTTTAAAGTCTTGCTCTACTTGTTCAGCTGACAGCTTGTGATCGCTTTGGATATCAATTCTAGTACCACTTGTAAAATCAATACCTGCATTCAGCTTGAAGATAGACAGCACAATGATTCCAGCAATGGTGATAGCTATTGAGAAAATCATAAAGCCTTTACGTTTGCTGACAAAATCCCATTTATCAAATGGTGTTTTTGGTTCAGTATTTTCTGTTGTTTCATGAATATCGATGATGTCTTTTTGACGGACACCAAACCAGCCTTTTTTACGGTCAAGATAACGGCTTTCAACGAGAAGTCCAAGAAGGAATCTTGATAGGAATACAGCCGTGATAAAGCTTGTTAAAATGGATAGGATGAGCATTGTTGCAAATCCTTTTACAGAGCTTGTTCCGAAGAAGAACAGCACCCCGCCGGCAATAATACTTGTTAAGTTTGCATCTAAGATGGTGGCAAAGGATCTGCGGTTCCCTGACCTGAAAGCAGAACGGACAGATTTACCGAGCTTGAGCTCCTCTTTGATCCGCTCATAAGTAATAATGTTGGCATCGACAGCCATCCCTACCCCAAGAATCAGTGCTGCAATTCCAGGCAGTGTCATGACCGCGCCCATCCAGTCGAACACTTGAAGCGTAATGTAGATATAAGCTGAAAGTGTAATGACAGCAATCAGACCCGGTAATCGGTAATAAAGCAGCATGAATAAGAAAATAAATGCGATTCCTACAATTCCTGCGAACACTGTTTCGTTCAGCGCTTGTTCACCAAACTGTGCACTCACAGATGTTGAATATTTTTCAGTTAATTTTACTGGCAATGCCCCCGCATTTAAAATACTTGCAAGGTCTTTTGCCTCTTGGACAGTAAAGTTTCCTTCAATTTGTACGTCACTGCTGTTAATCTCTTGATTGACATTCGGTGCAGACACATACTTGTGGTTTGATTTAGAGACTTCTTTTTTGAAGGAATCTCCTTTATGGTAATCAAGCCAGATGACAAGCTGGTTATTTGGTGCCATGGCCGCTACTTTTCTTGTCACGTCACCAAATTTTTTCGCGTCCTTTAATTTGACAGTGACGATCGGCTCATTCGTTTGATTGAATGTTTGTTTTGCACCGTTTTCGACAAGATCAGATCCGTTCAGGAGCTCTTTATCATTCGTATCTCTGAAGGAAAGCTGTGCTTCAGTTGAAAGAATCTCCCTTGCTCTGTTTTGATCTTTTACCCCCGCAAGCTGCACGCGGATACGGTTGTTGCCTTCAATCGAAATGTTCGGCTCACTTACACCAAGCACGTTGGCTCTTCGGTTTAAAGCCTCCACCGTACTGACGAGAACACCATTTGTGATCTTGTCACCTTTTTTCACTGGGTGTACATCATACAGAACTTCAAATCCACCCTGCAAATCCAGCCCTAGCGTCATATCTTTCGCAACAGGCTTTGTTAGTAAGCCTACGCCAGTTCCGATTAACAGAACCACTAAGAAAAACGCAAGAATGCGCCCTTTTTTCATTATGTATTTCCTCCTTAAACACCTGAATCCATTAAGATGGCCTATTTCAACAGTTCATCTAGCATATTCTTGCCATCTTCACTGTCCAAAAAAGCAGACGTTTTAAACGACTGAACGGTTGCATAGTTCATAAATTCGCCAATTTTCACAGATAAAATATCTGCAACCATTTCATGAATCGGATACTCTTGTTTTTTCTTCCACTTCTTATTCTCTAAGTATGACCATAATTCCTCTAAATCTACATCTTTATAGCCCAAAACGATGAATTCTTCAAGCTTACTGAACAGAAAAGGCTTTAAATGGTCTTTGTATATAGCAGCCGGATGTTGTGTCAATGTGAGGCTCCCCCTTTTCAGTTTTTTATCGAGAGACTTGTCATGCTTGGACGATATACACGCATATCTTATTGTATATGATTCTATGTCGTTTGAGAAGGCAGGTGATCTTTGATTTGACGAAGCAAACGTTTTTAAAAGGGACCATTATTTTAATTTTAGCAGGTTTTATCACGAGAATATTGGGTTTTGTCAATCGAATTGTCATCGCACGGTTCATTGGCGAAGAAGGCGTCGGGCTTTATATGATGGCTGCACCTACCTTTTTTCTCGCGGTGACACTGACCCAATTTGGACTGCCTGTCGCCATTAGTAAGCTTGTCGCAGAAGCAGAAGCCCGGGGTGACAAACAGAAAACAAAACGCATTCTAGTGATGTCCCTTGCGATAACAGGAACACTCAGCCTGATTTTCACGCCGCTCTTTTTATGGTTTGCCCCTATTATGGCGGAAAATATGCTGACAGATCCTAGAACGGTCTATCCACTGCTTGCCATTACACCAGTCGTTCCGGTCATCGCCATCTCCAGTGTGTTAAGAGGATATTTTCAAGGAAGACAGCAGATGAGTCCACTTGCGATGTCTCAAGTACTGGAACAGGTCGCAAGAATTTCTCTTGTGGCGGTATGTACAACGGCTTTCCTTCCTTATGGGATTGAATATGCGGCAGCAGGTGCGATGATTTCATCTGTGATTGGAGAGATGATTTCACTCGCTTACTTACTGATCGCCTTCCGTTATAAAAAAACAATTCGTATTCGAAAGCGTTTTTTCAAGGCGATTTATGACGGGAAGGACACATTTAAGCAGCTCATGAGTATTGCCCTGCCAACGACAGGCAGTCGTTTCATCGGCAATATTTCTTGGTTTTTAGAGCCGATTGTTGTTGCGCAAAGTCTTGCCATTGCTGGTTATGCGGCTGTAGAGGCGACAAGGCAGTACGGGGAGTTGACTGGTCTTGCGCTAACCCTTTTGACACTGCCTAGTTTTATTACGTACTCACTTTCCACCGCATTAGTCCCGGCGATCAGTGAAGGAATGGAGCAAAATAAGCGCAAAACAGTGGAATACCGGCTAAAGCAGGCGATGCGCCTCTGTTTACTCAGCGGAGGCATTTCATGTATTATTCTTTTCGTTTATGCAGAAGATTTAACGCTCTTCATGTATGGTTCATCGCATGCAGCCATCTATGTGAAATTCATGGCACCATTTTTTCTTCTATATTATTTTCAAGGGCCGCTTCAAGCCGTGCTTCAAGCACTCAATTTAGCTGGTGCGGCGATGACCAACAGCCTGATAGGTGCTGTTGTGAAAACTGGGATGATCTTCGTCCTTGCTTCCCAGCCGAGCTTTGGCATTATGGGTGCAGCAGTTGCGATACTGATTGGCATTGTCCTTGTCACATTGCTCCATGCGGCAACTGTCGGAAAGGTTCTACCTATTCATTTACCATTGAAGGAATACGGGATATGTGTCCTTGTGATCATCGGGACAGGGGCTGTTAGTCTTTTGCTGAAATCTCAAGTCAGCGGACTCTTTTCCGCCCCTCTTGAGCTTGTGATGCTCATCTTTGTCACATGCGCTCTGTATGTCATTCTATTAATCTGTCTTGGGTTAGTGAAACGAGAAGAGCTTCGCCGCATCCCATTCATCGGGAAGCTGCTCTAGCTCATCTCTTCTTGATCACTTCATCCTTCAAATCAATATAAAATGTCTTTTGATTAAAGCTACAATAGGAGATTTGCTCAAGATCATGATAGCCTCTTTTGGCAAGCTCATCTTTCAGCCACTGTTCATTTTGATTAATTCGCTTTAGGTGGTCATGCTGGACAATACCGTCTGCAATAAGAGGAAGCTCAAGCGCGGCATGTGTGCGCTTGTTTTCTTTTTCGACGACGGCGAGCTTTCCAGATGGCTCTAAGATGGCATATGAGACATCCTGAATGCTATCGATGTTATTTTCTCTTAATTGGATGAGCAGATCGTCGAAATTGTATCGCTGTTTTCTCATCGCATCCTCGTCTATTTTCCCATTGATAATAAGCAGGGTCGGCTTTCCATCGAGAAAGCGCCGGACACCTTGAAACTTTAATGAGAGATAGGCAAGTGTAATTTGAATGATGGTTAACAGCAGAATCGGCCAAACCGTATGTAACATATGATCCTCTACTTCTTCTATGGCGAGCACCGCAATTTCAGCGATCATCATAAAAATGACAAGATCTAAAATACTTAGTTCGCCAATTTCCCTCTTTCCCATTAAACGAAAGATGAACCAAATGAGAAAATATAAAATGACCGTTCTCATGGAGATAATCAAGATGTCCTGCATGTGATGTAACCCCTCCTTCTCCACCATAGCTTGTGTCAAAACACTTTATTTATGTAGAAAAGAAAGCCTCTGTTTTTATCGTGAGAAACATGTCTATTTTTTCTTCGCTGTGAATACATTTTAGTAAAAGACAAGCTTCGGTCAATTGGAGAGGAGACGAATCACATGCAGGAAACGAAACAAATAGGAAAAGGCATTTTATCCGGCTTAATTGCCATTTTTGTCGTGATGATTGTCACAAGCTTACTTGTGTCACTCATGCTTACCTTGACAAGTATGCAGGAATCATCGTTTAAATGGATGATTATGATTTTGTCCTTTGTGGCACTTTTATTAGGAGGGATCATATCTGGGGGGAAAGCAAAGGAACGCGGCTGGCTCATTGGTGCGATCACTTCTATGATCTTTTCTCTCACTGTATTTTTGTTTCAATATTTAGGGTTTGGAGAGACCTTTTCACCAGAGCAATTCATCTATCATGTGGCCTTTTTGGGGATTTGCATGCTAGGGGGAATGATCGGGGTCAATCTCCGAGGCAAATAAAAAAAGAGCGAATGATATCGCTCTTTTTTTCTGGCTATGTATTGGAGGATTAGCCTTTGTCAGCTAATTCTCTAATAGCACGACGGTCGAAAGTTAAACGGTTGTTTTCGCTTGTTTTGATGACTACTTTTGATTCATCAATGTAGTCGATTTCACCGTGTAAACCACCGATTGTGACGATTTTATCGCCTTTTGATAAAGATTGCTGCATTTGACGCACAGCTTTTTGTTGCTTTTGCTGTGGACGAATTAACAAGAAGTAAAGCACAGCAAACATGACAACAATCATAATGATTGAACCCATACCACCATCCATTCTATCTCACCCCTTTCTAAATCATTGTAAAGCCTTTCGTTTATGCGTTAAAAGTTTTTCGCATTCGGTTTATTAAAGCCATAACGCTCAAAAAACTCTTCTTTAAAATCACCTAAACGATCCTCACGGATAGCTTCTCTCACTTGCTCCATTAATTTTAACAGAAAATGAAGATTATGATAAGTTGTTAATCGAATTCCGAACGTTTCATTTGTACGGATTAAATGTCTAATATAGGCGCGTGTGTAGTTTTTACATGTGTAGCAGTCACAGTTTTCATCGATTGGTCTAAAATCACGCTCATATTTTGCATTCTTCACAACAAGACGTCCTTCGCTTGTCATGAGCGTACCGTTTCTTGCAATTCTCGTCGGCAGTACGCAATCAAACATGTCTACACCGCGGATAGCGCCGTCAATTAATGAATCTGGTGAGCCGACACCCATTAAGTACCTTGGCTTGTCTGCTGGTAAAAATGGCGTTGTGAACTCCAGCACACGGTTCATCACATCTTTTGGTTCACCAACAGATAAGCCTCCGATGGCGTAGCCCGGGAAATCAAGTGAAACCAGATCTTTTGCACTTTGTTTCCGAAGCTCTTCGTATTCTCCGCCTTGGACAATTCCAAACAGACCTTGATCCTCTGGACGCTGGTGCGCTGTTAGACAGCGCTCTGCCCATCTGCTTGTCCGCTCCACAGAACGTTTCATGTAATCGTACTCTGCTGGATATGGAGGGCATTCATCAAATGCCATCATAATATCAGAGCCAAGCGCGTTTTGAATCTCCATGGCTTTTTCAGGAGAAAGGAACAGCTTGTCTCCGTTTAAGTGATTACGGAAGTGAACGCCTTCTTCTTCGATTTTTCTAAATTCACTCAAAGAAAATACTTGGAAGCCGCCTGAATCAGTTAAAATCGCTCGATCCCAATTCATAAATTTGTGCAGACCGCCTGCCTCTTTCACAATGTCATGACCCGGACGGAGCCATAGATGGTACGTATTGCTTAAGATGATGCCTGCATCCATTGCTTTTAATTCTTCTGGCGCCATTGTTTTCACTGTAGCCAGTGTACCGACTGGCATAAATACAGGTGTTTCAAAGGAGCCGTGCGGGGTATGAACGCGGCCAAGGCGTGCACCTGTTTGTTTGCATGTTTTAATGAACTCATAACGTATCGGTAATTGCGACAAAAATGAGCCCTCCTGTCTTTGTTGTATGATGTTATTGAATCAGCATGGCATCGCCAAAGCTGAAGAATCGATATTCCTCTTTTACTGCCTCATTGTACGCTTTCAGTACGTGCTCTCGTCCAGCTAATGCGCTGACAAGCATAATTAAGGAGGATTTCGGCAAATGGAAATTCGTGATCATCCCATCAATTGCCTTAAATGTGTAGCCTGGATAAATAAAGATCGACGTCCACCCGCTTGACGCTTTGAATTCACCATCATGTGCACTTGCAATCGTTTCAAGCGTTCGTGTTGATGTTGTACCAACTGAAATAATCCGCCCGCCTTCTTTGCGCACGCGATTCAGCTCTTTAGCCGTTTCTTCATTCATTTCGTAAAACTCTGCGTGCATTTCATGTTCTTCAATGCGCTCTGCACTGACCGGACGAAAAGTTCCAAGCCCAACATGCAAAGTAATAAAAGCAATATGCACACCTTTGGCTTTCAGCGCATCCAGCAGTTCAGTTGTAAAGTGTAGACCGGCAGTAGGCGCCGCAGCGGAACCAACTTCTTTCGAATACACCGTTTGATAGCGCTCACGATCATCAAGCTGCTCTTTAATATAAGGAGGCAGCGGCATTTCTCCAAGGGATTCAAGCACTTCATAAAAAATGCCTGTATACTGAAACTCGACTTTTCGTCCGCCATGTTCCAGCTCCTCTGTACATACTGCTTGAAGCCGTCCATCACCAAATGTGATAACCGTTCCTTTTTTCACCCGTTTGGCTGGCTTTACGAGAGTTTCCCATTTGTCTCCTTCTTCTTGCTTCAATAGAAGAAGTTCAACCTTTGCACCTGTATCCTCTTTCATGCCAAACAGGCGTGCAGGCAGAACGCGAGTGTTGTTTAAAACGAGACAATCACCCTTTTGAAAATAATCGATGATTTGTGAGAATGTATCATGTGTGATCGCACCCGTTTGTTTATTTAAGACCATCAGTCTTGATGCATCTCGTTTTTCAAGCGGCACTTGTGCAATCAATCTTTCGGGTAAATCAAAATCAAATAATTCTAGCTTCATTTCCTTCACCTATTCTGTAGTTAACTAGTTAACGTTATTTCATCCGTCCAAAGATATTGAGTAAAATGGTTAGTACGATGCTAATGACAATGCACGTAATGACGGGAAAAAAGAACGTCACATTTCCTTTTTTCACAAAAATATCACCTGGCAGCTTCCCAACCAATTGAAACACTAAGCCTGCGGCAAAAAGGACACCACCTAAAATCATCAATATTTTAGGGAATTCAGTCACGAATCGGAACCTCCATATGAAAATGTTCATACGCTTCTCTTGTGACGACCCGGCCTCTTGGTGTTCTTTGAAGGAAACCAATTTGCAGTAAATACGGTTCGTACACATCTTCAATCGTATGTGATTCTTCTCCAATTGTCGCTGAAATCGTATCAAGTCCAACAGGACCGCCTCTAAATTTTTCAATCATACTTAAAAGCAGTTTATGGTCTATATGATCGAGGCCAAGCCTGTCAACTTGAAGACGCTCAAGGGCATCTTCTGCAATGTCCTGCGTAATGGCATGATTGCCAAGTACCTGCGCAAAATCTCTTACTCTTCTGAGCAATCGATTGGCGACCCTCGGCGTTCCCCGAGAACGTCTCGCAATTTCTTCGGCTGAGCGAAGATCAATTCCAATCTCAAACAGCTCGGCTGTTCTTGCCACAATGTGAGCCAAATCTCTTTGCTCATAGTATTCCAATCTTGCATGTACCCCAAACCTGTCTCGAAGCGGCGCTGTTAAAAGCCCGACACGTGTCGTTGCACCTACAAGTGTAAATGGAGGTAAATCAAGCCGTACAGAGCGTGCTGTATCTCCTTTTCCAATGACGATATCTAAACAAAAATCCTCCATTGCTGGATACAGTACTTCCTCAATTGAGCGCTGCAAGCGATGAATTTCATCAATAAACAATACATCTCCTGGCTCAAGAGATGTTAAGATGGCTGCCAAATCTCCCGGACGTTCAATCGCTGGTCCAGACGTTGTACGCAGCTGAACATTCATTTCATTGGCAATAATTGACGCAAGCGTTGTTTTCCCAAGTCCAGGCGGTCCATATAAAAGGACGTGATCGAGCGTTTCCTGCCTCATGCGGGCAGCTTCAATAAACACGCTCAGATTATCCTTTACTTTTTGCTGACCGATATATTGGCTAAGCGTCTGTGGCCGCAGACTTTGCTCAATGGCTGATTCATGGTTGTCTGCTTCAGTTGAGACGAGCCGTTCATCCATGAGACATCACCCTATTTCAACATTTTTTGTAAAGCTTTTTTGACATATTGATCGGTGGTAAGATTCGTTTCTTCTTTTAATAATGGAAGAACCTTTTTAATTTCACGATCACCGTATCCAAGGACACTTAAGGCTTCAAGCGCTTCATCTAATGCCGTTTGCTGCGTTTCGACCTGAATATGATCCTCGTGATTAAATAAGTTGCCAATCATCTCCGGCACCACATCTGCAAGTTTTCCTTTTAGATCCAGAATGATTTGACGGGCTGTTTTTTTGCCAACACCAGGGAATTTAATCAGGAACGCTTCATCCTCACGTTCTATCGCTGAAATGACAGCGCCAGGATCACCAGAAGCAAGGATCGCAAGAGCACCCTTTGGGCCAATCCCCGTGACATTTAACAGTTTAGTGAACAATGCTTTTTCTTCTCGTGTTTGAAATCCATATAACGAAAAGGCATCTTCCTTTATGTAATGATACGTATAAATCGTTTCTTGTTTATTTACTTGATAGATAAACGGGTTTGGGGTATAGACTTGATATCCCACTCCGCCGTTTTCAATGACAACATATTGCGGGCACACATAATCAATGGTCCCTTTCACAAACTCTATCACCGTTTTCACCTCTTTGACTGTTCTTCATTGTACCATAAATCGAAGAGAAAACCGCAATAAAAGTTAACATACGTTCGCTCAGCCCTTTTTTACATGACAACCATGAAAAACAGCTTGCGGTCTTCATACCAGCAAGCTGTCACACAGTTTAAAACGATATTTCATTTCGGTACGGCTTCATGACTTCAAGTACATGTTCAAATTCATCCTTTGTTCGAAAAGGAATGCCTTGCTCAAGCTGCTTTTCTACATGACTTTCTAAACGGGACGTATCAATTTGAAAAAAGAGATGAATAGGCTCCGCCCAGCCGTCAGGCCTTCCATGAAACGTAGAAATGACACCGTCCTCTGATAACCCGATATAACCATTTGCTTTACTTAATGGAGAGATATCATCAATTTGTTTTCTAAAAAGGGCAAAATCCTCTTTCTGTTCTACCAGCGTCCAGCCTTTATACTGCGCCCAGAATGTGTCTTTGTCTTCTAATGATGCCCGGTGCCTTTCTATACTCACATCTCCGTCTAGATAGACTTTCTCAAGCTGCACGGTGATAGAGTTTGACTGCTTTTGCAAGTGTTCTTTCCCCTCCATATCCGCAGCGAAAAAAAGCACACTTGTCATGATAAGTCCTGTAACGAAACATTTCATCTTCACTTTCACTATTTACACCTCTTTAGAACATAAGATCGATGCATGACATATGTAGTTTGACCCATTTTTCTAAACATTAACCAAACCGATGACACTCACGCGTTTTGAGAGTCTTTCGTTGTATCCTTCATTCGTAAATGTTATGTTTGATACAATCCATTGCTTAATCGAATGACATGGTTTTTTCATCATTCGTTTTTCAGCCGCATAAACTGAAACCAAAGAAGGTGAAGTCAATGTCAGATGTCAAAAGATTAGCCGAATCGATTCAGTATCATGAAGAAAAACGTTTTCATAAGCTTGCCTTTAAACCGGCAGAGCTTGAGCTGTGCGGCAAAGGAAGAAGTGCCTATGTCTTTTCCTACAAAAAGGACGGCAAAAAAATGGCGCTAAAAGTCTTTTTCCCTTCTTATCAACATATTGCCCGCAAAGAGGCCGCCATTTACGAAAAACTTTCCGGTTCACCTTATTACCCTGAGATTTATGAGTCTGGGGATCAGTATATTTTAATGGAATATATTAAAGGCTACACATTCTATGAATGCCTCACAAAGGGGATTCCCATCAAAAAACAAATGATTGAACAAGTCGATCATGCGCTAGAAGAAGCACGCGGGAAAGGATTAAACCCTTCTGATATCCATCTGCGTAACCTGATTTTAACAAAGGAAGGCCGCATCAGGGTGATCGACGTTGCCCGCTTTACTCAAACGAAAACATGTCATCAATGGGATGATTTAAAAGCCGCTTACGCCTATTACCAAAAACCTTTTTTCCCTAAAAAAGCACCGCGTCTGTGGCTTGAAGTGATTGCCTATTTGTATAAAAAGAACTGGCTCTCCCGATTCCAGCTTAATAACCGAAATGATTTCTCCGCATAATAAAAGCCGCTCATCTTCCCGAGCGGCTTCTCTGTTTTATTCTGTTTCTACATGGATACTATTGACATTTAATAGGTTGATGATTTCATTATTCAGCTTAAACCAATGATTGGCTTCCTCAATTTTTTTATACACATCATAGGTCGCTGGACGTTTTAACTCGAAATCAAGCACTTCCCCGTTGTTCATATGAAATGTTACTTTGAATACTTTCATCATAAGATCACCTTCCACTCTTTCTTGTTCGCTAACTGGTAAGGTCAGCTCTTTTCATTCATTCTCTATTCAACTCGTTTCCCCTCCTTCTTTCCTTCCAAACACAAGAAGTTTAAATTTTGTTTAAATTCACATAACATCTCTATCTCTCTCATCTGCAAAGAAGTATATTGTTTAAAAAGGAGGCTGTCTTCATGAAAGAGAAAAAGAAACGAACATCTCCAGAGAGACAAACGGTCTTGTTTCATTTAACAGATGCCCTGATTCCGAGTATGGACATGATGGCGATTGCAGTACGAGCCCTTTTCCATCTCATGAGAAAGGCCTTTTCAGCTGTCTTATAAGAACCCCGCACATGAAGAAGTGCGAGGTTCTTTTTTAAGATTGATAAATTTGACTTCCTTGGCGGATAAACTCCTTCGCCTTCTTCTCCATCTCTTTTTTCACTTCTTCTGATTGATGGCGGATATCATGAGAAATTTTCATGCTGCAAAACTTCGGTCCGCACATGGAGCAAAAATGAGCGGTCTTAGCGCCTTCAGCAGGCAATGTTTCGTCATGGAACGCCAAGGCTCTTTCTGGATCAAGGGACAGGTGGAATTGATCCCGCCATCTAAATTCGAATCTCGCTTTCGATAATGCATCATCGCGCTTTTGAGCAGCAGGATGTCCTTTTGCTAGATCAGCTGCATGTGCGGCAATTTTATACGCAATGACGCCTTCTCTCACATCTTCTTTGTTCGGCAGACCTAAATGTTCTTTTGGCGTAACATAGCACAGCATGGCTGTGCCATACCAGCCGATCATGGCAGCGCCGATAGCGGATGTAATGTGATCATATCCCGGGGCAATATCTGTTGTAAGAGGTCCTAACGTATAAAATGGTGCCTCTTTGCAAATCTCCATCTGCTTATCAACATTTTCTTTGATTTTATCCATTGGGACATGTCCAGGTCCTTCAATCATCACCTGTACATCATGTTTCCAGGCGATCTCTGTCAATTCCCCTAGCGTTTCTAGCTCAGCAAACTGCGCCTCGTCATTGGCATCAGCAATCGATCCCGGTCTGAGTCCGTCTCCAAGTGAGAAGGCAATATCATAGGTTCTCATAATGTCACAAATATCTTCGAAATGGGTATAAAGAAAGTTTTCCTGATGATGAGCGAGACACCATCTTGCCATAATAGCTCCGCCTCTTGACACAATTCCCGTTACCCGATCGACTGTAAGCGGAATGTATCTTAATAGCACGCCCGCATGAATCGTAAAATAGTCTACACCTTGCTCTGCTTGTTCAATTAATGTGTCTCTGTATACCTCCCACGTCAAGTCTTCTGCTACTCCATTCACTTTTTCAAGTGCCTGGTAAATGGGAACGGTTCCTACTGGGACTGGGCAATTCCGAATGATCCATTCTCTCGTTGTGTGAATGTCCTTCCCAGTGGACAGGTCCATCATTGTGTCTGCACCCCATCTGATCGCCCACGTCATTTTTTCTACTTCTTCATCAATGGAGGACGTCACAGCTGAATTTCCAATATTTGCATTGATTTTGACGTGAAAATTCTTTCCAATAATCATCGGTTCACTTTCAGGATGATTAATATTCGCTGGAATGACTGCTCTTCCGCTAGCTACTTCATCCCTAACAAACTCAGGGCTTAGCTGTTCTCTCAACGCAATAAATTCCATTTCAGGAGTAATAATGCCTTTTTTTGCATAATGCATTTGTGTCACAGTGGCACCATTTTTCGCGCGGAGCGGCACATGATGAAAATCAGTATGAACAGGCTGGAAGGACTCTTTCCCCATTGAACGATACCCGTTATCTTCCGGTTTCACATGACGCCCTTCATAGCTTTCTGTATCTCCTCTTTCTTCAATCCACGCCGCTCTAAGACGCTTTAATCCCTTTGTAACATCAATATGGGCATTCTCATCTGTGTACGGTCCACTTGTATCGTACACACGGATTGGGTCATTTGGAACCTCGCCCGCCTGTGTCACAGTATTTGAGAGCATAATCTCCCTTTTGGGTACCAAGATGTCAGGTCTTGATCCCTGCTCATACACCTTTTTACTTCCTTCAAAGCTTGATAGTAAAGATTGGGTGGATGGGACATTTTTCTTTTCTTTCATTTGCTGTTCTCTCCTTCTCTTCTTGTCACCGGACAGGATCAAATCAGCACCAGCAAAAAACCAGGCTCTATGCTTGAGAACCTGGTTTCGTCGTCAGAAAAAACATGAATGTCATTCAAATGACACATGTATCGTCTTCAACTTCCCCACGCTGGTACGAGCCAGATCAGGTCCAAAGGGTTAAAAAGCTTCAGCTTCTCTCTCAGCCCACTTTAACGGGCACCCCTAGTCACTTTTATTGATTTCCACATCAGTTTAGCATAGGAACGATATGAAAAAAAGAAGATTCAGGAAAATAGTTCCTTTCCCCTACATGTTTTACTCATGGGCAGGATATGCACAATTCTATACAACATCTCCCTCCTATATTTCCATTAAATCAGAAATAATCATTGATCCTTTTCTCCTATTATGTATAATTAATCTAAACGGAGAATTTTTATACAAATCATTTATTCAAAGGACGTTCTAGTCGATTGCAAACATTTCTAACATTTATCGTCATAGGATTCTCAATTGCTCTACCTGTTGGAGCAATCACGGTTGAAATGACAAAGCAGGGGTTAAAAAATGGGTTCTTTCATGGCTTAACAGTAGGAGCCGGCGGCATGACAATCGATATCTTGCTCATCTTGGCTTTATATGCTGGATTCGCACAATTTTTATCATTGCCGTTTGTCCAAACCCCGCTCTGGCTGATCGGGGCCGTATTCTTGATGATTCTTGCATACGATTCCATTAAAAATGCAGATCAAGACATTCATTTAGCAGGAGAAAAGGTCAATCAATCATTTGCAAAAACTTACCGGAACGGCTTGCTTGTGGCAGTATCCCCTGGAAACCTTGTGTTCTGGGTATCTGTGTTTGGTGCTGTACTGGCAGATGCTTATACGAAAACAGATTCATCTGAGTTTATGTTGGCTGCCGGGGGTATTTTGACAGGGATTCTTCTGCATGACATCGGTCTTTTGACGATTGTATCCTTCACAAGAAAAGTGATGAACCGGGCGATGATCAAGTGGACATCTATTATTGCAGGTATTTTATTACTTGGATTTGGCTGTTATTTCGTTTACGAATTTTATATAGGGATCAAGGTTTATTTTTAAGAAAAGGCTAAAGTTCGTGACGAACTTTAGCCTTTTTTATTTCAAACTATCGGGTCATGCCTGTTTGGCCTGTTTCAAATTGCGTTTTTCTCATATCTCTGAAGCGTGTGAATGCACCTTCGTCTTTGATGACTTGGACAGCTCGTCCATCTGCATAACGAGTCGCTGCTTCTTCTATTTGTGTTACGCCCTCTGATGTGAGACGTCCATCTGATTTTATGGCAATATACACATTTTCATCTGTGACCATGACTTGTGAGTCTGCTACATGGTTCATTTTATTCACCCGGTTGGCAATTTTGCGTGAAAGCTGCACGTTCTCTTGTTTATCGTAGCCAGAGAACGACATTTGGTTATGATAGTTCATATCCCCATGACTATAGCGTCCATCACCACCTGCGAGAGGCGTTCGATCATCTGTTTGAGGACGGGTGCGATAATCAACATTCGTTGTATTCCCACCGTTCATTCCCTCCATGAGTTCGGAAACTGGCCCTTGATGATCTTGGTTATTGTCATCCGCACGGTTATTCGAATGATAACCAACCGGCTGGCCTGATTGATTATGACGTGTATCTACACCCGCATTGTCGTTTGTACCACATGCCGTTAAACCAATAGGAAGGAGCACTAATGCGATTGTTTTTTGCCATTTTTGTCTCAAACTCAAACGAAAAACCCCCTGTACAAATTCAATCTCATGAGCGCGAAACAGGCTCTGTTTTAGCATGTACAGTTCAGGAGAAAATCAAGCTGTCAGTTATAAACAAAAAAAGGAACGATTGAGATCGTCCCTTCTGTCATTAATCTTCTTCGTCTTCCTCTGGTCTTGCAAAAACGGATTGACCTGGATATGGCTGCATATAAGGCTGAGCAGGATAAGCTCCCATTTGACCATATGGAACAGGATTTGGATAATGTCCTGGCCATGGCTGATGATGATGCTTCATGCCGTCATCACAACCGCAGTCTTCCTTGCCATAGGCTTCGTTTGAAGCGTTTGGATAAAAGCCTTGATTCACGTTCGCATTCACGTTCGCATTTGCGCCTGCATTTGGATGCATATGGTGGTGCCAGTGATGTCCATCGTTTGCGTGATGCTCATGATGTTCCCCGTAGTAAGCCGGCGCTTGATAGGCTGGATAATACGGCTGGGCTGGGTAAGAATATGGCATCATGTGATGGTGGTAATAAGGCTGGACCGGATAACAAAGTCCTGATCCCGGTAAAATAGGTGAAGCCGGCACCATTTGCTGCGGATATGGGTACATCGCAGGCATGTAATGACCATGACCATAACCATAATAAGGGTCATATGGTTCATGATGATGGTGCTGATGCTCTTTATTTTCGGCCATTCCCCCTACCGCTGCTCCTCCCACATTCGGCATTTGCGGGAAGTTAGGAAGGTTTGGGTAATTGCTATGCTCCATATCTTTTCCCTCCTCTTTTTGATGCGGAATATGAATAAATGGATCATATCCCTTTGCCACTTCATCTTTGTGATGATCTTTATTTTCATGATGAAAATGGTCCTTGTGATCTTTATGGTCCTTATTTTCATGATGAAAATGGTCTTTATGATCCTTGTGATCCTTCTTCTCATGAACATGATCTTTCTTTTCATGATGTTCTTTTTTGGGAGGAGGCGTGAATGGCTGGTAGAGATTGGTCTGATAATAGTTCACATCGACTTGCGGAAAAACTGGCTGTTCGATCTTTGGAACTGGCGGTACATAAGGTACCGGTTCATTTGGCTTTTCCTTCGGTTTCGTATCTTGCACTTGCACGACATCCTTCGGCTTTTCTTTCACATACGGATGTTCTTTCGGCTTTGGCTTTTCTTTCACATTTTGATGATCTGTTTTCACAGGAACACCACTAGATGGAATTTTGATCTTCATACCCGGCATGATCAAATCTGGATTACTGAGCTGTGAATTTAGTTTTTTCAATTCTTGAAAGTCGACTCCATATTTCTTTGAAATTTTCCAAAGGGAGTCTCCTTTTTGCACAATATGAATTTTCAACGTTTTCCCCTCCTATGCAAAACGTGAACGTATCGGTTATGTCAGAAGTACAATATGTTTCACCATAAATTTATGCCTATTTACAAGCCAATATGATAAAAACTTGTTTTCTGATAGGAGGGGCTGATTCATTATTTAATCGTAAGCATTTTATTTAACGCGAGTAAAGCCTCTTTTGTTATCTCTTCATTGACCTGAATCAAACCGACTGGCTCTCCCTTTTCAATGCTTTCAAGTGACCATAATAGATGAGGCAGATCAATACGGTTCATTGTCAAACACGGACACATATCCGGGTTAAGGGATTCAATTTGCTTATCTGGATGCTGATCTATGATGCGCTTTACTAAATTCATTTCTGTTCCGATCGCCCACTTGCTTCCTGCTGGCGCCTGCTTGATCGTATCTATAATAAATTTCGTTGAACCAGCTAGATCAGAAGCTCTTACCACCTCATGCGTGCACTCTGGATGAACAAGGATTTGAATGTCACGGTCTCTTTTTCTCGTTTCATCAATATTCTGCACGGTAAACTTCTCATGTACAGAGCAATGCCCTTTCCATAAAATCATTTTGATGCGAGAAAGCGGCTGATCGGTGATGAGCTTTTCTTCTACTTGATCCCAAACAGCCATTTCTTCTAACGGAATACCTAAATCATAGGCTGTATTACGCCCTAAATGCTGATCAGGGAGAAACAGAATCCGCTCTTTTTGCGTAAGCGCCCACTCGAGCACTTTTTTAGCGTTTGATGATGTAACAGTTGCCCCGCCATGCTTGCCGACAAATGCTTTAATATCAGCTGTTGAGTTGACATACGTAAGCGGGAGTATCGTCTCCCGAAACAGATCCGTGAGCTGCTCCCATGCTCTATCGGTTTGTTTCATGTTCGCCATATCAGCCATTGAACAGCCTGCTCTCATATCAGGCAAAAGGACATGCTGATTCTTTTTTGACAGCATATCTGCCGTTTCTGCCATAAAGTGAACACCGCAGAACACAATGTATTCTGCCTCCTGATTGTCAGCTGCTATTTGCGCTAGCTGTAATGAGTCACCTGTTGCATCTGCAAATTGGATGACCTCGTCCTTTTGATAATGATGGCCTGGTATAAAAAGCTTTGATCCAAAGGCTCGTTTAATATCTAACACACGCTGCTTCATTTCTTCATAAGAGCGGTGTTTATATTCATCTGGCATCATGGCCGAATGTTGATTCGCTAGTACATCAAGCATGGACATGAGTCGTTCCCCCTTTATGGCTGAATTCCATATTCATACTAAAATCAAATGCTGGAGCAGAATGTGTTAGAAAACCAAGTGAAATAAGGTCGACTCCTGTCCCCCTGTAGCTTGGCAATGTCTCTAACGTGATGCCCCCTGAAGCCTCTGTCAGAATGGACTCTGGCGTCATTTGTTTAAAACGTTTTACTTCGTCCGGAGAGCAGTTATCAAACATGATGACATCCGCTTTTGCATCAATGGCTTCCATGAGCTGCGTTTCTGATTCAATTTCGACTTCAATTTTCACCATATGACCGGCGTATGCTCGTGCTTTCTCTACAGCTTCACGGATAGAACCACATGCAGCAATATGATTATCTTTAATCATCACGCCATCTGATAAACCGAAACGATGATTCTTCCCGCCTCCAACCTTGACTGCGTATTTCTCTAGCATGCGCAGGCCGGGTGTCGTTTTTCTCGTATCACAAATTGTAATAGACGGATCAGCTAATCGCTGCACTGCTTCATGCGTTAAGGTGGCGATACCTGTCATGCGCTGTAATAAATTTAAAATGACCCGTTCTCCTTTGAGCAAGTCGTTGACTGGGCCCCTTATTTGAGCCAGTACAGCGCCTGAATGAATCCAATCGCCCTCCTGGAAAAACAGCTCAGTTTGAATTTGTTCATTCAGCAGGCCATACCCCATGTCAACCACTTGTGACCCTGCCAATACGCCTGATTGTTTCGCAATGATATAAGCTGTTCCTTTCTTATCTCCAAAGATGGCATCAGCTGATACATCTCCAAAGCCAATATCTTCTTTTAAAAAATGAGTGAGCATTTGTTTTAACTGTAAACGTTCCATTTGGCACCGATCCTTTCATTTTTCATGATGTAAATATCGCCATTTTCATGTACAATCTGTTTCCCTTGCCACAAAGCATCATTCCGCTTTGGATAATCCTTTCGATAATGACCACCCCTGCTTTCTGTACGGAGTCGTGCAGACTGAACGAGACAAATCGCTAAAGCCCATTGATTGGTTAATTCAATCTGTTCGTTTGTGATATCCTTCACATTAATTTGCTGAAAGGATACTTGTTTTAATTCATCGAGCAAGGTCTGCAAGCCTTTTTCATCTCTGACAATTGCAGCATATGCTGTCATCCATTTTCTAATCTGAGCCTTTGAAATCGCCGGGACAGACCATATTTCTTTTACAGAAAGAGACGGGATTGTTTTTGGCTGTTTTGGCAATTGCTCAATACGACGAGCGGCTTTGCTTCCTAAAACTAGACCTTCTAGAAGGGAATTACTCGCCAATCGATTGGCGCCATGTAAACCTGTACAAGCCGCTTCACCGATCGCAAATAGGGATTGAACGGTGGTTTCTCCATATTCATTCACCTTGATTCCGCCCATTAAAAAGTGCATACCAGGGGAAACGGGTAGCCGTCCGCCTGCCATATCGACTCCCGCTCGCTGACACATTGCATCAATCGCTGGAAAACGAGCCGAGAAATGCGGAATCTCATGGATGTTGAGATATAGATGGTGACCTAATTGCTGCTCATGAAAAATAGCTCTAGCGACCACATCTCTAGGCGCTAAATCGGTCTGTGGGTGAATGCCTTTCATGATCCGCCTGCCTGTTTCATCTTCTAAATAAGCTCCCTCCCCCCGTACTGCCTCTGAAATGAGTCCGACTGCTTTTCCAGCTATCGTCAAAAGGGTCGGATGAAATTGAACAAATTCGAGATCCACTAATTGCGCCCCGGCTCGATAGGCCATCATCAGCCCATCTCCTGTTACAGAAGGGTCATTTGTGTTTGTCTCATATAGGGACCCGCAGCCACCAGTGGATAAAACAACTGCATCTGCAGTCATGGTCTGTACGTGTCCTTTCTCGTCTTTCCATACAACACCCATACATTTCCCTTCATGAACCAGTAGATCAATGACATGGTGATATTCGTATACATGAATATGTGTGCCAAGCTGACTTTTCAAATATTGCACGAGGGTTTTGCCTGTTTGATCTCCTCCTGCATGCAAAATGCGATGAGTGGTGTGCGCTCCCTCTTTACCTAGCTGCGGCATTCCCGCTTCATTCCGGTCAAATGGGCAGCCTTCTGCTACGAGCTGCTTCACAAGATGTTTTCCAAGACTGACGATCTCCTGTACGGCCCTTTCATCATTATGATCACAGCCGGCAGCCAGTGTGTCTTGCACATGCTGATCAACTGAATCATGCGCTGAGAAGGCAGCAGCGATTCCTCCTTGTGCCAGCATGGAATTACTAGAGGAAAATTGTTGTTTTGTCATCATAATGACTTGGCAGCTTTCTGATATGGTTTTTGCAAAGGAAAGCGCTGCAATGCCTGATCCCACCACAATGACTTTTTTGATTGATGACACAATCGCCCCTCCTGTCATTTACACCTGTCTTGACACATATCATTACATAACACTACAATAAATACAAGAAAAAATTTTCACACAGGAGATGGATGGTTTGGTCTATTTAGATTACGCAGCTTCTACACCTGTTTCAGAGGAAGCACTGCATGTATTTCAGCAGCTAAGTAAAGATTATTACGGGAATGCCAGCAGTCTTCATGATGCAGGGGGAAGAGCAAATGACATATTGACTTACAGTAGACAATCACTCGCTACAATTCTTGAAGGCGAATCAGGCGGCATCTACTTTACAAGCGGCGGAACTGAATCCAATCTCCTTGCGATTCAATCAATCACAAATGGGCTGCCAGCACATAAACAGCATGTCATCACAACATCAGTGGAACACCCATCTGTGCATCACGCGGTTAGTAGCTTACAGCGCTTTGGCGTAAAGGTCACGATCATTGAACCGAATCAAGATGGGATCATCACAGAGGACATACTTCAAAAAGCTTTATTGCCTGAAACAGGACTAGTGTCCATCCAGCATGCAAACTCAGAAACAGGTATAATCCAGCCACTAGCTCAATTAGCACCGCTTTTAAAGGAAAGACACATTTTTTTTCATACAGATGCTGTGCAAACATTCGGAAAAATCCGTGTGTCCATCAAGGAACTTGGGGTCGATGCCATGTCCATCTCTAGTCATAAAGTGTATGCACCTAAGGGCGCTGGTGCTGTCTATATGGGCGCACATGTCCCTTGGAAGCCTATATATGCAGGTGCAGTTCAGGAAAACGGCTTACGCCCTGGAACTGTGAACGTTCCGTGTATCGGTGCTTTTGCCGCGGCGAGTGAACAAGTGATGCTTAAGCTAGATGAGCAGCATCAACTAAATGAGCAGCTTCGTGATTATTTTCTTCAGCAGCTAAAAAAACGGCAATTGCCTGTCCGTACGCTTCAGGATCATGGCAAGCACCGCATGCTCCCTCATATTATTGGTTGTTTTTTTGAAGGGTTTGAAGGACAATATGTAATGTTAGCGTGTAACCGGCATGGGATTTGTATATCGACTGGAAGTGCATGTGCTTCTGGTTACCATCATCCTTCCCCTGCTGTAAAGGCATTACAAGTATCAGATCGTGATGCCCTTCAATTCATTCGAATATCATTTGGACGACAGTCATCAAAAGAGGACATCGATCAGCTTTTGCATACATTTGAGCGCTTGCAAAAGGAGAAGAAAGGAGCATAAGACGTGGAGCAAGAGAGGAAACTCATTGGCGAAGAAAGAAGAAATGCCATTTTAAAGTGGCTGAAAGAAACAGATACACCGCTCACTGGAAGCTTTTTAGCTAAAAAGGCCGCTGTATCACGACAAGTCATTGTACAGGATATATCATTATTAAAAGCAAAAAACGAACCCATTATTGCCACAAGCCAAGGCTATGTATATATGGCACCGCTGCATGCACCAGAAACTGAAATTGAACAGATCATCGCCTGCAAGCATGATCCTCTTCGTACAGAAGAGGAGCTGACACTGATTGTAGATTTTGGTGTGACGGTGAAAGACGTGATCATAGAGCACCCAGTCTACGGAGAGCTGACCGCCTCTATTCGCGTCAGCACACGTAAACAAGTAGCTGATTTCGTTCATCATATTTCTCACACTGGCGCCTCCTACTTGTCAGAACTAACAGATGGCGTTCACTTACATACACTGACTTCTTACAGTCAAAAGCAGCTTGACCAAGCCATACAAGCGCTGGATGACGCTGGATTTTTAATTAAAGACTAAAAAATAGTGTCCCCAATAGGACACTATTTTTCATTCGTTAATTCATATGTTTGGTAGCTGCCGAGCAGTTTGACTTCACAGCCAATCGCTTCTAATTCTTGAATCGCACCAGGGACAAGGACATCATCCATTTCTTTTTCAATATCAATGATAAATAAATAGTGTCCAAGACCTGTTTTTGTCGGGCGGGATTCAATTTTTGACAAGTTGAGATTTCGCCATGAAAAAGCAGACAGCACGCGGTGCAATGCACCTGATTGGTCGTCCTTTGGCAGACTGACTACAATGGTCGTTTTTGGTTTTGAAGAAAAACCAGAATTCATTGGGAACGATGCCTTAGGGTCTTTATGTAAAATAACAAAGCGTGTATGATTGTGCGGATAATCATGAATGTCCTTTTTCGCAATGGTCAATCCGTACGTTTTTGCGGCAATCTCATTGGCAATCGCACCAACTGCTTCATCTGGATGCTCACTGATGTATTTCGCTGCATAGCCTGTTGATTCTACTGGCCGGTGCGGAATATGAGGGTACTGCTTTTTCAGAAATTGATGACACTGGGCAATCGCATGAGGATGTGATTGAATCGCATCTAACGTCTCCCAGCTCTCCGCTCTCGATGGATGGACAAGCAAATGCTGCCGAATCGGTGCTGTCATTTCACCAACAATGGATAGTGCTTCTTCATGAATTAAATAATCAATCGTTAAGTTCACAGATCCTTCGAGTGCATTTTCAAGCGGAACGACCGCCAAATCTACTTCGCCCTTTGACACAGCATCCATGCATTGCGGGATCGTTGCATAGGCCTGCTGCACTGCATCTTTTGGAAAGCAAGAGCATACGGCCAAATGAGTAAATGTTGCCTCTGGTCCAAAATAACCTACAGTTAATTGCTTCATCTGCTATGATCTCTCCTTTACGCTCCAGAACCTAGAATTTCAACTTTTTCGACAAATTCGAGTTTTCTTAAATGATTCATGACGGTATTGATATCATCTGCCATGCCAGCCGTACTGATCGATAGGGTGACATTCGCTCTTCCTTGCAGCGGAATGGTTTGGTGAATAGATAACACATTACAGCCAGAGTCAGCCACAATTTGGAGCAGCCTTGATAGAGCACCAGACCGGTCCTCAAGATGGAAAAACAATGTGATAATCTGCTCTTTGACCATCGTATAAAACGGAAAAACAGCATCTCGGTATTTATAAAAAGCACTGCGGCTTAAATCCGCTTTTTGAACAGCATCAGCAACTGAATCCGCTTTTTTGCGATCAAGCAGCTTTTTGACTTCAAGCGTTTTTCGCATCGCATCTGGAAGTACATCCTCTCGCACTAAATAGAACGTTTCTTCTTTCACCTGTTTTCTCCCCTTTTAAAAACGGGAGAGTCCATGGACTGGACCCTCCTTTTGATCAATCAATAAATTCAAATTCAAACTCAAGCAGACGAATGATATCGCCATCTTTCGCACCACGCTCACGCAAGGCATCATCGACACCCATTCCGCGTAATTGTCTAGAGAATCGTTTAACGGATTCATCTCTTGAGAAATCTGTCATCTTAAACAGTCGCTCAAGTGCTTTACCAGTTAAGACAAACGTACCATCAGGATCTCTTGTAATCTCAAATGGTGCATCTCCCTCATCAAATCTGTACATCACGCGGTTATCAGACAGCTCTTCTTCATTATAGAGCGGGAATTCCGGTGTGGTTTCAAGCTGATTGGCGATTTCAAATAAAAGCTCACGAAGCCCTTCTCTTGTGATCGCACTAATTGGGAACACTTTATAGTCATCTGTTAGTTTTTCTTTAAATGCGGCTAGATTGTCAGCTGCATCTGGCATGTCCATTTTGTTGGCCACAATAATTTGCGGACGTTCTGTCAATCTCATATTGTATTGCTCAAGCTCTTCATTGATCGTCACGTAGTCCTCATATGGGTCACGCCCTTCAAGTCCTGACATATCAATGACATGGACAATCACGCGTGTACGCTCAATATGACGTAAAAATTGATGACCTAAGCCAACGCCTTCATGCGCTCCTTCAATGAGTCCTGGCAGATCCGCCATGACAAAGCTTCGGTTATCATCTGTTTCGACAACGCCTAGATTCGGTACAAGCGTTGTAAAATGATAATCTGCAATTTTCGGTTTAGCCGAAGAGACAATCGAAAGCAGCGTCGACTTCCCGACACTTGGGAAACCAACAAGTCCAACATCCGCAAGCACCTTTAATTCTAAGATGACGTCACGTTCTTTTCCTGGCTCACCATTTTCAGAAAGCTGTGGTGCAGGGTTTGCCGGTGTTGCGAAGCGTGAATTCCCACGTCCGCCACGTCCGCCTTTTGCAATGACTGCCCGCTGCCCATGCTCTGTTAAGTCGGCTAATACTTGTTCCGTCTCTGCATCTGTGACAACCGTACCCGGTGGAACTTTAACAATCATTTCTTCTGCATTTCGGCCATGCTGGTTTTTACTCATCCCATGCTCGCCGCGATCAGCCTTGAAATGACGTTTATAACGAAAGTCCATCAACGTTCTGAGCCCTTCGTCTACTTCAAACACAACATCTGCACCATTCCCACCATCGCCGCCTGCTGGGCCGCCTTTTGGTACATATTTTTCACGACGGAACGCCACCATACCGTTTCCGCCGTCACCGCCTTTAACATACACTTTAACCTGATCTACAAACATAACTTCCTCCGTTTCTCTGCATCACATATCTCGTTCTTGCCTCAAACAAAGCTCAATCATGGACTCATGACTTGTCACATGAAATTGCGTTATACTCATACATGGATAGTTTGCGTCATGAAACGCATTTAACGCATCCAAACTTGTTAATTTTCCTTTGAAATCAAAATATAAGATCACATCATTTTCTTCATGATCTGTTTGGAACGTGACCGTTAAATGATTTTCAGTTTTTTGGCAAACTGATTGATCGAATATCGAAAACAACTCCCGTGATACCTTTAGCAGCTGTGGTTCATATGCTGATAAGTCTCGGGCTTCACCAAGCACTTCATATTCTAGGGTGATAAAATGCGACTCCCAATTAAATGTTAGAAAGTAATAGGCCAATTGGGGAATTTTTAAATTTGAGAGTTTGGATTCATGCTGTGCTTCAATGACCATTTCTTCTATAATTTCAAACACTCGGTCATATTTTTCTAATGTCAAGTTGCCCTTAATCAGCTGCAATTTATTCATCCAGTCGTGTCTTGAACGACTGAGCAGATAGATCAATTCATTTGTTAATGCAACGTGAGTTAATTTTTCATTTTGTTTACTTGATATCTCTTCCATTATCGCACTCCCAATCGTTTGGTCTCTCTTTTAGGAGTCTTATCATCACTATGTCTCCCTGAATTATAACAGAGAAGACAGCATAGAAAAACACTAGTTATGTGAGGAAAGGTTGTTTTTTCTGATCGTATAGGAGAAAATGAGGCAAAGTCAGCAAACGTTCTTTGACATTTATGGAGTGCATCTTCTTTTATCATCTTCGGTACTGCTTGTAAAAAGTGAAAAAAACTCCAGTCAATGACCGGAGTTTTTAGCAATTATTGTGCCGCAGGATATACGCTCACTTTTTTACGGTCACGACCGAAACGTTCGAATTTAACCGTTCCGTCGATTTTAGCGAAAAGAGTGTCGTCGCCTCCGCGTCCAACGTTTTCACCTGGATAGATTTTCGTTCCACGTTGACGATAAAGGATAGAACCACCAGTTACGAATTGACCATCAGCACGTTTAGCGCCTAAACGTTTAGACTCAGAGTCACGTCCGTTCTTTGTAGAACCTACCCCTTTTTTAGATGCGAAAAATTGAAGATCTAATCTAAGCATGAAGTTCACCTCCTATTTTTTTGTTAATATTCTCACATAATCGTGATAATCTCGTTCAATTGTCTCTAAGGAAACGACCATGCCTTCTAAAAGCAGCTGGGCTTTTTCAAAGGATACTGGATCTGTATCAGCCGGCAATTCAAAGGTGAAATAGCCGCCTTCTTCTCCAATATCGAGCAGTGGATCGATTCCTGTCAGTGCAATAATTGAATTGACTGAACCGAAAACAACAGCAGATACACCTGCACAAACGAGATCCTGACCTTTTTCAGCAAACTCGGCATGTCCAGTCATCTGAAAAGACGTAATGCTTTCATCTGCCGCTGACCGAGTAATGGTTGCTTTGATCATATCACTCACACGCCTTAAGCGTTGATTTTTTCGATAACAACTTTAGTGTAAGGTTGACGATGACCTTGTTTTTTGTGGTTGTTTTTCTTCGGTTTGTACTTGAACACAGTAATTTTCTTACCGCGACCTTGTTTTTCAACTTTAGCCGTTACTGTTGCTCCAGCAACTGAAGGATTACCCACTTTAACAGTGTCTCCGCCGACAAACAATACGTTTTCGAAAGTAACTGTTTCACCTGCTTCAGCAGTTAGTTTTTCAACATAAACAGTTTGACCTTCTTCAACTTTAACTTGTTTACCACCAGTTTCAATAATTGCGTACATCTCTGCACCTCCTAATAAACTCAGACTCGCCGAATACAGGGGGCCATAGGCACTTTACACCTGCTCCGTGCGGTTGTAGCACGGGTGCTACATATCCATAACATTAAAAAATATATCAAACTAGAGACAGAATGTCAATGTATTTTCACTATTAGTACGGTAAAAGAAGCTCTTCCATCGAGGAGGTGGTTCTTCGATCTGAAAAATAAGCATGTAGCAGTTCATTTTCATCAAGCTGGCTCATTTTCACGCCATCTCTTTCGATAATAATTGGGTGCTTACAGCCCCTTTGAAATCGGGCCATTACTTCATACACTTTCTCCTCAGCACTTGCTCTAAGCGGAATGAGCTTCTCTACCTTTTGCTCTTTTTTACCATAATACCGTTCTAGTAAAAAGCGAACCGTGACGTAATGCCGCTGCCGGTGTTCCATTACGAGTGAATAAGCTAAAAATGTGAGCAACACCCAGCCATTGAATTGCAGCGGCGCAAAGCAGAGTAAACCTGCTGTCAAAAGGCTGAAAAAGACAAGCGATCCTTTTATTGCAAGGGCATGTGCACGTTGGAAAGGGTAAAAAACAGATAAGAGCAAAAAGAATAATTTTCCGCCATCAAGCGGCCAAATGGGCAAAAGATTTACAAGGAAAATCGCCATATTATAGAAGGTGAACATCGTAAACACGTCGTGAGAGATAAGAGAAGCCTCCATAAGAAGCCATGCTATGAGCTGGAGCGGCACATGCTGAAGCGGTCCGCATAAAATGACTGCCAGCTCTTCTTTTAGCGGACGGTTCCCATGCTCTTCTACTTCAACCGCTCCACCAAAAGGAAGTAAAAAAATCCGCCGAATGCGCCAGTGATAATAGCAAGCTGCCGCTGCATGTCCTAGCTCATGGGCACAGACAATCATGAGCAGACAAAGCAGCGGCTTAATTTGACCTGAAAGAATCGCAAACGCCATCACACTCCAAAGAAGCGGGTGAATGTGTATTTTCGTCAGCATGATCATCCATCTATTCAAAGGTCATCACCTGAATGGGGTCGATAAACTGTTCATTTTGCTTGATGGCAAAGTAATACGTACCCTTTCCTTGATCATCAAGTGAAATTTGACCAATTCTTTCACCCTTATCGACAAAATCGTATAAGGCCACATCGGCTTCCTTTAATTGACCGTACCAGCTATAGCTGTTATCCGCATGCTGCACAACTACTGTAAGCCCTGTATCACTTTTCTTTTTCACCTCTACAACATAGCCCTCTTTCATACTATCAATGGTTTCTGCTGATGTTTCGACTTTGACACCTGCACCATTTTGTGTAAAGGTTTCTTGCACTTTTCCAGAAGCGGGTACAGCCAGTTCTTTATTGGCTTGTACGTCTTTTGGATCTTCCTTTTTCTCGGTTAAGAAGGCAAGCGGGTTCCCAACTGTTTTCTCAAACCACCTGTTGGCTGCAGCAAATTGAAAATCTTGCTCAAAGGTTTGACTAATCATTGGCTTCAGCTGCTGAAACGGACCTGTCTGGCCTTTAAACGAAATAGCTGCAATCAACACAAGGGACGCTGAGAGTAAACATTTAAGCACAAAGGTATTGGGGTTAAACAACGGATGCCGATACTTTTTCGGCTGGTGCGACAACAGTTCATAAGAAGACGAGCCAGAATGCTTTTCTTCCTCTGTCAACATGACCCATGGCGGGATATCTTCTTTTTTCTTGAAAGCCGTCTTCTTAGGAGGAGCAGCTGACTGCATCGTTTTACGGCGCTGCGCGATTTTCTTTCGGTACTCGTCCACTCTTTTCATGAGATCACCCTTTACATACAAACAGTTTGTACATTTTATGTGACGCCCTCATCTGATATGCAACAAAAAGACCGATTCTCATCGAATCGGTCTAATCTCACGTGAATGGCTATGCTCTAACACCGAAAAATGCTTTGAGCTTTGCAAACATCCCTTTGTTTTCTTCATCAAATGATTGCAGTGGAACAGATTCGCCTAGTACGCGGCGTGCAATATTGCGGTACGCAATTGATACTTTGTTTTTAGCATCCATCACAATAGGTTCACCATTGTTTGAAGCCTTAATCACATCATCATCATCTGCTACAATGCCAAGAAGATCAATCGATAAATGATGTACAACTTCATCTACATCCATTGAATCGCCATTTTTCGCCATGTGTGTACGAATGCGGTTGACAATTAAACGAGGCGGTTCGATATCTTCCTGTTCTAATAAACCGATGATTCGGTCCGCATCTCTTACGGCTGAGATCTCAGGCGTCGTGACAACAATTGCCTTGTCCGCACCTGATACGGCATTTTTAAAGCCTTGCTCAATTCCAGCAGGGCAATCAATGACCACATAATCAAAGTCTTGTTTCAATGACTGAATCAATTCTTTGATCTGCTCCGGCTCTACAGCCGTTTTATCGCTTGTTTGAGCAGCGGGTAAAAGATACAAAAGATCTTCAAAGCGCTTATCTTTTACAAGCGCTTGGTGGATTTTGCATCTTCCTTCTACTACATCGACTAGATCATAAATAATGCGGTTTTCAAGCCCCATCACGACATCCAGATTTCGAAGGCCAATGTCGGTATCAACTAGACACACTTTTTTCCCTTGAATTGCTAGTGCTGTGCCTAAGTTTGCAGATGTTGTTGTTTTGCCAACGCCGCCTTTTCCTGAGGTAATCACAATAGCCTCGCCCAATTTCACATTCCTCCCTCAAGCCTTGTCAGATTAGGTCTTATATGAGCCAATTGCTGCAGGCGTTCAATGATCATATTGCCATCTATATCTAAATAAGCACATTCCATTTCATTTCCATCTTCTTTTTGATCGGGTGCACGGTTAAAAACTTGTGCGATGCGAAGCTGTGTTGGAATCATATGAGATGCCGCAATGACAGCTTGTTTGTTCCCATTGCATCCAGCATGCGCCACGCCTTTTAATGCACCGAGCACAAAAATATTTCCCCCTGCACGAATGGTTCCGCCAGGATTGACATCTCCTATTAATAAGAGATCCCCTTCGACATACAGCACCTGTCCAGAGCGGACAATTTTCGCTACAGAGGTGATTTCAGCCTCTGTTTTTAATCGTCTTGCCTCTTCAGTTGACATGACGTCACTTTCAATGGAGTGAATGACGAGATGTTCATTTTCAGACACCGCTTCAGTCAAACGCGCCTCCTGATCCTCTGTTAAATACCGAAAACCAAGTTTAATATGCACATTGACCTTATGTCCTTCTCTTCCATCTGTATATTGCTCAAGCAAAAGAACCTCTCGCAAGCCAGAAAGAAGGTCATCAAACGAACAGTCATCATGTAACTGTAAGGTTAAACCGTTTTTTGTACCTTTTATTGTCACATATTGCTGTTTTTGAGTTTTCAAGATGCTCACCTCAACAACATACTCATTTCGCCGTAATTGGACAAACTCCTGCTTTTATTCGTCGATCAGTCCTTGTTTCACATTGATGAAAAAGAGCCTAAGCGGCACAACAAGTATGAGAGACGCAGCAGTATTTAAAAGAATCGTTGGAATAAAGCGTTCGATGACATACGTATTAAACGACATAATCCCTGGTTGAATCGTCGCTTGAACGCCGTATACATAAAACTCCATAACGGAAACAGCAATAACCGACATAAAAACAACGACTAAGATATTTGTCTGAAGGACTTTGAAAGCTTTCGCTAACAAATAGCAAAGCGCCCCAAAGCCAAACATGTGAACACCAAGTATACCTGTATACGAAATATCATATAAAAGTCCAAAGATAAATCCGTAAATCACACCATATTTTTGATTCACAAAAGCAGTCATAAATACAAGTGCGAGTAAGATGAAATGAGGGGCTAAAATTTGATTCTCTGAAACAAATGGGAGCTTCACTAAATCGACAAAAATGCTGTCAAATACGAAGATAAACAACATGACGAAAGCAAGAAGGACACGTTTCACGAGCCTTCCTCCTTCGTCAATTCAGATGCATCTGCCGTACTTGTGCTGCGATTCACCACAATCACGCGGTCTAAATTGTTGAGCTCAGCCGCTGGTTCTACATAAATGATTTTTGTCAATCCGTAATGGTCTGGCTCGATTTCACTTACCTTACCAATCGTTAAGCCTTGAGGGAATACGCCCCCTGCTCCAGATGTTTCAACAAGATCGCCTTTTTTGACATCTCCATCAGCATCGGATTTTAAAATATTCATTGTCAGCATCTTTTTCTTGCTGTCATATCCGTTAATAATTCCATTGAGTTCTTCTTTGCCCTTTTTCGCAAAAATTTTCGTTGAAATTCTATTATTTTGGTCTGTAGAGCTTAGCAACCTTACAGTCGAAGTAAAATTGTTGAGCTTATCACTTTCAATTTTCCCAATTAACGCACCACTCTCATTTGTGACCGCCATATTCTTGTCAACGCCTTGTTTTTTCCCTTTATCAATCATCACAAAACTATCCCAAAGGGACGGGTTTCTCGCGATAACAGTCGATAGAATTGGCGTATAATCACGAATAGAGTTCACATATCCGAGCTGCTTGCGAAGCTTTTTGTTTTCGTCCTCTAGCTCTTGAAGTTTCGCCTCATACTGGGTTTGTCCATCAAGTTTTTTTCGAAGACGCTCGTTTTCATCATATGTGTTCTTTAAATCTTGTACGTTCCCATACATACCGGCAATGAATTGTGATGGTTTATGAAAGACACCTTGAAAAAAGCCTGTCGTATCCCCCACTAATTTTTCCGGCCATGAAGCACCTCTGCCGCTTTTCACTGAAAAACCAATCATGGCCACCAGTACGATGACACAGACAAGGAGCAACATTAATCTTTTATTCATAAAAAACTGCGGCATGTCTTACACCTCTTTATTTACGCCCGATTATCGATTATCTTTTGATTTTCCTTTGAACAAATGAATATGTTCGAGTGCTTTCCCTGTTCCGATCGCTACACAGTCAAGTGGGTCCTCAGCAATGATGACTGGCATTTTCGTTTCATCGCTAATGACTTTGTCAAGGTTACGCAGCAATGCACCGCCGCCTGTTAATACGATTCCACGATCCATAATGTCTGCTGCGAGCTCAGGTGGGGTTTTTTCAAGAGTAGCTTTCACCGCATCAACAATTGTTTCCACCGTATCGCGAAGCGCTTTTGCAATCTCTTCTGCCGTAATTGAGATCGTTTTTGGCAAACCTGTTAAAAGGTCACGTCCGCGAATGTCCATCTCATCATGCACGTCTGGCTGAGCAGAACCGATTTCCATTTTAATTGCTTCCGAAGTACGGTCACCAATCATGAGATTATACGTTTTGCGGATGTAGCTGCTGATCGCATCGTCCATTTCATCTCCTGCAACACGGATCGATTGAGACGTCACAATGCCGCCAAGTGAAATAATGGCCACTTCTGTTGTACCGCCGCCAATATCCACAACCATACTTCCTGTTGGCTCCCATACAGGCAGGTTAGCACCGATTGCCGCAGCAAATGGCTCTTCAATAGGGTATGCGTCACGTGCACCAGCTTGTCTTGTTGCATCAATGACTGCACGCTCTTCTACCGCTGTAATACCAGATGGTACACATACCATCACGTAAGGTTTACGAGCAAACAGCCCTTTGTTTTTAAGTGCTTGATTAATGTAATATTTCATCATCTTTGCTGTTGTCTCGTAATCTGCAATGACTCCGTCTTTCATTGGGCGAAGTGCCACAACATTACCAGGTGTACGGCCAATCATGTTTCTAGCATCATTTCCGACTGCCACTATAGACTTCGTATCAGTTTCCAAAGCTACGACCGAAGGTTCTCTCACAACAATGCCTTTTCCTTTAATAAAAACAAGCGTATTCGCTGTTCCAAGATCTATTCCAAGGTCTTTTGTACCAATTCCAAACATATGTATGTATCTTCCTTTCTTAAACCAAAATTCCCTTTAGGGAAAAACTCATAAACTCTATTATATCGTAAAACATTGAAAAAAAAAGTGTTACAAATACCCTTTTTCCTTCAAACTCACAAATTTTTGATCACCTATGACAAGATGATCAAGCAGCTGTATTCCAATCAGCTTTCCACATTCAAAAAGTCGCTTAGTGACTTCAATATCTTCCCTGCTAGGCGTCGGATCTCCAGATGGATGGTTGTGCACACATATAAATGAAGCAGCCGAACGTTTAAAAGCCTCTTTGAAAATTTCGCGCGGATGAACAATCGATGAGTTCAGACTTCCAATAAACACGGTATGTTTATGAAGCACTTGATTTTTTGTATTGAGATAAAGACAAACGAAATTTTCCTGTGTCAAAAATCTCATATCTTCCATCACAAAATTCGCCCCATCCTCTGGCGTGCGGATGACATAACGGTTGTCCGTCGATTGATGGTGTAATCTAGTGCCAAGTTCTAATGCAGCTAAAAGGGAAATCGCCTTTGCTTTTCCAACGCCTCGAATCTTCGACAGCTCTTCAATAGATGCTTCTTTTACAGAGCGAAGACCGCCAAAGGTTTGCAGAAGTCTTGCAGAAACTTGAAGAACAGATTCCTTTTTTGTGCCTGTTCTCAAAAGGATCGCGACGAGTTCATGGTTTGATAAACTGCTTGGACCATATTTGACAAATCGTTCTCGCGGCTTTTCATCATGAGGGAAATGCTTAAGCAACATAGGGAAATCGTTCATGAGGAACACTCCTTTTAGAATTCCTTCCCGTCATCAAAAAGGGGTGATTCCAAATGTTTCAAGCACTCTAACTGTTTTGGCAATAGGGAGACCTACAACGGAAAAATAATCACCGTTTATTTTTTGAACAAACAGTGCGCCCTTCCCTTGGATGCCGTAGCTTCCCGCTTTATCAAGCGGTTCGCCCGTTTCGATATAGCGGTCTATTTCATTTTGCGTAAGAGTCCAAAATGTCACTTCTGTCTGTTCATAAAATGTTTCTTTTCTATTCTCTGACTGAATCGTGACACCAGTCAAGACTTGATGTGTCTTTCCTGACAATAATTGAAGCATCGCAGACGCTTCTTCCTTGTCTTTTGGTTTCCCAAGACATTTGCCGTCAATTGCAACAATCGTATCTGCACCAATAATCACAGCTTTAGAATGTATTTTTTGAATATCATTTGCTTTTTGTTCTGCCAACCATTGGACGTTCTCAGCTGGTGAAAGGTTTCGATTTATTTCTTCTTTTAATTGACTTGCTTGAATCTCATAAGAAAACCCTGCTAGATCAAGCAATTCTTTTCTTCTAGGTGATTGAGATGCGAGAATTAATTGGTTCATGTTCGTTCATCCTTTCAGGGTTTAGCCTAAGAAGTAAGATACCCATTCATCCTATCAAATGTACATCTTACCGACAATTTATGAAAATTCATTTTTCATGCTCCTTCATCATTATGTTGGATGCAAAAGAAAAAAACTAGTCATTTTTTGACTAGTTTACTCTCTTAAAAAATGATTTTACGTATTTAACTGATCAAGCAGTGCTTGCTGAGATCTCCATCCATTTTCAGCAGTTGGTTCATTTAAGAGTTGTACCGCTTTCAGCAAACTACTTTTAGCTGATGCGTCCGTTGTTTTGGCACTTTCCAGCTCCGAGATCAGCTGCGTGACTTCCTTGTTCTCTACTTCATCCCCTGCAATCACCTTTGAAGATAATACAGAAGCCTTCTCTATTAAACCAGTCAGCTCATCTGGCACTTGAAATGAGAGCTCCTTGCCTCCCCACGCCTCAAAGTGCTGATCGATCAGCTTCTTCCCAACAGCACTTGTCATGCCCTGTTCTGTCGCAAGCCCGGCAATCACATAATAGCCATCATCCATTGAGACTTTTTTTCCCGCATATCCTGCATCTTTTAAACTGGTCACCAAATCATCTGCTCCTTTTTCAGAGGAAAACTTTCCTGCTTGTACAACGAAGGTTGAAAAGCTGCCAGATGCACTTTTTTCATCTTTATTCTCTTTTGATTCTTCTGTATCACCTGCTGGCGGCGCATCCCCTCCGGCTTTCATCGAGGATTGGTTTCCGGATGCTGAGACACTGATATGGTCACCGCCTGACGGATTTACTGTACTGTCTTTGCTTAAGCTTAATGCAAACACGCCGAGGCCTGTCCCAAGAACCACTGCAAATACAATCGTTGTCATCACTCTCTTGAAGGGTCCGCGGTTTTTACTAAACTTCTGATCAAATGAACCTTTTTTCTTTTGATAAGGCGTGACGACCTTTGGATCAGAGTGGTAAATATGATCCGCTGCATCGTCCCACTGGAAATCTTCTTCTTTCGGTTTAGACGGATCTTCCTGAGACGCAGCTGTCTCCTGTTCCGATTGCCTCTTTTCCTCCCAATTCGAAAATGTCACTTGATCCTCTTGCTGTTTTTTTGGCTGATGCTCTTCTTCATGAAGCATTTCTTCCTTGCCATTAATATTAACCTTCAACCCTTGTTTTTTTGCCTGCCTTTTTTTCACTGTCATTCCCCGCTTTCTACATTGTTTGTAAGAAAGACCTTTTTGTCCAATGAATCAGCGCGAATTTAACCCGTCCTTCTTTCTGTTTCACACTTTAACATAGCAGATAAAAAAAAGAACAAGACTTTTGTCGGTAGGTTAAAAAAGTGTTCGCCAATTTTTTCATCCGGTCGACCCGCCGAACGGGAGTATGACATGAGCCCAAAAGAGATACAGCCAAAAAGATAAAGCAATCGCAGGAACAAAGGGAAATGGCTCGTCTGATCGAAAGGAAAACACCTTTGCATATACCATTCCAATGACAGATGAAAGAAAAAGAATGAGAAGAAACGGCTTAAAGCCAAAGCAAAACGCAAGCACACTGAACAGCTTCACATCCGCTCCACCCATGCTATTTGGCTTAAAACGATCTAAACGATCAAACAAGAAAAAGCAAAATAGAAGAGAAGCCGCTCCCTCCCACCAAATAAGAAGCGGTTCTAGCGTGCGGTATATGACGAAAAGAGGGAAATAGAAGAGAAACAGCTCGTTTGGCACCCTCATATAAAGAAGGTCGCTCACGACAGCAATCACGAATAAACTACAAAGAATCACAAGAAAAAAGGATTCAAACGAGAAACCAGTGGTCCTATATATAAGCAAAAAAAGACTGCCTGACAGCAGCTCCACCGCTGGATACAGCAAAGACAATCGAGTGCCGCAATGTTTACAGGACCCTCTCAAAACAACATACGAAACAAGCGGGATCATCTCGTGGAGGGAAAGCGGCTGTTTACATGCTATGCAGTGAGAACGAGGAAAGAGAATGGATCGCTTTCCCGGCAGCCTTTCACCGACCAAATGAAAAAACGATCCCATGGTGATGCCTGCAAGAAACACAAAAATCTCAATCAAATTCAGCGGCTCCTTCCGGGGATAAGATAGACCGGATTGTACCATAGTCATGTACATTGAACACCTAGTGAAAATATGATGTTATCCTCCTTCTACCATATCAAAAGAAAAAGACACAAATGGCCTGGTAGCCTTTTGCGTCTTTTCATGACCCTAAAATACGATTTCGTATATCTGAAATAAAATAAAGGGAGCCGGTTACAAGGATAATTGCCGAAGGATCATCGCTTTTTTTCTGAATCCATTCAAGCACTGCATGAGGGTCATCATCATACGACTTTGCATCTAACTGACTGCATCCATAAAGCTTCTCCGCTGATTCAGCTCTTGGAAAATCAAACGAAACAAAATGAATTGACGCACTAATAGCTTCAAGCCTTTGAATCATTTGCTTGTACGGCTTGTCTTTTAAAGCACTAAAACATACATGCACCTGTTTATTTGAGAAATGGGCTTGTACGGTTTCGATTAATCGGTCGATCCCTTCTTCATTATGAGCACCATCTAAATAAACAGGAGGATGATCTTTGACCTTTTCAAATCTTCCTGCCCAAACTGCCTGCCGAATGCCCTCATATATTTGCTCTTCTGTCACGTTAATATAGCCTTCTTGCTCCAGCCATTCAATGAGTAAAGCAGCAAGGGAAGCATTTTGCCTTTGATGCGTTCCAATTAACCCTGTTTCAAGCTGTGGATACTGCCTTTTTGGGGTGCGTAATGTGAAACGTTCACCTGTTTCTGTTGGCTGCTGCTCATCAAAGGTACATGTATCATGTAATGAGATGCATACGGCATTCTTTTCTTTTGCGGCGCTTTGAATGACAGAAAGGGCCTCTCGTTGATGAACTGCCGTAATCATCGGAATACCATCTTTAATAATGCCCGCTTTTTCAGCTGCAATCTGTTCAAGTGTGTCGCCTAAAATCGCCATATGGTCATGGCCAATTGACGTAATGGCCGTTAAAATCGGTACAGCAACATTTGTTGAATCGAGCCTTCCGCCAAGCCCTGTTTCCAATAGGACAAAGTCTACTTGACGCACATGAGCAAAATAAACAAATGCACATGCTGTAATGATTTCAAATTCTGTTGCTGCGCCAAGCTCTGTTTGATCTAATTCATCAACATAAGGCTTGATCTCATTCACCAAACGCAGCCAATCTTCATCGAGAATGGGGTCCCCATTTACACTGATTCGTTCATTGAACGTTAAAATAAATGGAGAGGTGAAGGTTCCAACTGAATAGCCGGCTGCCTGTAAAATGGAACGAGTAAATGCAATGGTTGAACCTTTTCCATTTGTACCAGCAACATGCACCGCTTTTATGTGTTGTTCCGGATGGTCTAGTCTGTTCATTAGCCACTTCATTCTTTCAAGACCCGGTTTTACGCCAAAGGCCAGTCTGCTATGAATCCATTCAATGGCTTCGTGATAGGTTGTAAACAATGTCATCTCTCATTTCATACGAAATTTTCAAAAAAGACGACTCCATTTCGTTCGGAGCCGTCTTTTCACCCTTATGCTTTCAGCTCTTCAATCCGTTTTTGAACAGCTTCGCGTTTTGCGACATAATCACGTTCCTTCGCACGCTCTTCTTCTACGACACTTTCAGGCGCTTTTTTCATAAAGCCTTCATTGCCAAGCTTTTTCTGTACGCGCTCGACTTCTTTTGTCAGCTTATCAAGCTCTTTTTGCAGACGAGCAATTTCTTCATCTAAGTTGATTAAGCCTTCAAGCGGCAGAATGAGTTCTGCTCCAGAAATAACAGCTGTCATCGCCTTTTCACTAGCAGGGACATCTGTGCCAATTTCAAGGACACTTGGGTTCGTAAAACGCTCAATATATGAACGGTTTTTCTCTAAACGTTCCTGTACATCAGCTGTAGATGCTTTGATGTAAAGCTCGACTTGTTTGCTCATCGGTGTGTTTACTTCACTGCGAATGTTACGAACAGAACGAATGAGTTCAACAAGCAGCTTCATATCAGCAGAGGCTTGCTCATTTGAAAGCTCCGGCTTCACCTTAGGCCATGCCGCTACAGTAATGGACTCACCTTCATGCGGTAGATGCTGCCAGATTTCTTCTGTTAAGAATGGCATAAACGGATGAAGGAGTCTCATCGTTTGATCTAATACATACGCAAGGATCGAACGAGTCGTTTTCTTCGCAGCTTCATCTTCTCCATAAAGCGGAAGCTTCGCCATTTCAATATACCAATCACAGAAATCATCCCAAATGAAGTTGTATAAATGTCTGCCCACTTCACCGAATTCATACTTGTCAGCAAGCTGTGTGACACTTTCAATCGTTTCATTTAAGCGGGTTAAAATCCATTGGTCAGCGACTGATTTTTCGCCTGTTAAGTCAAGCTCATCATACGTTAAACCATCCATATTCATTAAAGCAAAACGGGATGCGTTCCAAATTTTATTCGCAAAGTTCCAAGTGGATTCAACCTTTTCAAAGCTAAAGCGAAGATCCTGACCTGGTGAGCTTCCAGTCGCTAAGAAATATCTCAATGAATCCGCACCGTATTTGTCGATGACCTCCATTGGATCAATTCCGTTGCCAAGCGACTTGCTCATTTTACGCCCTTGTTCGTCGCGGATGAGCCCATGAATCAGGACATCTTTGAACGGTTTTTCTCCTGTGAATTCAAGACCTTGGAAGATCATACGAGATACCCAGAAGAAAATGATATCATAGCCAGTTACAAGCAGGTTTGTTGGGTAGTAACGCTTAAAGTCCTCACTGCCCGCATCCGGCCAGCCCATTGTAGAGAAAGGCCAAAGCGCTGAACTAAACCATGTATCAAGCACATCGTTGTCCTGTTCCCAGTTCTCAATATCTTCTGGTGCTTCAAGTCCAACGTATACTTCTTTCGTTTCTTTATGGTACCAAGCCGGAATGCGGTGTCCCCACCATAGCTGACGAGAAATACACCAATCACGAATATTTTCCATCCAGTGTAAATACGTCTTTTCAAATCGGTCTGGAACAAATTGGACTTGGTCATCCCCTTTTTGCAGATTGATCGCTTCATCCGCCAGCGGCTGCATTTTCACAAACCATTGTGTCGATAGGTAAGGTTCAACTACAGCTCCGCTTCGCTCACTATGTCCAACTGAATGCATATGATCCTCAATTTTGAACAAAATGCCTTCTTCTTGTAAATCTTTCACGAGCTGTTTACGGCATTCGAAGCGATCCATGCCTTTGTATTTCAGCGCATTTGCATTCATTGTGCCATCTTCATTCATGACAAGAATTCGTTCTAGCCCATGGCGGTTTCCGAGCTCAAAGTCATTCGGATCATGAGCAGGTGTAATTTTCACAGCTCCTGAACCAAACTCCATATCCACATAGTCATCACCGACGATTGGAATCTCGCGGCCTGTAATTGGTAAAACGACTGTTTTTCCAATCAAATGCTGATAACGTTCATCATCAGGGTGCACAGCTACTGCCGTATCTCCAAGCATCGTTTCAGGTCTTGTTGTCGCAATTTCAATCGAACCTGTTCCATCTGAAAGCGGATATCTCAAGTGATAAAACGCACCTTGAACATCCTTATAAATCACTTCAATATCAGAAAGTGCAGTCTTTGTGGCGGGATCCCAGTTAATAATGTACTCTCCGCGATAGATAAGCCCTTTTTCATATAATTGAACAAATACTTGGCGAACCGCTTTATTGAGACCTTCATCTAATGTAAAGCGTTCACGTGAGTAATCTAGACCAAGACCCATTTTCGCCCACTGGCTGCGAATAAAATCTGCATATTCCTCTTTCCACTTCCACGTTTCTTCCACAAACTTTTCGCGTCCGAGGTCATAACGGCTTACGCCTTCTTCGCGAAGCTTTGCCTCTACCTTTGCTTGAGTCGCAATACCGGCATGGTCCATTCCTGGGAGCCATAAAACGTCATAGCCCTGCATCCGTTTCATGCGCGTTACGATGTCCTGAAGTGTTGAATCCCACGCATGTCCAAGGTGCAATTTTCCTGTCACGTTTGGTGGAGGAATGACGACTGTATATGGATCTTTCGTTTTGTCATTTTGCGCTTCGAAAAATTTCCCTTCAAGCCAGTACGTATAGCGGTCTTTTTCAATCGCATTTGGATCGTACTTTGTTGGCATTTCTTGATTATTAGTTCCCATTTGTGTTACCTCCACATTTTTTCGGCTGATGAAACATAAAAAAAAGCCTTTCCATCCTTATAAAAGGACGAAAAAGCTTTTTCGCGGTACCACCTTTTTTCACAGAACACATACACGTGTCCCGTACACTCTAAAGGATAACGGGGTTCTCCCGAATTTCTCTACTTGTTCATTCAAGAAATTAAGCTCACAGGCGACCTTCCAAACAAGTGTATCCTAGGAAACCTTTCAGCTATTGGTTTCCCTCTCTTTTGGGTCTTGCTTGTACTCTTCCTGGTCCACGCTTACGATATATCACGTTCATCAGCTTATACTCATCTTTTATTAATATTACTAAATGCCTTTTGTTTTCGTCAATCATCTTTTCCGCTTTTCTTCTGCTTTATACAAATTGGGCAGGCACCCTTTGCCCTATTGCCCATATGATAATAACAAAATGAAGAAGGAGGGCGTTTGATTTTGAAGAAGATCAATCCTTACACACTTCCCCCCTGGCTTAGACAAATTCGGGCAGTCGCCTCCCAAGTCGTTCTCCCGATCGCCATATTTCAAGGGTTTCGCACGATCATTTTCCCCACAACCTTTGACGTCCTCATCCTTGGTATTCTTATTTTTCTCGCTTGTGCCTTTCATCTTGACTGGTTTTAAAAACGCACACTTATGTATCGACCATTCCGTTGCAAAGAAATGATAAAGTCAACACAAAACGCCTCGTCATTCTGCTGATGACGAGGCGTTTTGTTCTTCTTCAAGCCGTCTAGCCTGTTCAATCTCGTGAATCTTCATGACGGTCGGCTCTGAATTTTTCATTTGCCAATACGCTCTTAACAGCTGCTGACAGCTTTCCATCTCATCCTGCCCGCCTGCTTCATAGGCTTTCACCGTATCAAACAGACCCTGCGGATAAGCAAGGTAGCTTAAGAACAAATGGAGCTCTTCCTCCCGAAGAGGATTTCCCTTTTGATACGTATAAAACAAGGACGTGCATTCAGGACAAGACGTAGGATAGGTTTTGAATGTCCGAAAGTAAAAGGTCAGAAGGTCATAAATGGGGGCGGCCTTTTTGGACCGCTCAAAATTGGTGAAATGCCCCGTGCCTACATCATTATACAAAAAGTGATGGATTGACAGCTGCCCATGATTTAACACTACACGTGTTGTCTCTTGATCTTTCATTTCCTCATGCCAATCCTCTAACCGCTCAAGCGCAAATTCACTAGCAGACATCGCTTCTGAAAAATACATAGCAGCGGCCAGCTCAAATGGCGACATATACCACGTTTGCTCTGCCCGCTCTATGAACCGTTCATACATGTCTTTTTCTGTTTCCCATTTGGTCTTGATGTGTGTGTAGTGAGCTTCAATTTCTTGCTCTGTGATGTCCATCATCACTTCAGTTCGTTTATGAAGTCTTGCAATCTCTTGAAATAAATATTCATGTTTATCGTCCTGCTCTTCTCGCTTTTCATTCGTCAGCCATGGCATGAGATAATATGCGTACTGACTTTCCCGATGACTAGAGAAAAAGGAACCGCTCTTCGTCCGATAAATCGGCACAAAGGAGCGATAACCTTTTGATTCTAATTCAAGCATTTGCTCTGTAAATTGCATTTGCCGATTGGCTTTTACTCGCTTTAGTGCAAATACGCCCTGCTTTGTATACACCTTGACGACTGCTGGACTGACGGGTTCAATGTATTCAGCCTCAAGCCCGTATTCGTATAGGACAGATTGAATTTCATCCACGTTCACTCACCACATTTTCTCGGTCGGTCATCGCTTGCTATGCATTGCTTTTTTGATATTCAGGAATATAAAGAATCTGCCCTTCTTCAAGCTCCGCATCAACCGATAATGAGTTCGTTCGAAGGAGCTGCTGCACATTCAACTGATATCGCTCACAAATACGATCGACCGTATCTTCTTGCTGAACTATACAAATTTTCATGCGAGAAAAATCTTCCTCCTCCTGCTTAGCGAACAGCTTCGTTAAATAAAGAGAATTCTCACTGCCAGACGTTTCTCTCACGTCATCTTCAGGCTCCTCCGCTTCTTGAGCAGACTCATACACTTTTGGGGCTTCCCGTTCATATAATCGTTCAATTTGATAAGTGTCATCTGGCTCCATCTGATAAGAAGTTGGTTCAAATGCCGGATACGCTGGCACTGTTTCTTCTTGCTCTTCGGCTGCTTCAGGATCTCTTCTCACTTCCACCTCAAAGAACGTCTCATCTCGCTCCTCTTCTTCTAATAGCTTAGGCGGTTCAAAAAATGGTGGCTCTTGCACCTCTGCCTCGGGGATGGAGCGATAACCAAGCGCCACTGCTTCTTCTTGGTCCTCCGGCTCTTCTAATTCTTCCGGCTCTTCCTCTTCTTCCATATTCACCAGCTCTATGTCTATTTCTTCTTGCTCCGTTCGGACGTCATTTTGTAATGCAGCCTGTTCATCGTCATCCTCACGTTCATCACCTTGCAGCTCTTCTTGGTCCTCAAGTTCCGGCTGCGCCTGATATTCATAGGTCACATCGCCATACTCCTCTTCAGACCGATGGACAAATTCATAGGGATCCTCTACAGGAGCTTGAGGCGTTTCCTCATCTAACAGACCCTCAATCGCTAAGTCAGCCTGAATGGTGAGCAAACGACTTTCTGTCAGCTGGTAATCAAATGCATCAATAAACACAAACACATCATTTAAATGACTGATCTTGTTCTTAGGAATGGTGATATCGACTGGAAATTGATGCAGAAGCTCTGCTGTTCCATCCTCTCTTACCTTCACCTCATCAGCTTGCCTGTATGATGCATAGGAACTCAATTCACCCAATAGCTCCTCTTGATTTATGTTGTATTCTCCTGTTAGCTCGAGTGAACCTCTAATGGAAACATAATCATTCACTTCTTGAACGAGAATGTCAGGATCGAGAGAAATTGACAGCAGCTCACTGACTTCCTGTCCGCTTTTGAAATAAATGGATTCTTCTACCGAAAACTGTAATCGATTGTTTTGAGACAAGTCGGTGTCCTCCTTTCATCTAATCCTTCAAAATAAAATTAGATGTCAATACAGGTGTATGTGGGAGGCGGTGAAAATATGATTGGTTTTCTCCGACGCAAAAAAGCCGATATGTCCCCATATCGGCCCAGCGTGTAGACAAACCCTCTCATTCTTTGTCAGTCCCGCGTGCCGGTGCTCACGAATCTTAAATTCGCTCCGCTCCAGTACTCGTCCTTTCTAGACTTCAAGGGCTTTCTATCACGCTAAATTGTTTATCGTTGTAGTTTTTGAAAAACCTTTTCCACTGTCTCAATCGTATATTCGATGTCTTCATCCGTATGAGCAGTTGATAGGAACAATCCTTCGAATTGAGAAGGTGGAAGGAAGATGCCGTGGTCAGCCATTTCCTTGTAAAATTCAGCGAATAAAGCGAGATCAGCTGTTTTCGCTTTGTCATAATTCATGACTTCTTCATTCGTAAAGAAAAATCCGATCATGGAACCCGCACGGTTAAACGTTAATGGAATCCCGTGTGCTTTGGCTGCTTTCGAAATGCCTTCTTCTAGCCGATCGCCTTTTCGTCTAAATTCTTCATACGACTCAGGTGTCAGCTGTTTTAAGGTTTCTAAGCCTGCTGTCATCGCAAGAGGATTACCAGATAACGTTCCTGCTTGATAAATCGGACCACTTGGCGCAATTTGTCTCATAATATCCGCTCTTCCGCCATAAGCGCCGACCGGGAGACCGCCTCCAATCACTTTACCAAGGCACGTCAGATCAGGCTTGACGCCAAAATAGCCTTGCGCGCAGTGATAATCTACTCGGAAGCCTGTCATGACCTCATCAAAAATGAGTAAGGATCCGTATTGCTCCGTGATATCTCTCAATCCTTGCAAGAACCCCTCTTGCGGCGGAACAACGCCCATATTTCCTGCAACCGGCTCTACAATCACACCTGCGATATCGTCTCCAAATTCTTGAAAAGCAACTTGGATGCTTTCTAAATCATTGTATGGCACTGTGATCGTATTACTTGCAGTACCTTCAGGAACACCAGGACTATCTGGAAGTCCAAGCGTTGCCACACCTGAACCCGCTTTAATTAGTAAAGAATCACCGTGGCCATGATAGCAGCCTTCAAATTTCACAATTTTATTTCTGCCTGTAAAGCCGCGAGCTAGACGAAGCGCACTCATGGTCGCCTCTGTTCCAGAGCTGACCATCCGAATAACCTCAATGGAAGGAACTCGTTCTGTGACAAGCTTAGCTAATTCATTTTCAACTAAAGTAGAAGCACCGAAGCTTGTCCCATATTCAGCTACTCGCTGAATGCTTTCAACCACACGGTCATTCGTATGTCCTAAAATGAGCGGTCCCCATGATAAGACATAATCGATATATTCATTTCCATCAATATCGTATATCTTTGAACCTTTGCCTCGCTCCATAAAAATAGGGTCTGTGTTAACTGATTTAAATGCACGTACAGGGCTGTTGACACCACCAGGCATTAATTGCTGCGCTTCTTTAAATGCTTGCTTCGAGTTTTCATAGCTACGTCCCATTTCAACGTCCTCCTGTCTTTCCGTTCTTTATTCTGACAGCCATTTTGCTGCATCTTTTGCATGATACGTAATGATTAATTCTGCTCCTGCACGTTTCATGCTTGTCAGCATTTCAAGAACAAGCTCTTTTTCAGAAATCCAGCCATTTTGAGCAGCGGCTTTGACCATTGCATACTCTCCGCTCACATTGTAAGCGACAATAGGGAGTGTAAATTCATTTTTCACATCACGCATAATATCTAAATAAGAAAGAGATGGTTTGACAATCAGGAAGTCAGCCCCCTCTTCGACGTCAGACTGCGCCTCTCTCAGCGCCTCTAAACGGTTTGCAGGGTCCATTTGATACGTTTTACGATCTCCAAACTGCGGTGTACTATGCGCCGCATCACGAAACGGACCGTAAAAAGCACTTGCGTATTTCACGGCATATGACATCACAGGCACATGAATAAAACCAGCTTCATCAAGTGCCTCACGGATTGCAACAACAAAGCCATCCATCATGTTTGAAGGAGCAATGATATCTGCACCTGCGCGTGCTTGGCTAACAGCTGTTTTTGCTAAAAGCTGAAGAGATTCATCATTTAAAATTTCACCATCTTCAACGATTCCGCAATGTCCATGGTCTGTATATTGGCATAAGCAAGTATCTGCAATGACAACAAGCTCAGGGAAGTGCTTTTTGATCTCAAGCGTGGCTCTTTGAACAATGCCATGATCGTGATACGCCTCACTGCCAACATGGTCTTTATGATCTGGGACACCAAATACAATGATGGATTTAATGCCAAGATCAACAAGCTCCTGAACCTCTTCTTTCACAAGATCCACCGAAATGTGATAGACACCCGGCATTGAAGGGACTTCTTTCCGGACATTTTCTCCCTCTACAAAAAAGATCGGATAAATAAAATCAGAGGGTCTCAAAAAGGTTTCTCTGACTAGCTCTCTCATTCCTGCGCTTGTACGCAATCTGCGGTGTCTATTAAATTTCATCATTGGTTCAACTTCCTTTCAGATAGACGGCACATCAAATCAAGCATCCCGTCTATCGTATAAGTATCTGGGGTTTCAGAAGAAATCCCGTATTGAAGCAGTGCCTCTTTTGTCAGAGGACCGATCGTCACAAAACAAGTGTCAGCTGACGCTAACTTCGCTACATCTGCCTCCATGGCATGCATAAAAGAATGCACAGTGGATGAGCTCGTAAATGTAATAAAATCAAATGATTGCTCCATCATTGCCGATTTAAGAGCGGCAATTCCCTCCTCATCCTTGACTGTTTCATATAAAATCCATTCCTTTACTTCTATGCCAAGTGGAACGAGGGTTTGCTTCACCACATCTCGTGACAGGTGTCCTTTTGCTACAAACACACACTCTCCCGGATGCACCTGTTCAAGTAAGGCATCTGCCAGCTCTTCCGCTATAAATCGTTCTGGGACCACATCCACCTTGAAGCCTTGCTGCTCAAGATAGGCAGAGGTTTTCTCTCCTACAGCAGCCACTTTCAAGTGGGATAAACTCTTATGTAAATGATGCTCTTGTATATAGCTAAGAAAAAAAGATGCACCATTCACACTCGTGAAAACAAGCCAATGGCTATTCTCTAAGTCCTTTAAAAAGGCCTCCGCTTTTTCTTTTGTGAGCGCCGGCTCAAACCTTATAAGAGAAGTTAAAACAGCATGACCGTTCAGCGCTTCAATTTTCTGCTGAAACACGCCCGCTTGACGTTCATTTCGAGTGACAAGCACCGTCTGTCCGTGAAGCGATTTGGCGATGGTCATTGGGAGGACAGATCCTTTTTCACCTTGTCGATCAAATCTTTCGCTCCCTTATCAGCCATCTGCTTCGCACACGCTGTCCCAATCGCCTCAGGTTCAGTCCCAGTCACTGTTTCTCGAATAATTGTATGTCCATCAGCTGATGCCACAAGACCCGTCAGTTCAATTTCATCACGTTCATTCATCGTGGCGTAACCAGCGATCGGCACCTGGCAGCTGCCATCCATTTGTTTAAGAAAGGCTCTTTCAGCAAGAACCGTTTTCTTCGTATATTCATTCGTGAATTGAGCTAAAAGCTTCAATAGCTCTTCATCATCTCCGCGGCATTCGATCGACAGCGCACCTTGTCCAACGGCGGGCAGGCATGTATCAGGAGATAAAAATTCCGACACAACCTCCTTGCTCCACCCCATTCTGGATAGACCGGCAGCCGCTAGAATAATGGCATCATATTCTTCATTTTTCAGTTTCTCAAGTCTTGTATCAATGTTTCCCCGGATCCATTTAATCTCAAGATCTGGTCTCTCCTGAAGAAGCTGGGCACTGCGACGTAAGCTGCTCGTCCCCACAACCGCTCCCTTTGGCAGCTCATGAAGACGAAGATGATTCTTCGAAATAAGTGCATCCCGCACATCTTCACGCTCAGGAATACAGCCAATGACTAAACCTTCCGGAAGAGCGGCTGGCATATCCTTCATGCTGTGCACCGCCATATCGATGTCATGATTCAGCATCGCCTGTTCAATCTCTTTGACAAACAGTCCTTTTCCGCCCACTTTTGATAAGGTTACATCTAAAATTTGATCACCCTTTGTCACAATCTCTTTTATTTCAAAAGAATAAGAAGGGTTTAGTTCAGACAGCTTTTGAATGACCCATTTTGTTTGTGTAATTGCAAGCTTACTTCGTCTAGAACCTACTTTAATTGTACGCAATACGTCTTCCTCCCGACAATGCCCTTAAGACTCATCATTATTGAAACCAATGAAAGGTTGATAAGCTACCAAGCAGAAAATAATTGATCATCAGCACAAGAAATGAAGCGACATTCCACCGTGCCACGACTTTGCCCTGCATATTTCGCACCAATCTGATATATAAATAAAAGCCGTATAAAAACAGCATAATAAACGAACCAAGCACCTTTGCATCTGTCCAGTACAACGTATCATACGAAATATATGCCCAAATAATGCCAAGAATCAAACTAAGCAAGAGCATTGGCACGCCAATAATATTTAACACGTAGGCCATATGATCAAGCTTGGATAAGTCTTCAATTCTCAGAAGCCATTTTCCCCATTGTTTCTTTTTCAGCAAACGATATTGAAAGAGATAAAGAAGCGAAAAAGCAAATGAAAGTGAAAAGGCACCGTATGATAAAATGGCCATCGTAATATGAATCACGAGCAGTTCACTCGTCAGCTTACCCGCCAATTCAGCCGAATGGAGATCAGATGGGGTAAAGGTGTGAATCGCCATCATGGAAAAACCAATCACATTTGTAAAAAAAACAATAAACTCAACGCGTAATACTTTTGTGAGGACAAGTGACAGTGTCACAAGCACCCACGTATAAAAATATAACCCCTCTGCTACATTCAACACAGGGAATCGGTCTGTTTCCATCATAATATAAAACATATAGACTGTTTGCAGCAGCCAGACAATAGAAAGCAACCAGAAAGCCATTTTTCCAGCCTTCCGGTTGTGTTGAAGAAAATCTATGAAATAGAACAAGACACTTAGTGCATAGATCAAGATCGTCGCTTCGTTGAGTCTCGCTACAATGGATTCCATCATCGCTTAATCACTCACTGGCAACTGTAGCAAAGCCTTGTGCCATATTTGATTTAAACAGCTGAAATGACCCTTGCTCTACTTGGACAGGCTCCACATTTTGCTCTTCATCTTCAACCTGTAAATCAAAGATTTCCTTAAAGAGTAAAAGCTTCTCCTCTGCATTCGGCTCCCCGGCAATTTCTTTTGCCTTTAAGATAGGATCTTTCAGCATTTGATTGATGATGCTTTTCGTATGTTTATTTAACAGCTTCATTTCACGGTGTGTGAGGTTTGGAAGCTTTCGTTCAAGGCTTTGCATCGTATCCGCTTGAATCGTGAGCGCCTTTTCTCTTAGAGCAGAAATAACAGGAACAACACCGAGCGTATTGAGCCATTGCTTAAATTCAACTATCTCTGCTTCAATGAGAAGCTCAACCTGCTCAGCCACCACGCGGCGCTCTTTTAAGTTAGCTGCCACAATGCCCTCAAGGTCATCAATGTCATACAAAAAAGCACCCTCTACGTCAGAAATGGCGGGATCTAAATCGCGGGGTACAGCAATATCCACCATAAATAAGGGTCTGCCCTTCCGCTTTTTATTTGCACCTTCGACCATTTCTTTTGTAATGACAAATTGTTTAGCACCAGTCGAGCTAATGACAATATCTGCCTCTGATAATGTCTTTTCTAATTGGTTTAAGCTTTTAGGCTCTCCTGAAAAACGACCGGCCAATTCTTTTGCCTTCTCATATGTTCGATTGATGACCGTCACCTGACCAATTCCTTGGCCTTGAAGGTTTTGTGCCGCAAGCTCGCCCATTTTACCCGCACCAAGAATAAGGACATGCTTATCAGAAAGACGTCCAAAGATTTTTTTGGCAAGCTCGACAGCTGCATAGCTGACAGAGACGGCATTAGACGCAATATCCGTTTCCGCATGAGAGCGTTTCGCAACGGTGACCGCCTGCTTAAATAAATAATTGAAAACGGTACCAATGGTCTTCTCCTCTTGAGCTACTTTAAAGCTGGATCGCACCTGGCCGAGTATTTGTGTTTCACCTATCACCATGGAATCCAGTCCACAAGCGACACGGAATAAATGCTCAACCGCTCCATCATTTTCATAAAACTTCAAATATGGAGAGACATCTTCCTTTTCTAAACCAAACCAATCTGCTAAAAATCTTTTTATATAAAACCGGCCAGTATGAAGCTGATCTACAACTGCGTAGATCTCCGTTCGGTTACATGTTGAGATGACGATATTCTCTAGAATGCTTTTTTCTTCTTTAAGCTTGGACATCGCTGTTCCGAGCTCACTCGGTTCAAAGCTCAGCTGTTCCCGTATCTCAACAGGGGCTGTTTTATAATCTAAACCCACAACAAGAATATGCATAACTTCAGCTTGCACCCCCAACGCCCTGTCTAATTTATAATAATTACAATATAGAATTTATTATTTATAATGATTATAACATATATTCATTTTTAACTGGATAAAAATTGTGAACAGATTTCAAAAATGTTGTGATATAGTAGAAAAATGTTCGACACCCAACTATGCCATATCATCACTTCAAGCAATTTACCAGATTTGGCGCGTGCGGACAAATGATCTGCTTAAAAGAAGGTGACATCTTTGAAGAAGAAATCCATTTTGCTGCCGCTCACTTTGCTGGCTGTAGCGCTTTATGCCATTCTCTCAGGAGGTCAATTTGACTTCTGGAAGGACCAGGAGAAATGGTATACACTTGTACTGTTTTTTGGCCTTGCTTTCTTATATCAAGGAAAGAAGGAGCAGGAAACTTCTCATGTGTTTATCGGTATGCTCATGACGGGCCTTTCGCTACATTTTATCCTTCAGCCGAAATTAGAACACTGGCCAGATACATTTACAATGATTGTGTTCATCGTTGGCCTCGCGCTTTTGATGAAGTCATCACAGAAAAAGGAATATCGAATAGAAAGTGTTGTTCTCATTGCACTAGGTCTATTCCTTTATTTCTTCCAACAAATTACAAAGCAACTTAGCACACTTTCAATCCCTACTTCCGGTTTTGAATTGTACTGGCCGTATGTATTGATTGCCGTCAGTCTCCTCTTATTATTTTTAAAAAGGAAATAACTTATACAATAAAATTGTTTAATAAGCCACCAATTGGCTGTTTTTATAATACACATCTTACGAGAAGAATAATATGTATTTTAATTGATACCGACGACAATAACCGCCTTATCTGCAGTTGCTTGTGTAGCACCATTTTTGCAGATAAGACGGTTTTGTTTTTCTTTCCTTATGTCAAGTATAATTAAATTGATATTAGTGTCGCTGTCAAGCAATTATTATCAATTTTACGGTTTCCTTTCAAGTTCATTTTCATCAGGCAATCTAAAACCAAATTCTTTTTCCCATAAATCATTCCCGCTATCAAACATTTCATTTAATATATCCACTTCATCAGCTTGATTCCCAAATCCAGCATCATGAGCTAAAATAATGCCGAAATAAGACATACAATCATAATAATAGTTTTGAGGTAACAGCATATGTAAATGCCAAACCTCATCAATTTCAGTATTTGGGGCAAAAGAACAATCGGGATATTTTTTGATCATAAACCAAAATTTTTTGTATTGATCTACTAATCGAGTGACATTCTCTTTATTCATTCCTTCAAAATAGTAACCAAACTTCAAACATGCTTCAACTAAGTCCACCGAAAAGTCAGGATAACTCACTTTATCCATTCATTGAATTCCCCTTTTCAAAATATTTTTTAGAATCAAAAATCGCATGATCCCTATACAAAGACATAATGGAATGATGTAATAAATATTGAAAAATTTTGAAATTTCCAACATGAATGTAATCACTGTAATAATCAAAATCGTTCCTAGCTGATTCAATGTATTCATACCTGCGAGCGCCATACTTCTATAGTGCGGATCAAAAAATACTAAAAAAGATGCTTTGATTAAGCTCATAAACAACGGGTTAATGAGTGTCAAAATAAAAAAACCAACTAAAAACAGTGAACTATTGGGCGCTAAAATCATTAGAATTAACCCAAACATGAGATATATCGTTATAAGATAGACTTTCGAATATATTTTTTGTATATCCATTCTTCGGATCAATAGATTTCCTAGTAAAACCGATACTCCGCCAATTAGCCAAAATAATGATACAGTAAGATCACTTGCCGAAAACGTTTCTTTCAGAATAATAAACGAATAATTCATTACTACAGGTAAAAACATCCCATCAATAAACATGATGAACAAATAACTTTTTGGTACTTTTTTAAATATTTCAACATTCGCGAAAGATATACTTTCGATTTTCAAATGGGCAACAATTGGATACAAATACTCATAAACCAACAAACCAATAAAAAAGAGCAGAAAAACAAGATACATTTCCGATCCAAAGAATATAAACAAAATTGGCCCACTAAAAAAACCAATTGTTTTAGCTGAGAGTAAAAACATATTACGATATGCAATATCTTTATGGGGTTGATTGGATAAATACATGTTAAAACCTGATTCTAAAATAAACGATAAGCCATTTATAAAAAATTGAAAAGCAAGCATTAAAAAAAACATTAGATTAAATAATTGATTGTTTAAAGCAAAAAACGAAGCAATGGTTAGGATAGACAATGTGGTGACGAAAAATTTTGCCGTGTATCTAGATAAAACTTTAAATAAATAATTGCTCACAATATTACTTAAAATAAATGAAAAGCCACCAATCAGATACATACTGCCTGCATAAAAATATGAACCAGTCATCTCAAAGAAATAAAGAGGCAATCCAGTCCAAACTAATGCTCCTATGAAAACAACCATAGTATCCAAATAAACTAATGTATTCACTCTACTAATGTTCATGTACACTATTCCTTATTTAAGTGTCAAGAAACAGAGATTCTAAAAAACCTCTGTTTCTGATCATACTCTCTTACTTTTTCTTTAATTCCTTTTGCATTTCTTTCATTTCATTTAGCGAGTAATTATAGCATGTTCTCGCCTTTAGTTTTGATTGTTTTTCCTTCATTTCATTTAGTGAGTAATTGTAACAAGTTCTTGCTTTTAATTTCATTATTATCACTCCTATCTGAAATATTTTCAATTTCATACTATCAAAATTACTTTTATTTGTAAATATGGTATTTAATTATAATTCAGTCGCTGTTTAATAAATTTTCAGCACTCAACAATTTGAGTGTTTCTAGAAACAAAACGAATTTAAACTTAATCGCTTTCCTTCAAGTTCTACGTTTTTCTCAGCATATGAAAAAAAGTTGTAAGAAAACAAATGTTTTCTTACAACTTTTTATTATCTTCTTAGCTGTTAATCTTCGCAAGGATCGCATTCCAGGCTTCATCTTTCCCCTTTTTCGTTTCCGAAGAGAATAAGATGAGTTCATCTGATGGGACAATGTCGAGCGTCTGTTTGACGACTTTCGCATGTTTTTCCCATTTGCCTTTTGGAATTTTATCCGCTTTTGTTGCGATGACGATCACGGGAACTCCGTAATATTTCAGGAATTCATACATGTTCACATCATCTACCGATGGCTTATGACGCAGATCCACGATTTGGACGACTGCTTTTAATTCTTCACGCATTGTAATATACGTTTCGATCATTCTACCCCAGACCTCGCGCTCTGTTTTTGATACTTTGGCAAAGCCGTAGCCTGGAACGTCCACAAAATGGAGCATATCATTAATAATGTAGAAATTAAGCGTCTGGGTCTTACCTGGTTTAGAAGACGTACGCGCTAAATTTTTACGATTAATCAATGAGTTGATGAACGAGGACTTTCCAACATTTGATCGTCCAGCAAGAGCGATTTCAGGCAGTCCTCCGCTCGGGTACTGCTCTGGTTTCACCGCACTAATGACGATATCTGATTTTGTTACTTTCATCTTCCCTCTCCTACCAACGCTTTCTCAAGCACTTCATCTAAATGTGAGACCGGAATAAAGGTTAGTCCTTCTCTCACACTTTCAGGAATATCATCAATATCCTTCTCATTGTCCTTTGGAAGAATAATGGTTTTAAGTCCTGCACGATGTGCGCCTAATGCTTTTTCTTTTAGTCCGCCAATCGGAAGCACTCTTCCTCTTAACGTAATCTCTCCTGTCATACCAACCTCTTTTGACACAGGACGTCCTGTGAGTGCTGATACAAGAGCCGTCGCAATGGTGATACCAGCTGATGGCCCGTCCTTTGGAACCGCACCCTCTGGAACATGGATATGAATATCATGCTTTTCATTAAAATGAGGATCGATATTCAGTTCATCTGCTTTGGAACGAATATAACTGAATGCCGCCTGCGCAGATTCTCTCATGACATCACCAAGCTTACCTGTTAACAAAAGCTTGCCTTTCCCCGGCGACAGTGATACCTCAATGGATAAGGTGTCTCCGCCAACTGTGGTATACGCAAGTCCTGTGACAACACCCACTTGATCTGTCGTTTCAGCCTGACCATACCGGTAAAGCCTTTTTCCAAGAAATTCAGATAGGTTCTTTTCCGTCACGGTGATGCGTTTACGGTCTTCTGCCACAATCGCTCTTGCCGCTTTTCGGCAAATCGCCGCAAGCTGACGCTCTAATCCGCGAACTCCTGCTTCTCTTGTGTAATAGCGAATCATATCATAAATCGCTGCTTCACGAAGCTGTAAGTTCCCTTTTTTTAATCCATGTTCCTTTAGCTGCTTCGGCAGAAGGTGGTCTTTCACAATCTCTGCTTTTTCAACCTCTGTATACCCTGCAATCGTGATAATCTCCATTCTATCACGAAGTGGACCAGGAATGGTTGCTAAATTGTTGGCAGTGGCGATAAATAACACCTGAGACAAATCAAATGTCTCTTCAATATAGTGGTCGCTAAAGTTATGATTTTGCTCTGGATCTAGTACTTCAAGCATCGCAGATGACGGGTCCCCTCTAAAGTCAGAGGACATCTTATCAATTTCATCTAAAAGAAACACCGGATTCATAGTGCCTGCCTTACTCATCCCGCGAATGATACGGCCTGGCATCGCACCTACATATGTTCTTCTATGACCACGAATCTCAGATTCATCACGTACACCGCCAAGAGAAATACGGACAAACTTTCGATCAAGTGATTTGGCAATGGATTTTGCAAGTGACGTTTTCCCTACTCCGGGAGGTCCTGCCAAGCAAAGAATGGGTCCTTTTAATGAGTTTGTCAGCTTCTGTACAGCAAGGTATTCAAGCACACGCTCTTTGACTTTTTCTAGCCCATGGTGCTCGTCATCCAAAATTTGGCTGGCTAGCTTTAAGTCTAGACGATCTTCTGTATAGATGCCCCATGGAAGATTGATCAACCAATCAATATAATTACGAATCACAGAGCTCTCAGCAGAGCTTGAAGGGATTTTTTCATAACGATTCAATTCTTTTAGCGCCGTTTCACGAACTGAATCCGGCATGCTGGACTCTTCGATTTTAGACATCAATGAACTGACTTCGCCCGTTTTCCCTTCTTTGTCTCCAAGCTCTTTTTGAATGGCTTTCATTTGTTCACGCAAATAATATTCTTTTTGCGTACGTTCCATTGAACGTTTCACGCGCTGCCCGATTTTCTTTTCAATCTCCAGTACTTCTTTTTCATTGTGGATCAGGCTGATCACCCGGTTCAGCCGTTTTTTGACCTCTACTGTTTCCAGCACTTCTTGTTTGTCTTTTAATTTTAACGGCAGGTGAGAAGCGACGATATCTGCCATTCTTCCCGGTTCCTCAATATCTGTCACCGTTGCATATGTTTCAGCTGAGATTTTTTTTGAAATTTTTATGTACTGATCAAAGTGATCTAACAAAGTGCGCATGAGTGCTTCTGCTTCAGCGTCCTTTAATTCTTCTTCTGCCAATTCTTTAATATCGACTGACGTATAGTCCTCAAGCTCCACATAGGATTCAATCTGTGCTCGATTTAAGCCTTCTACAAGTACTCGAATCGTTCCATTTGGCAGCTTCAGCATTTGTTTAATTTTTGTGTAGGTGCCGACTTTGAAAATTTCTTCTTCACCTGGTTCATCTATTGAAATTTCCCGCTGTGTTGCTAGAAAAATCATATGATCGTTCATCATTGCCTGTTCTAATGCTTGAACAGATTTCTCTCGTCCAACATCCAAATGCAAAACCATGGTTGGATAAACAAGCAAACCTCGCAATGGAAGGAGCGGAACATTCTTTTTGATTTCATCTGCCATGTTGATTGACACCTCCGTCACTAGTATGAATCATTATAATATACCTGTTTCAGTCTTGTACAATGTAAAAGACCTGAGAAAGGATGATCTTATCGTAGTATACCCTTTCTTTTTATCTTGAAAAAGAAAAAAAGATCTATTTCACTAAAAAATCCCCATATATGATGGGGATTAAACAGATTTTCTTTTCATTTCGTCTTCTAGTCCATCTTTCTTCTCGTCTGGTGGATTAACCAAACACTGATCCAGCACCTCTTGGAAATGCTTCACAGCCACAATGGTCACACCTTCAATCTCTTGTAAGATTGATTGCTGGTTGTCATATGGGATAATCACTGTTTTGGCACCAGCTTGTTTGGCTGCTTTAATTTTCGGTATCACCCCACCGATTGGCTTCACCTGACCTTGCAATCCAATTTCACCCGTCATGGCGGTTAGATGATCGATCGGAATTTGATGTATGGCTGAAAAAATCGCGGTAGCCATCGCAATTCCAGCAGACGGCCCATCAATAGGGGCACCGCCTGGAAAATTTATATGGATATCATATTCATTTGTGCGTATGCCTAAGTTTCTAAGTACTGTTAATACATTTTCAACAGAGCCTTTGGCCATACTTTTTCGTCTAATGGATTTAGACTGATTGCCAATGCTTTCTTCTTCTGCAATACCTGTAATGTTGATACTGCCTTTCTCAAGCGCCTTACATATGCTTACTTCAATCTCAAGCAGAGCGCCGCTGTTCGGTCCATAAACAGCAAGGCCATTGACGACTCCTACTTTTGGTTTTTCTGGTACTTTTTGTTCATATCTTGGTGTCAGCTGACTTGAATGAATCACCCATTCTACATCAGCTAACGTGATGTCTTTTCGGTTTTCAGTGATTGCCATACCAGCTGCGATCTGTACCATATTGACGGCTTCACGTCCATTTTTCACATAGGAGGTTAACAGGTTTAGGCCTTCATCGCTTAATTCCTTTTGAATTTTTTGTACAGCCTTGGCGGCGACGATTTTCAGCTCGTGCTGATCAAGGTCTTTAAAGAAAATCTCCAAACATCTTGATCTAATCGCTGGTGGAATTTCGTCCGGCGTTCTAGTGGTCGCACCAATCAATCGAAAATCTGCCGGCAACCCATTTTGAAAAATATCATGAATGTGATTCGGGATTTGGGTATTTTCCTCACTGTAATAAGCACTGTCTAAAAAGACTTTCCGATCCTCAAGCACTTTAAGCATTTTGTTCATTTGGATCGGGTGAAGTTCACCAATTTCATCTATAAACAAAACCCCGCCATGAGCGTGCGTGACGGCTCCCTGTTTTGGCTGAGGAATGCCTGCCTGTCCCATCGCCCCTGCCCCTTGGTAGATCGGGTCATGCACGGAACCAATTAAGGGGTCTGCAATGCCTCGTTCATCGAATCTCGCAGTTGTGGCATCAAGCTCTACAAACACCGCATCTTTCTTAAATGGAGAATCAGCGTGACGCTTCGCTTCTTCCATGACGAGACGGGCAGCGGCTGTTTTTCCAACACCCGGCGGTCCGTAGACGATGACATGCTGAGGGTTAGGCCCGCATAGTGCCGCTTTTAATGCACGAATGCCGTCTTCCTGCCCTACAATATCTTGAAACCCCTTTGGCCGGACTCTCTCAGATAAAGGTTCACTCAATTTGATCGACCGCATCTTTCTGAGTGCTTCCATTTCTTTCTTTGATTCTTTGTCTATCGTCACCTTTTGTGTACGCTGATTTCGCAGTAGGTTCCAAAAGTACAGCCCGATGACGATACCAAAGAACAGCTGTATGAATAGTACGATTCCTGTCCAGCTCAATCGGTGCTCCCTCCTTCATCTATCGTATGTATTGGTTTCTGTCTGCTAGTATTTCCTAGAGCTGGACGGAATAAACACATCTTCCACGATAAATAAAAAACTCCTGAATCAAAAAGATTCAGGAGTGAGCACTTCTCTTATGCAGATGTTTTTGTATCTTTATTAACAACTGTGCCGTCCTTTAACACAAGACGCGGCGGTTCACCATTAGCAACCGTTTCACCAGTGATGACACATTTCTCAATATCATCACGAGATGGAAGATCAAACATCACATCAAGCATGATCCCTTCGATGATTGAGCGAAGACCACGAGCTCCTGTTTTACGCTCAATTGCTTTTTTCGCAATTTCGCTAAGAGCATCTTCTTCGAACTCAAGCTCTACATCGTCAAGCTCAAGCATTTTTGTATACTGCTTGACTAGCGCATTTTTAGGCTTTGTCAAGATTTCTACAAGTGCTTTTTCATCTAACGGCTCTAAGCTTGCAATAACCGGTAAACGACCAATGAATTCTGGAATTAAACCGAAGCGAAGCAAGTCTTCCGGCAGTACTTTTGATAGAAGGACTTCTTTTTCAAGGTCTTCGATTTTATTTTCAGCACCGAATCCAATGACTTTTTGACCTAAGCGGCGTTTGATGATTTGCTCAATGCCGTCAAAGGCTCCACCACAAATAAAGAGAATATTTGTCGTATCAATTTGAATGAATTCTTGATGTGGGTGCTTACGTCCACCTTGAGGCGGCACGCTTGCGACTGTTCCTTCAAGAATTTTCAAAAGGGCTTGCTGTACACCTTCCCCAGATACATCACGAGTGATAGAAGGGTTTTCTGATTTTCTTGCTACTTTATCGATTTCATCGATGTAGATAATGCCTTTTTCCGCTTTTTCTACATCATAATCTGCCGCTTGGATCAGCTTCAGTAAAATATTCTCTACGTCTTCACCAACATAACCTGCTTCAGTTAGTGATGTTGCATCTGCAATCGCAAATGGTACATTTAAAATACGAGCAAGCGTTTGAGCAAGTAATGTTTTACCGCTTCCTGTTGGTCCAATCATAGAGATATTACTTTTCGAAAGCTCAACATCATCAATCTTGCTGTTAGAATTGATCCGTTTGTAGTGGTTATAAACCGCTACAGCTAAGGATTTCTTCGCATTCTCTTGTCCGATGACATATTCATCAAGAATCTCCCGAATTTCATGAGGCTTCGGAACATCCTTGAATTCAACTTCTTCCTCAGTGCCGAGCTCTTCTTCAACTATTTCCGTGCAAAGCTCGATACATTCATCACATATATATACGCCAGGTCCTGCGACCAGTTTACGCACTTGATCTTGCGTTTTTCCGCAAAACGAGCATTTTAATTGACCTTTTTCCTCGTTGAATTTAAACATTCTTTCACCCCTTATTCTTCTTCACTTGCCTGTAGCTAACAGTCAGCTACCTTTCTGGGTCCAGTATGTATGCATTTTACCATACTTTCCTAAAAGACGGTAATGATGTGTTTCTAACACTGCACATTGAGATATGTATAACAGAAAGATGTGACTTACCCTATCGTTTCCAAAAGAAGCGATGATAAGTCAAAAATTGTACAAAACAAGGCACGAGTCACTCGCGCCCTGTTTTATTATTATGCACCATGTTAACGGTTTTCTACAAGAAAATCAATTGCTTTACGAACTTTTAGATCTTCTTTCATTGCTTCAGTAGATCCAATCGCTTGTTTGATATTTTCAACTGGCATGTTGTATGCTTCAGCCATTTTTGAAAGTTCTTCTTCTACTTCTTCGTCAGACACTTGTAAGTCTTCTGCAGCAGCAATTGCTTCAAGTGTTAGGTTAGATTTCACGCGTTTAGCAGCATCTTCTTTCATTTGTTCCTTCAGCGCATCTTCATCTTGACCAGAGAATTGGAAGTAAAGCTCAAGGTTCATCCCTTGCATTTGAAGACGTTGTTCGAATTCTTTCATCATGCGGTCTAGCTCTGTGTCAACCATCGCTTGTGGGACGTCAACTTCCGCATTTTCAGAAGCTTTCGCTACTAGCTCTTCACGAAGTTTTCCTTCTGCTTCGTTTTCTTTTGCTTCTTCAAGACGTTTCTTCGTTTTTTCAGTTAATTCAGCAAGAGTTTCTACTTCTTCATCAACATCTTTAGCAAACTCATCGTCAAGTGCTGGAAGTTCTTTTGCTTTAATTTCATGAATTTTCACTTTGAATACAGCTGGTTTACCTGCAAGGTCTTCAGCATGGTATTCTTCTGGGAAAGTCACTTCTACGTCTTTTTCAGCGCCAGCTTCAAGACCAACTAGTTGCTCTTCGAAACCAGGGATGAATGAACCAGAACCTATTTCAAGAGAGTAGTTCTCAGCTTTTCCGCCTTCGAATGCTTCTCCATCAACGAATCCTTCGAAATCAAGAACAACTGTATCGCCGTTTTCAATTACGCCTTCTTCTTTGACAACAAGCTCAGCTTGACGGTTTTGCAATGCTTTTAGCTCTTCTTGTACATCTTCATCAGTGACAGTTGTGTCGTCTTTTTCTACGCTAAGACCTTTGTAGTCACCAAGTTTTACTTCAGGCTTCACTGTTACTTTTGCAGTGAAGATTAAGCTTTCGCCTTTTTCGATTTTCTCAACATCGATTTCAGGGCGGTCAACTGGCTCGATACCAGCTTCATCGATTGCTTTTGGATATTCAACAGGAAGAAGAATATCTAATGCATCTTGATAAAGAGATTCTACACCAAAACGCTGCTCGAAAAGGCCACGTGGTACTTTCCCTTTACGGAATCCAGGGATCGATACTTGCTTAACCACTTTCTTAAATGCATCATCAAGTGCTTTGTTAAATGTTTCAGCGTCAACTTCTACTGTTAAGACGCCTTCGTTACCTTCTTGTTTTTCCCATTTTACTGACATGTGTGTTTCCCTCCAAAAATCTATTCAGATTGTGCGTTGTTACATTCTAAAGCATCATAAAGACTTCGTCCAATCAAAAACCACGCACTCCGCTAAAGAAGCGGTATTATGTATACAACATTTGACTTGATTATACATATCGTCTTTCAACCGTTTGAATCTGACAACTGCACTATATATGCACAAATACAACCATTATATTATAACATAACAAGTCCGTCTTTCAACTAAATCAACAAATTACAAATAAGAAATTTCTTCAATATCTTTCAGCATTGTGCAAGCTTCTCTCAGCTCTTGTTCGTTAAAATCATATAATAGATGCAATTCTTCGAGGTCAATCTCGATCCCATGCATCTCGTAGCCGACTTTATGAAGAGCCGCAGCCCAAAGATTCGGATCTGTGTATTTAGGGAGAAATGGATAAAGCACAAATAAGTGCCGGCGCCATAACTCTTCCACGCCTTGGTAAAGGGTCGGGTTCTCATTGCCAAGCGTATCATCGAGCATACGCAGTACTTGCTGCAAAAGCGGCATCTGCTCTGGCTTTACGGCCTCAGAAGGAACAAGCGTTAATGAATCTCCGAATTTTGTCACATGTACCGGCTTTGCCACATCATGATCTGACAGAAGCTGCAAGATCAAAGATTTAACGACAGGGTTTCCATCTGGTTTTTGTAAGATCGTATTTAATAGACCCATGTGCGGTGCAATATTCCGGTCTTTCAATGAATGGATGAACTGGACCTGTTCATCCGGCCGTTCCAGCATATCATCTATATTGATTTCACCGCTATCACTCTCGTCTTCATCTAAGATCTCTTCAGGCGATTCAATCATCTTTCTACTAAATTCGAGCAGCTTGTAAAAATGCTCCGCGCTTTCTGCTGGAAGGTGGTTTTCCTCGAGTACGGCCTCAATCGTCTGTTTGACTTCCTCATATTCTTTCAGCTGAATTAAAATGGTCATATACACTTGAAGCACGGTAAAGTAGTGACCATACCCTTCTTTTAACATCTTTTCACAAACACGCTTTGCATCCTGCAGCTCACCCAGCTCCAGAAAACAAATCGCCATGCCGAGATGAATATCGGATTCTTCATCGTCATCATAAGATTTCGCTTCTGAAAATAACTGAAGCGCCTCTTGATACTGTTTATCTTTTAATGCTGCCATTCCTTTTTCAATCAGTCTTTCTTTCAGACCAGGAAACAAAATGACATTATCTTTCTTCTTGTCATGTTTCATGCTTACGTTCCTTTCGGGCGCATATTTTTTATCAGTTTACCAACGAAGGTTAGTAAACACAAGTAACGAGAGGTTTTCATGCAAAAAAGAAGCCGTCACACCTCGGGCGGACGACTTCTCGTTGTTTATGCACGCAGCCAGCTGCTGCGTTTTTCTTCAAATGCCTGAATGTCATCTTCTAATAATAAGGTTAATGAGATCTCATCATAGCCATTCAGAAGCATTTCTCTCCAGTGAGGGTCTACTTCAAAAGGGGTTATATTCCCTTCATGGTCTTCTATCTGCTGTTTCTCCAGATCAACCGTCATCTCATACCCCTTGTACTCATATGATGCTGCAAATGTTTTCCACACATCATAATCAAGACGAATCGGAAGCATCCCATTTTTAAAGCAGTTTTGATGAAAAATATCTGCAAATGATGGCGCAATGACAATTTTGAAACCATAATCATCAAGGGCCCAAGGTGCATGCTCTCTAGATGATCCGCAGCCGAAGTTTTCTCCTGCGATCAAAATGGATGCTCCTTCATAGATTGGCTGATTCAGCTCAAAATCAGGATTTGGGCTGCCATCGGCTAAATACCGCCAGTCAAAAAACGCAAATCGGCCATATCCTGTTCGTTCAATTCTTTTCAAAAATTGCTTTGGAATAATTTGATCTGTATCTACATTAATACGGTTAAGCACAGCGGCTTTTCCTTTATGAGTGACTAAAGGCTCCATCTATGACAACTCCTTACACGACTGTTTTCTCTTGATTAAACTTCCTGACATCGACAAATCGGCCATGTATGGCAGCCATTGCAGCCATTGCCGGGCTGACAAGATGCGTTCTTGCACCCTTCCCTTGACGTCCCTCAAAGTTACGGTTTGACGTCGACGCGCAGCGTTCGCCTTCTGGCACCACATCGTTATTCATGCTGAGGCACATGCTGCATCCAGATTCTCTCCATTCAAAGCCTGCTTCAAGGAAAATTTCATGAAGACCTTCTTCTTCTGCTTGCAGTTTAACACTTTGAGAGCCAGGCACCACAATCGCCCTGACATGATCAGCTACTTTTTGTCCTTCAATCATAGAAGCTGCTTGGCGTAAATCAGTCATTCTTGAGTTCGTACATGAGCCGATAAAGACATGTTCAATCGTAATGTCTTCAATACGCTGATGCGGATGAACCCCCATGTACTCATAAGCTCGGAGTGCTTCTTTTTGATCATCTTCTTGCGCGAAATCCTCAGGCCCCGGGATCGATGCATCCACAGGCAAAACCATTCCTGGGTTAATTCCCCACGTAACCATTGGTGAAATCTCATTTCCATCTAAAACAATGGTTTTATCATAGGTTGCACCCGGATCTGTTCTAAGCTCTTTCCATTCTTCAATGGCTGCTTCGAAATCTTCGCCCTGCGGTGCATATTTGCGTCCGCGGCAATATTCAAAGGTCACTTCATCAGGTGCAATTAATCCTGCTCTTGCGCCTGCTTCAATCGACATATTACAAACGGTCATCCGCTCATCCATCGTCATGTTTCTGAATACTTCCCCGGTGTATTCAATCACATAACCTGAACCGAACTTCACACCATGTGCACCAATGACTGCTAAAATCACATCTTTGGCAGTTACCCCTTTTTGCAGCTTTCCGTCTACTCTAATTTCTAACGTTTTCGGACGCTGCTGCCAAAGTGTTTGTGTGGAAAGCACATGCTCAACCTCACTTGTCCCGATTCCAAAGGCAAGTGCGCCAAATGCGCCGTGAGTTGATGTATGACTATCTCCGCAAACGATTGTTTTCCCCGGCAATGTTAAACCAAGCTCTGGCCCAACGACATGGACAATTCCTTGGTCTACACTGTGAAGGTCAGCTAGACGGACACCAAATTCAGCACAGTTACGCTCTAGAGCACTCACCTGCTTCTTCGCAACCTCATCCTTGATCACAAATCGATTGACAGTCGGGATGTTGTGATCCATCGTCGCAAACGTGTTTTCAGGTCTTCTCACCTTGCGCCCTTTTTGTCTTAATCCTTCAAATGCTTGAGGTGACGTCACCTCATGCACCAAGTGCAGATCAATATATAAAAGGTCTGGTTTCCCCTCGCCGCTTTTGACAACATGTTGATCCCATATTTTTTCGATGATTGTTCGAGGCATAACCCTTTTTCCTCCCTCTACCTAATTCAACAAGATTTCTATTTATACAATTGTTTTCGCACGTTGTTTCAGTGCATCTACAACTGCTGTGGTGATATCGTTAGTCGTTTGATACGTTCCCTCTTTAGCCGCTAAATCCTTTGTGCGTTTGCCAGAGGCAAGAACCGCTTCCACAGCTTCTTCTATTGCAGCCGCTTCTTCTTCTAATGCAAAGGATGTTCTAAGCAAGCTGGCTGCTGACAAAATGGTTGCCAGAGGGTTTGCGACATTTTGCCCCGCAATATCGGGTGCTGAACCATGAATCGGCTCATATAAATGGAGGCCTGTGCTTGATAGACTAGCAGATGGCAGCATACCGAGTGACCCAGTAATCATAGAAGCCTCGTCACTTAAAATGTCGCCAAACATATTCTCTGTCACAATGACATCAAATTGAGCCGGCTTATAAATAAGCTGCATGGCGGCATTATCAACGAGCATATGCTCATATTTGACTTCTGGATACTCGGATGCAACTTCTTCTACCGCATCCCGCCATAGTTTACTAGAAGCAAGGACATTCGCTTTATCCACAGACGTCACTTTTTTCCGTCTCGTTAAGGCCATGTCGAATGCTTCTTTTAATACACGGACAATCTCTTCCTTTGTATAAAGAAGCGTATCCACAGCCGCTTCTTTTCCTTCATCATCTGTATAGCGCTCGCTTGGTTCACCAAAATAGAGACCGCCTGTTAATTCACGAACGATGACAAAATCGACGCCGCTAATATGATCTTGCTTTAATGGTGACGCCTCGCTTAAGCTATCGAACACTTTGACAGGACGGATGTTTGCAAATAAGTCCAGTTGTTTCCGAATGGCAAGCAAGCCTTTTTCCGGTCGAAGCTCTGGCGGGTTTTGATCCCACTTTGGTCCGCCAACTGCTCCTAATAAAATCGCATCTGCGCTTTTGCATACATCTACTGTTTCCTTTGGGAGCGGGTTGTTTTTTTCATCTATCGCTATCCCGCCAATGAGCGCAGTTTCAAATTCGAATTCGTGTTGAAATTGAGCCGCTGTTTCTTGCAGTACAGCGACTGCTGATGCGACGACTTCCGGTCCGATTCCATCGCCGGGCAAAAGTGCAATTTTCTTTTTCATGAAAGCCTTCCTCCTTTCCTATGAGATCGCGTGGTGTTTCTCAATTTCTATTAGGTTTGATTTAAAGATTAGATGCCTATTCACTGCATTGACGTAAGCTTTAGCCGATGCTTCCAGCACATCTTGCGCCACACCGCGGCCTGCTGTATCTTTTTCTTCTATTGAAACAGTGACATATACTTCTGCTAACGCGTCTCTGCCTTTTCCATTTGATTGAATGCGGTAGTCTAACAAATGAATTCTTTCTTCCATACAGCGCTCAAGCGTGTTGTACACAGCCTCTACACTGCCTGCACCTGTAGCTGCTTCTTGAATGACTTCCTGCGTTTCTTGATTTTTAAGAGAAACCGTTGCTGTTGGCATTTGTTCTGTACCATAATGTACTTGAAGGCTTTCAAATTCGTAGCCAATTTTTCGGTCTGCTACTTTTTCTTCTAATATAATAGAAATCAAATCATCATCCGTGATTTCTTTCTTCTTCTCCGTTAAGTTTTTGAACGTTTCGAAGAACTTATTGATTTCTTCTTCCGTTAGTTTAAAGCCAAGTGTTTTCATGCGGTCTTTAAATGCATGTCTTCCGGAGTGTTTGCCAAGGACAAGCACATCTGTTGTGACACCGACAAGCTCTGGAGAAATAATTTCATAGGTTGTTTTTTCTTTGAGGAAACCATCTTGGTGAATACCTGATTCATGTGCAAACGCATTGTTTCCAACGACTGCTTTATTACGCGGAACCATCATACCTGAGTATTTGCTCACTACATCACTTGTACGCTTAATTTCATTCAATTGAATCGTTGATTCGACCTGATAAAAGTCTTTTCGAATATGAAGAGCTACTGCAATCTCTTCTAAAGCGGCATTCCCAGCACGCTCTCCGATACCGTTGACAGCTGTTTCAATTTGATCTGCTCCATTTTCGATTGCTGCAAGTGAATTTGCCACAGCCATGCCAAGGTCATCATGACAGTGTGCTGACAAATTCACGCGGTCGATATTTGGAACGTGTTCCTTCATATATTTAAAGATATTGCCGTACTCTTTTGGCGCTAGGTATCCAACTGTATCCGGTAAGTTAATGACACTTGCCCCAGCGTCAATGACCTTCTCTACAATTTCTGCTAAGAAAGCAAGATCTGTACGGCACGCATCTTCTGCTGACCACTGGACAACTGGGAAGCGTTCTTTCGCGTATTTCACCATTGAAACAGCCTGTTCTACAACTTCTTTGCGTGTTTTCTTTAGTTTATACTTCAGGTGAATGTCAGAGGTCGCAATAAAGACATGAATTCTTGGTTCCACTCCATCTTTTAATGCTTCCCATGCAGCATCAATGTCACCTTTCACACATCGTGCAAGCCCTGCAACTGAACAGTTTTTGATTGTTCTAGCAATTTCTTGTACGCCTAAGAAATCCCCTCGGGATGAAGCGGGAAAACCCGCTTCAATGATATTAACCCCAAGGCGCTCAAGCTGCTTTGCAATGATTAGCTTTTCTTGTGCATTTAAGTTCACTCCTGGTGATTGCTCTCCATCTCGAAGTGTTGTGTCAAAAAAATTAATTTTCCGCACCGACGCTCACCGCTTCCTTTTTCTTTCCTTGTTTAACGAAAGGCATCATTTCACGAAGCTTTCTTCCAACGATTTCAATTTGGTGCTCACTTTCACTTTCATTGATAGCATTGAAACGTGGGCGATTCACTTGGTTTTCAACAATCCATTCTTTCGCGAATGTTCCGTTTTGGATGTCAGTCAAGACTGCTTTCATTGATTCTTTTACTTTTGCATCCACAACGCGTGGTCCTGATACGAAGTCACCCCATTGTGCTGTATCAGAGATTGAATATCTCATTCCTTCTAGTCCTTCTTCATACATAAGGTCAACGATTAGTTTCAGCTCATGTAAACACTCGAAGTATGCAAGTTCTGGCTGATAACCAGCTTCTGTTAATGTTTCAAAACCTGCTTTTACTAATGAAGTAAGACCTCCACAAAGAACTGCCTGCTCACCGAATAGATCCGTTTCCGTCTCTTCTTTAAATGTTGTTTCAAGTACGCCCGCTCTTGCTCCGCCGATTGCTTTTGCATAAGCAAGTGCTTTGTCTTTCGCTTGACCTGATACATCTTGGTAGATAGCAAATAGGGCAGGTACACCAGCGCCTTGCTCGTATGTTCTTCTCACAAGATGTCCTGGGCCTTTTGGAGCCACAAGATATACGTCTACGTCACTTGGAGGAACAATTTGGTGGAAGTGGACGTTGAATCCGTGTGCGAATACAAGTGAGTTGCCAGCTTCTAATTGATCTTTGATTTCTTCGTCATATACTTTCTTTTGCTGTTCGTCTGGAAGTAAAACCATCACGACGTCTGCTTGTGCTGCTGCTTCTTTTACTGTGAATACTTGATGGCCGTCTTCTTGTGCTTTTGTATAAGATCCACCTTTTCTCACGCCAACGATCACGTCTACGCCGCTTTCTTTTAAGTTCAGTGCATGTGCATGACCTTGTGAACCGTAACCAATGATGGCAACCTTTTGACCATTTAATACGTTTTCTTGAATATCACCGTTATAATATACTTTTACCATTTGACTCTCTCCTTTTGTTTAGACAATTGAAATTGTTTTATTTGTTTGTGGCTTTTGCTGATTATCTCTCGCAAAGGCCGTTGTGCCAGTTCTGGCGACTTCTTTAATGCCGTATGGCTTAAGTAATTCAATGAGTGCTTCAATTTTTGAAGACTCACCTGTCACCTGAATGACGACACTCTCTCTGCTCACATCTACAATAGAGGCTCTAAACGGTTCAATGACCCCTGTGATCTCCATTCTAGATGCTGGTGCAGATACGACTTTTATCAAAGCCAGCTCTCGCTGAACGATTGATTGGTTTGTAATGTCTGTTACTTTGAGGACATCGATTTGTTTGTTTAGCTGTTTTGTCAGCTGTTCGATGTCTTTCTCTTGATCTACATGGACGACGAACGTGATGCGTGATACATCTTGAATCTCAGAATGGCCGACCGTAATGCTTTCAATGTTGTAGTGTCTTTTTGTAAAAAGGCCTGTGATTCTGTTCAGTACGCCTGATCGATTTAATACAGTCAACACAATAATTCTTTTCAAGGTTTCACCCCCACCATCTCATGAAGTCCTTTCCCCGGTGCGACCATCGGGAATACTTTTTCATCTCTCGCTACATTGACATCGATGAAAACAGGCTCTCTAGAGGTTAACGCTTCTTCAAGCTTTTCTTTCGCCTCTTCGTCTGATGAGATTCTGATTCCTTTAATGCCATAAGCTTCAGATAATTTTACGAAATCTGGCTGCTCTGAAAATTTAGAATATGAGTAGCGTTCTTCGTAGAAAATTTCTTGCCATTGTCTTACCATTCCAAGGCTGTGATTATTGAGCACAATCACTTTGACTGGAAGGTTCAGCTCACGGATAACGGCAAGTTCTTGCAGGGTCATTTGGAAACCTCCGTCTCCTAAAATCGCCACAACCGTTGCCTCTTGATCAGCTAGCTGCGCGCCGATGGCTGCCGGTAATCCAAAGCCCATCGTGCCAAGCCCGCCAGATGTTACCCACTTATCTGCATTTTCAAATGGATAGAACTGTGCCGCCCACATTTGATGCTGTCCGACATCAGTTGCCACAATGGCTTCACCTTTTGTGAATTGATGAATATATTCAATCAGCTTTTGAGGCTTAAACCCCTCTGCTTCGTTTTCAACGTACCAGAGTGGATATTCTTCCTTCCACTGATCTAATTGGTTTTTCCATTCGTCTGATTCCCCTTGTTTCCCGTCTTGCTTGATCAGCTCTTCAAGTACTAGCTTGCTGTCTCCAACAACTGGAATATGGGTATGAATGTTCTTGCCAATTTCCGCTGGATCGATGTCAATATGAGCGACCTTCGCATGTTTTGCAAAATGATTGAGGTTACCTGTTACCCTGTCATCAAATCTCGCTCCGATTGAAATGAGTAAGTCACATTGGTGAAGCGCCATGTTCGCCGCATATGTGCCGTGCATGCCCGCCATTCCTAGGAAAAGAGGATGCTTTGCTGGAAATCCGCCAAGTCCAAGCAATGTATGAGCGACTGGGATTTGCTGCTGCTCTACATACTGTCTTAATTCTTCAGACGCTTTGCCATGAAGAACGCCAGCTCCTGCTAGAATAACAGGTTTCTTTGCTCTGCTTACAGCTTCTACTAACTTGCGAATTTGCAAATAGTTTGGCTCAACTTTAGGCTGATAGCCAGGTAAATCAATTGGCTGATCGTACTCAAACGTTCCTTCAATGCCTGCAACATCTTTTGGAATATCAATCAAAACTGGACCAGGTCTGCCTGTTGTTGCAATGTGGAATGCCTCTTTAATGACACCCGGTAAATCCTCTGGACGTCTTACCTGATAGCTGTGCTTTGTGATGGGCATTGTAATGCCGAGTACATCTGCTTCTTGGAAAGCATCCGAGCCAATGACTGAGGTTGCCACCTGTCCAGTGAATACAACTAGAGGAAGTGAATCAATCATCGCATCTGCAATTCCTGTGACAAGGTTTGTCGCACCAGGTCCTGACGTTGCAATGACAACGCCCGGTTTACCAGATACTCTTGCGTACCCTTCCGCTGCGTGAATTGCTCCCTGCTCATGCCTTGGCAGGACATGAAATAAACCAGAATCATAAATTTTATCGTAGATCGGTAAAACGGCTCCGCCTGGATATCCGAAAATGACTTCTACTTTCTCTCTTTTGAGTGCTTCAATTAACATGAGTGCACCGTTCATCGTTTGTGGTGCTTTTGATTTTTCCGTCTCCACTTGTACATTTGTCCCCATTTGATTTCCTCCTCTTTGTCTTGCTTCAGTCAAGTCCTTTCCCCCTTTTCTATTCAAGATAGAGATATGAGACCATATAAAAAAGCCTTCTCACCCCACAATGACACTACTTTTCACTAGGTCAAAGGGGCGAAAAAGCTTTCTTTTTCGCGGTACCACCCTTGTTCACGGCAAATCATGCTGCCGTCTCATGGACATCTTTCGTCCATTTTGGTAACGAGTGAAGCTATTCACTCGGTCTGCCCTACTATCATTTCAAGCAGACACTCAGAGGTGAGTTCACTTTAGAAAGTAACACCGGTTTCCAGCTAGCACCGGCTCTCTGTAGATACTGACTCTAAAGCTACTAGTCCTCTTCAACGTTTATCGATATCTATTTAGCTTGCGTGAATGTTTTCATCTGTAAAGACGACTTTTTCTCCTTCTTCAACGACTCGCTTGCGGAATTGTTCAAGAAGTTTGTTTGTATGGAGCCCAGGCTTCCCTTCACCGATTGTACGGCCGTCAACTTTTACAACGGCGATGACTTCGGCTGCGGTTCCTGTCAGAAAAACTTCTTCTGCTGTATACACATCATGTCTTGTGAATGGCTCTTCTTTCACTTCATAGCCTAAGTCTTCTGCAATCTCCATGATGGCGTTTCGTGTGATGCCTTCAAGAGCGCCGATATAACCTGGTGGTGTATAAAGCTTGCCTTTTTTATAAATAAACACGTTGTCTGCAGAACCTTCTGCCACGTACCCTTGATCGTTCAGCATCAGCGCTTCACTCACACCGGCCATATGGGCTTCGATTCGGACAAGAATGTTATTTAAGTAGTTTAATGATTTCACTTTTGGACTTAGTACATCAGGACGATTTCGCCTTGTCGGTACCGTCACAATATCAATACCTGTTTCATATAGGTGCTTTGGAAAGATGGCCAGCGGCTCTACAATGATCACTGTGTTGGCTCTCCCGCAGTTGTTTGGATCTAAACCAAGATCACCAGCTCCTCTTGAGACGACAAGGCGGATATAGGCATCCTTTAGGCCGTTCCTTTCAACTGTATGAATCATTTTTTCAGTGAGTTCCTCAAGTGAATATGGAATGTTCAGCATAATGGATCTGGCGGAATCATACAGGCGGTCTAAATGTTCTTTCATTCGAAAGATATTTCCGTTATACACGCGTATACCTTCGAACACACCGTCACCATATAAGAAGCCATGATCATAAACTGAAATTTTCGCATCCTCTTTTTTCACGAGTTCATCGTTTAAAAAGATCCACTGTTCCTTTTGGTCTTCCATTTTCAGTGAGCACCCTCTCTTTCAAACAAAAAGTAGTTGAATTTTCAGACACTTTACTTTGAAGCGTCTGACGCTTGCTCTCGGTGTTTGTTTAGCTTTTGTTGAACCCATCTTACGCCGCTTTCCATACAGTGTCAACAGCATTTTTAAAATTATTAGACAATTTAGACTAATCAAAATAGAATGTATACGCTTACACCTTTGCTAGACAAGGAATGAAAAAACTTAAAATTTTTTGTATTTTTTCTTCAATTTATTTACTTTACATGACCGGTTTTCTTTTGAACAAACTTTTGTGATATTTTTTCACATTGTTTTTCATAAATGTTGTTAGATTTCACCGCTTTTGTTTTTCCTTCGACATACCTTTCTAAAGCGTTTTCCTATGAATTTATGATAGAATGAGAGCATCTAATAGAAGGAGGGCAATACATGGCTAACATCAGAGGTTATATCGGAACGTATACAAAGGGAGACAGTAAAGGCATCTATACTTTTACATTAAATACGGACAAGCAGCAGATTGAACAAGTAGAAGTAGCTGCTGAACTTGAAAACCCTACATATTTAACCGTCTCAGATTCTCAAAAATTTGTGTATGCTGTGGTGAAAAAAGAATCACAGGGCGGTCTTGCTGCGTATCAAATTGATCCTGAAACCGGCGCACTTCGTTTCATCAACCAAGAGCTTGCCGATGGCGCTTCTCCTTGTCACGTCAGCGTGGACAGTCAAACAAAAACAGCTTTTACAGCGAATTATCATAAAGGAACAGCAGAGATGTATGAAATTGATGCTGAAAACGGCTCAGTCATCCGCACGCTTTCACAGGCGCAGCATGAAGGAACTGGACCAAACGAAGACCGTCAGGAAAAACCGCACACCCACTTTATGGGTCTGACACCAGATGAACAATTTGCAGTGGCTGTTGACCTAGGAACAGATGGCATTTATACGTATAAGAAAGAAGACGGCAAACTCGAGCTTGCTCATACATTTGAAGCAAAACCAGGTAGCGGACCTCGTCATATTACATTCCACCCAACGAAACCTGTGGCATATGTGATGACAGAGCTAAGCTCAGAGGTAATTGTGCTTCGTTACTTTGAAGACGGGCATTTTGAAGAGATCCAAACCATTGCAACCATTCCAAGCGACTTTACAGAGAACAATCAAGGCAGCGCGATTCATGTCTCTTCAGACGGCCAATTTGTATATGCGGGAAATCGCGGACATGACAGCATTGCGATTTTCAAAGCAGACGATGACGGCAAACTAAGCCTTGTTGAGATTGCTTCTTCTGAAGGAAGCTGGCCTAGAGACTTTGTGCTTGATCCAACAGAAGAATTCCTCGTCTGTTCAAACCAAGAATCTAGCAACCTTGTGTTATACAAACGCGACAAAGAAACCGGACGACTCACTGTCTTACAATCAGACATCACCGTTCCCCATCCGGTTTGCGTGAAATTTTTAGGGTAATTAAAAAGCCTTCAATTT
>NZ_JACXXE010000005.1 GCF_014764715.1 Bacillus crepusculi | reverse complement strand
AATACCGTCACACACTGGCAGCTTAGTCTTTTTATAATTGTCTACTTGACAGGGGTAAGACCATTTGGAGGCTTTTCTTTATGCAGACGGCATACCGCCATCCTCAAGCTTTTGATCAATAAGGGATGTATCGGTTTTTTCTCCGAACCATTTTGACAGTCTGTCTTTTGCTTTCCCTTTCACATCATCATCAATGTACATCGCGACTTGAAGCAGAGCGAATGTAATGGCTCCTAAATCATCTGTGTAGCCAATCCCAACCAATGTATCGGGGATGAGGTCAATCGGAAGGATAAAGTATCCGAGTGCTCCAATGATGAGGGTCTTCGCTTTGACCGGCACTTCGGGTTTTTGCAATGTATAGTAAAGTAATAGCACAGCATAGACAAGAGAGACCCCAGCTTTTTGTGCCGTCTTTTTTAACTTTTCCCAAAAGGCATGATCATTAAAATGCTTTTTCGAACGCTTTAATAGTTCTTTTTTCTCAGAACGATTCATCCTATCGCCTCCCTATTCAGCATAGCCCTTTCCCCTTAGTTATACAAGATATCGGTCCATTCGACAAACAAAAAGCAGCAGAAAGCCGCTGCTTTCTACTGCTCTCTATAAAACTTTTCGATCGCCTTATCGATGTACACCCATCCTTTATAAGACACATGAATCGTATCTTTAAAGAAATAGGGATCGTACTCATGTGAAGTCAAATCCGCGACTTCATACCCATTATCTCGAATTTGACGATTGATTTTTTCGTAATACCCTGTACGTCCTTCTTTCGGGAAACCGGTGTAATCATACCATTTCCCGTTGACAGGAATCGTCACAAACAAAGGCTTCGCACCGGCTTGTTTTAAAATATCCAGCATGATCTGGAAATCTTTATATTCAGGTGATTCCGCATAAGAATGGCCTTGGCGGGAATCTTTCATCTTTTTCATCATTGGCTTCAATTTACGGTCAAACAATTTCTGATCAATATAAAACGGGTTGTCCCCTGCTTTTTCAGACCCTAGGACGCTCGCTTCTTTTTCAAGCTCAGTCCACGTTTTCCCTTTCACTGAAGGAGACGGATGAAGATTGCGATCATGCCCCGATCCAATTGTATAATACATGTCTTTCTTTTGAAGCATGCCATAATACATTTTTGCAATAGGGGAAATCGCGCTGAAAGCGAATTTATTCCCAGATAGCTCTGCTTTAAAAAGCTCTGTGATGACTATGTCGTTCTTAACAGCTTTAAACGTCATGATCCTTTTGATCAGCTCTTTTTTCACAGCGGGATCAATTTCTTTATTATAGGCGAGATTAAGCGCTTGAAGTGCTGAATAGTTAGGTGCAAAGTGATTCTCGTCAGATCCCCATTTCACAAACCATTGCGGGGACACGATAAACACAAGCTTTTTCCCTTTTAATTCATCCATATGCGCTGCGAAGTTCATCGCATGAATTAATGATTGCGATCCACCTTTTCCAACAAGATAAGGTGTAAACCCTTGAGGATTCTCATGAAAGAAATTCGAAGGGTGATATGGATCAAACCGTGATAGTTCAGAAGATCCATAGATCGGCAAATACGTTGGATCTTTTAGCATTTCATCTTGTAAATAAAGCCCTTGAAACATCCCTGGATCTAATTCTGTTGCTGACTTTTGTAATTTGTCTTTTGGGATCAGATGTGAGAGCCATGCATTTGGTACAAGAAGAACACCAATGAATAGAACAGCCGCTAAAATAAGCGGCCCAAAAAAACGCTTTTTCATTACTTCATCTCTGCCAGCTGCTCAGCAATGTGATTCGGTGTATCCCACACATCACGATCGAATTCTGTAATCGGAACGGTAATTCCAAGCTGACTTTCAATTGCCATAAGCAGTTCTACTGTACCAAATGAATCAAGAAGACCTTCTTCAAAAATTGCAATCTCTGGATTTTCCTTTACAACATCGTCCTGACAAACCTCTGCAATAATACCGTATACTTGATTTTTAAATTCCATAATTTTCTACTCCCTTAATCATTAATGATGAAATGGTTTTCCTGAAAAAATATAAAATCCGAAACAAATCACATGGAATGTAATAATGATCGACACAACCATTGTGACCTTATTATCCGGCCACCACTTGTGCTTTTTATTCCATTTCTCAAATAAATTGTAACCGGACATGACAACTGCATGGTATAGTCCGTAAATAATATATTGAAGGGCAAGTCCATGCCAAGCACCCATCAATAGAAAGAGGACAAAATACCCGATATTCGATACGGCCATACGGTTCTTGATCCACTTCTTTTTTGTCATAAAGAACACAAATCTCATAAACACATAGTCTCTAAACCAGAAGGACAAGGACATGTGCCAGCGATTCCAGAAGTCTTTAATGTTCCGGCTGATAAACGGTTTATTAAAGTTTTCTGGAGACTTAATGCCCATGATATAACTCACACCCACAGCAAACGCAGTATAGCCAGCAAAGTCAAAGAACAAATACATGCTGTAAGCATACATATACGTTAACTGCTGAACAAAGTGACTGCTGCTAATATGATGAATATTCATCAGAATATACGTGTGAATCAGATAGCCAATAATGAACTTATATAAGAAGCCGATAAAGATTTTATGAATACCGGCATATAGAAGGTCACTGTACGCTTCCTTTTCAGGCGGCGTATCCATATCTTTTTCGAACCGGCGGTAACGATCAATTGGACCTGATGAAATCGTTGGGAAAAAGACGATAAAATAGACCAAACGGTGAATCGGAATTTTCTTCTTAATCAAGCCGTCTCTCGTCTCGATAATTAACTGAACACCTTTAAACGTTAAGTACGAGATCCCTAAAAAGCTCAGCCAGTTCATTGGCGGCGGCTGATGCGGCTGATGAGTTAAAAAGAACGGTAAAATCTTTGACAGCACAAGCGGCAAAATAGATGCCACCACTGCCATATAGAAAACTGATGCCTGATTCGCTTTCAGACGGTACGCAAGGTACAAACGGATGATGAAGACTTGCCACACTGTAAACAAGAAAAGCAGCAATGCGCCGTGTGCATCCTTTGAAAAAATAAGCGCCAGCGCCACAACCGTTGCAAACATGTTGTAGCCCTGCATTCTTTTACCGCGAAGACCAAGAATGATCGTCGGCAAAAGAAGAATACCAATTAGAATGAAGAAAAAGAATGAACTAAACGGAATCATAGAAGAACCTCTTTCGCGATTCTCTTACGGTCAACCTTCCCGTTTGGCGTCATGTACAGTTGCTCAAGATAGACAAACTTTCTTGGAATCATGTACGCAGGCAGTGAATCCGCCATTTCTTTCTTAATCGCACTTGTCAGCTGATATTCTTTTTCAAATGAATGCTCTGCTGGGACAATCGCTGCAATCAAGTACTCCACATGACCGTTTGGCTGGAACGGTACAATCACACAAGCATTGACATAGGTTGTCTCACTCACATGATATTCAATTTCTTCAAGCTCCATCCGGTATCCATGTAGCTTAATTTGGTAATCAAGACGACCGTGGCACGTAATTAAACCATCCTGCGTCACACCTGCGTCACCTGTGCGGTAAGCAGGGCGGCCTTCGTATTCAAAGAACACTTTATCCGTTAAGGCTTGTTCACCTAAGTAGCCTCTCGTGACGCTTGGCCCCACGATGACAATTTCCCCTTTTTCACCATCAGGAAGGGTCCTGCCTTCTTCATCTAATATGACGATATCTGTATCAGGTTTGGCATAGCCTACTGGTAAAGAATCGTGCTGATCAAGAATCGCCTGCGTGACTTCAATAGAAGTGACCGCAACAGTTGCTTCAGTCGGACCATACGTATTAAAGACCTGCGCCTTTGGAAAACGCTCAAGGAGTGCACTTGCTACAGATACAGGAAGTGCCTCGCCGCAGAACAAGAAGACTTTCAGCTCTGGTAAAAGCTCCCCTGTAAAGGAAGGGTCCATTAAGCACATTTGCACAAAGGAAGGTGTTGATGTCCACACTTCAACGTCAGATTGACCAAGGGCTGCAAACATATCCTTCGGCTTATTGACGAGATCCTTCACTAAACAGTAAAGTGTGCCGCCTGATTGAAGTGCTGGATAGAGATCCATCACCGATAAGTCAAAAGAAAATGGTGCTTGATTTAAGAACGTGCGCCCCTCGCCGATTGGGAAGTCGCTGCACATCCACTTTGTAAAGCTTTCTAAATTATTAGCTGTTACCTGAACGCCCTTAGGCTTTCCGGTACTGCCTGACGTATAAATGATATAAAAGACGTCATCATGTTGAACCCACTGCGTGGATGGCGGTGCTTCTTTTTCAAGTGCTAAAAGCGATGCCGCACTCCTCACTTCAATGTGTTCTTCTACATCCAGTACAGTCTGCTCATTTGCACAAATCAATAGGTTGGCTTTTGAGCTTTCAATAATTGAGACAATACGCTCGGCAGGTATTGAGATGTCGACCGGAATGTATGGTCTACCTGATTTCACACTGCCTAAGAAAGAAATCAGCATCTCTGGCTCCATATGACCGTATACAATGACAGGTGCACTACTTGTTGCGACTGCATCAATCGCACCAGCCATTTGGTCTGATAGACGCCAAAGCTCATCATATGTGACCGAAGCATGTTGAGAAACAAATGCTGGCTGTGTCGGTTTCGTTTGTTGGTATTCATGAATCGTGTGTAATAGTTTCATAGTTTAATCTCCAATTAAAAATCGTTGTAAATGAATGATCCCGTATTTGCAGTATGGAATCCGTAAATAAAGAACAATAATAGCAAAATAAGTAAGTAAAAACTTGTATATCCTATCCATTTTACAGACTTATTTTCTGATAGCTTTTTGAATAGCATATTGATAACCTCTTTTCTTTTGACACTTATAAAGACGCACGGACCATCCAAAGGTTTCATATCAAAACATAAAAATTTTAAGAAATGATGAAAAAAAGATGTCGAATTGATGAACGTGTCGTTAGGCAAAGCTGTCTTATTGTAACAAAGATTTAATGTATTTGAAATGAAATGGAAGCTTAAATTTGCCTTAAAATTGGTGAAAGCTGTCGAACAAACGCAGAAAGCCACCTAGTTTGACTAGATGGCTTTGATTTCATTTACTTCGAAATTTTGCGCGAATTTATTTGTCTAAGGAATATCTTTCAATGGCTTCTTCTGGAGATGTTTCTTTATCAAATACAAGATAACGACTATAAACTTCTTTTAAATGTACTGATTCTTCTATATTATCTACTAATTCAAAGGTATCTAAAATTGCAACTACTTTGGTAGTAGTCATCCCACCCTCTGAATTTTCATAAGTTTCTTCTGGGAAGTTTTCGTGTATGATACTTTCAATTTCATCTGGTTTTTTTGTTTTTATTAAAAAAATTCTCTCTTCAAATATTTTTTCAGGGCTTAATCGTGGTGAAGTTGTTGATTCAAATAAAACTTTTACAGAATAAATATCGTACATAAATGATCACCTTTCATTTCATTTTTTCTTAAATCTGTTGTCTGTTAACAGTTTTTTAGCTTTTTTAGCATTCTTTTTCCCTTTTTTTGCGTCTTTGTTGATTTGTTCTATCGTTTTATTTAAGTATTCACTTGGAAACTCTTTTCTGATTGATCCTTTTCTATTCTTAGAGATGAATTGGTCTGCTGTCATTTTATGATGTTTGACAACTTGAGCTTCCCAAGAGTTTGAAGAAAATATCATACCACCTACAATGACAGCACCAGTTGCTAATACTGCAGCTTGTCCTAACCCTGGAATAAAGAAGAAAGGAAGTGGGATGGCGAATTTAGTTTCTGCAAGTTGATCAGGATTTAATTCTCCTTCAGATGATACAAAATCATTTGTGTTAATTACAACAGTTTCATTTTCTGTTGCCTTTGCTGGTGCTTGTAAAACAAAGGTAAATACGGATAGAGCTAATAGTGTGGAAATTATTTTTTTAATCATTCAATACTCCTTATAGTTTATTAGAAATTTAGTTGAATAAAAATATTATATTAATTAGATTTTCAATGATTTTAAGGTAAATTTAAGCAAATTTGTTTTATATTAAGGTGTCCGTGAACATTTTCTCCATTATATCTTGATAAACAAAAAACCCTTGGTTTCACGGATTTCTCATCAATCCATTATAAGAAAATCTGTCACAAGACAAGCAGGTTCCCGTTTTCGTCCAGCCCCCAAAAGCTTGGATACATCCCGTCACCGAAGCCTGTTGTAAACATAGCAATGTCCACCTTGTCATGAAAACGGGTGACGAGCCAGTCCCATGTGTGCTTGTAGTTTTGCTCAAGTGCTTCTGCAAATTCCTCATAAAGATAGAAATCATTGTCCTCTTTATAGCGCTTATCCTCATAAGCTTGTAAATATAGTGCTGCTTCAGCATCCATAAAACAGCCCATACCCGTATTTACACCGTAGCCGTAGAACTCGTCTTCTTTCAAATGTTTGAGTTCCTGCCCTGCTCTTGTGGCAAGCTCCCATTCTATTACTCGCTGGTTTATTAATCATCGCATAGGCGACGCGTTCGTCACCGCTTTCCAACCGCTTAACCATAAATAGAATAGGATATTTTCCTAGATGAATTTTCTTAGAAAAAGATTGGTCTCCCTCTGAAACAAAAGGATCACAAGCAACAATATGACCACTGGTAATCTCGATATAGCCTAACTGTTTTGCAAATAATTGTTCACCTTCTTGGTTACTTGTTTTCTCTCCATTTTCATATAGTAGGTGTTTGGGATTGATGCTGTACAAGTGACCATTCCTTTCATTGTTTTTCTGTAGCGTTTGGGATTATGTAATTTTCTCTGTTTTGTCTTTTATTCCTGTTTTATTTTCCTTATTTAATCCGTCAAAAGAAAATCTGTAACGAGACAAGCGTCATCTCCATTCTCATCCAACCCCCAAAACCAGTAGAAAAGATCGCTAAATCAACTTTCTCCTGAAAGCACGCGACTAACCAGCTTCTTGTATCCTCATAACGTTTCTCAAATTCCTCATTTAGATCATCATATTATTTTCGGCGCATGGCCCCGCCTTTGGCTCGTTTTAACCGCTGCATGTTTTGACCCATAAGCTCACGTATCTCTCTTTCTGTAAGCTCCTGCGGCTGTTTTTTGGTTTATCCTTCTTCATGTTCATCCTCCTTTTCCGACAAATAAAAAACGGACACCAACCAGCGCCCTTAAAAGGTGTTGATCAGTGTCCGCAGGCTCTCCGTCTTGGACTTATTTAGTTAAACTACTCAAATAGAATCATTTCAAAATCATTCTTAAATATACATAAATAACATTCCATTTTATTGAAAAAAAGTATATAATTAATTTTATTAACGAATTTTACTAAGGGGGTTTTAAGATGTTTAAGAAACTAGCAGCTACAACTTTATTAGCAACAGCGGTTTTAGGTTCAGGATCTATTGTGAATGCAACAAGTCCAAGTATTTCAGATAACGTTTCTCCACTAGCTAATAATCTATCAACTCTTGCAACAAATTCAAATGGTCAATTCAAAACTCTTGCATCATCAGTTTACTACTTAGCAGAAACAAGGTTAGAAGGTAATGGTTCTAAAAATGATTATTACAAATCTTCTAAATTTACAATTAAAAATAGTACAGGTACAACCTATAAAGGTTGGCAAGTATCTGAAAGAAATAATGCTATAGCTCATGTCTTATACAAATTAATAGACCCGAGTACAGGAGATACAGTTTCATCTTCTAATTATTATGGTGATGTCAAAAAAGAGGATGGTCGTTATTGGTTGGAAATTACATTTAACAATGTTTCAACTACTAAAGATTATCTATTAGAAGTTCAAAACCTTGGCAAGTATCCAGTCAAATTAGCAGGTAACGTTTATAATTAGTTCTTTAAAAGCAGTCCTTTATGGATTGCTTTTTCATTTCCGCACCTTAAAATCTGATGTATAAATGTTTCCCTTAACGCCTGTCCAATTGCTGTTTTTGTAGATCGTCATCTTGATTCGGTGCGTACCGGATGAGTGATTGACGATATAAAATTCTTTTGCAGGCGTGGCGGTCTTAAACGATCCAACGAGACTAAACCGCTGATCTTTCCAAGTGCTTCCTACTCGTTTTTGCAAAGTGAAGCGGTAGTAAACTGCTTCATTGCCTGTTTTACGTGCCGTGACATCAATGCTTTTGGCTCTTGGCGTGTAAGAATTGCCCATCCGTTGATACGCTGACTGTATGCCCTCCAATTGTTTTATATCCGCTCGTTACTGCCGCAGCAAACGGCGCAAAATAGTTAGTGTGATTAGTAGTTTTTTCATTTAAATTCCCCAATTATTAATTCCCATATAAGTTAAATAAAATTTTATATGGATTAATTTTGAATATATAGTATTATTAAACTTGCAAGACTATTATCCCGAACTTAAAGGAGAGTCGTACTATGAGAATTAAAAAAGTAATTGCAAGTTCAGTTCTATCACTCGCTTTGCTAGTTTCTTCATCTGCTTTTTTTACTGCACAAGCAGAAGCTGCTACTCCTAATGAAACATGGAAACATTGTACTACGACGGAAGATGGCCCATTCTATTCAAGAAATGCAATTCCAGCAATCTATAACGATGGCATCCATAATTGGTACTTAAAAGGTGCGAGATCTTGGAAAGGTGTATGGTATGGAAAATATGAACGTTGCTGGTACGAAACAATTACATGAATACTACTTTTAAAAGAGGGAAGCTTCCCTCTTTTTTATTTATACCAAGCTACCGTCAATGATCTGCACCATTTGTATCTCATTCGTTAAATCCTCAAGGACTTCTTCGACCCGGATTATTTTGTCGTCCTCTCCATTTACTCGGCTATATCTGATTGCCACATATGTTTCCGTAACTTCGGTTATTTCTTCTGTTAAGCCTCCATCATCATCAGCGACAACATCAGTCTAAATTGTCATAGCATTTTCTTCGGTTTTCGCTTTGCTCAATGCGTAATATGGATCATGCACCTCGTAAAATTTCAGTTCCTCTTCTTTACCTTGTTCTTGATGATTTTGGACCAAAGTATCTTTCACATAGTCTTTGTCCACTACAATATTATTTGATCCATACAGCCCTTCACTGTTTCGTCTAATCATTTCGCCTGATGGTAAAGTTATTTGAAATTCTTTGTATTCCACTCATATCGTTTCCTCTTCAGCCGCTAGGCTGTTTATAGATGATACAACAGTTCGATTTGCACGCCGTTTAAGCGCTTATTTGCATTCAGGGTTCAATTCAATTTCGATAAAATTTCTACTATGCTTGAGTGCTGCTATACCTGTTGTTCCTAATCCCATGAATGGATTCAAAACAATGCTATCTATATCGCAGCCAGCTAATACACACGGCTCTATTAGTTCCACTGGATATGTTGCAAAGTGCACGTCTTTGGTTGGCTTGCAACAGTCCAAACAGAGCGCTTATTCCGCTTATTTCTAATAGCTCTAAATGCTACATCGTCATATACTATCCTTTGAATGAACCACGAGGCTTGTTTTCTCTTGTTGTGGTCCATTCCGAATGCCCCTTTTGAACCTCTTGGTAAAACCGGAAAAGGTTTATAAGCTGCTTCTTTAATCGCTTCATGATCGTAATAATACTTTTGTGATTTCGAGAGAAGAAAAATATATTCATGTGAGCTTGTAGGTCTATCCCTCACACTCTCCGGCATGTCATTGGGTTTGTTCCAAACAATATCTTTCCGTCCACCCTTTTTAATAGCTTCTTTGATACAAAAACAGGGAACGTAAATACTTAAAAACAAATCCGCTCCCACCCCACTCCCAAAATCCAAATTCCAAGTGATAAATGAACTTAAGTTCCAATGAATAAAAAAGCCTGAAACCCTTGATATAAAAGGATTTCAGGCTTTTTTCATATTACGTCCCAGGAGAGATTCGAACTCCCGACCGACGGCTTAGAAGGCCGTTGCTCTATCCTGCTGAGCTACTGGGACATGTTGTTATGTAGTGTGCTTTGGTATATTACCTCAGCGACAAGATTTATTATATTACTATTGTTCTTTAAAGTCAACGGTTTTTCGAAAGTTTTTTCATAAGGGGCAGATGCTGCCCCCTTATGAAATACCTTCCAATGTGACGGTGTTTTCGAGGTCTGGTATGACCTGACCTTCGCCGGTAAAAAACTGTACGTTTGCTTCGCTTCCATCTAGGGTCAGTATAGCATAGCTGCGCTCTTTTCGCACTCTTGGCAAGTGCACGCTGCCTGGGTTAATGAGCAATTTTCCTCTTAGCAGCTCACTGCCTGGGATGTGCGAGTGGCCAAAGCAGATAATGTCTGCGCCTAGCTCTTCTGCACGGTAGTAGACTTGAAGCAAGGATTGTTTGATGCCATGCAGATGCCCGTGAGTGAGAAATAGTTTTCCGCCACCATCAAGTGGGAGCAGGAGCTCTTCTTCAAAATCGCCCATAAAGTCACAATTTCCTTTGACGACCTTGTATCCTTCGAGTGCTGGGTGGTTCGTTTCGAGTTCTGAATCTCCGCAGTGAATCATCATGTCTACCTCAGCCTCATGCCGTTTGGCAATGGTTTGAAGTTCGCCCGTGAGTCCATGACTGTCACTTATGATGAGTATCTTCATGGCTTCATTCCCCCTTATTCATTTGCGTCTAGCAATGATGAAAGCTTTTGAAGCGCAACCGCTCGATGGCTGATCTTGTTTTTCTCCTCTGGTGATAACTCAGCCATCGTCTGGTCTTTGTCTTTGACGATGAAAATAGGGTCGTATCCGAAGCCGTTTTCGCCAATTGGTTCTTCTGCGATGAAGCCTTCAACTGATCCTTCTACCGTCTTTGTTTCTTTGCCAGGTCTGCTGACAGCAAGGGCACATCTGAATCTGGCTGTGCGGTCTTCTTTTTCAATTCCTTTGAGCTCGCTCAGCACTTTTTCCACATTCTCCGCATCATTTTTATGCTCACCTGCGTATCTCGCTGAATACACGCCAGGTTTTCCGCCCAGATAATCAATCGACAAGCCGGAATCGTCTGCAATTACCATTTCACCTGCTTTGGCTTGAATGGCTTCCGCTTTGATGATCGCATTTTCTTCGAAGGTTTGTCCTGTTTCTTCAATCTCTTCAGTAAAGCCGATGTCTGCTAGTGTTTTGACCGTGAATCCTTTTGGCTCAAGAATGGCTTTGAATTCTTTCGCTTTGCCCGCATTGTGCGTTGCAATGATGGCTGTTTTCATCCTGATCAAACCCTTCTTTTTATTCGATGACTTCTCCTGTCACTGCTTTTTGCTTTTCAATTAATTCCTTGATGCCCTTTTCGGCTAAATCAAGCAGTCCGTTTAGCTGTTCTCTTGAGAATGTCGCTTCTTCGCCTGTTCCTTGAAGTTCAACAAAGCGTCCAGCGCCTGTCATGATGACATTCATATCTACTTCAGCAGAAGAATCTTCTTCATAGTTTAAATCTAACAGAAGTCCTTGCTGAGAATCAATTCCGACGGATATCGCCGCTAAATAATCGGTAATTGGATTTTCTTTCATGACTCCTTCTGCTAGAAGCTTTTGAACCGCGAGTGTCATGGCCACAAATGCACCTGTGATAGATGCTGTGCGTGTTCCGCCGTCTGCTTGAATGACATCACAATCAATCCAAATCGTGCGTTCCCCAAGCTTTTCTAAGTCAACGACTGCTCGTAGTGCTCGTCCAATTAAGCGCTGAATCTCCATTGTGCGTCCTGTGACTTTTCCTTTAGATGATTCTCTTATCGTTCTTTGTGCAGTTGCTCTTGGAAGCATGCTATATTCTGCTGTGATCCAGCCTTTTCCTTCTCCTCTTAAAAAAGGAGGTACGCGGTCTTCGATGGATGCGTTACAAATCACCTTCGTATTTCCCGCTGAGATTAAGACAGAGCCTTCTGGATGCGTGATGTAGCCTGCCTGTATTTCAATTTTTCTTAATTCGTCATATTGTCTTTCATCTAATCTCATGATTTACCTCCGTTACAATATACATTCCGCGCGGGTGCCAGCGGGGTTCTCCTACTAACTTTGACAACCTCGGCTCGTTCTAATCGCTTGGAATAAAAAAGAGGCAGCGAATATGCATGCCTCTTTTTCTCCATTATATCAATGTGTGACGTTAAAAACTACCTGTATTCACTTGTTCTGGTCTTGAAACTGGCTTTGTGAGCTCTGCACCTTTTTCGTTTACAAGCTCAGCCTTGCCGTTTACCTTCACAGATACGCTTTTCACATCCGGCAGCTCTGTTAATGTGAGCACAATGCTATCAAGCACTTTTTGAGAAATCACCTTTTTCTTTTCATCTGCACTGCCAAAAATGGATTCGTTGAAATCAAGTGTCACATGGCCGTCTTTTACTTTTGGTACATCATTCAGCTTCACATCTTGATCAAAGTCTGTGAGCAAATGGCTTGTTTTGCTTGGTCCAGAGACAAGCTCATCAATGGCCGCAGTAATTGGATCATCCTCGGTCTTCGGGGCTCTTTTTGTGACCGGGACGTAGTAGGTCTGTTCATCAGATTCAGCTAAGTAGTAAACCGTCACTGGCTTTGTCGATGTCATATCAGCGGCAGCCTCGTGCTGAATATTAATACCGTCCTCTCTGCTTAAATCATCTGAGATCGGTGTACCGTTTACAGGCATTTCTTTTAATTCATGTCCATTCATCTTCAATTTGACTTTGGCTATTGAATCAAACTGTGTTAACGTCCAAGTGACAGATTGCAGGATTCGCTGTTCATCTTCTTTTTTATAGTTTTTGAATTCATTTGAAAAATCTACAACGGCCGTTCCGTCTTTAATGTCGACAGATACGCTCGTGTCCGCCGGCAAAACGGCTCTGAATCCATTTGGGATAAGGTTGGAGATAGGCCCCCCATCCACGAGATATTCAAGGGTTTGTTTGGCACTTCCTTCATTTTTCGGTAGCGGAATGGATTGAGATACGACATACCCGTTTTTATCAATTAAATATAGTTCTCTCATGACCGTATCTGCCTGCTTCTCTTCTTTTCCTTTTTTGGCTGTTTCTTTGTCTTCTTTATTTTCTTTCACATATGTGACGTTTTGTGGTGGATCAATCTCTGTTTTCGCTTGGTCTGTTTGAAACAATCCGCATCCTGACAAAAGCATGGCTGACGCGATACACGTAACAGCTGCTGTCGCTCCTTTTTTCAGCATACAACACCCTCCTCTAGTAGTTTGTACTACCATGTATACGAGCTTCTCTAGAGGATTAGACCCTTTTCATAAAAAATAACCCACCTCAAGTAGAAGCGGGTTATTGCTGATAGACGTGTTCAAGTGACACGGTTTCGACCTTCCCTGGCAGATAGCCAAACCAGTCACGTGCGATGTTTTGGAAATTTTGCTGCTGCCCTGTTGTATAAAATGTATGGACAGGCGCTTCCTGAGAAGCATTTAACAGCCCTTTATATGAAAGAATCGTACTTGCTTCTCTAGCTGTCTCATCCCCTGATGAAATAATGCTTACATCACTGCCCATAAAGCGCTGAATCGGTTCTTTTAAAATCGGGTAGTGCGTGCAGCCAAGAATAAGCGTATCAATACCTGTTTCTTTCATCGGTTCAAGAGAAGCTTTTACGACTTCATCTGCTGTATGATCTAAAAACGTACCGCTTTCTACAAATGGCACAAGCATTGGACAAGCCAGACTTTGAACGGTTAGTCCTGCTTTTAGAGATAGGAGCGCCTTCTTGTAGGCCTCGCTTTTGATTGTATTGGCTGTGCCAATGACGCCAATATGCTGATTGTTTGTCACCTTGATCGCTGTGCGGGCTCCAGGCTGAATCACGCCAATGACCGGAATATCAAGTGTTGCTTTAATTTCATCAAGTGCTATCGCTGTTGCGGTGTTGCACGCAATAACGAGCATTTTAATATGGTGATGTCTCAATAAGTAGTGCGCCATTTCCCAAGTATATTGAAGAACCTCTTCTTCTTCCCGCGGGCCGTATGGACATCGTTTTGTGTCACCTACATAAATAATCTTTTCTTTTGGCAGTTGTCTCATGATTTCCTTCGCAACGGTTAAACCGCCGACGCCGGAATCAATGACGCCGATTGGTTGATCCAACAAAATCGCCTCATTTTCTTTTCATTTGCTGCTGTAGTTTCGTTAAGGATTGGTTGAAAACGATGGCTTCTTCTTCTGAGAAAGCCCCTAGAAGTTCACTGACGTATTCTTGGCGCTTAGCAATCACTTCTTGAATGATCCTCTCGCCTTCAGGCAATAAATGAATGCGAACCACGCGGCGGTCAGAAGGATCTTTCACCCGTTCGACAAGTTCACTTTTTTCCATTCTATCAATTAAATCAGTGGTTGTACTGCAAGCCAAATACATCTTTTGTGATAGCTCACCTATTGTCATATCTCCGAATTCATAAAGCCACTGAAGCCCTACGAATTGAGGAGGTGTAATCGTATATTGATTGAGAATTTCTCTACCTTTTTGCTTAATAATTGCGGCAATATGGCGTAATGATTTTTCTATCTCTGCAACATGGCCTGACTCATTCGTTTCCATTTCATTGATACCTCACTATAGCATCTCACTTTGATTAAAATGTACATTCCTATTTTCCTCGTTTTTCAAAGAAAATGCAAGAAGAGACTCATGGAAACCATATAGAAATAACCGGCTCCTTCCCGATATGGAAGGAAAACCGGCTGACTTTAGAGCTCTAGCTCACCCATACGCAGAAGCTCGACGACGGCCTGTGAACGACCTTTGACTCCTAGCTTTTGCATGGCATTCGAAATATGATTTCGAACAGTCTTTTCGCTAATAAAAAGCTCGCTTGCAATTTCTTTTGTTGTTTTATCTTGGACGAGCAATTCAAATACTTCTCTTTCTCTTTTGGTTAATAGCGGCTTGGATTGAAACTCTTTCTCCTTCAAGTATTGTAACCCTCCTTGCTAAGGTGAGAGCTCTAGTCTCTATAGAATGGGATTCTGTATAGTCGAGATATCATATGCCGCGCGCTTGAGGTAGGTGACGTTAAAATCGAGAAATCACGCAGATCAGCGTCCAATTTCTCACGCTTAGTACAGCACAAAAAAGGACGAGTCTCCTCTTGAGACATCGTCCTATTCAAACAGGTATTTAAAAAATGGAAATAGCTCCTGTTAACAGAGCGATCAGTGTTGTAAACAGGGCTGTTAATACGGTCCATAGGAGTGCGTATTTTTGCAAATCACCGATATCTTTATTCAGCATACTGACAAGCAGTAATGTGGAAGCCACAAGCGGACTCAGTAAATGAACAGGCTGTCCTATAATAGACGCGCGTGCAATCTCCACCGGGTCAATCCCATAAGCTGCGCCGGCTTCAGCCAAAATTGGTAGCACCCCGAAATAGTAAGCATCATTTGAAAGAACAAATGTAAAGGGCATACTCGTTAAAGCGACAATCAGCGGAAAAAACGAACTATAAGAATCAGGAATTAAATAAATGACTAAGTTAGCAATGGACTCTACCATTTTTGTTCCTGAAAAGATCCCTGTGAAAATCCCTGCTGCAAACACAAGGGTAATGACCGTTAATGCATTCCCTGCATGTGACAAAATTCGCTCGCGCTGATCTTCAACCTTTGGATAGTTGATCATGAGAGCGATGACAAATCCAATTAAAAAGAGGACAGGAATCGGTATAATGTCTAAGACAAGTGTAACCATCACCACAATCGTCAGGAAGAAGTTGATCCAAATCAGATTTGGTCTCTTCATATTTTCTACGCCATCCTCGATTGACGCCGCTAATTCAGGAGAGATCGAGGCCTCTTCTTTATACTGAATCTCTGCAATACCAATTCGTTTCCGTTCTTTCTTCCCAAGGACATACGCAGTAAAAAGGATAAAAAGACCGCCTCCTATCATCGTCGGGAGTAATGGAATAAAAAATTCAGCTGCATCTAACCCAAGTGCAGCGATTGCGCGAGTAGCTGGACCACCCCAAGGCGTCATACCGCTCATAATTCCTAATGATAATAATGAGATGGTCCCTAAAATCAGCGGGTTCATTCCAATTCTTAAGAAAAGTGGCAGCATAGCTGATACCGTAATCATGTAAGTTGTTGTTCCATCACCATCTAATGCTACAAGCATAGACAAAATCGCTACCCCAAACGCAATTTTGACAGGATCGCCTTTCACAATACGTAAAATGAGTCGAATAAGCGGATCAAATAATCCCGCATCCAGCATGACACCGAAGAACAAAATCGCAAATAACAATAAAGCAGCAGATGGTGCAACCGTTTTGAGTCCATCAAGCATCATGTCTCCTAATCCGCTGTTAAAGCCACCGAGTAATGCAAATATGATCGGTACAACGGTTAAAGCCACCACCGGATGCATTCGTTTTGTCATAATGAGAAATGTAAATGTCAAGACCATTAAGATCCCTAAAATAGCTAGCACTTTCTATCCCTCCATCCTCTTCTTCACCTGATCCACAAGCGCCCCTTTACACTTGTGATCAGCATGTCAGCGCTTACTATTTTAAGGATATAATAGCTTTTTTTATAATGAAAATATTGATTTTTTCGTATATTCAATAAAAAAATTTTATAACCAGTCTTGCTGACTTCTTAAAAACTCAATGAACGCTTTTACAACAGACAAATGAAGAGAGTCTGGCTGGTACATAAGCCATGTATCTCTTAAAACGGGCTGTCCATCTTTATACGAAAGCCCTTTTACAAATAGCTCATCACTTGGCCTTAGGCAAATTTCTGGGACAATCGCATAGCCTAAACCATGCTTGACCATCTCTTTTGAAGTATCCTGCCGGTCTGTTTCCATCGTCACGAGAGGAGGCATTGTGAACGTTTCCTGCCACCATCTGTTAATCAACCGTTTTAATGAACTGTCCGTATGATAGTCAATGAGCGGCAGCCTCGGAAGATCCTTTAGCTGTATTTCTGATTTAGAAATGATGCAAAGCCGCTCTTTATCGAGCAAAAATCGTTCTCCATTCCAGTCGTAATCCCCTCTTAAAATTCCTAAGTGCACGCTGGATGTTCCTAAAAGGTCCATAACTTTTGTGCTCCACCCTGTGTTCACCATAAATTGAACATGTGGATACTGCTTAGAAAATTCCCTTAAAATTTCTGGCAGTTTATACTGCGCAAAGTTACTTGAGACCCCTAATCGGATCGTTCCTTTGACCTTTTTTTGCATATTGAGCATGCCATCTTTCGTTTGCTGGAGCTGTTTGAGCATGTCATTTGCGTATTTAGCCAAGTACTCGCCCTCTGACGTAAATTCAATTCCTCTTTTTCTTTTGAAGAAAAGCTTCATATCAAACTCTTCTTCAAGTTGCTTCAATCGATAACTCAAGGCAGGCTGCGATACAAATAATTTTTCAGCCGCTTTTGTGATGTTCTTCTCTTCATAAAGCACCTTTAGAAATCGCCAGTCTTTCTCATCCATTGTATGCCCTCCTTTTGACCTTGTTATAAAAATAATTTATGGATTTCTTTTAAAATAATGTATTTAACTTATTTCTTATTATACTTTACCATTTTGATTAGATAAATAGTAACTAAACAATTGAGGGTGAGAGCAATGAGAAAAGTTCCAATTACAATCATGCGAGGCGGTACAAGCAAAGGGGTCTTCATTCAAGCAAATGATGCGCCCTATGAACACGATGAGCTCGAAGCATTTCTTTTAGACATTATGGGCAGCCCTGACCGGCTACAGGTCGATGGAATCGGCGGGGGTAATTCTTTAACTAGCAAGGTGGCGATTATTGACAAAGCCACCCGTCCAGATGTGGATGTGAACTATACATTTGCACAGGTCAGCATTAATGAACGATATGTCGACTTTAAAGGGAACTGCGGGAATATCTCATCAGCTGTTGGGCCATATGCCATCATTAAAGGATTTGTTCAAGCGGTTGAGCCCATTACGACTGTACGTATCCTCAATACCAATACGAATAAAATCATTGTGGCAGAGGTCGAGGTCGAAAACGGTGAAGTGAAATTTGAAGGACAGGCAGAAATTCCAGGAGTAAAAGGGACAGGTTCTCCCATTTATTTATCCTTTGAGAAGCCTGAAGGCGCTGTCACAGGTAAAACCTTTCCGACTGGAAACAGCATCGATACGATTCAAACAAAGTTTGGAGAGATTCCAATCTCGATCGTTGACATTGCAAATCCGATTGCTTTTATCCGTGCTAAAGATATTCATTTAAAGGGAACAGAATTGCCTGAGGAATTTTCTGAAGGATTACTGAATGATATGGAAGAGATCCGTTCTATTGCTGCTGAAATGTGTCACTTCGCTCCAAAAGACATGGCCACATTACAGTCTCCAGCTGTTCCGAAGCTTGCGATCATTAGTGAGCCGGCTGATTATATAGATACAAACGGGATCATGAGACGAAAAGCAGATATGGACATCATGGTACGCATGCTATCGATGCAAAGACCACACCAAGCACTTGCCATTACTGGGTCTGTCTGCGTGTCAGCCAGCTGCTTTATGGAAGATACGCTTCCTGCACAGCTTTATCATGGTCAACATGATACGCTTCGAATTGGGCATCCTGCTGGTATTATGCAAACTGAAATTGACGTGTCTCAAAACAGAGTCAAAGTCATTCGAACCGCAAGAGAAATTCTGGACGGGGTGGTTTTTACGAAACAAGACTATTTGGTTCAGCCTCACATTAAAAGAGAAGCCTAAAGCAGACGAGAACCTCGTCTGCTTTTTTTAATGTTGGAGCGGTGCATCAATATCTCCGGCAGAATGTGCTTTGATCTGTCCTTTATCATCTTTTAGCTGAAGATGACCAAAGCGGTTAACGCCGCAGCAAATGCCTTCTTCCCATGTTTGTTTTTCACGATCTAACGAGATGCGAAGCGGCTTGTTGAGACGATATAACCGTTTGTTATAGAGGGCAGTGAGTGCTTCAAATCCTTCATTCTGCCAGCGTGTATGATATTTTTCAAAAGCCGCCGCAAGCTCCTTCACAAGCTGATCGGCTTTTACCTCTGTCAGCTCTGATAAGCAAATGGTTTTGTACGGGACATGCTCCGGCTTTGTCTCTACATTAATGCCAACACCGATATAAATGGCGCTGCGATCCGCTTCAATCAATGTGCCTGATACCTTTGCTTCATTAATGAAAATATCATTTGGCCATTTGATTGCCAGCTGATCCTCCGCTCTTATGAGTGGTTTCAGAACATCATAGATCGCCAGTGCTGTCAGAGGGGCGATTGTTGACTGTGTGGAGAGTTCCTCTGGCGGATTTACCGTCATGGTCAGGGCCACATTTCCTGAGGGCGTTTCCCACGGTCTGCCGAGCCTTCCCCTTCCTTCTGTCTGCTGGCGTGCATAGACGGCAAATGAAGGCACTTCTCCTTGCTGAATAAGCCTTTTCGCTTCATTATTTGTACTATCAATGGTGTCATAACAAAAAATTTCCATGTTTACCCCTTCTTAATAAATATTCATAACAAGTTTCACTATAATTTAGACTGCAAAAAAAGATTGATTATAAAGAAATAAAAGTATACTCCGTTTAATAAAAATGCTAATATGATAAGAACACACGTTCCTGTTTATTATATTGTAAAATTTTATTATAATTGTAAATACGTCCTAGGAGGGCTAATTGATGAGAAGTCCATTGTGGTACAAAGTTACGTTACTGTTTTCTGCATATACACCCTTGTTTCTAATCTTATTTGTTAAGTTTTTCGATTTCAAAAACATTTACTCATTATTTGTTTGCCCTAAAAATGTAAAGTTGAATCAGTTATTTAATACTGAGCTTTACAATGATTTGTTAGCAATGGGTTCCCTCATTATGTTTGTAATATCAATTTTATGTTCTGTTTATATTAAATTAGAAATTCAACAGACATTAAAAAAAGAAGTTGCAAGAATTGATATACACATTAAAACTATTCATTCAAGAGATAAAGATGTACTAGTATATCTCGTAACATATATTTTACCACTGATAAGTTTAAGCACAAATACTATAAATGATTTTTTGATTTTTATAATTCTAATACTTTTAATTTTTTGGTTATCTATTTTTAGCGATCTACTATATATAAATCCCTTACTATTCATTTTTGGAAAGCGCCTGTACGAAATAGAAAGTGCTAATAGAAAGTATCTAATCATTACAGACAAAAATCATACTAGTAATATCAGAATCGGAAAAAAGATCATAGGTTATCGTTTAGATACACACGAAATTTTAATCTCAAAGGGGCAAATTGCGGATGATTAATGGACTAACTCAAATAAACAATTATTTAAATAACATAAGCGCAACACCTAATTTTCAATTATTTATAATTGGCTCTATACTAAAAGAAGGAACTACTACAATATACGATGACACAAAACCAGCTGAAATATTAATAGACGTTTCTGTTCGAGATTGGGTGTTTACTGGAACTAAAAATATATTAAATACTCTTACAGAGTATGAACTAATTAATATTAACGATTCAGATGAACCTGGAGAGTATTTCAGAAGATATTTACAATTAGATACTCTAAGCCAGCTAGAACAATGGAAAAGTCACATTGAAAACGAACATGATCATGAAAATGCCAGAGACTATATAAACAATGAAAAATTCAAACCAAAATGTATTATTGCTAAACTCACAGCACTAGAAGAAGATATTTATTTTATTAAAGTTATAAACGAAAGTGTTTTGTTAAAAAAAAGAACCATTCTTAAATATTTAGAAGCACGGGATGGTTATGTTATAGATGAGAACAGGGATAAAAAATTATTTCTTGATGATCAGTGGGACGGTATAATTTATAATCAACATGTTATTTTACTTAAAGAAAATAAGATTTTAAATCTCTTCAGATATTATGAGAAGTTTCGTGAAGCAGCACAAACAGTAGTTAGTCAATTAGAATCCTTAAATTTACTCTCTGGTACTGAAAATTTGAATGAATTTATTCAATCAACTGTCAGCCTTCAAAAAAAACTTGCGAAAGCTGCCACTTATCAAATTGATCAAATTCGTACTGATCGAATCAGCGAGTTGATTAATCAGGGCATGATTAATTTAAATTTAAATTCTGAAGGTAAAATTGAATGCACGACTAAAGAGGAAGCAAGAGTAGTAATTGATGTTCTATTGGATAATTTTGTTGCTTCATTAATTACTGATGAAAAGTATAGAGTTCATAACAAATCTAAAATTCAATCTAGATGATTATAATATGAATTTCTAAATTAATAGTTATGGATTGCATTAATCCATAACTATCCTATAACAGGGATGAGCAATTTTCATAGAAAATTGACAATCATCTCCTATCCCTAATATTTCAAATTGACACATTCGATTTTCAAATAACAATTTAAGTTACTCCATTGTTCTAATCCACATGTATATTTATTTAGTCTATACTTTAATGTACAGCTTAAACACCTCTTTCTCTTCTACTGCAAACGGCACGGGCTTACTAGTACGTTTATCAATTTGCACCATAGTCACAGCGCCCGTAAAGCACGGTTCCTGCTGTTCATTTTCTCCTAAGTAATGAAGGATGAGTGAGCTTGATCCGACTTTTTCTGGCTTGACATACACACGAAGCCTCTCGCCAATCTCCACCTGCTTGATGTAATCACATTGCAGGTTTGCAACGACTGTGATGGTCTCACGCTTGCGTTTCATTCGTTTATCAACAAGCCCTGTTTTTTGAAAAAAGGCAATCCGCGCCTCTTCGAAATACACAAAAGGGGTAACATTGTTCATGTGGCCAAACATATCTGTTTCTGAAAAACGGACGGTCGTTTCTACATAAAACCGGAAGGATGCCCTCCACTCTTCAAACGGCTCTTCAATATATGACGGCAGTCTCACTTGATCATCTCCTTATTCGCAAACAAACGCCTCTCCCGCATTGGAAGAGGCGTTTATTATGTGTTGCATCCAGCCTCTTAAACACTCATCTTGATTGGCAAGGAGGACTGAATGTAATGTTATTCTGCGTGATCGCTTCCGAAGAAATTACGGAAAGCTTGTAATGTTGTATCTCGGTTAAGTGCTGCAATTGATGTTGTGAGCGGGATTCCTTTTGGACACGACTGCACACAGTTTTGGGAGTTTCCGCAGTTCGCAAGACCGCCTTCCCCCATAATTTCTTCTAGACGGTCAGACTTATTCATCGCACCTGTCGGATGTGCGTTAAATAAACGAACTTGTGAAAGCGGTGCAGGACCCATAAAGGAAGACTTATCGTTCACGTTTGGACATGCTTCAAGGCAGACACCACATGTCATACACTTAGACAGCTCATACGCCCATTGACGTTTTTTCTCAGGCATTCTTGGTCCAGGTCCAAGATCATATGTGCCATCAATTGGCACCCATGCCTTCACTTTTTTCAAGGAATTGAACATACGGCTTCGATCAACCTGCAAGTCTCTCACAACCGGGAATGTCTTCATCGGCTGAAGACGGATCGGCTGCTCTAACTTGTCAATTAGGGCTGTACATGACTGGCGCGGCTTTCCATTAATGACCATGGAACAAGCCCCGCATACTTCTTCAAGACAGTTCATGTCCCAGTTAATAGCCGTTGTTTTTTCCCCTTTTTTATTGACAGGGTTACGTCTAATTTCCATGAGTGCGGAAATGACGTTCATATTCGGACGGTAAGGGATTTCGAATTCCTCATCATAAGGCTTTCCATCTGCTGTATCTTGACGTGTGATAATGAATTGAATCGTGTTTTTTTCACTCATCTTATTTCTCCACCTTTTTCTTCGAGTAATCTCGTTTACGAGGTGCAATTAACGATACATCGACGTCCTCAAAGTGGAATGCAGGTTTTTGATTTTTCCCTTTGAACGTAGCCATCGTTGTTTTTAGGAATTCTTCATCGTTTCTTTCTGGGAATTCCGGTTTATAGTGTGCGCCTCGGCTTTCATTCCGGTTGTATGCCCCAATCGTAATGACTCGTGCCAGCTGAAGCATGTTGTCAAGCTGACGCGTGAAAGCAGCGCCTTGGTTGCTCCATGATGCTGTATCGTTGATGTTGATATGCTTATAGCGCTCCATTAGTTCTTCGATCTTCTGGTCTGTTTTTAAGAGCTTGTCATTGTAACGAACCACTGTGACGTTATCTGTCATCCATTCTCCAAGCTCTTTATGAAGCACATACGCATTTTCTGTTCCATCCATGCTGAGGATGTTGTCCCATTTCTCCTGCTCTTTCTTCACGGCACTGTCAAATGTTGCAGAAGAGAGGTCTTCTGCTGACTTTTCAAGACCGCTGATGTACTTGACCGCATTTGGTCCAGCAACCATTCCGCCGTAAATGGCAGAAAGCAAGGAGTTCGCTCCAAGTCTGTTTCCGCCGTGCATAGAGTAATCACATTCTCCAGCAGCGAACAAGCCTTTGATATTCGTCATTTGATCATAATCGACCCATAATCCGCCCATTGAGTAATGAACAGCAGGGAAAATTTTCATCGGAAGCTTACGCGGATCATCTCCCATGAATTTTTCATAGATTTCAATGATTCCGCCAAGCTTGATATCAAGCTCTTTTGGATCTTTATGAGAAAGATCGAGATATACCATGTTCTCTCCGTTGATGCCAAGCTTTTGCTCGACACATACGTCAAAGATTTCACGCGTTGCGATGTCACGTGGTACAAGGTTCCCGTATGCTGGGTATTTTTCTTCAAGGAAGTACCAAGGCTTCCCGTCTTTATATGTCCAAACACGTCCGCCTTCACCACGAGCTGATTCACTCATGAGACGAAGCTTGTCATCTCCTGGGATCGCTGTTGGGTGAATTTGAATGAATTCTCCATTTGCATAATGAGCGCCTTGCTGATACACGATGGAGGCGGCTGATCCAGTATTGATCATGGAGTTCGTTGATTTACCGAACACGATTCCAGGACCGCCCGTTGCCATGATGACTGCATCTGAACGGAAGGATTCAATTTCCATTGTCGTCAAGTTCTGCGCGACAATGCCTCGGCATACTTCCTCGTCATCTAAGACAGCGCCAAGGAATTCCCAGCCTTCATATTTCGTGACAAGCCCTGCTACTTCAAAGCGGCGAACCTGCTCATCCAGTGCGTATAATAGCTGCTGACCTGTTGTGGCACCAGCAAATGCTGTACGGTGGTGCTGTGTTCCCCCGAAGCGGCGGAAGTCCAGTAATCCCTCTGGTGTTCTGTTAAACATGACACCCATACGATCTAGTAAGTGGATAATGGACGGCGCTGCTTCACACATTGCCTTTACTGGCGGCTGGTTGGCTAAGAAATCTCCACCATATACCGTGTCATCAAAATGCTCATAAGGTGAATCCCCTTCACCTTTTGTATTAACCGCTCCGTTGATTCCGCCCTGTGCACATACTGAATGCGAACGTTTCACAGGTACGATTGAAAATAGTTTAACAGCTGTTCCCGCTTCTGCTGCTTTGATAGTTGCCATGAGACCAGCTAAGCCGCCTCCGACAACGATGATGCTAGAATTACTCATTGTAGCCCCTCTCCCTCTTCTACTAATCTATTTCCTCTTAAACAAAAGCGAAAATTGCTCTTAGCCCTACATATGAAAGCGCTATAAATATACCTAATGTCACATATGTGGAAATTCTTTGTGAGCGTGGTGAAACAGTAATTCCCCAGCTGACAGCAAATGACCACAAGCCATTAGCAAAGTGGAAAATAGTAGATAAAACACCGACAATATAGAAGCCTAGCATAAATGGAGAGCTTAAAATATTCGCCATCATGTCATAGTTTACTTCAGCTCCAAGCTGCGCTTGAATTCGTGTTTCCCATACATGCCAAGTAACAAAAATCAATGTGATGATACCTGTAATCCTTTGCAGTCTGAACAACCAGTTTCTTAAGTAATTGAAGCGAGACGTGTTGTTTTGTGCCGTAAAGGCTATGTACACCCCATAAACAGCATGATAGATCAGTGGTAAGAAAATCACGAACAGCTCAAGTGCATATCTGAATGGAAGCTGTTCCATAAAGTGTGCAGCTTTGTTAAACGCCTCTGGTCCATTTGTCGCAAAGTGGTTAATCACTAAGTGCTGTACTAAAAATAGACCGACCGGAATGACGCCAAGCAAAGAATGCAATCTCCGATAAAAAAATTCTTTGTTCCCCGACATTACTTTACCCCCTAGTAAAAAAAGTGCAATTGCTTGAAAATTGTCTTACCCCCGCTTCTTTCAAATGTAAGCACTTTATTCAAATTTATTGACAATTTCATTTTACTCCTATGTCAAAAAAGCGTCAAGAAACCGCGTACATAAATTAAAATTTTCCGAAATTTAAAAGTTTTAAATCAAAATTCGTTTTACTACAATAAGAATTTCTTAGACTTCAGGGAAAACTCTGTCATCATATGCCCACATAAGCTATAATAAATTGTTGAAAGAGGGGAGCCGCACAATGAATAAATTTGAATCTAACTTAGAACAGCTAAAAGAAATTGAAGTCAATGGATTTGCCTACGAGCTGATACGCGAAGTTCTGCTGCCTGACATTTTTGGTCAGGATCATTCGTCTATGATGTATTTTGCGGGTAAGCTACTTGCTCGTAAATTTCCTCAAGAGTCATGGGAGAAAATCCCCGAATTTTTCCATGATGCCGGATGGGGGACTCTCACGATAACCCATTCTAAAAAACAGGAAATTGAGTTTGAGCTCGAAGGTCCACTTGTATCGAATCGACTCACCTATCAAAAGGAGCCATGTTTTCAAATGGAAGCAGGTTTTATTGCTGAACAGATTCAGCTTCTCAATGAGTACGTTGCTGAATCCTATGAGCAAGTGAAAAAACGTGCTGATAAAGTCATTTTAACCGTTAAATGGGATTTAAGAGACCCTAGCTAACAATGCTTATGAAAGGCGAGGACTTCGTGTCACGCCTTTTTTATATGTCTTCTTCTATCATAGCATACATATAGAAATGGCTTTCGCCAGCGTGTAGACAAACCCTCGCATTCTTTGTCAGTCCTGCGTTCCGGTGCTCACGAATGTCCAATTCGCTCCGCTCCGGTACTCGTCCTTCCTAGACTTCAAGGGCTTTCTATCACGCTGAAAAGAAGACAAAGGGCTAAAATCAAGATCATTTTAGCCCTTTGTCAACAATCTGACATCTACCCCCATCGGAGTAGATGCTTCTTGCTCATTTTTTACTTTCCTGATATGTCACTAAATATTCTTTCACCTTTTTAGCATCCGGCTTCAACTCGTTTTTTGTTTGAACAAGCGGACTGACTGTAGATGATGCCTTGTGTTTATTTCCTTGATAGAAGTTAACAAATTCCTCTTGATTAATGGAATAAAGGATCGCTTTTCGTAAGTCTTCACTTTTTGCCACTTCACGTTTAGAGGTGTTAAATAACAAATAGGCAACAGCATTGCTCTGATTCTTTTGCAAGGCTAGCTTGCTGTCTGCCTCGACTACATCATATTTTGTTTCAGGTATTCCATTAAAAATATGAATTTCTCCATTTCGGAGAGCAGATAACGCACTATCTGGATTTTCGATAAATCGAACGGTGACTTGTGAAATGTTTGGCTCGTTCTCTGTTCCTTTCATATATGCAGGGTTTTTATAAAAAACCGCTTCATAATCGTTTTTATACGATAAAATGTATGGCCCGCTCGCAAACAATTGATTGTTATACATTTTCCCTTCTGTGATTGTACGCTGATCGCCATATGGGATATCCTTTGCTGGATCAAAGGCATCCACATCATATGTGTTTACACGCTCTATCTGTTTCTTAGAAACAATTCCTGCTGATTGATGGGCTAAATAATTTAATACTTGCGGGAATGGCTCTGTTGTCGTGATCTTTACCACTTGATACGCACCTGCTTGATTGTCTGCATCTTCTTTATCTTTTACGAGCTTTTTCACCTTCTGTTGCACATCTTTTTCTAAATCTTCTTTGATCGTACCGCCATTACCTGATGCTGCTTTCAGTTCAGATAGATCGGTTACAACCTCTGCACTTTGAATATGCTCATGCAATGAATATGTACGATGGTCTGGTACTGCGTTTTTATCCTTGGCTCTGTTCAGCGAAAAAACCACATCATCTGCACCTACGCGTTCGCCCGAATCCATCGCTTTTTTATTCTCCACCTTTGCAAAACGGATATCGTCTCTTAATAAGAAGTAATAATGTGTTTTATCTTTTGTTGCGGCATGATTCCAAGAAAGTGAACCTTTTGATGTGACTTTATCATCATCTGTCAAATTCACAAGTCTTACATACATATTGGTATTCAGTGTATTAATTGAGCCATCATTGCCTTTGATCGGATCAAGTGATGTAAGGGAAGCTAGCGCCTGTTGCGTGATGAGCGGATCTTTATTTCTTTTGGATGAATCGTTAAAATCAATTGATTCCCATGCAACTGCCCGAGATTTAGCTAGACGAACGGTCTTCTCATTAATCACCTCTTTGTTCACACCTTGAGCTTTCAATGAATTGTAAAGCGGTGCAATATAGGCCTTATCAAAGACTAGACGCTTTTCTAATTCTTGATACGTTTGAATGTATTCGTCAGGCGTTTCTGTTGCTGCTTTGTCAATCAATTGATCGATTTGTTTATCTGACATGATGCTGTTATCAGCACCGGTTTTAAACAGGCCACGAACCGCATAATCAGGGTTCCCCGTCACAGTCGTCCAGCTCGAAAGAACGATGTCATAATTCCCGGCATCCTTTTGAGCTGTATAGCTGCCATAATCAGGCTGAATATTGAGTTTTACTTTAAATCCATTCTTGACCAATTGATCTCGAACGATATTCAGGTCATCTTCACTACTGCTCATTCCAAGTAATTCAATGGTTTCTTTCGACGCTTGACTACCTTCCTCATTTCCTACACTTGACTTCGTATTGACACAGCCTGCTAATACGAGAAGCAATATGATGAGCAATGGTAATACACTTTTTTTCATAGTATTTCCCCCTTGTGTGTTTACATTTCATCTAATTTTGGATCTAACGCATCCCGTAATGCGTCACCTAAAAAGTTAAATGATAAGACAAGCATGATAATGGCGAGCCCTGGAAAAATTGCTAGATAGGCATGAGATTCTAGATAGGTACTCCCCGCTTTTAATATATTTCCCCATTCCGGAATATGAGGTTCAACGCCAAGGCCCAAGTAACTCAAACTACTTGTCGCAATCACTGCCGACCCAATTGTCAAAGTGGCTTTCACAATCATTGGCGCCAGTGAATTAGGGACAATTTCTTTAAAAATAATAGACCAATCACTAGCACCTAATGCTCGGGCTGAGTGAACATATTCTAGATTAGAAATCATCATGACATTGGCACGCATTGTTCTGGCATAGGTCGGAATCGCTCCTACACTAAGAGCAATGATCAAGTTCACAATATTGGCCCCAAATGCTGCAATGATAGCGATCGCCAGTAATATGCCAGGGATAGCATAAAGAACATCCAGCAACCGCATAATGATATGATCTGTTTTTGGCGTGTAGTATCCAGCAATCGCCCCCAAAAAACCTCCAATGACGGCTGGAATAAGGGTTGAAATGCAGCCAACGAGTAAGGAAATTCTTGCCCCAAAGACAATTTGCGAAAATACATCACGGCCAAATTGATCAGTTCCAAGTGGATAAGCAAGACTTGGTGTTTGCAAAATAGCACCATATTGATTTTCGACCGCCAAGTCATAATCGAAGGTAAATACACTCCACATGGACAGAGAAAAAACAAAAACAATGAACAACAGTCCTAGCATCGCTGCTTGGTTTCTCGTTATTTTCTCCCAGATGGAACGCCATTTTTCAAAACGATATTTTTTGATATGTCTTGTTTTCACCGCAAGCTGTATCGCCAGAAGAAGAGCAAATACGTTGCCCATTACAGATGAAAGCACAAGGGCAATAGCAAAATATGTTCCCGTTACCGGTGATACCTTTCTATCCTCCTGCTTAATGACAAACACAAATACTGCCGTATAAAAGAGACCGATGACAAGCAGAATCAGCATAGCAAGTGGAAAGGAATCCGTTACATAGGGTTTGAATAAATTAAGAGCGGACAAAGCCATGATCACGATATGATTGATCAGCATGTAAAAAGCAAATAGATATGCCAGAGATTTTCTTTCTTTTATGAGACTAAAGGCAAAAACGGTGATGATGAGATGACCAGCCAAAAGACTCAACAACTGCACATAACCTAGACGCCTCGTGAAGGTTTGAATTACACCTGTCTTTTCTAGATCATTCTTTATTTTCCATGTAATACTGACTTGAATAAGTGAAAAGAAAAGGTAAATAAAAGATACACTGAACATCAGTGGCTTCACGGTTTGATTCGCCATATCAACGCTGTTTATAAAGAAAAGAATGGTCATGACAATTGATGCAACAGATGTGAATTTTGCGCCAATATACTCGATAGACCGCTTTTTCACGTGATGCTGCTCATGAGAGTGAATCGACTTCATCGTTGCTGACATTCCTACACCTACTTCAATATTGTTTCATCTTTAATCTAATACGAGGATCAAAAAATGCATATAAAATATCAATGATGACATTCACGACGGAGATGGTAATCGCCACATATACAACCCCTCCCAAAATACTCGGAATATCAGGGATAAACTGCTTATCAACAATATAACTTCCAATCCCACTAATGTTGAATACCTTTTCTGTAACAGCCGCTCCTCCAAGCATGCCACCGAAAAGCAGTCCAATGACGGTAATAATCGGAATCATGGCATTGCCAATTCCATGTCGCCATAGAATATACTGCTGACTTAGCCCCTTTGCTTTTGCTGTAATCATGTAATCTTCATGAATAACTTCGAGCATAGATGACCTGGTCATCCGAGCAATCGAGGCAGTTAACCCCGTACCAAGGACAATGACTGGCATGAGTAAAGATAACCAATTTTCTGGGGAATACGTGGCGGGAAGCCATTTCCATTTAATCGAAAAGTTCAAAATGAAAATGAGCCCTTGCCAAAAGTTTGGAATAGACAACCCAAGTAATGCGATAAACATGAACGAATAATCAAAAAATGAATACGGTCTTGTCGCAGAAATAACCCCTATTGGAATGGCAATCACAATCGCCATGACGAGTGACCAAACGGCTAATGTGAGCGTGATAGGAAATTTATTCGCTATGCTTGTTGCCACTTCTTCATTTCCTGTAAACGATTTTCCTAGATCAAATGTAAAAAGTCCTTTTAAAGCATTCCAAAGCTGTTGGATATATGGCTGATCTAGACCATATAGATGATTAAAAGCTGCGATTTGCTCCTTTGTGGCGGATTCTCCAAGAATATTTACTGCTGGATCAAATGGAGAGAAATAGAGAATGGTAAAGACAAGAATGATTACACCGATAATCACCAATACACTCATAAGCAGCCGTTCAACAACATATTTCAAGAGTGCATGCCGGTATAAAAAAAGCAGAATATACATTGGTAAGCCTGGAATCAATGTCACCATAAGAAAAAGCCGGTTAGATAATAGTGAAGCAAAAACCGTGTGAAACGTGACTTTCGCCTGACCTTGTTTTTTTAGCTCTTCTTCAACCTTCAATTTCACTGTTTTTTGAAAGGCTTCTTCTGTCCACTGATGAGTGAGGCTGTCGATCTCATGTGGATCTATTTTTTCATGGAAGAATTCTTTTTTCCTCAACACTTGCTGCTTAATATCCGCTCTCATTTTCTCTTTAACGCCAGAAACATCTAAACGAGCCTTCACTTCTTCTAATACATGAATATATGTATCTTGTTTACTCTTATGTAAATAATAAAAAAACACAAACAAATGCACGGGTAAACCAACAATCCACAGCACTAATTGATATGTACGGCGCGATTGAATGTCTTGAAATATTCGACTGACCCAGGATGGATGAGATATGCCGCCAATCTCATCATGTTTTACAGCTACCATTCTCGACAACCCATCGTTCCCCCTTTCACATGAATGTTCGTTCCAAAAAGTTAATTGCATTATTCCGATCTGTATAGTAAAGTTTATGCTAGCTTCATTTGAAAGTCAATATCCATATCATACAGGTGGTGGAAAAGATTGAAGGATTTAGCACCTCTTCTAACTGTGAAGGATTTACATATATCTTTTCACACACGGGATGGCGAATTAGAAGCTGTCCGTGGCATTAGCTTTGAAGTAAACAAAGGAGAAACACTTGGTATTGTCGGGGAATCAGGAAGCGGGAAAAGTGTAACAGCCCGGAGTATTTTACAACTCCTTCCATCACCTCCTTCTTTTTTAAAATCAGGAAGTATCACCTTTTTGGGGGAAGAACTCACAACAAAAACGGAAAAAGAAATGCAGGCTGTAAGAGGTCGTGAGATTGGCATGATTTTTCAAGACCCTATGACTTCTCTCAATCCAACGATACGGATTGGCCCCCAAATCGCTGAAAGCTTGATCAAACGCAAAAAGCTTTCAAAAGAAGAAGCTAAACAACAGGCCATTGACCTGATGAAACTTGTAGGGATTCAGCATAGTAAGGAGCGCTATCAGCAATATCCTCATGAATTCTCTGGCGGTATGCGTCAACGGATCGTCATTGCCATCGCTTTAGCCTCTCAGCCAGCCTTGCTTATCGCAGATGAACCAACGACTGCACTCGATGTGACGATACAAGCCCAAATTTTACATGTGATGAAGGATATTCAAGAACGGTTTGGGACCTCGATTATTTTCATCACACACGACCTGGGCGTTGTTGCCGGAATGTGTGATCGGGTGGTTGTGATGAAAGAAGGAAAAATTGTCGAATCCAATACAACAGAAGGATTGTTTGAGAACCCTCAGCATGCATATACACAACAGCTTCTCAATTCTTTGCCTCGTTTACATGAAAAGAAAAAAAACAAGAAAGATTTTGATGCCATACATATCAAGCATCATCCGCCTTTACTGGAAGTGAAATCATTATCTCAGCACTTTCAAATCGGTAAAGGGCATGTGCTAAAAGCGGTTGATCAGATTGATTTTTTGATTAAACGCGGAGAGACACTGGGACTTGTTGGCGAATCAGGTTCAGGGAAATCAACCACTGGCCGAGCGATCCTTCGCTTAAACGAACCAACAGATGGCGATATCTTATTTCAAGGCATTCCAGTCCACCGGCTGTCGAAAAAAGAAATGAAAACGATGCGGCGGCATATGCAGATGATTTTTCAAGACCCATATTCTTCTCTAAATCCTCGCTTTAAAGTGCTGGATATTATCGGACAGGCGCTTGATCTCCACAGGTTAAGCACAAACAACACCGAAAGGAGAAAAAGGGTGGAAGCACTGCTTGAGATGGTCGGCCTCAAGCCGTCACATGCCGATCGGTACCCTCATGAATTCTCCGGAGGACAGCGCCAGAGAATCGGAATCGCAAGGGCGCTTGCCGTAGAACCACAATTGATTGTATGTGATGAACCTCTGTCTGCACTTGATGTTTCTATCCAAGCGCAAATCGTACGCTTATTAGAGGATCTTCAGAAAAAGCTTGGGTTGACTTATTTATTCATTGCACACGATTTGTCGATGGTGAAACATATTAGTGACCGAGTGGCTGTGATGTATGCTGGTAAAATTGTTGAATTAGCCGAAAGTGAGGAGCTTTACAACAATCCGCAGCACCCCTACACAAAATCGCTACTTTCAGCCATCCCTATACCTGATCCTAAAGTGGAAGCAAAGAAGGAAAGATTCGTTTCAGCAGAACAGATGGACGAAGATCCTTATCATTTACAAAATGCAGAGCTAGTAGAAATATCAAAAGATCACTGGGTTGCCATTCCAACAGCACATAAAAAAGAGGTGTACCCGTTGTAGCGGGTACACCTCTTTTGTTGTTTAAGAATGAGCAGCGGCGCTCACCTTTGATAATTCAAACGCATCATGAAGGGCTTCTACAGCTTTCACCATATCTTCACGATCAACGACTGTTGAGACTTTGATTTCAGACGTACTGACCATTTTCACCTGAATGTCTTTTTGAGCTAACACAGCGAACATTTCAGCAGCAACGCCTGGGTTTGAAACCATACCAGACCCAACGATGGATACTTTGGCTAATTTGCTTTCTGTCTCAATCTGCTCGTAGCCAAGTGCGCCTTTGTATTCTTCTAATACTTCAACTGTTTTGGACAAATCATCCGTTTTGACAGAGAAAGAGATCGACGTCTGATTCGTGCTTGTGACGGACTGAATGATGATATCGACATTGATATTTTGCTTAGCAAGCGTCGTAAAAATGGTCGATAGTGTTGTCAAACCGCTTGATAGGCCGCACACCGTCACCCGTGTCATCTGATCTTCAAATGCAATGCCTCTTACAACTAAATTTTGTTCCATGGATGATTCCTCCTCAATTAACGTACCCGATTCATTTACAATACTAGAACGGACTTCTAGTGGGACTTGATAATTTTTCGCAAACTCAACCGCTCTCGGATGCAGGACCCCAGCTCCTAAATTGGCCAGCTCGAGCATCTCATCGTATGAAATACCTGCAAGCTTTCGCGCAGACGGCACATAACGTGGATCTGTCGTAAACACACCTGGTACGTCCGTGTAAATATCACATTTGTCTGCTTTGAGTGCCGCAGCCAGTGCCACAGCTGTCGTGTCTGATCCACCGCGACCAAGTGTTGTAATATGTAGATCATCCGCAATTCCTTGGAAACCTGCTACAACGACGACTTTTCCCGCACTAAGTTCTTCTTTGATTCTTGCTTCATCGATGTCCACGATTCTTGCATTTCCGTGCACCTTCTCTGTTTTCATCCCAGCCTGCCAGCCTGTATAGGAAATGGCATCATAGCCTTTTGCTTGCAGTGCCATTGCCAGTAACGAAATAGTGACTTGCTCTCCAGTTGTGAGCAGCATATCCATTTCTCTTTTGCTTGGATCATCTGTGAGTTCTTTCGCTAGGTCTACTAAAATATCCGTTGATTTGCCCATCGCAGACACCACTACAACCACATCATGTCCAGCCTTGCGTTCAGCGATGACTCTCTCTGCGGCATTGCGTATTTTTTCTGTTGATCCAACGGATGTTCCGCCAAATTTTTGTACAATTAGTCCCATGTCTACCACCCTTTTTCAAAAGATCACGTGTGAGAGAAGAGGCTGCGGAGACTGCTCTAATCACTGCACATAAAAAAGCAATGAGAGAACAAATCTCCCATTGCTTTAAAATCATCATCAAACGATGCAAACAATGAGATAGCCCTCCAAGAAATATATTCTTGACAGCCCTACATTTCTTCAATGTACAGCCAGCGAATAAAATGAGTGGATTTTATTCACTTCGGCGACGCTCCCCTTTCAGCCCTCTTCCTTGATCCCATCGATCTCTGAAGGCTTACTCTTGAAGTTCGCACCTCTATCTTCAACAAACAACACGTTCATTTATTAATTTAGTCACATCTTAACAGACTTTTGGAAAAAGTACAATCTATTTTTTTAATGCCTCCATTAAAAGTTCAGCCGTTTGTTTCGGAATCCCAGCGTCCTGAAAATCTTGGACAGAAGCTTCTTTCATCTTTTTCACAGAGCCAAAATGTTTAAGTAGCTGCTTTTTGCGCTTTTCTCCAATACCTGGCACATCGTCTAAAATAGACTGGAAAGCATTTTTTCCGCGCAGTTGCCGGTGAAAGCTAATGGCGAACCGGTGCACTTCATCTTGAATACGCTGTAATAAATAAAAGGCTTGGCTATTTCGCTCCAGTGCAACGATTTCAAGTGTATCTCCCATCATGAGATTTGATGTCCGGTGTTTTTCATCTTTCACAAGACCTGCCACTGGGACAGACAGATTCAATTCATTTTCAAGCACATCTATGGCTGCGTTAATCTGTCCCTTTCCTCCGTCAATTAAAATTAAATCTGGCAGCGGCAGTTCATCCTTTAACACGCGTGTATATCGTCTTCTAATGACTTCACGCATGGACGCATAATCATCTGGCCCTGAGACGGTTTTGATTTTGTATTTCCGGTATTCCTTTTTATATGGCTTCCCGTCCTGAAAGACGACCATGGCAGAAACCGGGTCTGCACCTTGAATATTTGAGTTATCAAATGCCTCGATCCGGTATGGCATATAAATGTTAAGTGCGTCCCCGAGCTGCTTTACCGCACCAATTGTCCGTTCTTCATCGCGCTCAATGAGCGAGAATTTTTCTTTTAAGGCGATTTTGGCGTTTTGGTGTGCAAGTAAAAGCAAATCCTTTTTCTTTCCTTTTTTCGGCTGGTGAACGTTCGTCTCAAGCAATTGCTCAATCATCTCTTGATCTACGCTGTCTGGCACTAGAATTTCCTTCGGCAGGAAGTGATTGTTCTTTTCATAAAATTGGCCCAAAAACGTGAGGAATTCTTCCTCCGGGTCTTGATACATAGGGAACAGGCTGACATCACGTTCAATCAATTTCCCCTGCCTAATGAAGAAGACTTGGACACACATCCAGCCCTTATCATAGGCATAGGCAAAGACATCTCGATCTGACATATCACCCATTGTCATTTTCTGCTTTTCCATTGTTGAGTCGATGTAAGCGATCTGATCTCTCAGTTCTTTTGCCCGCTCGAACTCTAATTGTTCGGCTGCTTCCTGCATCTTGCCAGTTAGTTCTTTCTTGATTTGCTGATGCCCTCCATTTAGAAACCTGGTGATTTCATCCACGAGCTGCTTATTCGTTTCTTCAGAAATGTCATACACACATGGTGCGAGACATTGCCCAAGATGATAATAAAGACAGACGCGATCAGGGAGTGTCGCACATTTTCTTAGTGGATATAAGCGATCGAGCAGCTTTTTCGTTTCTCTTGCTGCTTGTACGTTCGGATATGGTCCGAAGTATTTCCCTTTGTCCTTTTTTACATTGCGGGTGACGATTAGCTTAGGATGCCGTTCATTCGTAATTTTAATAAAAGGATACGTCTTATCATCCTTGAGCATGACATTGTATTTTGGATCATACTTTTTAATTAAATTCAGCTCTAAAATCAGTGCCTCGATATTAGAAGAGGTGACAATGTATTCAAAGTCCTCAATTTCACTGACGAGCCGCTGCGTTTTGGCATCATGAGATCCAGTGAAATATGAGCGCACTCTATTTTTTAATACCTTTGCCTTCCCCACGTAGATGACCGTATTCTGTCTATCCTTCATTAAGTAACAGCCTGGTCGATCAGGCAGGACTGATAGCTTTTCTTTGATCAGTTTATTCATATTTTCATCCGTCCTTGTTTTCCTCTTTCACTCCTTCTAGTGTATCACGAACATTTGTTTTATACCATATTGAAAGAAAAGCGGCTCTCGTCAATACGAGAACCGCTTCAGTCGTCATGCCACATTGGCATAGATGGATTTATAGATGTTTGTTGACAAGCTCAGCTAGTGCTTCTTTTGGTTTGAAACCAACAGATGTTTCTACGACTTCGCCGTCTTTTAAAACAAGAAGTGTTGGGATACTCATGACGCCGTATTTACCAGCAGTTTCTTGGTTATCGTCTACATCAATTTTTACGATTTTCATTTTATCGCCCATTTCTTGATCAAGTTCTTCAAGAACTGGAGCAATCATTTTACAAGGTCCGCACCATGGTGCCCAAAAGTCTGCAAGAACAACACCTTCTGCAGTTTCTTGTGAAAATGTTGCGTCAGTTGCTTTTACGATAGCCATTATTCATTCCTCCAATGTAAATTATGCTTTTTAGTATAGCATCTACCAATGTGACTTGCGAATGAAATGCTTACGAATCATTTTTTATAAAATGAATTAAAAAACAAACCTTACAATCGCACCAATAACAACAATCGCACCGATGATCATCAGAATGGTTCTAAGCATATAACACAACTCCCTTTCCGCTTCATTTACAATGTATGATGCCCCAACATTCTTCTCATCAAACATTGAAATATGCAATCAAGCCAGATCGACAGTCAACATTACAACCGACATAGGCGGGAGATCAATAGTCAGCTCGCCGCGTTTAACAGCAAATTGCCGAAAGTCCGCAGGCTGAACGGAATGAGGATCTTCGAATGTATTGTGCGCATTCATTCGATCAGCTGTTAGCACGCGGCCAGTGACAGTCTTTTGTGGATCAATCCCATCTATCGCAAGAGCTACCTCTATTTTTTCATGAGGATTCAGGTGACAAAAGCTAATATGCATTTTGTCAGATGAACGCGAGGCTGACACACTGACCTGAGGGATTTTTTCACCTCGGCGTTCATACGGCGGTGAATCAAACTCCACTTCAAGCGCTTCTTCCTCTTGATGCACTTGAAACATGTGAAACACATGATAGGTAGGGGTCAGAATCATCTTTTCGTCTTTCGTTAATACCATCGCTTGCAGGACATTGACCGTCTGGGCAATATTCGCCATATGAATCCGCTGGCAATGGCGGTGAAAAATATGAAAATGCAGGGCACAGACAAGGGCGTCTCTTAGTGTGTTTTGCTGATACAAAAACCCAGGGTTTGTCCCTGGTTCTGGGTCATACCATGTCCCCCATTCATCAATGATCATCCCGATTCTCTTGTCTGGGTCATACTGATCCATGATCTGTCCATGATCCATGACAAGCTGCTCCATTTCATTTGCCTTCTTCAACGTTGTAAACCATTCATCCTCGTCGAAATCAGTCGCAGACCCTTTCTTCTCCCATGTACCGGGTACAGTGTAGTAATGTAAACTAAGCCCATCCATCCATGGTGCAGCCCGCTCCATTAATACTTTTGTCCAATTCACGTCATTTGAATTTGCGCCACAAGCGATTTTGTAAATTTGCTGACCCGCAAACTCTCTTACATACGTTTGGTAGCGTTTGTATAAGTCTGCATAGTATTCAGGCGTCATATTTCCACCGCAGCCCCAGCTTTCATTGCCTACACCAACATAGGTCAGCTTCCATGGGTCTTGTTTTCCATTTTGAATGCGCCAATCGGACATGGGTGTCCCCTTAGGAAATGTGATGTATTCAATCCATTCTGCTAATTCTTGAACAGACCCGCTTCCCACATTGCCGCAAATATAAGGCTCACATTCAAGCAGTTCACACAATCTCATAAATTCATGCGTTCCAAATGCATTGGATTCAACCGTACCGCCCCAATGAGTGTTCACCATCGGTTTTCGTTCACTAAGATCACCTACACCATTTGCCCAGTGGTACTCGTCTGCAAAGCAGCCGCCCGGCCACCTAAGCACCGGTATATGTAATGCTTGAAGAGCCTTTAGCACATCGGTACGAAGCCCTTCAATATGATCAATCGCTGAATCTTCTCCTACCCAAATTCCATCATAAATTCCTCTTCCTAAATGCTCTTGAAAATGCCCATAGATGTGTTTAGAAATACGCCCGATCACGTCATTGACTTTTACTGTTCCCTTCACTTGTCAACCGCTCCTTTGTTTCATGATGACATACAAAAAAACCCAGAATACCTAGGCATTCTGAGTGTATGAGCGTTACGAGTGGATATTCATCTTTTTTAACTCTTCATTCAAAAGCGGAACGACTTCGAACAAGTCACCGACGATTCCATAATCGGCGATTTTAAAAATCTCAGCTTCTGGATCTTTGTTAATCGCAAAAATGACTTTACTGTTAGACATTCCGGCTAAATGCTGTATCGCACCTGATATCCCGCAGGCAATATAAAGGTCAGGTGTAACGACCTTACCGGTTTGACCAATTTGCAGGGCATAATCACAGTAGTCTGCATCGCAAGCTCCACGCGAAGCACCGACTGCTGCACCAAGCGTCTCAGCGAGTTCTTTCAGCGGTTCAAAGCCTTCCTTGCTCTTGACCCCTCGTCCTCCAGCGATAATGACCTTTGCTTCAGATAAGTCTACACCTTCTGACGTTTTTTTAATGACTTCCTTCACGATCGTTCGCAGGTTCTGAATATCAACAGAAACTGGCGTGACTTCACCGCTTCGTGACGCATCACGCTCAAGTGGTGCCACATTGTTTGGCCGGATGGTCGCTAAAAGCAGTCGATCTGTCGAGATGACTTTTTCGAAGGCTTTTCCAGAGTAAATGGGTCTAGTGAAAACGAGATGTTCTCCGGTAACGCTTACATCGATCGCATCTGAAATCAAGCCAGTCTGCAGGCGTGCGGCTATTTTCGGCGATAAGTCTTTTCCGATAGACGTATGGCCAAAGAGCACAGCATCCGGATTGACCTGATCTAGTATGGCTTGAAGCGCCTGCGCAAAGCCATCAGATGTATAATATGAAAGATGCGGATGCTCCACAATCATGACATGATCTGCCCCATAGTAAAGCAGTTCATCCGCTTGATCTTTGACGTCATCCCCTATTAACACACCAATGACCTCACCGCCATCTGCCACCCCGTGAGCGGCAGCAATCGCTTCAAATGTCACATTTCTTAATTTACCGTCACGACTTTCTCCAAGTACAACAACTTTTTTACTCATCCTTCAAGCTCCCCCTTGTTCTCGTGATATCGTAAAGTGGATGTTTAGATGACTTTTGCTTCATTTCTTAGTAGTTCTGTCAGTTCTTTGACTTGATCCTGAAGCTCACCGCTCAGCACCTTGCCACCCTCTTTTTTCTCCGGTAAGAAACGTTCAATCGTTTTGATTTTATATGGCACATCGTCTTCACTCAGATCTAAATCATCAAGTTCCAATTCTTCTAAAGGCTTTTTCTTTGCCTTCATAATGCCTGGTAATGAAGGATAGCGAGGCTCATTTAAGCCTTGCTGCGCTGTGACAACAAGCGGGAGCTCAGCAGAAATCACTTCCACGTCACCCTCTGCATCTCGTTCAATCGAAGCAGAGCCGCCGTCAATTTGAATATTTGTAATCGTTGTGACATATGGAAAACCAAGTAATTCAGCAAGACGCGGGGCTACTTGTCCAGAGCCCCCGTCAATCGCCACATTCCCCGCTAAGATCAAGGACGCCTCTTTGTCTTTTAAATAGTGATAAAGAATGGTCGAAGCTGAATATTGATCCCATTCTTCTAAGTCGTCTTCCACATTTAATAAAACGGCTTTGTCACAGCCCATAGCAAGCGCTGTTCTTAGCTGTTTCTCCGCGTCTTCACTGCCAACTGTCACAACAGTCACTTCTCCCCCGTGCTCATCGCGAAGCTGAATGGCTTCTTCTATGGCGTACTCGTCATAAGGATTAATAATGAACTCTGCCCCATCTTCTTGAATTGCACCAGACTGAATGGAAATCTTCTCTTCCGTGTCAAACGTACGCTTCATCAACACAAATATATTCATTCATTTCTCCCCCTTGTGTCGTACTAATCCCTTATTCCCCTTTAAAATTCGGTTTGCGCTTTTCGATAAAGGCCCTGATACCTTCCTTGGCATCATTCGATTGGAAAACCTCACCAAACTTTTTGGCTTCGAGCTTCATTCCACCATCATATGAATACAATTTTGTTGCGTTCAATAAATCAAGCACATACTCGAGTGATTTTGGGCTTTTCGCTGCAAATTTTGCCGCAAGTGTTTTGGCTGCCTCGAGCGCCTCTTCCTCTGTTTCAGCCAGCTTTGAAACAAGTCCGCAGGCGAATGCTTCCGCGCCTGTAATCGGTTCAGCTGTTCCCATCATTTCAAGCGCTTTAGCAGAACCAACATAGCGAGGGAGGCGCTGCGTGCCGCCGAATCCTGGAATGATGCCGAGGTTTAATTCCGGCAGCCCAAGCTTCGCATCTTTTGTTGCGATTCGAATATCACAAGACATTGCCAGCTCAAGGCCTCCGCCTAATGCTGCTCCGTGAATCGAGGCAATGACTGGCTTTGGACATTGTTCAATCCGTTCAAAAACTTGCTGCCCTCTGTCTGCAAGACTTGCATAATCAGACTCTTTCTGTAAGGTCGTAAATTCCTTAATATCAGCACCTGCCGAGAAAAATCTGCCTTCTCCGTGGATCACAATGGCTCTTACTTCTTCATTCTGTTCGAGCTGGTCAAACATGTCGTTAAGCTCAGTGAGAAGCTGAGAAGATAAGGCGTTTGCAGGTGGGTTCTGAATTGTGATGAGCGCTGTCTGCCTTTCATGATGTAAGCTAAGTATCTTTTCCATGTCAATCATCCTTTTTCACATTGTCTTTAAGATTGATGTATTCCGTTTAACAGTAGATCATGTACGTTTTCTGCGAGTGCAGGCAGGTCATACTTTTGATCATTCATGACCCATGTTGTCGCGGTTTCATCAATCGTGCCAAATACCATTTGTCTCGCTAAGCGGACATCTAGATTTTGTCTGAATTCTCCTGTTTTCTTTCCCTCTGCTAAAATCGACTCGAGCATATTTAAATACCCTTTCAGCACCTCATTGATTTTTTGCCGCAGCTCAAGGTTTGACTGCCTAAGTTCAAGCTGTGTCACAAGAGCCAAATGATGATTTTGCGCAAGCATGCGAAAATGCTCCTCAATCAGCAGTAGAAGCTTTTCTTTGGCAGACGGTTTTTTTTGAATATCGGTTTCCATCCGTTCGATGAATTGTCCCATTTTTTCTTTAAATAAAGAGATCAGAATATCCTCTTTGTTTTTGAAATAGAGATAAATGGTTCCGTCTGCTACCCCTGCTTGTTTGGCAATCTTTGAAACTTGTGATTGATGATAGCCGTTCTCTGCAATCACCACAACTGCTGCATCAATAATCTGCATGTACTTCGGTCTTTTCTGCTTCAATGTGCTTCGTCCCTTTCTGAATTGAATGAGCATTCATTCATAACTTCATGTTAAAAAGAAACGAGTGATTTGTCAAGTGCTCTTTCTTCATTCTTTTCAACCTTTAGCATACCAGAGCAGACAGTCACAATTCAAATCATCCGGCCGATAGACCGGATGATGCAGGTCGTTATTTCTCAGATTGATCGACAGGCGTTTCAGATGAAGAAGCGTGCTTTCTTTTTTCTTCTTCAATTAACACTCTGCGCAAAATCTTCCCGACAGCCGTTTTAGGGAGCGACTCTTTAAATTCATACACGCGCGGTACTTTAAATGAAGCAATTCTTGTTCTGACAAAGCGATCGAGTTCATCCTCTGTTAAATAGGCATCCTTTTTCGGCACAACAAACGCCTTCACTGTTTCTCCCCTGTACGGATCTGGAATACCTGCCACGACGACTTCCTGCACAAGCTCATGTTCATAAAGGGCTTCTTCGACCTCTCTCGGGTAAATATTATAGCCGCTCGCAATGATGACATCTTTTTTCCGGTCGACTATATAGAAGAAACCGTCCTCATCCATATACCCAATATCTCCGGTGAAAAACCAGCCATCTCTTAATACCGCCTCAGTCTCCTCTGGCTGATTCCAGTACCCTTTCATAATCTGCGGCCCTTTGACAATAATTTCTCCATGCTCATATGGCTCTTTGAGTCCCCCAGTTTCCTCGCAATAAATGCCAGCATCTGTACTAGGCCAAGGACAGCCAATGCTGCCTGTTTTATTTGCTCCCCATAAGAAGTTGGCATGGGTAACTGGTGAAGTTTCTGAAAGACCATACCCCTCCACTAAACGGCCGCCTGTTAATTTTTCAAAGCTCTGTTTGACTTCAACAGGAAGTGCCGCCGATCCGCTTAAACATGCCGTAATAGACGACAGGTCATACTTTTCAATGTTCGGGTGATGCAGCAGGGCAATATACATCGTTGGTGCGCCTGGAAAGAGCGTCGGCTTCTGTTTTTCAATCGTTTTTAGGGTATCAGCTACATCAAAGCGCGGAAGAAGAATCATTTGATGACCTTCTTTGACAGCAAGGTTTAATACGGTCGTCATTCCGTACACATGAAAAAATGGAATGACGCCAAGGATTCGTTCTTTTCCCCTCGTCGTTTTATACATCCAGGAAGCACACATTTCTGTATTCGCTAAAATATTTTCATGCGTGAGCATGACTCCTTTTGGTAAACCGGTTGTTCCGCCTGTATACTGCAAAACAGCGACATCCTCTTTTGGCTCAAAGGCAAGCGCGGGAATCTGTTCTCCTGAAGATTCTTTCATGATTTGTGAGAAATGATGAATGGTATCACTTTTCTCTACTTGGATGACCATGTTGTTTTTTCTTTTTTGGACAATAGGGAACAGAATGTTTTTCGGAAATGGTAAATAATCTTGTAATTTGGTCATGATTAAGTGCTCCACACTTGTCAGCGCTTTCATTTTATAGGCCTTTGGATACAATAGATCGAGTGTGATCAGCACTTTGGAGCCGCTGTCCTCCATTTGATATTCCAGTTCTTTTTCTGTATACAGCGGGTTCGTTTGAACAACAATGCCGCCTGCTATTAAAACAGCATAATAAGAAATGACCGATTGAGGGCAGTTTGGCAGCATGATCGCCACCCTGTCGCCTTTTTTCACGCCATTTTTCATTAGATGGCTGGCTAGCTTCAATACGTCTTCTTGCAGCTGTTCATAGGTGATGTTTTTTCCTAGAAAATGAATGGCTGTATGCTCAGGTGCAGCCTCTGTGGAGCTGAATAAGTAAGATTGTAACGTTTCATTTGGGATGGTGAGTTCGTGGGGAATTTGATTCGGGTAATGCAGAAGCCAACGTTTATCTGACTGCATAAAAACCCTCCTTCCTGAACTTTCGTACTATTATATTATAGCAAACTTTTCCTTCGGGCTGTTTGCTTTTTTCAAATAGAGCTTGGTTCCATTGCACACCTTTACTTTTTCGCCGGTGTTTCTATAGATGCTCTTTTTCCTTCATGATGCCACTTTTCATATAATCCTCCGATTGCACGGAACGACTCGTTTACTCGTTCCACGATCTGTTGATGGATACTCGGATCATTAGGTAAATGCGTATGGATGTTGTCGACTTGATACTGCTTCATCATGTCTCGGTATACAGTAAGAAAGATCGTGTCTTCTAAAATCCAGTAAATGACTTCGTCCGCATCTGTTGTTCTTTTATCCAGCATTTTCACTCCTCGTTCATATTGAATGAGGATATAGCCACTCGAATCGATCTGAATATAAGGGCTCAAATCATCAAAAAATCCAGTCGTTTGAAATGGACGTGCGATATACGGTTCATATATGTCTCGGGGAAGTGATGTCTTTTTAAGACAAGTATCAATGCACTTCATCAGTTCGTCTTTTTGCAAGATTTGATTCATCATCCATTCGCCGCCTTCGATGAGATAAAAGCTGTCAAGGGCTTCCCTGACAGCTTTCTCACTTTGTCTTCTTCATTTCATAGGAACATGTAAACGGCGCCAATGACCGCAAAAGTGCAGGCAACTACGATTAATACTTTTGCTAGCTTTTCCATGTCGTCTCCTTAAATGCCGGCTGCTACTACATAAGACAGCCCAACTGAAATAATGAGTGAAATAAACCCGACCGCTCTATTATCATTCTCAATCTCTTTGTCTACTTTAAATCGTGGTGTTAAAAATTCAAAAATGAAATAGCTGACAAGCAGCATCACAAAGCCGTATACACCCCATCCAACCATTTGAAGGAGAGAGTTGTGCTGTGCGATGGAATGCTGAAACACATTCGCAATCCCAAAGATCTTCCCGCCGGTTGCCATAGCAACCGCTAAGTTCCCCCGCTGAATCTCTTCCCAGTTTTTATAGGAGGTCACGAGTTCAAATATGGTCAGAAATAAGACAAGACATAGGACGGCCACGCTGTAATAGGCGGCAATTTCCACAAGTTCATTTTCCCAAAAGGCTTTCATGCGTTTTCTCCTTTTTACTTTAATTCGACGATGGTGACGCCTGATCCTCCCTCGCCTTGTTCACCAAAACGAGCATTTTTCACACTTCTGTGCTGTTTTAATAATTCCTGGACGCCTTTTCTAAGGGCACCCGTTCCTTTTCCGTGAATAATCGACACACGCGGATAGCCAGCTAATACCGCATCATCTAAATATTTCTCGACTCTGCTTAGGGCATTCTCGTAACGCTCTCCTCTTAAATCAAGCTCAAGCGATACATGATAATCTTTCCCTTTAACCGCCGTAATGGCTTTCTCTTGCTTAAATTCGGGTGCTGATTTGACAAATTCCATGTCTTTTTCTTTTACTTTCATTTTCAGAATGCCCATTTGGACACTCCATTCTTTGTTACCCGTTTGTTCGATCAGTGTTCCTTTTTGTCCGAAGGTGAGCACTTTGACTTCATCACCTGGTTTTAGCTGTCTTGCTATTTTTTTCGCTGGCTCTGGTTTTTTCTTCCGGTCAAACTCAGGGACTGCTTCTTCAAGACGCTTTCTCGCATCGATGAGTTCATGCTCTTTGAACGAGCGATGCTCACTTTTGATCGACCTGAGCTCTTGGATGATGTCTTCTGCTTCTTTCGATGCTTGTTCAATTTTTTCTTTCGCTTTTTGTTCGGCCTCTTCAAGCAGTTTGTCCTTTTGCTCATTCCATTCAAGAATTTGTCTTTGCAATTCTTTATGAAGCTTCTCTGCTTCTTTTCTATAGGCTTCTGTCTCATGCAATTCTTCTTCGGCTTGTTTTTTGCTGTCTTCTAATGAAGCAATCATTTGGTCTACTTCATTATGCTCTGCATGCATATCCGCCTTAGCCCGGTCAATGAGATGATCAGGCAAACCAAGACGTTTGGAAATTTCAAACGCATTACTTCGTCCAGGTACACCGATAAGCAAACGGTACGTTGGGGATAAGGTTTCAATGTCAAACTCCACGCTCGCATTTGTGACACCTTCTCGGTTATATCCGTATGCCTTTAGCTCAGGATAGTGAGTCGTTGCGATGACGCGTGCATTTGTTTGATGCACTTCGTCTAAAATACTCATGGCGAGTGCCGCACCTTCAGCAGGGTCTGTTCCTGCCCCTAATTCATCAAATAACACAAGTGATTGAGACGTCAAATGCTTTAAAATATCCACAATATTGACCATATGTGAGGAGAACGTACTCAAGCTTTGTTCAATGGACTGCTCGTCTCCAATATCGGCAAAGACTTGGTCGAATACAGCCACTTCCGAGCCTTCTTCCACTGGAATATGAAGACCTGCTTGCGTCATCAGCGTCAGTAGACCGAGTGTTTTTAAGGTAACTGTCTTCCCCCCTGTATTTGGTCCAGTGATCACGATCGTAGAGAAATCTTTGCCGAGCTCAATGTCATTTGCGACCACCTGATCCCGAGGCAAGAGGGGATGTCTTGCTCGTTTTAAATAAATCTCTCCTTGGTCATTCACAGAGGGCTTTGTCGCTTTTTCTGCCTTCGCATATTTGGCTTTAGCAAAAATAAAATCTAATGTCTGCAGCTCCTTTACATTGTGAAGCAGTTCCTCAATGTGCTCTGACACGCTCTCTGTCAGCATTTGCAGAATCTTTTCGATCTCTTGTTTTTCTTTTAAACGAGTTTGCTGTAAGGTGTTATTTAAATCCACAACCACTTGCGGCTCAATAAAAAGTGTTGCCCCAGAAGAAGATTGATCGTGAACAATCCCGCCATAATTCGAGCGGTACTCTTGTTTTACGGGAATAACAAACCGATCATTCCGAATGGTGACAATCGTGTCTGACAGCATTTTTGAAGCAGATTGCGAACGAATCATCGACTCTAATTTATCACGTACTTTTGATTCTAGTGAACGTAATTGCGTTCGTATGGTTCGAAGTGCCGGTGTTGCGTGATCAAGCACTTCTCCATTATCACCGATACAGCTCTCGATTTCTTTTCTGACTTCAGGCAGTAAAATGAGCGATTCTGCATATGTATGAAGGCGTGGTATATCGACACCATCTTCATACATTGACGTGAGAAAGTGCTTCATATTTTTCGCAGTATATAATAGCGCTGCGATTTCCATCAGCTCAGAAGGACTTAATATACTGCCGATTTCTGCCCGTTTGACTCCGCGTCTAATATCCGTTAACCCGCCAAATGGTGCAGATCCCTTTAAGCGGATGACATCTTGCGCTTCTGCAACCTCTTCCAGCAAATGCTGAATGGCTTCTATATCCGTGAGCGGCGTTAAATCCTGGGCCTTTTCTTTTCCTAAAGTGGATGCGGTATAGGACATGACTTTTTCTTTTATTTTATGAAATTCTAATGATGCTAACACTTTTTGTTGCAGCATGGTCCAGCCTCCTAACGACTACCTGTCACGCGTTAAAAACTTTTTCATTTCGTTTAGAGAAAAAGTATTCACGACATTTGCTTTTGGTGTCCAGCCCTTTCTTGCAGCTGTTACACCGACTTCCATATGATCCAGCATGGCGATGTTATGCGCATCTGTATTGATCATGATGTTCACACCCGCTTCGTTTGCTTTCATTAAATGTTCTGTTTTCAAATCAAGTCTTGACGGGTTGCTGTTGAGCTCAAGTGCAGTGCCTGTTTTCTTCGCAAGCTCTATGAGCTGATCAATATTTAAGGCATAGCCGTCCCGTCTCCCAATCAAACGGCCTGTTGGATGAGCAATTAAATCCACATGCTGATTTCGCAGAGCATTTTCAAGGCGCTCCATTATGACTTCCTCAGGCTGAGAGAAGCTAGAATGGATAGAGGCAATCACAAAATCCATGTCTGCTAAAAAGTCATCATCATAATCTAACGATCCATCCGGCAGGATATCCATTTCGACCCCTTTGAATATGTGAAAATGCTCAAATTCCTGATTAAGCTTGTCAATTTCTTTTGCTTGCAGGCGCAAACGTTCTTTTGTTAAACCGTTGGCTACTTTTAAATATTGTGAGTGGTCTGTAATGGCGATGTAATCATACCCTTTTGCGATACATGCCTCTGCCATCTCACGTATAGAGAATGCACCATCACTCCATGTCGAGTGCATATGAAGGTCGCCTTTCATATCTTTCAGGTCTACAAATTGCATACTTTCTTTATACGTATCAATCTCTGCTCCGGTTTCACGAATTTCTGGCGGAATGAGTGGAAGTTGAAAATGGGCATAAAAAGCGCTTTCGTCTTCGAATGTTTTCACTTCGCCTGTTTCAATTGTTTCAACGCCATATTCGCTAATACGCTCTCCGCGTTCCTTCGCAAGCTGCCGCATTCGAATATTGTGATCTTTTGAGCCAGTGAAATGGTGCAACGTTGTCGCAAATTGCTCTGTTGTCACAAGCCGGAAATCCACGCTGATCTCAAAATCAAGGGCAAGAATGACAGATACTTTCGTATCACCGCTTGCAATGACATCTTTTACGTCATCAAGTGCAACGAGCTGCTCTCTGACCTGTTCAGGATCGTCTGTTGCAATGATATAATCTAAGTCTTTCACAGTTTCACGTGCACGTCTTAAACTGCCAGCTCTTGAAAAGCGGATGATTCCCTTCATATGTTCCAGCGCATGATCAATCCGCTCTGCGACATCTAAAGCAAAGCCAATTGGCAGCCGTTCAGGCTGCTTTCCCGCTTCCTCAAGGGCTGCAAGAATTTTTTCTTCTGTTTTTTTACCGAAGCCAGCGAGCGCTTGTACGTTCTCCGCTTCGCATGCTTCTTTAAGAGATTGTGCATCGTGGACGCCAAGCTCTTGGTAAAGCTTCGCAATCTTCTTCCCGCCGAGTCCTGGCAATTTTAAGAGCGGAACAAGTCCTTCAGGCACTTCTTTTTTTAATTGTTCGAGTGTTTCTGATTGTCCTTTTTCGATATACTCTGTGATCACAGCAAAGGTTCCTTTTCCAATGCCGGGTAATGCTAATAGATCATCTATTTGAGAAAGGCTGCGGTCATCTTGTTCCAGTGCCGCTGCTGCTTTACGAAAGGCAGAAATTTTAAAAGGATTATCTCCTTTTAGTTCCATATAAACTGCAATTGTTTCAAGAAGTTTGATAATATCTTTTTTATTCATCTCTCATCCTCCAGCCGCTTTGGCATCTTCCTTTATAAATATACAAACTTTCCCTTCATCCGACAACTTTCAGTCATGGAATGAGAAAAAACTTCTCCAAGAAAGGAGAAGTTTTTAAACGCCATACGTCGTCCATAGGTCTTTGACAACGTTGGACAGATAAGGGGTGTTGCCTACGATCACATCTGCTAACATTGATTTGCTCATCATTGTTTGCAGCGCATCAACTGGAAGTAATGCAGCGACAAACAATAGAATAAACACAAATAGATAGGTTTCAAGAAATCCTAAAACACCGCCAAGCAGTTTGTTGACTTGTTTAATCACAGGTATACTTGCAATGGTTGTGAGCAATCCGCCAACGATGGCGAGCAGGATTTTGGTCAAGATAAACAGAATGATAAACGCAATGGTATTATAATAAGCTGTTTCTAAATTTCCGCTAAAGAACGCGAGCTGCGCTTGACCGCCGCTAAAATTAGGTGCTGGAATCCACGTAAGCTGTGGTGCAAGTGACTGATAAAACATGGAAGCCACTAAAATAGAAACAACAAAGCTAATCAATTTAATAAATTGAAGAATAAACCCGCGCTTTAGACCGACAAGCGTTCCCATAAGAAGCAAAAACAAAATGATGATATCGATCACGGTAATTTCATTCCTTTTCTTTAAGCTGAACCTCTAGTTTTTCGTATTGCTCTTTTAATTTCAAGTAGTCGTGGACGACATTGACTGCTGTCAGTACAGCTAATTTGTTTATATCAAGGTATGGGTTTTTTTCGTTTATTTCTCTCATTTTATCATCAACAATTGAAGCAACATGTCGCATATGCATCTTTGTTTCTTGACCGATGATCGTATAGGACTGTCCGTAAATCTCAACTGTTGTTTTTGTTTTACCGCCGTCAGACAACGTTTTTCCTCCATTCCACGAGAATCCTAGTCTCTATCATAACATGTTTAGACATTGAATGGAAAGACGAGCCCTTCCCTGTTATGGTACACTTTAGAAATCAATGATATCAAGGTAAAAAGGAGTTATCCACTGTGCCCCAATCCGTCTTAAAAGCAACTTCAGAAGACCTCAAAAAGATGAAGAGCGCATATGCGCACCATTTAACTGACACTTTACCGCCAGGCGCCCTCTTTCAAGCAAAGGTCCCTGGCTGTACGATTACAGCCTATCGTTCTGGTAAAGTGCTGTTTCAAGGACAAAAGGCAGAAGCAGAAGCAAGTCAGTTCAGCCATTTAAAAGCAGCTGATACAACAAGTAAAAAATCACCTGCTACTGTCACAAAATACAGCCCGCCGCCCGGCATTGCTTCTATGTCAGTGATCGGTTCAGATGAGGTAGGTACAGGTGATTATTTTGGACCGATGACGGTCTGCGCGGCCTATGTTGATGCCAGCCAGCTTGCTCTGATGAAAGAGCTTGGCGTAAAAGACTCAAAAGGACTAAAGGACCCGCAGATTATCAACATTGCCAAAAATCTCATCAAAACCATTCCGTTCAGTCTTCTCGTTCTCCGAAATGAGAAGTACAATACGATGCAGGAAAAGGGCATGAGCCAAGGGAAAATGAAGGCACTGCTTCATAATCAAGTGATCACCTCTGTATTAGAGAAACTAGATGGGAAAGAACCAGAAGCCATTTTAATTGACCAATTTGCAGAGCCTGGTATTTATTTCAAGCACCTTGCAGGAAAAAAAATCATTCGGGAGCGGACGTACTTTAGTACAAAAGCAGAAGGCATCCATTTGTCGGTTGCAGCGGCTTCCATTATCGCAAGGTACGCCTTTTTAATTGAGATGGATAAATTATCAAAGGCAGCAGGCTTTGACATTCCAAAAGGCGCCGGTCCTCATGTGGACAAGGCGGCCGCCAAGCTCATCAAGCTACACGGCGAAGCCGCTTTACGTCAATTTACAAAGCTGCATTTTGCCAACACCCAAAAAGCGAAAAAAATGTTATAAAAAGAGCTAGGGCCCATGTGGCTCTAGCTCTTTTTCTTTAACCGCGTAATACAGCTTGATACGTATCTTCTAATGCTTTCAATACTTTTGTATGAACAGCCGTAACGTCTTCCTCTGTCAATGTTTGCTCAGGGTTTAAATATTGGAGAGAGAATGCAACAGATTTCTTGCCTTCTTCCATATGTTCACCCTCATACACGTCAAAGACGGATACATCTGTCAGTAAATGGCCTCCTGCTTCATAGATGACCTGCTCCAGCTGGCCGCTTGAAATATGTTTATCGACGACAAGGGCAATATCTCTTGTCACAGCAGGGAATCTCGGAATCGCTGTATATTTCATATCCTCTGTTTCAGATGTCATCACATCTGTTAGGTCAAACTCGAATACATACGTTTCCTTTACATCTAATTCCTTTTCAATGACCGGATGAAGTGCCGCAACAAAACCAATCACTTTTCCATTTAAGTGAACATCTGCTGTGCGTCCTGGGTGAAGACCCTCACGCTCTGCTTGAACATATGTGATTTGCTCTGATACACCAAGCTTTTCAAAAAGACCCTCAGCAATTCCCTTTGCTACATAAAAATCAACAGCTTTTTTCTCGCCCTGCCAAAGATTTTTATGCCATAGGCCTGTGAGCGCACCAGCGACATGCTCTTTTTCCACTGGTTTTGCTCCTTCAGCTTCTGCTAAGAAAACAGAACCCGTTTCATAAAATCCAAATGAATCAGCCTGTCTTGCCAGGTTATACGCGACAGAATCAAGTAAATTTGGCAAAAGACTTTGTCTTAGCACACTGCGTTCCTCACTCATTGGCAGTGATAGTTTCGTTTCATAAGCTGGATTTAAGGCAAAGGCTGTAGACTTATGCTGATTCGTCAATGAATACGTAATCGCTTGAGAAAGTCCTGCCCCCTCTAAGAAACGTCTCACCTTCCTGCGCTTCACTTGATACGGCGTAAGACCACCAACTGTACCAGCTGTCGCGGGTAGTGTAGAAGGAATATTATCATAGCCATATAATCTCGCTACTTCCTCAATTAGGTCTTCTTCAATCGTAATATCCATTCTGCGAGAAGGAACCGTTACGACAAGAACTTCATTGGACTCACCCACTGTAAAGCCCAGTTTCTTGAAAATTTGAATCATATCTTCTTTGGAAATGCTCATTCCGAGTACTTTATTTACACGCTCAGTTGATACGTGGATGACATTCATACTTGTTTCAAGGTGATTTTCCTCAACAGTACCACTTAGCACGTCACCACCTGCATAGAGGCTGATCAATTGAGCAGCTCTTTCAGCTGCAGGTTTCGTACGCTGCGGATCGAGTCCTTTTTCAAATCGTGTGCTTGATTCACTGCGAAGCCCTAAGTCTCTAGATGCTTGACGGATGGTTTGACCGTTGAAATATGCCGCTTCTAAAAGAATCGTTGTCGTCTCATCACGCACCTCAGATTCAAGACCGCCCATAACTCCTGCTACAGCGTGCGCCTTCGTCCCATTTGTAATGACAAGATGCTTTGATGACAATGTGCGTTCTTGCTCATCCAGTGTTTGAATGATTTCGCTATCAGATGCCTTACGTACAACCACCTGCTTTGAACCAAAGCGGTCATAATCAAATGCATGAAGCGGCTGACCATATTCAAGCAGCACAAAATTCGTAATATCCACGACGTTGTTAATTGGGCGAATGCCCGCATTCATCAATCTTGTTTGCATCCAAAGCGGCGCAGGTCCAATTTTTACATTTTTAATGATCTTCGCTGCATAAAGTGGATTTGCTTCTTGATCCTCAATTTTTACAGAAATATAGTCTGCTGCTTTTTCCGAAGACGTTTCATATGTTGCATGAGGAAGTTTGACTTCTTTTCCTAAAATAGCCGCCACTTCATAAGCCACACCTAGCATATTGAGGGCATCGGCACGGTTTGGAGTTAAGCCAAGCTCTAGTACCGCATCGTCTAATTGAAGTGCCTGAAGGGCATCATCTCCTGGCTTGACGTCATTTGGGAAAACAAAGATACCTTCTGCATATTCCTTTGGTACGAGTTTGCTTTCTACACCTAATTCTTGCAGAGAACAAATCATGCCATGAGACTCCTCGCCGCGCAGCTTTGCTTTTTTAATTTTAAAGTTCCCAGGAAGAACTGCGCCAACCGTTGCGACGGCCACATATTGGCCTTTATCCACATTCGGAGCTCCGCAAATAATTTGAACCGGTTCGTCTTCACCGATATCCACGAGACATTTGTTTAATTTATCGGCATTCGGGTGCTGTTCTCGCTCCACGACGTGTCCAACGACAACCCCTTTGATGCCTTCACCTTTATATTCAACGGCTTCCACTTCAATCCCGCTTCTAGTGATTTTTTCTGCTAATTCATCTGGCTTGATGCCTTCTAAATCGACATAGTCTTCTAACCATTTATATGAAACAAACATGTTGATTTCCTCCTCTTAGTCCTGCTTGAATTGCTTTGTGAATCTAATGTCATTTGTGTAGAAATGGCGAATATCATCAATGCCATATTTCAGCATCGCAATACGCTCAACGCCCATTCCAAAAGCAAAGCCTTGGTAAGTATCTGGATCAAATCCGCTCATTTTCAGGACATTTGGATGAACCATTCCTGCACCTAAAATCTCAATCCAGCCTGTTCCTTTACATACAGAACAGCCCTTTCCGCCGCATTTAAAGCAAGACACATCTACTTCGACAGATGGTTCTGTGAATGGGAAAAAGCTTGGGCGCAGTCTAATTTCACGATCTTCACCAAACATTTTTCTTGCGACCGTCTCTAGCGTTCCTTTTAAATCACTCATGCTAATATTGTGATCTACGACAAGCCCTTCAATCTGCATGAATTGATGTGAATGAGTGGCGTCATCGCTGTCACGTCTATATACTTTTCCAGGACAGATGATCTTCACAGGGCCTTGGCCTTTATATTTCTCAAGTGTACGTGCTTGAACTGGTGACGTTTGTGTTCTCATCAATGTATCTTCGGTAATATAGAAGCTGTCCTGCATATCACGCGCCGGATGCTCCTTCGGAAGATTGAGTGCTTCAAAGTTATAGTAATCCGTTTCTACCTCAGGACCTTCCTCAACGGTATAACCCATGCCAATAAATAAATCTTCAATATCTTCTACAACAATCGTTAATGGGTGTCTCGCCCCAATTTTGATTGGACTTGCTGGTAATGTGACATCAATGGTTTGAGAAGCCAGTTTTTTCTTTACTTCTTCTGCTTCCAGCTGTTCATTTTTTTCTGAAATGGCACTAGCAATCTGCTCTCTCACTTCGTTTGCGAGCGCGCCCATTTTTGGTCTTTCTTCTGCGGAAAGCTTGCCCATTCCGCGAAGGACTTCAGTAATCGGCCCTTTTTTCCCTAAATATTGTACACGAATGTCATTGACCTCTTTGAGCGAGCTAGCTGCTTCTACCTTCGCTATCGCCTCTGTTTCAAGCTGTTTTAACGTTTCTTGCATGAGTGTAATCCTCCTTTTGATATACAAAACCGTCTGGATAAACGGTTGTTTGATCGTTTGAAGACAATAAAAAAACCCGCCCCTCCAAAAAAGAAGGGACGAGTTGTGGTCGCGGTACCACCCTTGTTAAGCACACATACATGTGCGAATAAGCTTCATTGACATAACGGAATCAAACGAATCCGGTTCACCTTTACGCAAAGACTGCGGTCCCGGTGACAACTCCAGAGGTGAATTCTTGTTTCAGCATTCCTTAAATGCACTTTCAGTCTACGATGCATTCTCCCTATAAGGCCGCTCCTTGAAACAATCTTCCTCTATCATGGTTTTTAAAATATTAGTTTCATTATAGTGAAAATAAACACATGATGCAACACTATCCGCGCAAATGATAGACAAGAACAGCTGCTGCAACAGCTACATTTAAAGATTCTGCCTGACCGTACATTGGCACATATAAATTTTGGTCTGTCATTTGCAAAATCTCTGGATCAATGCCTGCTCCCTCGTTGCCAACAATTAATGCAAATGGACCTTCTGATGCTATGTGTCTATACTCTTTCGCATCTTTTAAAGCACTCCCATATACGGGTACACCTTGCGCCTTTAATGCTGGAATTGTCTGTTGAAGTGTTTGTTTTATGATAGGCAGGTGAAAATGAGAGCCTTGTGCTGAACGGAGCGTTTTTCCGTTAAACGCATCAACGGTTCCGTCTCCTAGGATCACAGCATCAAGACCCGCTGCATCTGCTGTTCGAATGAGTGTGCCTAAATTCCCCGGGTCCTGCACTGCATCTAAAAGTAAAATTCGCTCATACTTCTTTTCTTCAAATACAGGAAGTGTGCATACCGCTGCAATGTGCTGAGGCGTTTCCGTTTCCGTCATCGCAGTAAAAGCCTCTGCACTTAATTCATACAGCTCAATGTCAGGCTCGATGTCAGCAGGGAGCATGTCAGGCGTTGTGACCATTAACTCTTTCACAACCCCGCTCTTTAATGCTTCTTCTACTAAGTGTTTTCCTTCAACAAGGAACAGCCCCGTTTTCGTTCGTTCTTTTTTTGTATGCAGCTTTTTCCATTGTTTAATGCTTGCGTTTTTAGCTGATTCTATATATTTCAAGCGACTTTAACTCCTTTAAATATCATGAATTTATTATATCTCATGCACACTACATAATAAACCTGTCTTTGAGACAGAATAGGGCTATTACCATCAAAAAAGGAGTGTGGATTATGGATTTTAATTTAAGAGGTGCAGTCATTCAAAACATTACTGGCCATAATCAAGAGCAACTGGAACATACGATTTTAGATGCCATTCAAAGCGGTGAGGAAAAAATGCTGCCAGGCCTTGGCGTGTTGTTTGAGGTGTTATGGCAAGAGGCATCAGAGGACGAAAAAAATGAAATCCTTGAAACGCTGGAGCAAGGCTTAAAGCCACAGCAGCAGCAATAAAAGAAGCCGGTTTGCTTATGTATGACAGCAAACCGGCTTTTGTTCGTTTATCCAGTGATAGGTGTCTCCATCCCTAGCGCTGGATCACGCCAAATCTCGATCCATTTTTTAATCGCAAACACAATAATCACAAATCCTAAAATCAGCATGATGATCGACAGCACCGCATTCAGCACGCTGTAACCTGACGCTTCAGGATTGAGATATACATTCGCGACCATCCAATAGCCTGCATAATTCACCGTGACATATAAGTAAGCAAGCGGAATTAAACAAGTAAGCATATATCGCCTTTTATCCGCTATTTTCAACACAACCGTTGCACCAATGATCAAGCCTACTGAGGCCATTAATTGGTTTGAAACCCCAAATAGCGCCCAAATGGACCCGATGTCTCCAGAGTAAAGCAAGTATCCCCACATAAAACAGGCAAGCGCACTTGCAAACACAGACCCAGGTACCCAGTCATTTCGTTTAAGCGGTTTATATGCCTCACCAAAGAAGTCCTGAATCAAATATCGCGCCACACGCGTTCCGGCATCAATAGCGGTTAAAATAAAGACTGCTTCAAACATAATGACGAATTGGAAGAAATAAGACGCCAAATGACTAAAGAACGGAATCCCCGTAAAGATATACGCCATCCCTACAGCTAACGTCACCGCTCCACCCGTTCTCCCTTCTAAATCAAGACCAATTTCCTTACTCAGCTGCGGAAGGTTCTCGACACTCATACCGAGCGTTCGAAACACTTCTGGTGTACTGTTAATCGCAAAATAATCTCCTGGATGAAGAGCTGTGGCGGCAATTAACGCCATGATCCCAACCAAGCATTCTACTAGCATTGCACCAAACGCAACAGGCTTCATATCACTCCAGCGATCCAGCATTTTAGGCGTAGTGCCTGAGCCAACGAATGCATGGAAACCAGAAATAGCACCACAAGCAATTGTAATTGAAATAAAAGGCCAGACAGGACCAGCTAAAACAGGTCCTCCTCCATTCACAAACTCGGTAAATGCCGGGAATTGAATGGAGGGATTCACGACAAAGATTCCAGCAATCAGAGCAATGAAAACACCAATTTTCATAAAACTACTTAAGTAGTCTCTTGGTGCCAATAGTAGCCAAACTGGCAGAGCCGCAGCAAAGAATGCATAGATTGGCAGAGCAAGAGCCAGCGTTTTTGTATCGAGGGTTAAAAAATCACCAAGCGCCGTTCCTTGAACATGTGGTCCAAGGAATACACCCATCATCAGTAAAATAAAACCCGCAGATGTAGCCAGCTTTAAATTTCCTGTCTTTTTATAATAAAGACCGACCCCCATTGCAATTGGAATGGTAATTCCGACGGCAAATGTTCCCCACGGGTTTCGTTCTAATGCATGAAGCACCACCATCGACAGACCTGCCATTGTAATCGTAATGATAAACAGCATCGCAAGACCTGTACAAAATCCTGCAACAGGACCGAGCTCTTCCTTCGCTACCTCTGATAGTGATTTTCCCTTTTTTCGCATCGAAGCAAATAAGACGACTAGGTCATGTACAGCTCCGCCAATCACGGCTCCAATTAAAAGCCAAAGGAGACCGGGTAAATACCCAAATTGTGCGGCTAAAATCGGACCAACTAATGGGCCGGCAGCTGCAATCGCAGCAAAGTGATGTCCAAATGTGACCCATTTATTTGTTGGCACATAATCTTTTCCGTCCTCTAGTGCGTGAGCCGGTGTTGGGTGATCATCTGTGACCTTTAATACCTTGACCATCATAAATGTGCCATAAAGACGATACGCAATCGCTAAAATACACATAGATCCTATGACAATTGTAACCGCATTCATTTAACCATCCCCTTTGCATAAACAATTTGTTACAAATATAACATAAATTGATTGATTTTTTCTTTCTTTTAAAACCAAGTTGACAAATAGGAATAATTAGTTTATTCTTAAGCTAGCTTCACCTACTTCCATAAACTCTCTTTTGGCAGAGCAATCTCTAGGCTCTGTCCTTTTTATTGCTTTCATCTTACAAAAATAAAAGACGGATCACATGTGCCTTTGTAACTAGAAAACCTTCTCTTCTTTCGCTAAAAATAGTTCTATTGATGTGAATTGAACAACAACATTCATTTCCTGGGAAATTCAATCGAACAAAAAAGCCTTTCCCCATACTGAGGAAAGGCTTTCCTATTAAGAGCCGTACGTAATCTGCTCGACAGTTTTTTGATCAAGTCTTTTGATCACTTCTGTTAAAAGCTTCACTGCGTTTTCATAATCATCTCGGTGAATCATTGCAGCATGAGTATGAATATATCTGCTTGGAATCCCGATGGATAGCGATGGAACACCATGACCAGTTAAGTGAATACCTCCAGCATCTGTACCCCCGCCTGGCACTGAATCATATTGATAAGGGATGTTTAATTCATCTGCTGTTTGGACAACAAAATCACGAAGCCCTTTATGGGATACCATCGAAGCATCAAATACCACGATTGTTGGTCCTTTGCCAAGTTTGCTTGTTGCTTCTTTTTCAGTGATGCCTGGTGTATCTCCTGCTACACCAACATCAATGGCAAATCCAATATCAGGCTGGATCGTGGCAGCCGCCGTTTTGGCTCCGCGTAAACCTACTTCCTCTTGAACAGTTGCGACACTGTAAGCAATATTTTCATGCTGAGCGTCATGTAAATTCTTCATGACATCAATCGCCACTGCACAGCCGATACGGTTGTCCCATGCTTTTGCAAGGAGCATTTTTTCATCATTCATTACCGTAAACTCAAAGTAAGGAACGATTTGATCTCCAGGCAGCACGCCCCACTCCATCGCCTGTTCCTTGCTTGAAGCCCCAATATCAATAAACATATCTGTGATTTCAATTGTTTTTTTGCGGGCTTCTGGTGATAAGACGTGTGGCGGTTTAGAACCTATCACACCTGTGATTTCCCCTTTTTTCGTCACAATGGTGACACGCTGCGCAAGCATGACCTGTGACCACCAGCCACCGACCGTTTGAAAACGAATATAGCCTTTGTCATCAATTTTTGTCACCATGAATCCGACTTCATCCAAGTGACCAGCAAGCATAATTTTAGGGCCATGTGCGTTTCCTTCCTTCTTAGCGATTAAGCTGCCAAGGCGGTCTGTCGAGACTTCATCTGCATATGTTTCTATGTATGTCTGCATGACTTTTTTGACATCACGTTCATTTCCTGGAATGCCTTTTGCATCCGTTAGGTCTTTCAGCATAGTTAATGTTTGGTCTAGTTTTGTCATTGTGCATATCCTCCTTTATCTTCATGGTGCATTCTTATTATACAAAACCTCTTTCGTTCAATACGATCTTTTTATGAATATTTTTTCGTTTTACGAAATATTTTTTTAAAAAAAGCTGAAACCTTTTGGCCTTTTCATTCGTAGTACATCAGATAACGGTATTGGAGGTGCATCCTGTCATGTTTGTAATCCTCATTAGACTCGCTCTTGTTGCACTGCTTGTCTATATTTTCTACATGGCGGTAAAATTCTTCTCAAATCCGAGAAGAAAGCTGAAACAAGCGCAATTAAAAGAAGGCTTTTATTTTATGGACGAACAGCAAAATGCGCGCAAAAATTTTAATTTCGTCTATAAAGGTGTCTTGTTTGAAGGGGAAAAGCATGTTCCTTCTAAGGATCATCCTCTGTTTGTCCACTCCATTTACGTTTGGACGGAGTCACCTGAGAAGCTAAATGAATTTACATTAGAAGACTTTGAAAAACTTGAGGAAAACATTATCGAACGGTATCCTCAAACAAAAATTGATTGGGATCACCCCATCAAAAAAATCAAACAAAAAAAAGGAGCAGACACGTCGTCCTGATGGCGTCTGCTCCTTTTTCAGATGAATTGGATATATGCTAATACGATCAACTGCAAAACAATTAAAGAAGGCATGCCAATTTGAAAGGCAGGATGCTTTGTTTTATGCCGGAAATACTGCATCCCAAGAAATGAACCAACAGCGCCAAAAAGCACCGCAGCACTCCATAAGTGCGCCTCGGAAATTCTCCATTTATATGCTTTCGCCCGGCGTTTATCCTCTCCCATAAGAAAAAAACCATAGCCATTCACTAAGATGAGCAGCAGAATGAGACCGATATTCATTTTTTTCACCTCACATGATAAGAAAAAAGATCACCCCTCGACGGAATGATCTTTTATATAACTTACTTGTCTAGTTGTGCTTTTGCAGCATCAGCAAGCTGGTTGAATGCGTTTAGGTCATTCACAGCAAGGTCAGCAAGCATTTTGCGGTTGACTTCGATACCAGAAAGCTTTAAGCCATGCATTAAACGGCTGTAAGAAAGACCGTTCATACGAGCTGCAGCATTGATACGAGTGATCCATAGTTTACGGAAGTCACGTTTTTTCTGACGACGGTCACGGAAAGCGTAGTTTCCAGATTTCATGACCTGTTGGTTTGCTACTTTGTATAATCTATGTTTTGAACCGAAATAACCTTTTGCTAATTTAAGAACCTTTTTACGACGCTGACGCGACACAGTTCCGCCTTTTACTCTTGGCATTGTAATTCCCTCCTATGATTCCTATTCCAAATTACTTGATGTTTGCAAGTTGTTGTTTGATACGTTTGAAATCTCCAGCACTTACGATTGCGCTCTTACGCAATTTACGTTTTTGCTTTGTAGATTTGTTAGCGAATAAGTGACTTGTATACGCATGAGAACGTTTAAGTTTACCAGAACCTGTTTTTTTGAAGCGTTTAGCAGATCCGCGGTGAGTTTTCATTTTTGGCATTGGATATTTCCTCCCTCTGTTACTTTACTTTTCGACTTTTGGTGCAAGCATAAGGAACATGCTGCGTCCGTCCATCTTAGGTTTTGTTTCTACTGTTGCTACTTCAGCGCAAGCTTCAGAGAAACGGTCTAACACGCGCTGTCCGATTTCTTTATGCGTAATCGCACGGCCTTTAAAGCGGATAGAAGCTTTCACTTTATCTCCCTTTTCAAGGAATTTGATTGCATTACGGAGCTTCGTGTTAAAATCATGTTCATCGATTGTCGGGCTCAACCGAACTTCTTTTAAGCTAATGATTTTTTGATTCTTACGTGCCTCTTTATCCTTCTTCTGCTGTTCGAATCGGAACTTACCATAGTCCATGATTCGGCAAACAGGTGGTTTTGCATTTGCAGCAACTAACACAAGGTCAAGATTGGCTTTAGCAGCTATCTCCAGTGCTTCCTGGCGGGTTTTAATCCCCAACTGATCGCCATTTTGTCCGATTAAACGAACTTCACGCGCACGAATTCCTTCATTAACTAATTGATCTTTGCTAATAGTGAGCCACCTCCATGAGATTTTGAATTGAGTTCACAATTCATTTTGACCATTTCGTTGTATGTTTTACAGGCAAACAAAAAGTGTGGGCATATAAAACACCCACACTGCGAACATTTGCATGAAAAAATAAATGTACGGTCAACCTGTCAACTACAAGCGTGTGTCAATCAGGTGAGAAGCGGGTGCTTCTGCTTGTGATATCTATTCAATTCGTTAACTATTCTACACAATTTTCATTTGTCCGTCAAGTAACCGAACTCTTGAAACAACTTTTTCATTTTAGCATGATGAAACGATTTGGGCAAGACTTTTTCAAACAATCATGCCATCAAAGAATCAATTGCATAAAGATTGGGATGACGATGACAGTCACAACACCTACGACCACCACGGCGATACTGGCCATGGCCGCTTCTACTTCTCCCATCTCAATCCCAACAGAAACGCCAAGTGCATGTCCAGATGTACCAAGTGCAAGACCTTTTGCCACTGGATTTTTAATTCGAAACATTTTCAAGAAGAAGGCACCGAGCGCATAGACAATGACTGCGTTAAATATGACCGCAAAGGCTGTAATATCCGCAATTCCGCCAATATCCTTTGCAATCGGAAGAGCAATCGCTGTCGTCGCAGCCTGTGGTAGCATGCTTTTCATGACAGCGGCATCAAGGTGAATCCCTTTAGCTACGACATACACAATCGTAATGGAACAAAGCGAGCCTACAAAAATAGCGGATAGAATTTGCCACCAATATTTCTTAAGAAGCGCTCTTTGCTTATAAAGCGGAATGGCAAAGGCAATGGTAGCTGGCTCTAAGAAAAACTTAATGATTTGACCGCCCTCATGATAATCTTCATAGGAAAAACCGCCAACTTTCAAAAATATAATACCTAGCACCATGGCAACAAAAAGTGGTGTAAATAAGAAGAAACCTTTTGATTTTTTAAATAAGAATGTGCCTATTCCAAAGGCGACTAATGAGACGACAATGCCAAAATACGGACCCATCTTATACCTCTCCTTTAATGCGTACTTGAAGCTGGTTTATTTGAATGAGAAGGAGTTGATTTGGTCTCCTCTGTCTCTTTTCGTTTCTGCGGTCTTTCTGATAATTGCATCAGAAGCTGCGTGAACAATCCTGTCGTTGCAAGTAACATAATGGTTGCAATGATAATCACACCGACTACTTGCACGCCTACCTCTTGCATGACACCAAGTGATTGAATGACCGAGATACCAGAGGGAACAAATAGGAAGCTAATGAGCCCTGTCAATGATGTACCTAATTGCTCGACCTGCTCAAGTTTCACAATTTTTGTTGTTAATAAAACAAATAATAGAACCAAACCAATCACGGATGCGGGCATCGGAATCGGTAAATACATTGAAATGAGATTAGAAACGAACATTACGGTTGCAAAGATAAATGCTTGAGATAAAAATCCATATACTTTAGTGGCACTCATGCCCTTTCACCTCTTTCTTCGACTGCCCTCAGTATACGGCATGAAATAAACAAATAAAGCGTTTACAACAAAACTCGCCGGATTCAATGACTGAAATGCAAAAAACGAGTGTTGAAATACAAACAAAAAAGCCGCCCTACTCTAGCAGGAGCGACTTCTTAAGTTCTTTCGCATATGTGCGGCTGACAGGAATGATAGACCCGTCTGTCATATGCAGATTATACGTTGAATTAAACCACGGCTGTACTTCTTTCATATGAGAGGTGTTGACGATATAGCTTCGATGGACCCTCATAAAGTAAGCCTCAGGCAGCTTCTTTTCAATGACCACTAGCGGTTCTGTGACCTCATACATGTGATCCCTTGTTTTCACGACCTTTTTCCCCTCACTGAGCCCTACATACATAATCTCTTCGACTTGCAGGATGACAATCGAGTCATCGACTGAGATGGCTAATTTTTTTTGCTGGTGGGGGAGTTTCTCTTCTGACAGCTGGTGCTCCTGCGCATCTTTCGATTTCCACTTTTTAAACTTTTGGATCGTTTGCAAAAGCCGCTCTTCATCAAATGGCTTTGTTAAGTAATCAAGCGCACTCACCTCAAACGCCTTCAGCGCATATTGATCAAAGGCTGTCGCAAATACAATCGCTGGCGGATCAGACATCCGGTTGAGCCGTTTGGCCACATCAAATCCGTTCTCACCAGATAAGTCGATGTCTAAAAAGAGCAAATCAGGCTTATGATCGACCATCCGGTCAAAAGCAGATTCTATATTTTCTGCTTCCTCTATTTGAACGTCCTCTTTCGTTCTTCGTAATAAGTATTTTAATTCGTCTCTTGCTAACACTTCATCATCTACGATTAATACCTTCATCAACGAGAATCATCCTTTTTTACATAGTCCATTGGAATGTGAAATGAGATGTCAGTACCTTTGTCACTATGAATGGTTAAAGCAGCTTGTCTGCCAAAAATCCCTCTTAATCGCTGATCTAAATTATAAAGGGCCGTACCCGTCCCTTCTAGTGATTCAACAGGCGCTTTTAACAGCTGAGCCATCTTGTCATCCTCGATCCCCTGTCCATTATCTGTCACTTTCATATAGACATGCCCATCTTTCAGCAAGGCGGATACGACGACTTCACAATTCGTTTGATGTTTAGGAAAAGCGTGTCTTACTGCATTTTCAACAAGCACCTGAAGCACAAAGGGCGGGATCATCACCTGCTCCAGCTCTTTTTCAATTTGAAAGGACACATGGTATTTATTTGGAAACCTTGCTTGTTCAAGTGACAAATAAGCCTCTACATGCTGAATCTCTTTATGCAATGGAATGAGCAGCTGGCGGGCGCCTTGCAAATTTGAACGAAAATAAATACTCAGCTGCAGCAGCAGCTTCCTTGCCATCTCCACATTGGTTCTGCACAAAACAGAGATGGTATTAATGGCGTTAAACAAAAAGTGCGGATTTACCTGTGCTTGAAGCGCTTTGATCTCTGCATCTTTTAGCAATCGGCTTTGGGTCTCTGCCTCCCCAAGCTCAAGCTGTGTGGAAAACAGCATGGCCAAACCTTCTGCAAGCTCCTCTTCCACCCTGCTTAATCCGACCGGCGAATTGAAATACATTTTTAAGGTTCCGATCGTTTGACCGTTTGACGTGAGCGGCAACACAATCGCCGCTTCTAGAGGACAATGGGCGACTGAACAATTAATGTCGTCTTTCGAATGCGCCTTCATAATCTTACCGCTCATCAACACTTGCTTCGACAGCCCGGTGATTAGGCTTTTAGATGGAATATGATGATCTGTTCCATCTCCGACATGTGCTAAAATCTTTTCTGTATCTGTTAAGGAGACGGCATCTGTTTCTGTTAATTGATGAATGATCTCCGCCACACTTTTACAAGACTGTTCATTTAACCCTTGACGGAAAAAAGGCAGCGTTTGATCTGCGATAGAAAACACACGATGTGTCTGCATCGCCTTGGCCTGCTCTTCTTGGCGAATCACTGACTGTAAAATCGATAAAAAGATAAAGCTTCCGATTCCATTCACAAAGATCATCGGCAGCGCAATGATACTCACAAGCCCCCAAGCATCCGCAAATGGCTTGGCAAACAGAAGGATAATGATCATCTGTAAAGTTTCCATCGCCACACCAAAAAATGCTGCTTGGCGAGGTGTTACCATTCGATTCTTCCGCTTAAACCTGCTACCGACATAGCCTGCGATCACACCGGCTAAAATCGAAGAAATCGCACAGCTGAGCGCCGTGCTCCCTCCTAGTGAATAGCGATGGATTCCTGCTAAAAGCCCTGCGCCAATGCCAACAAACGGCCCCCCTATCAAGCCAGCCATTTCGATCCCCATAATTCTCGTATTAGCAATAGAGCTTGACGATCCAAGATGATAAGAAAACTCATGATTCATGACCATCTGCTGCTGGATTTCAATTCCTGTGTAATTGCTGATTATACTAAAGGAAGCAAAAATAAAGACAAGGATTGCCTTTTTTCGAAACCCTTGATTGTGAAGTAATAGATTGCGAAAGCCCTTCACATGGGCAAGCACAAACCCTAAAATAACGATGATCCCCACACGCTCGATCATCATAATAATTAAATGAAGCAAACCAGCCACCCCAATTGATGTATGTCATATCTACTGTCTTTCTATTCTATCATGTGCGGTCAATGATCAAAGATCTCTCAAATCTTTTCTTTATTGCCCTCATCTTCTATTGTAAAATGAACATGAGCCTGTCACATGCAATTGAAGGTAACTTACATACATAACAAGGGAGAAGATCATGAAAGCCGTATTTTTCGATTTAGATGATACTTTGCTTTGGGATGAAAAAAGCATTCATACAACTTTTCAGGAAACATGCCGGGAAGCAGAAAAGAAATATGGACTTGATCCAGAAACGTTTGAACAGATTGTACGTGAAGAAGCAAGAAAGCTGTACTCGTCCTATGAAACATATGATTATACTGTCATGATCGGAATCAATCCTTTCGAAGGACTGTGGTCAAATTTTAGTGAGCCGATTAGCGAAGGCTTTCAAAAGCTGAACGCCCTTGCACCAGAGTATCGCAAAAACGCTTGGACAAACGGCTTAAAAGAAGCAGGAATTGATGATGAGGCATTTGGACAATATTTGGCTGATTTCTTTGCAGCAGAACGCAGAAAACGTCCGTACGTCTACGAAGAAACGTATCCTGTTTTAGACCGCCTGAAAGGCAGCTATGAATTGCTGCTTTTAACAAACGGAGACCCTAGTCTTCAAAAAGAAAAGCTTGCAGGTGTACCGGAGCTTGCGCCTTATTTTGATGAAATTGTGATTTCAGGAGATTACGGGAAAGGCAAGCCTGATCCTGGCATCTTCGAGCACTGCCTTCAGCTATTAAATGTAACAAAAGACGATGTGATCATGGTTGGAGATAATCCAAAAACAGATATTCTCGGGGCATCTCGCGTTGGTATCCAAACCGTTTGGATCAATCGCCATGGCAAGAAAAACGAAACAGATGTGACACCAGATTATGAAATCAAAGACTTACATGAATTGTTTGATATATTAAAGTAGAACAAAAGAGAAAACACCCTTCTCCTAATGAGATTGGGTGTTTTTTGTATCCTCAGCTAAACAATAGCCGCTAGACTTTGCGCTTGCCTGTCTAACCCGCGGGCTGCTTCTCCTACATTGATAAATTCCTCGCTAGCCTGCTTTACAAGATCCCGGTTTGTAAACACACTTGTCTTTGCCCGGCTCGTTCCACTGCTGACCTTTTCTACTTCCGCATGAATCGCCTTCACATATCGATCCACCTTGACGATCGCGTCCTTTGAATCAGTGGCAAGCTTTCGAATTTCTGCCGCCACGACACTAAAGCCATTTCCATAGGAACCTGCATGTGCAGCTTCTATCGCCGCATTTAATGCGAGCAGCTGCGTTTGTGAGGCAATGCTGTTAATGGTCGTGGCAATGGAGCTGATGGACTCTACCTGCTCCGTTAATCCTTCTAGTAAACTCATATTTTGATCTGTTTCATTGGCTATATGGTCAAAGGAGGCATTGACACTTTGACTATGCTGAATGCCAATTTCTGCTCGTTCCATTAATTTTGCAGACATACCCTTTAGGTCTTCTACTACCTGTTTCATTGTGTTTTCTCTCTCCGTAATATCTGTTGCCACTTTCACAACAGCCACTACGGTTCCCTCGTCATTGAGCACTGGTGTATACGTCGCTTCAAGCCATAAGCTGTCACCTTGCTTCGTGATCCGCTGCACTTTTTCCTGAAAGACTTGCCCATCTTTCAAACGCTTCCAAAACATGTGATAGCTTGCGTGTTCTGCAATATGCGGAGGGCAGAACTGTCTATGTCTTAAACCGATCATCTCTTGCTTCGAATATCCCATGGCTTTTGCAAAAATATCGTTAACCCACAGCACCTCACCTGTGACATCAAATTCAATCATTGCAAGTGAGTGCTCCAATGCACGAAGAACAGCTGTTTGTTCTAATACTTGTGATGATATAGTATTTGTTGTTTGAATCATCGCTTTCATTCCCCCAATTTGTCTTGAACCAATAGTACATACATACCCATACTTTCGTACTATCTAAACGTATCATTCAAAGAACTGGATCACCAGTGGAGAATTTTTTCCCAAAAGAAAAAAGCCAGCGATCAAAAAAGATCACTGACTGTTTCGTTGAAAAGATTATTTTTTCGCTTCTGCTACTGCGTGTTTCACAAAAGCTTCAAGATCCATTGTTTCTGAATCTTGTTCACCATATTTTCTTACATTGACAGCACCATTTTCTGCTTCTTGATCGCCCACGACAAGCATGTATGGGATCTTTTGCATTTGCGCTTCTCTAATTTTGTATCCAATCTTTTCATCTCGGCTGTCAAGCTCTACACGAAGGCCTTCAAGCTGCAAGCGTTCTTGCACTTTTTTCGCATAGTCTAGATGAACAGATGGTGAAACCGGGATCACCTGGAATTGTACAGGTGCCAGCCATGTTGGAAGGGCTCCTTTGTACTCTTCAATTAAGAAGGCAACAAAGCGTTCCATTGTAGAAACAACGCCTCTATGAATGACGACTGGACGATGGTGCTTTCCATCTTCTCCGATGTATGTGAGATCAAAACGTTCAGGAAGTAAGAAATCAAGCTGTACAGTGGATAATGTCTCTTCTTTTCCAAGAGCTGTCTTCACTTGTACATCAAGCTTCGGTCCATAAAATGCCGCTTCGCCTTCTGCTTCATAATAGTCATGACCAAGCTCGTTCATTGCATCCTTCAGCATCGATTGCGCTTTATTCCACATCGCATCGTCGTCGAAATACTTCTCAGTATCCTCTGGATCACGGTAAGATAAGCGGAATGTGTAGTCATTCAAGCCGAAATCTTGATACACTTCTTCAATTAAACGAACTGTACGGATGAACTCGTCTTTGATTTGATCTGGACGAACAAAGATGTGTGCATCGTTTAATGTCATGCCGCGAACACGCTGAAGGCCTGATAAGGCACCTGACATTTCATAGCGGTGCATTGTACCAAGCTCTGCAATACGAATTGGCAATTCGCGATAGCTATGTGGCTCGTTTTTGTAAATCATCATATGGTGCGGACAGTTCATAGGGCGAAGAACAAGATCTTCGTTGTCCATCTCCATCACTGGGAACATGTCCTCTTGATAATGCGCCCAGTGGCCCGATGTTTTATACAATTCGACACTTGCAAGAACTGGTGTATACACATGCTCATAGCCAAGACGCACTTCTTTATCCACAATATAACGCTCGATCACGCGGCGGATTGTTGCCCCTTTTGGCAGCCAAAGCGGAAGTCCTTGACCTACCTTTTGAGAGTTCGCAAACAGCTTCAGTTCTTTTCCAAGTTTACGGTGATCTCGTTCTTTTGCTTCTTCAAGCAGACGTAAATGTTCATTTAAATCTTCTTTGTTGAAAAAAGCTGTCCCGTAAATACGCTGAAGCATTTGATTGTTACTGTCACCTCTCCAGTATGCACCTGCAAGGCTAAGCAGCTTAAACTCTTTGATTTTCCCTGTAGACGGTAAGTGAATTCCGCGGCATAGGTCAAAGAATTCACCTTGCTCATAAATGGTAACAGCTTCGCCTTCTGGTATCGCCTCTAATAGTTCAAGCTTCAGTTTATCACCGATCTCTTCAAAGCGTTTTTTCGCTTCTTCTCTTGATACTTCAATGCGCTCAATTGGCAGATTGCTGTTAATGATTTTTTTCATTTCTTTTTCAATCTTTGGTAGGTCTTCAGGTGTAATTGCAACATCAATGTCGACATCGTAGTAGAACCCATTTTCGATCACAGGACCTACACCAAACTGGACGTGATGCTCTTTTCCGTAAATACGTTTAATCGCCTGCGCAAGTAAATGCGCTGTACTGTGGCGCATAATATCAAGTGCTTCATCACTTTTATCTGTGATGATCTCGATTGTTCCACTTTCTAAAAGCGGCGTACGCAGATCTATTTCTTTGCCGTTCAATTTACCGGCAAGCGCTTTTTTCTTTAGGCCCGGGCTAATTGATGCCGCGATGTCTTCTGTTGTGGCTGTTTTGTCAAACTCCTTGACTGCTCCATCTGGAAATGTAAGTTGAATGTGTTCTGACATCTCTGGTCACTCCTTTTTTTGGCAATATAAAAACCCCGCCCCCTGGAAAGGGACGAGGTTGAATAAACGGAATCGTGGTTCCACCCTTTTTCCCGTATTTGCAGCTTGCTTTTTCATAAGCAAATACGGCTTGTGGTTCGATAACGGGAATTCCCGTCAGCTATTACTAAACAAGTTCACAGCTGATGTTCAAAGGTGGTAAAGCAAATGGTCCTCTGCTAGGAAGCTTTCAGCCACGGCTTCCCTCTCTTTAAGCGGGTGTTCATTTGTTCATGTCCTTATCAATACGGTCTCTGTATGAAGTTACACCGTATTATAAAACGTTTTTTCGTGAAAATCAAGAAAGCTTTTCACTTTTCTTTTCCAAATGGTCATGAACAAATTGAACATTTTGTTCATCAAACGAATGAGGCGGGAACACCTCGACCCGTTCCTGAAAAATATTTTGGATGGTTTGCACCATCGAGTGCCCTGTGTCATTTGTAAACAGGGCAATCTTTTGCGGTGCAATGGATACGAGTGGTGCAATCAGCTGTGAATCAATATACATTGGATGCTCTCTTACAAACTGTCTGTCTATGTATTGTTTTTGATCACGCTCAGAAGCGTAGCGAAATTCCCAAATCACCAGGCGGTCCTGATGCACAACATGTACCTTTTCGAGCTTGGGCTTTCTTGCCATGACATAGTCTCGAAGGGATTGAATAAAGTTTTGATATTCTTGTTCCATTTTGTATTCTTCAATGGACACTTCAACATAGTTTTTCAGCCGCCGGTCATACTCTGACAGCCTAAAGGTCATAAATGAACCAATTGAAAATATTCCTTGCTGTAAAGAAATTGTCTCAAGCTCCTTTTTTAACAGGTCTTCTCTTGACGGGTCTTGATGAATGCCGGGAATATCGTCTAAATCCCCGTTCATGATACTATGAGCGATTGAAAGAATTTGGTGCTGCTCTTCGGGATCTTTAAATAAGTATGTGTTTTCAAGGATGCTACGCATGCGCTCGTTTTCTTTGCATTCCAAAAAAAAGTGAACCAGTAATGGCCGCACGATGTGCTCAAGTGCTTCTTTTGATTCCTTCGCCTCTATGAGAAGCCGGTTCTTCCCTTGTTGAATTGACATGTGATGCCGACTGTCCAAGTGTTCAGCAAGATGTAAAAAAGCGGCGGTATCATATTCATCTTCAAAGATTATTTCAAGCATGTTTGTCCCCCCCTAACGACATCTGTTACATATATATGGGGGAAACATAAAAAATAGACGCCTAAAATAAATCAGGCATCTTTCTTTTTAAGATGAATGGTACAGAGATAAAGATCAAATAAATCAAACAAACAATCGCTAAGGCGGCATAATTACCGCTCACAAAGCTTGATCCGAGGACATTTAACGCAACTGTACCCGGTATTAAGCCTAAAAAGGTCGCTGCGGCAAACGCACGATATTTCGCATGCGATGCTGCTGCCGCATAGCTGACAAAATCAAAATGAATAGGTGCAATACGCAATAACAAAATATAAAGAAACCCATGCTCCTGAATACGGGACGTCACCGCCTTCAGCTTCCGGCCGCTTTCATTCGTTTCATTCTTCTTTGAACGGAAGGTTGAAGCAAGCAGGAAAGAGCCTGTTGCCCCGGCGGTAGCACCAACGAGGGCATAAATGGTCCCAAGTACACTGCCGAATGCCAAGCCTGCTGCTAGTGAAAAGACAGTGAGAGGAACAAGAACAAACGGGCGAAAAAGGGATAAAAAAAGAAAAACAAAGGGTGCCAGCATCCCAAATTGAAGGATCCAATTCTTCACATCTTTCGGCGCGAGCTGAAGATGCTGTTTATTCAGCCACCATAGCGTAGCAGCGAGAACACCAATCACGAGAAAAAGCAGCCATTTTCTTTTGTTCATCTCATCCGCTCCTCCTTCATGTGACGTACGCTTTTATAAATGACGGCGATTTTCTCCTTCAAGCACAACTGGCTCTGCTAAATAGAGAATGCGTTCCATTAAGCGAGCTGCTTTGACCTCTTCTTTTTCTCCGCGCTGTGAGTACGTAAAGTGATGCTTGAGTTCACTCGGTGAGAAATTAGAAGAGAAGAAGGTCGGTAGCTGCTCTGCCATGCGATATTGTAAGATCGTTCCGAGCAGTTCATCTCGTACCCAGCTTGTCATCGACTCTGCCCCAATATCATCAAGCATTAAGATAGGCGTTGATTTGACCATATTCAGCTTCTGTTCCAGTGTATGATCGGCTAACGAATTTTTTAACTCTCTTACAAATTCAGGCACGTATACAAGGAGAGATGGGTATTCTTTTTCCGCTAGCTGCTGCGCAATCGCTGCGAGAATAAATGTTTTCCCTACCCCAAACTTACCGTGTAAATACAAGCCTTTTCCTTTACCCGTCTCATCATAGCTTTGCAGGAATTGACCTACTTTTTGGATGACCTCTTGTCTTCCCGTGACGTTCAGATCAGCGAAGGTCGCTTGAAGAACATTTTGCGGAATGTACATGCTTTTCATCAGCTCTTGCTGTTTCTTCTGTCTATCGAGCCGTAGCTTGACTGGACAAGGGGAATACTCAATATCAATACTCTGACCTTTGATCACAAGCTTCGGGTGATATCCATCTAAAATGGCATTTACGTTCTCTTCCTCTAAGCAGTAAGAGCAGCCTTTTGATTGCTGAACGTATTCAAAGAGCCGATTCAAGCTACGATTGATCATATCTTCTTGTATCTCTTCTTGATGCTCCTTTAAAAAGGCTTTTACATCTTTATCAGCTAACACACTTTCTTTAATCTGATTGTATCTCACGCGAAAATCTACTCGTCCTTTTAGCTGTTCAAATGAACGACCGATCGGTTTCATCTCCATCTCACCTCACATTAATGTGCATTGTATTTTTTCATATTTTTAAACTGATCTAACAGTTTTTCCTTTTCTCGTTCGAGATCCTCTGTAGACAAACTGTCAGCTTGTTCCTTTGCCGGCTGTTCTTTCGTTTCAGTTTCTTTCATCCAGTCAGGCAGTTTCTCCTCGCGGACGACTTTTCCTGATCCATATGTGCTTCGCTGCTTTTTCTGCTGCGCCCACTCTGTCATTTGCCTGTTCTCTTCTTTGGCAATTTCCATGGCTGCCGCAACCGTTTTAATTTTCTTTCTCACCCAATGGGCAGCGATTTTTTGCATATATGTTTTGGACAGCTTCATATCTGTTTTCAGTAATGTATAGTAGATCAGAACGTTCATGACACCTGGTTCTAGCTGCTGCTCAAGCATGATATCTTCGACAATTCTTAAGTCGGCATACGTTGGCTCAATGCCATCTGCCATATCTTTTAGCAGCTCCCTAGGCGAAATATGATTTAGCTTTTCGATCAATCTGGCATCAGGTGTATCTGCCGCCGGCGTCTTGGAAGCATCATGGCGTAAATGTCTTGGCTGTTTTTGATCAATCAGTTTCGGCTGTTCGCCTCTGTATTCAATTTGATACCAGTCTCTTGCAGCCTTTCTTAGCTCTTCTGTTGAGATCATTTGATCCGAACCGCAGGCGCCCGCTACAATATTTTGCATTTGCAGCGGGGTGATGCCGTATACAACAGCTAACTTCTTAATCGTCTCTTTCACCTGCTTTGTCAAAGCCTTCCTTGGAATCATCATGTCAGACATGCCCGCTAGCAGTAGATCAAAATCAAAGGATTCGTCTGAAAGCGGTGCAGGCTGACTAGATCCCACCGTCACATATTCATAGCCCGCATCTAGCGATGACGCCTGATTGATTTCTTCTGTCATCTTACGTTCGCCTGGCTGCAATACGTGAAAGACTTCTTCAAATGACCGCGAGATATTCTTCGCTTCTGCTGGAACACCTGGATAAGAAAAATAATCACGAAGCTGCATATATTTTGCTTTTTCTACACGATGATAGAGCAGGACATTCAGCATACCGTCTTGGAAAAACTCATCAGGCCTTAGCGGCGGCACAAGCTCATATGTAAACAGTCTGCCCTCTTCCGTTTCCTGTTCATATGTGCGGAGTAAACCGATCGCTTCAAGCTTTAAACGTTCCTCAAAAATATCATTTAAATTCGTTTGCAGCATGACCATAAGCTGCCGATGAGGTGCTGGCTTGCCCCACATGCGATTTTGTTCCAGCTCTCCCCACAGCGTCATGTACAAGCTGAAAGCGGACATGCCAATGAGCGGCTGATATAAAAGAGTGATGAGCTGTCTATCGATGTCACCGAGCAACGAAGCGCTTTTGACGACATACGGATCGACGGCTAGCACTTCCTTCCAATGCTCTGTCATATGCTGATCCTCCCCCTGAATACGATTGTTTCCATTGTACACTCTTTTTGCGTTTTACGCTTTACGCAGGAAAAAGAGCATGAAGAATCTTCAGCTCTTTTTTAGCGTTCTTTTTTTAATAAATCTTTTAATTCGTCAATAAACACATTGATGTCTTTAAACTGCCGGTAAACCGAAGCAAATCTGACGTAAGACACTTCATCAATTTTCGCCAGCTCGTCCATCACCATTTCACCAACAAGCTCACTTTTGACTTCTGATATGCCTTGATTACGCAGTTCTTTTTCGATGTTAAAGCAAACATCTTCCAGCTGTTTCAAAGCGACAGGACGCTTTTCACATGCTTTGATGAGCCCTCTCAGCATCTTTTCCCGGCTGAATTCTTCTCGTATCCCTTCTTTTTTCACCACGATAAGTGGTAATTCCTCTAGCTTTTCAAACGTCGTAAAGCGATATTGGCAGCTTTCGCACTCTCTTCTACGACGGATGGATTTCCCTTCATCTACTGGTCTTGAATCAAGCACCCTTGTGCCAAGGTGCTGACATGTGGGACATTTCATTTCATCAGCTCCGATCTATTCTTGGAAGTTGTTTGTCTAGTTCTTCATAAAGGGACAAAACGGTCTTTCGACTGTAGCCAAAATCTGTTGGCAGGGCCGTTTCTGTTGTCACGTTAAAATCGACAGCTGTTTCAAAAGGACGAATTGAAATGACAGTCGCTACGAGAAAGGCTTTTTTCGGCTTTCGTATGTTTGCGCTGATTTCACCTCGTTCTGCTGAAACAGATGTCACTTGATAGGAATCGTTTCGAGAAAGAATGGCTTCCACCGCTTGAAAAGCTTGTGCATTTGTCGATTTGTAGTAACGGCTTTTCAGCTCTGACACCGAATGATGGTCAGAAGTTTCCGTATGGTTTGAAATCAATTGTTTGAATGTTTGTCCGAAAATCATACACACATCCCCTTTGCCTTTATGCCTCTTCTTTATTTTATAAAAAAAACCTTTGTTTTCCTAGAACAAAAGTATAGACAAGCTCGGGAATGTTGGGTGTTATATATGAAACAAATATAAAAAGGAGCATAACACAAAGGCATTCAATGCTTTTGGCCAGCTCCCATTGCAATCTTTTTTATGTTTACAGTGCTTTGGCTTGTGCCTGTTTCACTTGTACAGGTCCCATGCCTCGAGGAATTTCGATGTTCTCTCTTGTTTCAGCACCTAGTTCATCTCCGATATGATCTGCTGCGATATTCGGATCTAGGTCGCCGCAAGTATAGACATCTATGCTCGCATAACCATGTTCAGGAAAGCTGTGAATTGTCAGATGAGATTCAGAAATAATGACAACTCCACTTACTCCTTGAGGTGCAAATTTGTGAAAAGCAACCTCTCTTACTTCAGCTCCTGATTTCAAAGCTGCATTTACAAACGTTTTTTCAATAAAATCCATGTCGTTCAGTTTATCACAGTCGCATCCCCATAACTCAGAGATAACGTGACGTCCGATTGTTTCCATCATGGACCCCCCTTAAACAAGAATAAAAGAGTGAAGTTCTAAGCAGCCGGACCGGACATATACCACGGGGGAAAGTTAGTCCTAAGAGGTCCTAACCCTTTAAGTATACCCGAATGAGTCTGCGAACAAGAAGTTCACGAAAGATAGTATACTTTGTTTAGACCCATTTTGCAAGCTGTGTTTTTAGTGGGATTTTCTCTCATTTCTTGAAAAGGGACGTTTTTCTTCTTCATTTCAAACAGCAGAAAGCTCTTTCATCTTTGAGCCAACAAACTTCACAAGATCGACCACTCTGCATGAATAACCCCATTCATTGTCATACCATGCAAGGACTTTCACTTTTCTATCATCCATCACCATCGTTGTGAGTCCATCAACGACAGCTGAATAAGGATTTGTGTTAAAGTCTGTGGAAACAAGCGGTTCATCCGTATAATCTAAAATACCAGCAAGAGATGTTTTTGATGCATTTGAGAAGGCAGCATTTACCTCTTCTACGGTCACATCTTTTTTCAAGTCGACCACAAGATCAACCATCGACACATTTGAGACTGGCACGCGAAGCGCAAGCCCATGCAATTTCCCTTTCATGTGCGGAAGCACTAAAGAAAGCGCTTTAGCGGCACCTGTCGTAGTTGGAATGATGGACTGAGCACATGCTCTTGCCCGGCGCAAATCCTTATGCGGGTTGTCGATATTTTTTTGATCATTTGTATAAGCATGAACCGTTGTCATTAAGCCGTTTTCGATGCCAAATTCATCATCTAACAGCTTGACAACTGGCGCTAAACAGTTTGTTGTACAGGATGCGTTTGAAATAATGACGTGCTTTTCAGGATCAAGATCATCCTCATTGACACCCATCACAATCGTAATGTCTTCATTTTTACCTGGAGCTGTTAAAACGACTTTTTTCGCTCCAGCATCTATATGGCCCATCGCTTGATCTTTTGAATTAAATTTCCCTGTAGCTTCTATAACGATATCAATCCCAAGCTCTCCCCATGGAAGCTGCTTTGGGTCTCTGTTATTGAGCAAAAGCACTCTTTTTCCATTCACAATCAAAGCGTCATCTTCTGCTGTCACATCGCATTCGTAACGTCCATGATTTGTGTCATATTTAATTAAATGTGCTAGCGTTTCGGCAGGATAGCTTGCGTTCACCGCTACAATTTGAATTTGATCGTCAAGCATTGCTTTTCTAAAGACCATGCGTCCAATTCTGCCAAATCCATTGATCGCTGCTTTTACCTTCATGAACAGGTCACTCCTCTATTATGTGTTATACTCAATAAATTTATTTATGAAATTAGTATATCACATTAGAATGTAATTGCCAGTATATAAACATATATTTTCGAAAAAGGGCTGTTCTTTTCAATGAAATAAGAAAAAAGCATAAAAAAGAAGAGTACAATTATGTACTCTTACTGATCTGTATGTTCCCATTCGTTTAATATGTTCTGTAATTGTTTTCTAATAAAAGCAAGATCTTGTGTGTTTTCTATCACGCGGTCTGCTTTTTTACATTTCTCCTCAAGAGGCTGCTGGGAATGAATACGATTCAGCGCTTCTTCCTTGCTAAGGTCGTTTCGATTCATAAGCCGTGATAGCTGCAATTCAGGCGTTGTATACACCACAATGATACGGTCGACAAGACTCTCCAGCTGACTCTCAAATAAAAGCGGGATATCAAGGACAACAAATGTTTCTTGGCTATTGATCCCTTCATCTCGCTGCTTGAGCATTTCCTTTCTGACTTCTGGATGAACGATCGCATTGAGCTGCTTTCTTTTCTCCTCATCAGAAAAAATAATCGCTCCAAGCTGCTGCCGGTTCAGCTCACCATTTGGCAGGAGGACATCCTCACCAAAGGTTTGAACGATTTGATGAAGGGCTGGTGTTCCTTTAGAGACGGCTTCTTTTGCAATGACATCTGCATCCACGACCCGGATGCCCTTCTCTTTTATCATCTGCGAGACTGTGCTTTTTCCACTAGCAATCCCGCCTGTTAATCCAATGACGAGCGTCAAATGATTTCCTCCTTTACAGCTTCCAAACCCCAATTAAAATAAGCAGAAGCCCTGGTAAGCATGCGAGCTTATCAATCCAGCGCCAATTCGCCAAGTAATGTCCGGAACGCAGCCCAATACACACAAAGAGTGAGCTCATTACTGCGACCGTCACACTCATCACAAGGGGTGAAAACCCTAGAATCGCTGCACCAATCCCTGCGCCAAAAGCATCAATGGATAAAGCAATTCCAAGAAGCACTGCTTCCATTCCATTAATCGTCCCAGAGCGGTCAATATCTGCACTTGTCGGCTTTCGCAAAATGTGAATGACAAGCCCAAGCGATTGCACCTCTACATTAAGCAATGTCTTTTCATGAAGAAGCAAGTCACGTTCTTTCGCTGGTTTATAAAATTGATACAGAACCCAAAATCCAATGGCGATCAAAATACCTCCACCAAGCTTATCTGTCACTGAGACAGGGAGGAATGTCGTCAGCAGGCTGCCAATCAGCATGGAAATGAGCAGCACAATCCCTGAACAGCATGCAATAATGACAATGGCTTTAAATGGGATTCTCATTTTACGGAGACCATAGGTAAAGCCTACAGAAAAGCTGTCAATGCTGACTGCAATAGCTAAAAACAAGAGCGAAATCGAAATCATACCTGAACTCTTCCTTTCTGTTCATGCAACGATGATCAAGAGTCTCTGGGCGTCCTAAGACTCTTCTTCACTATATGAAGAGCAGGTGGGCTGTGTGTCAGTCTACACCTTGCTGAAAAATGAATGTTTTTTATCGTATGCATCGCAAAAAGGAAGCATGCTGATGGCTCTCCTTTATTGAGGGCGCTTTTGGCAGGTCACACAAAAATGAGTGCCGCGCCCTCCAACAACCGTTTTTTCAATGATGCTTCCGCATGTTTGGCAAGGCTCTCCCCGCCGGTCATATACAAGAAGCTGCAATTGAAATGTTCCAATATCGCCTTGTGAATTAATATATGAACGAATCGTGCTTCCTCCCGCATCTACCGCCACTTGAAGTGTATCGACAATATACTTGTGGAGCACTTCACACGATTCCAAACTTAACTGATTTGCTTTTGTTTCTGGATGGATGCCTGATTTAAACAGGACTTCATCCACATAAATATTACCAAGTCCCACGACAATCTTTTGATCAAGTAGCGCCGTTTTGATCACGCGGGACGTCTTTTTCAATTGCTCCCATAAATACGCCGGAGTGAACTGTTCAGAAAAGGGTTCATACCCCAGCTGTGAGAGCGGGAGTTCTTTTTCCTCTTCACCTGGATGAAATAGATGCATCGTGCCAAATTTACGCACATCATGGTACCGAAGCTCGGTCCCATCTGTAAACGTAAAGACGACGTGAACGTGTTTATCATAAGGCTCATCTGCTTCATGTACACGATATTTTCCTTCCATCCTTAAATGGGAGACCATCACGTAGTGGTCTAAATGAAAGAGTAAAAACTTCCCTCTTCTTTCAATCGTTTGTATGGTTTCTCCTACCATCCTTCTTGCAAACTCTTCCGGTTCCCCAGGACGTTTGATGATGTTTGGCCATTTGATATCGACCGTTTCAATCGTTTTTCCTTTGACTAACCGCTTGAGAGTGCGCCGGACGGTTTCAACCTCTGGTAATTCCGGCATGCTCCTCGCTCCTTTTCTCTCTCTAATTATTTTGCGTCGTACCAAGATGGGCCAGAAGCAAAATCGACTTTTAGCGGCACATCGAGCTGAAGTGCGTTTTCCATGACTTCAGGGACAATTTTTTCGAGTATGGCGATTTCTTCTTTCGGCGCTTCGAAGATCAGTTCATCGTGCACCTGCAATAAAAGGGTTGCCTGAAGGTTTTCTTCTTTTAGCTTTCGCGCCATATCAATCATCGCTTTTTTGATGATATCTGCGGCACTGCCTTGAATCGGTGTGTTCATTGCCGTTCTTTCTGCAAAGCTTTTGATATTAAAATTACGGCTTGTGATATCCGGAATATATCGTCTACGTTTTAGAAGTGTCGTGACGTAGCCTTTTTGTTTTGCTTCCTGCACGATGTCTTCCATATATGTTTTCACGCCTTTAAAGCTTGTTAAATAGCGTTCGATAAATGCCGCTGCTTCTTTTCTTGTAATCCCAAGGTTTTGAGATAACCCATAGTCACTGATTCCGTATACAATACCGAAGTTCACAGCCTTAGCCTGTCTTCTCATAGAGGAAGTCACTTCTTCTTTTGATACATGGAATACATCCATCGCAGTTTTCGTGTGAATATCCATATCTTGCGTAAACGCTTCGATCAAGTTCTCATCTTGAGAAATATGGGCGAGCACACGCAGCTCAATTTGTGAATAATCAGCTGCAAACATAAGCCAGCCCTCTTTTGACGGGACGAATGCTTGACGAATCTTTCGTCCTTCTTCTAAACGAATCGGGATATTTTGAAGGTTTGGATCTGTGGAACTTAGTCTTCCTGTTTGCGTGAGCGCCTGATTAAACCTTGTATGCACTTTATGGGTATCCTTGCGCGTTACTTTCATTAAGCCTTCCACATAAGTCGATTGCAGCTTTCCGATTTGGCGGTAATGCAGAATTGACCGAATAATTTCGTGCTTGTCTTCAAGCTTTTCAAGTACATCCGCAGACGTGGAATAGCCTGTTTTAGTCTTTTTAATAATCGGCAGACCTAATTTTTCAAATAAAATCACACCGAGCTGTTTAGGTGAATTGATGTTAAACGTTTCTCCCGCTAAGCGGTGAATGGTTTCTTCATATTCCTTGAGCTTTTTCGTTAATTCTTCACGCATCTTCTCTAGGCGCTCAATATCCACTTTTACCCCGATAGATTCCATTTCACCTAAGATGAGCGCAAGCGGCAGCTCTAAGTCTTCATACAGCTCATGCTGATCATTGTTTTCTAATGCTTCAAGCGTTAGATCATGCAGGGCAGAGATCGCCGCGGCTTTCTGTCCAAGATGATCCCGCAATTCATCTTCAGGTGGAATCGCCTGCTTTGCTCCTTTTCCGTACACTTTTTCATCAGAGTGGGCGATATTCAAACCATACTCCTTCGCCACACTTGCGACGTCCTCATATGATTTCTGCGGGTTGACAACATAGGAAGCGAGCAATACATCGTAATCGACACCTTTTAGATCGACATCATGCCATCTAAGAGCGACAACTGCTCTTTTTGAATCAAAGACCCATTTCTTCTTCGTTTCATCCTGTGCCCATTGTTTAAACGCGTCTGATTGAAGTGCATCTTCTTTTGTGATAAAAAACGCACCGTTTTCATTATGGATGGCAAAACCGATCAAATCTGCTTCGTGATAATTATCTCCTAGCTGTTCTACCACAAGCGCGGCATGATCTGTCAGCACCTCTTCAGTTACATCTGTCATTTTTTTCACTTCTAACGCCTCTATTTCGACCTGTTCACCTGTTTCTGGTGCTTCTCCTAGTCGTTCTAGCAGCGTTTGAAAGCCTAGTTCTTTATAAAGCGAGATGACCTGCTCCATGTGAGGACCATCATAGGCGAGATCTTTGCTTGACACATCTATTGGTGCTTCTACGAGAATCGTCGCCAGCTTTTTACTCATCACCGCTTGTTCTTTATATTCTTCAAGCTTTTCTTTTAGCTTTTTGCCGCTGACCTCATCAATATGTTCAAGCAGGTTTTCAACCGTTTCAAACTGCTTTAGCAATTTAATCGCTGTTTTCTCGCCAACACCAGGCACCCCTGGGATATTATCTGAGGCGTCTCCCATCAGCCCTTTCATGTCAATGATTTGATCTGGGCGCAGGCCATATTTTTCTTCAATATGAGCCGGAGTGTAGTATTCGACTTCTGTGATGCCTTTTTTCGTGACAGCGACCGTCGTATGATCCGTTGAAAGCTGCGTTAAGTCTTTATCTCCAGAGAAGATTTTGACCTCAAAGCCGTCCTTTTCTGCCTCTACTGCCAGTGTACCGATAATGTCATCCGCCTCGTATTGCGGAAGCTCGTACCTTTTCACTTGATAGGCATCTAATAGTTCACGGATGAACGGCATTTGTTCTGATAGCTCTGGCGGCGTTTTTTGCCTACCACCTTTATATTCTTTAAATGTCTCGTGGCGGAACGTTGTTTTTCCCGCATCAAACGCGACGAGCATATGGGTCGGCTTCTCGTCCTCTAGCATTTTCATTAAGATCATCGCAAAGCCATAAATCGCATTAGTATGTACGCCTTTATCATTTGATAATAACGGCAAAGCAAAAAAGGCTCGATAAGCGAGACTGTTTCCATCCACTAGTACTAATTTCTTTTTGTCTGTCATTGTTTTTAATCCTCCATCGACTGAGCCATCCCAGCCGTCTCTTTACACGTTGTCTCTTTATTTTATCAAAGTTTATTTTGAAAAGAAAATAGACGGACCTGAATAAAAAAGGGACGAAAACAACAAGTATTTTCGTCCTTCCAAAATTGGCTCCTTGGATGAAGGGGTTCCTATTCATCCTACCAATGATTGTTTAACAAAACATGAATTCATTGTAAAGATCATGTAAATTTTAACGTTTTTTCTATTTTGATTTCAGGCTTACTGTAAAAGTCGTCCCTTTGCCTTGTTTGCTATGGACAGAAATCGTCCCTTCATGCGCTTCGACTAAGTGTTTGACAATGGCAAGGCCAAGGCCAGTACCGCCTGAATTCCTGCTTCTATCTTTATCAATTCGATAAAATCTCTCAAATATTCTTGGAATCTCGCTTTTTTTCATCCCAATTCCTGTATCGGCTACGTCAAATTCATAGGCGTCCTTCCGCGGTCTTGCCGAGATGGTGACACTTCCTCCCTCTGGTGTATAGGTGAGCGCATTGTTCACGAGATTGAGGAAGATTTGCTTTAATCTGAGCGGGTCCGCCATGACATAGACCGGTTCTTTCGGAACACGCACTTGTAATTGAATGCCTTTTTCTGCGGCCTTTTGTTTTAAGAGCACTTCAATCTCCTGAATGATTTCTGTCGCATTGGTTTCTTGAATATTCAGCTTAAAATGCTGTTGTTCAATTTTAGACAGATCGAGTAAGTCTTGAATGAGTGTCTCTAATCGGATACTCTCTTTTAGGATGATCGAAAGGAATTCTGTCAGCGCTTCTTTGTCATCAATTGCTCCATCAAGTAGGGTTTCGGAGAATCCTTTAATCGACGTAATCGGTGTCTTTAATTCATGGGATACGTTCGCGACAAAGTCTTTTCGCATCTGTTCTAGCTGCTTTGTTTCTGTCACATCATGAAACACAAGGACAATCCCTTTCCATTCATCGTCCGTACTTAAAATGGGGACGCCATCGACTTGAAAGTAGCGGCGTTCAATCCCAACAGCTAGACGTAAAAACTTCCGCACCTTCGTTTCTGTCATGAAAATTTCGTCAATTAGCTCAATAATCTCTTCATGTGTGAAGGCTTCATGGTACAGCTTGTGCATGTAAATATGCTTTTGCACCTTAAATTGCTTGCGGAAGGTTCGATTGACCAGGTGGATATATCCCATCTTATCAATCAAAATAATCCCGGCTCCAATGTTTTCAATAACTGTTTGCAGTCGATCTCGCTGCATTTCACCTGCACTTGTCATTTCTTGAAGGCTTTCTGCCAGACGCTTCATTGAGGTATTAAGCTCACTTGTTTCAATGATCAGTTCTTCATAGTTATTCGTATCATAATTTCCGCGTTCCAGCTGTTTGGCTACCTTTGTGGCATAATCAATCGGTTTCACATACTTCATTGACATACGGTAGCCAAAGAAGACGATGATAATGATAGCCGAACCAAGACAAAACGCTAATGCAAGCCAGAGCTGGCCGTCAATTTCATTTAAAGGCTGGTATGAAGCATGGAGAAACAAATAGCCCGCCGGTTCGTTTTGTTTCATGATAGGGACCGCATAATGAAATAGCGCATCCTTCTCTTGATCAATGACAGTTCCTTTTGTTTGGAGCTGTTCATTTTTCAGCGTGTTTTGAATGATGGCTTTTTGTTCTGCTTGACCCGTTGTATGTATGATATTCCCCTTCAGGTCCACAATCGACGCATTCATATCGAGGTGCTTCTTTGCTTGATTGAGGACCTCTTCGTTTTGCTTCGCCTTCAGATCCTCACCATTCATGGAAGAAAGGAGGAAGCTCGATTCCTTTTCCATTCGTTCCGTTAATTTTGTTTCATAGAAAACATGAAACATGTGATCCAGGAAAAGACCAAGTGCGACAAACACAATAAAAAGGAGAAAAATGAGCCCAGAGAACAGGCGGGTTCTTATTTTACTCATTTGGCTTTGGCTCCTCCAATTTGTAGCCTAAGCCGCGAATGGTTTTAATGTATGTTGGTTTTTTTGTATTCTTTTCAATTTTGTCCCGCAAGTGGCTGATATGAACATCCACGATACGTGTATCTCCTGCAAAGTCATAATTCCAAACGGCACTAAGCAGTAGATCACGCGTGAGGACACGGCCTTTATGCTTGGCCAAATAAAGCAGCAGCTCAAATTCTTTCGGCGTGAGCTCTAGTCGTTCTTCCTGGAAGTAGACTTCGTAATGTTCAGGTAAAATACGCAGTTCACCAATTTTGATTTGGTCTGCAATGATCTCTTCCTTCTCCTCCTGCGTGGGGGCAGGCTGAGATTGCTGCGCTCTTCTTAAAATGGCTTTGACCCGAGCACCAACTTCTCTAGGACTGAATGGCTTTGTCATGTAATCATCGGCACCAAGTTCAAGTCCGAGCACCTTATCAAATTCATCGTCCTTTGCTGTCAGCATTAAAATAGGGAACATCATTTTTTGAATTCTCAGTTGCTTGCACACTTCAATGCCGTCCATCTTCGGAAGCATTAAATCTAATACAATGAGATCAGGCTGTTCACTTGCTGCTTTTTCAAGCGCTTCTTCCCCATCTCTTGCCGTGACGACATCATAGCCCGCCCTTTCAAGGTTATAGCTTAGAAGTGTTACAATTGATTCTTCATCATCCACAACTAATATTTTTTTATTCATGTTGTGCCTCCAATTAGTGATTTCCCCTGCATCCGTTTTTTGTATTTTATGTGAAAAGCGAGAAGTCATGCTTTCTCTTTCATTTTAACGAAAGCTTAACAAGAGGACAATTTAAAATTTCGACAAGTTTTGTTTTGTAAACAAAAAGAAGACTCCTCTTAAGAGAAGCCTTCTTTTTTATTCATATTAAGACAATACTTTCATGACGTTCTTAACAGATTCAACAGAACGGTCAAGCTGACTTCTTTCTTCTTCTGTCAATTCAAGCTCAATGATCTGCTCAAGTCCGTTTCCACCTACGATTGTTGGAACACCAAGGTAAATGCCTTCGTAGCCATATTCACCTTCTAGGTATGCAATCGTTGGGATAACGCGGCGCTGATCTTTGAGGATTGCCTCAACCATTTCAACTAGTGAAGCAGCAGGTGCATAATACGCACTACCGTTACCTAATAGGTTCACGATTTCGCCGCCGCCCTTTCTTGTTCTTTCAACAATCGCATCAATTCGATCTTTTGGAAGCAATGTTTCAAGCGGGATACCGCCTGCATAAGAGTAACGAACAAGCGGAACCATGTCATCACCATGTCCACCAAGCACAAAGCCCGTCACATCTTTGACAGATAGGTTTAATTCTTGCGCAACGAACGTACGGAAACGTGCTGTATCAAGAATGCCCGATTGTCCAATGACTTTCTCTTTTGGTAATCCTGATTCTTTATAAACTGCATACGTCATTGCATCAACAGGGTTTGTTAACACAACAATGATCGCATCTGGAGAATATTTAACGATTTCACGTGTCACACTGCGCATGATTTTTTCATTTGTTGACACGAGGTCGTCACGGCTCATTCCCGGCTTTCTTGCAATTCCTGCCGTAATGACCACAACGTCAGAACCGGCTGTATCTTCGTAGTTAGAAGTTCCTGTAATGTTCGCATCGAAGCCTTGAACAGGGCTTGCTTCCAGCATATCAAGTGCTTTCCCCTTTGTTGGGTTCTCAAGCTGCGGGATATCGACTAATACGACATCCGCTAATTCTTTTTGAGCCGTTAGAAATGCTGTAGTTGCTCCAGTAAAACCTGCTCCGATGACAGATACTTTTTTACGCTTGTTTGCCATTTCCTTTTTCCCCTTTAACTTTAAAGTTTAAGAATCAAGACAAGTTTTTGATGAGCTCGTCAGCAAACTCAGAACATTTCACTTCTGTTGCGCCATCCATTAATCTAGCAAAATCGTATGTGACGACTTTTGATGCAATTGTTTTTTCAACTGATTGAATCACTAGATCAGCTGCTTCCTGCCAGCCAAGGTGCTCAAGTAAAAGCACGCCTGATAGAAGAACAGAAGATGGATTCACTTTATCAAGACCAGCATATTTTGGTGCTGTTCCGTGAGTCGCTTCAAAAATAGCGTGTCCTGTTTCGTAGTTGATGTTCGCACCTGGTGCGATACCAATTCCACCAACTTGTGCTGCTAGTGCATCAGAGATGTAATCTCCGTTTAAGTTCATTGTTGCTACAACATCGAACTCAGCTGGACGAGTTAGGATTTGTTGAAGGAAAATATCTGCAATGCTGTCTTTGACAATGATTTTGCCAGCAGCCTCTGCTTCACTTTGCGCTTTGTTTGCCGCGTCTTTTCCATCTTGTTCTACAATACGATCATATTGTGCCCATGTAAAGACTTTGTCGCCAAACTCTTTTTCAGCCACTTCGTAGCCCCAGTTTTTGAAGGCACCTTCTGTAAATTTCATGATGTTTCCTTTGTGAACAAGCGTCACAGACTTACGGCCTTGATCAATTGCATATTGGATCGCTGCTCTGACAAGACGAGATGTTCCTTCTTCAGAAACTGGCTTGATGCCGATACCTGACGTTTCTGGGAAACGGATTTTGTTCACACCTAATTCGTTTTTCAAGAAGTCGATTAACTTCTTCACTTCGTCTGATCCTTTTGCATACTCGATTCCTGCATAGATATCTTCAGTGTTCTCGCGGAAGATGACCATATCTGTGTCTTCTGGACGTTTTACAGGAGAAGGTACACCTTTGAACCAGCGAACTGGACGTAAGCATGTGAATAAATCTAGCTCTTGTCTAAGTGCCACGTTTAATGAACGGATTCCTCCGCCAATTGGTGTTGTCAGTGGTCCTTTAATGGCAATTAAGTATTCACGAATGTCTTCAAGCGTTTGCTCTGGAAGCCACTCGCCAGTTTTATTGTAAGCTTTTTCACCTGCATATACTTCTTTCCAAGTGATTTGCTTTTCACCTTTATATGCTTTTTCTACGGCTGCTTCAAGAACTCTTGATGCTGCTTTCCAAATGTCAGGACCGATTCCGTCCCCTTCGATAAACGGGATGATTGGATTATTTGGTACATTCAATACGCCGCCAGTAACTGTAATTTTTTCGCCTTGTGACAATGATATTACCTCCCAGGTTATGTAGTGAATATTTGAAACTTCTTGGCTTGATGTCTGCAAGCGAAGAAGTTTTTCACATGATTCGTTTTTTTGTTGACATGGGGGCTGATTGGCATTTTGAGGATCAGCCCCCACTTATTCTATAAACATTAGTCTCTTTCACTGATTGGAACAAAGGTTTGAAGATCAGGTCCAATGTATTCAGCTCTTGGACGGATCAGACGGTTGTTGTCATATTGCTCTAAAATGTGAGCAATCCATCCAGAGAATCGGCTGATCACGAAAATTGGAGTAAACAAATCATGATCAATACCAAGACTGTGGTATACAGATGCAGAATAAAAATCAACATTTGGTGGAAGATTTTTCTCTGATGTCACGATTTCCTCTGCGAGAACAGACATTTCATACCATTTCGGTTCGCCAGTGAGGTTTGTTAAACGCTGGCTCATTTCTTTTAGATGCTTTGCACGCGGGTCACCTTGACGGTATACGCGGTGGCCAAAGCCCATAATTTTTTCTTTCTTCTCTAGCTTACCATGAATATAGGAATCTACGTTTTCGACTTCCCCAATTTCTGTAAGCATCTTCATTACGCCTTCATTGGCACCGCCATGAAGAGGACCTTTCAAAGCGCCGATAGCTGCTGTTACACCAGAGTAGATATCTGATAGTGTAGCAACACATACACGTGCTGTAAATGTCGAAGCGTTTAATTCATGATCCGCATGTAGAATGAGTGCCTTATCAATCGCTTCAATTTCTACTGGTGATGGCTCTTCGCCATTTAGCATATACAAGAAGTTCGCAGCATAGCTGTATTCTTCTTTTGGCTGAACTGGCTCAAGACCCTTTCGAATGCGTGAGAACGTAGCGACAAGACCAGAAATTTTCGCCTGTAAGCGAATGGCTTTTCTGTAATTCGCTTCTTTGTCCATAATCTCTGATTCATCATCGAGTAAACCTAGTAAGGATACCGCTGTACGAATCGCAGACATTGGATGAACCCCATCCAGTGAATACGATTTGAAGTGCTCAATGATTTCTTGCGGAATGTGAGCATTTTCATTGAGCTGCTGTTTTAGTTCACTCAGCTCCTGCTCATTCGGCAGCTTTAAGTGCCATAACAGGTAGACAATTTCTTCGAATGTAGCTTTTTCAGTTAAATCATCGATATTGTACCCTACATAAGTAAGAGTATCATCAATAATTGAGCTTACGGATGAAGTTGTTGCCACAATACCTTCTAGACCTCTTGTTGCTGTCATGTTCAATCTCCCCTTTTTAAAAAGATTCCCCTTCGTTGCAGAATTCTCGCTTTTTGAAAGCGCTATCCAATCCGAATATGGTGGCAGGTACAGAAAAGAAAATGCTTACATTTACCTATACGGTTAGAGCGCTTTTAGCCTCATATCTCTTGTGTGATCAATGAGTTCAAAATTAAGCCTATTCCCATTATAAACAATAATCAGACATTTGTTAAATGTTTAACTATAATTTTTTTTGATAAATTTTTTTCCAGCCTTCCGTTTAGGGCATGGAATAAAGGGATTTTACTTCTTTTAATATATTTAATTATGTTTTATTGCAAAAGCTCGCGTGAGAAAAAAATGAAAAAGAAAGTGGCAAGAGCCACCCTCTATTCATCCACTGAAAAATTTTACAGCTTGCATGGCTAAATAGGCAATTCCTGCACCGATCAACGGGCCAACAGCCACGCCTTTAAATAAACTGACGGCCAAAATCGTACCGAACACAAGTGCTGCCGTGATATGCGGATCATTTTCAAGTAGTACAATCCCGTTTTTTGCAATAAGTGCTACTAATATACCCGCTCCAAGTGCAATCCAAGCATAGGAAGATTTCATGGCTTCTCCAAGTTGCTTAAATCCGATGTCACCTGTTGCAATTGGCACGAGCACAGCAATGGTAATGACGGTAACACCCCAATTAATGCCTTTTGATTGCAGAACCGGGAAAACCTTTTGATCCAGGCCAATAAGCTTAATTGCAATCAGCACAGAAACCGCTAAAATTAACGAATTGTTCTTCGCGATAAGTGCAATAACGAGTAAAAGAACCAAAAATAAATTTGCTTGAGTAAACATACGCCGCCCCTTCCTTTCTTTTTATTGCGACCTTTTCATATTACTAATCTTTTTGAATAAAATGAAGTATCGGACATGCTTGTTTTTTTGGAGGGGATTGTGTGAATCACACCTATGTGGCCATTTTTTTGCGAAGTTTGATGATGATCGGTATTGCCGCTGTTGCAGTGGTCTTTTTATATCAGTCTTTTCCGTTTCTATATCCTTTTTGGATCGCACTTGTTGTGTCCTGTTTGATTCATCCTGCCGTATGCAAAATAGAAGAGATCACCGGGATGCCTAGAGGGGTTGTGGTCATCATTGTTCTATTGCTCTTTCTCGTAGCAGCAGCCGGCTTAATGACGCTTTTAGTAGCGGAAATCATTTCAGGAAGTGCTTATTTAGCAAAGGTATTGCCAGGACACCTTGATCAAATGATCCGTATTGTGGAACATTTTTTCACAAATAAGATTCTGCCTTTATATCATGATTTGACTGCCCAATTTAATACGCTTCAAGCCGGACAACAGGAATCAATTTTGGGACAAATTCAAGCACTTGGAGATGAGGCGGCCGCTAAAATCGGGACTTTTCTTTCAAAAACGCTCGAGTTCATCCCAGCATTTTTAGGTCTTTTGCCTGATGTGGCAGCGACGCTTTTATTTTCCGCACTGGCCACTTTTTTTATCACAAAAGATTGGTTTACTTTTAAAAAATATGGTTCACGTATCTTTCCCGCAAAGTGGATGCAGCATACGCGCGCCATTTTATCTGAAATCAAAAAGGCGATTACTGGCTTTATGAAGGCTCAGCTTCTACTTGTTGCCATGACCATCGGCATCGTGCTGATTGGGCTGATGATTTTAAACGTCAATCATGCCCTTGTGATCGCTCTATGTATTGGGCTTGTCGATTTACTTCCTTACATTGGCAGCGGGACTGTTTTTCTCCCTTGGATCATTTACTCCGCCATGACAGGCAACCTTTCACTTGCCATTGGGCTGGGTATTTTGTATATTGTCGTGCTCATTCAAAGACAAATATCAGAGCCGAAAGTCTTAAGTAAATCCATCGGGCTTAATCCTTTAGCAACGCTTGTAGCACTATTTGTTGGTTTAAAATGGTTTGGTTTTCTCGGTCTTGCCATTGGCCCTGCCTCTCTTGTCTTGTGGCAGGCATTTCGTAATGCGGGCGTTTTCAGAGATATTTATCAGTACATTCGGTATGGCACGCAAAAATAAAAGAGACCTTCAACTGAGGTCTCTTTAGCGAATAATGGTATAGCGTTTCCGGTTTGATAAGTTTCTGAGCCAGCGTTCAAAGAGCGGCTTGATTCGCTTTCTCGTCACCGGAATGAGCAGAAATGCCCCAATAAGATCCGATAAGAATCCTGGAATGAGCAGCAGCAAACCGCCAATGAGAATGCAAAAGCCATCTACAATCGTTGCACCTGGCATCTTGCCATACTGTAAATCTCGTTGCACTTTTTGAAATGCTTCAATTCCTTGTTTTCTTGCAAAATAAGCACCTAGTGCACTCGTGAGCACGATGATGAGCATTGTTGGTAAAATGCCAATGATTTTACTGGAGATTAAAAACAAACTAATTTCCACTGCTGGGAACAGAATCAATAATAGTAGAAAATATTTCAACCATATCACCTCATGGGGTATCTTTCATTGAAAGCTGTTTACTTTTTTTAGTGTAACATAAAAAAAGAGAGGAGTCAGACAACTCCCCTCGTGTGTGATTTAAAGGACGCTTGCACGGCCTTTGTAGATCGCTCCGCGTGCTGGATCTACTGTAATCTCTTCGCCTTCTTTTAAAAGTGTTGTTGCGCTGTCAAGACCAACAATCACCGGAATGCCAAGGCTGAGTCCAACGACTGCTGCATGGCTTGTTAAACCGCCTTCCTCTGTGATAAGAGCAGATGCTTTCTCTAAAGCACCCATCATATCACGATCTGTGCAGTTCGCTACAAGAATGGCACCATCGTACATTTTTTCTTCTGCTTCTTTTCCGCTTTGTGCAATGACAACCGGCCCAAATGCAGATTTACGGCCAATTCCTTGACCCTTCGCAATGATGTCACCGACAACATATACTTTCATCAAGTTCGTTGTACCTGTTTCGCCAACTGGTACACCTGCTGTAATGACGATCAAGTCGCCATGTCTGACATAGCCAGTTTCAATTGACTTTTCTACTGCATTCTCAAGCATTTCATCAGTAGAATTCGTATTTGATCCGCTCTTTGCAAATACACCGAATACTAGAGACAGCTTTCTTGCTACTGATTCGTTTGCTGTGACCGCAACGATTGGTGCTTTTGGTCTATATTTTGAAATCATTCTCGCTGTATGACCGCTTTCAGTAGGTGTCACAATCGCTGCCACGTCAAGCTTCATTGCTGTATGCGCAACAGATTGGCCGATAGCATCTGTAATGCTGACTTCTACTTCTTCGCTTCTGCGAGAAAGAATCGCTTTATAGTTTAGGGCTTCCTCTGAACGTGATGCAATGTTGTGCATCGTTTGCACAGCTTCCACTGGGTATGTCCCTGCTGCTGTTTCACCAGAAAGCATAATCGCATCTGTGCCGTCAAAAATAGCATTTGCCACGTCACTTGCTTCCGCACGAGTTGGGCGAGGGTTACGCTGCATGCTGTCTAGCATTTGAGTTGCTGTGATGACAGGCTTGCCTAAACGGTTGCATTTTTTGATCAGCATTTTTTGAACAAGCGGTACTTCTTCTGCCGGGATCTCTACACCAAGATCTCCACGCGCAACCATCAGACCGTCAGACACCTCAAGGATCTCGTCGATGTTATCAACGCCCTCTTGGTTTTCAATCTTAGGAATGATTTGAATGTCAGCCGCGTTGTTCTTTTCAAGAAGCTCACGAATTTCAAGAACATCTGAAGCTCGTCTAACAAAAGAAGCTGCGATGAAATCGACGCCTTGTTCAATTCCGAATAGAATATCGTTGGCATCTTTTTCTGTAATACCTGGCAGGTTCACACTCACACCTGGTACGTTTACGCCTTTTTTGTTTTTGAGCGTGCCTGAATTCATGACTTTCGTGACGATTTCTTTGCGGTCCATGTTGAGTTCTTTGACCTCTAAACCGATGAGACCATCGTCTAATAGAATGGTTGAACCCACTTCTACATCATGAATTAAATCTTCGTATGTCACACTAATTCGTTCCGTATTCCCTACAATGTCTTCCATACTTACGATGAGATCAGCACCAGCTACTAGCTCAATTGAGCCGTTTTCAACTGTACGTGTACGGATCTCTGGACCTTTTGTATCAAGAAGGATCGCAATGTCCTTGCCTAAAGTTTTACCTGCTTTACGAATGTTTTCGATGCGTGCACCATGCTCGTCAAAATCTCCATGAGAGAAGTTTAGTCTGGCTACATCCATTCCTGCTTCAATCAATTCAGTCAGCGTTTCAATGCTTTCACTTGCTGGACCGATTGTACAAACGATTTTTGTCTTTCTCATTACTGTTCCTCCTAAGGTCTTCTCGTTTTATATAGAGAGCTCTTGTGAAAGTCGGTACATATGTTGATCGACTGTATGTTTTTTATCTAAGATTTCTAAAATATCGTGATGAACGAGCTCATTGCTTTGAATGCCTACACAGTGTCCGCCTCTTCCTTCTAGAAGAAGTTCTACTGCATACGCTCCTAAACGGCTTGCCAGTACTCGGTCAAACGCACTTGGAGAACCTCCGCGCTGAATATGTCCTAAGACAGATACACGTGTTTCAAGGCTTGTCTCCTCTTCAATTCGTTTACCAAATTCAACACCGCTGCCTACTCCTTCTGCTACGATGATGATACTATGCTTCTTGCCGCGCTCGTGTCCTCTTCTTAACCTAGCAATAATTTCGTCCATGTCATAGTCTGCTTCAGGAATCAAAATGGATTCGGCCCCGCCTGCAAGACCTGACCAAAGGGCAATATCACCAGCGTGTCTACCCATTACTTCCACGACGTATGTACGTTCATGAGATGTGGCTGTATCACGAATTTTATCAATGGCATCAATGACAGTATTCAGTGCTGTATCAAAGCCAATAGTGAAATCAGTACCTGGAATATCGTTGTCAATCGTGCCAGGGACACCTACACATGGAAAACCGAGCTCTGTTAATTTCTTCGCTCCCATGAATGAACCATCTCCACCGATAACAACAAGTCCTTCAATACCGAATTTTTTTAAGTTTTCAATCCCTTTTTCACGACCTTCAACTGTCTTGAATTCAGGACATCTTGCCGTGTAAAGTTTTGTTCCTCCACGATGAATAATATCGCCTACTGAACCTAATTCGAGTTTCTCAATTTTACCGTTAATGAGACCTGAATAACCATTATAAATGCCGTAAACTTCAACATTATGGTAAATAGCTTTCCTTACAACTGCGCGCACAGCTGCATTCATTCCTGGGGAATCCCCACCGCTCGTTAAAACTCCTATACGCTTCATCTTTTTCACCTCAGAGACCATATATGAATTAAACATACCATTTCCACTGCTTGAAAACAAACATGAGCAAAACCGGATGTTTTCAATACGAATTTCTAAAACCGTACTTATTATACAATTAAATAAACCGTTTTTAAACAAAAGTTAAGAAAGTCATGAAAGCAAATCTTTCAAAAAACGATTGGTCAATGCGCTATAAACCTTATCCCATCAAGGTTTTCAGACGTTTCAAATTTTATGAAAACAAAAGAAAATTATTTTCAAATAGCGCTTACATGAGGACGGTATTCATGAAAAAAGATGAAAAAAAATAAACGCCAGCCAAAAGGCTGTACGTTTATTTAGTTTACCCCAATATATTGATCTTCAATCGACACTTTGCCAATTGCTTTGTATTTTTGATATCTTTGTTCGACTAATTCTTCTGGCGATAGTTTGAGCAAAGATGTAAGTGACTGCTTTAATGTTTTTTCCATGTAGGCTGCTTGTTGTTTCACGTCTCGATGTGCTCCACCTTGCACTTCTTTAATAACATCATCTATAATATCTAATTCTTTTAGGTCTGGAGCGGTAATTTTCATTGTTTCTGCAGCTTTTTTCGCAAGTGATGAGTCCTTCCAGAGCAGTGCAGCTGCACCTTCTGGTGAAATCACTGAATATGTTGAGTTCTCTAGCATAAATAGGTGGTTTCCTACGCCTAAGCCTAGTGCTCCGCCACTTCCGCCTTCTCCAATGACAATACAGACAACCGGTACGCGAAGTCCTGCCATTTCGAATAGGTTTTTCGCAATTGCTTCACTTTGCCCGCGTTCTTCAGCTGCTTTACCAGGATAAGCTCCTTTTGTATCAATAAAACAAATGATAGGGCGATTAAATTTATCTGCTTGTTTCATTAGCCGCAGCGCTTTACGGTAGCCTTCTGGATGAGGCATTCCGAAATTACGGCGCAAGTTTTCCTTTGTGTCTTTACCGCGCTGATGGCCAATGACAGTGACAGGAAGCCCTTTAAACGTGGCAATTCCTCCAACAATGGCTTCATCATCGCCGTAGTAACGATCACCATGACATTCGAAAAAGTTGTCAAACAGCTCTTGAATGTAATCGAGAGTTGTTGGACGCATCGCATGACGAGCAATTTGGACTCTGTCCCACGGCTTTAAATTTGTATAAATGTCCGCTTCAAGCTTACTCAGACGCGTTTCAAGGCGCTCAATTTCCGCACTTAAATCCATTTCTGAGTTTTGTGTCAACTTTTTCAGTTCATCAATTTTTGCTCGAAGTTCAATGACAGGCTTTTCAAATTCTAGTTCTCCAGCCACTCTCGTTCACCTCCTGTGCTGTGTAATGCTAAGATTCTGCCTAGTGTTTCTTTCATGTCTGCACGGTGGATCACAGCATCGAGCTGACCATGCTTCAATAAAAATTCAGCCGTTTGGAAGTCTTCTGGCAGCTCTTCACGAATGGTTTGTTCAATGATTCTGCGACCTGCAAAACCAATTAATGCACCAGGTTCCGCAAAGTTGTAATCACCAAGAGATGCGAAACTAGCTGATACACCACCCGTTGTCGGGTTGGTCATCACAGAGATAATCAAACCTTGGTCCTCGCTGAACAGCTTTAATGCTGAACTTGTTTTTGCCATCTGCATGAGACTGAGAATCCCCTCTTGCATTCTCGCTCCGCCAGATGCAGTAAAGATAATAAATGGCACCTTGTCCGCTTTTGCTTTCTCAATCGCCAGTGTGATTTTTTCACCAACGACCGAGCCCATGCTGCCCATACGGAACGTGGCATCCATGACAGCAATCACAGCACTTTGGCCTTCAATTGCACCTTTACCTGTGACAATGGCTTCATTCAAAGATGTTTTTTCTCTGTCTTTCTCAAGCTTTTCTTCGTAGCCTGGGAAACCGAGCGGGTTTTCTGAAATGAGGTGCCCGTTAAATTCTTCAAATGTGCCTTCGTCTACAAGGCTTTCAATACGCTGTTTTGCATTCATTTGCAAATGCCTGCCGCAATTCATACAAACACGTAAATTTTTATCTAGTTCTTTGGTGAGCATTATTTTTTTACATTGCGGACATTTGGTCATGATGCCTTCAGGCACATCTTGACTTGCCTGTTCAGAGGGTACAGATGCATATTTTTTCTTTTTGCTGAAAATGTTCTTGATTGACAAATGACTACCTCCCTTTTTGAAGGGTTTTTTCTTTACACGCACATCCACTATTATAGGACATGTCATCACTGTACCGAAACTATTGTACTTTTTTTGTCAAACGCTGTCATCCTTCATTCCATTTTTTCAGTGGGGAATTGATGAGAAATGAGTATAGGTTTGGGGCGCTGAGCAGTTGATATATGTGAGTTGTGAACGTCTACAAAAAAATATCATTCCGGATGAAAAAATTTTCGCGTAAGAGAGGAAATGGTGCACGCCTTTCCTCCAATTTCAGAAAGAACGTGCACACTTTTCCAGTTGATTATTCGCCGATAATCGTTAATTTTCTTGTTTTTTCAGCGACAGCTTCTGGGTCGACTTTGATTCTTGCAACGCCCGTTTCCATTGCTGCTTTTGCCACAGCTTTTGCTACCGCTGGTGCTACGCGTGCATCAAACGGTGCAGGGATGACGTATTCAGCTGTCAATTCTTCTTCTGAAACTAGAGAAGCAATGGCTTCGACAGCTGCAATTTTCATTTCTTCGTTAATATGTGTCGCGCGCGCATCTAATGCTCCGCGGAAAATACCTGGGAATGCAAGTACGTTATTGACCTGGTTCGGGAAATCAGAACGGCCAGTTCCTACAACACTTGCACCTGCTGCATGTGCATCTTCTGGCATGATCTCTGGATTTGGATTAGCCATTGCAAAAATGACAGGATCTTTTGCCATTTTTCCAACCATTTCTTTCGTTAGAGCACCTGCTACTGATACCCCGATGAAGACATCTGCGCCTTCAATCACTTCTTCTAATGAACCTTCTTTACGGTCTTGGTTCGTGAATTTAGCTACTTCGTTTTTCACTGCATTCATACCGTTCGGACGGCCATCGTAAATAGCGCCTTTTGTATCACACATGACGATATCACGTACGCCGAAATGATAAAGAAGCTTGATGATCGCAATTCCTGCGGCTCCAGCGCCGTTTGCCACCACTTTGATTGAAGACATAGATTTTCCAGACAGTTTTAGGGCATTGACAAGTCCTGCTACTGTTACAATCGCTGTTCCATGCTGATCATCGTGGAAAACTGGAATGTTTGTCTCTTTTTTCAAACGCTCTTCAATGATGAAACAGTTAGGGGCTGCAATATCTTCAAGATTGACACCGCCAAAAGTCGGCTCAAGAAGCTTCACTGTTTCAACGATTTTGTCTACATCGTTCGTTGCAAGCGCGATTGGGAAGGCATCTACGCCTGCAAAGCTTTTGAATAATACAGCTTTCCCTTCCATCACTGGAAGAGATGCTTCAGCACCAATATTTCCAAGCCCTAAAACAGCGGTTCCATCTGTCACAACAGCGACCATATTACCTTTCATTGTATAATCATACACTTTGCTTATGTCGTCATAAATTTCTTTACATGGTTCTGCAACACCAGGTGAGTAAGCCAAGCTTAAGTCTTTCGCATTTTTCACTTGTACTTTTGATTTTGATTCGAGTTTGCCTTGATTCTCTTTGTGCATATGTAATGCTTCTTCTCTTAATGACATGTGATGAACACTCCTTCAAGTGGAAAATGATTTAATGAATTGCTAAGTTGATAAGCACATACTGGCAGTTTTAAATACACAGAATCTTTAAAATGATAACACAATAGGTGAATTTGTAAAACATATTCAGGCGATTTGTCATCATTTAATCACAACGTTTTGTTCACCGAGCAGCTCTTTTAACTGGAAAATCACCGCATGATCTGCATGAACTTTGTATGCATCTGGAAGTCTCATCGTCCTTTTTTGCTTCTCATAATACAAATACACATCTGCTTCTCCGCTATGCATCGAGATCACTCGTTTTACTTGCTCTAGCAGCTCCTGCGTATGGTTTTCTTCTTTTACCCGAATGTAGACAGACTCTTTTCTTTTTGTGCCCATTTCTTCAAGCAGAACCGCTTCTTGCACGATGATTTGACTGCTGTCATTTCTGACATCTATTCTGCCTTCAACATAAAGCATGGCGCCCTCCTCAAGTAAGGGGGACAGCTTTCTAAATTGCTCTGGAAAGACGACGCCTTCCATTTCTCCCGTTTCATCCCCAAATGTAACAAATGCCATCGATTGTCCATTTTTTGTCCGGATCGATTTCACTTTTGTCAAAAGACCACCCATTGAGACCTTCCGCTTAATATAGGAAGAAAGTCTGATGATTTCCACTGCACCATTCTCTCTTAAGCGATCTCGGTACGCTTGTACAGGATGATTAGATAAATATAACCCGAGTGCCTCTTTTTCAAATTGCAGGAGATCAACAAGCGGCAGTTCTTCTATCTCCGCATATTTTGGCTTAATAGAGAAGGTTGTATCCCCAAGAAAGTCCAGCTGATCCTCAGGATTTAAAAATGACACGTGGTCTAACGCAATATCTATAGATGCTAATAACGAAGCCCGATTTGGATAAAACTCATCCATCGCCCCTGAAAATATGAGCGCTTCAATCGTTTTTCGGTTGACACTCTTTGGTGATACCCTTGCGCAAAAATCAAATAAATCGTCAAACGGCTTTTCCTGTCTTGCCCTGTATATATCCTTTACAGCTGACACTCCGACATTTTTGATCGCTCTTAAGCTGTAACGGATCTCCCCTTTTTCAACCGTAAATGGAAATTCACTCTTATTAATAGAAGGCTTCAACACAGAGATCCCTTTTTCCTTTGCCTCATAGAAATATTGAGCGACTTTGTCTTCGTTTCCAATCACACTCGTTAAAAGTCCGCACATAAAATATAACGGATAATGCGCTTTTAAATAAGCAAGCTGAAAGCCAATCATGCTATATGCGACAGCATGGCTTCTATTAAAACCATAGTTTGCAAATTTGACGATTAAGTCATAAACGTCATTTGCAATGTTAACAGGATACTCCTTTTTTAGGCATCCTTCAACAAAATGGCTTCGCTCTTCATCAAGGACCTTTTTATCCTTCTTTGAAACAGCTCTTCTTAATAGATCGGCCTCGCCCAGCTGAAAGCCTGCCATCTTCGCTGCAATCAGCATGATTTGCTCCTGATAGACGATGACCCCATATGTATCCTTTAAGATGTCATACAAATCTGGATGCGGGTAGGAGACTTTCACTCTGCCATGCTTTCGGTCGATAAAGAGCGGGATATTCTCCATTGGACCCGGCCGGTAAAGGGCATTGACTGCCACGATGTCTTCTAAACTAGAAGGTTTCAGCCGTCTTAGCACTTGGCGCATCCCCTGTGATTCAAGCTGGAAAATCCCAGTTGTATCTCCCGCTGATAACAATTCAAACGTTTTTTGATCTTGATAAGAAATGTCACTAAAGTTAATGTGGACGTTTTCCTGTCTTTCAATCTGGTTTTTAATGGATTCTATTAGCGTTAAGTTTCTTAAGCCTAAGAAATCCATCTTTAAAAGTCCAAGATCCTCTAAATAATTCATGGCATATTGCGTTAAATACACACCATCATGGCCTTCTTGAATAGGCACAATCTGCGTCAGCGGCTCCTCGCTTAGCACAACGCCGGCTGCATGTGTCGACGTGTGTCGTGGCAAGCCTTCTACCTTCAAAGCGGTTTGGAAAACCTTTCGAAGCTCTTCTGATTGCTCAAGCAGCGTTTTTAATTCAGGAGATGCAGTCACTGCTTCTTTCAGCGTCGTTCCTGGCTTAGATGGAATCAGCTTTGCGAGACGGTCAGCGGCCTTTGAGTCAATCCCCATCACACGTCCAACATCCCTTAAGGCTGCTTTTGCTGCAAGTGTTCCAAACGTGACAATTTGCGCCACATGCATGTCCCCGTATTTGTCCTTTACATAAGAAATGATTTCATCTCTTCTCGTGTCAGGAAAATCAATATCAATATCCGGCATGCTGATCCGCTCAGGATTTAAAAAACGCTCAAATAAAAGGCCATGACGGATCGGATCGACATCTGTAATAAACAGAACATAGGCAACAAGTGAGCCTGCTGCTGACCCCCGTCCTGGACCTGTGACAATGCCTTGGTCATGTGCATACTTCATAAAATCCCATACAATAAGAAAATAATCACTGAAATTCATTTTTTGGATAATGCTTAGCTCATACTCAAGCCTTTTGACATACATTTCATTTGAAGCGATTTTTCTTTGTTTCATGCCTTCTGCGCACATTCTGCGTAAAAACTGATCTGCTGTTGATTGGTCAGGAGTTGGATAGGATGGCAGCTTTGTTTGTCCAAGATTTAAATCTACTTCACAGCGGTCTGCGATCTCAACCGTTCTTGAAAGCAGTTCAGGATCATCCGCATACCATTCCATCATCTCTTCGAGGGATCTGAAATGCTTGTCCCCTTGGTCTTCCTCTATATCTGAAAGCTGCTGTCCTGCTTTGATGGCCTTTAAGCATGTATACGCCGTTTTGTCCTCTCGGCTCATGTAATGAACATCTCCCGTTGCGACAAGAGGAATATCCGCACTTTGTGAGACGTCCCTCAGCTTTCCAGCAAGCGATTCGTCTTGCTGAAATGGCTGAAGCGCAATGTACATATGTCCCTCGCCAAAAATACGTTTCAAATGACTTGCCGCATCGTGCGCTTCTTCTAACTGATCTTGCGCAAGCAGCGTTTCAATATAGCCAGTTGTGCCTGGCGTGATGGCAATGAGCCCATGATGGTAGCTTTTCAGCCATTTTTGTTTCAGACCAGCTTTTGATTTTGATTTCAGTACACTGCTAATCTTGATCAAATTTTGATAGCCTTCATTGTTTTTTGCAAGGAGCACCAAGGGATAAGCTTCTGTCTCTTGTTCATCTATGAAAACAGAAGCTGTTAAACCGATCACCGGCTTGATGCCATGTTTTTTACATTCCTTATAAAATTCAACCGTTCCATACATCACATGGTCATCGGTAAGAGCGAGCGCTTTGTAGCCAAGTTCTTTCGCTTTCAGCACGAGCTCCTTGACCTTAGCTGCACTGCTTAACAAGCTGTATCCACTGTGGACCTGAAGATGAACATAAGACATGCTTCATCCGCTCCTTTCGTCTAAAGTCATTCTTTCATTATAAAACGCGATGCTGTAAGAAACAAATGTTCTTTCTTTTCCGTCCGTTCATACTTGTCCAGAACACGCCATATATTGAATAGAGTGAGGTGGAAAAAATGGATGTGAAGGAAGCCTTTATTCCAAACTTTATTAGTTGTTATTTTATCGCACTTGGGGTGATTTTAGGTGGGGCCATTATAGGCGGTGTAGGTGCTTATTTATCTGGTCAGCCGCCTCTATCTATTATTTCAAGTCTTGCGAACCGTTTAAAAATTTGGGCGCTTGTCGCTGCAATCGGCGGAACCTTTGATGCGGTCTATAGCTTTGAAAGAGGCATTTTCGAAGGCAACACACGTGATATTTTCAAGCAGATCTTATTAATTATCTCTGCCATGGGCGGTGCACAAACGGGATATCTCATTATTACGTGGCTCACGCAGGAGCATGTGTCATCATGAGAGTCCCGGAGCTTTATAAACGTCCAGGCTGGCAGCGTTTTTTTGCTGGGATGATGTTCGGCGCGATTATCAGCTGGCTGATTTTCCTCTTTACATATGGAACCTTTCAGGAAAAGCAGGTGACGCTGCTCCGTAGCCAGCAGCACCATATGGACAGTCTGAAAGAACAAATCACACTCTATCGGGAAGATTTGCATAAGTTAAATGAGGATAATAAGCAGCGCCTGCTGATCCAAAGCGTAGATGTTCATCTCGTGAATCGTGAGCAGTATAAAATCCCGGAGCCGGATACACTCAAGTTTGAGGATCAGGTCAAAGAGGACATTTCAGAGGTCATCACAAAGGATATTGAAAGTGTGTATAAAACAAAGGAATTATTAAAACGAACGGTGGAAAATAAAGAATATACGATTCGGGAAAAGGCATACCACGCCAAAGTGACAGAGCTGACGATTTATACGAAGCTTTCACTAGAAGTGCGTATTTCATTTGCTGAATAAATGATCATGTGGAATTTTTATGAATTTCTGCCCTCAATGATCGCTTTTTATTCCTAATTTTTATACACTAAAAGAAGAACGACATCCTAAATAGAAAGAGGTGAGGACAATGGAGGTTTACAGCTATCGTCAAATGGCACGAGACAAAGCAAGCCGTATCAAAGACGGCATGTGTGCTTATGCTGAGACAGAAATGATGGCTCATTTAATTAAAAAAGAATTAAAGCATCAAAATCTCCAAGCCTATGAAGATTCAACGCACATCGGCTGCTGGTTTATCCCTGTATCCAAGTAACCCTTTTCTCCAATATCAAAAAAGAGAGAGGGAGCTTGAACCCTCTCTCACGATGATGATTTACATACCTCTTCTAAATCACGCAAAATCTCATCTGCCACTGCCCAATCATATATGGACGCACCGGCTGCCAGCGGGTGACCGCCGCCATGATATTTTTTAGCAATGGTGTTAATGACAACGCCTTTAGAGCGGAATCTGACACGAATCTGATCGTTTTCTTCCACAAAAAAGACCCAAGCTTTAATACCTGCAATATTTCCAAGTGTTCCAACAAGCTGTGAGGCTTGCTGCGCTGTTGTTTGGAACGATTCCAAAATATCACGCTTAATAAAAACAGAAGCAACTCCATTCTCTGATAAAGAGATATGTTGAAAAATATAGCCATTTAATTTCACGACATTCAAATCCGTCTCATACAATTGATTGAAAAGGTCTGAAGATGAAAATGGATATTCGATGAGTTCTCCTGCATATTTAAGTGTCTTTTTCGTTGTATTCGGGAAAAGGAAGCGGCCTGTATCTCCTACAATGCCGGCATAAATTAGTTCAGCCGCCTTTGTATTCAGCTGATATCCTTCTTCTTTCCCCTCTAAATACAATTCATAAATCATCTCACTCACAGAGCTTGCCTCTGTATCCACCCAAAGCAGGTCACCATAGGGGTCTTCATTTGGATGATGATCAATTTTCATCAGCTTATCACCCATTGAATAGCGCTGATCATCAATTCTTGCTTGATTGGCCGTATCACAGACAATGACAAGGGCACCTTTGTACACTTCGTCTGGTACCTCATCGAGTTCATATAAAAATGAAAGGGATGGCTCCTGAGTTCCTGTCGCATAAATATTTTTTTCTGGATAGGTGGCACGTAAGATTTCCGTAAGGCCGCACTGTGATCCATACGCATCAGGATCTGGCCTTACATGTCTATGGATGATGATGGTGTCATATAATGATATGGTTCTAATCAGTTCTTTTTTCATAAAAACTCCTTCTTCTGCGATACTCTTTTTATTATTAAATCATAATCTATCCTGACGGAAAAGTGAGGAATAGACAATTTATTCTAGTAAGCAAGCCTATTTACGTTTAAAATAGGGTTGTAACCACTTACAATGGGGGCTTGGCACATGCTTGTTTTGATTGTGTTTATTATTTGTTCTGCCATGTTTTATTTATACTACAAAGCAAAGAATGTCCGTACGAACCGGCCGGTCGAGAAGAAATTCTGGTCTGCCAAATCCAGTATGGCACTTGGATGCTTTGTCCTGCTCTTCGGTGTGAATCAGTTATTTTTAAACCGCTCGTCACTCGCATTTGTCATTGGGTTTATTTTTGTTGCAGTTGGTATCGGCAGTACGTGGGCTGGGTATAAAGCCTACAAGCATTATCTTCCGCTCTTTTTAAAGGATGGCGAAAAGGATCATGCGTAATAAGCGGGAAGGGCGAGTGCTTCGCCCTTCTTTTTCATTTAACCTCTCTCCATCAGCTGCACCATCAGCATCGCTTTCCCTACGATATTCGATTGGTGGTACACCTCTACTTCCAGCTTCCCAAACTTGCGTCCTACTTCTAAAATATTCGGCTTGATCTGTATCGTGGACTCCATTTGTACCGGTTTTAAGAAGTAGACAGAAAGACTTTCAACAATCAACTCGCCTTTTTTATGAGATTTTAAGAAGCGGTTGGCAGATTCAATTAAAATTTGGGTAAACACCCCATATGAAATATTGCCAAGCTGGTTCGTCATTTGTGGTGTGACCTCATATTGATACACCGCATCTGCTTTTGGTTTTTCTGTGTCAGTCTCTTTAAACCCTCTTGAGACAACATCATCCAGTTTTTCGCCGACCTGCGGCTGCTTTTGAATCATTTGGAGCGCCTTGAGCACATCCTGACGGCTGATCATCCCAATCAGCTTCGCATGATCATCTACAACTGGCAGCACCTCAATCCCTTCCCACACCATCATTTGTGCAGCTGAGGCGACAGATGTTTTCCCAATGACCGTCAGCGGATTTTTCGTCATCACCTTTTCAATCGGTGTGGAGCGGTCATGGCCCGCAATATCCTTTGAGGTAAGAATCCCGTGAATCTTCATTTGATCATCAGCTACTGGGAAACGGCCGTGGCCTGTTTCATAATTCTTTTCATACCATTTCTCAAGCTTATCCTCTGGTGATAAATACACAGTCCGTTCAATCGGCGTTAAAATATCTTCCACAAGCACAATTTCTTTTTTAATTAATTGGTCATAAATGGCTCTGTTAATGAGAGCTGCTACAGTAAATGTATCGTAGCTTGTCGATAAAATCGGCAGTTCAAGCTCGTCTGCGAGCTGAATAATCTCATCATCTGTTGAGAATCCACCTGTGACCAGCACAGCCGCCCCTGCCTCTAACGCTTGCCTGTGGGCATTGATTCTGTTTCCGACGATCAGCAGGTTGCCAGCTGCGGTATATCGCATCATTGCATCCAGCTCCATCGCACCGATGACAAATTTATTTAACGTTTTATGTAAACCCGCTCTTCCTCCTAGCACCTGTCCGTCAATGACATTGACCACTTCTGCATATGTCAGCTTTTCAATATTTTCTTTTTTCTTCTGTTCAATTCGAATGGTACCGACGCGTTCAATGGTGCTAACGAACCCTTTATTTTCAGCATCTTTGATGGCCCGGTAAGCGGTTCCTTCACTTACTTTCATTTCTTTCGCTATGCGCCGGACAGAAATTTTCTCTCCGACATCTAATGAATCAATATACGATAAAATTTGCTCATGCTTTGTCGCCAATCCCGTTCACCCTTTTTGTTTTCAACGTTTTCATCTATGTTTCATTATAAAGGCAGGAGGCTTTTAATAGCAATTTGTCTTTTACGCCAGGACGATACAGGCAAACAAAAAAGCCGGCTTGTGTGCCAGCTTTTCTTTATCATGATTAAAGATCGATGGATTCTCCGCTGTTTAACACGTGACCGACACCGCCATGCAAACTGTCTGCAAATGCATGCGGGTCCTGCTCGATTGGCGGGAACGTGCTGTAGTGAATCGGAACGACCTGCTTTGCACGAAGCCATTCTGCTGCGATTCTTGCATCGTCTGGGCCCATGGTGAAGTTATCACCGATTGGAAGGAATGCAAGGTCAATATGATTCAGTTCACCGATCAGCTTCATATCTGAAAAGAGTGCAGTGTCTCCTGCATGATAAATCGTTTTGCCCTCAGCGGTAAATAAAATACCTGATGGCATACCTGTATACGTAATCGTTTTCGCGTCTTCATCAATGACAGCTGAACCATGAAACGCTTGCGTAAGCTTGACTTTACCAAATTCAAACTCACGTCCGCCGCCGATATGAAGTGGGTGGGTTTTCACGCCTTGCCAGCTTAAATAAACAGCAAGTTCATTTGGTGCGACAACGAGAGCGTCATTATTTTTAGCTATTTCAATGGTGTCACCAAGATGATCTCCATGTCCGTGTGTCAGCAAAATGACATCTGCTTTGACATCTTGTGGTTTGATATCTGTATGCTTATTCCCATTTAAAAATGGATCAATCCAAATATGGTATCCGTTTGTTTCAATGTGTACGACTGAATGTCCATGGTATGTAGCTTTCATGTAGTATGTCCACCTTTCGATTTTAATCTTCTATCATGTATTCCCTCTATAAAAAGCTAAATAACTTAGTGTCTATGAATGACATTAAGACCACCTGTTGCTTCAATGACGGTCCCTGTAATCAGGTCTGATCGATCATCACATAAAAAGGAGATGATGCGCCCGATATCCTCGCCTGTACCAGACCTGCCAATAGGCGTTTCGTCGTCTTTGATCTGACGTGCTTCTTCTATTGTAGATTCTTTCATGTCTCCAACGATTTTGCCTGGACAAACCATATTGGCCGTGATGCCATTTTCGGCTTCTTCAATGGCAATGGTTTTCGTCAAGGACGCCAGCCCCACTTTTGCCGCTCCAAAGGCTGACCTATGCATCCAGCCTGGTGCATGATCTGCCCCTTGGAAGCCATACGTAATAATGCGGCCAAAGCCTTGCTTTCTCATCATTGGGATGACCATTCGGAACAAATGGAACACTGCTGATAGGTTGCCTTCCATCATTTGATACCATTCATCTTCTGTATAATCCGCCAGTTTCTTTCGTTCAAAGATATAAGGACCGGCATTATTAATCAAGGCATCTATCCGCCCAAATCGCTCTGCTGCCAGCTCTACCATGTTTTTTAAATCTTCTTTGTTTGTCACATCACCTTGGACAAATTGAAGCTTTTCTTCGTATGGCTGCAATTCTTCTTTCATCTGCCGGACAGCTTCATCATCACTTCGATAATTGACTGTCACAGAATACCCCATATTCAGTAAAGACTCGGTGACTTTCCGGCCAAGCCCTTTAGAACCCGCTGTTATTAATGCGTGTCGCACACAATCTCCTCCTAAAGCAAAGGTTGCAAGTTCACATGTTTCTTATCTTTACTTTACTATAAACAAGCATTCGGCGCACTTCTGAACCCTTTATCGATGCGGGTAAAATAGTACAGGGTGATTCATCCACTTTTTCATATCCCATGAGCCATGAATATCGAGAAGTAGCGAAACAAAACGATAGCATTCTCTCACCTCATGAAGCTGGCGAGGGAGCGGGCAAATCTCTTCATAGCCCAATTGAACATCGCGGGCAGCTTCTTTCGTCAAAAGGTATTCTAGTGCAATAAAATCAAACGCAGGTGGTCCATATACGACATATTCCGTATCAACTAGACTCGTCACTTGATCATCTTTTTCAATATATTGAGACGGGTCTAAATCAATTAAAATAAGGCTCGTTGAATCAGGAGGACTTAGCTTTTCAAGCTTTTGCTGCACAATTTCTGCATAATACTGAAATTCAGGCTGATCAGCGTAATAGCGGCTGATGAGTTTGGACACAGCCTTTTTTAAAATAGCATGGAATTCTCTCAAATGCCTCTTTTCAGCTGCGAATACTGCACCGAAATAGTGAGTTCGATATGAATGAAGACGTGCTAGTTTTCTCCCATAATCCTGATAGAATTCTGATGAACGTCCCTCAAATGATGTTAAAGGTGTTCCTTCTACTTTTTCCATTACATTATAATGTCTCCCTGCCTTCTTCACTTGACAAACAACTTCTGGAATATGAAAGGAATTTGCATGAGACAGCTGTTGATTGATTTGATCGATATGCTCTTGTACAGTATGGGCATCTACGCCATAGATCATATTGATCCCAAAGACAAACTCACTTTCTTCTCTTGCAGTTTTAGGGGATTTTATCACATATTCCGTTTTATCTTGTAAGGAGATCAGCCACACATCATTAGCCCGTCCAGCATATTGTTCTCCTAACGTTTGAACTGAAACGATCGGTTGATGAAACAAAGCCTCTAGCATTTTCTTTATGATCTGCTCTCACTCCCTCTTCATCTTGACGCTGGTATGCTTTCATTTTCTCCAAAGAGGATGAATCTCCTTTTTTGGAGAAGAGCAAAAAACCATCCGTATCATACGAATGGTTTTTTGACGTTTTATGCTAGGCAGGCTTTTGCTTTTTCTAAAGCGAGCTGGATTTGCTTGAATCCAGTTCCACCTGCACTTGTTCTTTTTTCAACAGCCACATACGGATCAAGAACGGTGTAAATGTCTTGTTCGAAGAGGTTGCTTGCTTCTGTAAATGTTTCGAAAGGAAGATCACTTAAGTAGATGCCTTTTTGAATGCACGTATACACAAGCTTGCCAACGATTTCGTGAGCTTCACGGAATGGCATGCCTTTTTTCGCAAGGTAGTCTGCCACTTCTGTCGCATTTGAGAAATCTTCTTTTGTTGCTTTTTTCATGACATCTTCGTTCACTGTCATTGTTTGAATCATGCCTGTGAAGATTTGCAGGCTGCCAGCGATGGTTTTCACTGTATCAAACATGCCTTCTTTATCTTCTTGCAGGTCTTTGTTATACGTAAGCGGCAAGCCTTTCATAATGGTAAGAAGCCCCATCAGGTTGCCATATACACGGCCCGTTTTTCCGCGGATTAATTCAGCCATATCCGGGTTTTTCTTTTGCGGCATCATGCTGCTGCCTGTTGCGTACGTGTCATCAAGCTCAATGAATTTGAATTCTTGAGAGCACCATAAAATGATTTCCTCACAAAGACGTGAGAGGTGCATCATCACAAGGCTGCTATTAGACAAGAACTCTAATATGAAATCCCGATCACTCACGCCATCAAGGCTGTTTTCGTAAATGTGGTCAAAGCCAAGCAGCTCTGCTGTATATTCACGGTCAATCGGGAATGTCGTTCCTGCTAGCGCCCCGCATCCAAGTGGAGACACGTTAATTCGCTTTAATGAATCTTGAAAACGCGCTTTGTCACGCTCAAGCATCCAAAAATAGGCGAGCATATGATGGGCAAAGGAAATAGGCTGTGCACGCTGCAGGTGCGTATATCCTGGAAAAATCGTTTCAACGTGCTGTTCTGCTTTTTCTACAAGAACTGTTTGAAAGGAAGAGATCAGCTCAATGATATGCTCTACTTGGTTATTCAAATATAAATGCATATCGGTTGCGACCTGATCATTTCGGCTTCTCGCTGTGTGCAATTTGCCGCCAAGCGGTCCAATCTCATCAATGAGCATTTTTTCAAGGTTTAAATGAATGTCCTCATAATCCACTGAGAATTCTAGTTCATCCGCCTCTGCCTTTTTCATGAGCGTATTCAGTCCGTCTTTGATGACAGCGGCCTCTTCATCACCTAGGATACCGCATGTATTCAGCATACTTGCATGAGCAAGGGAGCCGGTCAGATCTTCTTTGACTAATTGTTTGTCGAAATGAATGGACGCGCCAAACTCATCGACCCATTTTTCTGGTGTTTTTTGAAATCGGCCTCCCCAAAGCTTTTTCATGCTTTAACCTGCTCCTTTTTGTTCACGATGCTGTTTACTTTTGTTGGTAAGCCCCAAAGGTTAATAAATCCTACCGCTGCATCATGATCGAATTCATCTGCTTTTGTGTAAGTTGCTAGATTTTCATCATAAAGTGAATATGGTGATTTACGTCCTTCAACAATCGCATGGCCTTTAAATAGTTTCACACGGACAATACCTGTTACGTTCTGTTGTGTTTCTTGTAAGAATGCGTCAAGTGCTCCTTTAAGCGGTGAGAACCATAAGCCGTTGTATATTAATTCAGCCATTTTTTGTTCAACGATTGGCTTAAAGTGCGCGACTTCTTTAACAAGCGTCAAGTCTTCAAGCTCTTTATGTGCTTTTAGAAGTGTGACAGCACCTGGGCACTCATACACTTCACGAGATTTGATGCCAACAAGACGGTTTTCAACGTGATCGATTCTGCCAACGCCATGCTGTCCAGCGACTTCATTTAAATGAAGGATGAGATCAGATAATGAATACTGGATACCGTCAATGGCTGTTGGTTTTCCTTTTTCAAACGTGATTTCAATGATTTCAGGTGTGTCAGGTGTTTTTTCAAGTGGATTTGTCAGATCGTATGCGCCTTCTGGTGGCGCAGCCCAAGGATCTTCTAAAATGCCACATTCGTTACTTCTGCCCCAAAGGTTTTGGTCGATTGAATATGGGCTGTCTAAGTTAATCGGAATTGGAATACCATGCTTTTGTGCATAATCGATTTCTTCATCACGAGACCATTTCCACTCACGCACTGGTGCAAGAACTTCTAGATCTGGATTCAATGCTTTAATGGATACTTCAAAACGAACTTGGTCGTTTCCTTTTCCTGTACATCCGTGAGCAACTGCAACTGCATTTTCTTTCTCTGCGACTTCTACTAATTTTTTTGCAATCAGTGGACGAGATAGTGCAGACACAAGCGGGTATTTTCCTTCATACATGGTGTGTGCTTGCAGTGCAGTCAGTGCAAATTCTTCAGCAAATTCTTCTTTTGCGTCGATCATGTAAGACTGAACCGCTCCGACTTGAAGCGCTTTTTGTTGAACGAATGCTAAGTCTTTTCCTTCACCTACGTCCAGGCAGCAAGCAACGACTTCGTATCCTTGCTCTTGTAACCATTTAACTGCAACAGAGGTATCAAGACCTCCGGAATATGCTAATACGACTTTTTTATTTTGTGACATGATTGAAAAGCTCCTCTCGCTTGTTTTGATTCTGTGAATGTTTTTTTGCATAAAAATAAGTTTTAATTTATAAACATGCATTTAGTATGTATACACTGTAACAAGGAAAAATTGTTTTTTCAACCCCTTTATGAAAAAAACTCTGCCAAATTTTCTTGGCAGAGTCATTTTGGGCTATTTTTGATCCTTTTCAAGCTCTCGCAAGACGTGAGGCAGCTCTGGGATAATGAGTTTTGTCATGGCTAAACGAACTGCTCCGGTAGAGCCTGGTGTGGCAAAGACAGCTTTTTGGTTAACGACCCCTGCCGTTGCCCGGGACAAGATAGCGGCAGAGCCGATGTCTTCTGTATAGCTCAGCATGCGAAAGATTTCGCCAAAGCCAGGAAGCTCTTTGGAGAAAAGAGGGGTAATGGATTCAATGGTGACATCCCTTGCGGCAATTCCTGTTCCCCCATTTAACAAGACGGCATCTATTTTCGGCTCGCTTGTTCCTTCTAGCACTGCGTCTTGAATCGCGCCAATATCATCTTTTACAATCTCGTATGCAAGAATGAGATGCCCCTGTTCTTTGAGCAAATCAATCATCAGGCGGCCGCTTTTATCTGTTTCCTTTGTCCTTGTATCACTGACGGTAATGACTTTTACATGAAGCCTCGCTTTCGCTTCGCGTTTATGTTCTTCGACACCCATATCTTCACACCGCTCCTTTCCATATTGCCTCACATTATAGCATGCTGATTTCAATAGAAAAAAGCTCTTTTCCGATGAGGAAAAGAGCTTTAAAAGGATGTTACGCTAAACGCATAACGTCTCTTGCAATCATCACTTCTTCGTTCGTTGGAATGACGATGACTTTGACAGGAGAGTGCGGGTAGCTGATGAATGCTTCTTCGCCTCTCATGTTGTTAAGGGAAGGATCCCAGTAAACGCCCATGAATTCTAGTCCACGAAGTACACGTGCTCTCACTTCTGAACTATTTTCACCAATTCCAGCTGTGAAGATGATCGCATCTACGCCATTCATTCTCGCTGCATAAGAACCAATGTATTTATGAATACGGCTTGCAAAAATATCAAGAGCTACTTCTGCACGGTCGTTTCCTTCTTCTGTTGCTTCTTCGATATCACGAAGGTCACTTGATAGACCAGACACACCTAAAAGACCACTCTTCTTATTCAAAGTTGAAAGGACTTCTTCAGCTGTATGTCCTGTTTTCTCCATAATAAATGGAATAAGGGCAGGGTCAATATTACCTGAACGTGTACCCATCGCAACACCAGCAAGCGGTGTGAAGCCCATGGATGTATCGATTGATTTTCCGCCTTCTACTGCTGCGATACTCGCACCATTTCCAAGGTGGCAAGAAATCAAACGAAGCTCTTCAAGCGGACGGCCTAATAGCTCTGCTGCACGCTCTGTCACGAACTTATGGCTTGTCCCGTGGAAACCGTATTTACGAATACCAAATTTTTTGTAGTAGTCGTACGGAAGGCTGTATAGGTAAGACTGCTCTGGCATTGTTTGGTGGAACGCTGTATCGAACACAGCAATCGCTGGTACATCAGGCAGAATTTGTTTGAAAGCTTTGATTCCTACAACATTTGCAGGGTTATGAAGTGGTGCAAGCTCTGAAAGCTGATCAATTTCATTGATCACTTCATCTGTTAATAGAACAGAGTCGCTGAACTTCTCTCCACCGTGAACAACGCGGTGTCCTACGCCATCAATTTCATTAAAGTCCTTGATGATGTTGAATTCAGTTAGTTTTTCAAGTAGCATTTTGACCGCTACTGCGTGATCTGGGATATCAGTGATTTCTGTTTTCTTTTCTCCATCTACAGAAATCGTAAAGATACTGTTGTCCATTCCGATTCTTTCAACAAGACCTTTTGTTAAAACGGTTTCTTCCGGCATGTCGAACAATTGGAATTTAAGAGATGAGCTTCCTGCGTTGATTGCAATAATTTTGGACATTCTTGTCGCTCCTTTTACTCAGTTGTTATATAAGGTTTCACGTTTTTTCCGGTGCTATATTCAACCTGTTTGAACGGGTCTTTTATAGTTTAACGATAAGTCCGAAAAATATCTGACTTTTTCATTTAAACATTGAAAACTTTGCATTTCAAGTGCACCTTCTAACTGTTACCGCTTACATCGATAAGTCGTTATTTTCTGAATAGTAAAATAGCCAGAGATCACTCTGGCTATTCTTTCGTTTCTTTTTCTTCTATAAACCACTGGTCTAATTTTCTCATCACACCAACCATCGCTTCCTTCTGCGAGAAGGATGGCAGATTGGCAAACAGCATCCGTTTTGGTGCATTTAGCCCCTCTTTTTTCTTTTGCATCACAAATAAGCTTTTCGCATGCTTTTTGTCTTTGAACATAGAGACTGGCAGCTGAATTAATGCATTCATATAAGCGTGATCTTTAATAAAATCCTTTAGCTGCACACTTTCTTTTCCTTCAAATAAATCATTTGGAATGATGAAGAATAAGAAGCCGCCTTCTTTCGTGTAACGAAGACTTTGTTCAATGAATAAATGATGCGCAAAGGAATGACCCTCTTTTGCCTTTAAGTCATAGTCTTTAGCACGCTCATCATTTGGGTAATAGCCGACTGGAAGGCTACATACGGTGACATCTGCTGGCGAGATAAGAAGTGGCTCAAGACTGTCCTGATGGAAAAGCTCGACTTCTTTCTCTTCTAAATTCGCCTGTGCCCAAGCAATTTTAATGAGCACATCATCAATTTCAGACGCAAAGCCGCGCTTTGTTTTTGCAGTGAGGTTGTTTAAAACTGCAAGCAGTAAGTTCCCTGTTCCCGCTGCTGGATCAAAAACAACAAGCTCTTGTTGGTCTTCTAAAAATTTATTCACCAAATAGCTGACAAACAGTCCAATTGTATCTGGCGTCATCTGGCGATTTGGATGGGATATGTCCTTTTGTCCTTTCAGTACGGCGAGCTGAAACGCTTTGCGAATCTGCTCATGATCATAAGAGGTGAAATCTGCTTTCTCTATTAAGTCCTTCAGTAAACCGTTTCGATCATTTGCCTGGTAAAAGGCTTCTCCTGCTTCTGCCAACGCTTCAATATAGGAAATGCTCTGTTCCTTTTTTAATCGAATAGAGGCTGTATCGAGCAGCTCAAAAATCGTACTCACTTGATCTTTCTGCAATGCTTTTCTCTCCTCGCTTTGTTAAAAGCTATATGTTCTCATTGAAAAGAGCCCCAGAATGAAGCCGGAGCTCTTGTCGATGCTGCTTTTATAACAGTGATTTTGCAGCTTCAATGGCTTTTTCATAATTTGGATGATTCGTTGCTTCGCTTACGTATTCAGTGTAAACCACTTTCCCATTTGGGTCTAATACGAAAACGGCACGCGCCAATAAACGCAATTCTTTCATATATACACCGAACGCTTCACCAAAAGACATATCTCTGTGATCAGATAATGTTTCAACATTTTCAATTCCGTTTGCTCCGCACCAGCGTGCTTGTGCAAATGGAAGGTCTGCACTAATCGTATAAATATTGACCGGACCTAAACCGGCTGCCTCTTCATTGAAACGTCTTGTTTGTGCGTCACACACACCTGTATCAATAGAAGGAATCACTGAGATGATCGTCACTTTTCCTGTTAAATCCGAAAGTGAAACTTCCCCTAGTGAGTTCGTTAATACCGTAAAATCTGGGGCCTGCTCGCCTACTTTTACTTCATTTCCTACAAGCGTGACAGAGCTCCCTTTAAATGTGATCGATGCCAAAACAATTCCTCCCTTATCAAATGTATGGTTCTATCATAGTAGAGAAAGCAAAAAACTGCAAAGCCTAATCGTCCATTTTGAAAAAAAAGTTAACTGCAGCGCAGCTAACTTTTTTAAAGGTCTATGTCATCTAGTTTTCGTTCTTTGTGGCGGTGCTCCCGTTCATCTTTCTTAAACATGTGCTGAAGACGTTCAATTGCTTGAGGAGCAGAATCCAATATTTTATCAAGCAGATGTGTGTGTTCATCCAAATGAAGCATTCGAACGCCGTTTGTTCCTACAATTAAGAAGGCGATTGGCGTAATGGATACGCCTCCTCCGCTTCCTCCGCCAAATGGGAGTCTCGGTTCTTTTCGTTCTTGTTCATCAGAACGTTTTTCTTTCTTTTGGTTCCCGTTAAATTCACTGCCGCCGGCTGCAAACCCAAAGCCGACCTTTGACACAGTGAGGATAACACTGCCGTCAGGGGTTTCGACTGGATCGCCGATGATCGTATTCACATCTATCATTTCTTTTAAGTTTTCCATCGCTGTCTTCATGAGACCTTGGATTGGATGATCTGCCATTTTCGGGTTCCTCCTTAAACAGATGATTCATTCTTCGTTGCTTGAAGAGAGGCACTTTTTCTCGCCTTTCTTCCTTTTAACCAATGAACAAGTAATCGAATGGCTGCAAGCATAGCATGTCCAATACGAAAATAAGCTATACATGTAAACTGGGTCTGTGACACATTGTGTTGAAAGGCAGGGATGACTTCATATACCGGTTTATGCTTAAAGGTGAGATGCTCCTGCATAAAGGCAAGCAGTGCTCCTTTGACTGACCATACACCGCCGGCTGCCACACCAGTTAATGCGGCGTCATGAAAGCCGATCCATGTTGACCAGTGAAATGATACAATTTTGATGTGAATGAAGAAGCTGCGAATAATCCGGTTTAAATCGACGATCTCTTTTGTGATACGTTCCATTTGATGAAGGATTTTCTTCACATCACGTTTTCCCACTTTTTTATGCATGGTCTCTTTTTCGTGACTAGACGTTTTGGAACTGGCCATTTTCTTTTCACGAATATCAATCGTTTGATCTTCCGGATTCACTTTCACCATCGGAATGTCTTTCTTCAGTCTGACGATTCCATATAAGGTGATAAACTTCACCGCAATGTGGTCATTGTCATTTGCATGTGAATAGTCCAGTGAAATGGTCACTTTCATAAAGATCAATAAGATCACAAGAAACAAAAAAGCTGCGATCCAAACGTACAGCACTGTGCTCACTTCCTCTATAACAAATGATGCTTCCTCTACGATTATGGCTCTCCTTCTGGATTTTATACCCAATCATCAAAAAAGAGTTTGACCGGTACCAGGCCAAACTCCCCCAAATTATGCGTTTGATTCAGTTTTTTCATATAAATGTTCATGGACGACCACCGTATCTGCAAAGTAGTCATGGACCCCTTGCTTTTTCGGCGTGAACCCAACCACAGCATAGAGAACAAAAAGCGTATTTATATATCGTCCAACAATTTCTCTAAAGAAAATGACATCCCATGCCAGCCGCTTCTCAGGCTGAAGTGAGACCACCTTGATCCCAAACACCATCTTGCCGAGTGTTTGTTGAAAGACTTTCGTCATGATGGCGAAATAAAGCAGGAACACAATCGTCGTTGTGACGGAAAAAGGCGAAAACCATCCTCCTCCTTTTGACCAGCCAAACAGACTAAAGATTGGAGAAACCGTCAAATGGTTTACACCCCAGACGACAAGCCAATCAAGAATAAACGCCCAAAATCTAATCCAAAAACCAGCAAACGCCTGTGCTTCAATTGAAGCGCGCTTCGCAAGAGCCGGCTTCCATTCTTCCTCTTGGCTGCGGCTTTCGCTTACTTCATCGAATGTAGAATCCATCTATGATCCCTCCTTTATTTTGAATAGAGATACATCGGTTTAGACCCGTTTGAGCCAGCCAGTGTTTCTTTTAAATTCAGAAAATCAATTTCGCTTTTAAAGAGCTTGCTTGCACTCATATTGAAAAGAGAGTTCCAGCCAAAGCTTTGAGAATAGCTGATCACTGTCGCACCTTTTAAGCCTTTTTCATTTTTCTTCATCGCTTTTAGTGCATCTTCATAGTATCCAAGCTCATCTACTAATCCGTTGGATTTTGCCTGTGTCCCGTCATATACTCGGCCATCGGCAATTTTCTTAACGTCTTGTTTAGACATGCCGCGTCCTTCAGAAATCACTTTGACAAAGCCTTCATAGGAATTGTCGACCATGCTTTGCATGATAGCACGCTCATCCTTTGTCATATCACGGTTTGGAGACATGATATCTTTGAATTTTCCGCTCTTAATGGTTTCATATTTAATGCCTAAATTATCCGCCAGCTTTGCATAATTCAAACTTTGCATGATCACGCCTAAAGAACCTGTTAATGTTTCAGGAGAAGCAAAGATTTTCTTCGCTGGTGTCGACACATAATAACCGCCAGAGGCTGCCATTGATCCCATAGATACGTAAATTGGCTTCTTCGCTTTTTTCACTTCTTCTAATTTTTTATGTATTTCAGCACTTTCATATACACCGCCGCCAGGAGAGTTCACGCGCAGCAATACACCTTTTACAGAAGCATCCTCTTTTGCTTTATCTAGTTCTTTTAAGAAAGCACGATGATCATAGCCTTCACCGCCTAAAAGACTTGATGCGCCGCCATTATCTTGAATGGTTCCATTAATCTCAAGTACAGCAATTTTGCCTGCACCGCTGCCATCCTCTAGTACCTTCTCTTCTATTTCATCCCCGAATCGATAGCTCATTTTATTGTCATTGACGTTTTCGAACAAGGCCATCGTGACACTGATCACAATTGAAAATCCGAAAACACCAAGTGCAATGATTAACGCTACCCATCTTTTCGCATTCATCTCTTTCTCCTCCTTTTTTGTCTCAGATCATTCATACGAATATCCACATGAAATGTTTCACAGGAATTGTGGTTTTTTTACATTTCATTTCAACATATGATAGCACCTATCTTAAATGACGATCAACTTTACATCGTCTACTACGAGAAGCTCATGATGAGAAATTGGCTTTTTTATCCTCTCCCTACACCTTATAGACTAGATGCTCACTACAACCAAACACCCAGACCATTCCTTCATGAGAAAACAGCTATTCAATTATGCTCAAAGACAGTCATGTCAAATCACTTACATCGACTCATTTCTAAAAAACAAACCGATCACGACCCGCGTCTTTCTAATGTTTTTACTTTCATATGAAAAAAGTGTAAAATGTCAGCAAGGGTTCATATGTAAGCCCTTTACTATTGGAAATTTATTTTTGACAACGAAGGGGAGAACGTCAATGACAGACAATCGTCGCAATGTATTTTTCTTTTACAAAAAAGATCATGAATTGGATGGACACATTTCTTCTCTAGAGAAGCTCGCTACCGATCAAGGTTTTCAAGTCGTCAAGCGTGCAGAGGATGCCCATATTATTGCTTCAATTGGTGGGGATGGCACATTTCTTCAAGCAGTTCGCAAAACGAATTTTCGTGATGACTGCTTGTATGTAGGGGTATCAAAAACTGAGAATTCGCATCTATACTGCGATTTTTCATTAGAACATTTTGATAAAATGATTGATGCCATGAACACCGAAAAGATTGAAGTGAGAAAATATCCAATCATTGATGTAAGCGTTGACAGTACAAATCAGTTCCATTGCTTAAACGAACTGTCAATTCGCTCTAGCATTATTAAAACATTTGTCATCGATGTGTATATAGATGATTTTCACTTTGAAACATTTAGAGGCGACGGAATGATTATTTCCACTCCGACTGGCTCAACGGCCTACAATAAATCCGTGAGCGGCGCCGTGGTTGATCCGATGCTTCCTTGTATGCAAGTTACAGAGCTGGCATCACTAAATAACAACTCGTACCGTACACTTGGCGCTCCTTTCATCTTAAGCAGTGACCGCAAGCTGACGCTGAAGGTTGTCCAGGATGGAAACGATCATCCGATTATCGGGCTTGATAATGAAGCGCTCGGCACAAAACACGTCAAACAAATTGACATTGGCCTTTCAGGAAAAGTAATCAAAACGGTCAAATTAAAAGATAACTCCTACTGGGAAAAAGTGAAACGCAGATTCCTCTAATCAAAAAGCTCCTATTGGGGGCTTTTTTCATTTCTTTTCGTTTAAGGTCATGGTGTCTTTGAAAAGATATGGTATGATGTCACAAGTATGAATGTACGAAAAGGAGAACATGATGCCATTACAACATTTTGATCAATATCCATTAAGCGATGAACTGAAACAAGCGCTTGAAGCGCTTCACTTCCATACACCTACACCCGTTCAGCATGAGACGTTATCGGTTGCTTTTTCAAAGCAGGACCTGATCGTCAAATCCCAAACGGGTAGCGGCAAAACTGCAGCCTATGGTCTGCCGATTTGTGAAATGGTCGATTGGGCTGAAAATAAACCTCAAGCCCTCATCCTCGTCCCCACACGCGAGCTTGCCATGCAGGTCAAACAAGACCTCACCAGCCTTGGACGCTTTAAACGAATCAAAGCGGCAGCCATTTATGGAAAGGCCCCTTTTCAAGCCCAGAAAGTAGAGCTTGCACAAAAAAACCATATTGTATGCGGTACCCCTGGGCGAATATTAGACCATCTTGAAAAGGGGACTCTTTCTTTAGAAAATCTCAAATTCTTCGTATTAGACGAGGCAGATGAGATGCTAAATATGGGATTTATTGATCAAGTTTCTTCTATTATTGAATATCTGCCGCCAAAGCGCACGTCGATGCTGTTTTCAGCGACAATGTCTGATGAAATGAAGAAATTAAGCGAACAGTTTTTACAATCACCAAGAGTCATTGAAATCGCACGTGAAAAAACGTTTGTACAACAAATCACCCACACCGTGATTGAAACAGAGGAAGAAGCTAAATTCTCACTTCTCCAGCGTACAATCGTCATTGAAAATCCAGATAGCTGCATTATCTTCTGTCATACACAGGACCGAGTGAATGAACTCACGATCAAGCTGGACGAATGGGATGTCCCTTGTGACAAAATTCATGGGGGTATGAGACAGGAAGACCGATTTGCTGTCATGGATGAATTCAAAAATGGCGAGTTCCGTTATTTGATTGCGACCGATATAGCAGCCCGGGGCATTGATGTCAGTGATATGACACATGTGATTCATTATGACCTCCCCTATGAAAAAGAGCGCTATATTCATCGAACAGGCAGAACCGGGAGAGCGGGCAAGAGCGGGAAAACGATTGCGTTTATGACCAAAAATGCGAAGCAGCTAATTGATGAATTACAGCAGGATGCAGGTATTGATTTTCAGATTCAGCCTTATCCGTCGAAGGAAGAAGCAGAGCAGCATGTAGAAAGCTTTGAAGAAAAGATTGACACGCCGATTCAAAAGGAAAATAAACAGGCAGGCGTTGAGAAGGATATTATGAAGCTTTATTTTAACGGCGGGAAGAAAAAGAAACTGAGGACTGTTGATTTCGTTGGGACGATTGCCAAAATAGAAGGCGTTGCATTCGATGACATCGGGATCATTACCATTCAAGATACGAAAACATATGTCGATATTTTAAACGGCAAAGGTCCTCTTGTGCTGAATGCCATGCGTCACACTACCATTAAAGGCAAGCAATTAAAAGTACATGAAGCACGTTCATAAAAAGTGAAGGCTGAGCGCCTTTCCTTTTTTTTTGAGATGAAACGAGTTCACAAACCCTGATGCCGTCAGGCTTTTGATCTCCAACATGACAAATGTCATATCGAATACATGACGGGTGCTACTATGAGCATGACGCCTTTCCTTCTATACTTTGAAGTAGAAAGAAACGGAAAGGACTTGAACTTTCATGACAAATTCAACAAACACAAAACAGCAAGCCACCTTAAGAAAACAAGTAGGTCAATTTTCTGGTGCTGATTCAAAAAAAAGTATCATGCAGCTCTTCAATACATTTATTCCATTTTTAGGGCTTTGGCTTCTTGCCTATTATAGCCTGAACATCTCCTACCTTTTAACCCTCTTCTTTGCGGTTATTGCAGCTGGTTTTTTAGTTCGTGTCTTTATTATTTTTCACGACTGCTGCCACCAATCCTTCTTTAAACAGAAGCCACTGAATCACCTGTTCGGTTTTTTAACAGGCGTGCTCACCCTTTTCCCTTATCTTCAATGGCAAAGAGATCATTCGATTCACCATGCCACAAGCAGTAATTTAGACAAACGAGGTACTGGTGACATTTGGCTCCTGACAGTCAAAGAATATCAAGAAGCATCAGTATGGACGAAATTCCGCTACAGATTTTATCGTAATCCTTTTGTGATGTTTATTTTAGGACCGATCTTTGTTTTCCTGATTCAAAACCGTTTCAATGTCAAAAGTGCTCGTAAAAAAGAGCGCTGGAATACCTATTTCACAAACGTATCAATTGTTTTGCTCGCAGGGGCGACCTATCTTCTTTTTGGCTGGGAAGGTTTGTTACTTGTCCAAGGTCCAATCTTTTTGATTTCTGGATCAATCGGTGTATGGCTGTTTTATGTGCAGCATACGTTTGAGGATTCTTACTTTGAAGCAGATGAACACTGGAATTATGTGCAGGCAGCTGTAGAAGGCAGTTCTTTTTACAAATTGCCAAAGCTTCTTCAATGGTTAACAGGCAATATCGGTTATCACCATGTCCATCATTTAAGTCCGAGGGTACCGAATTATCATTTGGAGCATGCACATGAGCATAGTGAGCCGCTTCAAAATGTTCCAACCATCACTTTAAAAACAAGTATCGAGTCAATGAAATTTAGACTTTGGGATGAAGAAACGAAAGCCTTCGTTACCTTTAAAGAAGCACGTCAGACGAAAAGCACACCTGTCATCAAAGGAGACATTCTCAAGAAGAATGCATAACTGGCGCAAGCTCTTTCTTACAATAGAAGGAGCTTGTTGGTATTTACAGGATGCGATAACGTGTTCAATTTGATAAAGTAGTGAAAAAGAATGAAAAATGGAAAAGGTGATTCATGGATGAAAAAACAACTTAAAATTCAAAAATTGCATGGGATTTCCCCGTATATATGGGCCATTTTTTTCATCCTCCCCTTTTATTTTATCTTTAAGACCCCATCGACTTTAGGCATTGTGATCGGTATCATTTTAAACGTCGTCTTTTTTGCCGTGTATCGTTTTGCCTTTGTCGCAAAAGGCTGGGCTTTATATGTATTCGGTCTTCTACTAATTGCGATTTCTACTGGCTATGTGATGCTCTACAGCTACATTTATTTCGCTTTTTGCATCGCCTATTTCAATGGGCATATTAAAGGAAAAGTACCTTTTTATATCTTATACTATATTCATCTAGGTAGCGCTGCTGTTGCGGTAAACTTTAGCTTGATTTTAAAAAAAGGATGGTTTCTCACACAAATTCCTTTTGTTGTGATCACACTCATTAGTGCCATTCTCCTCCCTCTCAGCATTCGAAGCCGAAAAGAACGTGAACGTCTTGAAGAGAAATTAGAAAATGCCAATGAACGGATCGCCGATCTTGTGAAACTTGAAGAAAGGCAGCGCATTGCTCGTGACCTGCATGACACCCTTGGCCAAAAGCTTTCTCTTATCGGTTTAAAGAGTGACCTTGCCCGTAAACTCGTCTATAAAGATCCAGAACAGGCACGTGCGGAACTTAAAAGCGTCCAACAGACCGCTAGAACGTCTCTTAATGAAGTGCGGAAGATTGTTTCCTCCATGAAAGGCATTCGAATCAAGGATGAAATGTCGAATATAGAGCAAATTCTCGAAGCGGCCGGAATTGAATTGATTTATGATGAAAAGGGAGCACCAAAACACATCTCTCTTCTCAACGAAAACATTGTGAGCATGTGCATAAAAGAGGCCGTTACGAATGTCGTGAAACATAGTGATGCCACTGTCTGTAAAATCACCATTCATCAAAAGGAAAAAGAAGCCGTCATCACGGTTGAGGATGATGGAACATTTAAAGGAGATCACCCCTCCTCTCAAACGAAGGGACATGGCCTTTTAGGAATTAGAGAAAGATTGGAATTTGCAAATGGACGCCTTCATATTGAGACAAAAGATGGGACGAAGCTGATCATGAGCATTCCAAATGATTCAGCAGCCAAATAAAAGGAGGGAATGAAATGATCAACATCTTTATCGCAGAGGATCAGCAAATGCTGCTTGGTGCACTCGGTTCACTACTTGATTTAGAAGACGATATGACGGTTGTTGGGAAAGGTACAAACGGTCAGGATGCCATTGATTTTGCGAAAAAACATCCGGTTGATATTTGTTTAATGGATATCGAAATGCCAGGAAAAACTGGGCTTGATGCAGCTGAAGAACTGAAAGAAACAGATGTGAAAATCGTCATTTTAACGACATTTGCCCGTTCTGGATATTTCCAAAGGGCGCTGAAAGCTGGCGTCAGCGGCTATATGCTGAAAGACAGCCCTAGTGAGGATCTGGCAAGTGCCATCCGCAGCGTAATGAAAGGGAAAAAGGTGTACGCCCCGGAATTGATGGAAGACTTATATAGCGATGAGAACCCTTTAACCGAACGAGAAAGATCTGTCCTTGAACTCGTTGCAGACGGTAAAAACACAAAAGAAATCGCAAAGGAACTCAGCATTAAAAGCGGCACTGTTCGGAACTACATTTCCATTATTTTAGATAAGCTAGAAGTCAAAAACCGAATTGAAGCCATCACACGCTCTAAAGAAAAAGGCTGGTTTAAATAACAAAAAGATCAGGTCATACGCTGCCTTGATCTTTTTTTCTTTCTAACAGATTCCCTTTATTTTTTATCTACAACTGACAAAATGTAATTGACAACAGACCGCCGTCTTGTGATATGATATCCAAGTGATAATAATTATCATTATCACTAATACAACCAAATATTCGGCCTGTGTGCCGATTTCAAAGGAGCCTACATTTATGAAGAAAATATTGTTCCCTCTGATGCTTATCTTTGTACTTGCGTTGAGCGCATGTGGCAATAACAGCAACTCTTCCTCAAATAAAGGAAACCAATCGACGTCATCAGACACAATTACATATCAATCTGAAAATGGTCCTGTGAAGCTGCCAGCACATCCAAAACGTGTCGTTGTTCTCGGCTCTTACACAGGTAATGTGATGTCACTTGGTGTGAACCTTGTTGGCGTTGACTCTTGGTCAAAAAAGAATCCACGCTTCCAAAAGAAATTAAAAAATGTAGAAGAAGTATCGGATGAAAATGTAGAAAAAATCATGAAGCTAAAGCCTGATGTCATCATAGGCTTAAGCAATGCAAAAAATGTAGAGAAACTGAAAAAAATTGCACCAACGGTTTTGTTCACGTATAACAAAGTCGATTACCTTCAGCAGCACATTGAAATTGGAAAAGTATTAAACAAAGAAAAAGAAGCGAAGGCTTGGGTGAAAGATTTCAAAGAACGCGCAGCTGAAGCTGGAAAAGAAATTAAAGCCAAAATCGGTGAAGATGCGACGGTATCTGTATTTGAAAGCGGCACAAAAGATCTTTATGTGTTTGGAGATGCTTGGGGCCGCGGAACAGAAATCCTCTATCAAGCCATGAAACTGAAAATGCCTGAGAAAGTAAAAGAAAAAGCGTTAAAAGCCGGCTACTATGCCGTTTCACAAGAGGTCATTCCTGAATTTGCTGGAGACTACATGATCATTAGTAAAAACAGCGAAATGGACAATTCCTATCAAAACAGTGATATCTACAAGTCCATCCCTGCCGTGAAAAAACATCGTGTGTATGAGGCAAGTGCAGAAGAATTCTACTTTAACGACCCGCTCACACTTGAATATCAACTATCATTCTTTAAAAAGCACTTTTTAGGAAAATAAGCGAAAGCAAGGGATCTCTCCCCTTGCTTTTTTCTTGTCTGCTTCTAGCGGCAGCGCCTTATTTCCGCTACAATGACATACAGACGAATATAAAAAGTGTGGTGCTGGTTTTGTTTAAAATTTTACTGATTGAGGACGATACAACCCTCTTCCAAGAAATCAAAGAGCGTCTAGTCAACTGGTCCTATGATGTCTATGGGATTCACAATTTTCAACAGGTCATGCAGGAATTCACTTCTGTTCAGCCTGATCTCGTTATTATCGATATACAGCTGCCAAAATACGATGGCTTTCATTGGTGCCGGATGATTCGGCACCATTCAAATGTTCCGATCATCTTCCTCTCATCCCGAGACCACCCTGCAGATATGGTCATGTCGATGCAGCTTGGTGCTGATGATTTTGTGCAGAAGCCCTTTCACTTTGACGTTCTCATTGCCAAAGTAAGTGCTGTTCTTCGCCGCGTGCATGATTATAATGCAGAACCCGCCAACTTAAAGGTTTGGTGCGGCGCTACCATTGATCTAGAAAAAAACACCGTGACAAATGAACACGGTGAGGTTGAATTAACGAAAAATGAATTATTTATCCTCAAGGAATTGGTGCAGCATAAACATCATATCGTCAGCCGTGAATCACTCATACAAGCGTTATGGGAGGATGAACGATTTGTGAGTGACAATACGCTGACTGTAAACGTCAATCGCCTCAGAAAAAAACTAGACGAGATCTCCCTTGGTACCTTTATTGAAACAAAAGTGGGACAAGGATATCTTGCAAAGGAAAAGGATGATTAATGATGCTGCAAGCATTTTTAAAAGAACGAAGAAGCTGGATCCTGTTCTTTCTTAGTTTGCAGCTCCTCATTCTGTTTGTTGCGTATTTAGATACGACCATTCCAATAGCTTCTCTTTTTTATATTGTATTACTGTCTACCTTACTCATGATCGTCTTTCTCTTTTTCCGATATCGAAAAGAAACGGCTTATTATGAGCGGCTGAAAGAATGGGATGAGAGCATTGATCATCAAATGCGCCTCACTCCCTCTTCCCCATTTGAACAGCTCGTACATGATGCGACGTCAGAGCAAATTGACCGATACCGGCAGATGGCAACTGAGAAGACCATCGCCCTTGAAGAAGAAAAGGATGAGCTACTTTCATGGATACATGAGGTCAAAACACCGCTGACAGCGATGCACTTAATGATTGACCGCTTAACAGAGCAGCCGCTGAAAGCAAATATGACATACGAATGGCTCAGAATTCATTTATTACTCGATACCCAGCTGCACCAAAGCAGAATACGTCATATCGAAAATGATTTATATATTGAAAAGCTTGATCTGCAAAGCATCCTAGCACAAGAAATCAAAGCCCTCCAATCATGGTGTATGCAAAAAGGAATTGGCTTTGAACTGGCACTTGAAGAACGCGACGTATTAAGTGATACAAAATGGTTATCCTTTATGATCAGACAAGTGCTGACAAACGCAGTTAAGTACAGCCATTCATCTGATATTGTCATTGAAAGCAGACAAATGAATGAACAAGTTGTACTGTCGATCACAGATCAAGGCAGAGGAATTGACCCAAGAGACATATCTCGTATTTTTGAAAAGGGCTTTACTTCAACAAGACATCATCATGATACCGCATCAACGGGAATGGGGCTCTATTTAACAAAAAAAGGAGCAGACGCTCTTCATATCACAATTGAGGTCACCTCCACTATAGATCAAGGTACAACCTTCACCTTGACCTTTCCGAAAAAGAATGATTTTGTTCATATTGCGAGCATGTGACAATAATGTCACATGCTCGTCTATTTTGTTCGCCAAATCGAAGGAAGTCGGTCTGGCTTCTTTTTATACTAGAGATATCAATTAAATAGAAAAAGGGGTTCAGCATATGAACATTTTAGAAGCTCGCAAGATTTATAAAAGCTATGGAAATAAATTCAATAAACAAGAGGTGCTGAGTGGCATTGATTTGACGATAGAAGCTGGAGAATTTGTCAGCATCATGGGGCCATCAGGCTCGGGGAAAACAACCCTTCTCAACGTATTGTCATCAATCGATCATGTGTCCAGCGGATCGATTCGTATCGCAGATGCTGAGATGACACAAATGAAAGATCAGCAGCTTGCTGAATTTAGAAAAAAACAGCTTGGCTTTGTCTTTCAAGATTATAATTTACTTGATACGCTCACTGTCAAAGAGAACATCCTTTTGCCATTATCCATCTCCAAAACACCAAAAAAAGAAGCGTTTGAACGCTTTCAACAGCTCGCAGAAGACATGGGGATTTATGAACTAAGAGACAAATATCCGAACGAACTCTCTGGTGGACAAAAGCAGCGGACATCAGCGGTTCGTGCCTTCATTCATGAGCCTAGTCTTATTTTCGCTGATGAACCTACCGGAGCGCTTGATTCAAAATCTGCATCTGATTTACTCAATAAGCTGCAAGATTTCAATCGAAAACGAAAAGCGACCATTGTCATGGTGACACATGATCCTGTGGCAGCGAGCTATTCAAGACGCGTCATTTTTATCAAGGACGGACAGATTTATACTCAGTTGAATAAAGGTGCTTTAGAGAGAAAGATGTTTTTCGAGGATATTATGAAAACGCAAGGTGTTTTAGGCGGTGTGAAGCATGAACATTAATCAGCTCATCCTCCGTAACTTGAAGAAAAATTTAAAAAATTACTATTTATATGTGTTTGCTCTCGTGTTTAGTGTGGCGCTCTATTTTTCCTTTGTCACCTTGCAGTACTCACCAGCACTTGATGGTGTAAAAGGCTCCATTAAAGGCGGCGCTTCAATTAAAGCCGCTTCGGTTCTGCTCATTGCCATCGTCGGTATTTTCCTGCTATATGCGAATAGCATTTTTATTAAACGCAGAGGAAAAGAAATAGGTCTCTTACAGCTCATTGGTATGACGAAACAAAAAATTGCCAGACTTCTCAATGCAGAAAACTTTATCCTCTACTTGGCAGCCATGGTTATCGGCATCATTGCAGGCTTTATCGGTTCAAAGCTGATGCTGATGGTGTTATTTAAAGTGACTGGTGTTAACGCCATCGCCAATCTACATTTTTCAGGTATGGCCCTTCTGCAAACACTTATTGTCTTTTTCATTATCTATGGATTGATTATGCTGAGAAATAAGCGTTTTATTAAAAAACAGACGATTTTATCTTTGTTTAGAACAACATCTTCGACAGAACAGCGTGTGAAAAAGATCTCTGTGTTTGAAATCATCATTGGGGTTTTCGGTATTGTCTTGATCAGCTCAGGCTATTATATTTCTTCTAAGCTTTTTACCGGCTCGTATACGTCGAAGCTTGAGTTACTTTTAGCCATGATTTATATTCTAGCCTCTGTCATTATCGGTACCTTTCTTTTTTATAAAGGCTCTGTTTCTTTCATTGCCAATATTGTACGTAAAAGAAAAAATGGCTATCTCGCCATTCATGAAGTCCTGTCTCTGTCATCCATTATGTTCCGGCTAAAATCAAATGCACTGCTTTTAACGATTATTACAACCGTATCTGCACTTGCCATCGGTTTGCTGGCCCTTAGCTACATTTCCTATTACTCAGCAGAAAAAACCGCTAATCATATAATCCCAGCTCATTTCGTCATGGGCTCAGAAAAAGAAGCAGCAACCTTCACTCGTGCACTTTCTGACAAACATATTGCTTATGATCAAAAGCAGTTCAAAGTGATTCAAGCGGATTTTGATGCGAAAAAAATCATGGATACAGAGTTGAAAAATATGAAGAATAAACCAGGCGTATTGACACTGCCCGTGATCAGCGAGAAAAATGCACCAAATATTCATGTGGAGAACAACGAAGTCATCTTAAGCGGCTACAGTGATCTATTAAAGAAATTCATGCCGATTCAAAGCTCAGGCGATGTGAAGCTTCTCATCAAGAAACCGCTTGATTTGAAAGTCATAGATATGAAGAAAGATTATCTCATTTCTTACAACTTCACTTTTGGCGGTCTGCCTGTTGCAGTCGTGAGTCAAGATGTTTTTGAGCAGCTCGACAAAATGAAAGATCCTAAATTGCAGCTTGAGAATAGCCAATATATCGCAGTCAATATAAAAGATGATAAAAATCTTGAACAAGCAAATAGCGTGTTTACATCTTTAAAACTAGGTGACAACAGCATGTCTCAACTAGCTTCAGCTCAGCAGCAAAAACAAACGATAGGACTTGCGATGTTTGTGGTCGGATTTTTAGGTCTCAGCTTCCTTGTCACATCAGGCTGTATTTTATATTTTAAACAAATGAACGAAAGTGAAGAGGAACAAAGCTCCTACACGATCTTGCGCAAGCTTGGTTTTACTGAGAAGGATCTATTAAAAGGCATCAGGCTTAAACAGCTGTTTAACTTCGGGATTCCGCTCATCATCGGATTGCTGCACAGCTACTTTGCTATACAATCCGGCTGGTTTTTATTCGGCGGTGAACTGTGGACACCAATGCTCATCGTCATGTCGATTTATACCGTTTTGTATTCAGTCTTCGGATTCCTGTCAGTCCAGTATTATAAAAAAGTCATTAAAGAATCCTTGTAATCCATTCCCCATAGGACTAAGCCTATGGGGATATGTTTGTTTATGATGAAGCTGATTCAAATTTATGCGATAAAATATGATCTCTTGCTGCATAAGCTTTTCGTTTCACCTCTTCTAGGTTCACACCGACAAGCTTTCCATTTTGTTTCACTGCTTTCCCTGCAACATAGACGGAATCAACATTTGAAGGATGTGCCGTTTGGACAACCGCTCCAGCTGGGTCTGTCATCGGCAGAAGATTCATGCTTGTCCGATCAATCAAGATAAAATCGGCTTCTTTTCCAGGTGTAAGCGAACCAATTTTATCATCAAGCTTCAATGCCCGAGCTCCGTTGATTGTCGCCGCTTCAAGCATTTGATGAGCAGAGAGCCCAAGCTCAGGTCCCGGCATCGTCCCTTCCATCAACAAAGATTGATTTTGGATCGCTCGCTCTGCCTGAAGACCGAATTTCATTTGTGCAAACAAATCTCCTCCTGTCGCTGTCACTACATCTACACCAAGCGTCGGGAGTACTCCATGTTCAATCGCAAGACCTGTCACAGGATAACCGTGCCCCATCATCATTTCAATTTCAGGGGTAATGGATATTGAGCTACCGCTGTCTGCCAGCATGTTCATTTGATCCGCGTCGATTGCATTGATATGCACCATGTTCAGATCAGATCCTAGTAGCCCTGCTTTATGAAGCCGCTCAATCGAACGATCAGCCGCCCCCCAATTCCCAAAGCCAATGTGCATACTGCATAGTGCATCTAGAGACCTGGCTGTTTCGATTTCAAATACTGTGGTTTCCCATGAGGAAAACTCAGGCCCACGAATAGCAAGCCCCATCGTCAAAAGCTGATCTGTTGATTGAAAATGTGTTTTTTTCACACGGGCCGCATCTTCCATATTGGTGAGCGTACTTTCCCTGTCCCAATATTCAGCATCGCCAGAGGTACCAAAAGCAAAAACAGCCCGAATGCCCGCATCCTTTAATCCACCAATGAGCTCATCTGTATGATCCATTGAATTGATCATTGTCCAGTCTAAAAACGTAGTCACCCCTGCATCTAATGCCTCTAATGCCCCTAAATAATTGGCGATTCGATCGTCTGATGGACGTCTCATCGCTCCATAGTTGCCATAATATATTTTGCTTAAATATGTTTGTAAAGACCAATCTGTTCCTATGCCCCTGATGACAGACTGCCACACATGACGATGTGTATCCACAAGACCTGGCATGATGACCATATCGGATGCATCTACAATGTCAGCATCACTTGCTTCAATTGAAGGTGCGACTTCTAAAATGTGCGCCCCTTCAATTAGTAAATCTCCCTTTTCGAGAAAACCTAAAGCTGGATCAAGTGTTAAAATAGCTGCATCTTTAAACAATGTTTTCTTCATCTATATCCCCCTTTTCAAATGAAGAAGATGAGTCATCCCACCCTCTATGTCATTTTAAAACAGAATAGGATCAAATTAGAAGAAAAGTGACTTATCTAACTGTTTACGCGCTGATTTTTTTGAAATAATTGTATATGCGTTTTAATTTGACATCATGTTTTCCCTTTGGGCTTTCCATCATGCCAAACTCAAAGAACTTCACAGGCTTGATCCCGACATATTGTAAGAGAGCTCGTTTCATTAACATCTTATGGGCATTTTGCAAAAAGAAGAAAGGATAGTTGGTCGGTCCTTGCATCGTCGATACACAAACGGCATTTTTTCCTTTTAACAGCCCTTCTGGAAGCAGTCCGCCTGTTTGACGATAGACGAAATTCGCAGCAAACATGCGATCAATAAAGCCAAGCAGCATAGCTGGAGGCCGTCCCCACCAAATCGGATAAACAAACACGATTTTGTCCGCCCATTTGATCTTTTCCTGATACATCTGAATGTCAGGATCCTTATGCATATCACGCCTTTTTTTCTTTTCGTTAAAAATAAGCACAGGATCAAATTCTTCTTGATATAAATCAATGATCTTCACTTCTTGAACCTTTGGATTTTCTTCACTGCCTTTGACGATTTCTTTCAAAAAAGCACCATTTAAACTATTGTGATGAGGGTGTGTATAAATAATGAGTACATTCATGTGTCGTCTCCTTTAGTTATCATTTGATAACAAAATGATACACCCTGTTTATTTGGTTGTCAAATGATAATTGTTTTTTGATAATAAATTTGGTATGTTACATAGGAGGTGAAAATCATGAAACATCCACATTTCTTCAAGGAATTCGTCGCATTTGCTTCTACTTTTTCAGAGCGGAAGCATGACCTGATGAGCAAAGTCAAACCACCTGACTTAACGCCCTTACAATATTTGATTCTAGAGCAGCTAGCTGTCAGCGAGCCGCTTACACCTAGTGAAATCGCTGATTGTCAGCACATGTCACTTCCAAATGTCAGCAGAGAACTAAAGAAACTACAAGAAAAGCAATTCATCGATAGACGTGAAGATCAAGAGGATAAACGAAAGCATGTCATTATGCTGTCTGAAAAAGGCCGTGAATGTATGGACAAAGCATTTCAGCAAATTGAAGCGATGCTCATAGACAGTCTTTCTCCCTCTAACCAAAATCAAATGGATGATATCGTACAAGCTCTCCGTCTGTTAAATCAAACCATTTTCAAAAAATGATTCAATGAAAAAAGCATGAGCGATACGCTCATGCAAGGATTGGGTTGCCAAACTTTTAAATTGTACAAAAAGCGTCTGGATTTTTACGCCCAAACGCTTCTTTGATGTATTCTCTATGTATCCTTTAACCAACAAGCTGATACGCGATATATAACGCGACCAGCCAGATCATAATCGCCGAAGCTTTATTGATACGGTTCATCCATTTGCCATTTGTATCTAACTTCCCTAACATCTTGCCTAAAAGAGCGAGACCAATAAACCATAGCCACGAGACGATGATGCAGGCGAGTGTAAACGCCACTTTTTCAGCCCCGCTATATTGAAGCGAATTCGTTCCAATCACACCAATTGTATCGAGAATCGCGTGAGGATTTAAAAGTGAAACTGAACAGGCAAATACAATTTGTTTTCTCGCAGGCATGAATTCCATCTTTTCTTTATCATCTGATGTGGAGCTTGCGTTCCACACAGACCATCCCATATAAAGTAAAAAACAAAACCCAATCATATAAAGACCGATTTGCAGTACAGGAATGGTAAAGACAACAACCGAAACACCGATGACAGCTAGCGCAATCAAAAGTGTGTCACAAAGTGCAGCAGTAATGATGACAGGCAATACGCGATATAATCGAGGCTGAAGCGCTCCTTGTTGAAACACAAAAACATTTTGTGCGCCCAAAGGTAAAATGAGACCAAAGGCAAGCACAATTCCATGAATGATTGCAACAAACATCTTCTAACATTCTCCTTTTCCAGCAATTCCTACACATTTTAACATAAAACATCATCACTGCTTTCAACGAATTTGATGATCCATGCAAAAAAAGCGCTGGATGCTTTCCATCCAAACGCTTCTCATTTCATTTGATTTATGCTTTTCGCGCAAGCTCTCTTTCTCTCAGCTCTACACGACGAATTTTCGCTGACGGTGTTTTTGGCAGTTCGTCAATGAATTCGATTTCTCTTGGGTATTTGTATGGTGCTGTTGTGTTTTTCACATGTGTTTGCAGCTCTTTGATGAGCTCATCACTTTGTGCAGATGCATCACGCAAGACGACGTAGGCTTTGACGATTGAGCCTCTAATTTCATCTGGGCTGGCCACGACCGCACATTCTTTCACTGCTGGGTGTTTAATCAGTGCATCCTCTACTTCAAACGGTCCAATGGTATAGCCTGAGCTGACAATGATGTCATCTCTGCGGCTTTCAAACCAGAAGTACCCATCTTCGTCTTTTTTCGCGCGGTCCCCCGTAATAAAGTAATTCCCTCGGCGCTGCGCCTTTGTACGGTCTTCATCTTTGTAGTATTCCTTAAATAGAGCCGGCGTTTCAAGGTGAACAGCAATATCCCCCACTTCTCCTGGAGCGCATACGCTGCCGTCCTCATCAATGATCTCCACTTCATTACCAGGGGTTGGTTTTCCCATACTTCCAGGCTTGATGTCCATTCCTTTTAGCACCCCGACTAGCAAGGTACTTTCCGTTTGGCCGTACCCATCTCGTACTTCTATATCAAAATGGTTTTTGAAGGTATCGATGACTTCACGGTTCAGCGGCTCTCCCGCAGAAACAGCACTATGAAGTTTCGGCAGCTCGTACTGGCTCAAATCATCAACTTTCGCCATAAACCGATATTCTGTTGGTGTACAGCATAGGACATTGATTTCATTTTTTTGAAGCAATTCTAAGTACGTATTCGGATTAAATTTCCCTCCGTATACAAAGCCTTCTGCCCCGCTTCCTAAAACAGATAAGAGGGGACTCCACACCCATTTTTGCCAGCCTGGTCCCGCTGTCGCCCACACTTTATCTCCTTCATTAATGGAGAGCCATGCTTTAGCAGCTGTACGTAAATGTGCATACGCCCAGCCGTGTGTATGAACAACCCCTTTTGGGTTGCCAGTTGTACCAGATGTATAGGATAAGAATGCCATGTCTGTACGTATGGTTGGAGCCATTTGTAGCTCGCTTGATTGCTGATCCTTTTGCGCTAGAATGTTTGTCCAGCCATGATCATTTTCACCAATTGAGAATGTTTTAAAATCATTTGGCTGATTGGTTCCCTCGAACGATTGAATGAATGACGCGTAAACGATCGCTCCCTTTGCTTCTGCATGTTCAATTCGGTAATCTAAATCCTTCGCACGTAGCATTTCTGAACAAGGAATGACGACCATTCCGGTTTTCAAAATCGCCAAATAAATGCTGTATGCCTCTAGCATGCGCGGCACCATCACAATGATTTTATCGCCTTTTTTAAAGCCTGCCTTTAATAATACATGACCAATTTTATTCGCCTCTTCTACTAATGCTGCGTACGTCACATGCGCCTCGTGGCCATTTCCGTCCTGCCAATGCAGGGCCATTTTTTCCCTGTCATGACTGAACGCTTCAATCTCACTGACTAGGTTATATTGTTCTGGTGCAATTAAGTCTTCTCTTTTCATGGTACAGCTCCTTTTAGCCTCTTTCTATGAAACGAAACATGTTTCAATTTACCTATTCTAACACTCATAACTGAAAAATGCTTGAATTAGGACCTACTCCTAGTATTATGCCATAATTTTTTCAATCCGTCTTCTTTTTTAGAAATATTCAAACTATTTTTATGTACAAAAAGAAAAGAGCGGGAATCATCCCGCTCATAAGCCATAGCTTTTCAATTGTGTGTCTTAGAAAGATCCGCCACCAATATGTTGTTGAGCGTAAGATACAAGACGCTTAGTGATTTCTCCACCAACTGATCCGTTAGCGCGAGCTGTTGTTTCTGGTCCAAGGTTTACACCAAATTCTGAAGCGATTTCATACTTCATTTGGTCGATCGCTTGTGAAGCGCCTGGAACGACTAATTGATTAGAACTGCTTTGTCTGTTTTGTTGAGCCATGTGTTCTCACCTCCTTGTGAATATAGAATGTGTAGAAACACATGACTTCATGCGATTGATTTTATGGTAATTATTATGAAATTTTTGTTTTAGAATAAATCAGCGAATTCGTCTGCCGCTTTCTTTTCATTTGTGACAATGATCGTTTCGATTTGTTCGACTGCCTCGTCAAGCATGGGCTCAAAATCAGCAAAGCTTTCGTAGCGTTCTACCTTTTCAAGCTTTGGTTTTGTTTTAGGCGATGGCGGCGTAAAGATTGTACAGCAATCCTCAAAAGGCTGAATGCTTGTATCATATGTGCCAATTCGTCTTGCTTCATCAATAATGTCATTTTTATCCACAGCAATGAGCGGGCGAATGATTGGTGTATTGGTCACATGGTTAATGGCATACATGCTTTCAAGTGTTTGACTTGCGACCTGGCCAAGACTTTCACCGGTAATAATGGCAAGGGCATCACGCTTCGCTCTTATTTTATCAGCGATTTTCAGCATCATTCTTCTTGTTGATGTCATCGTATAGTTTTCAGGTACTTGTTTGTGAATCAGCTCTTGGATTTTGGTGAATGGAACAATGTGAAGCTTCACTTCACCTCCATAGGCCGCTAAACATTCTGTGAGGTCTATGACCTTTTGCTTGGCACGTTCACTTGTATACGGAGGACTAAAAAAATGAACGGCTTCAATTTGAATCCCGCGTTTCATCGCCTGATATCCGGCAACCGGGCTGTCAAAGCCGCCTGAAAGCATGAGCATCGCTCTTCCGCTTGAACCGACTGGCAAACCGCCTGCACCCTTTACATCTTTAAATGTAATGTACGTTGCATGTTCCCTTATTTCAATTCGCAAATGCACATCAGGCTGTTTCACATTCACCGTTAAGTTTTCCGTATTTTTCAGAACATGTCCGCCAATTTCTCGGTTCATTTCATTTGAATCAAGCTCAAATTGTTTGTAGGAGCGCTTCGTTGAGACTTTAAATGTATTCCCTTTTTCATACACTTCCTGCACGGCCGTTAGCGCTGCTTCTTTGATTGCGTCCAGATTCGTCTCGCATTTTACCGCAAGAGAAAAACTTTGAATGCCAAATACACTTTTGAGTTGTTCTGAAATCGGCTCAGGATCTTCTCCATTCAGCATGATGGTGATGCGGTCTCTGTCAGATGCGTACTTTAATGCTTCAAAATCTTTCAATACGAACCGAATATGCTGTCTTAGCTTGTCAATAAATTTCTTTCTATTTTTCCCTTTTGTTGAAATCTCACCAAAACGGACTAAAATATGATCATATTTCATGCTGTTATCTCATTCCTTTTAATTTTTTCACACTTTGTGCGATGGATGTGATGATCTTCGGTGCAAGCTCTGGTCCTTGCCCATATGTCAAACTGATTCTCATACTGCTTTTGGCCACTTCCTCTGATTTGCCCATCGCTAGAAGTACACGGCTCGGCTCTTTTTTCTTGGCTGAACAGGCAGATGTTGTGGAGACGTAAATGCCTTCTTTTTCTAGCATATGGAGGAGGACTTCAATTTGAATACCTGGTACTGAAAAATTCACAATGTGCGGCGCACTTTGTGTTATCGGTGTGTTGATGACGATACCTTCTATTTCTCCAAGCTGCGTTTGCAGCTGCGTTTTTAAGCTCAGCATCTCATCATGATGCTTTTCAAGCTGCATAAATGACTGTTTCATGGCTTTTGCTAAGCTGACAGCTCCAGCAGGGTTTTCAGTCCCTGAACGAAGGCCTAGTTCCTGTTCTCCTCCTGTGATGAAAGGTGTAAGCACTATCTCTTTCTTTAAAAAAAGAGCCCCTGTCCCTTTCAAGCCATGAATTTTGTGGCCTGACATCGTCAAAAGGTCAACATCTAGCGGCTTATGAAGTGCTACTTTGCACATCCCCTGCACGCCGTCGACATGAAAAAGTGCGTATTTGGCATGCTCACGAATGATGCCTGCAGCTTCTTCAATTGGCTGGATGGCACCTGTTTCGTTGTTCACATGCATCATACTGACAAGCACTGTATCAGGACGAAGCACTTCTTTTAAATGAGTCATATCTACATGGCCATGCTCATTTACTTGAATATAGGAGATTTCAAAGCCAAATAAAGCTTTCAGCTGTTCAAATGATTCGATGACAGAGGGATGCTCAATTGTTGTTGTCACAATGTGTTTGCCCCGATTCATCTTGGCGAGAGCAGCCCCTTTAATGGCGATGTTATTCGCTTCTGTTGCGCCAGAAGTAAAAATAATCTCATATTGCTTCAAGCCTGTATAGTGAAGCATTTGCTTTCTCGTTTCACTTAGCAGTCTGCTTGCATCAATCCCGAGCTGATGAAGCGAGGACGGATTGCCAAAGAAACGCTCACTCACTTGTTGATATACTTGTAAAACCTCAGGGTACGGTTTTGTTGTTGCGCTATTATCAAGATAAATCATACCTGGACTCCTTACAAAAAACTTTAAAAATAAATGCATTTATATGTTACCATATTGATGTCAGACAGAGAATTTTCTGAAAATGGCAGTTGACAACTTTTCATTTTCATAATATCATCCATAGTGCAATTGTCACATAACCACTTAAATTGTCAGAATATTTAAATTTGGCACAATACACTGATTGAGGAGGAACTATTTTGAAAAATAGTTTAAGTATAAAAGAGACATTAGCCATTGGTTTAATGCTTTTTGCATTATTCTTTGGCGCAGGAAATATGATTTTCCCACCTGTTCTTGGACAATATGCTGGTGAAAACGTATGGCTTGCCATCGGTGGATTTTTACTCACAGGAGTAGGACTTCCGCTTCTAGGGGTTATTGCTGTCGCCCTTACAGGTACCGGAGCCAAAGGGCTTGCGGATAAAGCTCATCCTAAATTCGGAACCATTTTCACCGTCATTCTGTATTTATCCATAGGACCCTTTTTCGCTATTCCGCGAACAGGTACCGTTTCTTACGAGATTGGATTAGCTCCGTTTCTGTCAGAAGCACAAACTTCTTCTTGGATTCCATTATTCATATTTACTCTTGTGTTTTTCACAATTACGTATCTTCTCTCTTTGAACCCATCAAAGTTGGTTGATCGAATCGGTAAAGTGCTAACACCTATCTTATTAACAGTTATTGCAATTATTGTATTTAAAGCCATTGCTACACCGATGGGAATAATTGGTGCACCTGATACAACTTATGAAGCAAATCCTCTCTTCACTGGATTTTTAGAGGGCTATAAAACAATGGATGCTCTTGCTTCTATTGTATTTGGGATTGTTGTCGTGACAGCTGTTAAAGATAGAGGGATCACAGAGCGCAAATCGCTTGCATCGGCTTGTATAAAGGCTGGTCTTGTTGCAGCAGTTGGACTAGCACTAGTGTATATCTCGCTTGCTTATGTCGGTGCTTCAAGTCCCGATGCAACCGGAATGGTTGGGGCGAATGAAGGCGGCAAACTGCTTTCACTATCAGCAAACTTTTTATTTGGTTCTGCTGGTAACATTGTCCTTGGTGCAGCCATTTTATTCGCTTGTCTCACAACAAGTGTTGGACTTGTCTCATCATGCGGCGAATATTTTTCGAAGCTTTTCCCAGCACTTTCTTATCGTACAGTCGTTCTCATTGTTTCTTTATTTAGCACATTCGTTGCTAACCTTGGATTGGCACAAATTATCTCTTTATCAGTCCCAGTACTTGTGACGATATATCCACTGGCCATTGTCATTATTTTATTATCGTTCCTTGACCGCTGGATTAACGGCAGACGAGTGATTTATGTGGTATCCCTGATCTTCACTGGATTTTTTTCCATCATTGATGGCTTACTGGCTGCCAAATTCAATCTCGGTGGTTTGCCTGACATCTTAGATGCATTTATTCCATTTTACGATTTAGGCATTGGATGGGTCATCCCAGCGATCATCGGCGCAGGTATTGGTGTACTCATCTCTATGTTAACTAGCCCGCCTAAACAGCTCGCATCCTAGTAATGCTTGAAACATCCTCTTCCAAAGATGAAGGGGATGTTTTTTTATTGTCCTCCATATACTAAAATAGAAAAATTCATGACTTTTGTACGAAAACACATGTTGACATCAGGCGTACATCCTTTATAATTAGTGAATGTTAATGAAGAACGGTTTTAGCAACTAATTAACAGAATATTTCAACATAATAATGGAGGCTTTATATTCAATGAAAGCAACTTTGTCGACGAAAGATACGGTTATTATAGGATTTATGCTATTTGCTCTATTCTTCGGCGCCGGTAATATGATTTATCCACCAGAGCTTGGGCAATATGCTGGGCAAAATGTGTGGAAAGCAATGGGCGGATTTTTATTAACAGGTGTCGGGTTACCCCTTCTTGGGATTATAGCGATCGCTTTAACAGGACGTGACGCAAAGGGACTTGCGGATAAAGCACACCCAGTGTTTGGAACAGTGTTTACAGTCATTTTATACTTGTCCATTGGACCGCTTTTTGCGATTCCTCGTACAGGAACGGTCTCATATGAAATTGGTGCATTGCCCTTTTTAGCAGATGTACCCGCTTGGCTGTCGCTTCTTTTATTCACATTCGTCTTTTTTGGCATTACGTATTATCTTGCTTTAAATCCAACGAAGATCGTGGATCGTGTAGGGAAAGTGTTAACACCGATTAAATTTACGATTATTTTGATTATTATTGTGAAAGCGATTTTGACACCGATGGGCGTCATTGGCACACCAGATGTATCCTATAGCAATGGTTCATTTTTCAAAGGATTTCTAGAGGGCTATAAAACAATGGATGCTCTTGCTTCTATTGTGTTTGGGGTTGTTGTTATCAATGCCATTAAAGGACGTGGTGTGACAAGTAAAAAGGCACTGGCTTCTGCTTGTATCAAAGCAGGTCTTATTGCAGCTTGTGGATTAACATTTGTTTATCTATCGCTTGCTTATTTAGGTGCTTCAAGTACACACGCCATTGGTTTTGTTGGAGATGGCAGTAAAATCTTGGCTCAGTCTTCTCAATTTCTTTTTGGCAGTTTAGGAAATATTGTGTTAGGTGCTGCGATTACGGTTGCTTGTTTAACGACAAGTATTGGTCTTGTCACATCCTGCGGGGAGTATTTCTCAAAGTTATTGCCTAAACTTTCTTATAAAACAGTTGTGACACTCGTGACATTATTCAGTTTTATCATTTCGAATTTTGGACTTGCTCATATTATCGCTTTCTCTGTACCAGTTTTAACTGCGATTTATCCGCTAGCGATTGTGATTATTGTATTATCACTTGCAGATAAATGGCTTGGTCATAGAAGACCTGTTTATGTCCTCTCGCTCATTTTAACGGGCTGCGTGAGCTTATTTGACGGCATATCCGCTGCAAAGCTTCCGATCGGTCCATTGGAAGACATCTTTCAAGCAGTGCTGCCTTTGTATGACCTTGGCATCGGCTGGATTGTGCCAGCTATCCTCGGAGTCGTGATTGGGTTCGTTCTCTCTCTTTTCACTTCTTCTGCTTCACAAGAACGCCAGAAACAAGCATCATAGTATGAAAAAAGCTGAAGTCCAGTGAAAGGACTTCAGCTTTTTTATTGGTGCTGATATTCTTTTTCTTGCTGCGCTAAAAGCTTCTGCACGGCTCCTGGTGATGCTTTTTCAACTGCCGATGCTGCCACATCAAATGAACCGTTATAATCGTAAGCATAAAATCTTCGTTCTGCCTCTTTTAATTGTTCTGATAAAATATGATTTTGGCTTCTAAAACGATTGCCAAATTGAATGATCCGTTCAATTTGACCCACTTTATTGAGCATTTCTTGTGTCTCATGGGTGACATTTCTCACTGTTTCAGAGGCTTCCTTTAATTGTTGATTCACTGCCGGCATGTTGAGCGGCATGTTCTCCAGTTGCTCGTGAACTTGCTGAATCATCTCCTGCGCTTTTTCAGCACGGTCTTTGATGTCAGCAGGTACACCTGGAATATTGCTTTTATGCAGCTGGCGGACTGTATCTGTCAGCATTGTCTTGAGTTCAGCCAGTGTTTCTCTCGCTTGTAATTCTTCTTTTCTTAATGATTGAAGATGATCCTTAAACGTTTCGTGCAGCGCTTTTGCATCATCAATAAAGGTCTCGAGCTGATTGATTTCATCCATTAATAATGAATACGCCACGTGATCACGATCTAGCTTCTCGCGAATTTGCTTCATAAGCTTTTCGATTTCTTCTAAGCGTTTCTCGAATGCTTTCTGTTGATCAAGCTCTCCGGCTGTCAGCTTGTAGCTTTCTTTTACAAGAGCTGTCTCTGCCTTTGTTTGCGTGTGATCCTGTTCAAGCTTTTCAAATGCTTCCGTAAGCTCGGGCATTTTGCTTTTGATTTCATGACCTGCTTCTACTTCTGCTTCCAGCTGATCATACAGCGTCTGAATCGCGTCATCGATCATTTGGAGGGTGCTTGATGCCTCATCTAAGTTGAGTTCATCAATGAGCAGCTTTTCCGCACGGGTCAGCTGTTTGTTTAAGTTCTCCAGCTCTTTTGTCATCTGGATGTGCTCTAGCTTGTAGCCTTTGTCTGTCATTTCCTGATAACCATCTTTCAGCTTTGTCAGCTGACCTGGTACGGTTTGTTTGCAGTCCGCAATAAGTTTCGGAACATCATTAATATACAATTGAAGCTGATCGAGTCTGCGGTCTTGCTCAAGCAAAATTTTTCTTGCTTTCATGTAGTTTCCGTTTTCTGTCTCTTCCTCGTACTGCTTGATCCCTTCCCAGGCCTCATCTAAGTCCTGCTCCATTCTGTCATAAAGGGTGCCATATAAATGGCTGTACGCAAGCAGATTTTTTCGCACTGTTTGGTATTGCTCTTTGACCTTTTCAATGTCTTTGCGGTTTTGCTCCTCGCTTGTGACAAGGTCTGCAATCTCTTTTAAAATGTCTTCAATATTCGAATCAGCAGCACTTAGCAAGTCCTCAATATGCGCAAGAACCTGCTTGGCTTTGGAGAATCGGTATTTATCAGAATACTCTTCTGCATCATACAATAGCTCCTCTACCTTTGGAAGATGGGCTGTGACGATATCGTCCCACTCTGAACGCCATCTTTCAAAAAATTGCTCTGTTTCTCCTGTCATTTTTAAATGTTTGATTTTTGAAATTTCTTCTACAATTGATCTGTTTAAAATTTCAATTTTCCATGCTTCCAATCGGTCAATCTCTTTATATATATTTTTTCGCAAAAAATAACCGACTGAAAACAAAGCAAGCAAAATGACAATTAAACCGATGATTAACTCCATAATGAGCCCCCTTGTTGTGATCTAAGTGATGTCAGGGTAAATGTGTCCCGAGTAGACCTGAGAACCCTTTCGTGTCCGCTTTGCATTTGTTTTTTTATAGCAGGATTGTATATTTCCCAATACCATCCATTCACGGTTTTATGTATGTTTTTTCAAGAAAGTGTTTGAGCGCTTTCTATCATTTGATCACACGTATCGATGTGACCTGCTTTTATGTATGCGGAAGCTGTCGTTTTCATTGTTATTATGATACCATGTAACCAGCATTTTTGGTCATGATTTTTCATTATTTTCGCTCATACACATCACGTTTTTCAAAATATCGACAAGAGGTGACGACATGTTGAAACAAGATGCACATTTACATACACCGTTTTGCCCGCATGGCTCGCTTGATCCTTTTCATTCTTATATTGAAAAAGCCATCAAAAAGGGATTTGATTCCATCACCTTTACCGAGCATGCCCCGCTGCCTCCTTCGTTTCGAGATCCAACGCCTGAGCAGGATAGTGCCATGAAGCTCCAAGATCTTGAAGCGTATTTGACAAAGCTGGATCAGCTGAAACAAGAGTACAAAGGACAATTAATAGTAAAAACTGGGCTTGAGGTTGACTATATCAAAGAGTATGAAGAGGAAACAAGTGCCTTTTTAGACTGCTACGGTCCAGAACTAGACGATGGTATTTTATCTGTTCACTTTCTCCCTGCTGGCGATGATTATATTTGTCTTGATTTTGATGAACATGCCTTCCAGCAGCTAATGAACATCTATGGCAGCATTGAACAGGTCTATCGCAGCTACTACGACCAAGTCTATTCTTCTATTCTATCATCTTTAGGCGACTATAAGCCAAAGAGAATCGGTCATATCACCCTTGTCCAGAAATTCAAACAGCTTTTCCCATATGAGATGTCGCCTGAACTCTGTCAAATGGTCACCCTTTGCCTTGAAGAAACGGAAAAAAAAGGCATGTCCTTAGATTTTAATACATCGGGTCTTCGTAAAACATATGCCAGAAGTATCTATTTAGATCAATGGATGATTGATCTTGCAAAACAGAAAAAAATCCCGCTCATATTCGGGTCTGATGCCCATCAAGCGGAAGATCTCGGGTATGCGTATGATCAATTTGAAGACATCATGAGTTTCAGATGAGGATCTAATGTCGGTTCTTTTGGTTCTAGTAAATGATGAAGCGAGCGGCTTAGCTCCTTGAAATACATCTGATAGAAGTACGGCTCACTTGGATTCAAATAAAGCACCTCTGTTAAATATTGCGGCTGCAAATATGGCATCATCAGAAGTGATTTCAGCTGAATCATAAAGGATGAGAGCGATAGCTGCTCACAAATGACGTGGGTGTTTTTCCCTTTTTCAATGATGAGCTGAAACAAATATTTTTCCTTTGTTAAATAGGTCGACATAATTTCTCTAATGAGCGTCGAATCAATCGTCACCTCTCGATACACGAAACGGGTTAATTGACGGTGCTTGTGCTGATAAGATAAAATATCAAAAACCACATCAAGTAAACATTCTTTTGCGTGACGGGTTTCCATGTGATGGATGTGCGATTCAATCATGTGAATGTAGCCTTCATAAAAATCAGAGACGAGCTGCTCAAGCAGCCCTCCTTTTCCTTGAAAGTAATAAGATATGTGGGCAACATTGACTTTTGCTTCCTTCGCAATCTCACGGACAGAGGTTCCAGAAAATCCTTTTTGGTTAAAAAGTCTGATGGCAGCTTCAATAATACGGTCTTTTGTTTGCATGCTTGTTGATGTTTTCATCCGCTCACCCCTCTTCATGTGTACATACTTCAAGATGAAGGCGGAAGTTCCTTTTACAATTGCTCGACAAATCCCACATGTGAGACGCAAGTTATGTATTTTTAAGATAGAAAGTAGGAGATTTTCATGATTCATGTCGAAAAACAGTCTGGCGACCCATCAAAAGACTATCAATTGCTTGTCAAACAGGTAGAAGCCATTACAGATGGTGAACCTGATCTCATTGCCAACCTAGCAAATGCTGCGGCGTTATTGTATCATTCCCTTCCTGAAGTCAATTGGGCAGGATTTTATTTGGCAAAGGACGGAGAGCTCGTGCTTGGACCATTTAATGGACTGCCTGCTTGTGTACGCATCCCTTCTGGAAAAGGTGTTTGCGGCACAGCATTTGCAACAGGTGATGTGCAGCGTATCGCTGATGTGCATGCATTCCCTGGACATATTGCATGTGATGCAGCATCGCAATCTGAAATTGTCATCCCGCTTAAAGTAAATGGGCAAATCATTGGGGTTCTTGATATCGACAGTCCAGTGAAAGACCGCTTTAGTGAAGTAGATGAGACCTACTTAATTCAATTTACAGAGGTTCTCCAACAGGCGTTATCCGTCTCTACGGATGCGGAATGATGCAGAAAAAGTAGGCAGATTGTCTGCTTTTTCTCTTTTTCTTCGTCTGAATAGGATTGTCTTCCTCTAAATAGGTTGACTTCTCCTATTCAGCGTCATATAATAGAGTTTGTGTGAAATATGGCAGCCTTTTTGTTCGGCTTTTTTGTATCATTTTGTTCCTTCTATATGGAGGTGCATCTTGTAACTCCCTGCTGCTGGAGCGAGGATGCATGAAAACATAATGACGAAAAAGAGGAAGAACAGACGGTTTTTATTTTTCACAAATAAAAACAATAAGGAGGAGTCACATTATGGCTCGCTATACAGGTCCAAGTTGGAAGATTTCCCGCCGTTTAGGCATTTCATTAAGCGGAACAGGTAAGGAACTTGAAAAACGCCCTTACGCTCCAGGCCCACATGGTCCAGGACAACGCAAAAAACTATCTGAATATGGTTTACAATTGCAAGAGAAGCAAAAGCTTCGTCACATGTACGGTGTCAACGAACGTCAATTCCGTACACTATTTGACAGAGCTGCTAAACTTCCTGGTAAACAAGGTGAAAACTTCATGATCCTTCTTGAAACTCGCCTTGACAACCTAGTATACCGTCTTGGCCTTGCACGTACTCGCCGCCAAGCTCGTCAGCTAGTAAACCATGGCCACATCCTTGTTGATGGAAGCCGTGTAGACATCCCATCTTTCTCTGTGAAACCAGGTCAAACGATTGCTCTTCGTGAGAAATCTCAAAACCTTACAGTTGTGAAAGAATCAGTTGAAGTAAACAACTTCGTTCCTGAATACCTTTCTTTCGATGCTGAAAAGCTTGAAGGAACTTTCACTCGTCTTCCAGAGCGTTCTGAATTAGCGCCTGAAATCAGCGAACAACTAATCGTTGAGTTCTACTCTCGTTAATTTCATGACTCTCTAAGAGAGTGATCAAACAAACCCTAGAGACCTTGATTATTCAAGGATTTCTAGGGTTTTTTGTTTGGTCTTTTGTACGATACTCTCTAGCTGCAAATACCTTATTCGCACCAAAAGAAAAATAGAATAACGATTACTCTTTACCCTTTTTCATTTTTTCCTTATAATTACATATACTGAAGAATTCACAACTTAAAACAATGATTCAAGGAACGATAGGGAGGTAAGCAATTTGTCTATTATCTCATTTATGTTAGCACTTATGCTCATTTCAATTGTTATCTATGTGATTTTGAGAAAGACAAAAGTTGTCGATGAAGCGCCTGGAGCTATCACTGAAATTCTCCTCATTTTACTCATCTTTTTTTCGATTAGTTTTGTAATCATCATTCCAAGTTCCGTACTTTATGTCGTTTCATTAGGAGTGAATTTTCTTTTTGGAGAATATATTACCTATGAATCATTTCTTTCATTGTTGACCTTCTGTCTATTAGTCAGTGGGATTGTTCTTTTTTGGTCGATCTTTTTAGTATTCATTGGTAAAGGGATTTCCTCTTTGCTAAAATTTTCTGAATGGGTCAAGTTTATCTTTGAATTTCTACTCTCATGGATCGTTGTGCATTTCTCAATCAAGTTTGTACTTTATATGAACATAGTAAACGTCTCCATTTGGGAGCACGGCACATTCATTTTATCTTTCTTTGTCAGCTTCTTATTTATTGGAATAGATCTCATATACTCAAATATTGAACAACGAAAACAGCCGCTGGATGAACAGGCAAGCGAAAGCTCCTAGATATGATTCTAGGAGCTTTCGCTTGCCCAATTTGTCATTAGCTGCTCAGTTGTCAGGACAGTCGCAAATTCGTCATGCAGTGTGGCAAGTGAGAGGCGATGGATCGTTTCGGGATCATAATATGTACCGATTTGATCTGTTAGTCCAAAGGCGGCGGTTGCATCTGAAATGAGATACGTGTCAAAGCCAAGATTCCCGCTCATTCTTGTTGTTGTTGATACGCAGTGAGGGGTTGTTAATCCTACGATCACAACAGTGTCTATGTGGTTTGATCTTAACTGTTCCTCTAAGTTTGTACCAATAAAGCTGCTATTGACTTTCTTTCGTATCACCATTTCTCCCTCTAGCGGTTTGGCGATCTCTTTAAAAAGATGCCCTTCATTTGCCGGATGAAATAAGGAGTCCGGCTTGTCAGAGGTATGCTGAATATGAATGACTTTCCAGCCTTTCTCTCTCCAAAACGTCAATAAACGTGTGATATGTTTCTCTGCATCTAGATTATTTCGTTCTCCCCATTTTTCATGCTCGAACGCCTTTTGTACATCTACAATGATCAAGGCCTTTTGATGATTTTGCACAAATACCCACCTCCGAAGAATCTCTTACACTACATGTAGTGTAAGGAATAGTGGTCGATTTGTACATGTTTTTATTTGGCTATGTACGATGTTTTGTCTGTTTTTGCAGTAAAAAGACAACACACACTGGCTATGATGTAATAGATGCCAATGATTGATGTACAGTTAGATATGACTCCTTCGCATTGCACTGATTTGACGATTGTCATCCAGATCATATAGATGATCAGAAATGAACATAGGAAATAGAGAAAGTAGCCTAAGAAATCATGTTTGAGTTTTTGCGTCAATTTAAACTCCTTATCAAGATTATCTTAATTCATCATCCAAAGGAACAATCACTTCGTCTAACAATGTTCTCCACGCCCGTTTCATTTCAGGACCGTATTTTAATGGTTTAGCATCTGGATGAATTGCTTTGTATTGATCAAACTGTTTACTATCAATGATATTCCCAATATTCGGAATAGGATCAGTTCCTATCATATATTGAATAGATGATAAATGGAGTTCGTTCTCATCCACAAACCATGTTTCAGCAAATTCTTGTATATGGAGATTTTTCTTTTTTGTAAAGAATGTTCGTTTGACCACTAATATATCTTCATCTGGATTCACCTGTTTATTGTCCATTTCATTGAGGATCGCACGATATACCTCTTTGACTACTTCAGCTTTTTTCAATTTTTGAAGTGCCTTTTCGATTTCTTGACGGATATCATGATTATTGGCAGAGTAATTGCCTAACAGTTGATCAATAAAAGCAGAGTCAATGTCGTATAGCTTAACAGAATTTTCACCATAAAATTCAATATCCGAGAAGTTTGGTGTTTCCTCTTCTTTCGTTCCTTCTTCTATGAGTGAGCCTTTGATCGTATTGTATATCCCGATGGTCTCCTCTATCGTCATCACCTGTTCTTGCAGGGCTTTCGATGTTTCCATATCATCATTATAATTGTCATACGTCACGAGAGCTTCATAAGCATTACTCAACTCTTGGAATGCTTTGACAAATTCCACACGTTCCTCTACTGGAGAATGCTCGTCCAATTCAGAAGGATCGATATCCAGTGCTTTTAATGTTTTATGTGCCTTTTTAAACCGTTTCAACGATTCTTCATATGTTGGGTACACAAGATTCGTTTCTTCCTGCTCGTTAGAATATAACTTAGTCGCCTGCTCAACATTTCTTTCCATTGTCCAAGGTTTTCTAAACGTCATGATGAGTCCTTTTGTTTTACCAGGATATGTACGATTTGTTCGCGAGAAAGCTTGGATTAAACCCGCATAATCTAGGAGTCGATCAACAAAAAGAGTTTGTATGGTAGGCGCATCAAATCCAGTTAAAAGGCGATCAACCACAATCACTAAATCTATATGCTTTCCAAATTGTTTGAACTCCGCTTTTTTTCGGGCTAATCTGTTGTTAATGTCCCCATTATACCGCTCAATATCTTGAATCGACCAAGCGGTACCATAGGATTGGTTATAGTCTTTGATGATATTTAGCATATCTTCTTGATCTAGTTTTGAAGTTTCTTCATTATCATTTAATGAGTAGGTGATGGCGATTCTAGGAAAATCATCATCCTCCATCGTTCGCCCTTTACGAATTGGATGACCTTCAAACTCTTTTGCCATCCAATCAGGATCTTTCGTCATCCTTTTTATCGCATCATAATATCGTTTAGCCATCGCAATAGAGTTTGTTGTTAAAATGGCGGATTTTTGCGGTCGTCCGTTTTTGAAATCAAACTTTGTATACGCATTATCAGGCCGGAACATCTTATGAATGACCTTCTGAATATGCTCATCACTTTCATAGATAGTGGATGACAAATGGGATTCTTTTTCAATCCCATCCATTTGATCAATATACGTATTTAATTCATCATCACTGAGATGAGCGTATTTGTCATTTTGACGAAGTTGCGAAAAAATATGATTGCTAAGAGAGTTTGGTTCAATCGTATCTTCATGTTCTACTTGAAACCCTAGAACTGCACCGTCATCTAATGCGTTTTTAATCGTATATGTATGAAGTACTTCACCGTATTGATCACGAGTCGTACGTGCTAACTTTCCTTTTGCTTGTTTTTTATTGACATCGAAAATGGGTGTTCCAGTAAAGCCAAACCAAGTAGAGTTAGGGAACGTTTTCTTGACAGATTCCATGCCCTCCGCACTTAATGCTCGGTGGCATTCGTCAACGACAAAGACAATATGTTGTCCGATCAGTTTTTGAAATTGGTTCTTTCCCTCTTGCTCTTCTTGATCTTTTGCATATTTGATGGCATTCTCTAACTTTTGACGAGTCGTAATAATAATGGTATTAGAATTGGCATCCGCTAATAATGTTTCACTCAGTTCTCTTGCACTGCCTGTTCCAACAATTAAACTATTAGACTTTGCCTTACCTGAAGAGATACCTGTATTAAATTCAGACGCAAACCTTGTAAATTCTGTGGTGGTTTGATTATCTAAATCTTTTCGATCAATGAGCATAATCGTCCGGTCAACGCCAGGTTTTCTTGCTAATAATTTGGTCGCAACGAAACTCGTTAATGTCTTCCCTGAACCTGTTGCATGCCATACATATCCAGATTCATGTTTCATCGCTGCCGTGAACAATGCTTCAATTGCGTGTATTTGATATGGATGTAAAACCATTAACGCTTTTTGATCATTTTCTTCGCTCACAACGGTATATTGAGCGATCAGTCGATGTGCATTTGGGATTCTAAGTACTTGTTTCACAAATTCATAGAGGTCGTTCACTTTTCGGTTATCTTTTGTCCGCCAACTAAAAACAAACTTCTTATGCATATCTTTTGGCAGAGCATTGGCAAAATAACGAGTCGTTTGTTCATTCGAAATAACAAATAACTGAAGAGTAGAAAAAATATTATTACGAAATAACCCTTCCTCTGCATACTTCTTCACTTGATTGTAGGCTTGAAACACACCATCTTTTGCCGTAACTTTTTTTAATTCAATTTGCACAATGGGTAACCCATTGATTAATAACGTCACATCAAAACGTCGATCACGTCCGTCAATGTTCTCTCTTTTTTTCGCAATTTGATGAACGACTTCATATGTAGAAATGCCTCCACCGATATCATGATTTGAATAAAGAACGAGTGACATCGAACCTAGAGACACATCATCTCGTTCAATCGTAATGCGAGCAATCCCATTTTCACCTTTTAACCATCTTGCTGCATCAAAGGGTGTTTGGGTTTTATTTAAAATTTCCGTTTTAATCTTATCAAATTCCTTATCAGAAATCGGATGTTCCCCAATTTCTGATAAGTTGTTTTGGGTGATGATCTTTCGTAAGTTCTGCCATAGGTCGGCTTCTGATTTTAAATCTGGACGATAGTTCCATTGATTACTCTCTTCACCTAGAATGTCAATTAACTGACGTTCTATTTCTGATTCATCTCTATGTTCAATCTTGATCATCTTATTTCCCCCTTTTGCTTAGACAAACATCTTTTGTAAAAAGGCTTTTTTGGTTTGTTGGAGTATATCCAATGTTTTTTTCTTTAGAGTAATTTTCTCATCAAAACTTTTAAAAAAAAGACCAATTTTGTTTTGTTCTTCAATAGAAGGTAACGGAATATTTAATTTAGTAAAATCTTTTAAATTATAATTGCTTCGTCCGTCTCCTGTCGACATTTTAATAGCATATTTTTTGTGTCTTTGAGTGTTTAAAAATGTTGCTAAATAGTTAGAATCAAGCAAATTTGAATTAGGCCTTGAATTTATTGTTGCAAAACCTATAGAGCCACACTCTCTTTTAGTAATAACTGCAGAGGTCCCTATATCGCCAGTGTGTACTGTTACTACATCACCGACAATCAACCGTCTTGTATGATGTTGTTCTGCAAAAGATTCATCTAGATGAATTGGCTCATTTGAGAATTCAAATCTATTTTCCTTGATGTCTGAGTTTCTAATTAGTAGTGTTCCTGATTTACGATAATTTTCAGTCATCGTTGTTACTAAACCTATGAACACTTTACTAACTTCTAAAATGTTGCGATGTATCCACTTCTCATTAAACCCAGGAAAACGAATTTCAGGTAAGGACTCTCCTTCTTTTGGAAACATTTTTTGTAAGAATCCTTGTTTCGTTTGTTTTAAGGTGTCTAGTTCTTGTTGTTGAATAGTAATTGTTTCGTCTAATTGTTTGAAAAAGTTGCCGATTTGAGTTTGTTCAACTTCTTTTTTGGGAACCTTAATCTCAATTTGCGCTAAATCATTAGAGTTAATTGCAGGATAGCTTGTGCCGGTACTTCTATCAAGTACATTTGAAACAAATCTACTTTCTTGAAGTCTACTTAATAGAAAGTAGCTATTTCCATAAGGTCGCAATTGTGCATAGCCTGTTGAAAAAACAAAATCAGCATAAGGCAAGTCAAAAAGAAAATTATTTTTCTGATATGGTCTAACCATTTGATAAAACACATCTCCGCGTTTTGCTAATCTCTGAGCTCTTGAGGGAGCCGTTTTCTTTAGCTCTGTTCGATATGATATCAAATTTGTACCTACAACCGAACCTAAATCAACATACCTAAATTGCTCTGGCAAACTCGATCTTGGATTAAATTCAGCAACCTCGAACAATTTACACACTTGCCATTCCTCACTAAACCCATTAAACCTCACTTCCGGCACTCTCTTACTTCCCACGTTTAAACACCTCTAAAGCACCTTTCATCCATTCTGCATTTTTCTCATCAAACTGCATGGAAGAAATCATGTCATATAAATTAGACTCTAGCTCTTCTTTTTCTTTTCGAATTTCTTGAATTTTTGCTCCTATGGCGGCCATGTCGACAGGCTCTTCTTCTTCAAATGTATCGACATATCTTGGGATATTTAAATTGAAGTCATTTTCTTTGATTTCCTCAAAGCTTGCCACATGTGCATACTTTTCTACATCTTCTCGTTTTTGATATGTCTCTACTACTTTATCAATGTTGTCAGTTGATAATTTGTTTTGATTTTTTCCTTTGGTAAATTCTTTACTCGCATCAATAAATAGTACATCACGCGTTGTACGGTTTTTCTTTAAAATGATGACAGTGGTTGGAATGCTTGTTCCAAAAAATAAATTTGCTGGTAAACCAATCACCGCATCAATGTGTCCATCTTCTAGTAATTTCTTACGGATGACACCTTCTGCTGCACCTCTAAAAAGAACACCATGTGGCAGGACAATCGCCATGGTTCCAGAATCTTTTAAGTGATATAGGCCATGCAAAAGAAAAGCAAAGTCTGCTTTTGATTTCGGTGCTAGTTTCCCATAGCGATTAAAACGTGAATCATCTAAAAATGTATCATCTGCTGACCATTTGGCTGAATATGGCGGATTCATTAGAACTGAATCAAATGTATACGGCTCATCGGTCGGCCAGTCTTTATTTAATGTATCCCCGTTACGTAGACGCATATCTTCATAATCAACACCGTGCAAGATCAAGTTCATTTTTGCTAAATTAAAAGTCGTCGTATTTAATTCTTGCCCGTGATATTTTACACTTTCTGGATAGTTAATGTAATTTCGCACATTTAACATTAAAGAACCGGAACCCATTGTAGGGTCATAGACACTAAATAATTTTTTCTCCTCTTGTCCAATTGCCACAATACGAGCCATCATGATAGACACCTCATGTGGTGTATAGAATTCACCGGCTTTTTTTCCTGCTTCTGAGGCAAATTGACTAATTAAATATTCATAGGCATCTCCAATGACATCTCCATTATGGCCAATGACATCTACATCATTTAATTTTTTTAATACCTCTGTAATGGTGATATTTCTCTGTTGATCATCTGACCCCAGTTTTTTCGATTTCAAATCCACATCATCAAACAAGCCACTAAATTGAAGATATTTCGTCGATAAATCAATGAATGCTTTATTTAAATCATTTAATTGAAAGATATTTTGTTTTGCCTGACTCGCTAACTCACTAAATAAATACGTTGGTTCGATATCATATCCTATCGTATCAACTAATGTTTCAAGTAAATCTTTATGAATATCCTCATCTGATAATAACTCTTTGTATAATTGTGCTTGTTTATCCTGCGTGTCGTATTCTTCCAACGATTCATCTGCGACTTCGACGACTTTTTCTAATAATCGATCAGATAAATATTTATAAAAGATCAATCCTAATAAATAGTTTTTATACTCTGAAGCATCCATTTTGCTTCTAAGGTCATCTGCGGCACTAAATAATTTTGTATGTAACACAGCCATTGTTATTTCCTCGCTTTTCTTTATTGATCATGTTGTTTTAATACTTCTAAAAATAGTTGTTCTTCTAATTTTGCTTGTTTCTTCATGAGCGCTTGACGCTTTCTAAAATGAAAATAGGCTCTTCCTATCATTTGTTGTTTTTCAATAGAAGGAAGATGCACTTCTAACGCACGAAAAATTCCTGGTGTTAGTTTTGGAACCGTACTTCCTTGCATAGAAATCGCCATTTGTTTTTTCATAAATTGAGATTCATTTAAAACATAACATAAATACTGCTTATCTAGTTCTTCAGTTTCTAGGATCAGCTTGGCAAAGTTTTGGTTCATGACTTTACCTTGAGTCTCAATACTGACAATCCCTGCAATCGAACTAACAAAGCTGAAGACAACATCACAAACATTTGTTAAGTACGGATCAATCGTTAATAATGTGCTTTCTTTTTCATTTACAATGGAGTCTAAATAAGCGCCATCTAAATCTTTCATTAAATCTTCATAAGAATATGTAGATAAGCTATTGTCGGCTTTTTCATTTCTTCTTGATTGGTTTTTTCCCATTTTGATCGTTATGATTTGTTCAAGCTTCATATCCCGCCCTCATTTAGTAATTCGTACGAATTACTTTATAACATATACATTCATCGTACCATAGTCTGATTTCATCGACAATCATTTCAAGTATTCACACAGATTACTTTTAATTTATAGACTAATCAATAGTTACTCCATGTTTCTTCATTAATAATAATTACTGGTAAAAATACAGAAAGCCAACTTCCATGATTGGAAGCTGGCCATTTTTATATTAATTCGTATTCTGTCCCCCGCCGTTCAGCCCTTCTTTAATATAGCCATTGACTTGGCTTGAGGCTAATAGACCGATATGACCAACGCCGTGGATGAGGACGTTTCTTGCGCCAATTAAGCGTGAGAGACTGTTGACGACAATGAGGTCGGCTGAGCTATAGACGGATGTGTAAAGAATTTTTTGATTTGGATCAGTGCCTGGTAATGCTCTGAGTGAAACGAGTCCGTTCGCTCCACCTAGTGTGACGACATTTTCAATTTTATCTCCGCCGTCTAGGTTCTTAATATAATATAACGTGTTGGCTCCGCCCATGCTATGTGCCACAATATCTACTTTTTTGGCGCCCGTTTTGGCTAACACATCTTTGACGTATCTGGATAGACGCGGGCCATTGTTCAGGTTATTACCTGTTTTGTCTATGAAATCAATTGCATATAATTGGTTTCGGTCCCAGCCCTGTGACACCAGGTATCTTTTGATCGCCGCAAAGTTATAAGAAGCACCACCCATGCCATGTACCATCACGACCGGATTATGCTCAGCCGCGTTGACCTCTTTCGGCTGGATAAAAACCATTGAACCAACCACCAATGCAAATGCAACGAGAATCTGCAAACTCCTTTTCATCAATAGTGACACGTTCATTCCCCCTTATTTATCTTGTTCGTCTTTATTTTAAACAAGAAAAATATGACAGAAAAGTGAACAAGGCACTGTTTGTCCAATCATTTTAAAGACATTAAATAATAAAAAAGCACCTTTGACTTTCGCAGCGGCCAATGCTAAAAGACTAGACAACCACTCATCTAACAGTCTATTAGGCTCTATGAGGGCTCTCATCTCTCAATTTGCATAAAAATAGCAGCCGGTTTTTCGCAGACCGGCTGCACACATTCTTACTTGTAAGTCACAAGGAAGTATTTCTTTTTGCCTCTTCTTAAGACGGTAAATTGGTTTTCAATTCGGTCTTCAGCTGAAAGAACATAGTCTTTATCGGTTTGTCTCTCTCCGTTGATGTAGACGGCACCGTTTGTGATATCTTCACGTGCTTGACGTTTTGATGGAGACAGTTTTGATTCGACAAGAACATCAACAAGTGTTAATTCTTCTGCACTGTCTTTCTCCATTGATGGCACATCTTTAAAGCCTACTTTAACTTCTTCTGCTGTAAGAGATTTGATCTCGCCTTTGAATAGCGCATTTGAGATGTTGACAGCCTGTTCTAGTGATTCACGGCCATGCACAAGTGTTGTGACTTCCTCTGCTAAACGGCGCTGTGCTTCACGTTTTTCAGGAGCTGTTTGCACTTTTTCTTCGTACGATGCGATCTCTTCTTTTGATAGGAACGTAAAGTATTTTAAGTATTTCACGACATCACGGTCATCTGTGTTGATCCAGAATTGGTAGAATTCATATGGTGATGTTTTTTCTTTATCTAACCAGATGGCGCCGCCTTCTGTTTTACCAAACTTCGTGCCGTCTGCCTTTGTGACAAGCGGCATTGTGAGACCGAATGCTTTTGCGCCTTCTGCCTCGGACTTACGGATCAATTCAAGTCCAGATGTGATATTTCCCCACTGATCACTTCCACCGATTTGCAGCTTACAGTTTTCATTTCTGTAAAGGTTTAAGAAATCTAAAGATTGCAGAATCACGTAGCTGAACTCTGTGTAAGAAATCCCTGTCTCGATACGGGAGCTGACGATATCTTTTGCGAGCATGAAGTTCACACCGAAGTTTTTTCCAATATCACGAAGGAATGTAATGACATTCATTTGGCTGATCCAGTCATAGTTGTTTACGATGATGGCTGGGTTTTCAACTGCTTCAAAATCAAGAAATTGAGACAGCTGTCCTTTGATTTTCTCTGACCACTGCTCTACGATTTCCGCTGGGTTTAGTGAGCGTTCTGCTTTTTTGAAGCTAGGATCACCGATCAGTCCAGTCGCGCCGCCAACAAGTGCAATCGGGTGATGGCCTGCTTCCTGGAATCTACGTAATGTTAAAATCGGCAATAGGTGACCAATGTGCAAGCTGTCAGCTGTTGGATCGAAGCCGGAGTATAGCTTGATTTTTTCTTCTGCTAATAATTTTGTTAAACCTTCTTCATCTGTTTGTTGCTGAATTAATCCTCTGAACGATAACTCTTCCATCAATTGACTCATATCCAAATCTCCTTTTTTTACAATTCAACATAAAAAACGCCCCTTCGAATGAACGAAGGGACGATATATATCGCGGTACCACCCTGCTTAAAAGACAAAACATCACGTCTTTTCACTTACACTGATAACGGACAGATCCGTTCTTTCACTAATTAGGACAGCATGCATGCTCCTTTTCGTAAAAGCGGTTCGTGAGGGTAATTCGAATATCTCTTTGTACTGACTCGCACCAACCGTCAGCTCTCTTGGACAGGGAAAGATGATTCTACTGAATCTCAGTCAAAACCTTTTCATATTCAACTAAAGTCATTTTTAACATACTTTTGATATCAAGTCAACTGACGGAAAAGATTAATCTTCCATTGTCGAAAGGTCGCCAGCCGGTAAATTCAGCTCCCACGCCTTTAGCACACGTCTCATAATTTTTCCGCTTCGCGTTTTTGGCAGCTTGTCTTTAAACTCGATTTCTCGCGGTGCTGCATGTGCAGCGAGTCCTTTTTTCACAAACGTACGAATCTCTTCTTTCAGCTCATCTGTCGGCTCATATCCGCTCCTAAGCGCAATGAATGCTTTAATAATTTCGCCGCGGACCGGATCAGGTTTTCCGATGACACCAGCCTCTGCAATGGCCGGATGTTCTACTAGTTTACTTTCCACTTCAAATGGACCGACCCGCTCTCCTGACGTCATGATGACATCATCGACACGTCCCTGGAACCAAAAGTATCCGTCTTCGTCCATATATGCTGAATCTCCTGAAACATACCAATCTCCCGGCATAAAGTAAGATTCATATTTTTCAGGATTGTTCCAGATCGTATGCATCATGGAAGGCCAGCCCTTTTTGATCGCAAGGTTGCCCATTCGGTATGGTGGAAGTTCATTTCCTGCATTATCTACAATCGCCGCTTCTACACCTGGGATTGGTTTCCCCATCGAGCCCGGTTTGATGTCCATACATGGATAATTACAAATCAGCTGTGCACCCGTTTCTGTCATCCACCATGTATCATGAATTCGTTTGCCAAATACAGCGTCTCCCCAGCGGATCACTTCCGGATTGAGAGGCTCTCCTACACTTAAGACATGTCGAAGCGAGCTGAGGTCATATTTTTGAATGAGGTCGTCCCCTGCCCCCATCAGCATTCTAAAGGCTGTAGGTGCACTGTACCAAACAGTCACACCAAGTGATTCAATGGTTTCATACCACGTATCAGGATTAAACCGGCCGCCTAAAATGACATTCGTCGCCCCATTTAACCATGGTGAAAAAATACCGTACACTGTCCCTGTGACCCAGCCTGGATCAGCTGTACACCAGTAGACGTCGTCATCTTTCAGGTCAAGCACCCATTTACCGGTCTGGTCTTGTTGCACCATAGCACCATGGACATGCAGCACACCCTTTGGCGTACCAGTGGACCCTGATGTGTAATGGAGCAGGAATCCGTCTTTTTCATCCATCCACTCGATTTCAAGTTCCTTCGCTGCCTGCTCAAATGCCTCTTCATAGTGAATCGTCCGCACACCACCTGCATCCTCCTTTTCACCACCGACAATGATGACGGATTCAAGCTTTGGAAGCTCTGCAAATGGAATTCGCTCAAGCAGGTCAGGCGTTGTCACAATCACTTTTGCCTCACTATTTTCTAAACGGTCTTTGACGGCCCCTTCCATAAATGCCTCAAATAACGGGCCAACAATCGCACCAATTTTAACCGCGCCAAGCAGAAGAAAATAGAGCTCAGGTGATCTTGGCATAAAGATAAACACACGATCCCCTTTTTGCACATGCGCCTTTTCTCTGAATAGATTTCCCGCTTTATTTGTATTGATTTTCATATCCCTGAACGTATACTTTTCATCCCGCTGTGAATCTTTGTAATGAAGCGCCACCTTGTTCTTACGAAACGAATCCGCATGTCTGTCAATCGCTTCATAGGCTGCATTGATATTGCCTGTTTCATACCAGGAGAAGTTTTTTCTCGCTTCCTCCCATGAAAATTCTTTGTATGCCTGCTCATAATCATTTAAATGATAGTTCCCTTTTACTGATGGTAGCGTTTCTACCTTCATCAAACAGTCCCCCTTTGCATACGTTTACAATGACCATTATAGTATAGATGACTTTTTTTCTCAATTTTTAAAAAACTTATGGTGAAACCGTTTTAATTTTTAAGAGATTTAAGCTAAAATAGAGACGACTCACTAGAATTTGAGGCGGTGGATACGTGGAGCATCCTAAAACTTATTATTCAAAAACCATTGAGCGAGAAACAGGTTCCATCCTAATTGAAGGACCAGTACCTGCATCAGAGCTTGCGATCTATACGTTTCATGAAGGACTAACGGCATTTCGCACGCCTGAGGAACAGAAACAAGCACTTGTTGAAATAGCAGATCTTCCAGAAGGACGTATTATCATTGCAAGAGTGGATGAGCTTGTCGTAGGTTATGTCACGTATTTGTATCCTGATCCGCTTGAGCGCTGGTCAGAAGGCGACATGGACAATTTAATCGAGCTAGGTGCCATTGAAGTGGCTCCTCCGTTTAGAGGATGTTCGCTCGGCAAGCATTTACTTGATGTGAGCATGATGGATGAGCAAATGGAGAATTACATCATCATTACAACTGAATATTACTGGCATTGGGATTTAAAGGGGACAAAGAAAAACGTTTGGGAGTACCGCAAAATGATGGAGAAAATGATGAACGCAGGCGGTCTTGTCTGGTTTGCAACAGACGAGCCAGAGATCAGCTCACATCCAGCCAATTGTTTAATGGCGAGAATCGGAAAAAACGTGAGCCCTGATTCGATCGAGCGTTTCGATCGTCTTCGCTTCCATCAGCGCTTTATGTATTAACGTTCAATTCGTTTTTTTGGCAAAGGGGATTGGTAAACAATGATGATTGAACAAATTATGGAGCGTGATGTCATCACGCTGCGAAAAACCGATACGATCGAAGAAGCCATTCAAAAAATGAGTGCACATCACATTCGGCATATTCCCATCGTATCTGAGCAAGGATCTGTCATTGGGATGGTGACAGATCGGGATATTAAAAATGCCAGTCCAAGTATTTTCGAAACAGAAAAAAGGCAGCTTTTTATTCAGCGGCCTGTTGAAGAGATCATGGTGTTAGAGACGATCACTGCCCATCCGCTTGATTTCGTTGAGGAGATTTCAAGTGTCTTTTTTGAGCATGGAATTGGCTGTCTTCCAGTGGTGAAACGCGGCAAGCTTGTAGGCATTATCACAAAGACAGATTTACTTCGTACGTTTGTCAGACTGACAGGTGCAGATCAACCGGGCTCACACTTAGAGGTTGAAGTGGAGCAGATGACAGAGGGGCTCGCAGACATCACAGCCATTTTAAAGGAGCAGCATATTCAAATGCTAAGTGTGCTTGTGTACCCGCATGCAAATGAAGCCTCTAAGGTGCTCGTCTTCCGCCTTCAAACCATTCATGCAGATCATGTGACGAAGCTGATTCGTGCAAAAGGCTACAAGGTGCTCTGGCCTATGGAGCAGACGATCAAATGAAGGAAGCGACCTTTGTTTTTTCACCATCTTTTCAAACGTACCAGTTTCACCAGGACCATCCCTTCAATCAGCTTCGCGTCTACTTAACATACGATCTTCTTCACAAAATGAAGGCGTTAACTGATGATGACATTGTCGCACCGCGGATGGCTACGCTGGAGGAATTAAAGCTCGTTCATACAGCAGACTATATTCAAGCTGTGCAGCGGGCAAGTGAAGGAAAACTGTCTACAGCAGAGGGTGAACGCTACGGTCTTGGCACCGAGGATACACCGATGTTTGCAGGCATGCATGAGGCAGCTTCTCTTCTTGTTGGCGGGACATTAACAGCGGTTGATGAAGTGATGCTGGGTCATTCGCAGCATGCACTCAACCTTGGCGGCGGACTTCACCACGGATTTAAAGGACGTGCATCCGGCTTTTGTATTTATAATGACAGCTCTGTGGCGATCCAATATATTCAAAAGACATATGGCGCAAGAATTTTATATATTGATACAGATGCTCATCACGGAGATGGTGTACAGTTCAGCTTCTATGACGATCCAGAGGTATGTACAGTCTCCATCCATGAAACGGGACGCTACTTATTCCCTGGAACTGGACAAGTACAGGAAAGAGGCCATGATAAAGGCTATGGCTATGCATTTAACATTCCGCTTGATGCATTTACTGAAGACGATTCGTTCCTCGAGGCATACAGAACAGCCGTGACTGAGATTGCTGCTTTTTTTAAACCAGATGTGATTTTGACGCAAAATGGGGCAGATGCTCACTATTACGATCCTTTAACCCATTTATCTGCCACCATGAAAATATATGAAGAAATTCCTAGACTTGCTCATAAGCTTGCACATCAATATTGTGATGGTAAATGGATTGCTGTTGGCGGAGGTGGTTATGATATTTGGCGCGTGGTCCCAAGAGCGTGGAGCCGCATTTGGCTTGAGATGAAAGGCATCACACCGCCAGATGAGCTTCCTCAGGACTGGATTCAGGCATGGAGTAAGCAATCGCCTGTCACCCTTCCAACCACATGGTTCGATCCTGACGATTTATATCCACCGATCCCAAGAAAAGCAGAAATCACAGAAAAAAATGCACAAACAGTAGAAAAAGCACTCATGCCTGTTAGAAGAGAAAAGAAAAAGGCATAAAAAAGCAGGCATTCACTGAAAAGGTGAGCCTGCTTTTTTCGTTTTTATTTTGTTGATTGTCTTTCTTCAATTCTGTGCGGAAGCTCTACGATTTGATCATCCACTTGTTCTTTGTTCATCAGCTTTGTCAGCAGTCTCATTGCGACAGCACCAATATCATATGTCGGCTGAACAACCGTTGTCAGCTGAGGGCGCACCATGAGAGAAAGTCTTGTGTTATCAAAGCCAATTACTTCTAAATCCTCAGGAATTGATACACCTCTGTCCTGCGCTCCGTGAATGACTCCTAGTGCCATTTCATCTGTAGCCGCAATGACTGCTGTCGGCTTGTCAGACTGCTCAAGCAGATTAGCCAGCGCTTCAATACCAGAGTCATATGAGTAGTCTCCTTCAGCAACAAGCGCTTCGTCAAACACGATACCTGCTTCTTCAAGCGCACGCTTATAACCAGCAAGCTTTCTCACAGAGTTAATTGGTTCTGACATCGGGCCAGATACGAAGGCAATTCGTTTATGTCCTTTTTCAACTAATAGCTGGACTGAATCATAAATGGCCTGCTCATAGTTAATGTTGACAGATGGTGTTTGAGCTTGCTCTTCAACAGAAGCTGCAAGAACAATCGGTACAGGAGAGCGCTTAAATTCTTCGACTAGCACATCAGTAATGTTCCCGCCCATAAAGACGATCCCATCCACCTGTTTGCCTAACATCGTATTTAACAGATGAAGCTCTTTATCTGTATTTTGATCTGAGTTGCTTAAAATGATGTTGTACTTGTACATCGTGGCGATATCTTCAATACCGCGTGCAAGCTCAGAATAAAAGATACTTGAAATATCAGGGATGATGACCCCGACCGTCGTTGTTTTTTTACTTGCAAGACCACGTGCCACTGCGTTTGGACGGTAGCCAAGACGGTCAATCGCTTCAAGCACCTTTTTTCTTGTTGTTGGTTTTACGTTCGGATTTCCATTCACAACGCGTGATACCGTTGCCATACTTACATTTGCTTCTCTTGCTACATCATATATTGTAACATTATTCACATAAATCACTCCTTCAAATACACTTCATATCTATAGCATTCACCAAATAGGTAGAGACATATCAGATACGAGAAAAATAATATCCTATTTGTCATTAAAACGATGAAAAGAGACACATAATTTTTCAATCTACATCAAAATGACATTCTTTTAAGAAATTATACACGTTTTTTTGTCATATGAAAACGTTCCCTTTCTTTTTATAACTAAATTAAACAAACTTTAATGAGCTTGTTACCTGTAAATTGAATCATATTTCATCAAAAGTCGTCGTAAACGTCAGCTATGACAATGATCTTAGCAGATTCTGTCGAATTTTAAAAATGAAAACATTGTGAACAAACGCTTTTGACGCTTGTCATGTGCTTTCTTCCTTTCATCCCTAATTTTCATTTTTTTCCATGAAAAAGCCGCCGGGCTGTTATCCGGCGGCTTTATTATCTATGATTACGCATGAATGTTGACAAGTGGTCTTAACGCATCTAACCATTTTTCGAATTGAGGAATGTCCATTTGCTGCGCTGAATCAGATAGGGCAACAGATGGGTCAGGATGCACTTCAGCCATAACACCGTCCGCTCCAATCGCAAGAGCTGCTTTCGCTGTTGGAAGAAGAAGATCTCTACGTCCAGTTGAGTGCGTCACATCAACGAAGACTGGTAAATGTGTCTCTTGTTTCAAGATCGGCACAGCAGAGATATCAAGTGTATTTCTTGTTGCTGTTTCGTATGTGCGGATACCGCGCTCACAAAGGATGATTTGGTCATTTCCTTGTGCGATGATGTATTCAGCTGCATTGATGAATTCTGAAATGGTTGCTGCTAGACCTCGTTTTAAAAGAACTGGTTTCTTCACAGATCCGGCTTCTTTTAAAAGCTCGAAGTTTTGCATGTTACGAGCACCAATTTGAATCACATCAATATGCTCGATCGCTTCTTCGATATGAGCAGGATTGACGATTTCACTAATGACAGCAAGATCGTATTCATCAGCTACACGCTTTAAAATCTTTAGACCGTCTATACCAAGGCCTTGGAAGTCGTATGGGCTTGTGCGTGGTTTAAATGCGCCCCCGCGAAGAAGTTTTATTCCCTGTTGCTTCGCTGCTGCTGCAACTTCTGCCACTTGCTCGTAGCTCTCAACGGCACACGGTCCAACGATGAAGCGTTGTTTTCCATCACCGATCGCTTCCCCATTGATATTCACAATTGTATTGTCTGGTTTTTTCTTACGAGAAACAAGAAGTGCTTTGCTATGATCATCTTCTTGAAGCTCTAGACCAGCTTTGAAAATTTCTTTGAAAATATGCTGAATTGTTGAATTTTCAAAAGGGCCATCATTTTCTTCAAGAATTTGGTTTAGCATTGTGCGCTCTCTGACAGGATCATAACGGTTGACACCTTGCGCTTCTTTCGCTTTCCCAATTTCTTTTACAATGTTTCCTCTTTCATTGATCAGTTTTAAGATTTGAAGATTTAATTCATCTGCCTGCTGTCTCAATTGTTCTAGTTCATTGTTGCTCATTTTTGTCATCCTTTCCTCTGCCTGCTCTCGCTTTTTATTTTTTCATTCACTCAGGATAGGGTTTATTATAAACAAAGATTTCGGAATTGTCACGAAAAAATTCTTTATTACCCAAACGCTTTTAAGCGATAAAGTATTATGTGTAAGATTATAGCATACTTTTGGTTCAAGTAAACCTTTTTTATCAAAAAAACGTCAGCAGCTGCTGACGTTTCTTCTACATATTATGTTCAAGCGCTTCTTTTGTAATGCTCGAGTGAGATGCATGCCATTTTACTTTTCCACCGCTAAAAATAAGTGCCTGTGGACTTTCGTGCTTTACACCCGACTGTTCAGTCACATAGGATGAAAGCTCTCTTGTGTTTTGAATTTGCAAGAAATAAGTAGGCACGTCTTCATGTGCAGACGCAAATGCTTCAAACTCTTGAAAAGCAGCTTGGCTGATTGGGCATGTCAAGCTGTGCTTAAAAAAGACAAAGGTTCCGTCTTGATTCGTTAGTTGATCAAATTGTTCTTCTGTTTCAATGAGTTGTTTTGCCATGATGTGCTCCTTCCTCACTTCAGCAGCGAGTTAGCCTTTAGTCGATTGTTCTACTTTTTCTTTGACATCTTTAATGCCGTCTTCAATTTCTGATTTTGCTTCTTGTGCTCTAACCTTTGCTTCGTCTGCTACATCTGACGCTTCGCTCGCAAGATCAGCTGCAGCGTCTTCTGCTTCACTTTTTACTTGATTAGCTTTTCCAGCTGCACGCTCTTTTATGTCTTTCACTTTGTCTAAAATCTGGTTTGACTGCTCTGCCACCAGCTGAGACAATTCAGACGTTTTATCTTTCGCAATTGTCACATATTCAGTGCCTTTTTCCTTTGCATCTGTTGTGAGTCGATCTGTTTTATCTTTTAAAGCATTCGCTTGGGTGTTCAAATCATCGCGAAGCTCTTTCCCTGACTTCGGTGCTAAGAATAATGCTGTTGTTGCACCAACAATGCCACCAATAAGTGTACCGATCAAAAAGTCTTTGCTATTGATTCCGTCTTTGCTCATGATTATTCCTCCTATGCGAATATGGTTTATTTTTGGTGTTTACGTTGTTTCCATTTTTTATAAATTTCAAGTGCTGCGTTACTCCAGCTTACCACATCCGTGACCTTTTCTTGATTCCTTTCAACGGATGAAGAAACCGCACCAGCTGCCTGCTTTATGCTTGTATTAAATTGGTTGATCGAGCCGCCAATTCCCTGCACCGCATCCACAACTGTGCCTAGTTTTGCCGATTTGTCTTGAAGATCTTCTGCAAGCTGATTTGTCTTATGTAGCAATTGTGCTGTCTCTGTGGTGATGCCTTGCATCTGTCCTTCAAGACCTTCTAAAGTTGATGCAACATTCTTTAATGTCAGCTGTAAGGATTTTAATGTTTTCGACATGTAGATGACAAGAATGAGGAAAGCAATTGCGATCAGTGCAACGCTTAGATATAGAATAATAATCATCTGATACCTCCTTTGTTGCGGGCATATTTCATTCATTACCCTCTCGTTGTATCATTCAAACATCGCCTAGAATGACCGATTGAATAATAATTCTACACTTATTCGCTGATTCCTGTCCACAGCGAACGAAAAAAAGCGGCAGATCTTGACACATTTAGCTCCTTTGTCACATTTTATTCAAAATAAAAAAGCGCCGATTGAAACGGCACTTTTCGTTTAAGTATTTATACAGCGACTTTCTCATAAGCACGCAGATATTTTTGAATGTCTCCTGCTCCCATAAAGATCAAAATCGCATCCTCATGCGCTTTCAGCACAGATGTATCGTCTTCCTCAATCAATTGGGCCTGCGGGATTTTCTCTCGTAAATCCTCGATGCTCAGTTTCCCAATGTTTTCACGAGCTGAACCGAAAATATCACAAAGATATACATAGTCGGCTTTCTTTAGACTGTCAGCGAATTCAGTTAAGAATTGCTGTGTACGTGTGAAAGTATGCGGCTGGAAGACAGCAACAATATCACGGTCTGGATATTTTTGACGAGCTGCTTCAATGGTTACCTCAATTTCAGTTGGATGATGCGCATAATCATCAATTAAGACCTGGGCACCGACTACTTTTTCATTAAAGCGTCGTTTCACACCACCAAATGTCGTTAACGCGCCTTTGATGAGTTCTACATCAATGGCTTCGTAGTGACATAACGCAATCACAGCTAACGAGTTAAGGACATTATGATTTCCGTAGGCAGGAATGTAGAAGGTATCATAAAACGTATTACGTACAAATACATCAAATGTGGTACCTTCCGTATTTTTTACAACATTACGTGCTTGGAAATCATTTTCTTCATTGAATCCGTAGTACACAACAGGTACTTTCGCTTGAATCTTCAGCAAATGCTCATCGTCTCCGCAAGCGATAATGGCTTTTTTCACTTGAAGCGCCATGTTTTGAAACGCATCAAACACGTCATCAATGTCCGAGAAATAATCAGGATGATCAAAATCAATATTGGTCATGATCGCATAGTCTGGATGATAGCTGAGGAAGTGTCTGCGGTATTCGCATGCTTCAAAAACAAAATACTCACTGTTTTCTTTCCCCATTCCAGATCCATCACCGATTAAGTACGAGGTTGGCTTTGCGGATTGCATCACATGAGCAAGCAGTCCTGTTGTCGATGTTTTACCATGAGCACCAGTAATGGCAACGTTTGTGAATGAATCCATGTATTCTCCAAGGAATTTATGGTACCGAATCACAGGAATCCCTTGAGAAAGGGCACGTTCAATTTCAGGGTGTGTATCAGGAAATGCATTTCCTGCAATGACCGTCATCCCCGGTTGAATATTATCTGGGTCAAATGGAAGGATTTTAATGTTTCTTTCTTCTAATGCTTTTTGTGTAAAGATATGTTTTTCGATATCCGATCCTTGGACAGTATACCCAGTATCATGAAGAATTTGGGCCAGTGGACTCATACCTGTCCCTTTTATTCCAACAAAATGATAAACAGTCATAATTGTACCTCCAACAAACGTCTATCTGACTTACAGTATATGACGCTCATTTCAATTTGCAACTTGTGATTTTCGTCTTTAGCGGATCACAGATCGCAGCTCCAAATAAAGATTTTTTTCCGATCTTCCTATTCTAATCAATAATAACTATGATTAGTATCCGACAACTTTCCCATTTCTAACACCTGTTTCCGCTCATTTTACATAAAAAGCGTTCAGACAGGCATGCAAAAAGTGTCCAATTCCAAAATTGCACCTATGTGCTATCATACCATGTTTATGAAAAAAATGAAGTGGTTTTTGCTTAGGTCAATTGTTCTAAATCACTAAGTGTCATGAGGACTTCTCTTGGCTTACTGCCTTTCGCACCAGAGATCATGCCCTCGCGTTCCATCATGTCAATCAATCTAGCTGCACGATTGTAGCCAATTCTAAATCTGCGTTGCAGACTCGATGTACTAGCACTATTCTGCTCAATGGCAAATCGGCAAGCATCTATAAACAATTCGTCTTCGTCTGTAATTGCAGAGCCTTGGAGCATCAATTCCTCCTGTTCGAAAAGAAACACAGGCTTTTGTTGTTTCCTCACATGTGCCACCACTTGATCAATCTCGCGGTCTGATACGAAGTTCCCTTGTAGCCTTGTTGGCTTACCGGAGCCATTTTCTAAGAAGAGCATGTCTCCTTTTCCGAGAAGCTTTTCTGCACCTGCCATGTCAATAATGGTTCTAGAATCTACCTGGCTTGAGACAGAGAAAGCAATTCTTGTTGGGATATTGGCTTTTATGAGACCTGTGATGACATCAACGGATGGTCTTTGAGTCGCAATCAGTAAGTGAATACCGCACGCTCTTGCTTTTTGGGCAATCCGGCAAATGCTTTCTTCGACTTCATTTGGTGCGACCATCATTAAATCAGCCAGCTCATCAATCACAACAACGAGATACGGGAGTTTTTCGCCCATTTGTTTTTCTTTCACCAGTTCATTGAATCGTTTAATTTCTCTCACACCAGAGTGAGCAAACAGTTCATAGCGTCTTTCCATTTCATCGACTACCCATTTCAGAGCAGCTGTTGCTGTCTTTGCATCGGTAATGACAGGACTCACGAGATGCGGAATGTGATTATACGGCGCTAATTCAACCATTTTAGGGTCGATTAAGAGCATTTTCACTTCATCTGGTGATGCTTTAAACATTAAGCTTACTAAAATGGTATTAATGCAGACACTTTTTCCTGAACCTGTTGCTCCGGCAATTAAGCCGTGCGGCATTTTTTGTAGATCAACCACGACGGGCTGACCTGAGATATCTAATCCGAGCGCTGCCGTTAAAGGAGATGGATTGTCTCTAAATGCACTGCTTCTGATCATTTCTCGTAAGAAAACCATTTTACTGTGCAGGTTCGGCACTTCGATTCCGATCGTGTTCTTGCCTGGGATCGGCGCTTCGATTCGAATATCCTTTGCAGACAAACTAAGTTTAATATCATCTGACAGGTTCGTGATTTTGTTCACTTTCACACCTGGTTCTGGATGCACCTCAAATCTTGTGACAGAAGGGCCCTGCGTGACATGGACGACACTTGCTCTTACATTGAAATTTTTCAGTGTGGCATTGAGCAGCTCTGCCCGCTCTTTCACCCATGTCCCGTCCTCTTCTTTTTGAGCTGGAGGTACGTCTAGAAGGGCTAAGCTTGGAAAAACATATCCTTGTGCAGCTGCTGCTTTCTTTTGTCCTTGCATGCGCTGATCACTTTTTAACATCATCACGTTAAATGGAACCGTTGAGGTTTGTCCGCTTGAGCGCTTCGGCTGAGGAGATGCCTGTTTCGGTTTTTCTTCCATCACTTCATGCACTTGTTCTTGCTTTTCTTGCTGCTCTATGACAGGTTCTGCTGGTTCAGTAGCATTCTGTTCATCTGCTACTTGTTCTATTGGCAACACTTGATCTTCTACTAATTCCGCTTCTTCTAACAATTGATCTTCTTGCAGATCATGCTCTGCAACTGGCTCAGTTTCTTCCAATGCATGCGGTGGTGGCACTTCTTCTTGATGATCTTCGGTGGAATCAACTTCTATTTCCTCGACCGGTTCTGCTGAGATGTCGTCTAGTACCTCTACTTCTTCTGCCGGCATGTCTACTTCCATTTCAATAGCGGAATGCGTGTCTTCCGCTGTTTCGAATGTCAATGGTTCTATTTCCTGAGTATGATCGACAAACTGCTCTACCGGCTCGTCTTGTATTTCTTCGTTTTCACTGGAAACATCCTGTACAGGCTCAGAATCTACCGGCGGTTCGTGATATACTTCGGCTTGCTGATGATGTAAGTCAGCTTCAATATGTTCTTCAGGCTGCAAAAAGGCTGGCTCTTGTTCCTCTGTTTGGATGAAAGGCTCGTCATTTAAGCGCTCCATCGTCGATTGAACATGATCCTGATAAGCGAGTTCATCTTGCAATGCATGAGACGCTGCGGCTTCTTGCATATCCGCTTTCTCTTCTGCAGGAGCTAAAGCAGCTTCCTCCAGGCGAGTTTCTTTCCGTATAGACGGTATGTTCATTTGCTGCCTGACATTCCGTTCACGCTCTGCCTCTTCTGATAACAGCGTGACGCGCTGTGCTGTTTCTTCTGTGCCCTTCATTTGAACAGAGGATGCTTCCTCTTTGCCTTCTTTTCGTTTTGGACGCATATCCTGATGATAGCCATAGATCGGTGAAGGGATTTGCTCTGGTTTGAATGGCTTTTTATTGATATCAGGTTGCACAGTTTGTTTAGGCTGATAGGTCTGCTTTGCATTTGGCTGGCTGGACCTCGGGCGCCTTCTCTCCTGCTGCTTCATTCCGTTACGAGCGGGTTCATCTGGCACGAGAGGAAAGCGGAAGTTGCCTTTCGGATATTCATAATAGACTTTCGTGTCTTCCATTTTTTTATATTCTTTATGCTGTTCAAAAGCTGTCTGCTTTCGTGCAGCCGGACCTTCAACGGGTCTTTCAGCTTTTTCTTCTTTCTTCTCTTCTCCTAAAAATACATTGAAAAATTTATCTATCCAACTCATCGTTTATCACTCACTTTAACTCCCCTTACGTTTTCTTGGGCGATTTTTAGTATACCACTGCTTTTTCATGCAGAAAAGCGAGAAAAGTGCCGCTTTTGCTGTTCGGACTGTATGTAGATGAAAAAAAGTCACTAAGTACGTACTTAGTGACTTTTGGTATAACACATTCTTCGCTCATAGGTGCCCGTTTATGGGAGGTTAAGCTTCAAAGGGTTCGCCAGGTTGGTGGCTTCCTTCTAAAACAAGAATCCCTTTTTCAGCAGGCGCATCTGGAAGGTCTAATTCTTTTGCTGAACAAATCATTCCGCTTGAAGGTACCCCTCTTAGTTCAGCATCTTTGATGACCAAACCGCTCGGCATCACCGCACCGACCTTAGCAACAACGACATATTGACCTTGATCGACGTTTGGTGCACCGCACACGATTTGTAATGTTTCTTCGCCAACATCTACTTGGCAAATGTTTAATTTATCTGCATTCGGATGCTTTTCCTTTTCCTTTACATAACCGACAACAAATTTTGGTGATAGATCGACAGTCAACGTTTCACTAACACCGTTGCGGTTTAAAATTTCATTGATATCTTGAACAAGCGTTTCAGAAAGCGGTACAGATCCGTTTTCTTCAATCTTCATGTAAGTGGATGCGTTGAAGATATTAAAGCCTGTTGTTTCTTTTGTGTCTTGATTGTAGATTCTCACGACATCTCCAAACGTCTCATGAGCTACTTCTTCTCTAGTCACATCTTTCAATGAAATAAGGAGTGTGTCGCCTACACCTTCTGCATTATAAAAAACGTTCATTCTTCAAAATTCCCTTCTACTACTGTTTTGGTCTGCTTTTTGCAAGAATAAAGATCGGTTCAAGCTTGCCCTCGTCGTATAAAAATGACAATGCGGTAATTGGAACCGTGCCGCTGGCGAAGAAGCTCATCGACATCTGTCCTAAAATATCATAGCCTGATTCATTGCGAACATCTGCAATGATGAATACATCTTGATGGGGAACAGAAATGGCCATCTGTCCTTCTATTTTTTGCGCATAATCTTGTAAAATCGATTCATTTAAAAGTCTGCTGGCATCATACCCGTCATTCGCACGGAAGAAATAAAACCGGTTGCCTGCGACCTCATCCATTTTCACCACGGTTTCAAGTGAACGGACGTTGAAGCTTGCGGTTTCTCTGATGCGCTCTTTTGTCCAATTTTCCTTTTGAAGCATCTTTTCATCAATTAATCTGTAGGTGCTTCCAAGGTCAAGCGCATAGTAAATTCTCGTTTCAGCTGTATGCTCATCAAACACGAGCGGAATCCCATCACTTGATGTCTCCGGAAAGGAAGTGGAACGAATAACCGGATAAATTTGCTTTTCTTTTCCTGAGATGTGCTGCGCTTCACCTTTCATGGCACTTAGCGCCTCTTTCACATAATAGACAATCTCATCTAGGGTTTCATCAGGCTTTACTTCCCACTTTGCAATGATTGGCGGGAGCTCTAGTAGGATGCCTTTACCTGTTTGTTTATCTTCAATACGAAGCGTGTCTTTTTCCCGGTCAAACTGATGTGACCAGCTGTCATTCGTCAGACGGCTTTTGAGTTCGTTCGCAAGCTGTCTTGATGTCATTTTCGCCATGGTTTAGACTCTCCTTTCATTATTTAGAAAGAGAATCTGTTAAAAATGCTTCAATCTCTTCCTTTGTCTTCCGATCCTTGCTGACAAAGCGGTTAATCTCTTGTCCGTTTTTAAAGACTAAAAAGCTTGGAATGCCGTAAATTTCCCATTCTGCGCAAGTGTCAATGAACTGATCTCTATCGACATAGAAGTATTCAAATTCTGGGTAGTCTGCTTCAAGCTCTGGCAAGAATGGTTCAATAAATGTACAGTCCGGACACCAGTCAGCTGAAAATAGTAATACCGTTAAGTCTTGTTGAATGACCTTTTGTAATTCTTCGTTTGATTCAATTTTTTTCATGTTTCATTCCTCCAGTTTGTATGGTTAAATCTCCGAATTGTATATAGCCTTTCTTTCTCATCCATTCTGATACTACCAAACTAATCAGTGCCGGGCCAACAATATGCAAGAGAGCAATCGCTAGGAATACGGATGGATGAAACCCCATGACTGTCAGGGTCATGAGCTGTCCAACAAGGCCGCTCGTTCCCATACCCGCCCCTGCCGCATTATTGACCATCCCAAACCCAATAATACCAATTGGCGCAAGTATCAGGCCCGCAATCGTCGGTGGAATGAGGATGAGGGGATTTTTCACAATATTCGGCAGCTGCAATTTTGACGTCCCAATACCGACAGCCGCAAGACCGCCAAATCGGTTTTCTCTAAAGCCTGCAGCGGCAAAGCCGATCATCTGCGCACAGCAGCCGATCGTTGCAGCACCGGCCGCTGTCCCGCTTAAATCAAGCATGAGTGCAAGTGCCGCACTTGAGATCGGTGAGCTGAGGGCAAGTCCAACAATGGTGGCAACTAGCATACCCATGATCAGCGGGCTTTGGTCTGTCCCCCACATGATGAGCCTGCCAAGCCCTGTCATCATAGCTTCAATCCCAGGTCCGATCAAAGCGGCGGTGAAAAAGCCTGTGATAATGGTGACAAGCGGCGTGAAGATAATATCAATTCTTGTCTCACCACTGACAAGTTTGCCGACTTCCACACCAATTAATGCTGCGACAAAGCTGCCAGCAGGTCCCCCAAGCTCTGCTCCGGCAGCGCCTGAGACTACACTTGCAAAAATGATCAAAGGAGATGCATGTAAGCGGTATGCAACCGCTACGCCAATCGCAGGGCCCATAAGCCCCATGGCGAGCGTCCCCATTTTGATCACAAGTGGAAGTGATAACAGGCCGCCTGCTGTTTTTAAGATCAGCCCTACCACTAATGTAGCAAATAGACCTAAAGCCATATAAGAGAGTGCATCAATGAAATACACCTTCGGCGAAAGGGAAATGCCCTTTCTTTTCAAATAAGTCATCAACGTCGTCTTCCCGCTTTCTCATAGGAAAGACGAAGAGGCCTGTCCTTCCCATTATATGTAGTCTTCTTACGATGAAAAATAGTCTCTACCATGAATATCATAATCATATTTTTTTTGCTTTATCAAGCACTTCTTGTGTAACATGAAAAGAAACAGGGCAAACCTTTACTAAGTTTGTGCAAAAGGAGGAGAACGTTATGCAATTAACCATCTATTTAGCTGGAGAAATTCATAGCCAGTGGCGTGATGAAATCAAGGAGAAAAGCCAATCTTTGAAGCTGCCGGTGACATTTGTTGGCCCAATGGAGAATCATGACCGCTCCGATCACATAGGTGAAGACATTTTAGGCGAGCAACCGAATGCCATTTTCAAAGACGATGCTGCTTCTGATTTGAACAATTTTCGTACTGAGATTTTATTAAACAAGGCAGATGTTGTCATTGCCCGCTTTGGTGAGAAATATAAACAGTGGAACACGGCAATGGATGCATCTGCTGCTATTGTAAAAGGAAAACCTCTTATTTTGATCCGTCCAAAAGAGCTGCACCATCCGTTAAAGGAACTATCAAACAAGGCAAATATCACTGTAGAGACAGTGAATCAAGCGATCAAGGCGTTATCTTACGTGTTTGAACAGCAATAAGAAAGAAGGCTGCCGTGATTGAAGAGGCAGCCTTTTTTATGACCTTTACACCTGTTGATAAATAGAATCCACTGTACTTTGATCACATCTTTTCACAAGACGAACAATTAATTCCTTTGCCGCAGCGTAATCATCCACATGTAAGACAGAATGACTTGTATGAATGTAGCGAGCGCAAACTCCAATGACAGCAGACGGTACACCTTGATTCGAAATATGAACACGCCCAGCATCCGTACCACCCGGTGATACGAAGTATTGGTATGGGATGTGATTTGTTTCAGCAGTATCGAGCACAAAGTCTCTCATGCCTCGGTGCGTAATCATCGTTCGATCAAAAATACGAAGAAGTGCACCTTTTCCAAGCTGACCAAATTGTGTTTTGTCACCCGTCACATCATTTGCAGGACTCGCATCTAGAGCAAAGAATAGATCTGGCTGAATCATATTAGCTGCTACCTCTGCCCCTCTAAGCCCTACTTCTTCCTGAACTGTTGCACCTGAATACAGCTGACATGAAAGAGACTCGTCTTTTAATTCTTTTAATAATTCAATGGCAAGTCCGCAGCCATAGCGGTTATCCCAAGCCTTTGCTAAGATCTTTTTTGGATTCGCCATTGGGGTGAAGACCGTTGCAGGGACAATTTGCTGCCCTGGGCGAACGCCAAGCTCTTTTGCCTCTTCTTCGCTGTCTGCACCAATATCAATCAGCATATCTGCCGGCTTTACAGGTTTGCTTTTTTGTTCTGGCGTGAGAAGGTGAGGTGGTGTACTAGAGACGACACCCGGAATTGGCCCATGATCGGTATGAACGTCCACACGCTGCGCCAGCATCACTTGACTCCACCAGCCGCCAAGTGTTTGAAAACGAATCATCCCGTTTTTCGTAATCGATGAGACCATGAAGCCCACTTCATCCATATGACCTGCCACCATAATCTTAGGTGCCTTATCCGGACCCTTGCGCACGCCAAACACTCCGCCGAGACGATCCTGAATGAGTTCATCAGAATATTTCTCAAGTTCTTTCTTCATAAAAGCACGCACATGGTGCTCATTACCTGGAGTTCCCTGTAATTCTGTTAAATTTCGAAAAAGCGACAATGTTTCTTCGTTCATTCTACAGTTTCCCTCGTTTCTATGTAATCACCATATAAATTCCTATAAAAATAACACTCACTTTATACTATAAGAATTCTTTCGGTTTTCCAAGTATCTCTCCTGAAATTTTGAATATGCTTTCAAGTATTCGGATTCCTTAACATCAATGGACAAGTTTTGTATAATGGAAAAAACAGCAATACGGAGGTGCAGCTCGTTGAAGTTAAAACATGTTCTAATTGGTGCGAGTATTGGCGTAGCCGCTGCAATGATTGCAAAGAAAGTATTTTTCCCTACGTATATCTCGTCTGAAAAAGCGTTAAAAATTGTGAAATCTGCTTTTAAACAGCGCGGTCCGATTGATGGTTCTTGGATTTATACTGTACCAGAGCCGTATACCGTAAATGGTGAAACGATTGATGTGTACAAATCTGGCATTACTCGCTCTGCCTTTGGTGAGCTTGAACAGTATGAAGTGATGATTGATGCCAAAACAGGCATGATCGTTGATGTCATTGATTCTGTTGCTTGATCAAGAAAGCTTCGCAAAGACGTGTCCTTGCGAAGCTTTCTTTTTTTATATGGCTTTGATTTTTTTGTACACAGGATGCCACATGGCGTCCTGTACAGCCTGAATGAGATCATCAGGCGTTTCTTCAGCAATCCCTTCGTCAATCGCTGCTTGTGCCACACGGACAGCCACTGTCGCTGAAACGGTTCGAAGCTGATCCACACTTGGCAGCATCGCAGCACCCGGTTTTCCAACATTGACCATGCTCGCAATGGCTTCAGCACTTGCAACAAACATGCTGTCTGTCATCAGACGGGCTTTACACACAATGGTTCCAAGACCTAGCCCTGGAAAAACGAGCGCATTATTCGCCTGTCCAATCTCATATGTCACACCGTTGTATTCGACAGGATCAAATGGACTTCCTGTTGTCACAAGAGCGCGTCCTTCCGTCCACTCGATAAGGTCATCCGGCTTTGCTTCTGAAAGAGGTGTCGGATTCGACATCGGTAAAATCGCTGGGCGCTCGACGTGTGACGCCATTTCTTTCACAATTTCCTCCGTAAATGCCCCTCCTACTGTCGAGGTGCCAATTAAAATGGTTGGTTTCGCCTGCTTGACGACCTCTAACAAATCAATGGAATGCTTTGGACCATTACGCGCATAATCCTTTACTTCATCAGAACGTCTTGCATACGGCTTTTGGAATGGCTGAATGTCTGGTGAATCATCTGTGAGCAATCCCGTTTTATCAATACACCAGAAATGATCATAAGATTCCTCTTCTTTAACACCATCTCGCACGATGGCATCACGAATTTGCTCAGCTATGCCAATACCTGCTGTACCGGCTCCAAAGATAACAATTCGGTGATCTTTCAGCGGAACCTTCGATGCTTTCGCACATGCAAGAACCGCCGCAAGTGAAACCGCCCCTGTCCCTTGAATATCATCGTTAAATGTACAAATGCGGTCCTTATATTTTTCCAAAATGGCACGTGCATTCTTTGTACCAAAATCTTCCCAGTGGAGAAGTGCATTTGGAAAAGTTGCGCGGGCAAGCTCTACATATTGATCAATGAACTGATCATAGCGCTCACCTCGAACGCGAGAGTGCTGATTCCCCACATAAAGCGGATCATTTAAAAGGCTCTCTTGGTTCGTCCCAGCATCAAGCACCACTGCCAGCACGCGGCTTGGATCAATACCTGCTGCTGCTGTATAAACAGCGAGTTTCCCAACTGAAATGGCAATCCCGCCAACACCCCAGTCTCCAATGCCTAAAATGCCTTCTGCATCAGTTGCAACAATTAAATCAATCGATTCATCAACACCATAAGCGGCGAAAATCTCTTCCATGCCTTCTAGGTCATCAATGGATAAATAAAGCCCTCTTGGCTTTCGATACTCATGACTATAACGCTGAATCGCCGTTCCTACGGTCGGCGTGTAGACAATCGGAAGCATTTCCGCCAGGTGCTCATTTAGTAATTTATAAAACAGCACTTCGTTTCTGTCATGAAGCGCTGTTAAATACACATTTTTCCCAAGCTCATCTGGCTGCGCTTGGAACTGCTCATACGCACGCTTTGCCTGGTCCTCTAACGTTAAAACCTTAGGCGGGAGAAATCCCTTTAAACCAAGCTCTTCCCGCTCTTCCTTTGTAAATGCCACCCCTTTGTTTAAATAAGGAACCGACATGACTTCCATTCCTCTTAATGTCGTCTCAATAACATCACCATGTACACGATAAAATTGGTTCACCTGCACTCTTCCTTTCACAAGTTCATTTTGTCGTTATTTTGTGTGAAAGGAGAAAAAACATACAGATGATCTCTTATCTTCCTGTTTCTCTTTTGACTTCATGTGTCATTTGCCCGTCTTCATCCCACTTTACAGCGCGGTAAATGGCATCATGATAAAACAAGTACCACGCATTGTTTTCTTCTGCAAATGCCTGCCACTTTTGCTTGGCGGGAATCGAAGTCATCGGATAATCATCATACGCCAGCACCCAAAGTGGGTTTTTATGGGCGTGTGTTGGCATAATATCAGCTAAATGAACCGCTGTTTCGCCCTGACTTGTGAGCGTTAAAATGCTATGCCCATTGCTATGACCGCCTGTGTGATGAAGGTGAATTCCCTCTGTCACTTCGATGCTTTTGTCAAAAGTGACCACTTGATCAGCTATCGGCTCCCAATTTTCTTTCCAATATGTATTTCTTGAGCGAATGTTCGGCTCTCTCATCTCATCCCATTCGATTTTGGATGTTATGATTTTTGCCTGCTGAAAAACAGACACAAGCTGATCGCCCTCGTGTTTTGTTAATCCGCTGGCATGATCGAAGTGCAAGTGAGTCATCAATACGTAATCAATGTCTGATGGGCGCAGGCCAAGGGCCGCTAGAGATTCTTCTATTTTGGTCTCTTCTGTCACGCCATAATTGCGTTTTTGTTTATCTGTCAGCTTCCCAGATCCGATGCCGGAATCCACTAACAGATGAAGACCATTCCACCGGATAAGAATTGGATCACACCGTAATTCAATTTGATTGCGATCGTTTACCGGGTATTTTTTTGACCATAATGGCTTTGGCACCACACCAAACATCGCACCGCCGTCCATGTGAGTATCTCCCCCGTTTAACCAGAACAGTTCCATTTCACCTATTTTCATTGTCTCCATTGCTGTCATCCCTCCTTTTTCTATCGTAGCAAATACAGCCGAAATTCGCATGCACCAATCTTTTCATGAAAAAAAAGCTGACTGCAATCATCCGTTGCAGCCAGCTTTTTTCTCTTGTTACTCTGGGAATTTCACTTCTGATCGATAAATGGGCTGTCCCATAGATGAGAATTTCTCTTCATATTCTGTCATCACATTTCCTTCTAGACCATCCTCATGTAAATCAAGGCTTACATACGTTAAAAGAAGACCGTAAGCAGAAAAGCTCTTTAAGGAATATTCAAATAACCCGCGGTTATCTGTTTTGAAATGTAATTCACCGCCTGGACGGAGAATATGTTCATAGCGCTCTAAAAAGGCTTTAAACGTCAATCTGCGCTTTTCGTGCCGTGCTTTTGGCCACGGATCGGAGAAATTCAAATACACCCGGTCAATCTCATTTTCCGCAAACACATCTGTCAGCGTCTCAGCGTTGATGTTTAACAGCTTTACATTTTCAACATCTGTTTCTTTGATTTTATCTACTGCTGTCACAATGACACTTTTAAACAATTCAATTCCAATATAGTTGATGCCAGGATGAAGCTTGCCCATTCCAGCAATAAAGCTCCCTTTTCCTGTCCCAACTTCGATATGGATTGGATGATCATTTCCAAACAGCTCATGCCATTTCCCTTTATATTGCTCGGGACTTGCTAAAGCAATATGAGCATTTTCAGCTAAGTAATCATCAGCCCATGGTTTATGTCGCATTCTCAATTTGATACACCTCTATTTTCTTTACATTTTATCAAGATACCATGAAACATAAAGACCCGCAAGACAGCATCTCATCAGCACATAGGAAAAAGACCAGCCCTTGCTTGAGCTGGTCTGCCGCATGTATAAATTGGGCGCTGAATGCACAGTTTAACCTCATAAATGACACGCAAGAAAGGAGCATACGTATGGGATTAAACCGCCAACATCAGCTTCAATTAATCAAAGATATCTTAACCGATCACCAGCTGGATTGCTGCGGGACTGTGGCAGAATATGAACAGGTGGGACGCGTGATTCAATTAATGCTGGCAAAAGAAGACCTTGATGCCGACGTTCGTCAGCTATTGACAGATATTTATGATTACAGCCAAAAGGGCACCTCTGTCAGTTCAATTGATGCACATATCGAGGAGCATCAATCTCACCTGTCTGAGTGGGTCGAAAACATTCCACTGTCTTAATGGACGTTTAACCGTTTTAGCAGTGCGTTTAGCTCTGCTTGCACTTCTTTTTGCGCCTTTTCATTCCCTTTTCTTTTATGCCAAACGACAAACGATACCGTTTCAGCGAGCACATACCACGCCATGCGTTTCCGCAAATTGTCTGTCAGCGGGGCGCCGTACATAGAGAGCCAGCTTTCCCAGTTTTCTTCATCCACATAATGGTATAAAAGCGGTCCAAGATCAATCGCTGGGTCCGCAATCATCGCCCCATCCCAATCGATTAAATAGAGCTGGTTTTCATCTGTCAGCAGCCAATTATTATGATTGAGGTCGCAATGACATACGACCTTATCCTCAAAATGGACAGCCTCCACATGCTTCTCTAAATACTGGATGGCACGCGTGATATCAGGTGAATCAATCTGCTCTTTTAAAATCGACTGCTTCAGATGCATCAGAATGGATTCTGGGTCTAGCGAATGCTTCTCTAATCGTTTCAGCATATCAAGCAATTCTTTAGATGTATGAATTTTTCTTAGCTGCTCCGCAACAGGACGGTCATTCATGTCCTTTGGCTTCAGCTCTCTGCCGCTCAGCCAGTGCTGCGCAGTAATGACATCCCCGTTCTCCATTCGTTTTGTCCAGACAAGCTTCGGCACAATGCCTTCAGCTGACAAAACCGCAAGAAACGGTGACGTATTGCGTTTTAAAAATAGCTTTTGGTCATTGTGTGTTGCGAAGTACGCATCTCCCGTAGCGCCTCCAGCAGGAGAGATGTGCCATTCGCTACCTAATATTTGTCCCAACCAGTTCATATCAATTTTCAACCCATCATTTCTTAAAATATTTTAAAATCTTGCTTTTTTAGTCGACAAAATTCAGCCGATTGAAGGTCAATTGGCTGTTTCTTTTTTTATTTATATGATCATAAAAACAAAAAGGACAGCTATTGAGAATGAGATGCTAAACAATAGCCGTCCTATAGATTTTATCGCTACCTTCTTATACTCGTCAAGCAAAACTAAAAAATCAGGACAAGAACCTTATGAAAAGGAAGGCTTTTTTCATGGTTCTTTTGCTGTCGCATACGACAGGAGTTATTTAAGCTCGTAATTTGAGGGACCGGTCGCTAGCCTTCACAAAGACAGGCGTTGCGCCGATTACTTCTCCATCTGCGTGAAATAAGATTTTTTCATCTGCCTCCAAGTACACTTCCTCATGCTGAAAAAGGGTGACACCCTCCATCGTCAGGTGCTTTCGAAACACCATCGCACTTAGAAACAAAAGGACTTTGAATGGATTCAAATCCGTGACTACGATCGTTTGAAAGCCTGGCTGCCTTGCACTTGCTTCTGGCGCTGCTTCCAGACCTCCCCCGTAATACGGATGATTGCATACGATCACAAACCACACTTGGCGAAAGACCTTCTTCTCATTTTCAATAAAAAGCGCAAGGTCGAACGGCTTAAATGACCATAAAGAATGGAGAAATGACAGCGGGTAGATGATAAACCCAAGCTTGAGCCTTTTCAGCCACTTTTTCCCTCTGAAATGCACCGTTTTCCTCAGGACATGCGCGTCAAACCCAGCACCAATATGATTTAGAAAGAGAACAGATTGCGGGCTTTCTGCATGGTCCTGAAAGGAACCGAGAGAAAAGGTCTTGGTAAGCATTCTCTTTTGCTTTCTCACTTCTTTTAATACATCATGACGCTGGATACCAAGGCCCTTCGCTGCGTCATTCCAATGACCAGCCGGGACAAAGCTTAGCTGCACATGATCGATTTCTTTTAAGCCATTCAGTACTTCATGAATGGTGCCGTCACCGCCAATGACGATCAGGCGCTTCAGTCTGTCATCTTGCATGGCGCTAATCTGTCTCGCCAAAACTTCTGCATGGCCTTCATGCTGTGTGAGAAATGACCGGTATGAGATCTCCACCTTTTGTAATTCTTTCTCGATGCTCCTCCAAGTGCGTAGTCCTTTTCCATGTCCTGCTGCTGGATTGACGATAAAGTACCATTCATTCATATATTAGCTCCACTCAGGTCTCATTTTACGTGACCTTTCATCATGCTTTTAATCGAGCCATTCCTGCCTTCTTTTGCTGTCTGATTCACCATAAGCAAGCAGTGCCTTTGTCGCCTTAAATTGCTGGTGCTTTGTCGGCGCCGCATTTTTCCGCTGCTTTTCAAACCATTCCTCAGCCTTTTTCTTATCGACAACCTCCATTCCATATGGCACTTCAGGCAAGTCAATATATGAGGTTCGGCTGATCAGGATTTTTTTCACAGGAAGGTCTACACCACTTTGCTGTAAAATCTTTGACACGACGGTGCCAGAGCGCAGAAGGCTTGCGCAAGGGTTCAAGACGGACTGAACAGCTTTCCCAGTCGCCCGCTTTTCCCAAAAACGTTCTTTCGTTCCAATATATACGCTGTCTGGCTCGGCCTCTAAGAAGGATAAACAGATCACTTCGAGCGGCGTAATGAGTACCGGACATAATTCCATCTCCGCTTTTTGAATGAGCAGCACCGGCTTGTACATCACAAAATAAGAATCTGGCAGCTGCCTTGCAAGCATACGCAGCTTTTCGTCATACCGAATATGATGGGATACGGTTGAAATGTGAGATAGCGTCGAGCTGGCCCATTTTAATTGAACATCGTAGAGATGATCCTTAAAAAAGTGAATCAGCTTCGTTTCATCAGTAGGAACGTTTGTAAAGACACCCTGCTCTATATCTGTAGGCTCGTTAAAAAGACTGAGGTCCCGTTCCTTTTTCATATCGGCTTCTTTTTGCTTTCTCTTTAAGGAGAATTTCTTTCTCTTTTCCTCCTCTTGTTCAGGCGTTTGTTCAGAGATTTGGTCAAACTGATGCTGCGCCTTTTCTTTAGAAGCCTTTTTTAACTCTTCCCACCTTTGTTTTTTCAATCGAATAAACTGATTGATGTAGTGATGTGGGTCTTGTTCATATCGAGATATATAATCTTGGATTTTGATAATTTGCGCCATCTGCTACTCACTCCAACTTCTAAAATCATTTATTTATGTAGTGCAAATTGTCTTATTGCGTGATAACGCGGGGTTTCTTTCGGGCGTATTTCAAATAAAGCAATACGAGAAACCTCCATCAAATATGGTTCTTTGCGTAAAGGCGCTTGTTCTGTATAAGGGTCATCCGCATTCCATTTGCGTGCGATCGTCATATGCGGATGAAAGGGTCTTTTTTCGACAGGATGACCTGCTGACAGTACGTATTCTTTCACCTTTTCTCTTACATGCATGAGAGGTGCACTATCATTTGGCTTTGCAAAAAAGACTCTCGGGCGCTCCTTCGTACCAAATTGCCCTAACTCATTCAGTTCTAGCGGAAATGCGGATGCTTCATTCGAAAGGTTTTCAAGCAACTGGATGATCTTTTCCAAACGTTCTTCTGGAATAGCGCCTAAAAATACAAGGGTCACATGATAATCATGTGGTGCTGTCCATTTTTGAAAGGACAGTCCGATTCTTTGATCAATGTCTTTTTTGATTTGATGTGCAAGTTGTTCGGGGATGTGAATCCCAATAAAATAATGACGGCTTTCTGACACGATATCACCTGTCCTTTTTTAACAAACTTTACGAATCCCCATTGATGATAGTATAACTAAAGAAATGCGGAATGAGAAGAAAGGGTGTTATATGATGAAGGTTGCACAAAATATGGCTGAACTGATTGGCGATACACCACTTGTCAAATTACAGCGACTTCAGCCAGACAATGCAGCGGCTGTTTATTTAAAGCTAGAATCATTTAATCCTAGCGGAAGTGTGAAGGACCGCGCTGCTTACAATATGATCGTTGAGGCAGAAAGACAGGGGAAGCTTACAAAAGGGGCGACCATTATTGAGCCAACTAGCGGAAATACTGGGATTGGTTTAGCGATGAACGCTGCAGCAAGAGGCTATAAAGCCATCCTTGTCATGCCTGATACGATGACAAAGGAAAGAGTGAATATTTTAAAGGCATACGGTGCGCAGGTCGTCTTAACCCCAGGAGAAGAGAAAATGCCAGGCTGTATTCGCAAGGCAGAAGAATTAGCTGCGCAAATTCCTCATAGTTTCATTCCTATGCAATTTGACAATGGGGCGAACCCAGATGCGCATAGAGGGACAACAGCTACCGAAATCATGGAAGCTGTGAAGCAACTTGGACAGCCCCTTGGAGCCTTTGTCGCAACAGCTGGGACTGGTGGAACCATTACAGGCACTGGAGAGGAATTAAAGAAGGCATTCCCCGACTTAAAGATACGTGTGGCAGAACCGAAGGGATCTCCAGTTTTATCTGGCGGAAAACCTGGTAAACATAAGCTCGTTGGCACAAGCCCAGGATTTATCCCCAATATTTTAAACGAACAGGTGTATGATGATATTGTGCAAGTAAGCGATGAAGATGCTTACGACATCACACGGCAGCTTGCCCGGCTTGAAGGAATTTTAGTCGGTCCATCGTCTGGTGCAGCTTGCTATGCTGCCATTGAAACGGCTAAACAAATGCCAAAGGATCATCTCGTCATCTGTATGACAGCAGATACGGGGGAACGATATTTATCAAGTGATGTTTTTCAAGATTAAAAAAGGAACAGGGCGATGAATCCCTGTTCCTTTTTCTTCGTTTCATGATCACGTCTATTTGACCGACTTTACCTCAGTCTGCTCTCCTGTCACGAATAAAACTTGTTCATCAGTGAGCGGGCATAAATCAAGCGTCTGCTGATACTTCTCCATGATTTGCTTAGCAGCCTCGCCTAAATAGGCATTGTGCATATGCGGAACCGGATAGCGACTCATTTCATTGAACCCTTGAAATGATGAAAGCTCTGGCGCCTTCTCCTGATCATCCATCAGGGAAATATATTCAATGCTTGGCGCCATGATGATACTCCCAGCAGATTCTCCAATGTACAGCTTGCCGTTGTTGATTTCTTCTTTCAACACAGTATCGAGACGGTTTCTTCTTAATTCCTGCAACAAATAGAAGGTGTTGCCACCTGATACATAGATTACATCATTTTGTTTTATCATCTGTGTGATCTCTTCGGCAGTCTGCTCAGCTATTTGAACAGTCTCTAGCTGCATACCTAATTGATGAAAGGCTTCTTTCGCTGCCTCCACATAATGCGTGACTTCTTCTACTGCACTGGCTGTTGGAAAAAATGTCACACGTTTTCCTTTTAATGATTCCCCTGCAAAGTCAGACAAGAGAGAATAGCTGTCTTTGAATGAAGAGCATAAGAACATGTTTTTCATTGTGAATCCTCTCTTTACCTTTTTCTATTTTGCTAATTCATACATCGCTTGTGCATATAGGGCTGTTGCTCTCAGTAAGTCATCAATTTCAATATATTCATCCTTTTGATGAGCACAATCTGGTCTGCCAGGGAATAAAGGGCCAAAGGCAACGCCTGCTTCTAAAGATCTCGCATACGTTCCTCCCCCAATAGCAATAAGAGTTGCTGGATCTCCAGTTTGTTCCTCATATACTCGCTGCAACGTTTTCACAAGTGGATGATCTTTTGAGACATGATGCGGAGGGCTGTCGTCAAATTTCTCAATAGATGCCCCTTTGATGCTTTCAATCCCTTTTTTGACGTCCTTGCCGTCTGCTGTCACTGGATAGCGGACGTTTAACCCAAGCTTTGCTTCCTCGTTTTGCGTATAGCGGATCGTTCCAACATTCAAGGTTAAGTCTCCGCTAATGTCATCTTGGCAAGCAATTCCCAGCTTGTGTCCTCGGGTGTCCTGATCAAATAAAGCGTTGATTTGGGAAGTAAAAGCAAGTCCTTGTTCATCTAATTCATGTCCACATAAGAAAGTCGCCATATGAATGCCCGCATTTGTACCATGCGACGGCTCCATTGCATGGACTGATACACCTTTTAATGTGAAATGCAGTCCATCTGCTGTGTTCTTTACCTCACCGGATAATTGATTGTCAGCAAGATAGGCTTCAAAAGCTGTTTTTAACACTTCTGCATCCTGCTCCTGTTCAGCTATCACAGTAGCAGCGGCTTCATCTGGTACCATATTGAGCCGCATACCTGATGTGAATTGCTTGAGTGTATAGCGCTTATCGTCCTCTATTGGTTGATATGTAAATGACACAATGGCATCTATGATCCCCTTTTCAGCATGAATAATTGGAAAATCAGCATCTGGTGCAAAGCCAATTTGCGGCATCGCCTCATGCTTGAAATAATGGTCCACACAGCGCCAATCGCTTTCTTCATCTGTTCCAATGATCATCCGAATCTTTTTCGATAGCTGAATTCCCGCATCTTTTAACATCTTAAGTGCGTAGAAAGCGGCCATGGTTGGGCCTTTATCATCAATAGCCCCCCTTGCAAAGATTCTATTTTCTCTGATATCCGCTGAAAATGGTGGGGTTGTCCAGCCATCACCAGCAGGCACAACGTCCACATGACATAGCACACCTACAATGTCTTCACCTTGTCCATATTCAATATGACCTGCATAGCCATCAACATTCTTTACTGTGAATCCTTCGTCTTCCCCTTTTTTCAGCATATACTGAAGGGCCTCATCGACTTTTTCACCAAATGGCTTTCCTTCTTTTCCACCTTCTTCATCAAGAACACTTTCAATTTGTAAAAAAGATTGTGTATCCTTGATCAAGTCTTCTTTTTTTCGAATCACTTCAGCTTCCCAATTCATTTTTCCATTCCTCCTTGAAAAAAGGTTGCAATCCACCCTTAAAACGAATATTATATTAATTGTTTTGTAATAATGTTCGTAAATGGAGGATTTTATGTTTCAGTTAAAAGAAAACCAAACCAACATAAAAAAAGAATTAATCGCAGGTATGACGACATTCTTTACTATGGTATATATTGTAGCCGTCAATCCAGGAATTCTTTCAAAAGCAGGTATTCCTTTTGACCAAGTTTTTACTGCAACAATTATCGCTGCTGTCGTCGGTACGCTTTGGATGGCGCTATTTGCAAACTATCCGATTGCCATTGCACCGGGGATGGGGCTGAATGTCTATTTCACCTTTACAGTCGTCGGCGGTGGCGGCATTAGCTATCAAACAGCGTTTAGTGCGGTATTTGTTGCTGGTATACTCTTTGTTATTTTATCGTTAACATCCCTTAGAAAACAACTGATTCAAGCCATTCCAGATAATTTAAAGTACGGCATTACAGCAGGAATCGGCCTTTTCATTGCGTTCATCGGCCTCCGTCAGTCTGGTATCATCACGGCTGATCCGGAAAACCTTGTGAAGCTTGGCAACTTAAGCTCGCCTGTTGTCATTTTAACGCTTATCGGCTTAATGATTTCCGTTATTTTAATGGTTCTTCAAATAAATGGCGCGCTGTTTATCGGCATGCTTGCGACCACATTGATTGCGCTCGTGACAGGTCAGCTTCATTTCCCTAAAATGCTGATGGACGTCCCTGCACTGCCTGAAGGCATGCTGATTACAAATCCAATCGCTGCCTTTGGTGATGTATTCTCTCATCATTTGTATGCAGTCGTCTTCTCCTTCTTACTGGTGACGATTTTTGATACAACCGGCACAATGATTGGGGTTGCGGAACAAGCTGGATTAATGAAAAATGGCCAGCTACCAAAGGTGCGCAGAGCCCTGCTCGCTGATTCTGTGGCAACGACGGTTGGTTCTATGTTTGGAACAAGCCCAACCACTGCTTATATTGAATCATCATCAGGGGTTGCTGCTGGCGGAAGAACTGGACTGACTTCTTTAACGGTCGCTGCACTGTTTATTGTGGCATTATTTTTTGGACCACTCGTTCAAGCCATTTCTTCTTTACCATCCATCACATCACCTGTTTTAATTATTGTCGGCTGCTTAATGATGAACTCAGTGTCACGCATTCGCTGGAACGAGCTAGACGAAGCATTCCCTGCTTTTCTTGTGATTCTTTCCATGCCGCTGACATCTAGTATTTCTACAGGGATTTCACTTGGATTTATTTCATATCCACTTGTGAAGCTGGCAAAAGGGAAATGGAAAGACGTGCATATCCTTGTTCTTATCTTTGCCGTCTTATTTTTCATTCAACTCTTTTTCTTAGATGCATAACAGAAACAAAAAAGGCACATTCTAATGAGGAATGTGTCTTTTTGAAATGATTATTTTTTATTTTGTAAATTTTCTGTGTTTATTTTTCGGATGTTCTAGCGTAGCATTCCTTATCTGATCCCTTGTGTTGATTGGGTTGTAACCGGATTCAAATCATGGTATATAACATAGTTTATTTCATGAAGACAAGTTAAAAAGCACGTAAATTTGACTTTTTGGTGGAACTAGATGCATAATAACGTGTATAATAGAATAAAACAATAAGAAACACGAACATTTACCATTGTTGCATGTCCTTATTTCGCAGTTTTAGTGTAGTAAGTTGTGGTTAGTCAAGTCCATCCGATCTTATTGATAGGGAGTGGTTTTTTGAAACCTTCAACAAACCGTATGATGACTCGAATTAAATCAGTCTATATGTTCATTCAAGAGAAAGGTCTTGTGACGACACAAGAGCTGGTTGATGAATTCGGGATCACACCTAGAACCATTCAAAGAGACTTAAACGTGCTTGCCTATAACGATCTTGTTCATAGTCCAAGCAGAGGCAAATGGGAAACAACGAGAAAAAAAGTAAAAATATCATCTTAAGCGTATAATGAATTGTCCATATAACAAAAAGAACCGGCGATATGCCGGTTCTTTTCTTTTATTCTTATGTTATTCACGATTCATTAAGCTGTCTAATTCTTCATCCGTCAATTCACGGTACTCTCCAGGTGCTAGGTCTTCATCTAATGGGACAGATCCCATCGACAGCCTTTTTAAAAAGATCACTTCATTTCCCACCGCTTGCGCCATAAGCTTTACCTGATGGTATTTCCCTTCAAAAATCGTTAAACGGATGCGTGTATCTTCGTCTTCATTTACATCTACTTCAACCTTTGCCGGCTTCGTCCGGTAGTCATCTAAAATCACGACCCCCTCTTCAAGACGCTTGATGTCTTGCTCACCGAGCGGGTATTTCAGATGAACTTCATACGTTTTTGGGACATGCTTTTTCGGAGAAAGCAATTGATGAGCAAGCTGTCCATCATTTGTGAGGAGGAGGAGACCGACTGTATCCTTATCCAGTCTCCCCACAGGGAATGGCTCCCTTGCGATATCCTCCGGCTCGAGTAAATCGACGACCGTTTCATCTCGCAGATCCTCTGTTGCCGAAATGACGCCATCTGGCTTGTTCATCATTAAATAAATAAATTCTTTATACTCAACACGCTCTCCGTGTACGAGCACTTCATCATTTGATGGATCGACATGATCTTTCACCTGCTTCGCCACTTCCCCATTCACTGTGACAGCCCGGGCCTTAACCAGCTTCTTCACATCTTTTCTTGAACCAAAGCCGCTACTTGCAAGCAATTTATCAAGCCTCATGAATATCCACCTCTTCTTAACTCTTTTTTCTTAAAAATGTCGGCAAACGGTTGCCAAGTATACGCTCTAGTAACCCAACCTTGTAAGATAAGAACATATACACACCGCCACCAGTGATCATTGAAATCAAAATAACAATACCAGCTTGTACAATTCCGCCTTCATACGAGATGAACTGATTCACAAACTGACATGTCACATAAGCCACTACAGCCATGATCGCTGTTAAAATACTTATGAGAATAAAACGCTTGAAAATCCTGCGGAACGAATAGCCTGCATGGCGCTTAATCATGATGAACATATATAAGATCGACGCACTGTAGCCTAGTGCAGTTGCAAGCACAGAACCATTTCCTTGCAGCCAGCTGATCAGCGGGATATTTAGAACCGTTTTAATGATGATCCCTAACAAAAGACTGACGATAGCAAATTTTTGTTTATTAATCCCCTGCAAAATCGCTGCGTTAATGGTGAATAAAGAAAATAGTAACGCAACAGGTGCATACCAGAACAAGATAGAGATCCCAATCTCAGGATGAACAGACGGATAGAAAAACCAATAAACCGGTCCAGCCAATGCCGATATACCAAATGAAGCAGGCAGTACGAAAAATAATATGACCTGCATCGTCTGATCAATTTGTCTATTGAGCAGTTTGTAGTTACGAGCTGTAAAGGATTCTGTAATCGTCGGAATCAATGTTAAGCCAAACGCTGTTGCAAGTGACACAGGAATCATGACGAGTTTCGGTAAATACAGCGTCACAATGGACAGGACCGCTGTACTAATGTCCTGATGTCCTGATGCAATCATGGCTCTGTTAATTGTATTTGTATCGATATAAGAATAAATTGGAATCGCAAGTCCAACAAACACATACGGTGCTGCATAGCTAAACAGCTCTGTGAACATTTGCTTATAAGACAAATCAGAGTATGCGCCTGTATTCGGCTGCATAGACAGAAGACGGTCTTTCCGCTTCAGCCAATATAAATAAAGTGTAAATAATCCGCCAAATGCGCCGATAAGCGCGGCAAATGTAGCATATCCGACAGCAATCACAAGCCCGCCGTCAAGCACCTTTAAAATAATAAACGTTGCTGTTAATAGGAAGATGATTCTGACAAGTTGTTCGATGACTTGGGAAACAGCTGTCGGCCCCATCATGGAGTGTCCTTGGAAAAACCCTCGCACAAGACTCATGATTGGTACAACCAAAAGACCTAAACTGACCATCCGAATCACATAGACCACTTGATCGACGGTCAACCCGCCTGTTTCATTCGATCCGCCAAGCTGAATCTTGGCAAAAATCGGTGCAGTCAAATATAAAAGAGAAAAGGCGATAATACCGGTGACAAGCATGACCGACATACCCGCCCTGAACATTTTTCTAGTTGTTTCATAATCGCCAATTGCATTATATTTGGAGACAAATTTCGATACCGCTGTTGGAAAACCAAGTGTAGCAATACTTAAAAAGATCGTATACTGATTGTATCCATATTGGAATAGCGCACCACCAGTCGCTCCGACCATTGCGCTAAATGGAATTAAGTAAATCATACCAAGAATACGAGAGAGATAAGTCCCAATCGTTAAAACCAACGTACCACGAAGCAGTTTATTAGACATGCGCTTAACCACCATTTTTCTAATGAATATTCAACTTAATTATTTTACCACATCATTTCATCGCACAGGTAACAATTCCAATACAGAAGTCACAAAACCAATCAATTCATATTTCAGCCTTGTCCAATCTTCGTTATAATAGAGAAATGACTGAAAGCAGAAAGAGGAATGTAACATGAAACATTATGATGTCATTGTCATTGGCGGTGGACCTTCTGGACTGATGGCCGCGATTGCATCAGCAGAGCACGGCGCAACTGTTCTGTTAATTGACAAAGGAAACAAACTTGGCAGAAAGCTGGCCATTTCTGGCGGTGGACGCTGTAACGTCACCAATCGCCTTCCAGTAGAAGAAATTATTCAGCATATTCCCGGAAACGGCCGTTTTCTATATAGTGCATTTTCTGAGTTCAATAACGAGGATATTATTCGATTTTTTGAAAACCTAGGCATCGAACTAAAAGAAGAAGACCATGGACGTATGTTCCCTGTCTCAAACAAAGCACAATCTGTTGTGGATGCCCTATTAGATAGGCTCCGCGCGCTCAATGTCACCATTCGAACGAATGAAAAGATTAAAACAGTTCTGTATCAAGACGGACAAGCAGCTGGAATTGTTACAAATAATGATGAAAAAATTTCAAGTAACGCTGTCGTCATTGCTGTTGGCGGAAAAAGTGTACCGCATACCGGCTCAACTGGTGACGGATATGCATGGGCAGAAGCCGCTGGTCATACCATTACAGAGCTCTTTCCAACAGAAGTACCGGTCACGTCAGATGAGCGTTTTATAAAAGAAAAAGTGCTTCAGGGGCTTTCATTAAGAAGTGTGGCTGTGAGTGTTTTAAATAAAAAAGGAAAACCGGTCGTCACACATGTCATGGATATGATTTTCACTCACTTTGGGTTATCAGGTCCTGCTGTTCTTAGATGTAGCGGATTTGTTGTGAAGGAACTGAAAAAGCAACAGACCGTCCGTCTACAAATTGACTTATACCCGAATTTGAATGACGAGGAGCTGTTTCAAAAGCTTCATCGTGACCTAAAGGACGAACCAAAAAAGGCGATTAAAAATGTATTAAAGTCTTGGATGCAGGAACGCTATTTATTATTCCTTTTAGAACGAAATGGTATTGATCCGCAGGACACATTTTCTGGCCTTGCCAAGGATAAGCTGCGAGCGTTTGCCCATGATTGTAAACATTTCATCGTTCATGCAAATGGTACGTTATCCTTAGACAAAGCGTTTGTCACAGGGGGCGGTGTTTCCGTGAAAGAAATTGAACCGAAAAAAATGGCATCTAAAAAAATGGCCGGTCTTTATTTCTGCGGAGAAATTCTAGACATTCACGGTTATACAGGTGGATACAATATCACGTCAGCCCTTGTGACAGGCAGACTTGCTGGTATGAATGCTGCACTTGAAGTAAAGGAGAGAGAGCAATGATCAGACGCGCACTTCCAATTGTACTTGCAGTTGTGATTAGTTTGACAGCCGCTGTTTTTATGAAGCTGTCAATTACCCCGTTAAAAGTCGCCATTATTTTGGCGTTTACCATTTTCGCAGTTTGTTTAAAAGAATATGTCTACCGTCTTCGCAAACGAATTGAAGAAAAATCATCTTCACATATCGATGGTTGATAAATGGAAGGGAATCATGTTACGGTAAAATGGAGGACGAGTGAGAAGCTCGCCTCTTTTTGTTTGAAAATAGTTGAGATAGGGGATATTAAACAAAATCCTCTGCTTAAACGTGTAGAACAACAGGAGAGTGAGATGGTGTGAAAAACGTATCAAGTGTATTTTGGATTGTGATTGCAATCACATTTGTTGCCGTTCTATGGGGAGCCTTTTCTCCAGAATCACTGCAACAAGTGACGGATCAAATTCAAACATACATTACAAATGACTTTGGCTGGTATTACTTATTAGTGGTATCACTGCTAGTCGGATTTTGTCTATTCTTTATCTTTAGCCCAATCGGCAAAATTACGCTAGGAAAGCCCGGCGAAGAGCCTGAATTCGGTCTATTTTCTTGGTTTGCTATGCTATTTAGTGCCGGTATGGGAATTGGTCTTGTTTTTTACGGAGCAGCTGAACCGATCAGCCACTATGCCATTCAGTCACCAACAGGTGATACTGAAACCGCCCAAGCCTTCCGCGATTCCCTTCGTTATACCTTTTTCCACTGGGGGCTTCATGCATGGGCTATTTATGCCATTGTTGCACTTTGCATCGCGTACTTTAAATTTAGAAAAGATGCACCTGGATTAATCAGTGCGACATTGCAGCCAGTTTTAGGAGATAAAATTGACGGATGGATCGGAAAAACCATCGATTGTATCGCTGTCTTTGCAACAGTCGTTGGGGTTGCAACGAGCCTTGGATTAGGCGCAGCCCAAATAAATGGTGGATTAGATTACCTATTTCAAATCCCGAATACTTTTAGCACACAATTGATCATTATTGCGATTGTGACGGTGCTCTTCCTTGCATCTGCACTAAGCGGTATTGGAAAAGGGATTAAATATTTAAGTAATATCAACATGGTATTAGCAGCTGTTCTGATGTTTTTCTTACTTTTGGCAGGTCCAACGGTTTTCATTTTAAATTCATTTACTGACTCGATTGGACAATACTTATCCAACATCGTTCAAATGAGCTTTCGCTTATCTCCAAATGATCCTGAAAAGAGAGAATGGATTAACGGATGGACGATCTTTTATTGGGCATGGTGGATCTCTTGGGCACCATTTGTCGGGATCTTTATCGCAAGGGTGTCACGCGGACGGACGATTCGGGAGTTTTTAGTTGGTGTCTTAGTCGCTCCTTCTATCCTTGTTTTCCTTTGGTTCTCCATTTTTGGCGTATCTGCTATGGACTTACAGCAAAAGAATATTGTCGATGTTGCGGGTTTATCAACAGAAACAATGCTCTTTGGTGTACTAAATGAATACCCACTAGCGATGGTAACATCCATTCTAGCACTCATTTTAATCGCAATATTCTTTATTACATCGGCTGATTCGGCCACATTTGTGCTTGGAATGCAGACAACCTACGGATCATTGAACCCTTCTGGCAGTGTTAAAGTGAGCTGGGGCATCATCCAATCAGCTGTTGCTGCAGTCCTATTATTTTCAGGCGGGCTGGAAGCCTTGCAAAATACCGCTAAACTCGCAGCTTTACCGTTCTCCGTCGTCATTATTTTGATGATTATATCACTGTATAAATCATTAAATGATGAACGAAGAGCAATCAAACAAGCAAACAAAGTCAATAAACCACGAAGTCCAAGAGTAAAAAAAGCATAATCTCAAGGTAAGAAAAGCCGTTCCTCATCGAACGGCTTTTTTCTATATAGACAAATGAAGATTGTCCTCACATTGAGGGTTCCGATAAAATAGTGATGAATCATCACTACTTTTCATAATGGAGGTATATATGACGTTACCTACGTTCAAGTACAACCCAGACCCAGTTGCATTAAACGTGATCAAAAAAGAGCCTACGACATGTCCTGTTTGTGAGAAAGAAAGAGATTATGTGTATCATGGTCCATTTTATACGGTTGAAGATGTGGAAGGGATTTGCCCTTGGTGCATTCAAGATGGATCAGCCGCTAAAAAATACGATGGAATGTTTCAAGACGATGTGAGCTGTGATGACGTCGATCAAGAAGAATATATAGAAGAACTGATCTTCAGAACGCCAGGCTATCGCGGGTGGCAGCAGGAATATTGGTTAAGCCATTGCGGAGATTTTTGCGCAATTGTCCAATATGTCGGATGGAAAGAGATTGAACATTTAGAAGAAGAACTCAGAGAGGATATCAATGACATTTGTAGCGGCGGAGGGTTAACGAAAGAGAACCTGAAACAATGGCTCGTCAACGGAGGAGACTTACAGGGCTATCTCTTTCAATGTGTTCACTGCAAAAAGCATCGTTTATATATTGACGCTAGTTAGTCAAAGAAAAAGGACCCTTCAAGCAGGTCCTTTTTTGATGCGATCTATTTTTTATATAAAATAAGTGCAGAAAAACAGTAGAGCTGTTCCCCTCCTTGCTCACAGATCACCGCTACATTGTACTTGATGTCAATAATTTGGTCGTCATCCATTCCTTTTAAAAAAAGATTGATTTCGCTTTGTAAATCTTTTTCGTGTTCTTCATCAAACACAGCTACCTTCAGCACATATGCCACTCTCCCTTCTCTCGCTACTCTATCTTTATGCACATAGAGAAAGGCATATGAACAAAAAAAGCCTTTCATCTCAGCGATGAAAGACCTTCTGTTTACAGCTTCGGTTTTGTTTCTCCTGTCCAAGCAAGCATCCCACCAACGACATTTGTCGCTTGGTAGCCCTGGTCCTCTAGGTAATAGCAGACATTTTCACTACGTTTACCAGAACGGCAAATGATATAATACTCCTGCGTTTGATCGAACGCATCCAGTTTCTCAGGGATATCTCCCATTCGAATATGGACAGCTTCTGGGATCATACCTTCTGCTACCTCTTCATCCTCACGTACATCGACTAGCTGAATGGCTTCTTCTTGCTCTAGTTTTTGTTTTAATTCTTCGATTGAAATTTCTTTTACTGACACGACGCTCATCTCTCCTTTTGTTCATGCGGTGACACCATTATAACAAATCATTCACATCACTGCGTATTCACCCGCTTTGATTGAAGGAAAGACGGCAATCGTTTCTTTACATCTACTGCTTCCTGCTCACTCTCAAACTCTACCTTTTTAAAGACCTGATAGGCCAGCCACATATGCCCATACGCGAGTATGCTCACGCTAAAAAATGGCACGATCCCTGGCAAATAAGCAAATAGGACAAACAGCACAGCCGAGAAAGCGAGCATAGAGAGCGTATATTGCAAATAAGAGATACCAAGCAGGAGGGAGAATTTCAAATAGAGCCGCTTTTTCCAATCGTAATGAGCAAGCAGCGGAAAAATATAAAACAAGCTGACAAGAAACAGAAAACCAAAGATATAAATGGCAAAGCGAAGCACATGTAAAAACCAGCTCGTCGGATAAATATAAGCAAGGTCTACATAAATAATGGTCCCAATCATAAGCAGCACCATGCCTATTAGATTAGAGCGTACAAACTCCTCGCGGTATACCTTCCAAAAGATGCGGAATACTTTGATTTGCTCGTGCCCTTGTATCCACTTTCTCATCACGGAAAATAACGCAGTGGTCGCTGGCATGAACCCAAAGATCCCAAGCCCCAAGATTGTGAACAAAAGCCATAGCAAATTCGTATAGGCGAGCCGCATCACCCACTCACACATCCGCAGCATTCTGCTCATTGATCCATCATGGTCCATTCTCATCCCTCCTCTCTTTCTCGTTACACCGTCTCTTTTTGAAACAATTCCTCTATTTCAATTGGGCGTTTTTCTGCGACAGAGCGCCACATGCCTTCCCCAAGTGCAATTGAATAAGCACCAGCCTCTGCTCCTGCTGAAATATCATAGGGAATCAAGGGATCTTTTCCTAAAAATAAATCTGCCAACAGCAGTGGATCTCCGCCTCCATGTCCGCCAGGCTGTTTCACGACTTCTATCGTTTCCTTTGAGCCAAACATCGGGTAGTAAGAAATGGTTTGCTCCGGGAATTGAAAAGGAATTCTAGATGGTACATGAAATTCATTTGTTTCAATGCGTCCCTTCGTCCCGTTTATCGCAAGACGGTAACCCTCATATGGTGCTGAAAATTGAATCGAATAGCTGAGCAGAGCCCCTTGGTCATATGCCACTGATGCCACATATGTATCCTCAATGTCAATGTCCTGATCAAAAATACAGGCATCTGGGCGATAATTTGAGTACTGCTGCGTTTGCTCCTGACCGGATTCGATATGGTCGTCCTCCACCTTTGAGCGTTCTACTCTCGGGTTCCACCTTGCTTCATAATGACATGTATCTTTCACATGACATGTTCCGCAATACCGGTTTTCCTTATCCTGCAATGGATTCCAAGGACTTTCGTTTCCGTAATAATTCAGCGCCCCGTAGGCAAATACTTGCTTTGGTTTTTGGTCTATCCACCAGTTGACCAAATCAAAATGGTGGGTCGACTTATGAATGGACAGTCCGCCAGAGTATTGACGCGTGCGATTCCACCTTTTGAAATAACTAGCGCCATGATACGTATCAATCAGCCAGCTCAGTTCAACAGATGTGACCCTTCCAATCTTTCCTTCTAAAATGAGTTCCTTCACCTTTCGATGAAATGGATTGTAGCGATAATTAAAGGTGACCGTCACCTTCCCTTTGCTCTCTGCCTCTTTATCCATTACTTTTTTGGCGTCTTTTGCTGTTGTTACCATTGGTTTTTCTGTGATGACATCGAGATCATGGTCAAGCGCCTGTATGATATACGTGACATGCGTATCATCCCGCCCTGCCACAATGACAATATCTGGATTTGCTTCCTTCACCATCTGATGAAATGCATCCTCATGAAAAAATGAGACCCCTCTCAGTGATGGAAAACGCTCCTGACAGAGTGTATACCGCTGCTCATCTATATCTAGAAGCCCCGTGATTCTGTAATCCTCATTGAAATCCTCTGTGAGCGGCTTGATAAACATATTGAAAGCCCGATGACTGAGCCCACAAATCACGACCCGTTTCACATTCCCCACCCCTTTTCCTATCGATTTTCACGAAGCTGTTTCATAAGAGACAGCGCCTCTTTGGACTTGTCAGCATACACGGGAATGAAAGCGACCATATCGCGGTGCAATCGAAAGGTATAGCCGTTTAGCTTTTTCGTCCCTTTCTTAATTTGTACCGCATAATCAACCGTTTTCCCTGTCTTTTGGTCCTCGACTGTATATGGTCCCGCAGCTTCATCATCTACTTTCATCTCTTCAAGCGGCTGAAAGCTTTCTGGATCATCATAAGTTCTAAACATTTCTTCTGGGACAAGCATCACATCCCCCTCTTTTGCGGTGATTTCAACAAGAAGCTTTTCAGGAATCGCCGGGAAGATATGGACGTTGTATGTCTCTTTTTCTGGCTGAAAAGCCTTCTCCACTAATTGATCTTTCATCCCCTTTGACATGTCCGAAAAAATCAGCACATCGATACCGTTTGTTTTTCCCTGACAGGCTGACAAACAAAAGACAGCGATGAAACTGATGAGACATGCCGCAGCTCTTTGATGCCTCTTCATGCCTTTTGAAAAACGGACAGCTTCTCTAGCTCAGTCAACGCCATAATAAAAGCGCCTGCCCCGTGCAAGTCATTTGTACTCCGCTCTCTTCCAACGTAGTAATCATAAAATCCCGCAGATGTTCCGATACAAATATCATTGATCGTAAAATCACCATTTTCCTTCTCCGCCGTCTTATGCTGAATCAAGCCTTGATATGCTTTGACCACATGATCGACATAACGAAGGCTTACATACCCTTCATTCATCGCTTTTGCCATAGCATACATGAATAAACACGATCCGGAGCTTTCAAGCCAATTATCGCTATGATTTCCTTTATCAATGATTTGATGCCATAGTCCTGTCTCATCATCCTGATACTTGGCCACACTTTCAAGCATGTCTGTCAGTGTTTCCTTCCACACCTTCCGCCCTTGATGCTGCTCTGGCAGATCCTCGATCATATCTGCTAATGCAAGGACATACCAGCCAAACGATCTTGCCCAAAACTCCGGGGAACAGCCGGTTTTTTGATCTGCCCATGGCATCGCTTTACGCTCATCCCAGGCGTGATAGTACAGACCTGTTTTTTCATCTTTTGTATGCTTTCTCATGAGGTGCTCTTGGTGGATGACCATATCCACGAGTGCCTCTTCACCTTTGAGCTGGGCATATTTCAAGGCAAAAGGACCGCCCATATAGAGACCATCCAGCCACATTTGATAAGCATAATTGTCTTTATGCCAAAATCCGCCCTCAGACGTTCGATTGAGCGTACGATAAAGTCCCCGTAGCTTCTCCGCAGCCAGCACATACCGTTTCTCTCCCGTTCTTTCGTAAAGAGGGAATAAAATGAGTCCTGCCTGAATCGCATCAAGCTCATCTCTGCGGAATAACAGATTTCCATGCTCATCAATGAGCGCGTCTGCATAGTCTTTCACGTAATCAAAATACGCCTCATTCCCCGTTGCCGCGTATAGCTTCATCACACCGCAAAGGAAAACGCCTTGATGATAATGCCATCTTCCAGCTGGTGGCAGCTCAATTGGTGTATGCGCTTTCATAATCGTTTGTGCTAATTTCTCTGCATGCTCAAGTGGTGATCCCTTTTCAGTCGATAATGTCATTCTTCTCATCTCCCCTTTTTAGTAAATACCTTCTTCCCCGAATTTCTTCGCTAAACGGTTCGCCAGCATGACCAAAATGAGTCCTACGGCTGCTTTAAATAAACCAACAGCGGTACTATAGCTGAATTGGCCCTGCTTGAGTCCAGCTGTATAGACATACGTATCAAAAATCTCCGCTACTTCCCGGTTCGTTGCGTTCAGTAATAGATAGACATGTTCAAAGCCAAGCTCTAACGTATCACCGATTTTCAAAATAAGCAGGACAACAATGACACTTTTAATCGCTGGCAGGGTGATATGCCACATCTGTCTCAGTCTGCCGGCTCCATCCATTTTCGCTGCTTCGTATAGCTGCGGATCTACTGCTGTAATCGCCGCAAGATAAATAATGGTTGACCAACCCGCTTCTCTCCAGATTACCTGCAAAATGTACATGGGTCTAAACCATTCTTGACTAAGAAGGAAGTTAATCTTTTCTCCTCCAAAGAAAGCAATCAATTCATTAATTAATCCACCATCTACCGTTAACAAAACAAAAGATAAGGACACGACAATCACCCATGACATGAAGTGAGGAATATAAATCATCGTCTGAACAAATTTCTTAAACAATGCCAACCTGACCTCGTTTAAAAGAAGGGCTAATAGGATTGGAATCGGAAAGAAAATCACGACATTCATGGCAAATAAAATGAGCGTATTTTTTAATAAGATGAAAAAGGTTGGTTCTGTAAACAATCGAATAAAGTGTTTGAAGCCAACCCACTCACTGCCAAGAATACCGAGAAACGGCTGGTAATCTTGAAAGGCAATAATGAGTCCCCACATTGGCACGTATTTAAACACTATGAAATAAATGAACCCTGGCAAAATCATTAAATACAAAAACTTTTGACTAAGCAATTGATTAAGTAAGCGCTTTCTATTTTCCTTTTTCAAAGCTGCCGCAGGCACACCCTTGGCAGTGACATCCTCTGTTTTCATTGATAAAGCCTCCCCTCATGCTGATGCATGTGTTAACTGTATCTTAAGGATGAAAAATCCGTCTACAATCATATCATCAGATCATATTTCCTTAGGGGAAGCTACTCAAAACGTTACATAAAACATGAGAAAATGATCCTAATCTCAGAAAATGATTATTGACAAACCTACCAGATTTTTGGATTAATAAATAAAGGGGGAAAGATTGTTTCGTTTGAAATGGGGGGTTTTATGAAAAGAAGGCAATATAAATTTTATTACAAGCTTGTGACGTTTTTTTTCATGCTTAGTACGATTCCTGTTATCATAGTCGGTATTTTTTCTTATCAGCATTCGCAAAAAGCAGCACTTGAAAATATCTCAAATGAAAAGCTGGACAGCGTCAAACAAACGCAATCCAATATTGAGCATATTTTAAAAACAGTTGATCATTCTCTCACTCACTATGTCAGTTCACCGCCTCTCCTTCAAACACTGACAGAACCTTTAAATCCAGACCAATTCCAGCTTTATAATCAAGTACAGCAGGAACTGAACTACCTGCAAACCTTTGACACCGATCTCTCCAATATCACACTTGTTAGTAAAATAGAGGATTGGTACATGAACAATTCCGGGCTTTATCATGTCACAAGCGGAGAGCAAGAAAAAGCGTTAGCCTCTTACCTCAATATTCCGAGTCATTCCAGCTGGGCACTTGAAGAGAATAACCCACTTGTTGCGACTAAAGAAGGAAAAGCGTCCTTTTGCAAGTATAATGTGAACTTAATCAAACAACTGCCCATGAACAGTGTGCAAAAAAAGGGGATCGCCGTCGCCAGCATTCCAAGCTGCGTGATTGCTGACAACATGCCTGACTTCTCTCAATCTGATAGTATGTTTGTCATTGATACAAACGGAAAAGTGCTGCTACATAATCGCAAAGAACAAATCGGTGAATCCTTGAAAAATCAAGATTTCGTCAAGCGTGTGCTGTCACTTGAAGATCAATCAGGGCAATTTGACATGAAAATTGATGAACTGAACTATCAAATTACGTTTCAGAAATCAGACTATAATCAGTGGACGTACCTATCCTTTGTCTCTATTCCAGAACTCAAGCAACAAACGAAATCAATTGGGTGGATCACCTTTATTATTTGCTTTATTTTGTTAGCGCTTTCATTACTGTTTTCATGGTTTGGGTCCAGGCACTTTTATAAACCAATCCGCTTATTATATGAGTCATTTGCCCGCAATGAATCATTTTTGCATAAACAGCCCTTCCAAAATGAATTCGAGTTAATCGAGTCGAGTATTAAACAAATGAAAGATCAAAACAATGATTTAGAGGAACGCATTGAGCAGCAAGTGACCCACTTACAGCAATACTTTATGGTGCGCCTGCTCCTTGGAAAGCTGACGGAAGAAGAGATTAACAACCGATTCCAAAGTTTAGGCTTCCCTCGTGACTGGTCTCATTTATCCATGCTTGTCACCCAAATCGATACGCTCAAAGGAACACCATATGAAAAAAAGGACGCTGACTTGCTTTTATTTGCCATCAATGGACTGATTGAGCAGATTATTCCGCAAGATGAGCACCTTCAACCAACTGTTGTTAATCAACATCAAACGACGATTGTCCTTAACCAATCGAAGTCAGACGAGGAATTCACTGAATATTTAAATCAATTAGCAGAAATCATTCAACAGCGCATCGAGGAAGAGCTTGGCTTGTCTATCAGTATCGGCATTAGCCGCCAGTTTAAGGAGCTCACGATGGCAAAACAAGCTTATATAGAAGGGAAAGAAGCCTTAAAATACAGACTCAAAGCAGAGAAAAAATCCATCATCTTATATGAACATATCAAGCAAGGAAAGACCTTTAAAACCCATTTCCCCAAACAGCTACAGCATGATTTATTTGATGCCATTAAGGCCGGAGATCAAGGAAAGGCGGATCACTATTTACATGTGCTCCTGCAATCCATTTTCTCTAAAAATGCGGGACCGCACGAATACCATATCGCCCTAGCCCGTTTTTTAAACAACTTAATTGAGCTGATGCATTTGCTTGGCATTGAATTATTTGAGGTCGAGGATAACAAAATGCTCTATGATACGATCTTTGAGTTTAAAACCTTTGAAGATACAGAGGCATGGCTAAAACATGAGATCATTCGGCCGATGATTGACCAGCTTGCCGCACGTGAGGACTCTCAATACAAAAATATTTCAGAGAAAATCATTCATATCATTCACCAAGAATTTGACTCAGATCTCACCTTGGATGAAATCGCTTCACGTCTGCATTACAATCCGAATTATTTAAGCAGTATTTTCAGAAAGGAAATGGATATCTCCTTTAGTGAATATCTCTCATCTTACAGGCATCATGTCGCCAAAAACTGGCTTGTAGAAACCGATATGTCCGTCAAAGAAATTTCGGAGAAGCTGAAATATAAAAACCCACAAAATTTCATCCGTTCCTTTAAAAAGCTCGAAGGCACGACCCCTGGGAAATACCGTGATCAGAAAAAAGGCATTTAATATAAAAGAGTCCCGCTCTTACAAGCAGCGGGACTCTTTTATTTAAACTGTTCATTTAAGATGCTGTCTTCCAGCACAGATAGCGGTTCTCCATACACACGTTCAATATGAGCTGCTCCCCAATCACATAACGCATTGAGAATTCTTTCAAGCGATTGTCCGTATTCACTTAATTCATACTCCACTTTAGGCGGCACCTGTTCATACACAATCCGGTTAATCACCCCGTCACTTTCAAGCTCTCTTAGTTGCTGTGTGAGCATTTTTTGGGTGATATTTGGCATGAGCCGCTTCAATTCACTCGTGCGTTTTTTTCCATGTGTCAAATGACATAAAATCACACACTTCCACTTCCCGCCAATGACCTCAAGCGTTGCTTCTACAGAGATATTATACTTTTTCTTTTCCATCGAATTTCACTCCTATTTGTACGGGACAGGCACTTTTTAGTACCTATATTACAAAAAAGTACGTACTTTTTTTTTCGTCATCTATGTTAGATAATAACTCATGCCGATCGGCTTCGTCTATCAACAAGTCATCACAGAAGGATGTGAACCTATTTATGAAGAACCGACAAAACCACTTTGCCCTTCTCGCACTAGCGATAAGTGCTTTTGCTATAGGAACAACTGAGTTCATTAGTGTCGGGCTTTTGCCGATGATCTCAGAGGACTTTGAGGTGAGTGTCAGTCAGGCGGGCTGGACCGTCTCCTTATATGCGCTTGGCGTGACCTTTGGTGCACCTATTCTGACCTCACTTACTTCAACCATGAAGAGAAAGACATTACTTTTGCTCATTATGCTCGTCTTTTTAATAGGAAATACACTCGCCACCATTGCCCCAACTTTTTCAGTGCTGTTAGTCGGGCGAGTGATTTCAGCCTTATCCCATGGAGTCTTTATGTCCATTGGCTCTACGATTGCTGCAAGCCTTGTGGTGAAAGAAAAGCGGGCAAGCGCCATTGCAACTATGTTCACTGGTTTAACAGTAGCGACTGTAACAGGAGTGCCATTTGGGACATTTATCGGACATGAGCTCGGCTGGCGGACATCATTTGGGGTCATTGTCATCATTGGCCTGATCGCACTCATTGCCAACTATTTTCTCGTACCCTCTCAATTAAAGCAGGGCACGAAAACAACGTTTAAGGATCAAGCTGTTTTATTAAAAACAAAAAGAATCTTGCTTCTATTTGTTATTACAGCAACAGGATACGGAGGAACCTTTGTCGTCTTTACGTATTTATCCCCTCTCTTGCAGCATGTGACAGGTCTTGCGCCTGGGACGGTTGCCTTGATCCTGCTTTTATACGGGATGACCATCGCAGCTGGGAATGTCATTGGTGGAAAAGCTGCGAATAAACAGCCAATCAAAGCACTGATCTATATGTTTGTCATCCAAAGCATCATCTTGTTTATCCTTAGCTTCACTGCTGGATTGATGATGCTTGGGATTGGAACCGTGATGCTAATGGGGCTGTTTGCTTTCATGAATGTACCTGGCCTCCAAGTAGCCGTCGTTGATTTTGCAGAAAGGTACACACCCGGAGCAGTCGATGTCGCATCCGCTATGAATATTGCTGCATTTAATGCTGGTATCGCCATCGGCTCATTTTTAGGCGGCATCGTGACAGATACACTTGGGCTTGTGCATACAGGCTGGGTCGGCGGCATCATGGTGCTCACGGCAGCATTTCTCACGATGATCAGTTTTCAAATGGAACAAAAAGAACACAATCAAACCATCTAAAGGAGTTGTCAATATGAATCATTTACAAAGTACAAAAACATTAAACAATGGGGTCCACATGCCAATCTTCGGCCTTGGTGTATTCAAGGTTGAAGATGGAGCTGAATTAATTGAAGCTGTCAAAACAGCCATTCAATTGGGCTATCGCAGTATTGATACAGCGGCTATTTATGACAATGAGGAAGGTGTTGGACGAGGCATACAACTTGGTCTAGCAGAAGCAGGACTGCGCCGTGAGGACATCTTTGTGACATCAAAAGTGTGGAATGCCGATTTAGGATATGAAGCCACACGAAAAGCGTACGAAGAAAGCTTGAAAAAACTTCAGCTCGACTACCTTGATCTATATTTGATTCATTGGCCGGTTGAAGGGAAATACAAGGAAGCTTGGCGTGCGCTAGAAGCATTGTATCGTGAAGGAAAGGTAAGAGCCATCGGTGTGAGCAACTTCCAGCCGCATCATCTAGACGAGCTAATAAAAGATGCGGACATAATACCAGCTGTCAATCAAGTGGAGTTTCATCCAAAGCTCACGCAGGAAACACTCTACACGTATTTGAACACACGCGGCATTCAAATGGAAGCCTGGTCACCACTGATGCAGGGAGAGCTGCTGCATCATCCGCTCATTACGGAGCTGGCAGACACATACAGCAAAACACCTGCCCAAATTATTTTGCGCTGGGATGTGCAAATGGGTGTCATCACCATTCCAAAATCAACGAAAGCACATCGCTTAAAAGAAAATGCCGATATATTTAATTTTGCTTTATCTGATGAGGATATGAGGCGCCTTTCTGACTTAAATGAAAACAAACGTATTGGGCCAGACCCAGATCACTTCGACTTTTAATCATAATGAAAACACCCCTGCTTTTTAATAGTGCGGGGGTGTTCATATTGATCATTTTGATTTCTTAAAAGAAGCTTCATATTCCTCAATGATTTTATTTCCACCATTTGATTTCCACTTCTCTACATCTTTCTTAAATTGCTCTTCGTTTATATCACCAAGAATGAACTTATAGGTCGCATCATCGATGATTTTCTTCAATTCATTTCCTCGCTCTGATGCCGTTTCTGAATACAGGCTTTCAGCAGGATTTGCGACAATGATCTTCTTATTATCCTCTTCTAGCTCTTCATATTTTGTACGAACCGCATCCCCTTTATTTTTTAAGTAGCGTTTATCAATCGCTACTAGGCTGACAAGCGGCTGTACATCTGTCTGCCAGCTTTTCACTTGGCTTTCTTCTCGGACAAATGTATTTCCTTCTTCTTTCTTATAATGCTGACCATCTATACCGTAAGTCATTAGACCATATACATCTTCTTCGGCAATGCGATCAAAGAAGGCCAAAATCCGCTTTAACTCCGCCTCAGATTTCACGCTTGTTTTAGGGAATGCGAAGATGCCATTATGACCACCTGATGCCCACACACGCTCTTTGCCGTCTGGTCCTTTGATTCGGTTGAGAATATCCACTTCCATGTTTTTATCTGTCGCATCATCTCTCAGGTTCACCGCATCTACCATATTTCCAACATAGATGCCTGCTTTACCTTGTGAGAATAATTCCTGCTGCTGCGTTTTGCTTGTCACTGGGAAGTCTTTGTTGATATAGCCATTGTCACGCAGCTTTTTCATGTATTTCATTGTATTCATATACTCATCTGTCATAAAGTCTGGCGTGAATTTGCCGTTTTCTTCTTTCCAGTCTGTTGGCATTCCTTCATATGAACCAAGTGTTTTAAATGCCCCGTAAATCAAATCGTTTCGATCCGTAAAGCCAATTGTATCAGCTTTTCCATTTTGATTCGGGTCTTTTTCCGTAAAGGCTTTGGCTACTTCATATAGATCATCCAATGTTTTTGGTGTATCCAAATTTAAATTTTCAAGCCAATCCTTTCGAATGACAATCCCTTGTCTTGAAAGTGGTCTCTCTCTATAAATACCATATAGCTTCCCATCTATAGAGGCGTTTTTATTAATCAGTTCGTTCATCTTACTTAAATTTGGATAATCCTTTAAATACGGACCAACTTCCCAGAACATGCCTGATCTGAACGCATTAATAGCAGACGAATTTTTAATGTCTTGAATCGTGACAATTTGCGGGAGGTTCCCTGCGGCAAGTGCGGAATTTAAACGATCTTCCTTCACAGCATCAGGCACCCACGTAATATCAAGCTCTGTATTTGTGAGCTTCTCAATCTCTTTTAACACTGAATCCTTCGGCGGCTGCTGATGATACAAAATGGCCATCCATGTCAGCTTTACCTTTTTGTCTAAATCAACCTTCTCATCTGATGAGTTTGCTCCTTTACTTGAGCATGCTGACAGAATACCGCTTGCTGCAAATAACAGCACAAACGCAATCAACCATAATTTCTTTCTCCCCATAAGATCCCTCCGTTGTTCCATCTTTTTAACCCTTTACAGAACCTAGTAATGCCCCTTTGTTGAAATGCTTTTGAATAAATGGATAGACAAGCAGAACTGGTATGGTCGCCACGACAATGACAGCCATTTTAATCGTTTGGTCTGGCGGTGGTGTGGATGAGCCCATATCTGACATATCTCCCTGCATTCCGCTTGATACAATCACGATCTGCCTCAGCAATACCTGGATCGGCCATTTCACTGAATCATTTAAATACAGGATAGCAGTCATGTACGTATTCCAATACGTCACGGCATAAAAAAGTGAAATCGTCGCAATGGCTGGTAAAGAGAGGGGAAGCACAATTTTAAAGAAGATCCCTAAATCGTTACAGCCATCCATCTTCGCTGATTCCTCAAGGCTTGCTGGGATGTTTTGAAAGAAGTTTTTCAAAATGATCAAATTGAACGCATTGATGGCGACAGGTAGAATTAGTGACCAATACGTATCAAGCAGCCCAAGTGTTTTCACAACAATAAACGTCGGGATCATCCCTCCGCTAAACAGCATCGTGAAGACAACGAGAAACATGAGTGTTCTCCGGCCTTTTAACTCCTGGCGACTCAGCCCATACGCCATGAGTGAGGACAAAAACATGCTGACAGCTGTTCCAACGAGCGTCACGAGAATGGACACAATGAGGCTGCGATACACAATATCTGTAGAAAAAATATATCGATAGGCCTCAAGAGAAAACGTCGTCGGGAACAAAATAAACTTCTTTGAGATGACCTCCTCTACCGTAGCAAACGAGGCGGCAATGACATGGATGAACGGGAGCACACATATTAATGCGAACATGAGTAGAAAAGAGTAATTAAGTAAATTGAACAATCGGCCTTTAATAGAACGATCTATGTTCATCACGCCCTTTCTTTGTAAGCGTTATCATTTCGTCCGAAAATAAGCTGCAGCCTGTGACGATATCGTGATTAAAATGTAACAAACGGGGAGAGAAAGCGTCTATAATCATCTTGACAGACCAACCGGATGGATCATGCCGGTCGTGCTTTTATGCTCATGAAACAAAAGAATAGGATCATGAGCTAATGAGATGATTATGCCCTAAGCCTGATCATTTTCTTCAAGGATTTCCGACGTATTGACATCTGGTCTGTAGCCTAACTCCTGCTTCGTTTTTTCAGTAGACCATGGCTTTTCTTCGTTTTCTGATACGGCATAATATGTCCCAAAGGGAACTTCTGTTTCAATCGCTGCCTTTGTCATGCCAACAAGATCTTCATGTGAAAGCAGCGTTCTTTTTGTTCTTTTATTCTTGTGTAATGCCTCCATTTCATCTGTTACAACCGTTCCAATCCGCAAATTGATGACAGATATCCCCGTTTGATCGTGGAATAAACGCCCAAGCTGTTCGGAAGCAAATTTCAAAATGCCATACACATTTTTTGTCGCAGGCACATCATTAGTCGTAATATCTCGCCCAAGAATGGAGTGACCGTCCCTTTCATAACGATCTGTCACATGGTTACTGCTTGCAAAAATGACCTTTGATATGCTGAGCCGTGCAGCTGAACGAAACATATGATAAGTGCTCCTCCAAAACACATCATTCATTTTTGAAAATTCCTCATGATTCATCACGTCATGCGTCATGCCCATGTTGAGAAGGTGGATGATGACATCTGTATCTCGCGGAATCGCCTCATATAATTGTTGCTCATTCGTTGCATCCGCTAAAATGACTTTTTCTACACAGCTTGTCTGATCAATGATGTGGATGCTGTACTCAGAAGAAAGCGCCTTTGTTAAAATACGTCCAATCACACCGCACCCGCCAATGATGGTGATGTTTTTCATCTGTCTCCCCCTTCCTTTTGGCGTAGTATGTCCAAGCATTTAATGATTACAGCCACTTTTTCATAAATCGTATGGCTTCGTGACGCATTGCGGCTGTTTCAAAATGACCTGCATGAAAACCAACAAGCTGATACCGTTCTTTCAATGAAGCAGCTTGATAGGTTTGACTCAATCCCTTTTGAATTCGTCCAACGCCTTCAGCAGGCGTGAGCTGATCGAGTTTTCCAACTAGGCTTAAATGCGGTCTTGGAAAAATCATTTCCTGGATATCCGTTGCTGTAAAATGCTTGGCTAAGCTTGGTACATAGTAGTAATAGCCATGCCGGTCTAAATTGTTCGTTTCAATCAATGTGTGATGATCGACCTGCGCGCAAAGATCGATACACACACTGACCCTCTCATCAAGTGCTGCTGTCCACCATGAAAGAAGACCACCCATTGACATCCCAAAAACGGCTAACCGGTCTGGCAATACATCGGATCGAGACAGCAAATAATCGACTGCACACATGCTTTCATACAGCATCATGCCCCACATCACTTTTCCTGTTAAAAGCATTTCCTTAAAAATTTCACTTTCCGTTCTACCTCTTCTTTCACCAAAACCTGCATGATCAATGGCCAGGACACTATATCCTTTTGACGTGAACTCTTTTGCATATGAAGGCGTTTGCAAATAATGAGCACCCTTTAACAGCTCTTCCTTTCCATCCACGTAATTTGCGCCATGCGAGTGCTGAAACAGCACAACAGGTCTTTTTTTCACTGTATCCTTTGGCTTCACAAAATAAGCAGGCACTTCCTCTACACCATGAATAGAGAGAATGAGTGTTTCGACTAAATAAGATTCACGTTCCTCAATCTTTAACGTATAAGCCTCCACGCGATGACGTTCTGGCATTTCTCCTAACAGACTGAGCAGCTGTTCACGTTTGCTTTCCTTTTCCATTGACGTCACTCCTCATTTTCTTGATCACCTGTTAAAATACGAGATCGATAGGAGAATCACCTTGTTTTCGACAAAATTATGTCCCGGGAAATAACAAACACCCACCGGTTGATACCGATGGGTGTGGTCATTAATTCGCAACAATATTGACAAGCTTACCAGGAACTGCAATCACTTTACGAATGGTTTTTCCTTCAAGCTGTTCTTTTACTCGTGCGTCATTTTTTGCAAGCTCTTCTAACTGCTCTCTTGTTGCATCAGCAGGAACGATTAATTTCGCTTTCACTTTACCATTTAGCTGTACGACAATTTCTACTTCATCGTCAATAAGCTTTGATTCGTCATATTGCGGCCATGCTTCATAAGAAATCGATCCTTCATGACCAAGTTTACTCCAAAGCTCTTCCGCTAAATGCGGTGCAATTGGAGAAAGCAGCTTCACAAAGCCTTCCGCATATTCTTTCGGCAGTGTATCAGCCTTGTAGGCATCATTGATAAACACCATTAATTGTGAAATTCCTGTATTGAAACGTAAGCCTTCATAATGATCTGTTACCTTCATCACCGTTTCATGGTAACTGCGTTCTAATGCGCCGCCAGATTGCTCTGTCACTTTGTCGCTAATTGAGCCATCTTCATTTGTGAATAGACGCCATACACGGTCAAGGAAACGGCGAGCGCCATCAAGTCCTGTTTCAGACCAAGCGATGGACGCATCTAAAGGTCCCATGAACATTTCATAAAGTCGTAATGTATCCGCACCATGAGATTCTACGATATCGTCTGGGTTGACAACGTTCCCTTTTGATTTACTCATTTTTTCATTATTTTCACCAAGAATCATTCCTTGGTTGAACAATTTCATGAAAGGTTCTTTTGTTGGAACAACACCGATATCATACAAGAATTTATGCCAGAAGCGCGCATATAAAAGATGCAGTACGGCATGTTCTGCTCCGCCAATATACACATCAACCGGAAGCCATTTCTTTAGCTTTTCAGGGGATGCAAGCTCTTCTGTGTTATGTGGATCAATATAACGCAAGAAGTACCAGCAGCTGCCGGCCCATTGCGGCATTGTATTGGTTTCACGGCGTCCTTTTTTACCTGTGACAGGATCTACAACCTCAACCCACTCTTTTATATTGGCTAAAGGTGATTCACCTGTTCCACTTGGCTTAATTTCAGTCGTCTTAGGCAGGATCAGTGGAAGCTCTTCCTCTGAAACAGCTGAAGATGTTCCGTCCTCCCAATGAATGATTGGAATTGGTTCACCCCAATAGCGCTGACGGCTAAACAGCCAGTCTCTTAAGCGATATGTGACTTTCTTTTCACCTTTTTGATGTTCTTCAAGCCATGCAATGGTTTTTTCAATCGCTTCTTCTTTTCCTAAGCCATTTAAGAAATCAGAGTTGATGTGCTTTCCATCACCTGTATAAGCTTCTTTTTGAATGTCTCCGCCTTCTACAACCTCTTTGATTGGAAGTTCAAAGGTTTTAGCGAATTCATAGTCACGTTCATCGTGTGCAGGTACTGCCATAATCGCTCCCGTGCCATATGTAGCTAACACGTAATCTGCAATCCAGATTGGCATCTTTTCCCCATTTAATGGATTGAGGGCATACGCACCTGTAAAAATGCCCGTCTTCGTTTTCGCAAGATCTGTCCGCTCTAAATCACTCTTAGATTGAATTTCTTTGATATATGCTTCAACTGCTTCTTTTTGAGCGGCAGATGTAATTTTCTCAACAAGTGCATGTTCTGGAGCAAGCACTGCATACGTTGCACCAAAAAGAGTATCAGGGCGTGTTGTAAAAACTGTAAACTGTTCGTTATGTCCATCTACTTCAAAGTGAACATGCGCACCTTCAGAACGTCCGATCCAATTACGCTGCATATCTTTAATGCTTTCAGGCCAATCAATGTCTTCTAAATCTTCTAACAGCCTGTCCGCATATGCCGTAATCCTTAGCATCCATTGCTTCATAGGACGTCTTTCAACAGGATGCCCTCCGCGTTCACTTTTTCCATCAATGACTTCTTCGTTTGCAAGGACCGTGCCGAGCGCTGGGCACCAGTTCACTGGTACTTCATCGATATACGCTAATCCTTTTTCATACAATTTCAAGAAAATCCATTGTGTCCATTTGTAATAATTAGGATCTGTCGTATTGATTTCTCGATCCCAGTCATATGAGAATCCTAAAGATTGAATTTGACGGCGGAAGTTATTGATGTTCTCTTCTGTAAAGACCGCCGGATCATTTCCTGTATCCAGTGCATATTGCTCCGCTGGAAGACCAAATGCATCCCAACCCATTGGATGAAGAACATCATATCCCTGCATCCGTTTCATACGTGATAAAATATCCGTTGCTGTGTAGCCCTCAGGGTGCCCGACATGAAGCCCTGCTCCTGATGGATATGGAAACATATCAAGCGCATAAAACTTTGGTTTATCTTCCGAGTCAGATGTGGCGAATGTTTTATGTGTCAGCCAATAATCCTGCCACTTCTTTTCAATTTCCCGATGCTGAAAACTCAATATGAAAACCTCCTTTAATATGTACGGCTTTATCTGCTCAGATGACCACAGCAAGAATTCAGATTTTTCTAAAATCAACAAAAAACCCTCATCCCTGGAAAGGGACGAGAGATTTTTTGGTTCCCGCGGTACCACCCTTGTTAGCGTAACTTGCTGTTCGTGTACGCTCACTTAATATCTTTAACGCAGACATGCGACAGAAGCTTTAACGCAACTGCAACTCTGAGGCGAGTTCAGAAGCAGATTTGATTGACTTTCACCAGCCGTCAATTCTCTAAAGACAAATACTGCTTTCCTACTACTCCTCTTCACTGTTCTTATCGTAACCGTCATCTAAGTAGTATTTTATAGAATTATGATCATAAGTGCAAGCAGGTTTGTATACAATGGGAATGTACCCTAGATCAGGGTAAAGTAGAGGATATTATTCATGTGGAGATCGGTTATGACGGTTGGAGTCTGCATCCTGTGAACGCTGTTCTCTCACAAAATCAAAGCTTCGCAGAACTGCTTCTCCTCCGTAACCTGAAATAATTGATAAGATGACCAAGTGCAGACTAGAATCGGGATTTGAGGATAAGACAAGCAGTGTAGCGGCAATCATCCCAACGAGCCAATCTTCAATAAACCCTAGATAAATAAACTTTTTTGTCATTCTGGGCTTCTCTAGCCTGCCTTTTTTCTTTACGTGACCGAGAATGCCCATGACCCCTCCAATGGCGCAAGCAATAATGACTTGTTGCAGCATTTTCATCACCTTCCTAAAGCCCTTAGAATAGTAAAGCGACTTCAGGCTGTCCAGCCCCCTGTAATGCCATTCTGCTGTTCCGTCATAATCAATGTAAAAGGTCTATTCTCTCTAACGAAGAAAAAAAGCTTGTTTCTTCCATTATATGTGAATGACCCAAAAACAATCTTGATGCATTGGAATCATTTTGACCTAATTCATATTAACTATTTTTGTCATTTTATGAATAATGATCAATTGATTCCTTCTTTTTCTAAGGAAAAGTCTCCTTACTTATTCTATTCTAATGGAGGACAAACTATGATGACAAATTTAACAAAGCGTTTGCAATCATTGAAACAGAACATATGTTATGTTACGTTTATAAAGAATAATTTTTGGTTGAAAAAACCGCTTTAAATGTCTGATAGTAGCAAAGGAGGGTAATATGGTCAGCTCGAACATCTTCGGCTTGCAAGAACAGCTTGAACTCATAAAAAAAGCGCTAGATCATGCGCGGATTGGTGTTGTCATTACAGACCCTTCTTTAGAGGATAACCCTATCGTTTATGTGAATCATGGCTTTACACAAATGACTGGATACAAACCAGATGAGATTCTTGGGCGTAATTGTCGATTCCTCCAAGGAAAAGACACAGATCAAGAGCAGCTTGCGTTCATACGTCAAGGAATACAAAATGGAACACCTATTACCACACAGCTCAAAAATTATAAAAAAGACGGCACTTTTTTTTGGAATGAACTCAATATAGATCCTCTATACATTGAACAAGATGACAAAACATTTTTCATTGGCTTTCAAAAGGATATTACAAAACAGAAAGAATACGAACAGCTCCTAGAAGATTCCTTAAAGGAAGTCACCTCTCTTTCGACGCCAATCGTCCCGATCAAAAATGGTGTATCAGCTCTCCCGCTCATCGGAAAACTATCTGAAGAACGCTTTGACGCCATTGTCGCTAAGTTAACTTGTATATTAGATGATTCAAAGGATGATTATTTAATTGTCGATCTTTCTGGTTTAATCGATGTAGATGATTCCGTCGCAGCACGAATTTTCAAACTGCACCATCTCCTCAATTTAACTGGAACAGAGTTGATCATCACTGGAATCAACCCGCAGCTTGCGATGAAGATGAAGGACTTGGATACAGATTTCCAACAGACCATCACATATTTAACGGTAAAAGAAGCAATCAAAGGATTGCCATTAGCTGAAAACCCTGTGTAAACAGGGTTTTTTAATTGAAATCACTCCACAAAATGGAAAAATGAGGTATGATAGGTGTAAATAGCGATTTAGGGGGGCTACTAGATGATGATGTTACTCATCATAGGTCTTTTATGTGTTTGTTTCGCCTTAGGGTATGCCGCTAATTTCTTATTACTCAAACACCAGAACCAAAGGATTTTTTCAAAGGGGCTCTTTTATCCTTTTTTGATCATTGGTCTCGCTTTTTCCATCATGTCGTTACCATTTGTGGCAACAAGTGCCCCGAAGGCACAGGCAGATCCATCTTCTGAACAGCTGTTAAAGGATCAAAAACAATTAGCATCTGAAAATTCTCGCCTGAAGGAAGAGAAAGAGGCTCTTACATCCTCTTTAGAAGATGCGACAAAAGAAAAAGAAAAACTGTCAAAAAAGCTAGAAAACATGACATCAGAAAAAGAAACGGTCAAACAGCAAGAGGAGACCATCCAAGAGCTTGAAAAGAAAATAGACAAGCTGACTGCTAGCAACGAAACACTCAAAAAAGAAAATAAGAAAAGAAATAAAGAAACTCAGTCCTCAACCGTCCAGCGCTCCGCTCCTAAGGATGAAGGAACAAAGACAGGCGGGCATGAGTCACAAAAGGAAACAAAAAAAGAATCGGCCGCCTGTAACATCAAAGGAAGTGTGAATGGCATTTATCACACGCCGAGCAGCAGGTACTACTCTAGAACAAAGAATGTAACCAAAATGTTCTGCTCCGTAGAGGAGGCAGAGCGTGCAGGGTACCGGGCACCTAAGCAATAGCGATGTTTGAAGATGAAAAAGAACCTCCTATGAGCCCACTCGGGTTTCTAGGAGGTTCTTTTTTTAGATTTCTCTTCTTAATGCTGCTAATACATTCGTTTTTGTTGCCTTACGTGCTGGGTTCAGACCAGAGATTATCGCTACCCCTGCACTAATCAATGTTGCTGTGATCACAAGGCTGAGCGGAATATAGGAGAAGGTAATCGAGAATTGATCACTCGATCCTCCCTCAGACATGGAAGACAATATGGCAGGAATGATTAGATTGACGGCGAAGCTAATGATATACGAGATGATAATACCGATGATCGATCCAATCACCCCAATATAAGCACTTTCCATTAGGAACATTCGCTTGATAATAGATGGATTCGCGCCAATGGCTTTCATAATACCAATCTCTTGTGTTCGCTCTGTTACCGCCATGGTCATTGTATTAAATATACCGATCGCAGAAATAATGACCGCAATACATCCGACAAAAATGAGTCCAATTTTGAAAACCGTAAAGAACATATCCATTCCTTGGAGCTGGTTCGTCACGGAGATCACTTGGTAGCCCTCATCTGTCAGCTTATCCGTGAGCGCACCGACATTGTCGAATTTGTCTGCATAAACAGAGGTCATTTTATCGACATTTCCGGCTTCAGGAGACAGGTCGAGTATTTGGCCAAATTCTTTTTCATAAGCATTCGGAATGAGAATTTTATGATCCTCCTGCCACTCCAAATTCGGCTTTTTCAAAACACCTACTACACGGAAATCAAATGTTTTTTCTTTGACGACTTCATTTTCTTCATTTAGTTTTGGCACTTTGATTTGAATTACTTTATTTAAAATATCCTTCGTGTAGCCTTTAGGCTCCTTCGGTGTTTCTTCACCATTGGACGTCTGATTCATTTCTTTTTCATAGGCTTTGCGTTCTTTTTCCGTCCACAGTTGTTCTGCCATATGATACCCGACAACAATTTCATTCGCTGATGTTGGGACTTTTCCTCGGTCTAGCTCAAGCCCTGCTTCTTTTTCTTCCTTCATATCCGTCAGAGCAGTTTGCGTTTCACTTGAGCGGTCATCAAGCTCTACTTTTAACAATGGATTAATGGCCGTTCTTGAGACGACAGATTTTACATGATCATATTTCTTTAAATCAGCAACCTTGACGTCTCCTTTTTCTTTGCCTAACACTTTAATCTCTGTGATGATTTGCTGCTTCATGATTTCATCTTGAGCCGATTTTTGCAGACCAAAACCGACAGACGCTAGAACGATTAAGAAAGAGCATGCCATTGTCGTAGCAAGAATGGTCATAAACACACGCAGTCTATTTTTCTTCATGTTTCTTCTAATGAATTTGACCTGATCTCTAAATTTCAATGGACTGTTCCCCTTTCTTTAATACACCATCATGAAGCTGGAACGTTGTGTCTGCAATTGAAGCGACTTCATCGTCATGTGTAATGATGACAAATGTAATGCCTTTTTCACGATTGAGCTGTTGGATAAACGCTAGAATTTCTGCTTCCGTTTCTGAATCTAGACTGCCTGTTGGTTCATCCGCTAAAATAATAGATGGATTTAAAATCAAGGCTCTTGCAATACTCACACGCTGCTGCTGACCACCCGACAGCTCATTTGGATAATGCCCTGCGTGATGCTCAAGGCCTACTCGTTTGAGCATTTCTTTTACTTTCGCCTTTCGCTCAGACAGCTTCACACCTTTTAAAGTGAGCGGAAGTTCAACATTCTCAAACGTTGTTAAGCTCCCGATCAATTGAAAGCTTTGAAAGATAAAGCCAAAATGATCTAAGCGAAAGTCTGCCCATTCTTTTTCATTAAATCCGGTCACATTGGTACCATCAATCACAATTTGTCCACTCGTTGGCGTAATATAGCCTGAAATTAAATTTAATAAGGTCGACTTCCCCGAGCCACTTCGACCGACAATACAAGCAATGTCACCTCTTTTAATAGAAAGGTCAATGCCTTTCAGCACAGGAATTTCATTCTCCCTGCCCTTTTTGCCAATTTTAAATACATGATCTAACGCTTGAACTTGAATCATCTCTGCTCCCCTGCTCTCTGTTTATCTTTTTCGATAGATTAAGAAATAACTCGTCAGTGCGCCTACAGCTCCACCGATGCACATACCAACAAAATATCCAATTAATGAATCTGAGGAAAAACCAACCCAGCCAAACCCTAAGACTCCGAACACGATCACCATAATTTGAATTGGGCGATCCATTATTGAATAAAGGAAGAATCGGCCATTTCGTTCAATTGGATGTTTAATAAAGCTAAACAAGCCAATAAGGTAAAATAGCAACATCATGACAATTGGAACGATGTATTCTTCACCATTGAACCAAAGCGGATATTCCTGATAAAAACGGTTAGCTGTAATATAAGTAATGGGGGAAATGGGCGTGATCAAATAATTAAAGATTTTATCCAGCCACATCCCGCTTGTTTTAAAGATAAAATCTAAATGAAGGATTGGTAAACCAATCACTAAGTAAGGTAAAATAGCTGTACTGAATCCAACGATCGCTTGAGAAATAGCACTCCCTGTTAAAGTACCTGCTGCAAAAAATAAACTATAGATCATCAAGGCTGACAACAACGCAGAGAAATAATGACTGTTAAATCCAGATGTCTCTATTGGACCAAGACCTAATTTTAATAAATAAATGATCAGGTATGAAACAGCGTGAACACTTGCAATGATTCCTGCACCTAAGAAAAACTTTGTATGAAAGATGGAACTTCTACTAAACGGCAAGGATACGGTAAAGTCCATCTGCCCTTTATTTCTTTCAAATCCTAGCTGAATCACAGCAAAAAATATTCCCATAACCCATGAAAGTGAGAGAAATGCGTCCGTCTTAAAAATATAAGTGAATGTTGTTGTATCCATTAGACAGTCTCGGTTATTCAAACAATCTTGAAAGGTTGAGTAATCCATTAAGAGGGATAATGGCGTCGCAAAGACCGCAACAAGCATCACTAAAATGAATGTCAGCTCAGACTGCTTCCACTCCTTATATAATAATTGCCGCTTTACCATCTGCGTTTCCCTCCAAACTTTGCAATGAATACTTCTTCTAAATTCACAGGCAGTTCATGCCATACTTTTGGCTGCAGCGATTTCAGATACTCTTTTGCCTCAACATCCGTTTTGAGCACAAGTGCTGTATAGAAAATACCCGCTTGATCCAAAATGGCAACGCCTTTTTTTCTAATGCTTAAATTCATATCCTCTTCAAATGCCATTTGGATTTTGACGTAGTCGTTCTTTAATTCATCTAAATCCATGACACTTGTGAGCTGATTTCCTTCTAAGAAACCAATTCGATTACACATACGCTCAATATCCTCTAAGCGGTGAGAGGTAATTAAGATCGTCGTTTGTCGTTCTGCCACCTCATCAATCATCAGCTGAAGCACGTCGTTTCTTGTGACCGCATCAATCCCATCCGTCGGCTCATCTAACAAAATGACCGCTGGTTTGATGGCAAAGCTTAAAATTAATGACAGCTGTTTCTTTAAACCTGTCGACAATTCACGATATTTCACTTTTTCAGGAATTTCATACCGGTTCACAAGCTCATTGGCATATGTCACGTCAAACTTTGGATACAGTTGTTTTAACAGCTTCACAAGCTGTCCATAATTGTACCGGTCAAAGTATGGATTTACGACTGGCATATACACAATATTTTGCTTCACTAACGGGTGGTCTTTCACAAGTACCCCTTTAAAATAAATCTCACCTTCATCTGGAAGAAGAATTTGCTGAATCAATCGGAGAAGTGTTGTTTTCCCGGAGCCGTTCCGGCCAAGCAGACCGAAGATCTCACCTTCACCTATCTTGAAGGAAATGTCGCTGAGTACTTCGCGTCCATTTAATTTCTTTGATACATTTCTGACCTCAATCAACTTGTTTTCCTCCTTTTAGACTTGAGCCGATCTCTTCTAGCCACTCTTTAAGTTGATGAATGTCAATACCGGCATAATGAGCTTCTATGATGAGTTGTCTTAATTGCTCCTTCATCTCGAGCACCTTCCCTTCGTTCAGCTTTAACTGTGCACCTTCTGTCACATACGTTCCGCGGCCTCTTAGTGTTTCAATAATTCCTTCCCGTTCAAGCTCTTTATACGCTTTGCTGACGGTGTTTGGGTTGGCGATGATAATGGTGGCCAGCTCTCTTACAGAAGGCAGTTTGTCACCAGGTTTCATCACACCTTTTAGGCACAAAATCTTCAACTGCTCAATGATTTGTTCATAGATTGGCGCAGCGCTTCTTGGATCTATTTGAATCATGATGGCTCCCTCTTTCCTCATTCATGCTTTTGCAATCCTATCGCTTGATCATGTCCTTGCATTAAAGGGACCGAATTTGGAATAAAATCTTTTTGAACTTCAAAACCAATGAAAACGAGAACGAAAAAAAATGTACATGCTAACGCAACAGCCAGCACCATCCACTTTAAATTGATTGGTTTTTTTTCTTTTTTCATGGTTGAACACCTTTCTTCACTTTTTAAGTGTCTGTAGTGTATTAGTTGATGTAGTACACTTAATACAATAAAGACACACAACAGAAAAGTCAATCACTTTTCAAAAAAATAAAAAACAGACCCCTAAAAGAAGGATCTGTTCATCATTCGTTATCGTAAGAAATACCTAAAATCATTTGATTTTGCAAGCTTTGAATTTGCACACGTGCCCTGTCTAACCGTTCTCTTTGTTGGTCATTGGCGACATCTTTTAATTTTTCTAATTCATTTACCGCATCCTCAAGCATGAGCTGCGCTTTTGAAAATTCATCCTCATTATAGTGCTCTTGGCGTGAGCTTAAATCAAATTGTTCACTTGCAAACTCAACGGTTTCGGTACTTTTTTGTATAAAATCATCAATCGACTTTCTTGTTGCCATCTTGCATTCCCTCCATTTCATCATCGCTCCCATCTATTTTGCCCACGTAAAGCTTTTTCACTAAAGAAAATGTTGGACAGATTCAATTGTCCTCCTTCGTAATTTTTGTTAAACTTTAAGGATGCCTATTATTATGCAAGGAGGTTACTGACTTGGATCAGCATAACCCTTTTTTATATTCAAACAGTGAAAAACGTTACCACACATGGAACTATCATTTACGTGAACACTTTGGTCATAAAGTATTTAAAGTTGCCTTAGACGGCGGCTTTGACTGCCCAAACCGTGATGGTACTGTAGCCCATGGAGGCTGTACATTTTGCAGTGCAGCTGGGTCTGGTGATTTTGCAGGAAACCGTGCTGATGACCTCATCACTCAATTTAATGAAATCAAAGACCGGATGCATACAAAATGGAAAGACGGAAAATACATGGCGTATTTTCAGGCGTATACAAACACACACGCACCGCTTTCTGTCTTGAAAGAAAAATACGAAACCGTCATGAACCTAGATGGAGTGGTTGGTTTATCTATTGCGACAAGACCTGACTGTCTGCCAGATGATGTTGTCGAATATTTGGCTGAATTAAACGAACGTACTTATCTCTGGGTAGAGCTTGGCCTTCAAACCGTACATGAACGGACAGCTATGCTCATTAACCGTGCCCATGATTATGAATGCTACGTAGAAGGTGTAGAAAAGCTGCGAAAACATGGAATTCGTGTCTGCTCGCATATCATCAATGGCTTGCCTCTTGAAAACCGGGACATGATGATGGAAACAGCCAAGGCTGTCGCTGATCTAGATGTACAAGGAATCAAAATTCATTTGCTTCACCTTTTAAAAGGAACCCCAATGGTCAAGCAATACGAAAAAGGGAAGCTTGAGTTTTTAAGCCAGGAAGAATATGTTCAGCTTGTTTGTGATCAGCTAGAGATCCTGCCGCCAGAGATGATTATTCATCGGATTACAGGCGATGGTCCCATTGAATTAATGGTTGGTCCAATGTGGAGTGTAAATAAGTGGGAAGTACTCAATGCCATTAATGCTGAGCTTGAAAGACGAAACAGCTATCAGGGGAAACGCTTCGTCAGATTGGAAGAAGCGGCCAAATGATTTTAAAACGCATGCTCCCTTTTAGTAAAGAGCTGTTAGAGCGCGCATGTCAAAAGGGCGACATCGTCATTGATGCAACGATGGGAAACGGACACGATACACTCTATTTAGCTGATCTTGTAGGGAAAGATGGACAAATTTTCGCATTCGATGTTCAGGAGGAAGCCTTACAGCAGACAAGCAAAAGGCTTGGTGAACAATATTCTCACGTTCACCTCATCCACGATGGACATGAAAAACTGGCGGATCATCTGCCAAAGGATGTTTATGGACATATATCTGGCGCGGTGTTTAACCTTGGGTACCTGCCTGGAGGCGATAAAGCCATCACCACTCAGGCTCATACGACCATTGAAGCGATCAAACAGCTCATTGACTGGCTAAAGCCCGGCGGTCTGATCGTTCTTGTCATTTACCACGGTCACCCCGAAGGAAAAAGAGAAAAGGAAGTGCTTCTCGACTATTGCAGATCACTTCCTCATGAAGAAGTACAAGTTTTGTCCTATCAATACATGAATATTCAAAACGATCCGCCCTTTGTGGTTGCGATTGAAAAAAAGCTCAAATCCTAGTGGATTTGAGCTTTTTTATGAGGATTTCATCCAAAGCATTTTCTGATACGTCCGATAGGCTCTTCCATTAATATAGAAAAAGAACGACGTTTTCCCACTGGATTTGATCAGCCGTTTTGCCAGCTTGTTCATCTCTTTTTGTTCTGTCACTTTTTCATCGGACAAATAGACCGCGAGTAATCCTCTGTTAATCAGCTTGTGAAAATTTTCGTGCGGGATGCCTTTCAGCTGCTCATCCGCTTTTTCAATAAAATGCTGAAGTCTGTCCATCATCTCTTGATGTGAGTCATAGTATGAGCAAAAATTCAGATCCCCTCCAAGCCGGTCCTCTTCTTGATCAATTAAGTAATCAAGTAAAATGTGCAAACCTTGGATATAAGGGAAATAGCTTTCATAAATTTGCTTCGCCTGCTTCTCAGTAAAATCAGGCTGAAGTGCATACGCCACAAGACAGAAAATGCCTAATGTTGAGCCTGCACAAGCTGAAAATTCATACCATTCCATCTTTGGCAAATCCTTTTCGTATTGGCGGAACCACGACTCTAGCCGAGGCACACGCTCATGAGGAACGACGTGCTTATGTACTTGCAAATCACTATAATAATCACACAGCGTATGTAAATACGGCTGAATGATCGAATAATGCTCTAGGCGCGTAAGCACGTCTTGACATGTGCGGACAAGCGCATGTAAATACCCATGATCCTCTTGATCATCACGGAATTGATAATATGGCTTGAGCTCAGCATGAATATCAAGCGCATCTCTCATCGCTTGATGCAGCATATGAAAATCTTTTGGATCAAGTGACGTGCTGCGGTCACATAGATTATCTAAGTAATCACTGATGGTTTGATACGCCACAATGAATTCAATACACGTTTCTTTCTCTTCACCTGCGAGGAGAGATAAAATTCCTCCGCCTTCACAGTGAAAGGTTTTAGTGGAGATGCTTGCTAATGCTTGCGTTCTCAGTTCTTCATTTTCAATCATTTCTGCCTGAGCCCGCCACTTTTTCAGCTCCTGATGAACAAGCGGAAAAATATCTTTATACACCTTTGTCATCAGTGCAAAAGGACGCTCTGGTACTGACAAATCAATCCACCCCCAACTTAAGCTCACAATCAAATATATTGATCTGTAAAGGCTCTCGCCGCCTTAAACACATCTTCTCTTTCTGGTTCATTAAAAATTTCGTGATACAGCCCTTCCCATTCACGATAAGATTTATTGTATGATTCAATGCCATTGAACCATTTGACCACCCTCGTTTTATCTACGATCTTGTCATCCCCCGCCTGCATTAAGAGAAGCGGAATCGACCGAAAGACATTCGTTGGCTGCATCGCCGCATCAATATTTTTGATCAGCTCTCGATACCAGCGAACGGATACCTTTGTCACATACAGTGAATCATTTGAGTCTGCTTCAATCACAGCCTGATTCCGTGTGGCAAGTTCAATAGAAAGTCCTGATTCTACTTTAAAAGACGGAGCCAGCACATTTAGACCTTTTGATGCAAAATCCATCAGCTTCTTCGGTTTAAATTGCAGACCTAAACAAGGTGATGATAAAATAAGGCCATCAATCTTCGTATGGGTATACTGCTTGAACCACTCAATTGAAATGAGTCCACCCATGCTGTGTCCAAGTAAAAATGTTGGAAGCCTGAACGACTTCGCATGTTCGATCCATTCATCAACTGTATCAATGTATTCTTGAAAAGAGCGAATATGGCCGCGCGCACGCGTTGATGTCCCTTGCCCAGGCAGATCACCCATCACGACATGATAGCCTGCAGTTCGCCACATTTCAATCAGCCATTTATATCGGCCATGATATTCACTAGCACCATGTACAATCACAATTGTACCAACTGGTCTTTCAGCATGCCAAGTCCACAAAGTAAACACCTCACAAATGTTGTATTAAGAAAGGAAGTCGAAAAAGTGATTTATCCATATCATCAGTTTACACCTGAGATTCATGAATCAGTCTTTGTTGCAGATAACGCCACCATTACTGGCGATGTCACAATTGGAGAATATTCGAGCGTTTGGTTCCAAACCGTCATTAGAGGCGATGTCGCTCCAGTGAGAATTGGAAAAAACGTCAACATTCAAGACTTATCCTGTCTGCATCAAAGTCCTGGAAAAACACTTCTTATTGAAGATGGTGCTACCATTGGACACCAAGTCACATTACATAGCTCAATCATTCGAAAAAATGCCCTCATTGGCATGGGGTCCATCATTCTCGATGGTGCAGAAATTGGCGAGGGCGCCTTTATCGGTGCAGGTAGTCTTGTCCCGCAAGGAAAGGTCATTCCAAAGGGAGCACTTGCTTTTGGCCGTCCAGCCAAGGTCGTCCGGCAGTTAACAGATGAAGATATCCAAGACATGGACCGAATCCGCAGAGAATATGTAGAAAAAGGACAATACTATCGTTCCCTTTTATCCCGTTAACATCGTACGAGTATCTTCACTTTATCATGTTTTTTTCCGGATATTAAGCAATAACTATGAACCGCTTGTTATTTTACCCTTTTCCGCCGCTTTCTATCATGACAAAAAAGGTTTTCAGCACAAAGCTGAAAACCTTTTTTCATTAGCTAAAGATGACTTCTTTCGGTTGATGATTCAACTGCTCTGGATCAATGCTGCGCTCCACATAAATGCTATGCCAGATCATAAAGATCAGGACAGTCCAAATCTTACGGCTATGATCTGCTTTGCCAGCACAATGCTCATTTAATAAATCAAGTACATATGCCTTGTTAATATATTCTTCTGTTTGACTGTTTTTGATGATATCTTTCGCCCAAGCGTTCATCTCATTTTTCAGCCAATGACGAATTGGCACAGGGAAACCTAGCTTTTTGCGATTCAACACATGGTCTGGCACAATACCTTCTGCTGCTTTACGCAGTAAATATTTCGTTGTGCCATCTTTTGTTTTCAGCTCTTCTGGAATTTTAGAAGCCGCTTCAAATACAACCTTATCAAGGAATGGAACACGAAGCTCAAGAGAGTTCGCCATCGTCATCTTATCTGCTTTCAGCAGGATGTCCCCGCGCATCCACGTATGAATATCAACATATTGCATCTTGTTAATATCACTGTAGCCTGCACTTTCCTCGAAGTATGTTTTCGTCACGTCACGATATGTGATGCTTGGATCATACTGCTTTAAGAGGTTTTTCTTCACTGGCTCTTCAAAGATTTTCGCATTGCCGATATAGCGCTCCTCTAATGGCGTACAGCCGCGAACGATAAAGCTTTTCCCCTTCATTCCTTCTGGCATTAAACGCGCCAGACGAAGAAGAAGCTTTTTCAGCATGGATGGAACAGATTCAAATGGCTTTAGCGAAAGAGGCTCGCGGTAAATATTATATCCACCAAACAGCTCGTCTGCTCCCTCACCAGAAAGAACAACAGTAACTTGTTTCTTCGCTTCTTTTGCGACGAAATATAATGGAATCGCTGCCGGATCAGCTAAAGGATCGTCTAAATGCCAAACAATCTTCGGAAGCTCATTCATATATTCCTCAGGGGAAATGACGGCACTAAAGTTTTGTAAGCCTAGTTTATCAGCTGTTTCCTTTGCCACATCCACTTCACTAAAACCGTCCTGCTGGAAGCCAACTGAGAACGTCTTCAGCTCAGGATGAAATTCCTTTGCGACAGACACGATGAAAGAAGAATCAATACCACCAGAAAGGAATGAACCAACAGGTACATCACTTCTCATGTGCACTTTCACAGAATCATAGATTGCATCGCGCACTTCTTCCATTAGCTTCTGTTCTTGTGTTTGTTCAGGCTTAAATTGAACCTTCCAGTAAGTCTTAAATTCAATATCCTTGCCCGGGCGGAGTGTGAACTGATGACCAGGCTCCACTTTATGCACCTTTTGATCAAGTGTATTTGGCTCAGGAACGAACTGGAAAGACATGTATTGCTGCAAAGAGGTCTCATCAAATAAAATGTTCTCATTTACAGCCATCAAGCTTTTGCGTTCAGAAGCAAAGTACACTTGATCATCCATTTGTGTAAAATAAAGCGGTTTGATGCCAAAAGGATCTCTTGCGCCATATAATAACTGCGCTTCTTTATCCCAAATTAAAAAGGCAAACATGCCGCGAAGCTTAGAAGCCGCTTCTTCTTTATAATGACGATATGTGGCAAGAAGGACTTCGGTATCAGAATCTGTGCTGAACGTATAGCCCTTTTTCACAAGCTCTTCCTTTAGCTCCACATAGTTATAAATTTCTCCATTGAAAATAATCCAATACTTCTCATCTTCATAAGAAAGCGGCTGCTTTCCATGTTCAACATCTATAATACTTAAACGTCTAAATCCAAATCCTACATGCTCATCATGAAAGTACCCCTCATCATCCGGACCGCGATGAACGATGAGACGATTCATTTGTTTAATTAACTCTTCCTGCTCAGTAGTTTCGGACAATGGACGGTGATTAAAAACACCAACAAACCCACACATATTATTGCCTCCACGTTATGTTATTTCTTAAAAGTAGACCTATAATTAGACAGTATTTTGCCCGATTTTGTTTCACATTTTTACGTTTTTTGTAGAATTTTTTTTAATCAAAAGGAAAACCGCTTAAAATAAGCGGTTTTATATGTTGTTATTGTCCTAATGCTTCCTTACGAAGCGTATCGGCCTTATCCGTTTTTTCCCATGGTAGATCTAAATCATGACGGCCAAAGTGTCCATATGCAGCTGTTTGTTTATAGATCGGACGACGCAGATCAAGCATTTTAATAATGCCAGCCGGACGTAGATCAAAGTTCGCACGAACCACTTCAATTAATTTTTCTTCAGAAGCTTTTCCTGTTCCAAATGTATCAATTGAAATTGATACTGGCTGTGCCACACCAATTGCATAAGCAAGTTGTACTTCACAAGAATCTGCAAGGCCAGCGGCTACAATATTTTTCGCTACGTAACGAGCAGCGTATGCCGCAGAACGGTCAACCTTCGTTGCGTCCTTACCTGAGAATGCACCGCCGCCATGACGAGCGTATCCGCCATACGTATCAACGATGATTTTACGTCCAGTTAAACCCGCATCCCCTTGAGGTCCACCGATAACAAAACGGCCTGTTGGGTTGATAAAGTATTTTGTCTCTTCATCAATTAGTTCACTTGGAACCACAGGGTGGATGACATGCTCTTTTAAATCGCTTTGAATTTGTTCAAGCGTCATTTCTGGTGCATGCTGCGTGGAAATAACCACTGTGTCAATACGAACTGGTTTGTTTTGTTCATCATATTCAACTGTTACTTGTGTTTTTCCGTCTGGGCGAAGGTAGGCAAGTGTTTGATCCTTGCGCACTTCTGTTAAACGGCGAGATAATTTATGCGCTAGTGAAATCGGCAGTGGCATTAGCTCTTCAGTTTCGTTGTTTGCAAAACCAAACATAAGCCCTTGGTCACCTGCACCGATTGCATCAATTTCTTCTTCGGTCATTGTTCCTTCACGTGCTTCAAGCGCTTTGTCTACACCTTGCGCAATATCAGCAGACTGTTCATCAATTGATGTAAGCACCGCACATGTTTCCGCATCAAAACCATATTTCGCACGTGTGTAGCCAATTTCCTTAATCGTGTCACGTACCGTCTTTGGAATATCGACATAAGTAGACGTTGTAATCTCACCGCTTACTAATACGAGACCGGTTGTGACAGAAGTCTCACAGGCAACACGTGCATTTGGATCTTTCTTTAAAATTTCATCCAAAATACTATCTGAAATTTGATCACAGATTTTATCTGGATGTCCTTCTGTCACTGATTCTGAAGTAAATAAACGACGATTTTGACTCATAATGGCTATTTCCTCCTGTACAAGACCCCATCATCCCAAGATGAGGCCTCCAATATGATACGGAACTCGTTCCCTCTTATATCAAAACGTTTATATTAGAGATGTTATTGGCAATTTGTTCATATGATATCCCAAAAATAAAAAAACCATTTCCATCATTGCGAGGAAAGGGTCTGAGATCGCATGCCTTTCACTCTTATCGCTCAAGGTGTTGTTTGTACCTTGCATCAGGTTAGCACCTTGGTTTCTCAGCATGTTCATGCCTTTTTCATAAGAAACCGGTTGCTGGGCTTCATCGGGCCTGTCCCTCCGCCAACTCGGGATAAGAGTATCCGTTCAATAAGATATCTTATCTTAAACCCTTGCGTCATGTCAATGCTTCATCGGAATTATCTCGCCTCTTTTTTCACCACATGATGAGCATCACCAAAAAGCATATTTTCTCGAAAAAATGAAAAAACACACACAAAAATATTTAATTAGTATAGACTATTATTATCAATGTGTTATACTAATCAAAACAAACAAATTCAACGGTAAAGGAAGGGTTTTTTTATGAACTCAGTGGATTTAAAAGAAGATTTGCAGTCATTGCTCTCATTAGAAAATACGCACCAAAATTTATCTGTTCCGAAACTTGTTGAAAAGATTTTGGCACGTAATGAAGGCGTTTTAACATCAACAGGAGCTGTCCGGGCTACAACTGGTGCTTACACTGGACGTTCGCCTAAAGATAAATTTATCGTCAAAGAAGAAAGCTCTGAGCATAAAATCGATTGGGGTCATGTAAACCAGCCGATCTCTAAAGACGCATTTGATCGTTTATATACAAAGGTTGTCTCATACTTAAAAGAACGTGATGAACTATTTGTCTTTGATGGGTTTGCCGGCGCTGATGAAAGATACCGTATGCCGATTACAGTTGTAAACGAATTTGCATGGCACAATCTCTTTGCAAAGCAGTTATTCATCAGACCTGATGGTTCAGCACCATCATCAAACGAAAAACCTTTCACCATCTTATCTGCACCTCACTTTAAAGCAGATCCTGAAACAGATGGAACAAACTCTGAAACATTCATTATCGTTTCTTTTGAAAAACGGACGATTCTTATTGGTGGAACAGAATATGCCGGAGAGATGAAAAAATCCATTTTCTCTGTCATGAACTACCTGCTGCCTGAGCAAGATATTTTATCAATGCACTGCTCAGCAAACGTTGGTCAAGAAGGTGATGTCGCATTATTCTTCGGTCTTTCTGGGACTGGGAAAACGACGCTTTCTGCAAGCGCAAGCCGTAAGCTGATCGGAGACGACGAACACGGCTGGTCTGGCACAGGTGTCTTCAATATCGAGGGCGGATGCTATGCGAAATGTGTGAATTTAAGTGAAGAAAAAGAACCACAAATCTACAAAGCCATCAGCTTCGGATCAGTTCTTGAGAATGTTGTGCTTGATGAAGAAACACGTGAAGCAGATTATGATGACACATTCTTTACTGAAAACACACGTGCGGCTTACCCAATCGAAATGATTGATAACATCGTGAAACCAAGTATCGCAGGACATCCATCTGCCATTGTCTTCTTAACAGCTGATGCATTTGGCGTTTTACCTCCAATCAGCCGTTTAACAAAGGAACAGGCGATGTACCATTTCTTGAGCGGTTATACAAGTAAATTAGCAGGAACTGAGCGCGGCGTTACATCACCAGAAACGACATTCTCTACTTGCTTCGGTTCACCATTCTTGCCACTTCCAGCTCATGTCTATGCTGAAATGCTTGGCAAAAAAATTGATGAGCACGGCGCAAAAGTATTCCTTGTGAACACAGGCTGGACTGGCGGCGGCTATGGTACAGGCAAACGAATGAATCTTGCTCATACAAGAGCAATGGTGCAGGCAGCGATCGAAGGGGATCTTGACAATGCCGAAATGATTACGGATGACATCTTTGGACTGCACATCCCGCTTCATATTCCTGGCGTGCCAGATGAAGTACTTCAACCTGCTAAAACGTGGGCGGACCAAGAGGCTTATCAAGAAAAAGCACACTTCCTTGCCAATGAATTTAAAAAGAACTTCAAAAAATTCAGCCATGCGGCAAGTGACATTGAAGCCAAAGGCGGACCACTCGTATAAATAAACTAACAAAAGCTGAGGAGATTCAATCCCTCAGCTTTTTTGTTAGTTCGTTGAATGTAATGACACAAGACGGTACGTCACCTTCGTGACATTGTCTGTAAGTTCCAGCTTTTCAACATGTGCTGTCCCTGTTTTTTCTCCGTCTTTCGTTTTACGCACCTCAAGCGGAATATTTAATGGATAAATGCGGTACCCTTCCTTCATGAGCTCAAACACATTTTCTTCAATTCTTGTCTCTTTTCCCTTCGTGACAATCATTGTATTAAATTCAACAGGCATTCCCATAATGAAAATCCCCCTACTTTCTATATTTCGTTATACTGTTTATTTTACCACATTTCCGCTTTTACGGCTGTGCATCCATGTCGTGAGGCGTCTGACAATCTCTCTGTTGTGCTGCGGCGGAAAGTAATGGTTGTATCCGTGAAAATACCATGTTTCCACTGACTTCCTGTGCTTGCGCAGCGCTTCTTCTAATAAATACGCATGCTCAATCGATACATTCTCGTCCTGCTCTCCATGGATGATTAAAACAGGCGCTTCAATTTGATCTACGTCATTTAAAGGCGTTCTGTCCTCATATGCCTCAGGCACCTTGTGCGGTGGACCGCCAATCACACGCTTCATCATTCTTCTCATATCTACGCGCTCTTCATAGGTAAGCTTCATATCACTGACGCCTCCCCATGTTACAAAGGAAGCGGCCTCCTGCTTCATTTCAACAGCCGTCCAAATGCCCATAATACCGCCTCGCGAAAAACCAAAGATATGAATACGATCCTGCTTTACCTTTTGATGAAGCTTCAACAGCTGAAAGGCAGCGAATGCATCTTTCCGATCCTCTCCGGCAAAATCCTCGTTCCCTTCGCCTCCTTGATTTCCTCGGTAAAAGGGAGCAAAGACGACAAAGCCCTGCGCTGCAAATTGCACGATTCGGCCAGGTCTGACCATTCCCACATTTTTAATGCCGCCTCGTAAATACAAAAAGCCGTCATAGAGACCTTCTCCGGCCGGTTCAGCGAGCAGCCCTTTGATCCGAAGTCCATCTGCCTCATAGGTCACTGTATATAAGTGAATAGAGGGATGGGGCGACGGGAATCTTCTTTTTTCCACAATCACTTGATTTCTCTCCTTTTCATCCGGTATTACGTCAATTGCTTCATGATCGCTTCTGCGACAAGCTGGCCTGATTTTGTCACCATCGGCGTGCCGCCGCCTGGATGACTTGTTCCTCCAACAAACCAAAGGCCTTCAATATCCTTCGACCGATTATTGATACGAAAGAACGCCTGCTTGAACGAATTTGAAGACATGCCATAAATGGCTCCCTGAAATGCCCCCGTTTTCTGCTGCAAATCAAGCGGGGTTTGAACCGCTTCATATTCGACAAGCTGATCCATATGAAAGAGCCCCTTTTCCTTTAATTTGGTTTTGATATGCTTTCGATACGTTTCCTTTAGCATGTCCCAATTTTGCTCTTTTGTCACATAAGGTGCATTGGCCAAGACAAAAAGGTTGCTTCTTCCTGGTCCTCCGCTTAAGGCTGGCTCTGAATGACCTGAATAACATATGTAAAGTGTCGGATCCTGCGGCAACTCTTTTTTCTGAAAAATATCCTTGAATTCTTGTTCATAATCCTCAGGAAAAAACACATTGTGATGAGACAGCTGTTCATAGACTTTAGGTACTCCTAACAAAAGAACAAAGCCAGATAACGACGGTTCAATGTTTGACAGCTTTGGATTTAAAAAGCTAGGGCGGTCTTTTTCATCAATCAAATGACGATATACAGTCAGTGCATCCGCACCTGCAATGACCTGATCTGCCTCATACATCTGCTGAGCTGTCTCCACACCTTTGATCCGCCGATCCTTCACATGAATCTTGCTTACTCGTTCATTGAGATGAATGTGGACGCCTAGTTCCTTTGCGAGTGTTTCAAATGCCTCGACTAAACGATACGTACCGCCCTTTATTCCATAAATCCCTTTTTCCCCTTCTAAATAAGCCATCATATTAAAAATAGCGGGCGCCTCGTAGGGAGATGAGCCAATGTATGTGGCATATCTCCCAAACATCGCCAACGTATGAGGATGACGGAAATATTGACGCAGCAGACGCTGAACAGATGTGAACGGTTTGACCGCAAGAAGTGCTTTTATCAGCTTTAGGTCCGCCTTATCCTTCCAAGTCAATAACAAACGATTTAAAAACTGCTCCTCTGCCATTTGAAAAAGCTTTTTCGATTCCTGTAAAAATGCACGATATTGCTTTGCATCCTGAGGACTGAACGCCGCAATTTGTGATTCCATTTGCTCAATATTCGGCGTAAACTCGACCGTATGACCATCTGAAAAAACGTTTTTGGTAAGCGGAGAAATCGGATAAAATGTCACATAATCCTCCATCCGTCTATGACAGGATGTAAACACTTCTTCAAAATACGCCTTCATTGTGATCGTACTCGGCCCTAGATCAAAAGAGTAGCCTGCTCCTTGATGACGCTGTAATTTTCCGCCTAAAGCCGCTTCTTTCTCAAGAATGGTGACCTGGACTCCGCGTGATTGCAGGCGAATTGCAGCTGATAATCCGCCAAGTCCACCGCCAATAATGATCGCTTTTTTCATTCGTACCTTCTCCCTTTCCATTCATACCCTTCTTTTTTCAGCCCAATTTTCATCGAAGCAAAGCCAATGGCAATGAGGCTCAAAATGCTCACCGGCAATAAAAAGGCCATAGCAGATGTTCTTCCATTTTCGATATCAATTGCCGCTTTGATCGACACACCGAGCCCATAGCAAAGAATGGCTAAACAGAGACTTAGGGCATCAAGCCGAATGAGTGCGATCATGAAACAAATGACGGGAACCAAATAAAGCATCGTGTATAAACAAAAGACACTGCTTAACAAAGCAATGCTTCGATTCACACCTGGGAACAAATTTTTCCGGTAGCCTTCCCAAACCTCCTGTCCATTCTCATACATTCTCATGTAGACAAACGGATGAATACTTGCGAGTGTGAACGGAAAGCCCTTTTCTTTCACCCATTTAGCCAGGGCCATATCATCAACTAGCGAATCCTTGATTGCTTCATGACCACCGATGTCTTGATAGCAATTTTTTTCAATTGCGATAAAGCCGCCATGAGCTGCGGCAAAAGCAGGGTTAGAGGATTTTCTTACCCATTTCACTGGCAGATGACAGCCAATCGTAAACATCATCATGGGCACCACAAGATGCTCCAAGGGTGTGCCTGTTTTTTGCTCTGGAAAGCCTGAAAGCATTCCCGTTTTTTGCGTGCATAACTGCTTGTACACCGCTTCAATGGCCCCTCGTTTTAGCCTGACATCAGCGTCTAAAAATAGCAGCCAATCAGAAGCTGCTGCCTCAGCAAGCTGAGAACAAGCATAGGATTTGCCAAGCCAGCCTTGCTTTAACGTCCGACCTGACTGCACGCGAATCCACGGATAGGTCTCTGCAAAGCGCTCCACAATCGCTCTTGTCTGATCTGTCGAATGATCATCTAGTACAATCAGCTCTTTCGGATAAAGACGCTGCTCAACAATCGACTGAAGACATGCTTCGATCCGTTTTTCCTCATTTCTTGCTGGAATCAGTATTGATAACGAAATGGGTTCATCTCCCGAAAAAGAGGCGGGTGTTAACACAGGAAACTGCTTCATATTCCATACAGTAAAAATAAACTGGCAGAGCAGCAGAACACTGATCACACTTAAGAGGATCGCCATGTTTTCACCCACTTTTTAAAGGAATCAAACGCATCACTAGTTGACTGGCTTGTCCTTGTCATCTGTCTAAATGCTTCGTTTGTTGAAAAATCAGGATCAGCGATGATCTGCGCTTGATGTCGGTTTAACTGCGTTTCAAGCAGGTCTCCGAGCATACGTGTCATGTCCTTGCTTCGAAGTGCGCCGCCGGATACCAAGGCATCTTCTCCGAACACAACCGATACTGTCGGCTTTTGAAATTGATTAAATGTATATTGCAAGGTCACGGGCTTCACCACGACCTGCTCAAACTGCCTCACTAAAAAAGAAGCCCCGCCTTCGAGTTCAAGCGGCCGCGTATCCTGATGCATGATTTTCCCCTGCGGAAACAGCCATACCGCCCTGCCAGCCTGCATGCTCTCTTTTGCCGTCATTAATGCTTGTTTGACACTTTTCAGATTCTCTTTATGAACTGGAAATGCCCCAAGCTTACGAAAAAAAGCATACTGCTTCAGCTGCTTCTCTTCCATCATCATGTAATGATCTAACTTAGACGTTTTTTCTGTTAAAAGAAAGATGATCAGTCCATCCCACCACGAGCTGTGATTGGCGAGATAAAGAACAGGAAGCTTCTCCTTTGGGTCCACCGAGCCTTTCATCATCACACAGCGAAAATGTTTATGAAGTAAATATCGTTCAAGATAAAGAGAAAATATTCGTCTAAATGATCGGCTTTTGTCGCTTTCTTTCAAATCGAACCCTTCCTTCACACAAGATGACAATGATCAGTGCTAAATAAAAAATGACATTGAGCCCGCCCTTTAATGCCAAAAGGCCAAAAAAGAACACCATTGCCTGATACATACGACTCGTCCAGCGCAGTGCCTTTTGATCAATCGAGACAAGCGGGAAAAGAAATGATAGTCCTGCTCCAATCATACCCCAGCTCACAAAATTCTCAAAAGGAATACCATAAAAGCCACCGCCGTCATACCACACCCAAAATTTCCGCTCAGCCGCTACTGGATCTAATATGAGGTCAAGCAAGACAATCCATATCCCCGTTTCGACGGCTCGTTTCCATTTCGACTGTTGACTGGATAAAAAAAGGCTGTTTAAAAACACGCCCACCCATGCAAAAGCAATGGTTAAAGGCACTCCTGCCACAAGAAAACCTAAAGTCGGATAATAATCATAAGCCCCGAATGGAAATCCGGTTGTGATCCCTATCCATTCAACCGTAAATGTGAGCACTCCCACAATGGCTGCCCTTTTGATCATAAACCCCCATGATCCATCAATGTTTCGGCCAATCTCTATCACGCAGCAGGCGTACAGCACAAGAAAAATCCCATTTGCAAACTGAAGCCATGCCGGCACTTCAAAAAAAACCATTAATATGAGTCCTACCAAATACCATCCAACAAATACCCAACTCACTCTATACACAAAACCGCCCCTTTATTTCTGCCAAATTCAAGTAAGCATTCATGCTTCTAGTATAGAAAAAAAGACACGTTCTATAAATAAACAATGCGCTTCTTATTTTCATCTAGGCACTCACCAAAAATCCCTTTTGACATACTTTAATTAGTGATCTAGAACAAAGGAGGCGAATTACTCTTGAATCGTTCCATCAAAGTCAGACTGGCATTCATATTCGTTGTCCTGCTCTTTATTCCATTTGTTGCCTGTAAAAAAGAACAAGAGCAGACCGTACAAGTAGCCGAGGTGACCCATTCGGTCTTTTACGCTCCCCTTTATGTCGCCCTATCAGAGGAATTCTTTAAAGAAGAAGGCTTAGAGGTAGAATTGAAAACCACTTGGGGCGGCGATAAAACGATGACAGCTCTTTTATCCGGCGGTGCTGATATCGCCCTGACCGGATCTGAATCCTCTATCTATGTGGAGGCTCAAGACACAAAAGACTCTGTCATCAACTTTGCACAGCTGACACAAACAGACGGCACTTTTCTTGTTTCAAGGGAGAAAATAACCCAATTCTCTTGGGATCAGTTGAAAGGAAAAGACTTCCTTGGACAGCGCAAAGGCGGGATGCCGCAAATGGTCGGTGAATACGTCCTGAAAAAGGAAGGCATTGATCTGAAAAAGGATCTTCGCATGATCCAAAATATTGATTTTGCCAACATTTCAGGTGCTTTCTCCTCTGGAACTGGCGATTTTGTGCAGTTATTTGAACCGACAGCTTCCTTAATTGAAAAAGAAGGCAAAGGGTACATTACCGCCTCCTTTGGAGAGGCTTCCGGGAAGGTGCCATATACCACCTTCATGGCAAAGAAGAGTTACTTAGAGGAGAACAAAGCAACAGCCGAAGCCTTTACTCGTGCCATTTACAAAGCACAGAAATGGGTAGAAGCCAAGCACCCAGAAGAAATTGCAAAAACAATCCAATCTCATTTTCCTGATACGGACCTTGATGTCTTATCAACTGCTATCAAGCGCTATAAGCAGCAGCACTCATATGCAACAGATCCCCTTCTGAATGAAGAGGAATGGAACAAACTGCAGGAAATCATGAAGGCGAGCGGTGAATTGCCGGAATTTATCCCGTACAAACAGCTTGTCGATTCATCCATTGCAAAGAAGGTCACAGATGACAAATAGAATAGGAGGTAGCACATGTCTTTCCTTCAAATTGACCATGTGACCCACACATACTTCTCTTTAAAAGAAAAAACAACGGCCATCCAGCACATCAATATGGAGATTGATCAAGGTGAATTCATCTCATTTATTGGTCCTAGCGGCTGCGGAAAAACAACCCTGCTGTCCATCATTGCAGGAATTACGCCGCCCTCTGAAGGTCGAATTTTAATCGAAGGAAAAGAACCGAATCAAAAGGAGCATCAAATCGGCTACATGCTCCAGCAAGATTATTTGTTCCCTTGGAAAACCATCAAGGAAAATGTCATTCTCGGGTTAAAAATTGCGAAACAAGATTCACATGAGGCCATTTCAGCTGCTCTTGGCTTACTGCCAAGGCTTGGGCTTGATGACGTAGAGGAAAAATATCCGAAGGAGCTGTCAGGCGGAATGAGGCAGCGGGCAGCACTCGCCCGAACGCTTGCAGTTGATCCCGGCCTGCTTTTACTAGATGAGCCATTTTCAGCGCTAGACTACCAAACCAAGCTGACATTAGAGGACCTCGTTTTTCACACATTAAAAAACTATCAAAAAACAGCCGTCCTTGTGACGCATGACATCGGCGAAGCCATTGCAATGAGTGATCGTATTTTCTTATTCTCAAAGCATCCTGGCTCTATCCAGCGAATCTTTCCCGTTCCTGATGAACTAAGGACTCTCTCTCCTTTTGAGGCCAGACAGACACCAAGCTTCCAAGAGCTCTTTCAAACGATTTGGAAGGAGCTGAAAACAGTTGAAACACAGTGACCTTTTACATGAAGCCTATCGAAAAAAGGTTCGAATGGAAAAACGCATCACACGAGTCTATCAGCTCATCATTTTCGCCAGCTTCTTTTCTCTTTGGGAGCTTGCTAGTCATTTTAGGCTGATCGATCCGCTGATTTTTAGTTCACCATCTGCGGTCTGCCAATTGTTTGTGCAAAAAATATCAGATGGTTCTTTAATGAATCATATGAGTATTACGTTGTTTGAAACGGTGCTCGGATTTCTCCTTGGAACCTTTTGCGGCATTTTGCTCGCCGCTGCCTTATGGTGGTCCACCCGACTAGCAAACGTTCTTGATCCATATTTAGTCATTTTAAATGCCATGCCGAAGGTGGCTCTCGCCCCGATTTTAATTGTTGCTCTTGGACCTGGCATGATCAGCATTGTCGCCATGGGTGCGATCATTAGTGTGATCATTACAACGCTTGTCATTTACACAGCCTTTCAAGAGGTCGATGAGAACTATTTGAAAGTAATGAAAACCTTTGGTGCAAAAAAAAGTGTGGTCTTTCGTGAGGTCATTTTGCCAGCGAGTATTCCAACGATGATCTCTGCCATTAAGGTCAATGTTGGTCTTTCTTGGGTTGGGGTCATTGTAGGAGAATTCCTTGTTTCCTCAAAAGGACTCGGTTACATGATCATATACGGCTTTCAAGTCTTCAACTTTACACTCGTATTTTTAAGTCTTTTCATTATCGCCGTATTTGCGACCATCATGTACCAGCTCGTTGAGTGGCTCGAACGCCGTTTTCTGCAAAAATAAAAAAGCACAGGGACTCTCTCCCTGCGCTTTTTAACGAATCAAACCGTTCTTTTCTAAATAAGCAAGACTTTGTCTTAAGACATCATCTTTCATAATAAAACTGAAGTTTTTATTTTTTGAGATGGATCTTGGTAAGTCTGCGAAAAGAACGGGTCCTTTCGTTTCAAAATACGTGTCTTGCTTGACAAGCCTTTCAATATCTGCGAAATAAATATTCTTCACAATGACCTTGTCTCTGCCAAGCACCTGGTATTGACCGATATACGTTAATTCACGAACAACAGCACCCGTCTCTTCTTGAATCTCTCGTATAGCGGCTTGATCTGCTTCTTCATTCGGCTCTACTTTCCCTCCTGGAAACTCATAGCCCCGATCCTCATGTTCTGTGAGCAGCCATTTTCCCTGGTAGCGGCAGATGGCCCAAACATGCTTAGGATGACTTGAAAAAGGCTTCTCTTCAAAAGAGAGCTTGACCGTATTGTGATAATAATCTTTAAATACATGCATGTGAAATCCCTCATATCCTGTCCTTGCTTCTTGTAAAACATCATACCACAGATCACATTTCTCTGAAGAATTTTTATCAAAAGTGAAACAAACGAGTGGTTCCATCTCGTCTGTATTTAAAATGAGGTATTCTCGCTAAAACCTTTTTATCATCTCCATTTTCGCCCATTTTTAATCACAAAACCTTTTACCCCTTATGACGTAAATGAATCAGTGTTTGTCCTATAACGAGACGAGGAGGAATCCAGCATGAGCCTAACAAATGGGTCAAAACAGGAAAAGAATCAGCCGCTTTCGCTGAGCAAGCATGAGAAAGAAGACGCACCTCATGAGGCGATTAAGAAACACCTCATCAAAGGGCAAAAGCTAGATTTCACAAAAGACAATCCAAATATCGACCAAATTCATATCGGGCTTGGCTGGGATTTATCTGGTCAGCCGATTGATTTAGATACGCAAGTGTTTCTCTTAAATAAGGAGGACAAGCTTGTGTCCCCGCATCACCTGATTTATTATCATCAGCAGCAAAGCTTAGACGGCGCTGTTCGTCATCTTGGTGATCATCAGTTTGGCGGAGGGTATCGAGACAATGAAATGATCATTATGCAATTAAGCAGAGTTTCACCTGATATTCATAAAATCGTCGTAACAGCGACGATACATGATGCACACAAGCGCACGCATCATTTCGGACAAGTCACCAATGCCTACCTGCGCCTTACTGATCAGGTGACCCAACAAGAGATTTGCACCTTTCAGTTAACAGAGGATTATTCGTATTGCACATCTATCATTTGTGCTGAACTAACGAGAGATCAAAAGGAATGGAAGATCACTGCCACCGGACAAGGTACCACCTTAGATTTAAACGATTTATGCCGCATCTATGGATTTACATCTTGACACAGGAAAGGAGCCGGACCAATGGGATTTCATTTCAACACGATAGAAGAACTCACCTTACAAGCAGAAGGCAATGGGGTCTTTTTTGCCAAAAAAGGCGCAATGATTGCAGACCAAGGAACCTTTCAATATCGCAAGCGATTACTTGGAACGAATAAAGGAAATATGATCAGTCAAGTATTTAACCATATCAGTAGGAAATTAACAGGTGAAAATCTTGAGATGATGGAAGTAAGTGGACAGGGTACTTGTTATTTGGCGGATTCAAGCGAGCACGTAACAGTGATTAATCTTGAGCCAAGCGGTCCTTGGCAGCATGTGAGCGTAGAAAGTGAAGATTTACTTGCCTTTACTGAGGAATGCCACTACGGCGTCACACCAGTAGGCGTTGGGATTTTATCACAGAAAGGACTGTTTACCTCAAAGCTCTCCTATCAAGGTCACGGGGCGCAGGTTGCCATTAAAACGAATGGAAACCCGCTTATTTTAAAAGCACCTTGCCGTGTAGACCCTGACGCCATTGTCGCTTGGACAGGCAAAGCACCGAAAGTCAAATTAGATGTGAATTGGAAAACCTTCATTGGACAAACGTCTGGCGAATCCTACTTATTTGAGTTCCAAGAACAAGACCAGATTGTCATTATCCAGCCATCTGAGCGCACTTCTGGCTTGCGAGTCGGTGTAGATGATAACCGCTACAAGCCTCAGAGCCAAAGCGCCTCTCATGAATTCACCAATTCACAGCAATCGCCGCAGGAAACTAGAGGCGGAATCAGTGATCTCATCGGAGGCATCTTACAGCCACGAAAATAAAAGCATGTAGAAAAATCCCTACATGCTTTCAGATGGTTGACAAGAGAACCTTTGCAGTCTAGGAAGGACAAGTACCGGAGCAAATGTGATAATCGTGAGCACCAGCACGCAGAACGACGAACAAATGCAAAGGTTTGTCTACATGCTTGTTCAATTCATTAACCCATTTGTCTCAATAAAGTTCTTTGTCTCTTCATTCCCGAGCTCGTAAATCATTGAGTAAATCTCTTTTCTTTTTCTATCCATTTCATCATTTGGGCTATCATAGTGATATTCAAGAAATGGAACATGCGCTCGAAAAAAACCTTTCCAATCTGTCATATACTGTTCATCGAAATAGTCTCTTAACTGCAAAATTTGATCATCATCTGCTTCTATTTGAAATTGCCAAGCAGCCGCATCTCTATGCTGCGATATTGACCCGTCTTGGACGGATACATAGTAGGTGTGTCTCGCCATCTGATTCATCCTTTTTTCCTTTAGTATGACCAGATCTGGACAAATTACGGCTTTTTGCGCAATTTATTTTTCATCATGTCTAACACATCAATGAATAACTGTGGAATGGGAATTCCGAGGGCTCTGGCTGTCGAGACGATTTGATAAGATTCATACGTGATATAAAAGATAATCGCTACATCCTTAATCTTCCCACTTGTTCAGCATGACATCGAAGAAATGTGCCATGGATATTAAGGAGATCGTCACAACCTTTCGAACTAGCCGAGTAAAAAATGCTTCATTGTGAGCTGTCCAGTCAAAGATTCTCTTAGGCTTGAACAAATGATTTCAATGGTCATCAATGTTATTAATATCATCAGTAAATATTCTGCTCCACCAAACAGAAAGCCCATTGCCGACAAACTGACTGTAAACAACGAAAAGATGCCTAAATCCTTGCTCACTATCAACATCCTTTCACAGTGGAACTCTTTACGTAAATAGTATATGCCAGACATCATCAATAGCTTGGACAACGAAAAATAAAGGCGAAGTCAGCTGCTGAAAATAACCGATGACATCGTAAAAAAGCCGCCTGAGCGCGGCGGCTTTCCTTGTTAGACTCTGACATCAATAAACGTAGCGTCTGAATCTTTAGGCTGAACAGCTTGAGGCTGCTGCTGAACCTGATCCAGCATCACCATGGCTTGTGCCGTGTTCGTAGCAAGCTGTGAATTTAACAAGCTCATATTGAGTGTTTTTTGAATACTCGCCACTTGCTGACTCATCATTCCTGCGATTGAGGACATGTTCTCCCCTCCCTTCTCTTTTCTCTTCGGCTTAAAGCCCTATGATTTCAATGGGCTGTCAGTCACAATTCCATCAAAAAAAAGAATGCCGATCTATTCATGATCGACATTCCTTTCACATCCTTATTATCCTAAAAATGCTTTTAGCATCCAGTTGTGTTTTTCAATGGATTGGTGAATGGCAAGCAACATATCGCCAGTTGTTTCATCGCCAACCTCTGCAGCCAGATCCATTCCTCGTTTTAATTCTTCTGCAATATTGGAGAAGTCATCATATAGATTTTTCACCATTTGCTCCGCTGACTCGTTTCCTTCAGCTTCTTGAATGCTAGAGATTTCTAAACACTCTTTCATTGTCGCTACAGGCTTTCCATTTAATGCAAGCATACGTTCAGCCAAATCATCAATATATGTGGCAGTTTCTGTATATAACTCCTCGAATTTCTCATGGAGTGTAAAGAAGTCTTTTCCCTTTACATACCAGTGATAGTTATGTAATTTCACATAAAGCACAGTCCAATCAGCTACTTGTTTATTGACAACGTTTAATAATTTTTCTGACATGTTGATTCCTCCTTATGTAATTGCGTTTAGTATGAGAATACCCTATTTTTATTATACTGAAACCTGCCATCAATTTCTTCTATTTTGACCGCATGAAATATATGTTAATATGGAAATAAGGAGGGAGTTCTATGCTGCTACTTGGGATTGTCAGCTTTATCATTATCTCAATCGTTGTCTTTTTATCACTGTTTACGACAGCGAAGGCTTATGAATATAAGCATAAAGTCGATTCACCACAGGATGCTGAACCAAACCAACGTCCTAACTCAAAATAAAACCGCTTTCAATGATGTGAAGTTTCTTTTTCTTCAGTAGATGAACGTTCTTTTTTCACATCACCTACGTGGATCTTTGTCTTCGGCATATTATGCTGCTGTTTAGCTGTCACATGGACTTGTATGATATAAAGGCCATCTTTTTTGAAGGCTGTATGTAATTCATATACACCTTGATTCTCCTTCTTTGGCTGAATCATTTTGCTGTTATCCTTGTTGCCATCTTTCCACACTTCAAATTGAACATCATCTGCATCATCAACAGGCGTATCACCATATGTGACAGCTGCTTTTACTATAACGCTTTCATTTTTCTCCACTTGCTCAGGTCCTGTTAGCTTCACTTCTAATAACTCAGGCACTTCCCCTTTGTCACTATTGGCTGCGGAGTTTCCACATGCACTAAGTAACGCGAGCATCAGAATGATTCCCATCATTTTTCGCATCCGAGATTCCCCCTTCTTTTACTAACATGTCCATTTTAACAAATATCCCCTGTTTTTACATCTCATGATCAATTTCATCAAAAAAACCGGACATCTGATATGCCCGGTTTATCATCATCCTATTAACCAAATACTTTTAAAAGCTCTTCTTGATCCTGTGAAAGCCAGAAACGCATTAAACGTTTTGCGCCTTCAAGATCATGTAGTTTCGCTTGACCGCATTGCTCTTCATTTGCAGCAGGAATTTCTGTTACCTCTACTGCATCCTTGAAGGTTGCATCAAGCAGTTCAACGATTTCTTTTGGGGTTGGTGCACCACTGACGACTAAATAATAGCCTGTCTGGCAGCCCATTGGAGAAATATCAATGATATCAAAATGATCATATTTCTCTGAGTGTGTTCTAATATTAAACGCAAGTAAATGCTCTAATGTATGAATCGTATCAGGTTTCATCGCCTGCTTGTTTGGCTGACAAAAACGAATATCAAATTTATTCACTTCACCATCTGATCCCACTTTATGAACGCCGCAATGACGAACGTATGGCGCTTTTACAGCATTATGATCAAGTTCAAAGCTTTCGACTGAAGGCATAATCACCACTCCTATAATTGCAATTTTCTATATTATAACATATTTCTCCGACCAGTTTAGTTTATAAAACTTCCCTTCCTTGTCCTTTTTTCTTATACTGTGGAAGACAGACAAGGAGGAACCTCTATGAAACCAATTTTTATCGGCATTATTCGCTTTTATCAAAAATGCATTTCCCCTCTTACACCGCCTAGCTGCCGGTTTTATCCAACGTGTTCAAACTATGGACTAGAGGCGATCAAAACGCATGGCGCTTTCAAGGGCGGCTGGCTCACCATCAAACGAATTTTAAAATGTCATCCGCTACATCCCGGCGGCATCGATCCTGTCCCGCCTAAAAAGGAAAAATAAGTTACTTTTCTTCATAACCGTTGACAACTACGTCAAGCTTCCCTGTCCCTGGATCAATCACAAGGCCGTGTACAGGCACATCAGCTGGAAGAAGCGGGTGATTTTTAACAACAGACACGCTGTCCTTCACGCTCTCTTCAACGGAGCTAAAGCTTTTGAGCCACTGTTTAAAATCGATTCCTGAGTATTCCAGTACTTCAATTCTTTTTTCTGGAATACCGCGCTCAACGGCCTTATTTAAAAGTGTTTGGCTATCTATTTTGCTCATGCCGCAATCGTGATGACCAATGACATAAACTTCATCAGCATTTAGTTCATAGACCGCCACTAAAATGCTTCGCATAATACTTCCAAATGGATGAGAAACAAGAGCACCTGCACTTTTGACAATCTTAATATCTCCATTTTTCATGTTCATTGCACGTGGAAGCAGTTCAACAAGTCTTGTATCCATACATGATAGAATGACAGCTTTTTTCTGTGGAAACTTTGTCGTTGTAAATTCTTCGTATTTCTTCTCTTCAATAAATTGTTGATTATATTCGATGATTTCGTCTAAAAGTTTCATACGTTTGTTCATTCCTTTATCTTTTTTTAAAAATAAATATAGCACAATGTTTTAAATTTCGTCACGTTTTGATCATCATTTTTTTAAAGGAAACATCTGCTTGATGAGAAATTTTTATTTTCCTCTTTTCAAATCGTAATTATTACGATACAATAACTCAGGACATTAAATCGTAATCATTTCTATCTAATAGGTTGAGAGGAGACATTTTCTAGATGAAAAAAATCTTTTTTATTTTAATAGCTGCTTTATTTGCGATTGGTCTTTCCGCTTGCTCAAGCAGTGCGGGGACGAATGCTTCAAAAGGAAAGGCAGACGGGAAATTAACCATTTACACCACAATCTTTCCAATTCAAGATTTCACTGAAAAAATTGGCGGCTCTCACGTTCATGCTCAAAGTGTGTACCCTGCCAATGCAGATGCACACAGCTTTGAACCAAGTTCAAAAACGATGGTTGAAATGGCTGAAGGTGACGCCTTCATCTACAGCGGTACAGGTGCTGAAGCATTCGCTGATAAAACAGCTGCTACGCTAAAAAATCAAGGCGTGAAAACAGTCAAAGCGGCTGAAGGCATCAAACTATTATCGACAAAAGAAGAACATGCACATGAAGAAGGCGAAGCTCATGACCATGATGGACACGATCACGGGGATAAAGATCCTCATGCATGGTTAGACCCAGTTTATGCACAGCAAATGGCAAAAAACATTAAAGATACACTTGTTTCATTAGATCCAGATCATAAAGATGACTACACAAAAAACTATGAAAAACTAAAAAAAGATTTACAATCGTTAGATCAGGAATTCAAAACAACGTTATCTAAAGCAAAACATAAAGAAATTCTTGTTTCTCATGCGGCTTACGGTTATTGGGAAAAGCGCTATGGCATTGAGCAGATCAGTGTATTAGGACTCTCAGCTTCTGAAGAGCCTTCACAAAAACAGCTCGAAAACATTGTGCAACAGGCCGAAAAGCATCACATTCAATATGTGATTTTTGAAAATAACGTCAGCAGTAAAGTATCAGATACAATCCGCAGTGAAATTGGGGCAAAAAGTCTCACACTTAAAAATCTAGAATCCATTACTGAAGATGATGCCAAAAATGGCGAAAGCTACGTCAGTTTAATGAAACAAAATTTAAACACCTTAAAAACCGCATTAAATGATTAATTCCATGAACCCCGCGCAATCAGCCGGGGTTTTTTGCTGCGCAAAAAAGACAAAGAGCGAAAAAAAGATTCACTTTCGCCCTTTGTCAAAAATCCATTCCTTGATAGGATTTTCTTCTTTTTTACATTTGGTATTTTTTCTTAAACAGTTCGGCTCTGCCGCCTTTTTCTCCGAATTTCTGGCGTCCTGTATAAAAAGGATGCGTATCAGAGCTTGTTTCTACCTTAATGACAGGATACGTTTTCCCATCCTCCCACTCTACTGTTTCGTTTGATGTCTTTGTTGATTTACTCAAAAAGCAATAACCGCTGTTTACGTCCATAAATACGACTTCGCGTGAGGTTGGATGAATATCTCTTTTCAATGTCAAAACTCCTTCCGGCGTCAAAACGTAATGATTACGCTTTGTAATTATATTCTACTCCCTCTCATACAACTTGTCAAAAAACAAGCTTTCTTAGTCAGGAAGAATAATCTAAAAATGGTGGAGAATAATAAGCATCATGAAAAAGAGAAGCGATAAGAAAGGCGGAGAAAAAATTGACTGATCTCGTTTTAGCTAGAAGCCTGTTCGGCACAACAATGGGCTTTCATATTATTTATGCCTCGCTTGGCGTTGGAATCCCGCTAATGATTTTATTAGCTGAACTCATCTTTCAAAAAACGAAAGACCCGCATTATGCTGTCATGGCAAAGAGATGGACAAAAGCGCAGGCTGTCCTATTAGGCGTCGCCATTCCAACTGGCACCATTGCCGGTACGCAGCTTGCCCTGCTGTGGCCAGGTTTTATGGAGGTTATCGGAAAGGTCATGTCACTTCCATTTCAGATTGAAATCTATGCCTTCTTTATTGAAGCATTATTTATGTCTATTTATGTGTACGCAGCGGATCGGCTTTCACCTGCTATGCGCATCATTACCGTTATTTTTGTCGTGATTGGTGCAGCCGCTTCAGCGATTCTCATTACAAACGTACATGCTTTTGAAGGAACTCCTGCTGGCTTTCAGATGGTCAATGGAGAAATCACAAATATTGAGCCCTGGAAGGCCTTTTTCAATCCAAGTTTTGTTGTGACCGCTACACATGTCGTGCTGTCTGCTTTTACAACAGGTGCTTTTGTCATTGCTTCAGTGGCTGCTTTTAAAATGCTCAAAACACGAAAAAATGAGAAACTGTATACCTTTCATCGAAAAGCCCTTTTTCTTGGACTTATTGTAGGTGGACTTTTCTCTTTTCTTACCGCGTTAAACGGTCACGAATCCGCTCAGCTCCTATATGAATATCAGCCTGAAAAGTTAGCGGGTGCAGAAGGTTTATTTGAAACTCAATCACACGCACCTCTTGCAATAGGTGGTTTTACTGATGCCGATGCGCAGGAAATTAAAGGTGCTATTGAAATCCCCTGGGCTCTTAGTTTTCTGGCGGGAAATAGCTTTGATACGGTAGTCAAAGGCTTAAATGATTTTCCTCGTGACGAGTGGCCGCCTTTATTTATTCACACGTTATTTAACGGAATGGTCATTATTGGATCTGTGCTTATTCTATTTGCTGTGTTAGCACTGCTCTACCGTAAAATTTTAAAACGTGAACATTATCCAAAGTGGCTCCTCTTTCTTTACTTATTCGGCGGTCCTCTTAGTCTTTTGGCCATTGAATTCGGCTGGATCTTTGCGTGTACAGGCCGTCAGCCGTGGGTCATTTATCGAATGCTCAAAACCTCTGAGGTCGTCACATCATCAGGCTCGATCGGGACACTCTTCATCCTTTTTGCCATTGTCTATCTCATCTTAGGCATAGCAACCGTTATCGTACTGACGTACTACTTTAGAAAACATTCGATTGAAGAAGACCTACGATTAACAGAATCTTAAAAAGGGAGCGATCTAGATGCAAATGGATGTTACAACTGATGCGCTCATTGCAATCACCATCTTATGGGGATTCGTTTTTATCTACGCAGTGATGGCATCAATGGATTTCGGCGCAGGATTTTGGTCGATGATTTATATGAATAGAGAACAAACAAAGGCCGCTAATATCGCAAATAAGTATCTTTCGCCAACATGGGAAGTGACAAACGTCTTCATTGTGGCCATCGTCGTCGCATTGTTTAGCCTATTTCCAGGTGCGACCTTTGTGCTTGGCACCGTTTTATTAATACCTGGAAGCATCATACTACTGCTTCTTGCACTGCGAAGCGGATTTCTCGTGTTTTCTCATTCACTGCCTAAAAAATACCGGAAAGCCGTCACATACATTTCAGGAATTAGCGGCTTTATTATTCCGTCCATCCTCATCATGGTTCTCCCGATTACTCATGGTGGATTTATCTTTCAGGAGAACAATGTCTACTCGTTAGATTTAGGACTAGTCTTTACAAGTGCAAATGTCTATTCTTTTGTGGGCTTTGCCATTTTCAGCACCCTTTTTCTCTCGTCCTTGCTTTTAGCGGATTTCTCTAATGTGGCAGATGAAGACGAAGCCTATAGCATTTATAGAAGGGGCGCACTCATTACTGGCCCGCTTTCTCTCATGATGGCCTTCTTTATTATGCTAACATTACGAAGTGAGGCCAATTGGCTGTTCTCAAAAATGATGCAGAACATCCCTATTCTTCTTGTTTCCCTGCTGATGTTTTTGCTTGCGGGATTAGCCCTATTTATACCAAACAGCCGATTTAAGCATCGGAAAGGGAGACCACGTTTAGCTGTCATTGCGATTACCATTCAGTATTTTTTAGCAAGCTATGTGTATGGACGTGCTCATTTGCCTTATATGGCTTATCCAGATATTACAATCATGTCTGGATTTACAGACCCTGCCACATTTAGGGCATTATTTATCACGTATATTGTAGGTTTTATCATCTTATTTCCTGGGTTCTATTTCTTCTGGAAATTGTTTATGAAGGATAAACGCTATATTCGCCAGGAAGATTAATGAATGGACGAGGTTCATTTCGGTTACATTATAAATGAAAGACACACTCAAAAGGAGGTCATCTGTATGAGTCAAAAAATCCTTTGTGAAGTCAATAACTGTTCCTATTGGAATGCAGGAAATCGCTGTGGTGCAGATGCTATCTATGTCGTCAGCCACACAGGAAACACGGCTGAGAAAAGTGAAGAAACAGATTGTAAAACGTTTAAACCACAAGATCTTTAAGTCTCATTAAAGGAGGCGCTTCACTGTGAAACACGATCGGCTACTTGAAACGTTTTTTGACGAAATTCATGACGCGGACGAAGCCGCATTTTATCAGGCAGCTCACTCCTTTTTAAACCTTTGGGATTATGAATATGGGCATGTATCAGATATGCCTAATGAGATGCATCAGTATATCGGACAGCTTGCTTACGAAAGCGAGCTGGTAGAAGAGTAAGAAAGAGCGGTGATCCGCTCTTTCTTTTTTGTTGAGACAGGAAGGAAAAACTTTCCCCCACTATACAACTGTTCTATTGCATGTACAAAAGATGATGATCTCATTTTCATTTCACAAAATCATGTTTTGTAAACACGTCAATTTTATCTGAGAAAGAACGGAGCGCTTGATAATCAACTTCCACACCCATTCCTGGAGAACGTGGTACCTCAATAAATCCATTTTCAACTTTGATTTCAGGAAAAATGATATCTTGCTCCCAATATTTTGACGAAGCTGAAATATCACCCGGAATTGTAAATTGTGGAAGTGACGCAAGTGCCACGTTCTGCGCGCGGGAAATGCCTGTTTCAATCATCCCGCCGCACCACAGCGGAATTTGATGCTCCTTACAAAACGCATGAATTTTAAGTGCCTCTGTCAGCCCGCCAACTCGTGATGGCTTCACATTAATGATTTGACAGCTTCCTAGTTCTACAGCTTTTCTAGCATCGTCTAAAGAACAAATACTTTCATCCAAACAAATGGGTGTTTTTAAATGCTTTTGCAAATGACGATGATCCACAATATCATCTGCAGCTAGAGGCTGTTCAATCATTAATAAACGAATGTCATCGAGCTGCTTTAATTTGCTAATATCCTTTAATTCGTAGGCAGAGTTCGCATCCGCCATTAACGGAAGATCAGGGAAAGACTCTCTTATCTTTTGAAGGAGTCCAATATCTTGTCCCGGCTTAATCTTCACCTTCACACGCTGATAGCCTTGGTCGACATATTGCTGAATTTGCTGAAGCATTTCATCAATAGGTCCTAAACCCGCCACAACACCAGATGGAATTCTCTCTTTCTTGCCGCCTAATACGTCGCGTAAGGACTTATTCTCACGCTTCGCATAAATATCCCAAACAGCCGCTTCAATCCCCGCTTTGGCCATTCTATTGCCCTTAAAGTGGTACAGGCTGTCAGGAATTTCTGAAGGATGTGTAAAAGAACGGGTCAGCATGTTCGGGATAAAGAAAGCCCTTAGCATGTGATAACAGGTTTCGATTGTTTCTTCTGTATACCACGGGGAAGAGAAAGCAGACACCTCTCCCCACCCAGTCAATCCTGTTTGGTCTTTTACCTCGACAATAATAAACTCACGCTCTGAGATGGTTCCTAGACTTGTTGTAAATGGTTGCTTAAGCTTCATCGTCACATGATATAAAATCACTCGTTCAATTTGAATCATCTAAAAACCCCTTTGATCCTGAGTCTGTGCCTCTGTAATTTATTCGACGCATTTCTTGGCAGCTCGTCCACAAAGTGAAAAGCGGCTGGCCATTTATACTTGGCTAAATGCGACTGACATAAAGCATAGAGCTCATTCTCCGGTACCTTATCGTCTGTCACAAGAAAGGCAGCAGGTACCTCTCCCCATCTATCATGATACATACCCGTCACTCCGGCTTCCTTTACATGTGGATGTGTTAAAAGTACCGCTTCAATTTCCGCAGGATAAATATTCTCTCCACCAGAAATAATTAAATCTGAACGTCGGTCAAGCACAAATAAAAACCCTTCCTCATCCACATAGCCAATATCACCTGTTTTCAGCCAGCCTTGATCAAAGGCAGCCGCGGTTTCCTCTTCACGATGCAGGTATCCTTTCATCACATTTGCACCTTTGACCATGATTTCACCATGCTCAAAAGGACGACAAATACGTTCGCCGTCTTGAATCTTCAGTTCACATCCAAATAAAGGTTTCCCCGCAGATCCAAGCTTTTCTACACTAAATTCGGGCGCAAGCGTCACAATTTGTGAGCAGGTTTCGGTCATGCCGTACGATTGAAACACAGGAAAGCCTTTCTCCTTGCTCTCTTGAAGCATTGCATACGGCGCAGGTCCTCCGCCTAATAGAAGACAGCGCAAAGAAGATGGGCATTCTTCCAGACTGCTTAATAAACGGGATAACGTCGTTTGAACGACTGAAATCATCGTCACACGATGCCGTTCAATTGAATCCTTTACCTCATCGACATCAAACTTTTGATGAAGCACGACAGTCATGCCATATATAACAGACTTAAATAAAGCAGATAATCCGCTAATATGAAAAAGGGGCAGCGCAATGAGCCAGCGATCATCCTCTTTGAGGCCCATATTCAGTGCAGAGGCAACAGCACTATGAAAATGATTGCCAAACGTTTGCTCCACTCCCTTAGGCCGTCCTGTCGTCCCGGATGTATACATGATGGTCGCTGTTTCATTCAAATCAAAGTCGTTCTCGATTTCTTTTTCATGACCTTGATCAGCTACAGGTAAAGTCTCCATTGTATAAACCGGTAACTCACCCTCATGATCATTTGCGTAAACAGATTCGGTTAATAATGCCGCTGCTTTTGCATCTTTCAACTGATAGCGCCTTTCAGCTTTTGTTAACTTATTGTTCAATAGCACGATTTTTATGCCTAATAAAAAACAAGCATGAACAAACATCACCATTTGAGGATGATTGTTCATCAGAATCCCTACCGTCTCCCCTTTTTTCAGTGATGTGTGTGCAAGCCTATTTGAAAGCTCGTCTACTTCATGCACTAATTCACGAAATGTCCACTCTTTGTTTTGATAAATGAGCGCGACTCGGTCTGGCGTTAAATAGGCACGGTGCAATAGCCAATTCGGTTGCTTCATCATGACACCTCCTTTTCGTAAAAGAAAACAGCTTAGTCTGATGCACTAAGCTGTTTTCAACCCTATCATTGAATCAAGGGAAACGCGGGAACTGACCGAAGTCCGGCTTCCGTTTTTCCTTAAAGGAATCGCGTCCTTCTTTTGCTTCATCTGTTGTGTAATAAAGAAGTGTCGCATCCCCTGCAAATTGCTGAATCCCAGCTAATCCATCCGTATCTGCATTAAATGCAGCCTTCAAGAATCGTAAAGCAGTTGGGCTCTTTTCTAGCATTTCTCCGCACCACTTCACTGTTTCTTCTTCAAGCTGCTCTAAAGGTACAACTGTGTTGACAAGTCCCATATCAAGCGCTTCTTGTGCATTGTACTGACGGCATAAGTACCAGATTTCTCTCGCTTTCTTATGGCCAACAATACGTGCAAGATAGCCTGAACCATAACCAGCATCAAAGCTGCCTACTTTAGGTCCAGTTTGTCCAAAAATGGCATTGTCTGCTGCAATGGTCAGGTCACAAACGATATGAAGAACATGTCCTCCGCCAATTGCATAACCTGCAACCATTGCAACCACTGGTTTTGGAATGACACGAATCAAACGCTGTAAGTCTAATACGTTTAGACGCGGGATTTGATCGTCTCCTACATATCCGCCATGACCGCGTACTTTTTGGTCTCCACCAGAACAGAATGCTTTACCTCCAGCACCTGCAAGTACAATGACACCAACATCTGAATTATCACGAGCGCGTGAAAATGCATCAATTAATTCACTCACGGTCTTTGGTGTAAATGCGTTATGTACATGCGGACGATTAATGGTGATCTTCGCAATCCCATGATACGTTTCATATAAAATTTCGTCATACTGACGCTCAGTTTGCCATTCAATAGCCATCAATATTTCCTCCTCTAAGCTTGCGCTAAAATAAACTCACTTACTATTTTACCAAAAAAATGTGGTTGTTCCACATGAACTGTATGCCCTGCATGCTCTACCAATATGAGTTGACTGCCTTCAAGCTCACGCTGCATACGTTTGGCAATATTGCAGAACTTTTCATCAAGCGTTCCGCAAACGAACAAAACAGGCAGTTTAATATGCTTTAGTGCCTGCCACATAGACGGCTGTGAACCTGTTCCTATGCCCTCTAAGCTGCGAGCTAGCCCAAGTGGATTGGCTTTTAATCTTCCCTTTCTCAGTTGAGCCAGCCTATCTGCTGGTAAGGATTTCTGCGAAGCAAACAGCGGAATGCTTTCCCAAAAATCCACAAACTGAGTTAAGCCTTCCTGTCTAATCTTTTGAGCCAGCTGCTGATCATGCTTCAGCCTTGCCATCCGCTCCTTGAAAGAGGAAAGCCCTGGAGACGTACTCTCAAGGATCAGCTTGTTTACACGTTCTGGATAACGGGAGGCAAATGATAAAGCAATACGTCCTCCCATAGAATATCCGAGAATATTCACTTTGTGAAGCTTTAATTGATTTAAAATCTCCGCAAGGTCTGCTAGCTGCTGCGACATCGCATATCTTCTCACACTTTCTGGGGAATCCGTGCGGCCATGACCAAGCAAGCTGACCTGAATCAATCTTGTATTCTCCATATATTCATTCAAGAACTCCCAAGAATCTGCACTCCCAGTGAAACCGTGCAAGCATAACGTGGGATTCTCAGCCGTTGGGTTCTGATCAACCACCTCATACGCCACACCATCACGCATTCTTACTATGAAAGGAGACATTCTTTTTTCACTTCTCTCAATATCTCATCCATCATTTGACGGTGCTTGTCTACACGCAAATGCCGGTCTGTTTCAATCTCGATTAAATGAAGACCAGGCTCATGTATATGCGCCTTGTACACATCATGTAATTCTTGTTTCGTTACCGGCTTCGAATAGGTTCCCCCATACAGCTTCGATGCATACTCAAAATTCAGCCCAGTCGGCGTACCGAAGAGTGTCTCATAATACGGTTCATTAGATGCCTGCGGAAGGAAAGAAAAAATACCTCCCCCATCATTGTTTAACAAAACAACCGTCAGCGGAATGTCCATGAGCTTAGCGGCAAGAAGTCCGTTCATATCATGGTAAAAAGACAGATCACCAATGACTAAGGTGACAGGCTGCTTCAAAGCCGCATACGTCCCAAGTGCTGTTGACACAACGCCGTCAATGCCATTTGCTCCTCGATTCGCCATCATCCGAAAAGACTTCGATTGTGTTTCAAAAAATGTATCCACATCACGAATCGGCATACTATTTCCGATAAAAAGGACACTCCCCTTTGGCAAGAGGTGCTGAAGCTGACGGTATACATTCCCCTCAAATGACAGGTCCTCATCAGAATAATGGGCTGCATGTTTTCTGAATGAAGAATTGGCATTCTGCCAGCGGTTTAGGAAACTTGTTTCGTTCCGTTGATCCGCTCTATTTAAGATTTCATCTACAAAAGTAGCTATATGACTTTCAATCACATATGAAGCACTTAGCCCAGGATCTCGAAAGCCTCCGGCAGCATCTACGACAATCTGCTTCACCTCTCTATGTTTTTCCAGCCACTTGAATAAAGGTTTAGACACGGGCATCGGTCCGAAACGAATCACCATGTCAGGCAATAGATGCTGCTGCAATGCTTCATCTTTCAATAAAGAATCATACGCATCGATAATCCACTCTTCATCTTCATGCCCATTTCGCAAATGAGAAAGCGGATCAGCTAAAATAGGGAAATGCAAGGCTTTCGAAAAACGTAACACGGCCTCTTGCTCTTCCTGCGTAAGAAGTTCACCCGCCACAATCAGTCCCTTTGTAGATTGATTCATCATGGTCACTATTTCAGACAGGACATGATCATTTGGGAAAGCCTGACCTTTTGCTAATACTGTTTTCGTATCTTTTTCTTCTCTATGAAAAGGATCAATAGACAGATCAGGAAGCAATGGTTCTCTCAGTGGCACATTAACCTGTACAGGTCCCTTTGGCTCCTGCATGGAGATATGACTCGCTCTAGCGGCGGCAGTCTGTACATACCGGAGCATCATTTGACTTTCTTCAGGCAATGCTAAGTCTGTGAACCATTTAACAAACTTACCGAATAAGAATTGCTGATCAATCGCTTGAGGTGCCCCAACTTCCCTCAATTCGTGCGGCCGATCAGCAGTTAAAACAATGAGTGGTACCCGTGAATAATGTGCTTCTACAATGGCTGGATAAAAGTTAGCAGCTGCCGTACCTGATGTACAAATGAGCAGCACTGGTTTTTGACTCGCTTTCGCAAGACCAAGCGCATAAAAAGCAGCAGATCGTTCATCCACTAACACATGGACATTGATGTCTTCATGTGCAAAAGCCAGCATCGCAAGCGGGGTTGAGCGGGAACCAGGACAGACAACCGCCTCCTTCACACCGCCTTGTACAAATTCATCCATCAATCTGCCAATATATGTTGTCATAATTTGATTATTCAATAGGACGACCTCCAAGTGCTGACAGCATTGGTCTTAATTTCACTTGCGTTTCCTCATACTCCTGCTTTGCAAGGGAATCCTCGACAATTCCGCAACCAGCGAACAAACGAACATGGTCTTCCTCAATAAGGCCTGACCGAATCGCCACGGCAAATTCTCCATTGTCCTGAGAATCAATCCAGCCAACCGGCGCAGCATACCAACCACGTTTCAACGGTTCGATTTCACGGATCACCTCGACTGCCTTTTCCTTCGGATATCCTCCTAATGCTGGCGTTGGATGAAGCTGCTCTATTAATGAAAAGAGAGAACAGCTGCTTTTGATTTCTCCTACAATCGGTGTAAATAAATGCTGAATGTTTTTTGTTTTATAAAGGCTTGGTTGATTTGGTTTATGCACGTGATGACAGTTTGCCTCAAATGCTTGCTCAATCATATTGACGACAATTTGATGTTCAATCAAATTTTTCTCATCGTGAAGCAGTTCCTCACCTAATGCTAGATCTTCAATTTCATCTTTCCCACGTACAATGGAACCTGCTAAGCATGATGAAAAAACTTCTTCACCACTTTTTTTCACTAAACGTTCTGGCGTAGCTCCAACAAACGATTGCTTTCCCTGTTCTATAGCAAATACATAACTCGTCGTTTGGTGCTTTAATAGTTCTGATAATAGTGGAGCAAGTTCAATTTGATTTTTATAGTGAAGCAAGACTTCTCTTGCTAAAACAACCTTTTCATATTCGTTCGCACGAATATGTTCTGTCGCTCCATGAATCGCCTTCATCCATTCCTTTACATCCAGCTCTTCCATATGAACAAGCTCAGCTTGTCCATCAGTTTGTACTGGCAATGTCTCGAAACGAGAGGCTTTCTGTTCTAGCTCTTGAATGAGCTGATGAACATTTCCGTCCACCTGCTTCCATTCGTTGATCGTAAGGAAGCTGCCTTCTGTTGAGACAGTCAGCATCATAGATGGTACAAAAAAATGAGCCTCGCCAAATGCTTCCCAGTGACGCGCCTTTTCTTCATACGGATCAAATGAAAATCCTCCAAATAAAAGCGGACCAACAGCCGCTTGCTTTAACTCCTTCTCATCATGAAAATGGAACATGTGCTGTTTTAGCTGTTCCCATTCATGATGAACTGTATCGAATCGTTCTTTACCTTGCTCAGATGATTTAATGACGGCCGCTCTGCCAAGTCCAGAAAATATCATTTGGCTTTCTGGATCAGACCAAAAAAAACGCTCGCCTAAAAAATCCGCTTCGCCGCTTTGGAAAAAGGCAAGAGGATCCAGATCGTCAACTCTTCTGGAGTAGCTTATCAAAACAGCATGGTTGACGTTATTCGCTTCTTCTAATGTCGCAAGCGCTTCCTGCCGGAAAGTACTTTGCACTGTTGTCACCATGATACATTCCTCCAAAATCCATGAAATAACATAAAAAATAAAACCATCATGTGAAAAATACATGAACATTCGAGTATGTCGAATGACCTGCTTTTCTATTATAAACCTTAACAGATGAACTTAGTAAAGAAAACAGCTTTTAAAACCTCGAATGCTTATTATATCACGCCTTCAAGATTTTTTCGCTCCCGCTTATCAAAACGAGAGCATCTAAAGAAAAATGGCAAGGCCTGCTCTAAGATCACGCTTTCTCTCTATATGGAAACGATTAGCAAACATCTTTTTCAGGTTTCATCGCATCAATATATTGACACCTTTTTGAACTTTGCTAAACTGGAATTTGGAAGTGTACGTATTTTTTTATTTAAAGGAGTATATTTTATGCAGCATCAATCGATAACAGATCAGCTTTCACCGATAAAGCCTGATAAGAACTGGCGGATTTGGTGGAATTTACTACGACCGCATACATTAACAGCGGCATTTATTCCCGTTACTTTAGGAACTGTTCTAGCACTTCCGAGTGGTCAAATACATGTTGGGCTATTTTTAGCTATGCTATTTGCATCTATGTTTATCCAAATCGCAACGAACATGTTTAATGAGTATTTTGACTATATTCGCGGATTGGACAATGAGAAATCTGTCGGTATCGGCGGCGCCATTGTTAGAAATGGTGTGAAGCCTAAAACCGTTCTCAGCCTCGCTTATGCATTATTCGCACTCTCTTTACTACTTGGGGTTTATATTTGCATGATGTCTAGCTGGTGGATTGCTCTGATAGGACTCATTTGTATGGCAGCAGGCTATTTCTATACCGGTGGTCCTGTACCAATTGCTTATACACCATTCGGAGAACTTGTGTCAGGTGCTTTTATGGGATTAGGCATCATCCTCATTAGTTTTTACATTCAAACAGGAACACTGACGTCAAAGGCTGTTTTTGTATCATTGCCGATTTCTATTTTAGTTGGAGCCATCTTACTATCGAACAATATTCGGGATTTAGACGGCGATAAGGAAAATGGACGTAAAACACTTGCTATCCTTGCTGGACGAAAAGCGGCAGTGAACATCCTACTTTCCATGTTTTTGGTATCATATGTACTTATTTTTGTGTATATCTTCACAGATATCGTTGGCCTTTGGAGTCTTCTTGTTTTACTCAGTGTGCCAAAAGCATATACAGCCATTAAAGAATTTAAACAAAAAGAAAAGCCAATTGAATTAATGAATGCCATGAAGTCTACAGCTCAAACCAATACATTTTTCGGTTTCCTGTTAACGATCGCATTGATATTACAATATTATATTGCGTAACATACAACGCCTGCAGCCGCAGGCGTTTTTTGATGAGGAATTGCTTCAAATTGGAACAAGTCTTACATGCAAAATTGCTCATACTAACAATATGTTTGATATGAAAGGATGATCGCTTTGTTGTCTAAAGACGAATTACATCATTTGAAGCAGCGACTTCTCAATGAAAAACAAGAAATAGAAGCCAATAGCCATGACGATGAACAGAAAGTAGCATTTCCTTATGATTCCACCGGAGAACTGTCAGCATATGATAATCACCCGGGTGATCAAGGGACAGAGCTGTTCGAGCGAGGGAAAGATATTGCGTTAAACAGTTTAGAACATGAACATTTGTCAGACATCAATGAAGCTCTTCAAGCCGTCGCAGACGGGTCTTATGGTTTTTGCAAGGTCTGTAAAGCCCCTATTCCAAAGGAACGTTTAGAAGCATTGCCTACTGCTGTCACATGCATAGAGCATTCAAAAGAACAGATCGTTTCACAAAATCGTCCAATTGAAGAGGATTTACTAAGTCCGCCATCAGGGCAATTTGAAAATGAAGAAAGCGCAGCCTACGATGGAGAAGATGCTTATCAGGACGTAGAACGCTACGGCAACTCTGATACCCCGTCCGATATGGAATTTCCTCCTCTGACATACGATGATGTATATACACAATCTGAAGATGAGGATGATGTTGAAGACTATGAAGGGTTCGCAGCTGCTGATATCGAAGGCAAAGCAAGCAAGGTGTATCCAAATAAAGCACACGAAGCCTATGAAGATGCATTAGATGAAAAAGGCGTCATGACGGTATTTGGTGACTTGAAGCCGTACGAAGAAGAACCTTATACAGAAAAAAATCATTAGTCCCCTCATATTGGGGGCTTTATGTTTATATCATGTAATAATTGGGAAATCATTTTAAGAGTGAATTTGATTTGATTGGAGGAGATTTTTGGTGGCTAGAAAAAGTATCATTTGGGCGGTTATCGTCTTCTTTATTACATACGCACTATTCTCTATTGCAGGCTTCTTGTTCCCTATTGACAGAGAATGGTATGATGCATTAAACAAACCGGAATGGACACCTAGTGGAGGTGTGATTGGAGCTGTGTGGGCTGTCTTATTTGCTCTCATCTCATTGTCCGCAGCAATCATTTACGGGAAGTATGGATTTCAAAAAATCACTTTACCTTTTTGGATTCTTTTTCTTTTAAATTATGTCTTCAATCAAGCCTTTAGCTTTTTTCAATTTACACAAAAAGATTTGTTCGCCGCTACCATCGACTGCTTACTTGTTACGCTGACAGCACTCGCACTAGTCATCGTCTCACGAAAGCTCAGTAAAGTCGTTTCAATTTTACTGATCCCTTATGTCTTATGGGGATTCTTTGCGACATACTTGTCTTATATGATCTATTCCATGAATATGTAAAAAAAAGACCGCTATG
>NZ_JACXXE010000040.1 GCF_014764715.1 Bacillus crepusculi | reverse complement strand
ACTTGGAAAAGATCCTACAACATCATATCTTCGATATGAAAGATGGGCCTGTAGCTCAGCTGGTTAGAGCGCACGCCTGATAAGCGTGAGGTCGGTGGTTCGAGTCCACTCAGGCCCACCATCTTCTATAAATCGGGGCCTTAGCTCAGCTGGGAGAGCGCCTGCCTTGCACGCAGGAGGTCAGCGGTTCGATCCCGCTAGGCTCCACCAACG
>NZ_JACXXE010000004.1 GCF_014764715.1 Bacillus crepusculi | reverse complement strand
ATTTCACTTGGGCGGCCTTATGTGCTATTGAAACAGGACATGCATCAGCTCATCAAATGTTTTGGCTTGCTTGAGAGAGTGAATGCGGTCTGGATTGTCTAGTAAATCAACAGCTTGTTCAAAAAATTGGTTCATGTAGGCAGCGTCATCCTTATGAATCGCTAATAAAAAGACAAGTGATGCTTGGTCTCCCTGCCAGTCAATCGGCTGTTTTAGGCGTGCGATGGCTACAGAGGAGGTGCCTTCATTTGTGATGAGCGGGTGCGGCATGGCAATGCCTCTGCCAAGATAGGTGGACGACATTTGCTCCCGCTCAAGCACCGAGGATCGAAAAGAAGGCGATACAAGCTGATGCGCCTCTAAACGGCTGCATAGCATGTCCAATATCTCTTCTTTATTTGAACCGTCAGCATCTAGTAAGGTGAGTCGTTCTTGGAAAAAGGACATCAGCTCTTTGGAGGGTGCCCCTTGTCCATTTAATAAATGAATGACCTCACTCACACGCTGTACATCATGATGTTCAAAAAAAGCGTTAACCTGAATAACCGGTTTTCCCTTTGATGCGAGCGGAACAGTTGTAATGATGACATCACAGGGCAATGAGGTGCTAAATGCATAATCTTGATAAGAATAGAGCTCAACAATCTCAAGTTCATGCTGAAAGGCAGCCTTCAATTTAATTTCAAGCAGTCTTGCCGTCCCTAACCCAGACCCGCACACGATGATGGCTTTCTTTTTTTGCGAGGTGCCGAGCTGACTTCTTTCAAATGAAGCGGCAATATGCAAGGCAACATAAGCGGCTTCGTCTTCATTTGGTGTACGCACCAGCTGTAAGGCATTTAGTCCACTGACAGCCAAGTCAAATGGGTAAGGATAAGACGCTTTGATTTCATGCAAAAGCGGGTTTTGTAAGGATACGCCGTATTGAATTCGGTTCAATAAGGGTTTCATATGAAGCATTAAGTCTTGGCGCAAAATATCATCGTTAGCAAAACGATGACCGCTTGTTTTTTCAATATGCTGGAGAAAGACCGTGACCGCCTGCCGTACTTCCTCTGTCGTTTGATGCTGGTCTGCTTCTTTCCACGTTTGATTCGCCAAAAGATGCATCACTAAGTAGTCTGTTTCCTCCTCTGACAAGGTCACATGAAAAGTGTCGCTGATTTGCTGCGTGATTTTTTGAGCAATTCTAGTTAACACTGGCGGCCTTTGTGTGCGCTCGGTGCTAGCAGATATACGCTGTTCCTTTCGTGTTTGCTGAATGGCAATGGCTAAATGGATGACTAAATTTTTTAAGGCAATGTCTTTTATGAGTAGTGATTCCTGATACAGGTTCGTCAGCACAATGGATCGAATGGTTTCAAGAGAAATATCAGGAAAATGAAGCTGCTCCCGCTCGGTAATATTGGAGAGCGCAGGCTCTTCCTCAAGCAGTAGGTCTGCATAGCACGTCCTTTTTTGCAATTCGTCTCCTTCAATCTTTAAGCCGAAGCCCGGCTTTGACACAAGGGTCATGCCGTAACGGGCTAATAGTTCACGTCCTTTTTTTAAATCACTGCTGACGGTCATACGGCTGATGAACAGTTCTTCTGCCAGCTGATCTATTTTTAAGTAATCAGATTGAAGCAATAGCTTCCTCATCATAAATCGTACACGCTCTTCTGGCATGACGGGGACGAGGGAGCGGGCAGGAAGGTTCTGTTGATGAAGCCAAAGCAGGAAAGCGTCTTGGTCACTTGTTAAGAGCGTATACCCTTTCCCGCGGATGGTCTTGATCATGGCTCCAGCTTGTGTTAACAGCTCGTTTGCTTCTTTGATTAAATTGCGGATGGAGCGGTCAGATAAGCGAAAAGAGGCAGTGAGCTCCTCCAGCTTCACGAACCCTTTCGTTTCAAATAGCCGCTGAATGAGCTGGTAGGTTCGAGTATCTGCCGTGATCATCATTGCGCGGCTCCTTGCGCCTGTAAGGCATCGGCTCCAAGAGCAATGGCGCCCATTAAACCAGATAATCCGTCAAAGGAAGGCTTTGTGACGATTTCATGTAATGGCTTTGGTAGTTTTAGGTACCCGCGAAGCCGCTTCTCTGTTTCATCTAGGATGAGCGGTAGCATAGCCGGCTGTTTCATCACACCACCGCCTAGAATGATGCGCTCTGGTGAAAGGGTGAGTAATAAATTAGCGGTCATTTGCCCGAGGTAGTAGGCATGAAGTGACCAGGCAGGGTGATCCTCTGGCAGCATTTGTGCCAGTGTATGATAGCGTCCTTCTATGGCAGGCCCAGATGCGAGCCCCTCTAAACAATCATGATGAATAGGACAGCAGCCGCCATAGGTGTCATGAGGATGGCGCTGGACTGTGATATGGCCCATTTCTGGATGCAGTAATCCGTGAATGAGGCGATGTTCAATATAGGCACCGCCGCCTATCCCAGTTCCAACGGTGATGTAAACCAAAGAAGCAGGCTTTTCTGCTTCGGGCGAAAAACGGGCTTCCCCGAGCGCTGCACAGTTTACATCGGTATCAAGCTTCATTGGGAGCCCGAGGGCTTGTTTTAAGGTAGAAAGGAAAGGGAATTGGCGCCAGGCTGTTTTTGGTGTGTCTAAAATCGTCCCATAGCTTGGGCTTTGCTCTTTCACATCGACAGGCCCAAATGCCCCAATGCCAATTGCATCGACAGGATGCTCTGTAAAATACTCGATCACTTTTTGGCATGTTTCAACTGGGTTCCCTGTTGCAAAGGAAGTCATGTGTTCAATCGTTCCATCTATTGTTCCATAGCCGCAGACAAATTTTGTTCCGCCTGCTTCAATGCCTCCAATTCGCATGATCAATGCCCTCCATTTAAAGAGAGGCGGAATCCAAATGGATCCCGCCCCTACATGTTCATTTTTTCTTTACAATGTAGGTTTGTACCTGACAAGGTGTGAGCGGTTCAATGTGTAATGATCCATGTTGTGCTTTGAGTATATGTCCTTCAGGTGTTTCGCCTAAATTCGCTGTTTCTCCGTGTTGTAGAGATGAACTATTGATTGAAGCGGCTGTTTGACGCGTTAAATATGGATTGAAGAGACGAATGACAATGCCTGTTCCATGCTCTTCTTTTTTGAGAGCGCTGAGAATGGCTCCATCTGTCTCAATGTCAAGCAGGCTATAAGTAGATTGTAAGTCTTCTTTTTCATCTCGGAAAGAGAAAATTAAACGACCGTTTAAAAAGTCTGCGCGCTCGTAGCACTGAACTGGGGTGGTATACCGCTTGGCAAGCTGTGCTAAGTGTCCCTCGCTCACTGCGTCCTTGCTATAGTGCATGCCGAATGAGAACGATAGCGCACCTTGAAGCTGAGCGTCAGGTGTCTCAACAATTTTTTCCCCAGATGCCCGGCCAGGACGGTAAAGGAGATTTTCTTTCCCCATTTTTCCGAAACAGCGGAAGAGGGTGTACGCAATCGTTGTGTAGTTTTCTCCTGTGATTTGGTATTCTCTCACGCAGTCGGTCAAAAGAGAGACGCCATATGATTCATTGCGAAGTGCAACAAAGGATTGCATTGGTTCAATGGTAATCGGCTTTTCTTCCCAATGTTCATTGTTCCACCATTCTAGCTCTTGCGTCAGCTCTGTTGGGCGTTCGATGGTGCCAAACTGTTGATCGCTCAGTGATACGTTTGACGCGATGCCTGTATCAAAGAGGACACGCAGGCGATGGTCTAGCGCATGGTTGTCAACATCCACATGAAAACGGATGACAGCTTCGTCTTTGTTTAATGCCACCTTCGCTGTGATTGGGAGGGAAGTCGTAACCTGTTGCTCCGAGCGTTCCTCTAAGTCATGTGGGACCGTGAGCTGAAGCTGGATGGTGAGCTCTTCCTGCAAACCGCTTTTAGATACGGTGATATCTGCTGAAGAAATATCCTTGGATGACACATACAGATCCTCACGTGGTGGTGAATAGTTGTAAGAATCCCCGTCGTCTCCATTGTCTTCAAAGATCATTTGCTCAGAGAATATGCGGCCTGTTTGTTTATCTGTGATGTCCAGCGATCCGTTGTCATTTGCCGCAATGCGATAATACGTATTTTCAATCGCGCGTCCTTCTGTTTGTTCCCATGGAAACTCACTAGATTCATCGAAAACCATGCTAACTTGCGTATAGCCTACTGACGGTAAGCTGGCGGCTTCGATTAGTAGAACGGCTTTCCATACTTGCTTTGGCATGTACACATCTTTACTTGGGTTAAGAGAAATTTGCTGTGCGAGCACATAATCTGTGACATCGGTTTTGCTTTTCACTGTGTAGTGAAGCGTTCTTCCATTGGCATCCTTTAGCGTAAATGGACGTTCTGTGATAAAGGTTTCGACTTCAATGACTTCACAGCGCTTTGAAGGCAGTGTATTGAATAAAGTGAATGTGATTTCTTGCTCAGTTTGCAGTCGAATAGAGATGAGTCGCATGTGTAAGTCCACAAGATTCTCGGCGATTTCCTTAGCCTGCTTGTAGCGGAAAAAGACGTCTTGATTCGTCGTGTCACTATTACAGCCGCCAATGCTGTCATGCGCTGCATTTTCAAACATAAGGTACCAAATGTCGCGAACCGTATCATGCGGATAGTCATGCCCGAGTGAATAGCTGATTGTAAGGATCGGCTCCATCACATTGACGAGATAGTTTTCAATTTGGTTGTTTAAGATTTTTAAATCAGCACGTGTTGAAAAGATAGATTTATGAATCCGCATATGCTTGGCGTGAATGAGCTCTCCTTGTAATGTCTCAAAAGACGTCCGCTCTTTTTTCACCGCTGCAATGTAATCTTCTAGACTACTAATTTGATAGTGATGCTCGCCAAGTTCATTGGCTTTTTCTAATAAGTCAGGCAGGTTTTTGCGGATCGGTGCCTGGTCAAAGCCATTTGGGAAATAGACATTCCTTGTGGTTGCCTTTGCTTGTAGTGCGCCGATTTTTTCAGATAGAAACGCTTGTAAATCCTCATCTTTCTCAGGAATATTTCCACCGTAGTAGTAGCCAAATGGCAGGTTTACAGCAAAGACCTCACTGCCGTCAGCACCTCGCCAATTGAATTCAGTATGATTCGTCATATGATCAGAAACGCCGCGCCAAAAGGCTGTATCCACAATGCCAAAGCCTCGGTAAATCTGTGGCATTTGTGCGGATTGACCGAAGGAATCAGGGACATAGCCGACGTTCATCACATGACCGAACTGCTGACAGCGTTCAATCCCATATTGCAGGTTCCGTACAATGGATTCGCCTGAAATGACGAGCTGGTCGGTTTGTGTATACCATGGGCCGATGATGAGACGTTTGGCTGTGACGAGCTTTTTGATTCGATTTTCATCCTCAGGGCGCCATTTCAGGTAATCATCCAATAAGGATGCCTGGGCATCGAGCATGAAGTAATGGAACCTTTCATCTGTCTCAAGGGTGTCTAAAATGTCCATTACGCTTTTCATTAAGTAGATACGGGAGCGGGAGGTGGTGAAATACCATTCCCGGTCCCAGTGAGTATGTGGAATCACATGTACATTGACAGTCATTGATCAACGACACCTTTCTTTGTTCAAATTATCCTTCTAGCACAAGGTCAAAATTGTCTTCTTCTTTTTGCTTCTCGTCATGTTCCGGTTTTTGTGGTTCTTTTTTCTCAGAGAAGTTCACAAGCAGGTTGGCACCAATACCGATGACGAGTGCGCCAGTCAGAGCTCCGATTAAATAAGCCCACCAGTTTCCGACTGAGAAGAAGCCGTATAGTCCGCCAATTGGCGGCATGATGTCATGAACCCCTAATAATGCAGCGACCCCACTTCCAGCAGCACAAGCGACAACATTGAGCGGAATCAATTTCAAAGGATTGACGAGGGTAAAGGGAATCGCCCCCTCTGTAATACCGATAATGCCCATCACAAGACCGCCTCGTCCGGCTTCTCTAAAGGTTGGGGAGAAGTTGCGTTTTCGAATCAATGTCGCAAGCCCGTATCCAAGCGGCGGAATGACAATCGCGATATTGACGAGAATGGCAGGGAGGTAGACACCTGATAGGAAGAGGGCGTTACCCGCCATCCATGCCGATTTATTCACCGGTCCGCCAAGATCGAAGCCAATCATCGCACCTAAAATCAGAGCGAGTGCGAGTGTGCTTGTGCCGTCAGCGACCATGCCTTTAATCCATTCAATTAAAGCTGTGTTCAAAGCGCCTAATGGTCCGCCAAGCAGAACGGACATGAGAAGTCCGGTTAAGCCAACGGTAATCAGTGGCAAGATGAGCAGAGGAACGAGCCCTGCTGCGGAGCCTTGAATTTGAATTTTTCTTTTTACAAAAAGAGCGACATATCCTGCGAAGAAGCCTGCAATGACGGCCCCGATAAATCCGGCATTCGTTGAGCTGGCAAGGGCACCGCCGATAAATCCGGCCGCAAGACCTGATTTATCCGCAATCGAATAGGCGATAAATCCTGCGAGCAGGACGTTCATTAAGCCAATGCCTGTCCAGCCAACCTGCTCCATTAAATAGGCGCCGTGCAGTATGCCGCCAGCCTCCTTATAGGCGTTTAAATCTGAAACACCAAATCCCAATCCGACTAGTTTCGCTAAACCAACGATAAGTGAGGCGCCGATGATCACAGGAAGAATATAAGAAATACCGGTCATGAGATGGCCTTCAATGACTTTTAATTTTGCTTTCATTTTGCTTTGCTCCTTTCTATATGGCATTGCTCACGTTTATTGAGATTCAGATTTTTTCTTTTCAACAAGTGCAACAGCTTTGGTAATGATCTGCTCGGCATTTTTTAAGGCGCGTCCGATCTCGACACGTACAGTGGGAATGCCTGAGAAGCGTTCTGCATCGTTGATATGCTGGTTTGAGGCGATGATACAAAGGTCTGCCTGCTTGGCTTCCTCTGCTGTAATGCCGTTCACCTGTCCCATAATCCCCTGCTGTTCGATTTTGATCTCGTGTCCGAGCTGTTTACCCGCATTCTCTAATGCCTTTGCTGCCATTGGTGTATGAGCTAATCCTGCTGGACATGAAGTGACACCGACAATTTTCATTGTGTAATCCCCTCTTTCAATTGTTGTTCAATGACTTCGTAATAATAATCAGCTGTTTGACCGGGTTGTATCCTTTCGATGAAAGCAGGTTCCATGAGGCTTGTCGCAATACCTGACAGTAATTTCAGATGTGTGACATTGGCTTCTTCTAGTGGAACGAGCAGTGTAAATAAATAGCTTGTTGGCAAATCGTCGAAGCTTCCCCATTCAATGGGTTGTTCAAGTTCTAAAAAAAGAAGTGAAGCCGTTTGTACAGCAGAGCTTTTTGTATGTGGAATGGCGAAGCCTTGCTGAAGTCCTGTTGAAACTTCGTCTTCGCGTGTCAATAAATCTGCTAATAACCCCGCCTGATCGTTTGTAATCTGAAGGTCTTCAGCTTTCTCGGAAATGTATTGTAAAATCTCATTCTTTGATCGTCCGTTTACTTGTGTAAAAACATGATCTTTTTGGAACAAGCTGATCCCTTCTCTCTTGTTTGTTAAGCGCTTACAAGTTGATTGTAATGTACTTTTCGTCATGGTTAAATAGCATCATTTTCCGTTTGAAATGGCAAAAAGTTTATGAAGCAATCAGTCTTGCTATCTGAATATCTCAAATCCTAGCTTAAAACGAGTTTAATTATGTGAAAAACAGATGCTACTAAATGTCCTTTTGTGATATTCTTCCAAGGTATTGTAAAAGATAAGGGGGTCTTTTCATGTTCAAAAAGCAGGTCAAATCCTGTGTGATCGTATTCATGGCCATCATTCTATGTATGGCAGCATTACCTGGATACGAGGCAGCAGCTGCCAGTAAAGGAACAAATGTCAATGAAGCCATTGGGTTAAAAAATGGTGAAGTCATCTCAGGTACATTACAGAATGAAAACGAAGAGTCATGGTACCAAATCACGCCATCTGCACAAGAGGTGGCAAAACATACGCATATGCAAATTTCTGTAAAAAGTAAACAAGTGTTGTCTGTATCGGTCTATCCAAGTAAGGACAGAGCGGTGAAGGATGATACTTATTCAAGATATCGAGTGGATACAGCAAGTGGAGAGACAGAGATCAACTTCCCGCATGCATGGTCAGGTCCTTACTATGTCAAAGTGCTCTATTTAGGTTCGGAGGAAGACAGCCGTGATGAGGAAGAGGATGCGGTCTATACAATCGGGTATAAAGGAGCGAACCTTCCGCCCTCTGAACCCATTTTCCCTGAAGAAGATGAGCCTGAAATCATTATTATTGAGAAAAAGTACGGACGTGAAATTCTTCAATCGATTCGTACAATTGAAGATAAACGTTTTAATGAAACAGCTGATGGTCAGAAGCTGACGCGTCTGCTCCAAAAGACAAAGCCGTTTCTCAAATCGAAGCTCATCAAACATCAAAAAGAGCAACAAACCGTATACAATCATCTGCTTACATTAAAATCATTGCTGAATGACGTAGAGAAAAATGGTGCATTTAGCGGTCATATCGTGACAGCGAAAGAACAACAGGCGATCCGCTCCCTTTTTGATATGCTCAAAGAGGCAAGTCCTGCCTATTTAAAAAAGGAATTAGAAGCGGTGAGTCAAAAGATTGGAATCGATCAGCTTGAAGGAAAATCGGTCGGTTATGTACTAGAAAAGCAAAAGCTTGTAAAAGAAGAAAAGGTGAAAACGAATAAGATCATTTTTAAATTAAAGGATGGCCAAACGCTTCAATCTGCGAAAAAGAAGATGAAAAGCTATGGAATCCAAGAAAGCCGTGTAACATCGCAGTCAGTAAGTCCTTTGTTTAAAGGAATGTATGTCTATGATGTGCCAGCAGGGCAGGATTCAGCTGGAAAAACTTTAAAAGCAGGCAAAGCTGTCATCAAAAGCACAGCAAGACAGCTGTCCAGCATGCCGAATGTTGAATTTGCAGAGCCTGTGCAAACCTATCGTGCGCTTAGCAATGACGTGCAGTATGGTTACCAGTGGCCGCTGAAAAACAGTGCACAAAACAGCGGGAAAAAAGGCGCTGATGTGAAGTTTGAACAAATGAATACACTGATTGGCACAAGCAAAATGAAGCAAACATTGATTGCTGTTGTGGATACAGGAGTCGACAGTCGTTTGACCGATTTGAGCGGAACTGTTCGTACGGATTTAGGTGCAAATCTTATTGGACGAAACAAAGATGCGATTGATGACAATGGACACGGTACGCATGTAGCTGGCATCATTGCGGCAAAAGCCGATAATCATTACTCGATGGCAGGGCTGAATCAACATACGGGCATCATTCCGGTCAAGGTGCTGGATGCCTATGGCTTTGGAGATACAGAGCATATTGCACTTGGAATCAAGCATGCAGTGGATAAAGGCGCAAAGGTCATCAACATGAGCCTAGGCGGCTACTACAGCAGAGTGATTGAATATGCGATGAACTATGCTGCGCAGCGGAATGTACTAGTGGTCGTGGCGAGCGGAAATGATGGCATTCCAGAGATGGGCTATCCTGCGACTTCAAAATACGCAATGGCGATTGGCGCAAGCAACCGCATGGATATTGCCGCAGAGTTCTCAAGCTATGGAAAAGGACTAAGCATGTCTGCACCAGGATCTGATATTCCAAGCTTAATGCCAGATGGAAATGTCTCATACCTGAGCGGAACATCAATGGCGACACCATATGTGGCAGCAGCGGCAGGGTTACTGCTTTCTAAAAATCCTTCTTTGAAACCAAATCAAGTAAGAAATATTTTGCAAAGTACAGCAGATGATATTTCCTTTACATCTGTTGATGGAAAAGATGACGTTTTCTATGACGAAAACGAGGAGCCAATTGTCGATCCGAAAATTCCTGGTATCGATTGGATGACAGGACATGGCAGACTGAATGCATTTGCCGCACTAAGTGCTGTCGAACTGAATGCATCTGTGAGCAAAGTAGAGGATCAGCATCAAAAGGTGACAGGTAAAGCAAAGGCCGGCGCCGCCATTTCTGTGTATAGAGGAAAAACATTACTCGGAAAAGGCACGGCAGGCAAAAAAGGAACCTTTAGTGTGAAGATCAAGCATCAGAACAAAAACAAAGTCCTTCACATTAAGATTTCAAAGGGAAAGGCCGCTACAACCCTCAAAACAGTCGTCAAAAAAGGCAAAGCACCATCTAAGCCGAAGGTGGGCAAAGTAACGGTCAAAAGTAAAACGGTCAAAGGGACTGCGGGTGCAGGCTTGACCATTAAAGTGAAAAACAAATCAAAGAAAGTCATCAAAACGGTGAAAACCAATAGCAAGGGCGCATTTACTGCCCAAATTAAGCCGCAAAAGGCCAAAACGGTCTTGTATGTGACCGCTTCAGATGTGAGAAAAAGAGAAAGCAAAGCGGTGAAGGTTGTTGTTGTGAAAAAGTAAGAAAAGAACTTCCCTTTCTAAAAAAGGGAAGTTCTTTTGTTTGTTACTGGAAAAATACCAATTACTGTCGATAGTAATATAGTAGGAAAAAAAAGGAGGATTTATCGATGAAAAAAATGATGTTTGCTTTCTTTCTATCATTGCTTCTCGTATTCCCAGCCTTTGCACATGCAGAGGAAACGGGAGCAGTACCAGCATCTGTACAAGTAACAAGTGTCACAGCGGCAGACGGTGGTATGGTCAATTACGGTTCTGGTAGTAAATATCGAGTGGGTTCGTATTATCCAGCTACTTTTAAAGGAACACTAAAAGATACAAGTGGAAACCTCATGCCCAATCAGCCAATCCAGCTTTATTTTGAAGCAGCGATCAAATCATTGGCTCAAACAGCGACAGGCACAACGGACGAGAATGGACAATTTTCACTGACGATTCAAGTTCCTTCAGGTGCAGGCTACCGTACATACAACAATGCAGGCTGGTCTACACATTATTACGATATCGTTCCAGTCTCTTTTACTTCAAACGACATCCAGCTTTCTTCAAATGTGACAAGTGTGTACCATTTGGCATATACATCACGTTACTAATCTGCTAGAAGATGCGACTTGGCGCAAGCCCTGTCGTTTTCATAGAAAAAAAGGATGTCAGCTAGTGACATCCTTTTCTTTTTGTTAGCAAGCCTGCTGGGCGGCAACCGAAGGAGTCGATAAACAAACACTCATCAGCCGTTATTCCCAGATTCAATCGAGCTTTTAGCTTTTAATTCTGAGCTTTGATGGATAAGAACTTTTATACTTGAACGTTGATCCTTGAACGTTCAGCTTTGAGCTTTTATCAAGGATCATCCTAAGATGATCATCAGATGAGGAGGGAATGACCTTTCCCCCGGAGGTGTTTAGTTCTATCGATTTTCGGCTCACTAACAAAATTAACTAATCAATCTGTATTTTCGTCAGTGTATTGCTTTCAGACAAGGAAAAATCAACTTCCATTTGAAAATCCTCAATCTCTTTTGAAAGCTGTTCAATCTTCACACGAAGGCGAAGCGGATCAATGATCGTCGCCTCATTTTCAGCGAGGAAAGACTTCACGATCTCTTGGTTGGCAGCCGCCTGTGTTTTCCCGTCTTTTCCAAACAAGGTTTCTAAATGCTGATCCAGTCTCTTTTTTACGTCTTCATTGGTTTGTTCTGCCTTGTCGACTAGTTCTTTGTACACCTGTTTCATTTTCCGTAAATAACGAATATCGTAGTCTATCGACGTCTTACGTTCAATCGCTTCTGCTACCGTCATACGGACACCCGCTACATCAATCGTTGTGGTCGCATTCGACACAACGATGGCTGATTTGATGGCATTCCGGCGTTTGATTAAAGCTTGAATTGATTGATCATCAGCCTTCGCCTTTTTTTCGACTTCTTCTTGATTCTGAAACCCGTGCTGTATATGTTTCCCGATCATCAATCCACCAAGTACTGCGTCATCAACGGTCCGGTTGATTCTCTTATCTAACATTTTCAGTTCACTTAATGCTCTTGTAATGGTCATTTCCATATTCGTGACAACTCCCTTGGTTCATCCTGAAAATCATAGATCCCTATCATATACCAAAGTGTGCTTATTTTACTAGATATATCCTTTTATGTCAGGTTCTTTTTACTGAAAAAAACCTGATGTCTAGACACCAGATTGCTCTCGTTTTTTCTGAATCCAAGCTGTCACATAATATGCAGCATAGCAGAGTGCGATGAAAGGAATACCGCAGATGATGGCAATCCGCTGATTTGGATCAAAGGCAATGCCGATCACAGATGCAAGGCATAGGAAGAAGGCAGCAATCGGAACCACTGGATAAAGCGGGGTTCGAAAGGATAAATCCTGAAGCTGTCCGCCATCTTGTAAAAATCTTTTCCGAAACATGAACTGTGAGGCAGCAATCCCCATCCAGACCACCACAACCGCCAGTCCAGAGATCGATACAAGAATAAGATATACGGTTTCTGGTGCGATGACACTCGATAACAAAGAGAGGATACCGCCAATCATACTTAAAATGAGTGCATTCAAAGGAATTCCCTTTGACGTTAATTTCGCCAGTTTCTTCGGCAGTGTCCTTTCCTCAGAAAGTGACCAAAGCATACGAGATGACGCGTATAGCCCCGAGTTGGCTGCTGATAAAATCGCCGTCAGGATGACAAAATTCATGAAGTCTGCGGCATATGGAATACCGATTCGATCAAACACCACGACAAATGGACTTTTGATCACACCAGCTTCTTCGACTGGAATTAAGCCAGCTAAGACAACGATCGTTCCAACGAAAAACAGGACAAGACGCAGTACGGTTGTGCGAATCGCTCTTGGAATGGTCTCATCTGGATTGACGCTTTCGCCCGCAGCAATCCCGATTAACTCTGTACCTGAAAAAGCAAAATTGACGGCAAGCATCGTCATTAAAATCGGTAAAAAGCCGTTCGGGAAAAGCCCGCCTTCCCCGGTGAAGTTAGAAAAGAATGGAGCGGCCTCACCGCCTTTTAATGGAATCAAGCCAAACATCGCAGCTCCGCCAAGAATAATAAAGAGAATAATAGCCATCACTTTAATACTGGAAAACCAAAACTCTGATTCTGCAAAAAACTTGACTGTAAAAGCATTGAGTAAAAAGATGAGAAGCGCAAAAACCCCACTCCACATCCAAACCGATGTGTCTGGAAACCAGCGCTGCATTAAAAGTCCTGCCGCTGTAAATTCCGAGCCGAGTGCCACTGTCCATGTCAGCCAGTAAAGCCAAGCGACCGTATAGCCTGTGCCGGGTCCAATGTATTTTGTTGCATACGTATGAAAAGCTCCTGTAACCGGCATAGCGACAGACAGCTCACCTAAACAGAGCATCACGAGGTACACAATTAATGCCCCGACAAGATAGGCAAGAATCGTTCCCGCAGGTCCGGCCTGATTAATGGTATATCCAGAACTTAAAAATAACCCTGTTCCAATGACGCCGCCTAAAGAAAGCATGAACAGGTGCCGGCTCGTCATTTTTCGTTGATATTGTTGTGACTGATCTTTAGCTTGTTCCATGTCTTCCCGCCCTTTTGCTTAGAAGTATGTGTGTTGATTCATGGTGCTATGGTGGTCCGTTTTAAGATGTCAGTGATATCTTCTGGTGTCGTCCGGCAGCAGCCGCCGATGATGCGCGCGCCGTCTTTGTACCATTGATGCGCACATTCGCCAAACGTATGATGAGACGTATCTCCTCTCCATACCTTTTCTTCAGGATCATATAATTCACCAGAGTTTGGATACACCACAATCGGTTTGCTCGTCCCCTTCTTCATCTCTTGAATGAGAGAAGAGATAAATTGCGGAGGTGTACAGTTTACGCCAACAGCAGCAATCTGTTCATAAGGCTCAAGTGCTTGTACACATTCTCTCAGCAAATCCCCCTCACTAATGTGCAGGTCATCCTTTGCGCTAAATGTGATCCAAGCAGATACACCGCTGAATTCATCCTGTAGTAGCTTTGCAATGGCCGTTGCTTCAATCAGACAAGGAATCGTCTCACATGCGAGAATATCTGCACCAGCCTCGACTAATGCCTGAATTCTTGGCCGGTGAAAATCAATGAGTGCCTGCTCCGTGAGTCCGTAATTTCCCTTATATTCTGAACCATCAGACAAATAAGCGCCGAATGGCCCCACAGATCCAGCGACAAAGGGTTTTGTCCTTCCTTCGCGACGCGTTTCATCCTGCCAGAAAAGATCGCGTGCATCTTTCGCTAAAGTGACAGATCGTTTCATGAGTTCAATGGCTTCTTCTTTTGAATAGCCTTTTTCAGCGAAGCCATCAATTGTTGTTTGGTAGCTGGCGGTTGTTGCACAGTCAGCACCTGCTTGGAAGTAGTCCAAGTGAACTTGCTGAATCAATTCTGGCTGTTCAATGAGTATTTTGGCTGACCATAAACTGTCATTTAAGTTACAGCCCTTTCGTTCAAGCTCCGTTGCAAGTGCGCCATCTAAAATCAAAGGTGCGTGAGCCTGTAAACGGCTTTGAATAGGGTTCATAGGAATAGAACAGCCTCCTTTTTTGATCGGAAATGATGGGTATGATATGAGGCAGTAGTTTAAATGACTAAAGTGTTTTTGTCAAGGAGAGGAAAAAGCATATCATGCCGGAAAAACCCTGAAAACAAGCGGGTTTTCGTGCATAAACATGCAGTCAAAATAATAGAAAACCATGTCATTGACAGCCTCTAAAAAGAGATATATATTATGAAAAGGTTCATTTCAGAAAGCTTTATCAAAAGGCGCTGTCTTTTGATTTTTATTTTATCCAATGACTGTCTTCTTTCGTGCAGAAAGAGGGTTTTTTATATGCTTAAAAAAAGGAGGAAAGAAGAAATTGAAAAAATGTGTAAAAGATATTGCCATGATTCTCATTGGTTCTTTTTTATTTGCTGCAGCTGTGAACATGTTTGTCATTCCGCTTGAATTTGGTGAAGGCGGTGTAACGGGGCTGTCCATCATTTTTTATTATATGTTTGAAATTGCACCATGGCTGACGAACCTTGTACTTAATGCGATCTTGCTGCTTGTAGGGTATAAATACTTGGACAAGAAAACCACGATTTACACAGTGGTGGCTGTCGCAAGTAACTCTCTATTTTTACACCTGACCACAACATGGGTCGTGAATGTACATGAAATGATCATTGGAGCGATTTTCGCAGGAATGATCATCGGAATTGGGATTGGTCTTGTATTAAGAGCAGGCGGAACAACAGCGGGTTCTGCCATTCTCGGAAGAATTGCCAACAAGTATTTAGACTGGAACGTGAGCTATGCCATCTTGTTCTTTGATCTGATCGTCGTATTTGCTTCCTACTTCATTATTGGTGCGGAAAAATTAATGTTTACCATTGTGATGCTTTACGTCGCCACAAAGGTGATGGACTTCGTCATAGAAGGACTCAACACGAAAAAGGCGGTCACGATCATTTCTTCATGTAAAGATGATATTGCCGAAGAAATCAATCACACCCTGGACCGAGGCGTGACAATTTTAAACGGACGCGGTCATTATTCAAAGGAATCGAAGGAAATTCTCTACGCGGTCATTCAAAAGCAAGAGCTCATGCGCCTGAAGAAAATTATCAAGAAAATTGATCGAGACGCATTCGTTGTTGTCCATGACGTGCGGGATGTGTTTGGAGAAGGATTTGTGAATATATAAAAAAGGCCCTAATCGGGTCTTTTTTTATACTTTATACCTCTTGTCACATAATACTATGTATTGTATGGTATAAATGGTTAGGAGTTGTAATCATGAATGCACAATTAAAAAAAGGTTTACTGGAATTTTGTGTACTGGCGGTATTAAAGAAAGGCGATTCCTATGGTTATCAAATCATTAAAGATATGTCCCATTGTATTGAGATTTCAGAATCAACATTATATCCGATATTAAAGCGGCTAGAGCAAAACAATTATGTAGAGACCTATTCCCAGGAACATAACAGTCGATTAAGAAAGTACTATCGGATGACAAAAAGCGGCCGGGAGCATATAGCGCAGTTTTTAAAGGAATGGAATCAGGTGATGGCGATTTACGACTTTATTTCTGGAGGACAGGGCAATGAATAAAATAGAATTTTTAGCCAGCTTAGAGAAGCACCTGCATCGTCTAGGCGAAAAAGAAAGTGAACGGTTTATCGAGTATTATGATGAAATGATCGAGGATTATCAGGAAGATGGCTACAGTGAACAGGAGGCAGTTCATCAAGTCGGGCAACCTGCCATCATCGCTGAAGGGATTTTGAAGGAACAAGGAATCAAAACCGTTCAGGTGCCGACGTTTGGAGAAAAAGCCACAAGGGTCTCCATCCTCATTTTGGGCTTTCCGTTATGGGGCAGCATTCTAGCAACAGTTTTCCTACTGATTCTTTCTGTGTATATGGTGATTTGGTGCATTCCACTCGTGACAGGGACAATGACGCTGGTTGGTCTGCTCGGCGGTTTTTGGAGCATCATTGGTTCTCCGTTTATCTTTCAGGACGGTTTGCATGTGGTGGTGACGCAGATTGGTGTTGGTATTCTTCTATTAGGTACCGGATTATTAAGCGGCATAGCCACGGCGTATTTGACAAAGCTATTTGTGCAAATGACTGTTCAAACCACTAAGGCATTCATGGGAATGTTTAAAAAGAGGGTCGTGAGAGTATGAACGTGAATGATTTAAAAAAGCAATGCATCAAATGGGGGATCATCTTCACCGTTGCCGGAGGAATTGTCATGGCAATTGGTTTTGGACTTTCAGGCTTTGACCTAGATGCATATCACAACAATGACCAGAACAATGTGTTCCGCACGATCAATTGGAGCAAGCCATAAATGAAAGACCCGCTTATGCGGGTCTTAGCGTGTAGACAAACCCTCGCATTCGGTGTCAGTCCTGCGCTTCGGTGCTCACGAATGTCAAATTCGCTCCGCGCCGATGCTCGTCCTTCCTAGGGCTGCAAAGGTTTTCTATCACGCTGAAAAGAAGACAAAGGGCTAAAATCAACACCATTTTAGTCTTTTTTCAACAATCTGTGACCCGCTTATGCGGGTCTTTTTTTCGCTCTGGCAACAAAGAAAAAATAACAGCAGAGTGCGCCAAGGTCACAGAGCATAATAATCAGCCCCATTGGAAAGGCTGTTTGGCTTCCGGCTAGGCCGACAAGAGGTGTCATACAAGCGCCTAGCAACATTTGCGCAACACCGATGAGGGCAGCGGCACTTCCTGCATGTGCCCCGTGATGCTGCATCGCAAGAGACGGTGCAGAGGTGCCGACAATCCCAACGCTTGAGACAACAAAAAAGAGCGGAATGAGAATACCATACAATCCTGCATCAATGGAAATCATGATAAATAGGGTGACGCCGCCTAGGGCCGCTGTCAGCAGTCCAATGCGAAGGACTTTCTCTTCGCCGATTTTTGCAGCGACACGGGCAAATACTTGTCCAGCCGTGATAATGCCAAGACTATTCACCGCAAATGCAGCACTAAATCCTTGTGGAGAAAGGTGAAAAAGATCCTGAAGCACAAACGGTGAGCCAGAAATATAGGCAAACATCGCTGCGAATACAAGACCTTGCGAGAGAGCGTACCCAACAAAGAGACGATCACTCGCTAAAATTTTCATGGCACCAACAATCTGTTGAAAGCCTCCGGTCTGTCTGCGATCCGCTGGTAAGCTTTCTTGAAGTGAAAAAATGGATCTTAGCAGCATTAAAGCCCCGAGGATTCCTAGTAGAACAAATACACCCTGCCATGTTGTGAAGCGTAAAATCTGTCCACCCACAATCGGTGCCGCTGCCGGAGCAACTCCGTTGACTAACATGAGTAGGGCAAAGAATTTCGTCATCTCAGACCCTTCATAATGATCTCGTACGATGGCTCGTGCAATGACAATGCCGGCTGAACCAGCAAGTCCCTGAATCAGCCTTAAGAGAATGAACGTCCAAATCGATGTAACCACTGTACATAAAAGAGATACGGCTATAAAGATGATTAAGCCAATCATCAGCGGCTTCCTTCTGCCGATCGTATCACTGATCGGTCCCGCAATCAGCTGTCCAAGCGCAAGTCCAATGAGACAAGCCATAAGGCTTAATTGGGACAAAGCGGTGCTTGCTTCAAAATCCCGGGCGATATTAGGCAAAGCAGGTAAATACATATCCATTGCCAGCGGTGCAAGGGCTGTTAAAGACCCAAGCAATGCGGCAAGGAGGAAACGATTTTTTTTCGAATCTTGGGGATAAGATATAGAACTCATATCATGACAACACTCCTTGTATACTTCCTCAAAACAGCATAATGAATCAAGCGTTTCTTTTCAATGAAAAATTTTCAAAGCTGATTTCATGCAAAATAATTGATCTTTCGAATGAGACTCTTTACATTGAATGAGTAGAGAAAAGAACAAGGTCATTGACATGCAGTGATTGCATGATACGTATATCCATCAATTGACAACAGGAGGTGCTGACATGAAGCAGCAAGAGCTGATGATTCGTCAAGCAGTCAAAGAAGATCATGAGGCCATCAGGCATGTGCTGATCAAATCATACGCACAGTATGAGCCTCAATTTACAGAGGAAGGCTGGCAAAATTATTCTGCAGCGCTTGCAGCAGCTGTAGATAATCCGAACATGGAGCTCATGCTTGTGGCAGAGCTTGAAGGTAAAGTCGTGGGGACGCTGCAAATGTTCCGTTCATCTGAACAAGCGTATGATAAACCTGAAATGGGCATTACATCAGCCATTGTTCGTTTTTTAGGAGTAGATCCCGATGTCAGGGGCAAAGGAATTGCAGAGTCATTGCTGCGTAAAAGTATTGAACTGACGCAATCATGGGGCGAAAATGTCCTGTATCTTCATACATCTGATAAAATGCAGGCAGCCATCCGTCTTTATGAAAGAATGGGTTTTGAGCGTGCACTAGATAAAGAATTTGTGAATCAAAATGGGACGCATGTGAAGAGCTATCAATATGTCATTCAGAAAGAACAGCCAGCAGGTTCAACACATCACGCGTAATAAAAGGAAGAGCAAGTCCTACTGGACAGCTCTTCCTTTTTCAATTTACGCCCATAGTACAAGCGCCCAATAGGATACACCCCACGAGATGAAACCGAACACGACAAAGAATTTTAACATGCGCTCATAAGGAGACAGCTTTCGTTCTCTCTTCGTTTTCACCAGCCGCATATAAAGGGCATAGCCGCAAAAAATGAGGACGATTTGTCCAAGCATTGTAAGGTTTTCAAGAATCGTGATTCCGTTCATTTATTTCACCTCATCATAGGTCTTCCATAAGTAAATGTAGCAACCCTTTATTTCTTCAAAAAAAATCGGTGTATACTGGAATAAGAGAAAGCAGTTGCAAAAGGAGTTGTGACATATTGTTTCCACTACATGCAGATCCTTTGGGTAAAGTGATCGAAAGAAAAATCAGGTATGACGGGAAGACTGTGGATCATCATTGTCAGCTGTTAGATGCACAGGGGCAGCAGGTGGTCCTGTTTCACAAAATTGAAGAGACATTTGCGATGAGGGCAGGAGATGGTGCTCTGACCATCCCAAAAGGGAGCTATACGACCGCCTATTATTGGAAGGATCGGGCGTACAATGTATATTTTTGGAGAGATGATCAAGGGAGAGAACTTGGCTCTTATTTTAATATTGTTGGGAACACATGGTTTAAGAATCAGTCAGTCATTTTTGAAGATTTCATTATTGATCTTCTCGTTCTTCCAAGCGGTGATTTCTTTGTTTTAGATGAAGATGAACTGCCGGAGAGTCTAGCTTCCTTTGAACATGGTTTAGTCCACCGAGCATTAGGGAGTGTGATTGCTTCGTTAGAAAGCATACTCGATCAAGTCAGATCAGATGCAAAAGAGAGATACTCTCACGCTTTGTTTGAGGCGATGATAAAATAAAAAAACGATTCCCCGCTTAAAGGAATCGTTTTTCGGTTAGACCTTTATTCGATTTAATCGTTTTTGTAAATCGGTTTTCGTTTTAGATGCTTTTAGTTGTTTGACCGCAGTTTGAGCAGCTGCTTTTGTTTTCTTTGTTCGTTTGGCTTCCGCTTTTTTCACCTTTTGTTTAGCAGTTGTCACTTTCTTTTGATAGGCAACTTGTTTTTTGACTTTGTCGAGCCGGTTTTGCAGGCTTGTTTTTTCTTTGCCTTTGTTTAGCTTTTTAATGGCCGTTTGTGCGCTTTTAATGGCGCCTTGTGTTTTGTTTTTTTCGGCTGCTTGGACCTTTGCACGTGCGGAGCGGATATCAATATTTGCTTGGACTTTCTTCACCCGTTCTGTCAGTGCTGTTTTTTGTTTGCTTGCAGTGAGTCGGCCGATTCTCGTTTTGGCTTGATCGACATCTGCCTGCTTTTTAGATGTTTCAGCTTTTTTGACAGTGCTGGTCGCGGCCTTTAAAAAGGTTGATTGCGGCACATATTGCACGCGACCATAGCCGAATTGTGAATCCTTTCCTTTTGCGCCAAGATCCACTGTATAGCTGCGCAATAAGGTGCGAAGCTGTGCATTTGTTTTCTTCGGATGAAGCTGTTTTAACAGTGCCAGCATCCCTGTGACGTGCGGTGCAGCTTGTGATGTACCGGTTGCATACCAATATTCATTTTTTAAATAAGTGCTGATGACGTTTTCACCAGGGGCAGAAAATTCGATCTCTTTCCCTGTATTGGAGATCGACGATAGTTTGTCTTTGTCAGTCGTTGCAGAAACAGCGATGACGCTACTGTATGCGGCAGGGTAGCTAATATGGTTCTTCTTCCCATCATTTCCGCTTGCAGCAACCACCAGCAATCCTTTTTTATATGCTTCATCTACAGCTGAACGCAAAATCGGAATGTTATCCTCAAAGCCTAGGCTCAGATTAATCATATCCATCTTATTGCTAATTGCCCAATCAATGCCTCGAAGCAGACTGTATAAGTCGCCTTCTCCCTTTTTATCTAGCACTTTCACGGCATACAGCTTCACACCGGAAGCGACGCCGACTGTTCCGTAATCGTTATTGAGCGCACCAATCGTGCCAGCGACATGTGTTCCGTGTCCTTCATCATCCTTGTAAGAGGACGTGTAATTCACGAATGATTTACCTCCGGCTACCTTTAAATCCTCATGTGGGAAAATACCAGTATCCAAAACAGCTACTTTCACATTTTTCCCAGTAACGCCTTCTTTTATCGCTTGCTTTACATTAAGCTTTTGCAGGTTGTAAGATTTTTGTATCAATGCATCCTGACTAGTAGCAGCAGCGGTTTTTTTCACCGTAGAAGAAGCGAGTTTGACCTTTACATTTTTTGAAACATAAGCGATGTTTGGGTCTTTTTTAAGTGAGGTGACCGCTTGTTCATCTGCTGTCACAGCGACAGCGGGAAGGTGTATGTACTGTGCGTTCACTTTTTCACTTTCCTCAATAGCGGTTTGCTTCCCTTTTTGATTTTTATAGACGATGATGACATCTGTTTCTTTTGGCGGTGCAGCTGCCTGCGAATGGAAGGGCAAAGCAGTTGTCAAAGCAAGAAGAAACGCGATGACCACGAATATTTTCTTTTTCAGGGCAATGGCTCCTTGCATACGAGATGACCTCCGTCTTTTTTCTTTATTATATCGGAGAAATTAGATGGATGGTTAGAAGAATCATAGTCTTGTTAGAAAGTTTTTTTGCAGAGGTAGCCTGAAATTGAATTTCATACAATTCTAGTAGACAATAGAGAGATCATATGAAGAGAAAGAAGGACATGCCGATGAACGTAAAAGAGTATATGACGTATGATGCGACTGGTCTGGCAGCACTTGTACGGGAAAAGCAGGTCATGCCCGAGGAGCTTGTACAGGCTGCATTTGCTAGATTGGAGGAGGTCAATCCAGCACTAAATGCGGTGATTCAGACAAGACAGGATCAAGTGTTAAAAGACATGAAGCAATTAGATATGAATCAGCCTTTTGCTGGTGTTCCGTTTGTGCTAAAAAATATATCGCAAGGGCTGAAAAATGAACCGCTGACAGCAGGCGCTATGCTGTTAAAGGATGTAAAGGCGAAAACGGACTCCCACTTTGTCCATCGATTGAAGCAGGCTGGGCTCCTCATGATCGGTCATACAAACACACCGGAATTCGGATTAAGGAATGTAACAGAGCCCGCTTTACATGGTCCAACGAGGAACCCTTGGAACGCCGAGTATTCCCCGGGCGGTTCAAGCGGGGGGACAGCAGCAGCTGTGGCAAGTGGCATTGTACCTGCGGGTGGAGCGAGTGATGGCGGAGGATCTATTCGTATTCCAGCATCCTTTACTGGTTTATTTGGACTAAAGCCAACAAGGGGGAGAACACCGGTAGGACCAGGTGCAGGAAGGCAGTGGCAAGGGGCTTCCATTGACTTTACACTCACAAAAACAGTGCGTGACAGTGCAGCACTTCTTGATCTGCTTCAAGTCATTCAGCCAGAAGCGGCTTTCCAAACGCCGTTATATGACGGCAGCTACCAAGAGGATCTTGTGAAACATACCTCTTCTATGCGAATTGCTTACAGTGTAGAATCTCCAGTTGGGACGAAGGTCAGTGAGGAAGCGAAGCAGGCAGTTCAGCAAACAGTGAAATGGCTGAGTGAGCAAGGGCACCAAGTAGAAGAAGCCAAGCCGGCAATTGATGGTATCCATTTGATGCAGCAATACTACGTTATGAACAGCGGAGAAATGTCGGCATTATTCACATCCTTGGCTCGTTCATTAGGGCGTCCAGTAAAGCCAGAGGAAACGGATATTGTGGCATGGGTGCTGGCGGAGGCTGGCAAGAATGTGACTGCTGCTGCTTATACAGAAAGTCTTGATGCGTGGGATATGGCGGCTGCACAAATGGCGTCATTTCATCAAATCTACGATCTCTATGTGACACCAGCTACTGCCTATTCAGCTCCAAAGATTGGCGAGTTGATGCATTCGAAAGAAGAAATCACTCAACTTTTACGTGTGTCATCTCTCTCAATGCAAGCGCAGCAGGATCTCATTTATGACATGTTCTTAAAGAGTTTGACCTATACACCATTTACACAGCTTGCCAACTTAACGGGTCAGCCTTCTATGAGCGTTCCTGTTCATCTTACTGAGGCGGGCATGCCTTTAGGTGTACAGGTCACAGCACCTAAGGGGAAAGAGGATTGGCTGCTTCGACTTGCAGCAGAAATGGAAACATCCTCGATTTGGAAAGGAACAAATCAACTCATACGTTGAAACGATATTTGTCTATGGAGGGAAAGGAGTGTCATACGTGAGTACGAAGGACAAAATCATTCAAACGGCCGCACTTCTTTTGCGTAAACAGGGATATCATGCGACAGGATTGAATCAAATCATTAGAGAGAGCGGTACGCCGAAAGGCTCTCTTTATTATTACTTTCCAAATGGAAAAGAAGAGCTAGCCATAGCAGCTGTTGAATATATGAGTCAAAAGGTCATCAACCGAATTGAGGAAAGCTTTGCTTATTCGGATGACCCATATATCGCCATTGATCGTTTTGTGACAAACATCATTCAAGGATTTATGAACCAAGAAAGTGAAAGAGGGATTCCGATTGTCTTGCTGGCGGCAGAGTCCAAGCCTGATCATACACAGCTCCATGCGGCTTGCAAACAAGAAATGATCCGCTGGCAGGAGCTTGTGAAAAAAAAGCTGATGAACAGCGGTTATGAAGAAAGCAAAGCAGATGAGCTGGCATCTCTCCTTCATTCAATGGTGATCGGAGGTCTATCAATGACCACAGCACTCAAGCAAACGACCCCGTTAGAACACGTAAAATGTTACCTTAGACACTTATTTATGCGAGAGGAGTAAAATCTCTCGCATATTGTCTATCTATTATATCAATTGGTCTATATAATAAAGATAGTCAATTCGTCATGAGGAGTGATGGGATATGTCGGAGCAACCGCAATCGATCAAGCAATCCGAAGATACCTCTTTTTATACCGCGTCTGGTTCGGGAAAGCTGTATGGTCTGGAGAATCAGCTTGTTCATGTGCTGGCAGAAGCAAATCAAACGAATCAGTTGTTTGAGCTTGTCTTAATCACAGGTGGGAAAGGAGCTTATTTTCCGTTGCATTGTCATGAGACGCTATTTGAAACCATCTTTGTGCTGGAAGGGAAGCTGGAAGTGATATTGGACGGTAAAAAGTATATGGTGACGGCCTGTGATTATATTCATATTCCGCCCAAAACAATTCATGGCTATAGAATGCATAGTCACAAAACTAGGTTTATTTCGTATACATTGGGCGGACAAAGGACAGATATTTATCAGCAAATTGGGAAGAGGCTCTTGCAGAATGAATGGCCGATGACCAATCAAGCCTTTGATGCAGACTGTTTTCAGCAAGCTGAAAAAGAAAGCGATCTCATGCTGATGCACGGCATTAGAGAGCTATCCAATACAACCAAGCCCTCATTGTTATTTCATAGTGAGCTCCCTCACGCAGTTCAGCCTTATGTATTAGAGGCTGGTGAAGGGAAGCAATACATCATTGATGGTCAGCTTCATGAGCTGATTGCGACAAAAGAAACTACAGGAGGCGGATTCAGTCATTTTGTGATTGAAGGGATGAATGGTAAATATTTTCCTCCGCATTATCATAAGGTGCATACAGAAGCCCTCTATTGTGTGGAAGGAAAAATGAACCTTGATTTGAACGGAGAGGATATTTGTCTGATGCCGGGTGACTTTGCCTATATACCGCCTGAAACCATCCACTCTTATGAATTAGTGTCTCATTCAAATAAATTTTTGGTGTTGCTGCTCCCAGGAGATATTGAGCAGGTGTATGAGCAGTTTGAAGAATCAGAAAGCCCAAGTATGTGTCCTTATTTTATTCAGGAAGGGAACCTGATGATCGACCGGGAGACGTTAGCTCAATATGATTTGTGTTTTCTCGAAAAAGAATGAGTATGTAACGCGTTACACATGTTTTATCAAAAGCCTGTCGAATTGATCGACGGGCTATTTCGCTTTTCGACTGCGCGACATAATTCTTGATCTGATGAATGAACCAGCCATTCAAGGTGAAGCTAAGGAAAGATGATTCGAGTTAAAGGAGGAAATGCATGTGAGAGCTGTTACCTATCAAGGGAAAAATCGTATTGCAGTGAAGAAAGTAACTGCGCCATCTATTCAAGATCGTGAAGATGTCATCGTTCGAATTACCTCAACAGCGATTTGTGGATCAGATTTACATTTGTATCAAGGGAATTTCCCGCTTCCCATCGGCTATGTGATTGGACACGAGCCAATGGGAATTGTAGAGGAAGTTGGACCAGATGTCACAGCGGTAAAAAAGGGAGATCGTGTTGTCATTCCATTTACGGTTGCATGTGGTCAATGTCAATATTGCCATCACCACTTAGAAAGCCAATGCGACCATTCAAACCCTCACTATGATTCAGGCGGGCTTTTTGGATATAGTGAGAAATATGGGAATTATCCCGGAGGACAAGCAGAATATTTACGCGTGCCCTTTGGAAACTACACCCCGTTTAAGGTGCCGGATGATTGCGAGTTAGAGGATGAACAACTGCTGTTCTTATCAGATGTCCTGCCGACTGCCTATTGGAGCGTCGAGCACGCAGGTGTGAAAAAGGGCGATACGGTCATCGTGTTAGGCTGTGGACCTGTAGGGTTAATGGCGCAGCAATTTGCATGGCAAAAAGGGGCAGAGCGGGTCATCGCCGTTGATTATATTGATTACCGCCTGCATCATGCAAAACGGATGAGCGGCGTGGAAGTCTTTGATTTTACAGAGGATCCCGATATGGGAGAAACGTTAAAGGAGCTCACCAAGGGGGGAGCCGATGTTGTCATTGATTGTGTGGGGATGGACGGAAAGAAGTCGCCTCTTGAAAAAATTGAGCAGAAACTCAAGCTGCAAGGCGGGACGATTGGACCGATTCAAATTGCCACAAAAGCTGTACGGAAATGTGGAACGGTTCAGCTGACTGGTGTGTATGGCGGTCTGTATAATATGTTCCCATTAGGCGCTTTTTTCGCAAGAAACGTCACACTAAAAATGGGGCAGGCGCCGGCAAGAGGGTACATGTCAACACTCTATCAAAAAGTAACAACAGGTGAAATTGATCCTAGAGCGATCATCACACATCAATTGCCATTAGATGATGCCGCACATGCTTACCAAATATTCAACGAAAAACAGGATGATTGTATAAAGGTCATCTTAAAGCCATAAAAAGAAGGCCGCAGAGTAGACCAAGCCTCTCATTCTGCGCTAGTCCTGCGTTCCGGTACTCACGAATCCCCAGTTCGCTCCGGTATTCGTCCTTCCTGTGGCGGCAAAGGTTTTCATGTCTCGCTGAAAAAAAAGAAGACAAAGGGCTACAAGGATCTTTATTTTAGCCCGTTGTCAATAAACGAAAGGCTTAGGAATGCTCCTAAGCCTTTAATGTGTGCTCATCCATCATTTTTTCGATTAATTCAAAAAATGTTTTTTTGTCGTCCTCTGATAAATGGTTGAACAGCTGATTGATAAGCAATTGGCGATTGTCGATCATTTGTTTAGCGATTTGTTCACCCGATTCAGAGAGGGTAATCCATACCGTACGGCGATCATTGTTATTTCGAGAGCGGATAATCAGCCCTTCATCTTCTAAGTGATTGAGAGCGGTAGTTGTCGCAGAGGGAGATAATGAAACTTCCTGTAGAATATTTTTCACAGTACATGATTGATGACGGTAGATGATGCGCAAAATAAACCCTTTGATATTCGTGACATTCTTCGGAATATTCTCTTCATCTATTCGTTTCGTCGCCTTTAAATACTTTGTCAGTGCATGGTCTAACAAACTTGCCTCTAACTCGAAATGTTGCATTCTCCATACCTCTTTTCCTATTGCATTCGCATTTTCCGATCAATTACTAGGTCTATCTTATCATAATAATCATCATCATTTAAACCAAAATGGAAGACGGCTATAAAATTACCTATATTATCAATTAATAAAAAGAATAATTCCAAAATGAAATGATTTTACTTTCCTCGTTTTTTATTTTAGAATGTGAATGAGATAAAATCTGCCAACCCAATTCGCTGGAAGTGGGCTATTGGAAATTAAACGTTTGGAGATGAAGATATTGAATACTTTACAGGCATTACTAAACGACAGAATGGAACGCTCTTCACAAATTGAAGCGGTAACTGGCGGTGGTGTGTCTTATACATTTGAAGAATATGCAAAACGCATTGACCAGCTTGCTCATTACTTACATCGTAAGGGCATTCGAAAGGGTGACCGCGTTTGCTTTATTTGTCAAAACCATCATCACTTTTCAACAATTATGCTGGCAGCCATTAAAGCGGGTGCAGTCGCAGTCCCACTTAGCTGGCAGCTTACTTCTTTTGAGCTGGAAGGCATTTTGAAAAAAGCAGAGCCAAAGGCTTTATTTTTTGACCGGGAATTCCGTGACATCATTGCCGCTGTGAATGTTTCTTTAGAGGATTGCCTCATGGTGGAATCCGGTGTAAATGCAAAAACAACACAGCTGTTTGAAGACATTTTGGCATCAAATGATGGCAGTAACCTTGCTGAAGAGGTATCAGAAGAGGATCTAGCGATGATTTTATTCACCTCTGGAACAACAGGCAATCCAAAAGGATGTATGGTCGGACATGGGCGAATTTATCAATTTTTAACAAGACGTGGGAATCGAGGATTCGATCTGAAAGGAAAACGTTACTTGGCGAGTCATCCGTTGTATCATATGAGTTCAATTAATCATCTGATTGCAGCTGCGATTGAAGGGTATACCCTTGTCTTTTTACATGATGCAACGCCGAAGCGCATTTTAGAAACGATTGAAAAGGAAAGAATTACGTTTATGATGGCCTTCCCATCAGCTTATACGTACATGCTAGAAGAGATGAAACGTGGTTCGTATGATCTCTCATCCTTTGAAATTGCGATTTCTGGCGGTACGAAGGTGCCGGTACGCTTAATTAAGGAATACAAAGAAGTGGGCATTCAGATGATGCATGGCTACGGAAGTACGGAAGCATGGGTTGTCAGTGCATGGCATCCTGCGATGGGCGAGGATAAAATGGGCTCTGCTGGTCAAGTGGATGCGGATGTAGAAGTGAAAATCGTTCATCCAGAGACAGAAGAGACACTGCCAGCTGGAGAAATTGGCGAAGTCGTGATGAGAAGCCCATTTTATTTCCTTGGCTATTACCATCAGCCTGACGCTACTGAGAAGGTGCTGAAAGACGGCTGGTTCCATATGGGAGATGCAGGCTATCTAAATGAAGACGGTTTTCTTTATATTACAGGCAGATACAAAGATGTGATTTTGTATGGCGGGGATAATATCTATCCTGACCAAGTGGAAGAAGTCATTGATCAAATTCCAGGAGTCATTGAATCAGCTGTGATTGGGGTACCAGACGATTTATATGGTGAAGTGCCAAGTGCATATATCGTGAAAGACGAATCCGCCGATTTTTGCGAGCAAGATGTCGTGAGCTATTGCCAGGAGCGTTTGGCAGATTACAAAGTGCCGTCCATTCATTTCACGCAAGAACTGCCAAAAAACAAGCTTGGTAAAATTATGAAGAAAGATTTACGTGAAATGGTTGTGAATGCGTAGGACCTATTCTGCTATAATGAAATTTGAATGATTTTTTGTTTTTCTAACGTTTTGGAGGGAAAGGTTTTGCGACAAATTCTTCGTAAGAAACAAATTCACGATTTGTTAGAACAGAGTAGGCAGCAAAAGGTAAAGAAAACGCTGGGCGGGCTTGATCTTACGCTTCTTGGTATAGGGGCTGTGATTGGCACAGGAGTCATGGTGTTAACCGGAATTACAGCGGCTAAGGATGCAGGACCGGCTGTCATTTTCTCCTTTGCGATTGCAGCGATTGTATGCAGTTTAGCAGCACTTTGTTATGCGGAAATGGCTTCAGCGCTTCCTGTATTCGGCAGCGCGTACATTTATTCATATACAACGATGGGTGAGCTTGTGGGTCATCTGATGGGATGGACTTTATTATCCGTTTATATGCTGACTGCTTCGGCTGTGGCCAGTGGGTGGTCTAGTTATTTCAACAGTCTGCTGGAGGGGTTTGGAATCTCTATCCCCCATCAATTCTTAGCGGGGCCAGAGCAAGGCGGATACATGAATCTGCCAGCGATTATCATTGCTTTACTGATTGCGTGGATCTTATCTAGAGGAACGAAGGAAAGTAAAAAATTCAATAATATCATGGTGTTTGTGAAACTTGGTATTATTGTTCTTTTCATTGTAGTAGGCGGTTTTTATGTACAGCCAGCCAATTGGCAGCCGTTTATGCCGTTTGGGACGGAAGGCGTGATTGCCGGTGCAGCTGCTGTATTTTTTGCCTTTTTAGGATTTGATGCGATTTCGGCCTCTGCAGAAGAGGTGAAAAATCCACAGCGAAACCTGCCAATTGGTATTATTGGTTCATTACTGATTTGTACGGTTATTTATATTGTCGTTTGTTTGGTCATGACAGGTATGGTGCACTATACAAAGCTGAATGTCACAGAAGCTATGTCCTATGTATTGCAAAGTGTGCATCAAAATAGCGTGGCTGGTATTATTTCTGTCGGTGCCGTCATTGGATTGATGGCTGTGATTTTCGCCAATAATTATGCGGCAACTCGAATTGCCTATGCGATGGGCCGTGACGGGCTCTTGCCTAAAGTGTTTTCAAAAACAAACAAGAGCGATACACCTGTTGCAAGCATATGGATGATTGGCGGAATGACAGCTGTTATTTCAGGGTTTATTGATTTGAAAGATCTGTCCAACTTAGCGAATATCGGTGCTTTACTGACGTTTGCGATGGTGAGCTTATCTGTGCTCATTTTGAGAAAGACACATCAGCAGCTTGAGAGGGGATTCCGGGTTCCTTTTGTACCGGTCTTGCCCATCCTATCAATGGGCTGCTGCTTGTTCCTCATGTTTAATTTACCAGGCCGGACATGGCTTTATTTTGGAGTTTGGCTGTTAATCGGTGTCGTCATGTACGCAGCGTATTCAAACAAACACAGTGAATTAGCGAAATCTTTATGAGAAAAAGGTGCAAATCCGTTGACGATTTGTGCCTTTTTTCTTACGATTTGGGATAAACTATAAAAGAGAAGATGGACGGAACAAGAGGAGGATGAGGGATATGATCAGCGTTAGTCCTTATATTGTCGTAGAAGATGTGAAGGAATCTCTTCAATATTATCAAGGGATTTTTGGCGGGGATATTCATATTTTAAATGAACATGAAGACCGTGTGTTACATGCTGAATTGCACCTTGGAGAATCACTGCTTCACTTTTCAGATACGTTTGGCCGCACACCAAAGCCGGAGAATCTCAGGTTGATCATGCAGTTTGACAATGAAGAAGAACTAAAGGCTGTGTATGAAGCGCTGGAAGCGGATGGAGATGTACTGGTGGAATTGCAGGATACGTTCTTTGGCGCACTTCACGGACAAGTACAGGACCGGAAAAATGGGTTGATCTGGGTTCTGAATTACATGAAATAGATCGTTTTCTAACACGCTGAAAAGGAGACAAAGGGCTAAAATATTTAGCCCTCTGTCAATAATCTGGCCTTCACATGAGTGAAGGTTTTTTAGAGTGTTTTTGTTTTCTGAAAAATGGAAAATATGCTATGTTGAAAGAATAAAAGGACAAGGAGAAGGGTGGCAAAGGAATGGAACAAGTTGAGTTTCAATATATCCAAACAAATGGCATAAAGCTCCATACAGCAATGGCTGGCCCTGAAGATGGTCCACTGCTGGTCCTGCTGCATGGATTTCCTGAGTTTTGGTATGGTTGGAAAAATCAAATCCTCCCCCTGGCTGAGGCGGGATATCGTGTCGTTGTTCCTGATCAAAGGGGATACCATCTGAGTGACAAACCAGAAGGAGTTGAATCATACGTTTTAGACAAATTAAGAGATGATATCGTGGGATTAATTAAGGCGCTGAGTCCGAAGCAAAAGGCCATTGTCGGCGGACATGATTGGGGCGGAGCGGTTGCCTGGCATTTGGCATCTACACGCTCTCAATATGTAGAGAAGCTCATCATTGTTAATATGCCGCATCCGCGAGTGATGATGAAGGTTCTTCCGTTTTATCCGCCGCAGTGGAAGAAGAGCTCCTATATTGCTTTCTTTCAGCTCCCAAATGTACCAGAGGCAGCACTACAGGAAAATCAATTTCAAAGGCTGGATGAAGCGATTGGGCTGACGGCTAGACCACACTTGTTCACCAATGAGGATGTCTCAAGCTACAAGCTGGCTTGGACGCAGCCAGGAGCCATAACCTCCATGCTGAATTGGTACCGAGCCATCAAAAAAGGCGGTTTTGAAAAACCGATATCAAAACGAATTTTAGTCCCTGTTCGCATGATTTGGGGGATGGAGGACAAGTTTTTAAGCAGAAGGCTTGCGAAGGAATCAATTAAAATTTGTCCAAATGGACAGCTGATTTTTGTCGATGATGCCTCTCATTGGATCAATCATGAAAAACCAGAAGTCGTGAATAAGCTCATACTCGAATTTTTAAAATAAGAAAAAAGCTCTGATCAGATGACCAGAGCTTTTTTGATTTACCCGATTTGATTCTTTTTCAAGGAAACCGGTTCGTCGTCCCAGCATTCAATCTGTTCATTGTTAGGAACGGCGTTTTTATAGAAAACAGGATCTTTGCCTTCTTTTTTCTGTCGCATGTAATCCTTCAGTGCTGCAAAGGCGACTTTAGACAGCATGGTAATGGCAATGAGGTTGACGATGACCATGAGACCCATGAATAAGTCAGCTAGACCCCAAACGAGAGGAACAGTGGCAACGGCTCCGAATAAAACCATGCCAATGACAGCAACACGATAGATGTTGAGCCAAATTTTATTCGCTCCCAAGAACTCAATGTTCGTTTCACCATAGTAATAGTTACCGATTAACGTACTAAAAGCGAATAAGAAAATCATGATCGCCAGGAATCCAGAAGCCCAAGGCCCAATGTGCTGGCTTAATGAAGCCTGAGTTAGCTCAATTCCTTCCAGATTGGTTGTTTTATACGCATCAGAGAACAGAACAAGAAAGGCTGTACTTGTACAAATAATTAACGTATCTGTTAACACACCAAATGCTTGGATTAACCCTTGTTTTACAGGGTGGCTCGTGACAGCAGTTGCTGCTGCGTTAGGGGCACTACCCATACCGGCTTCGTTTGAGAAGAGACCGCGTTTAATCCCTTGTAACAATGCTCCACCTAATGTACCGCCGGCAAACTGTTCAAATCCGAAAGCGTGCTTCACAATCGTACTGATGACACCTGGTAGTTCAGTGATATTTGTGATAATGACAAAGAAAGCAATCCCGATGTAAGCAACGGCAAGAAAAACGACAACATATTCAGATGCTTTTGCAATCGCTTTGATCCCTTTGAAAATAATGGCCGCAAAAATAACAGCCATAACGATTCCGACAGTTAAACGATCTAGACCAAAAGAGTTTTTAAAAGCGACGGTGATTGTATTTGATTGCACTGCGTTAAAGACAATCCCAAAAGAGATCGTGATCAGGATGGCAAATAAAATCCCCATCCAGCGCTTGTTTAACCCTTTTTCCATGTAATAAGCAGGTCCACCGCGGAATCCTGTTTTATCTTTTACTTTATACACCTGAGCCAGTGTACTTTCAACAAAGCTTGAAGCAGAACCGATAATCGCTACGATCCACATCCAGAAGATTGCGCCAGGTCCACCGATCGCAATCGCGATGGCAATCCCTGTGATATTCCCTGTTCCTACACGTGCTGCCATACTGATGGCAAAAGCTTGGAACGGTGAGATCCCCTCTTTTTCTTTTCTTCCTTCTTTTAGAACACGCAGCATTTCTTTGAGCATTCTGACTTGCAGGAAGCGTGATCTATATGTGAAGTAGACGCCTACTCCAAGTAACAGAGCAATGATAAGATAAGTCCAAATAAAATCATTTGTAGTTGTTAAATAAGATAGCAAAGCTTTTTCGTTCATAACATCACCTCTTCGAATTCATCACTGTTCTTTTAAAAAATACTGAGATCCCACTCTTTGGCGAGCTTTTTCAGCATCATGACACCGGTAATGCTATTTCCACAATCATCAATGGCAGGACCGTAAATGCCGATTCCGCAGCCTGTCTGAAACGGAAATTCTCTTCTTGCGCTTGGCGGAACGCAAGCCATAATTCCTCCAGACACACCACTTTTGGCTGGTACGCCTACGAAAGCAGCAAAATTACCAGACGCATTATACATGCCGCATGTCAGCATCAATGCTTTTGTTAGTCTTGCGATATCCTTTGGGATGACTTGGACTTGTTTAAAGGGATGATAGCCATCACTTGATATAATCAGTCCAATCAAGGCGATGTCCTCTGTTGTGACCTCGATGGAACATTGCTTTAAATACACTTCTAACGTGTCCTCGACATCTGATTCTAAGTAATTGGTTTCTTTCAAATAATAAGCAAGTGCCCGGTTTCGATGGGCAGTTGCCCATTCTGATTGATAAACCTCTTCATTCACAGAAGGACGCTTACCTATTAAGTTTTCGATTAAATCGAAAATATATGCTAGCTTTTCTGTAGAAGTCTTTCCAGGAAGGATGGAGGATACGGTAATAGCTCCAGCATTAATCATTGGGTTAAAGGGTTTCCCTGGCTTATGCATCTCAAGGCGGTAGATGGAATTAAATGCATCACCAGTTGGCTCTACATCTACCCGGTCCAAGACGTAAGGTACGCCTCTTCCTAAACAGGCAGCTATAAAGCTGATGACTTTTGAGATACTTTGCAGGGTAAAGGGAACGTCCCAATCACCATAACGTACAGATGATCCATCTGGGCCTATCACGCTGATACCAAGTTGAGAGGAATTCACTTTTCCGAGTGCTGGAATGTAGCCAGCATTCTGACCGTTTTTGTAATACGGACGTATTTCTTCTGCCCATTGATCAACAGAAGACTGGCATGGGTGTTGTGTATTATTAGAAATTGCTGTTTTCATACGATTCCTCCAATCAAAAATCAAAAAGTACCCTATTGAATTGGCGGATGACAAAGAATGCGATCAAATAGGCACGAAAACATGTTACACATCTTCAAAGAACTTGTCATGCGCTGCTTGTACCACTCCTTTACACCTAAATATATGTTCAAATGAAGGCTTTGGCGGCGAAAAAACAAAAAGGGTTTTTAGTGAAAATTCAGAAAACGCTTACATATAGTTTCACTAAAATTGTTCATTCAATTTATCTTGGAAACTACACAATCTGACGAAAATCTACAGAAAAACTTACAAATAAAAAATCAGCCTGCCGGTAATTGTCTAAACAATTCCCATGATTGTAGGGCAATATCCAAAATGAAGAATAGCTGAAAGGTCACCTTGAAGCCTCTGAGAATAGTCATAAAAAAAGATTTTGATGATAAAAGAAGTCATGGAAATTATTTTTTTGCACATTGTGAAGAAAAGAGTCTCCTTGTATACTGTGGCTATGCAAACAGGGGAAGGGATGTCAGTCATTTGAGTTTAAACCAGCTTGTCAAAAAAGACGCATTCATTTTAATTTTTATGGTGGTCATTGTGCCCCTTGCAGGAGAGCTGAAGTTTTATCCTGTAAACGAGACATTTCGTATCAGTTTTGGGGCACCTGCGTTTTTCTTTTGTTTATTACTCTTAAGAAAATCTAGACTGCTGCTGCCGGGGTTTTTAACAGGCGCAGCCATTGTGCTTTTTCGAGTAGGCTTAGATCTGATTCAGCAAAATGCTAATCTGGCTGCATCATTTTATCAGCAATTCCCAAGCTTCTTTTTCTATTTCACTTATGCTTTTCTGTTTTTTGCCGTCCGCATAGGACGTTTCAAACAGCGCTCTATATTCATTGGATTCATAGGCCTCATGATCGAATTAGTTGCTGATTTTGTCGAGCTGTTTGTACAATTTTTAGTGTTTGATACAACGATGACCATATCAAAGCTAAGTGATATGTTCCTCATTGCGTTTGCTCACAGCTTTGTGGTGATCAGTTTTTTTAATATGATGAGGCTGTATGAGGCACAATCAAGAGAGAAACAGATCATGAAACAAAATGAGCATATGATGATGATCATTTCAAATTTATATGAGGAAACGGTTCATTTAAAGAAAACGTTAAAGCATACAGAGCATATTACGCAAGAATCCTACCGGCTTTACCGTCTGCTGCATGAACAAGAAGCAGGGAAGAAAGTGAGTCAAGAGCTGTTGAAGCTCGCAGGCGAAATCCATGAGGTAAAAAAGGACAATCAGCGTATTTATGCTGGGCTTTCAAAGCTGATTTCTAAGGAAAACATGCAAGACTATATGAAAGCCGAAGAGCTTGTTCACATTGTGATCCGCATTCAAGAGAAATACGCTCTATCTCTAGGGAAAAACATCTCCTTTACATCTGATATAAGAGGCATTCATATGCATGATTATCATGTGTTCATTTTCTTATCGCTGATTAATAATCTAGTGGCAAATGCAGTTGAAGCAATAGAAGATAACGGAACGATCTCGCTCGTACTGGAAGGCAGACATGATAAAATAGAGATTCGAATAGATGATGATGGTCCTGGTATTCCTGAAAAATTGAGAGAGGTTGTCTTTGATCCAGGCTACACCTCGAAATTTGACGCCTTTGGTACACCGTCTACTGGGATTGGCTTATCCTATGTGAGAGAGCTGGTTCAAGAGCTTGGCGGTCAAATCCAAATCGAACAAAAAGAAACAAAAGGTACAGCATTTCAGCTTGTCCTTCCGATAAAAAATTTAATACAGAGAGGGTGAGTGTATGCGATTTTTCATTGCAGATGATGATCGTGCAATACGCTCGATTTTAGGTCAAATCATTGAGGATGAGGATTTGGGAGAGGTTGTGGATGAAGCGGGTGACGGAGTTGGGTTAGAGGCACATTCATTAAACCTAAAAAAAGTAGACATCCTTTTGATTGATCTTTTAATGCCTGCGAGAGATGGCATTCAAACCATTCGCCATATTCACCCTGAATTCAAAGGTAAGGTCATCATGATTTCTCAAGTAGAGGCGAAAGAGATGATGGCAGAAGCCTATGAACTGGGGATTGAATATTATATTCATAAACCAGTCAATCGAATTGAGATCGTCAGTGTGATTCGAAAAGTCATGGAGCGGATCAAGCTGGAAAAATCGATTTACGATATTCAAGCCTCCCTTCGCCATGTGCTGCCGTTGGAGCCTGTGATTTCTCATGATACGACTGCTGGGGCGAAGCGAAGAACGATAAAAGAGGCAGGAGAATTTCTCCTATCTGAATTAGGAATTGTCGGAGAGAGCGGCTCTAAGGATTTACTAGAGATACTGATCTACTTACATGAAACACAGACCGCCAATTCTCATGAGGTCAATTTCCCGCCGCTAAAGCAGCTGTTTATCAAAACGGCGGAGAAAAAGCTGGGTCATGGTGCGACCGATGTGGAAGTGATGCGGGAAGTGAAAGCGGCAGAGCAGCGAATTAGACGAGCCATTCATCATTCCTTGAATCATTTCGCTTCATTAGGATTAACAGATTTCTCAAATCCTAAGTTTGAGCACTATGCGTCAAAGTTTTTCGATTTTACCGATGTCAGCCAAAGAATGAAGGAAATGCAGAAGTCATCTTCATCTGCAGGATCAACGGGTAGAGTCAATACGAAGAAGTTCGTTCAAATTTTTTATTTCGAAGCGAAGCAGCTATTCGAAGGAATGAGCTAACAAAAAATCTGTTGGAATGATTGGAGAAAATAAACAGAGAATGGGAGCACTTTTCTATGATCTGTCGTGCTATTCAGGTGCCTGGTTCATTTATCTGACCATTCTGATTTTTCTTTTTTCTTGAAAATAAAACTCTCGTGTGTAATCGTTTGTTAAAATAGTGAGGTTAGACTAGAATGTCGGAGGTTTTATTTTGGGAAAAATTAAACGAAATGCGCTCTGCCCTTGCGGAAGCGGAAAAAAATATAAACATTGCTGTGGCCGAAAGTCAGGCGGAGAACAAACGTCTGAGCTTGTGTTTAAGGAAGCTGTACAAGTTCAAAAGGATTTAATGAATTATGCTTTCTCTAAGCATCAGAGAGCGATCAATCAGTTTATTAATGAGTTTTCATTTCTTGCGGACATGGATAAAGAAACGCAACAAATCTCAGTCTTTCATTTGAGTGTATGGGGCATTTTCTTCCGCCCGTTAACTGATCAGAAAGAAACCATTTTCCAGGAATTCCTGACAAAGAAAGCAGAGGATATTACCCGTCCGAAAACAAAACAAGTGGTTCAATCATGGACAGACATGGAACCATCTTTGCTTTTATTAAATGAAAAAACGGACAAGTCTCTTTATTTTGAGGATATGGTGACAGCGGAGAAGGTTGAAGTGGATGTAAAACCAGATCAAACAGTGCTGCCAGAGAAGGGCAGTCTCGTGCTTGGTTTCCCTGTTCAGTTTGAAGAAAAAGCAGAGTTTTTCATTCAATATACGATGTTTGCGAAAGAGTTTACAGATACCCTTCTTCTTCAGGTTCGCCAGCTTGTTGAAGCGCATGAAGCAAATGGAGGGGCGCGCAGCACATTTATGAGAGAATCATTCCCTGACGTGCTGAAGTGCATGTTTGCGAAGCAGGAAGTAGAAGAAACTGAAGCACCTGCTCAAGCGGAAGGGGATGCAGGTCTATCAGCAGATCGTATGGACTGGGCAAGTGACGTTCAACTGGAAACAGCCAAGCTCATTGAAGATGGAATGAAGGAGCACGGTGACCAAAGCCTGACTGATGGCGCTTTAACGGTTTGGAAAGCCTACTGTGATCAGAAATCACCTGTGATCCGTAAAGCAGCTTCATTTGCTGCGGGAATCGAATATTATATTCATTCACTTGCAAGCGATGCCCCGCTTTCTCAAGCGCAAATCGCGAAAAAGTACGGCATTAGTGCGTCTACTGTATCGAGCCGTTTTAAAGATATTGAAAAAGCGGTCAAAGAAGAGCAAGAGGCGACTGTATAACACAAAGAAGACGCGGCACCTTCAGGGGCCAGCGTCTTTTTTTAGATTATCTTGTTTTAATAAAACCGCTCATGTACTGCTCTGTATTGTAATCGTTAAGGTCGATTTTCCACTGACCATCCCCATTACGTTTCATTTTCACTTCATATTCAGCTGGGCTGGAGACTGGAGGAAGCTTCTCGAATTCAGATGCATACATGTTCAAGCTTTTCTTATACAATTCCTCTTTAGAGCGGATTTTTCCGTTGTAAAACACGTCTCTTTGCTTATCAAGTTTGTCTTTTAAGTTAGAAGCATCAATGCCTGTTACTTGTGCGACAACCTTCGCCTCGTCATCTGAGATGGTTTTCACACTGGTTTCAACTTTTGCTTTATCCTTCATGGTGTTTTGAATGCGTTTGTACATGGACAGAATATCACGGTCACTGACTTCGTTTCCATATATCCCTGCGCTTCTCTTGAAGTCTTTCACAAACATTTCATGATATTTATTGACGACATCTGATTGGTTGTCACCCGTTAATTCTGAGAATTGGTCATTCTTTTTGTCAAAGACAATAATATCGGTATAAGCTGATAGCGCTTTTGCTGGGTTATCCAGTTTTTTCGCTGTATCGAGTATCTTGCTGCCATCAAGTTCAATTTCGATAGAGTCACTATTTTTCTTGATGCTGTCTTGGTAGATAAACTGATATTTTTTGCCTTTATCCACTAGGAAATAAAGAGCACCTGACAGTGACTTTCCTTTGTTCAATGAGCCAAGATCAAGGCGGTCTTTACTGCCGTAAAATTTCAAATCAGATACTTTGGCATCGTCCTGATAAAGGGAGAAGTCAGAGTTATATAATGAAAGGGCTTTGTCACCTTTATTTGTAATCGTCAGGTTGACCTTTAACACCATTTCATTGTCCCGCAATGTAGTTGTTGAGTCTGCTGGTAACGTATATTCGTAGCTATTGACTTTTACCTCTGCTGTTTTCGTTGATTTTTGATCAGCATCGGTTGATTTTGCTGAGCTCTGGCAGGCTGCAGAGATGATCATCACGAATGAAATCATGAGGAGTGCACTTATTTTTTTAAGATTCACAGTTGATGCTCCTTTGCTTTTCTTTCGTCATTTCAATCCCGCTATCTGACTAAGAAAAAAGAAACAGATAGAAAGGTATATTCGGGCGTTAAAGGGGAAAATCTCCTAATGACGATTTGCACTATTCATTCTATCGGAATTCATTCGTGATGAGGAATAGGTTTTAGTCCCTATCTTTGATAATTTTTAACACAATTACCTATAAAAAAAGGAATTAAATAAGCATAATATACTAGTTAATAAGAATTGATTTATAGATTTATCATGGGTTTTAAATGTTTTTTTGTATAAAAATCTTGAAATGAAGGTAGTTTCTATTTCACAAGACGGTGTTTACCTCTCCACAGCCCGATTGCAAAACCAGTAATCACAAGCAGGCTCATAGCTGTCAGTTGAATATGCTGAGTGAACGAAAAAGAGAAAGCGCCTAATAAAATGAGCGGTCCTATGATAAGCCTGACGGGGCGGATTTCTTTTTCCTTGCCTGTTCTCAGCAGCAGAATGATCATGATGATGACAATTTGAATGGTCATGAGAAGATCTCCCTTTCGTTTTAGTCTATCTTCATCATACGCACCTTCTATTTTCACGGCGTCCACCTGCAGGTTGATTTTCAGAGAGCAGGATACTTGAATGTTGGAAATGATTCATGGGAAAATAAGGATGATTAAGAGAATAAGGGAGATGAGCTTTTGAAAAAGGTAACGCTTGGACGAACTGATTTACAGGTGAATCCGATAGGGCTTGGTACGAATGCGGTAGGTGGACATAACTTATTCCCGAATCTAAGTGAAGATGCTGGACGGGAGCTTGTGGAGACGGCTCTTGATCAAGGTGTCAATTTCTTAGATTCTGCTTTTATTTATGGGCTGGGTCGTTCAGAGGAATTGATCGGTGAGATCATTGCCAAAAGAGGCGGCAGAGAAAAGCTTGTCCTTGCGACAAAAGGGGCTCATAAAGAAGTAAACGGGCAAATTGAACTTGATAACAGCCGTGATTTTTTAAGAGGCCAGGTCGAAAATAGCCTGAAACGGCTGCAAACAGATTATATTGATTTGTACTACATGCATTTCCCGGACGGGCGCACGCCGCTGGAAGAAGTGGCAGGCACATTAAAGGAATTGAAGGATGAAGGGAAAATCAGGGCGATTGGTGCATCAAATCTCGATTTTGAACAGCTACAAGCCTTTAACCGAGATGGTTACTTAGACGTACTTCAGTCGGAGTATTCTCTGCTCAAACGTCAGGCGGAGCAGGATCTCCTCCCATACTGCGTCGAGCATGGCATTTCCTTTATTCCTTATTTTCCGTTGGCATCAGGCTTGTTGACTGGGAAATTTACAAAGGATGCGACATTTGATGACATTCGAGCGAAGGACCCGCTTTTCCAAGGCGATGCATTCCTTCAAAACCTCGAAAAGGTAGACAAGCTCAAGGTCATTGCACAATCGAAGAATGCAGAAACGGCACATGTCGCACTGGCTTGGCTCTTAGCGCAGGATGGCATTGATGCCATTATTCCTGGTGCAAAACGAGCAGAGCAAGTCTTGCAAAACCTCAAAACAAATGATGTTCAATTAACAGAAGAGGAAATCAAGCAAATCGACCAAATCTTCTCTTAACATAAAAAATAAGGTGCACTGCTGCACCTTATTTTTTTATGTCACCCGTGAGAGGGATTTTGATGATGAGCCGCAGATTTGGAGAGCGGTAAGTGAAATCAAGCGTACCGTCTGCCTTTTCGACCAGCTGATGAATGATATACGTCCCCATTCCTTGATGATCGCCACCTTTTGTCGAGCGGCCAAAGGTTTTGAACAAATGATCTAATACGTGTTTTTCCATTCCTTTTGTACTGTTTTCACAGTGGATCAAAAATAGCCCGCTCCGTATGGAGGTCGTGATCGTGATGCTACCCTCTTTCCCGGCTTGCTTCGCTTCAATTGCTGCATCTAGTGCATTGTCAAGCAGGTTGCCAGTAAAACTAACCTGATCAGCCTTAGAAAAAGGAAGGGAAGAAAATGGTGCTTGAAGATCTAGGGAAAGTGCAATCTTCTCTTTTTCAGACCGCTGGAAAAAGGGATGAAGGGTTGAGGCGATATAAGCATTTTCCCCTTTAATCCAAGGGAAATGTTTGACGTATTGCTGAATGAAATCTTTGATCTCATGCTCGTCGTTCGATGTGGAAAAGGCATTTAAATGTCTGGCTGTTTCATGGTGTTTACTGCGCAGCTCAAGTAGCAATTCATTGGTTCTCGATTCTGCGTTTGTCAGTTCTTGAAGCCGTCCGTTTAACCGGCGTTCTGTCTGCATCATCTTCAATGAAAGGAGATCTGCTGTGATCATGATCATAAAAGTCAAAAGGTGGCCCAGCCCATTTTCTTGTGTCAGAAAAAGCGAAAGCCCTGCGCAGGTGATCAGCACAAAAGCGGCTAAGATCACGTATCCACTGGTATGTGGCCAAAATCTTTTGCAAATAAAAAATGTATAAAGACCAATGACACAAAGGGTGAGAAGCCACAATACCAATGACGTTAACGGAAGAAAAGCCTCAGCCGTAGCTTGAAACGCAAGACCTAGCCATATGAGAGCATATATGCGGAATCCAAGATAGAAAGCGTTCACGTTCGTTCTCCTTAAAAATAGTATTTCTTAAAGTACTCTAATTGCTGTTTGGTCATCATGGCTTTTTTATCAGTGCCTTCAAAAGCCACGATAAACGAATTTTTGGCATACGCCGAAAAGTTTTTAATGTAGTGAATATTGATAATAAACGATCGGTGCGAGCGTATAAAATCCTTTTCAGCTAAATCTCCCTTTAACTCGTTTAACGTCTGGTATGTTTGGATATCTCCCGTTGTTGTCACAATGGTCGTTGATCGGCCGGTTCGTTCAACAAAAATGACATCCTTCTTCTGCAAGACATGGATATCTGACTGCTGCTTGATGAGAAGCCGTCCATGAATGCTTTTCTCCTGCTTGGTTGACATGTAGCGCTCTAAGGATTTGGCAATTCGATCGGCATGATAGGGCTTCATAATATAATCATGAACATTCAAATCAAACGCATGGACCGCATATCCGCTGTTTCCTGTCACAAACACAACATCGACATTCAGTGCGTGAGAATGGATGAGGTCCGCTAATTCATAACCGGACATTCCGGGCATTTCAATGTCTGCGAACAACAGATCAATGTCTCCCTGTTTGACCTTCTCATAGGCATCCTCTGCTGACTGTGTGACAAAGACAATGTCAACAGTCTCCATTCTGCTTACAATGGCGTGCAGCTTTTCTAAATCTACTCGGTAATCATCAACGAGACCCACTTTTATCATAAAAATCACCTATGACTCTTCTTATTATTTGTCTATTTTACCATTTGTTTTTTTAAAATAGATCATTTCAAGACAGAAAAAGGACGTTTCGCGACATTTTTATGTCAGGCAAGCATTATTTTTTCTATCATAGACTTAGAAAGTCGAAAGGGGCGAATCTAATGATTACTCTCAGCGATTGCAGCTGCTGGTTTAAAGATAAGAAAAAAGTCGTGAAAGCGATGAAACACATGACGTTCTCCGTGAAGGAAGGGGAAGTTGTTGGCATCTTGGGGGAAAATGGTGCAGGAAAAACCACATTATTGCGTGCGGTTGCGACGTTATTGGAGCCTACGCATGGAACAGTCACTGTCGCAGGCTTTGATACGGTGAAAGAATCAACAGAAGTGAAAAAGCGAATTGGTGTCTTGTTTGGTGGAGAGACGGGGCTATACGACCGTTTGACGGCACGAGAAAACCTTGAATACTTTGGCAAATTATATGGCCTAGATCAGCATGAAATCAAAGCAAGAATAGAGGATTTGGCAAAGCGTTTTGGGATGAGACAATATATGGATCGCAAGGTGAAAGGATTTTCAAGGGGGATGAAACAAAAGGTGGCGATTGCCAGAACCTTAATTCATGATCCTGATATTATCTTATTTGATGAGCCAACGACAGGCCTAGACATCACCTCAAGTAATATTTTCAGAGATTTTATTCATCAGCTCAAACAGCAAAATAAAACCATCCTATTTTCAAGTCACATCATGGAAGAAGTCAGCCAGCTCTGTGACAGCGTCATGATGATTCATCAAGGAGAGCTTGTTTACAAAGGGACACTTCCAGAATTATATGCACAGGAACAAAGTGAAGACCTGAACTATATCTTTATGTCGAAGCTCGCTAGGGGGATTTCATAATGTGGAAAACCGTATTTTTTAAAGAAATGACAGATGCACTAAGAGACCGAAAAACGCTCCTTTTAACAGTGCTGATTCCCCTTTTGACGATGCTTGGGCTTGTGTTCTTTTATGAAAGCATGATTGCAGACCCAGGGGATGAAACCTATACGGTCGCAGTGAATGAACAGCTTCCAACTGAAATGAATCAAATGATCAAAGAGGTTAAAAACCTCACACTTGAAACATTTGAAGACCCGCAGCAAGCTGTCAAAGATGGAAAGGCGAATGCTTACCTGGAAATGCCGAAAGAGGCAGACGATATGCTTCAGCATCAAAAGTCATTTGCGATCAAAATCTATGGATATACAACGGACGATGATTCGGTCATAACGGTTCAAATGCTGCAATCATTGCTAGAGCAGTATCAAAATCAAGTGGTGGAAAAACGTTTAGCAAACGATCAAATCAACACGTCCGTTATTCATCCGTTTGAGGTGCAGTCTGTTGATGTAGAGGAAGGCGAAGAAGGGGAAAACGGAATGACCGCTATGCTTTTGTCGATTCTTCTTCCTATGATCTTGGTGACCTCCGTCATCTCTGGTGCTTTACCAGCTGCGCTTGATATTGTTGCGGGTGAAAAGGACCGAAAGTCGATTGAAGCCTTATTCCTGACACCGGCCAGCAGACTCCAGCTTTTAATTGGGAAATGGCTCGCTGTCTCCATGTTTGGTATTTTAAGTGGAATTGTGGCCATCGGCATGCTGCTTCTATCCACATTACTCTTTACAGAAAAGCTGAAACAAGCACTGAATTTTGGTGATCAAATGTGGAGCATTATCGGCGTCATGTTTGCGGCATTAATTATCTTCTCCTTCATGGTATCGATGATCGAACTGCTGATCAGCGTGGTTTCAGGTTCAGTCAAAGAAGCACAGTCTTACATGTCCATGATTATTACACTAGGTGTGCTTCCGATGTTCTTTACCATGAGAGCAGGTGCTACGCAGCTAGATACGTATTACTTTGCGATCCCATTCCTCAATATTCACGCGCTGTGTAAGCAATTGATGTTTGGTATCCTCGATCCAATGTCTATCGCCCTGACACTCGGCTCCTCGGCCCTCGCAGTCGTCATCTTGTTTGTCGTCGTGAGAAGCTTGTTTATGAAAGAGAAATGGATGCTGGCAAAATAAATAAACGCCCTCTTTTAAAAGAGGGCGTTTATTAAATTGTTTATGGAGAAAAGATATTAAATTTGTAAACCAAACTGAAAGTAAGTAAATATCATACAATCTTTTCTACTAAAAATGGTTTAAAAACTCAGTTATCGGACCTTTCTTTTTTATCGAATATTTTGGAAATAAACCAATAAATAATAAAGGTAATAGGCAAAGCAAGAAAATAAAAAATATTTTTAGGTACATACATATTATAGAAATAATAAAATATTGTAATTACACATGCAAAGACAATGTATTTCATTATATTTTTCATATAATAATAGACTCCTCTTAATATATATCAACCCAACCATTATTAGGTCGTTTATCTCGTTTATCTAACTGTTTAGCAATTTGAGTACCAATGTCTAAATAATTTAAAGCGAAAGCTACAGAAACGCCAACTGCTGTTGCTAGGTGTTTTGCACCCCATGCTTTTAGTTTACTTGTAACTGTTCGGGTAAATATTTTCTGAGCTTCTTTCTTTCCTTTACTGATAATAAATGATTGAATAGCTCCTACTCCCCCTCCCACTGCTATTCCAATAGCAGTGTTTATTATAGCACCTGTTACCCTTACAGATAAACCAATCTTCCAAGCTGCCTGAGTCTCTTTAATTCCAATCATATCACTAAAAGTATTTTTTATTGTAGCAAATTGATTATCACTAAAGTCATTTTGATTATTATCTAAAGATTCCATTTCTTTTTCTAATTCAGATTGTACACCAGTCAAATCTTGATATGTTTCAGAATTTTCATCAAAGAAATCTACTATTGCTTCTTTAAATAATTCTTTTTCGTCAACACCGGATAATTCTGTTTGTTGGTCTACTATTTGATAAAATAATTTTTTTTCTTTATTTGTCATTTCATTTATAGAAGGTAGATTCATAACTTCTTCTTCGAGATCAAAACTTTTGGATAGAACGCTATCATCTAATTTTACAGTAGTGTCTATCCCTTCTACAGTCTCAGAAGCTAAGACCCCTTCTAAAACAGGATCTTTAACTTGATTAGGTTCTGCGAAACTAGTCAAAGGTGATAAAGCGCTAAGAGTAAAAACGAATACAGTTAAAATTGTGGCTCTCTTCAACATAAAGTTAATTTTCATATTTTTGATATCACTCCTTTAATTGGTAATTAATTTTAACATATTGATAAAATAAAAGAGTTTAAATTTACCATTAAAGAATAATTTAAATTTAAATGTAATTAATTTTAATAATATTTTTGGGTGATGTGAAATACATATATAGTGTTTTTATAAAAACTCGTCCGAGAACAAAAGCTGGTTACTTGAAAAAGAGTGAATATGTGTATGATGCACATTTTGATTGTTACATTTGCCCAAACGGGCAAATTCTCTCTTATCGCACAACGACGAGAGAGGGATATAAGCAATATGCGTCTGATTCAGTGATATGTCGTTCTTGCCAATTACTTGAAAATTGTACACACAGTCAAAATCACACTAAACAGATTCATCGTCATATTTGGCAGGACTACTTAGATGAAGCTGACCATCTCAGACACACCCAAATGAATAAGAACATCTATGCAAAACGTAAAGAAACGATTGAACGTGTTTTTGCGGATGCAAAAGAAAAGCATGGTATGCGTTGGACGAAACTTCGTGGACTAAAAAAAGTTTCAATGCAGGCGATGCTTACTTTCGCTGCCATGAATCTCAAAAAGCTAGCAAACTGGACATGGAAAGGACCATGTCCAGCGTAAACAACTGATAGATGTTATCAAAATAAGTGAAAACCCCACTTTTACTTAAAGTAAAGGTGAGGTTTGTCTACGGTCTGAAACCCCGGGAACCGGGGGTTTTTCTTTAGTTCTTAATGAATTTCTCAACTAATGAGCTTGTTTTGTAATCGTTCAAATCAAGTTTCCATTGGTCGATATCATTTTTCTTCATGTTGACTTCTACTGTTTCTTCAGAAGATGATGGTCCTAATTTTTTAAACTCTTCTGGATAAATCGAGAGTAAATATTTTTGTGCATCATCATAAGAAGCTGTACGGTTTTTGCTGTAGAACTCAGTTGCTTTCTCTTTTAAACGATCAACAAGCGGGCTTGCGTCAATTGGTGTGAGAGTCACAGTCACGACTGCTTTATCACCGCTGATTGATTTTGTTTTTGTTGAAACTTTTGATTTTTCAGCTAATGTTTCTTTCACAGCTTTTAGAAGCTTATCAAGGTTTTCGTCCTTCGCTGAGCTAGAAGAAATACCCGAGGAAGAGATGTAGCCTTGTTTGAATGATTTATCAAATTCGTTCACAACGGTTGATTTGTTGTCACCCGTTAGTTTTTCGAAATCGTCATTTTTCTTACCAAAAATCATGACATCAATATAAGAAGAAAGAGCCTTTGCAGATGCTTGAAGTGTATCTGCCTTTTTCATTAAGTCTTTTCCTTTAATATCGAATTCTAGTGTTTTGTCATCTTTTTTCGAACCAGTACCTGGCTCTGTGTAAACCAGTTGATAGTCTTTGTCTTTATCAACAACGTAGAAAAGACCGCCCTTTGATACTTTTCCTGCATTTAGAGAGCTTACAGATAATACCTCATTGTAGTCATCAGGAGAGATTGTAGACACCTGTGCGTCATCTTGGTAAAGCGTGAAGTTGCTTTTATCAACATTTAGAGGCTCTTTGCTGATGTTTTTTACAGATACGTTCACTTTTAATACATACTGATCGTCCTGTACAGATGTATCGTATTGAGGGGGTAATGTGTACTCAGCACTTTCTACCTTTACCTCTGCTGCATCAAGGGATTTTTTTGTATCGCTTTCTTTCGCAGCTGTTTTGTCTTTTCCACCACTACAAGCAGCAGCGACAACAGTTACACACAAAATCAGAAGAAACAGGGATAATTTCTTTTTAAACATGGCATGTTTTCCTCCTCGGGTTTATGGTGAATTTCATTGGAAAGCTTTAGCTCATATCATTCTTTTTGCACAAAAAGAAAAATACTGTATGTTTTTTACTGTAGAATGAAGCGAAAGTACTGTCAATACCTCAGTGCGTTACTAAGGTTGATTCGCTTCAAGTAGTAAAAATGACACTAAGTTGTGAGGAGAAATGTGTATTTTATTGTTTGATATCTCCTGTAAAAACTCAACATTTTATATTTTAAGGTTTTGAGTCTGATTATTGAATAGGTTTAAATGACTGTTTTTGAAGAAGATGTAGCAATTAGAAGGATTTTTATGTCTTGTAAATGAGTATATGGTAATGAATAATTTTTCCTGTAATGTGTATGATCACTTGGTTTGTGTGTTGTTGACAGAAAGACATATGTCCAGCGGAATCTTGAGGTGTTTAGACAGGCTGTCGACACTGAACGTACTTTTTCATGTCAAAATGGCAGTCATCTACACAGAAACGCCACATAAAATAAAAGAGAAATGAGAAGGAGGTGGATGTATGGCAGTGGTAAGAGCGACAAGCTCTGATATTGATTTAATGGCCAGACTGCTAAGAGCGGAAGCAGAAGGTGAAGGGAAGCAAGGGATGCTACTCGTAGGAAATGTCGGCATCAATCGGTTGCGTGCCAACTGCTCTGACTTTAAAGGGCTGCGTACGATTCCACAAATGATTTATCAGGAGCATGCATTTGAAGCTGTCACGCATGGTTACTTTTATCAGCGGGCACGAGAAACTGAGAAAGCACTTGCGCGGAGGAATATCAATGGAGAACGGTTTTGGCCTGCGAAATTCAGCCTTTGGTATTTTAAACCACCTGGAGATTGTCCACCCACTTGGTACAATCAGCCGTTTGTGGCAAGGTATAAGTCGCATTGCTTTTATCAGCCAACAGCGGAAACGTGTGAAAATGTTTATAACACCTTTTAGCTGGATGAACAGCACAATCCTTTTCAACAAGAGGGTTGTGTTTTTCTTTTTTTCAAAATGGGTAACCATTGTGTATCAACAAGATGAAGCACGTGATTGGAGGAAATGAAGATGTATCAAGATTTAAAAGGGAAAACAGCCATTGTCACAGGCTCTTCAAAGGGAATCGGACAAGCCATCGCCTTGCGATTTGGACAAGAGCAAATGAATGTGGTGGTGAACTATAAGGGCGATGAAGAGGGTGCTGAAGAAACGGTACAAGCCATTCAGCAACGCGGAGGTCAAGCGGTGAAAGTGCATGCTGATGTTTCTAAAGAGGAAGGAATTCAAGCCATCATGGATACAGCACTGGAGCAATTCGGTACAGTAGATGTGTTCGTCAACAATTCAGGCTTTAACGGCGAAGAAGCGATGCCGCATGAGATGACGCTGGAGCAATGGCAAAAAGTCATGGATGTGAATATCACAGGCGCATTTTTAGGAGCAAAGGCTGCGATCGCTTATATGATGGAGCATGGCATTAAAGGAACGATTTTAAATATATCCAGTGTACATCAGGAGATCCCGCGCCCGTTCAATGTTCATTATTCCACTACAAAAGGCGGAATGAATATGATGACGAAGACGCTGGCTCTTGATTATGCCGAAGCGGGTATTCGGGTCAATGCGATTGCACCAGGTACAATGGCAACCGAATCGAATGATGATTTGCAGGATGAACAGAAAAAACAAAAGCAGTTAGAGAAGATTCCGATGAGAACCTTTGGTGATCCGAAGGAGATAGGGGCCGCCGCTGCATTCCTCGTATCTAAGGAAGCTGCGTATATCACAGGCACAACATTATTTGTGGATGGAGGAATGACGCTTTATCCTTCTCAAATGAATGATTAATGGAAAAACATCCGTCCGATTAGCCGGCGGATGTTTTTTGTTCGTAGCGGTGTGTTGCTTTGGCTGGTTTACCGAGCAGCATCGGATACTTGCTTAGGAAGGAGATGCATGGCACCATGAGCAGCAATGTCCCAATCGTGTAAAAGAGGGTCCAAGAGAGCTGCGCTGTATCGGCTATATTGATGCCAAGTCCATAATAAACAAATGCTTTCATGATATCGATGCCGGCAAACTGCAAGACAAGAATGACAATGGAATTTCGTCCGAGATACGTCAAAATAGGGGACGCTTTTAATTTGAAGCTTAAATAAATGACAGCAGCTGAACCGAGCAGTGCACATGCATAGAAAATGAATAGATCTCCATAGTCGTTCACGCGCATATCGATCCGCGAATTAAAGCTCTGCATGTAAGCTGTCAGCACAAGTAAACCTGTACATAGCAGAAGAGTTGGATCTGTTTTTAATTCCACAAACCATTGCTTTGCCAAAAAACCAATCGAATAAAACACAACAGCCGTCAAGGCCACATTGGCATTCCAAGGAAGACTTTGATCTAAAAGCAAGGTAGAGGCATATCCAGCACCTCCGCAAAGAACAGTCAGTAAGATCAAGGCGGCGGGCTTTCCTTTTGTCAGGCGGTGCATAAAGAAAAATAGGATTTCTACTAAAAAGAGCGTTGTTAAAAACCAGATGGCTGGGTTATGCGTCAGCCTAGCTTCATCTGCATTGGATATAAAAATCCCTGTAAAAGGAACGAAGGGGTCTATATCCGTTTGCCCCTTGAAGGCGAAAAAACGGGTAACGGAGAACCAGAAAACATACGTAATGATAGAGAAATAGAGATAGGGCAAGAGTAAGCTTTTGGCTTTCTTCTGCATAAATGACATAGCGGGGCGTGAGGATGATCGAAACATCATGCCTGATAGTAAAAAGAAAAGCGGCATATGAAAAGAGTAAATGAATTGCTTGAGCGAATCTGGAATGGGCACATGCGCCATGACCACGAGCAGAATGCCAATTCCTTTAGCTGCATCTACCCAATCGAGTCTCTGTTTCATGGCCTATCATCTCCTTCCTTCTCAGCATCGTGAACCGTTCATTCAATATGTACCTCTACTATATTAGAGGTACACCCTTCATGCGTTTACAGTTCGCTAACGATTCGAAGACACATTTGCGTTCAGATGACAGATAGAAGAATTTTGACATCTCCATGTTACATTTCCCATTTTTTATGACAATGTAAAAAAGAAGCCAAGAGGATTGGCTTCAAAATAGTTCTGCTATTCGTTTGTAGGAGCGCTGTTTTTCTATCGGATCAAATGAATTGTTCAAAATCATGATGTCATCCGTTTGATAGCGGTCCATCAAGGTCTGTAATTGCTCTTTCACTGTTTCCTTCGAGCCGACAACCATTCGCTGGCGGTTTTGTAACACTTTTTTCTTTTCCTGCGCGGTGTAGTGATAGGCACTTGCTTCTTCTACAGAAGGAACGCGGCTATCTAGCCCCTTTTCAACACGAAGCAGCCATAAATCTGTACTGCTGGCGATCCGGTCAGCCTCCTCATCTGTTTCACCGCAGATCACAAAGACAGCAAACATAGAGTGTGGCTGTCGGGAAAAAACAGACGGAGAAAACTGCGACTGATACGTCTCAAAAGCTTGTTTGCCGCGTGCAGGGTGAATAAAGTGGCCGAAAATATAGTTGATGCCAAGCGCCGCTGCCTGCTTGGCACTATTTTCTCCTAATCCAAGCAGCCAAACCGGCGGATGTGAATCGACAAGCGGAGCCGCTTTTACCCCTGCATGCGGATGACCGGAAGGCAGACTATCTGATAAGTAAAAAAGAAGATCCTTCAGCTGGCGGTCAAACTGAGACAGGTCTTTATTCACACCGTCCGTCAAAGCGAGTCTCGTCCTTTCGATGCCGCCTGGAGATTTGCCAACACCGATCTCAATCCGTCCAGGATAAAGCGCTTCAAGCTGCCGCGTGATCTCTGCTACTTTAAAAGGACTGTACTGCGGAAGTAAAATACCACCAGACCCGGTACGCAAGGTCGATGTGTGAGCTGCAATATGAGCCATTAATATTTCAGGGGCTGTACTCGCAAGCCCTCTTGTGCTGTGGTGTTCAGCGAACCAATAGCGCTCATACCCAAGTGATTCAGCAAGCTGAGCTAGCTGCGTTGTGTGAATCAATGTCTCCTGCGCTGTCTGCCCTTTAGGAATGGCGACTTGATCTAATATATGAAGTGATGGCATCATCAACATCCTTTCATCAACACGTTGAATGTTCTCTATGCACAAGTATAAAGAAATCCATGGATGGAAGGAAACGAAAGGGTTTATCCTCTAAACGATTGCATGGATATTTTCTATATCAACATATGAAACCTTTACAGCACTCTGTTCATCAGTAAATGCTTGTTCACCGGGAGCATTCGACAATGTTTCACATGAAACACTCCGTTTACGACAGGAACCATTTTAAATGTGGATGTTTCTTTAAAAAAATATCATGTTGTTGAAACCTATAATGAGCATAGATCGTATATACTAGTAAATAGAAAAAAGAGTAAGTGGCTCCAAGGTCATTTCATGAATTTTGTCGAATTTTCATGTATGATGATTTTAATAGGGTCCATCGCTTAATAAATAGATTTTTATTATGCTGGAGGAGTGATTGATTTGGCGATTACATTAGAAAAAGGTCAACGTATTGATTTAACAAAAGGGAAGGCAGGATTAACGAATATTCTTGTTGGACTTGGCTGGGACCCTGTATCACAAGGCGGCGGTTTTTTAGGAAAGCTGTTTGGCGGCGGAGGCGGCGCTGATATTGATTGTGACGCTTCCGTACTGATGCTGAAAAACGATAAGTTTACTGAAAATAAAGATTTAATTTATTTTGGCAACTTGAAAAGCAAATGCGGCAGTGTCGAGCATACAGGTGACAACCTGACAGGTGAAGGAGACGGAGATGATGAACAAGTTCTCGTCAACTTAAGCAAGGTGCCAGGCAATGTGAATAAATTGGTGTTTGTCGTAAATATCTATGATGCCCTTAGAAGGAACCAACACTTTGGTATGATTCAAAATGCTTACATCCGAATTGTTGATCGTTCAAACAATCAAGAGTTAGTGAAATATAATTTAAAAGATGAATATGCAGGTAAAACATCATTAATCGTCGGAGAGCTTTATCGCCACGAGAATGATTGGAAGTTTGCGGCTGTTGGAAATGGTACAAATGATGCGAAGCTAGCCGATATTACGAGAAACTACATTTAATCAGAAGGGAGAGGTTCCTAGTGGGAATTTCTTTAGCGAAAGGTCAAAAAATTGATTTAACAAAAACAAATCCAGGTTTAACAAAAGTGGTCGTTGGCCTTGGTTGGGATGTTAATAAGTATGATGGCGGACAAGACTTTGATCTAGACGCAAGTGTATTCCTTTTAGATGCAGCAGGTAAAGCGAGCTCTCCATCTGACTTTGTCTTTTACAATCAAACAACTGGCGGAGGCGGCAGTGTCGTACATACAGGCGATAACCGCACTGGTGAAGGAGACGGAGATGACGAGCAGGTCAATGTCGACCTTTCAGCTGTGCCAGCGAGTGTTGAGAAAATTTCATTTGTCATTACGATTCATGATGCAGAAGCACGCAGCCAAAATTTCGGACAAGTGTCTAACGCATATGTACGTATTTTAAATGCGGCATCGAATGAAGAGCTCATTCGTTATGATTTGGCAGAGGACTTCTCAATCGAAACGGCAATTATTGTAGGTGAATTATACCGTCATGGCGGGGAATGGAAATTCTCAGCTGTCGGATCGGGTTATCAAGGCGGACTTGCACGCATTGCAACGGACTTCGGCTTAGATATCGGGTAACGACTAGTTTTCATATTTTCAAAGACAGGAGAGAAACGATATGGCGATTCAGCTTTCAAAAGGACAACGTGTCGATTTAACGAAAACCAACCCAGGGCTGACAAAAGTGATGATCGGACTTGGCTGGGATACGAATAAATATTCAGGTGGAGCCGAATTTGATTTGGACGCTTCGGCTTTCTTAGTGGATGCAAACAATCGCTGTCAGCAAGAGACAGATTTTGTGTTCTATAATAATCTTCAGCATCCGAGCGGCAGTGTCACTCATACAGGTGATAACCGAACGGGTGAAGGAGATGGAGATGACGAGCAAATTCTCGTTGATTTCTCAAAAATTCCTGCTAACATTGATCGTATCGGAATTACAGTGACGATTCATGATGCAGAGGCGCGCAGCCAGAATTTTGGACAAGTCTCGAATGCATTTGTTCGTGTTGTAAATGAAGAGAGCGGGGAAGAATTGATTCGCTTTGATTTAGGGGAAGACTTCTCAATTGAAACAGCTGTTGTGGTGTGTGAATTGTATCGCCACGGAAGCGATTGGAAGTTTAACGCGATCGGAAGCGGATTCTCTGGCGGACTTGCAGCTCTTTGTCAAAATTATGGGTTAGAAGTGTAAATAAGAGAAACAAAAACATTCGAGAGGCGCTGCCAATGACTCATATGAGGGCCTTTTCCAAAGTGAGAAAGAAACAGCGATCAAGAATAGCAGCAGGCGAAAGCCTGCTGATGCTTCTACACTTATAGGAGGAAAAACAGTTGGACATTTTGAAACATATGTTGGACACGTATGCTTCGTTTTTTGATTGGCATATGTGGGCAGAGGTATTAACAAACCCTGTCTCTTGGGGGCTCATTGGGACCCTTGTTGTGCTTGAAGGATTGTTATCAGCAGATAACGCACTTGTATTAGCTGTCATGGTGAAACATTTACCAGAAAAGCAGCGTAAAAAGGCATTAACCTACGGATTAATTGGCGCTTATTTCTTCCGTTTTCTATTCATTGGCGTAGGGATGCTGCTGATTAAGTTCTGGTGGATTAAGGTTCTCGGAGCTGCATATTTAGCATGGCTTGTCATTAAGCACTTCTGGTTAGGTGACGGCGATGACGAAGCGAAGGAATTGAAAAAAGAAGGCTGGATGATTCGTGTATTTGGCGTCTTCTGGGCAACCGTTATTTCTGTAGAAATTATGGACCTTGCCTTCTCGGTTGACAGTATTCTTGCGGCATTCGCTGTATCTGAGGAAGTATGGATTCTTCTATTAGGCGGAATGCTTGGTATTCTTATGATGCGAACAGTGGCACAGTTATTCCTTGTTCTTATTGACCGTATACCAGAGCTTGAGAATACAGCATTTATTCTCATTGGGATTATCGCAGTCAAAATGGGCTTGAGTGCAGCTCATATTGAAATCCCGCATCTCGCATTCTTTGCGATTATCATCCTAGCATTTATCGGAACGTTTATTGTTCATAAAATCAATAAGAAGAAACATCAAGATGTAACAAATGAAGCTGCGGCTTCAAAAGAAGAATAGGAAGATCAAAAAGGAATGGAGTTGATTAGCGGCTCCATCCTTTTTTGAATCATCAAGTCATTTGTTCGATTTTCTCTCTAAACAACAGGAGGTGGCACTGCATGCGATATTTTCGTTTTTTATCAGAGGCGAGGCAGCACGATATTTTTTTGAAACAGCCGGCGGCGATTCATTCATTGACGCCAAAGCATGTACTTGCGCATGCATTAGGTGCTACTTTGTATATGCCTGCGACAAGACAGGATGTAGCAGACATGCTGCTTTCGCAGAAATATGAAGCGCTTTGCTCTGTTGTATTTTGTTTGGAGGATGCCATTGGTGATCAAGAAGTGGAGATGGCCGAACAGAATCTAGTGGCACAATTGGCCAGTCTCAAGGAGAAAATAACTCATGGTCCTGAAACAGCTGACCATTTGCCGCTTTTATTTATTCGGGTTCGTTCGCCGAAGCAGCTACTCAAAATGACCGGCTTGCTCGGTTCATCTCTACATTTACTCACGGGCTTTGTGTTCCCGAAGTGTTCGGTTCATAATGCGCAGGAATATTTGGACAGCCTGAAACGGGCTTCAGCACAAATGAAAAGGAAACTTTATGGGATGCCCATTTTGGAAACACCCGATTTATTAGAAAAAGAAACAAGATATGCAGTGTTGTCTGAGTTAAAGCAGATCATGCTAGGTAATGAGGAATATATTTTGAATATTCGCATTGGGGCAACGGATCTTTGCGGGTTGTATGGCATTCGCCGTGACCGCGACACGACCATCTATGAGATCAGATTGATTGCTGATTTGATCACAGATATCATCAATTATTTTGGTCGTTCTTTTGTGGTATCTGGTGCTGTATGGGAACATTTTGGCCCAGCGCGAAAAGAACAGAAGCCATTCATCCGTGCGCTTTCTAAGGGCGGCGAACCGCCTTCTTCTGATTTCGATGACATGCAAGGCTTACTCAAAGAGACAAGGCTAGATGTAGCAAACGGCATACATGGAAAGACAGTGATTCATCCAACACATCTTAAGCCAGTTCAAAGCATGTACGTTGTGACAAAGGAAGAGTATATGGATGCATTAAGCATTTTGGAACATGCAGACGGCACAGTTGGCGTGATGAAAAGTGCCTTCTCTAATAAAATGAATGAAACGAAGCCGCATTACCTGTGGGCAGAGAACATTTTAATAAAGTCAGACATTTACGGGGTGTTTCATGAAAATAGAAGCTATATCGACATACTCACAGAAGCAGAAGCTTCATACGCTGAACATCTTGGAACATATGGAGGTTGACCTTGACCTCAAAGAAAGTGCGCTTCAGCTGGAAAAAGAGCATCTTTTTGAGATGGCGGCAAGGGTGAACAAAAAACGAGCCTTTTTATTCGTTAGTAAGGTGCTCGGTAAGCACATTCCTGTTCATCCAGTGAAACCGCTTCTTGTCTCGGGTCTTTTGGCCATGGCTTATGCCAAGGAGCAAACGGGCAAGACGCCCCTGCATCAAGACCGTCTAGTAGAAGCACTTAAGACGGATGACCACGCGGCGTTAACTGAAGCCTATGAAGCGCTCAAAAAAGAGAAGCTGTCGGCAGGCAAACAGCCGATTGTGATCGGTTTTGCTGAAACGGCCACCGCTCTTGGTCATGGTGTGTATGATGTGATAGAAGGCGCATCTTACATTCATACGACACGTGAACAGCTGCTGGATCTTGACCCATCATTGGTATTTGAAGAGGAACATTCACATGCAACGGATCAGCTTTGTTATGCAGACGAAGCATTACTTCGTACAGACCGCCCCATTGTATTAGTAGATGATGAAGTCACGACAGGCCGTACAAATATCAACATCATTCGGGACCTTCATGCAAAGTACCCGCGTCATTCTTATACCATTCTTTCCATTTTGGATTGGCGGACAGAGGAGCACGAGGAAGCTATGTGTCAGCTTCAAGAAGAGCTTGGTATTCACATCACAGCATTGTCTTTATTAAAAGGGAAGATGGTTTTTCGGGGCAAAACATTGGATGAGCCTGCTTATTCATATGAAATGACTGAGCAAGAGAATAGACCCGCTCTCTCTTTTCATTCCCTTCAATCTTTCTTTAAGCAACTGCCATATTCCCTTTCACATGCAACAAATTTGGCTGGTCATACGCCATATATACATGAAACAGGTCGTTTTGGTTTAAGCGCAGCGGATACGGAAGCCATCGATCAAGCAGCTGCTGAGGCTGGGCTGAAGCTAAAGCAGGAGCGAAAAGGGAAACAGACACTTTGTTTAGGAACAGGCGAGCTGATGTATGTGCCGATGAGACTGGCAGCACATATGGGGGATGGCGTTCTCTTTCATTCAACGACGAGAAGTCCAATCCATCCCGTTGAAAAGGCTGGATATGCTGTTCAAAATGGGTTTACCTTTGTAAGTCCAGAGGATGCCCGAATTCAGCACTATGTGTACAACATACCAAAAGATCAATACGATGATGTGTTTCTCTTTTTCGAGAAAAAGGTCTCTCAGGAGGCATTGCTTCCGCTTGTTCACTTATTTGCCGAGCGGCATGTGAAGCATGTGCATATTGTGACTTTATCAGATGAGGTGAAGGTGAATGGCTAATGTGTCTACAAAGATGGGAAGCTATCCGGAGCAGGATGTAACCTTCTTACTCAAGGATTTATCATCCATTGAGATGGAGAAAAGTACAGAGGAGCGGGAGCGTTCGATTCAAAGTGGTGCGCATTATTCAGAAATGCTGCCAATTGAGTATAAGCCGACGGCATCTTATATGACTTTATTCTATCAATCTCTTGAAGAGAGTAAGGAAAAGGTAGCAGAAGCAGTAGCTGTTGTCGCAGAACAGATTGTGAAAAAGCGAGGCTTTCAAACGGTGCTTTGCAGTTTGGCTAGAGCGGGAACGCCGATTGGGGTGCTTATTAAACGATATATTCGAAAGACATATGGTCTCGATCTACCGCATTACAGCATCTCGATTATTCGTGACCGCGGAATAGATGAGAATGCGCTGCATTATATGCTCAAAGAACATCCAGGCTTTGAGATTGCCTTTATTGATGGGTGGACTGGAAAAGGCGCAATTTCGAAAGAGCTTCAACAAGCAGTGATTGATGTTGAAAAAAAGTATGGTGTTCGTCTCTCGAGTGAACTGGCTGTACTGGCTGATCCTGGTTATTGTACAAATGTATACGGAACGAGAGAGGACTTTCTCATTCCAAGTGCTTGCCTGAATTCGACGGTATCTGGACTTGTCAGTCGTACGGTATTAAACAACCGCTGGATCAATGCCGATGATTTCCATGGAGCCAAGTATTACAAAGAGCTACTGGATGAGGATGTGTCCAATCTGTATGTGGATACGATTGAAGAGGCATTTTCTGGGCTCGGACCGCGTGTAAAAGAGAAAGCAGAGACCATTCTCACGCAAGGGGCGCCTGCTGACTGGCGGGGGATGATGTCTATTGAAGCGATCGGTCAGGAATTTGGAATTGAAAATACACATTTGATTAAGCCGGGTGTTGGTGAGACGACCCGCGTGCTGCTCAGAAGAATCCCTTGGAAAATCCTCATTCAGCCTGGGTCTCAGGAGAAGCTGAAGCATATTTTGCTATTGGCAGAGGACAGAGGTGTTCCGGTTATTGAATATGCGAATATGTCCTACACATGCTGCGGATTGATTCGCCCAATGGAGCAATCGTCATGAAGACATGTGCATTTGCCAGTGATTTAGACCGGACACTGATTTACTCACATCGAGTGCTGGATCAGTATGAGTATGAAGGAGATTATGATTTAGTTGAGGTGCTGGATGACCGGCCGCTTTCCTATATGTCGGTTGAAACGAAAAAGTCCTTACAGACGATTCATCAATCAGGCTGGTTCATCCCAGTGACGACACGAACGACCGCCCAGTATGAACGAATCACCTTCTTTCAACAAGAGCTTACACCGGCGTATGCCGTCACGACAAATGGGGGCTGTATCCTTCATCACGGCAAGCCGCTTGAGGATTGGCAGGTCATTGTAGATGAGAGACTCAGAGAGTGTATGCCAGTCAGAGAGATGCTGAGAGCTATCTCTCAACTACCGGTGGCGGCATGGGTCAAGCGCACCCGGACAGCCGAGGGAAGATTTCTTTATTTGATCATGAAAGACGAGTATCTGTCTCACATTCCACTTACTGAATTGAAGCTGTGGGGCGAGGAGAGAGGCTGGCAGGTTTCACTTCAGGGCCGGAAGCTTTATTTTATTCCGCAGCCGCTCAATAAGTGGGCTGCTGTTGCTTTTCTAAAGGAACGGCTGGAGCTTGAATATGTATATGGTGCGGGTGATTCCCTCTTAGATGCAGGTCTCATTCGACAGGCAGATATGGGCTTTGCCCCAAGGCATGGAGAAGTGCTCGACTTTGATCCATCACTTGAGCCCACGACAGCATCTGGCATGGCAGCAGCAGATGAAATCGCCGCATATGTCGCAGAGCAGATGATCACTGGAAAAAAGCCTTCGATTCGATAGCAGAAGTAGAAGGCTGAATGATATGATAGTAGTAGCTTTCGAGAAAATATAGGAGAAAGGAAGGAGCGGCGTGAGTTATAAAGAAATCAATGTTACCCATACACGGGCGGAGCAGGAAGCCTGGAAAAACGTGCTAGAAAAGCCGCTCCCTGAACGAGATGGTTATGTAAGGGACGAGCATACGTTATCCTTACCGCATCTCGCCGCCCGGGTCCTTGGAACTCCGCATGATGCAACCGATTATTTTATTTATTTACATGAATTATATGAAAAAGAAGGCATGCATCTTTTAAGTGAAACACTCAATCGTCATATTGAGCCGGAGCATTTTCAAGCGCTCCAACGAATTCATTTGATTAACCAAGAAGAAAAGGGGTTGTCTGTGAATCGCTTTGTGGCTTTTTTAGATGGCGAACAGTTGATTGTACGCCATCCAAACCCTGTGATGAACCGGCATATCCGCCTTTCATTAATCAAGGTGTTTGAGCATTTCAAGCAGCTGCATGAGGGCGGGTTTCAGCATCCTGATTTCCGCCGGGTCCTACTAGATGTGGTGAAGTTTTCAAATAATCATCTAGGCCCGTGGCTGAAGGAAGTCAATATAGAAGAAAAAATGCCGGCAGTCATTTGGTATGGAGAGGCGAATAAAAGTCAGCTTTATTTTCTTTACTATGTCATGCTAATTGGCTGTGATGTTGTGCTATTTCATCCAGAGGGCAAGGATGTATTCCGCGAATTAGATCCAGAAGAAAAGCTGACTTTTATTGATCAGTATCCGGGTAGTTCAAAGCTTGAGCCGTTTCCTACTGAAAAGCCTGAGAGGAAATCAACGGTGGCGTACCGTTCGACAAGAGAGCTTGAAGAGGTGCTTCACACAGAAGATTCCATGCTGTATAAACCGTGGCAATTCAGAGATCATACCCCTCAATCCATTACGCTGAAGACAACGTATGATGAGCTGTTTTTAATTGCGAAGGAACGTTCCTTTATCCGTCCTAATTTTAAAGCAGACAGGGACAAGATACAGATCCCAAACCTTTTTGCGAAAATGATGGGTGTCACGCGAGACAAACGTGAATACTGGGATCGTATCCACACATTGATGGAGTGGAAAGAGACGAAGACCATTCGCCATTTCCCTTTTACGAAAGAAGTGTCTTCGAATTATCAATTTCATTATCAGCATGCACTTTCTCCTTCTGGAGAGATTGACCCTGAATTATTAATGAAAAGCAATGTGTGGCAGTTTTCTCATCTATATGAAGGCACACAACGGGCGATAGCAGAGGCGATATCTCGAATCTGTCAGCATCCGAAGCTATTAAAAGAAGGCAATGAGACCGAATTAGATGTTCGCATTTATTTATTCAAGCAGGCTCTGCATATGAGTCAGGATCTCATTGAACTGATTCAAACCTTTGATTATGCACAAACCGTACCGAAAGTGATTTTATACCATACGGAATATAATGGTGAGCTGACTCGTTCTGATGCGGCTGCCCTGATTTTCCTAAATGAAATGGGTGTGGATCTCTTCGTGTATCATCCGGCGGGATATCAGTGTATCGAACGGTATATAGATGACCAATTATTTGATACCCATTGGCTCGATGAAATGGTCATGAACCAGGAGTTTAAAGAGCCGTCTATCGTCAGAAAGTTATTTCAATCCATTAAAAACCGATAAGGAGATCAAAGCTTATGACAAACACAAACGGAAATGACATCATTTCAATTGATAAAGAGGAAATCACCATTGAGAAGGCAGATGACATTCGCGTTCAGCTTCGAAATGAACCAGAAGTGCAGAATATTGCGAGACAGATTGATGCGAAAAATCAGCTTGAGCTGCTTGAATACGGAAAGCAGCCGGCCGTCGAAATCTCTAAATTCTCTGATCGTATCCTTTCCATGATGCGCTCAACAAGTGTCACAGACTCAGGAACGATGCTCACGCAGCTTGGAAAGATTATGGATCGCTTTGATAAGAATGATTTTGACGAGCCAAAGGGTGGTTTGTTATCAAAAATCTTTAAGCGCGGCGGTAGCATGATCGAAAAGATTTTCAGTAAATATCAAACGCTCGGTGCGGAGATTGAAAAAATCAATGTGGAAATCAGTAAATATAAAGACGAAATGACCAAATCGACTGTGACGCTTGAAGAAATGTATGAGCATAACATTCAATACTATATGGAGCTTGAAAAGTATGTCGTAGCGGGTCAAATGAAAATTGAAGAATTAAAGCAATTGGTTCCTTCTTATGAAGAAAAAGCGGCTAGTGGAAACCAGCTGGCACAAATGGAGCTTGATACGCTTCGTAATGGCATTCAAGCGCTTGAAGAGCGTGTATATGACCTTGATATGGCACGGATGGTGGCTCTTCAAACGGCACCGCAAATCCGTTTGCTGCAGCGTGGGAATACGAAATTAATCGGGAAAATCAACTCTGCGTTCATCATCACCATTCCAATTTTCAAAAATGGCATCATTCAAGCTGTCACAGCGAAAAGACAAAAGCTTGTGGCTGATTCAATGAGTGAGCTGGACAGAAGAACAAATGAAATGCTGAAACGAAATGCTGAAAATATCTCTAGTCAAAGTGTTGAGATTGCCAAGTTATCAGGCCGTCCAAGTATCGACATAGAGACGATTGAATCCTCCTTTAATACGATTGTACAGGGGATGAAAGAGACGAAGCAGATCGAAGAGGAAAACAAACGATTACGCGAAGATGGAACAAAACGTATGCTTGAGCTTCAAGATAATATTAAGCGGGCTGCCCTAGAGTCCTAAAAAATGAGCTGTCTGTAACTAAAGTTGCAGGCAGTTGTTTTATTTTTTTATTAAAATTTGAGGGAATTGGTTTTTATGTGACCATTATCGGGTAAATCCTGTTCAGGGGAATGGTTCACCCATGAATGAAAAAGTCCGTTGTCATGAGCATTCGACTTATTTTTAGCACAATTAGGAATTTCCGGTAAAATATTGTCTGATGAGAGAAAATACCCCGTAAAATATGTAGTTTATGAAGCATTCTATAGGATTTACGAGTAATACGGCGTATAAACTCTAATCACCAGACCTCTATATGGAATTCATACATATTGTACGGAAATAAGCGAATTCTAAAGATTGTTCGCATCATAACGCTTATGTTACGGTTATAAAGATGCTAATTTGGAGGGAAAATATGAATTCTGAAGAGAGAAATATCAAAATCAAGATAAATAATGTATCTAAAATTTTCGGTAAAAATGCTAAAAAAGCATCTCAAATGCTTGAAAAAGGGAAAACAAAAAGAGAGATCCTGAAAGAGACCGGCGCAACAGTTGGTGTCAATCGAGCAAATTTTGATGTGTATGACGGCGAGATATTTGTCATCATGGGGCTATCAGGGAGCGGAAAGTCCACACTTGTGCGGCTGCTAAATAGGTTAATTGAACCAACCTCCGGAGAAATATTTATTGATGGGGATATGATAACAAATATGTCAAAGGATCAATTGCGTGAAGTGAGACGGAAAAAGATCAGCATGGTTTTCCAAAACTTCGCATTGTTCCCGCATCGTACAATTCTTGAGAACACGGAGTACGGACTTGAATTGCAAGGTGTAGAAAAAGAAGAGCGCCGCGCAAAAGCGCTTGAATCTTTAAAGCTTGTTGGACTTGAAGGCTTTGAAGAGCAATACCCAAATCAATTAAGTGGTGGGATGCAGCAGCGTGTTGGATTGGCTCGTGCATTAGCAAATGACCCTGACATTTTATTAATGGATGAAGCATTCAGTGCACTAGATCCATTAATTCGTAAAGATATGCAGGATGAATTGCTTGAGCTTCATACGTCTGTAGGAAAAACGATTATTTTCATTACCCATGACTTAGATGAAGCGCTTCGTATTGGTGACCGCATTGTCCTGATGAAGGACGGAAATATCGTTCAAATCGGGACACCAGAAGAAATTCTAATGAATCCATCGAATGAATATGTAGAACGTTTCGTAGAAGATGTGGATCTTTCTAAAGTATTAACCGCTGGTCATATTATGAAACGTGCAGAAACGGTTCAGATCGACAAAGGGGCTCGCGTTGCGCTCACACTTATGAAGAACCTTGGTATTTCGTCTATCTATGCAGTGGATAAGAAAAAGCATTTGTTAGGTGTTATTTCTGCACAAGCAGCGAAAAAGGCGGCGGAAACAGGTGCGTCGCTTGAAACAGTTCTTGATAAAGAATTCACGACGGTATTGGAATCTACGTATTTGACAGAAATCTTTGATGCAGTGTCTGATGCGGCAAACATTCCAATTGCAGTTGTAGATGAGAAAAACAGAATGAAGGGTATTGTGGTCAGAGGTGCATTAATTGGTGCATTATCAGGTAATGATGAGTATATCAACATGTCTTCTAACAAGCTTGAGGAAATAAAAACACAAGAGCCTTCTGCACAGGAGGTAGAATAAGATGTTTAGTATGAGTGATTTACCTAGAATTCCGTTCGCGGATTATATCGATCGATTTGTTGACTGGTTAACATTAACCTTTGGTGGTTTCTTTGATGGCATAACAAATGGATTAGCTGGAACGGTGAATGGAATTGTGGCAGCACTTGGCGTCATTCCATCCATTATTTTAACACTTATCTTTGCTGGCATCGCTTGGTGGATCAGTACAAGAGGAGTTGCTCTTTTCACACTTATTGGATTCTTGCTGATCGACTATTTAGGCTACTGGCAGCCAATGCTTCAAACACTTGCACTTGTTCTAACAGCTGTGGTCATTTCTATCGTGATCGGGGTTCCGATTGGTATATGGGCATCACAGAAGGAAACTGTGCGTAAAATTGTCACACCTATTTTAGACTTAATGCAGACAATGCCTGCATTCGTTTATCTTTTACCAGCGATCTTCTTCTTTAATATTGGAGTTGTTCCTGGGGTTGTGGCATCGGTTATTTTCTCCATGCCGCCAACGATTCGTATGACGATTCTCGGTATTAAACAAGTACCAGCGGATTTAATTGAAGCGACAGAAGCATTTGGTTCAACAACATTCCAGCGTTTATTCAAAGTGCAGCTTCCACTAGCAACAAAAACCATTCTAGCTGGGATCAACCAAAGTATTATGCTTGCTTTATCAATGGTCGTCATTGCGGCAATGGTAGGTGCACCAGGACTTGGTTCGGAAGTATATAGTGCGGTAACGCAGCTGAAAACAGGGATTGGTTTTGAAGCTGGTATTGCCATTGTTATTGTGGCGATTACACTTGACCGTATTACACAAAACATTAAAACGAAAAAAACCAGGGGGAATGCTTAATGTGGAAAAAGTCTCTCTACATTGGGATGACCGCCCTGCTTGTCTTTTTATTAGCCGCTTGTGGTGCACAATCAGATTCAAATGCGAGTGCAGCACAGCAGGTCAATAAAACCATTATCGGGATTGATCCGGGTTCAGGTATTATGGCTCTAACAGATCAAGCGAAAAAGGATTACGGCTTAGAGGATTGGACGGTTGTGTCTGCATCAAGTGCAGCCATGACAGCAACGCTCAAAAAATCTTATGACCGTAAAAAGCCAATAATTATCACTGGCTGGAATCCACACTGGATGTTTTCCCGCTATGATTTAAAATATTTAAAAGATCCAAAGAAATCTTACGGTGAAGCGGAAGAAATTCATACGATTTCACGTAAAGGATTTGCAAAGGATCAACCGGAAGCAGCCAAAATGCTTAGTCAGTTTAAATGGTCTCAAGATGACATGGGTGAAGTCATGATTGATATCCAAGATGGTGTCAAACCAAAGGATGCCGCCATGAAATATGTGAAAAAGCATAAAGACCAAGTAGCGAAATGGACAAAAGGCGTGAAAAAGTCAAATGGTGACAAAATCAATCTTGCCTATGTCGCGTGGGATAGTGAGATTGCAAGTACCAATGTGGCAGCAGAAGTATTGCGTGAACTCGGGTTTAAAGTGACCTTGACTCAGGTTGAAGCAGGTCCAATGTGGACAGCAATTGCAACCGGAAGTGCTGATGCATCATTATCTGCATGGCTGCCAAATACGCATAAAACGTATGCAGCGAAGTTTAAAGGGAAATATGATGACCTCGGTACAAGCATGAAGGGTCTTCGAATGGGTCTCGTTGTTCCGACATATATGAAGAACGTGAATTCCATTGAGGATTTGAAAAAATAGCCAATTGTATAACAGTTCCCTTATAATAGAAGGGAGCATATGGAAAAAGCAGTCTGCTCAAAAAGCGGCTGCTTTTTTCTTATACATAAGGATGGTGGACGAGTTGTCGATGATGGATATGGATAAGCCAATCATGATTTTTCTACATGGCGGAGGAGTAAGCAGCTGGATGTGGAAGGAACAGATGGAAGCATTTAAAGAAACGTATGATTGCTATACCCCTGATCTCATCGGTCACGGGACTAGAGCAAATGAACAGCTATTTTCCATGCGAGAAAGCACCCGTGAGATCATCTCATGGGTTGAAGAGCATGCGCACGGCCGTACAGTCATTCTCGTAGGGTTCTCTCTAGGTGCGCAGATTGCCGTTGATGTGTTATCGAGAGAGCCAGACCTCATAGACATCGCCGTGATCAATAGCGCCCTAGTGATGCCATTGCCGTGGCTCTACTTGATGGTGAAGCCCATTTTACCTCTTATGTACCCGTTATTAAAGAAGGATTGGTTTATCCAGCTCCAAGCTGAAAAGATGGGGCTTCCAACCTATGTGCTGGAAAGCTATGCGGCTGATTCAAAACATCTGCGGAAGGAAACCCTTCTTACGATGTTTCAAGAAAACCTGCATTACAAGCTTCCAGACACGTTTCAACAAGCGAAGGCGAGGATTCTTGTCACAGTGGGAGAAAAGGAAAAAGGCATCATGAAACGGTCAGCGAAAAAAATAACGAATGCACACCCAAAGGCAAAAGGATTCATCGTTCCAGCCATTGGGCATACATTTACATTTGAAAAGAAGGACCTCTTTACCGAAATGATCAAATGCTTTGTAGAGGCGCGTGAGTTACCAGCAGAATTAGAAGAAATCAGGTAGTCAAGCCATGAGAAAGGGAAGGCAGGCACAAAAGAGGCAAGCGTTTCTTAGAACTTGTATGATATAGGTATAAAACGCTTACAGTCGAGCCGCTGTATGAATGGGGGCTTGCAAGCCATAGAAGGAGGAGCCAATGAGTAAAAACTATATCATATTCGGCGCAAGTCAAGGATTAGGGGACGCTTTTGTGAAAGGTCTTCCTTCAAGTGGAGATACAGTTTGGATTGTGTCGCGAAGTGAACCAAGTAGTTTGAACATAGATGACGGAGTACATAGAATTTGGCTGAAAATCGATTTATCAAGCCAAACCCATATCCCTTTTATGCTCGAAGCATTGGAGAACAAGACCATTGATGTACTGATTTATAACGTCGGTTTATGGGAGAAACGAGGCTTTGAGGACGATTACTCATTCGATCAGGATCAGCCAGAGGATATCGCTCATTTAATCAATGTGAATGTGACTTCAACGATTACCTACATCCAAGCATTGCTTCCGCACGTAAGGAAATCGAAGAATGGAAAGATGATTGTGGTTGGCTCGACTGCGGGACTCGACCATACGAACCTGTCGCAGGTTTCCTTTGTTGCGTCTAAATTTGGCTTGCGCGGGATCGTGAATGCTCTTAGAGAGCACGTGAGAAAAGATAAAATATCCGTCACTTGTATCAATCCGGGAGAGCTGGCGGCGGAAGTCCCATATGAGGATGGAGCAGAAAAAGCCATCTCATTATATGATGAAACGAGAATACCTGTACAAGATATTGTGGAGCTTGCGAGATGTGTGATTCATTTATCAAGGGTATCCTGTGTGAAAGAAATCAATGTCCCAGCAATGACAGATTTGAATGCTTAATCATAAGTAGACCACCCGCCTTGAAGACGGGTGGCTTTTTTATTTTATTACGATGACTGTTGCTGAAGCGTTTTGTATACAGCCTCAGTCAATATCTCAATGCCGGTAAAGATAGCAGAGCGGTCGAATGTCATATAAGGATGGTGGAGACCTGGTGTTAAATCACAGCCTAATCCGAGCATCGTGGATTTGATATGCGGAACTTTTGCTGCATAAAAGTGAAAGTCCTCTCCGCCTGTTGTCACGATGGGCGGGTCGAGCTGTTCTTTGCCTAAAACGTGTTCAATCGCATTAGACATGATTTGAACGGCATCCTCATTTAATGTCGCCGCTGGTAAACGGTGATCTGTTGAAAGTGTAATAGAAGCGCCGAAGGCATCTGCTACAGAATGAACGGCTCTTTCAATTTCCTTTTCAAGTTCATCCATCACTTCGTTTGTTTGTGCTCGAACATCTAATGTAAAGGATGCCTTTCCAGGTATGATGTTTGAGCTGCCGCCCCCAGCGTTTAGATTGGTCATTTTCACAGAATGCGCGACTCTTGGATCGACATGGATATGCGCCAGTCTTTGCACGAGGGTAGATGCGACTTCAATGACGTTGACCCCAAGGTGCGGGCGTGCACCGTGTGCTTCCTCCCCTAGAATGGTCCCGACGTAATGATTACTTGATCCATGCAAAATGGCAGGAGCGCAGCGTCCGTTTAAGGTTTCTTGAATTGGGCGCACATGCACCCCGTATAAATAATCGACGTCAGCTAACACACCTTTTTCGATCATCTTTAAAGCGCCGCCGCCTCTTTCTTCAGCAGGCTGAAAAATGAATCGGATCGTGCCACTTGGGAGTTCTTTTTCTTTCAATGCCATGAATGTCCCAAGTGCCATCGTCATATGTGCATCGTGTCCGCATGAATGGTTGGCTTGGAAAACGCCATCTACTTCCTGCCAGAGGGCGTCAATATCGGCTCTCACAGCAACCACTGGTGCGCCTTCCCCAATTTCACCGATTACCCCTGTACAGTCTTCAAATGTTCTCGTTTTACAGCCTAATTTCTTTAATAGATCTTCAATATAAGCCGTCGTATTTGTCTCTTCCCAGCTGATTTCTGGATGGGCGTGCAGATGTTCAAAGATGTCTGTCACGGTTTGTTTCATCTCGTTTGTCAAAGTTGTCATGAGAAGCCTCCTTGCTGACAGATAATCTGCCAAAACATTCTTTTAGTGAAATAATATTGATCTTAAATATCATCAGTGTTTATAATATAACACATCATTTGATTATTCAGAAAATTAAGTGAAATAGAGGTCGGGATAAAGGGGTTTTGACAGATGAAAACAGCGACAGTATCAGCACCTAAGAAACAAAAAAGAAAACTTCAGATGCCGGATGCGTATGTGCTCTTATTTATGATTGCACTGATTTGTACCATTGCAACGTATTTTGTACCAGCGGGTGAGTTTGATCGAAAGACATCAGGGGAGATCACAACAGCCGTTCCTGGCAGCTATCATCGTATTGATCAATCACCAGTGAGTGCGGTTGGATTTTTCACAGCCATTCAAGAAGGAATGGTGGGGTCATCTTCCATTATTTTTCTGATTCTATTTACTGGCGGAACCATTGCAATCTTGGAGAAGACAGGTGCCATTAACGGAATGATTCACCATGTCATCAGCCGGTTTCAAACGAAGCAATTATTGTTTATTTGTATTGTCGGGGGATTATTTTCTGTGCTTGGGACGACTGGAATTGTCGTGAACTCTGTCATTGGGTTTATTCCAATCGGCATCATTGTGGCACGTTCCTTGAAGTGGGACGCTGTGGCGGGAGCGGCGGTCATTTACATCGGCTGCTATGCCGGTTTTAACGCTACGATTTTATCTCCATCTCCATTAGGCTTATCTCAAACGATTGCAGAGCTGCCGATCTTTTCTGGAATTGGCCTTCGTGTCATTATTTATCTTTGCTTTCTGATTTCTAGTATTGTGTACATCTACTTATATACAAAACGACTGAAGAACAAAGAGAAGGGAAGCCTTCTTGGCGATCAATGGTTTCCCGCTAAGGGACTTGGAGGAGCCGATACGGAATCAGTGGACAAGCCTGACTTTACCGGAAGACATAAGCTGATTTTAGCGGTGTGTGGTTTGTCACTTGGCGGATTTTTATATGGCGCACTTCAGCTTGGCTGGACCGATAAGGAAATGGCGGGTGTGTTTATTTTTATGGCGATCGCTGCTGGACTGCTCGGCGGATTGGCGGCCAATGATATTGCAAAAACGTTTATTGTCGGCTGTCAAAGCCTTGTATACGGTGCACTGATTGTCGGGATGGCACGATGCATTTCAGTCATTTTAGAAAACGGTAAGCTGCTTGATACTGTGGTCAATGGCTTAGCGAGTATGCTGACAGGATTTAGCCCGATTGCTGGAGCGATTGGGATGTATATTGCGAGTGCGCTTCTACACTTTTTGATTTCATCAGGATCAGGAGAAGCAGTTGTTTTTATTCCGATTCTTGCGCCGCTCGCTGATTTAATGGGCATCACAAGACAGGTAGCTGTAGAAGCAGTGATGCTTGGAGAAGGCGTAGTCAACTGCGTCAATCCGACATCCGGTGTGTTGATGGCTGTGCTTGCTGCAAGTGGTATTCCTTATGTGAAGTGGCTGCGTTTTATGGTGCCGCTTGCGCTCATCTGGTTTGTCATCGGTCTTGTGTTTATTTGTATCGGCGTTATGATCAACTGGGGACCTTATTAAACATATAAAAAGCTGCCGGCAATTGTTTGGCAGCTTTTTTCTTGTGGAAATAATGTATGGAGACAGCGCTTTGAAAGCACAATAAGTGTGTTCACAAATTCGCTACATATATTTTTTGAGCAACCCTCTTGCAAAAGTTTGTGAAGTGTTGCACAATAATAATGTGAAATACTTCACATACAAAAACAACCTAGTTTTACTCAGGAGGATGAGATAAATGACAAACGAGAAAGTAAACAAAGTAGCACTTATTGGAGCAGGTTTTGTCGGCAGCAGTTATGCCTTTACATTAATAAATCAAGCAATTACAGATGAATTAGTTGTGATTGATCTGAATCAAGACAAAGCAATAGGTGACGTCATGGATTTAAACCACGGGAAAGCATTTGCCCCGCATCCTGTGAATACGTGGTATGGAGATTATGAGGATTGTAAGGATGCAGATATTGTGTGTATCTGTGCTGGTGCGAACCAAAAGCCAGGTGAAACGAGACTTGACCTTGTTGAGAAAAATTTAAATATATTTAAAGGCATTGTAGACAATGTGATGAAAAGCGGATTCGATGGTATTTTCTTAGTTGCCACAAACCCTGTTGATATTTTGACATATGCAACTTGGAAATTCAGTGGACTTCCAAAAGAACGAGTGATTGGCAGTGGGACCACTCTTGATACCGCAAGATTTAGATATATGCTCAGTGAGTATTTTGAAGCAGCGGCACATAACGTACATGCGTACATCATTGGAGAGCATGGGGATACAGAGCTTGCTGTTTGGAGTCATGCGAATATCGGAAGTGTACCGATTACAGAATTAATGAAGAGAAATGATCAATACAAACAAGAAGACTTAGATGACATCATGGAAAATGTCCGTCATGCTGCTTATCAAATCATTGAGAAAAAGGGCGCCACTTACTACGGCGTAGCCATGAGTTTAGCCCGCATCACAAGAGCAATCCTGCACAATGAAAACAGCATTTTGACTGTCAGCACTTACTTAGATGGAGAGTACGGAGCAGAGGATGTCTACATTGGAGTACCTGCCCTTGTGAATCGAAATGGCGCAACAGAAGTGATGGAGCTTGCACTGAACGACACAGAAAAAGAAAAATTCGCACACAGTGTGAATGTGTTAAAAGAGATTTTGGCTCCTCATTTTTAAGCAATCAAAGGCAACCTATCTGAGCAGAAAAGGATGAATCACTATGTGGCAGCAAATATATGATCCGTTTGGTAATGAGTTCGTCAGTGCATTGGTGGCAATGCTTCCGATTTTGTTTTTCCTACTTGCATTAACCGTATTTAAGTTAAAAGGTGTTCTAGCCGCTTGTTTTACCTTAATCGTCAGTTTTGTTACAGCTGTTTTCTTCTTTCATATGCCAGTTGAAAAGGCGCTATCTGCTGTGCTGCTCGGTATATCTAGTGGGCTGTGGCCGATTGGATATATCGTCATCATGGCGGTATGGCTCTATAAAATTGCTGTGAAATCTGGAAAATTTGATGTCATTCGTTCTAGTATTGCAGGAATCTCTCAAGATCAACGTCTTCAGCTCTTATTAATTGGTTTTAGCTTTAACGCATTTTTAGAGGGAGCCGCTGGGTTTGGTGTGCCGATTGCGATCAGTGCCGCTCTCTTGACAGAGCTTGGGTTTAAACCGCTGAAAGCTGCGATGCTCTGCTTAATTGCGAATGCTGCGTCTGGCGCATTTGGTGCAGTGGGCATCCCGGTCATTACAGGGGCACAAATGGGCAATATGACGCCGCTTGCATTATCTCAAACCCTTGTATATACGATCCCGTTTCTTTCATTCTGTATTCCTTTTCTTCTCATACTCATTGTAGATGGCTTCAAAGGAATGAAAGAAACACTGCCAGCCTTGCTTGTTGTGAGTGGAAGCTATGCCATTTTACAGGCTGTCACAATGGTGACGATGGGTCCTGAGCTTGCCAACATTATTTCTGCCTTAGCAAGTATGGGCATTTTGACTTTATTTCTTCGAAAATGGCAGCCAAAACACATTTATCGAGAAGAAGGAGCGCCAGCGATTGAACAAAAGCAAACGTATCGTGGCGTTGAAGTGCTGAAAGCATGGTCTCCGTTCTATATTTTAACCGCCGTTATTACGGTTTGGAGTCTGCCAGCATTTAAAGCATTGTTTGCTGTAGGCGGCCCGCTCAACTGGACGACGATTTTAGTGAAAATGCCGTTTCTGCATCAGCAAATTGTGAAATTACCACCCATTGCACAAACAGAAACACCTATAGATGCCATCTTTAAAATAGATGTCATCAGTGCAACAGGTACCGCCATTTTGATTGCAGTGATGCTGACAGGGTTGTTTAGCAGACATATTACATTAACAGAAGGCGCTGCCTGCTTAAAAGCAGCGGTGAAGGAGCTTTGGGTGCCTGTTCTTACCATTTGTTTTGTGATGGGCTTTGCTAACTTGGCGAACTTCGCTGGACTAAGTTCAGCTATTGGGCTTGCACTTGCCAAAACAGGTGATTTGTTCCCGCTTGTCAGCCCAGTGCTTGGGTGGATCGGCGTGTTTATTACGGGGTCTGTCGTGAGTAACAATGCCTTATTCGGTAACCTTCAAGCGGTCACTGCTTCTCAAATTGGTTCACAGGCAGGTTTGTTAATCGGGGCGAATACGACCGGTGGTGTGATGGCGAAGTTAATTTCTCCACAATCAATCGCCATCGCTACAGCAGCTGTTGGAGAAACAGGTAAAGAATCTGAGCTCTTTCAAAAGACCGTGAAGTACAGCTTCATCCTGCTCGGCATTGTGTGTGTATGGACATTCATTCTTGCTCAATTTGTATAGGTTCATAGATTGATTTAAAAAAGACTGAGAGCTTTCTCAGTCTTTTTTTTGTTTATGTAGATTCTCTTGTCACGAGCCGTGTAGGTAGCTGGATATGGTCACGCTGTAATGGTTTTTGGTCTTGTAGGAGCTCGATCATTTGCTGCACAGACCGCTGGCCAAGCTCTACGATCGGGATGTCGATTGTGGTGATCGTTGGAGCTGTCACCTCACAAATGTCTTGGTTGTCATAGCCGATCACTGCTAGATCCTTAGGGATTTGATAACCGTATGAAATGGCCTGTTTAATGAGCCCTGCTGCGACTTGGTCATTGCCGGTGAAAATGGCATCAGGTGTATCCGGCATGTCATGGATCAAGTTCATTAAACGAAAGCCGTCTTCAATGGTAAAGGCCTGCCCGAACAGCCAAGCTTCATTTAACGGCAAACCGTGAGCAGAAAGCGCATCAAGGTAGCCCTGCCTCCTCTGTTTCTGCGCTTCACTGCTTTCTGTATCAAAGCAAAACCCAATCGATTTACGCCCCGACCGAATCAAGTAGTCAACCGCTTTATAGGCAGCTTCACGCTCATCGTATCCAATAATCGGGATGTCTGCTGTTTGATGATATTCATTCGCCATCACAATGGGGCCGTTTGTTAAAAATGGCTCGATCTTTTCCCACTGATTTTCTAATGCTCCTAAGATGACACCATCTACTTCTTTTCTTTTTAATAATTGAAGCCCTTCAAGCTCTAGTGATTCCTGGTAAAACGTCTGAAGCACGATGGCTTTATATCCTTGATCTAGAGCTTCCTTTGAAATGCCTTTAATCAATTGTGCAAAAAAAGGATGGTCCACCGCCGGGACAGACACAGCAATGGTTTTTGTCTGATGTGAACGAAGGGTGCGAGCGGCTGAACTCGGTGTATACTCCATTTCCTTCATCACCTGTAAAATGTGCTGCCGCTTTTCCTCTGACACATATGGATGATGATTCAGCACCCTAGAAACAGTGGTGGTCGAAACCCCGCAACGCTTGGCAATTTCATAAATTGTACACATATTAACAAATCCTTTACACAAAGTTATTGTTCTGAAACCGATAACATCATTTACAATGTGAAACAAGTTAAATATTAACAAATGGAATTGATTAATTGGAGGGAATAGCATGCAAATATTGACGAAGATATCAGGTAAAAGCAAGGATTATCTACCGTTGCTGGATATGATGAATCAAGGTGTTCAAGTAAAGTCTGATTCAGTTGAAAAGCATCTAGCGAATGAAAAGCTGGTGACGTTCCTTGAGCAAGATATTGAGCGCATAGGTTTGGAAAAAATTCTCTTCCATTATAAACAAAATAAGGAAAAAAAGATACCGTTCCTGCCGGTTGATAAACTTATTTCAGAGGATGAGATCGATGATATTATGCAGGTGCTGAAGGAAGTATTAAGTTCAGGTCGTTTTACTTCAGGTCCATATATTCCAAGGTTTGAAAAAACGCTCGCAGAGTACTTAGGGAAAAAATATGTCATTGCCACGTCAAGTGGAACAGATGCCCTCATGATCAGCCTCATATCAGCAGGTGTCCATCCAGGAGACGAGGTCATTCTGCCAGCGAATAGCTTTGCTGCAACAGAAAATGCAGTGCTTGCCATTGGAGCTGTTCCAGTCTATGCCGATATTGACCCAGATACCTACTGCCTGGCACCGAGTGAAATTGAGAAGCATATCACAGATAAAACAGTATGCATTCTTCCAGTTCATTTATATGGAAAGCAAGCGGATATGAAGGCCATTTCGGCAATTGCGAAACAACATGGTCTGAAAATCATTGAGGATGGCTGTCAGGCGATTGGCAGCAGTGGTCTTGGGGCTTATGGAGATGGACTTGTTCTCAGCTTTAATCCATACAAAAATCTCGGAGTCTGCGGAAAGGCAGGGGCTATTGCCACAAATGATGAAGCCTTAGCCGAAAAATGCATCGAGATCAGCTATCACGGCTTTGAGCCTGGAAAGAAAAATGTTAAACGCAGTGACTACGGCTTTAATTCCAAGATCGATAACTTGCAGGCAGCGATCGGACTAGAAAGGATGAAGTATTTAGGTCTGCAAAACTTTAAACGTTTTTACTTAGCAAAGCGATACATGGATCAGCTGCAAACGCTTGAGGATGAAGGATACTTGAAGCTTCCGAAGCTGACGGACGATCATGTATGGCATCTATTCCCGATCAGGGTGCTGAAAGGAGACAGAGATGAGCTGGCAGCGCAATTGCTGGAGATGGGCATAGAGACAGATGTCTATTACCCTATTCTATCGCATCAGCATCAAACAAATCTTGTTTCTAAAAAGTATAAACAAACATCGCTTCCGCATACAGAAAAAGCAGCACAGCAATTACTTCACTTGCCGCTGTATCCAGGCATGCCGCTACAGGATCAGGAAAAGGTCATCGAGGGGGTTCATCATGTTATCAAATCTTCCATTCAATAAACAGCTTCTGCATCAGCCGCAGAATCCGCAGTGGATCGTCTTCTGTGACTTTGATGAAACCTATTATTCTCACGGGATGACAGAGGAGCAGAGAGAGGATGTCAAGCGGCTGGAAGCCTTTGTGGCAGAAAAGAGCGAAGCAGGACAGCTTATGCTGGGCTGGGTGACGGGAAGCAGCCTCGATTCTGTCACGAGTAAAATGGAAAAAGGCGGTTTTCATCAGTTCCCACATTTCATCGCGTCGAACCTAGGGACTGAAATTGTGTATACATCAGATGCTTGCTTTGGAGAGCCAGATGCGGAATGGATGAAACGGCTGGATGCGCAGGGCTTTTCAGATGAGAAAATTGAATCCATCCTGCAAACCGTACGTGAAAAGGGGATTACCCTCAGGCCGCAAACGCAGCTAGGTAGCTCAGGGTATAAGAAAAATTTCTATTATCAGGAGCAGGATGAACGGACAGACCTTCATCATCTATCGTTCATCCAAACACTTGCCAAAGAGCGGGGGGTGGCGGTCAACATCAACAAATGCAATCCGCTCGCAGGAGATCCTGCGGACTGCTATGATGTCGATTTTTTACCTGTCGGGACAGGTAAGGATGAAATTGTCCGCTTTATGCTGAACCAATATGATCTATCAAAAGATCAAGGCTTTGCCTTTGGTGATAGTGGGAACGATTTGCGGATGCTTCAATCCGTCACACACGGGTTCCTCGTCCAAAATGCAACGGCCGAAGCCAAACGGCACCATCACCAAATTTGTCATCATGGGTATGCAAAAGGAATCTATGAAACACTGAAAACAGTGATGTATAAACATGAGGAGGCACATTCATGAAGAAAATTGGAATTGTTGGAGCAGGGAATATTGCAAAAGCACATGCAAGAGCATTATCAACGATCAAAGGTGCAGAATTATCTGGTGTCTATGATTTGCACGAGTCGGTTGCACAGGGATTCATTAAACAGTACGGCGGACGGGTGTATTCAAGTATCGATGCGCTAGCGGATGCATCTGACGGGTTGATCATTGCCTCCCCTAATTTTTGTCACAAGGACCATGCCCTTCAGGCGCTAAGAGCAGGACAGCCGATTTTATGTGAAAAACCGATGGCTGTGTCGCTGAAGGAAGCGAAGGAAATGGTGGAGACAGCCAAACAGTTCCAGGTTCAAGCCAGTATAGGCTTCAACTATCGTTACTTATCCTTTGTGAATATTTTGAAGAACTTGATTGCCAACGGTGAATTAGGCCGCATTTTGACAGTCAGAACTCATTTTAAGAAAAACAGTGCCCTAAGAAGAAAGACATTTTCATGGAGAGACAGCGGCGAGAGTCTGCGCACGAGTGGTGCACTAGGGGATCTTGGCATTCATTTGATCGATATGCTGTGGTACTTATTTGGCAGTGAAATGAAAAAAGAATCACTTAACACGAAGATGCTGACACATGTAAAGGAAAAAGAAGAGAAAAAGGTACAGGTGGATGATCATACCGAAATTTTCGGTCAAATGGAGAATCAAGTGTTCTTTCATTTGGTGACATCCAAAAGCACGCAGCCTGAGGAATGCGGATTTAGTGTAGAAGTCGTTGGACATGACAAGGTATTCAAATACCATACGAACATGAAAAACGAATATGAGATCAGCGATGGCTTGTGTGTGGAGCGTCATCAAATGCCGCAAACCTTGCTGACTGACCCGCCAAATGAATTTTACGGGTGGTCTGATATATTCCGTGATCAGCTGATGCATTGGGTGAATACAGATCCATACCCATCTCATATGAAGGTGGCTGATTTTGAAGATGGATATCGCGCGCAGGCTGCGCTCAATACGTGCTTTGAGAGGGAAGAAGCTGTCGTGTCTGCACAGGCATATTAAAGAGGTGGAGCGGAGGATTTCATGACTCCGCTCCTTTTTAGAGGAAGTGAAAAGATGAAAAAAGTGTTTTATTTTGGCTGTGTTTTTTATTTTTTTATTGGGACCATTCATGTGTTTTTTGGCAGCCTAACTCCTTATTTGCTATCTAGTTATGATAAGGGTCCTGGGGAATTATCTTCTTTAATCTTTTTTCAGTTTATTGGTTTTTTAACAGGTGTTTTGTTATCCCCCATTCTTGTGAGAAAAAAAGGCTATGGCGCTGTTTTGACCATGGGTCTTTTGTTGATGATCGGTTCGCTTCTCCTTGGACTTTTGGTACCGGGCTGGACAACACTTGTGCTGGCAGGTTTTTTTCTTGGGAGCGGTGCTGGTAGTCTTGAGACAACGGCCGGGGCGTATGTGATTTCGATGGCAAACAGTGCCAAGCGAATCAGCATCATGGAGGTCTTTTTTGGATTAGGTGCGCTGTTATTTCCACTTGTGATCCTACTGACCGTCACAGAACAGACGTGGCAATATGTGTTTTTATTTCAGGTTGGTGCGCTGACATTTTTTCTGATACTCTGGCTGATCTTTATGAACAAATTGCCTCATGGGCAGATGGATGCTCCTTCTAAAGAGATGAGGAAGCCGTCCTTACTTGTTGATCGAAATAGTCGAATGATTGTTGTGCTCATGATCTGCTTTGCCTTTTTTTACGCAGGGATTGAAACGAACTTTGCGAACTTTTTGCCGTCGATCATGCTGGAAAAAGGGGGAGAAAATTGGGGCCTTTTTGCAGTCTCTACTTTTTGGACGGCCATTGTCATCGGCAGAACCGTGATTGCGAGAAAGGCGGATCAGCTGCATCCGCTGCGTTTTTTAAAGCTAAGTGCGGCTCTTATGATTCTGCTGCTCGTTGTATTTGCGCTGACAACCCACATAGCCGCGCAACTGATTCTCATCTTTTTCATCGGCCTGTGCGCAGCTGGCATGTTTCCAATCGCACTGACGGCATCTGCATTAATGATTGAAAATGCCATCGACGAGGCAACGAGTTACTTTATTGCAGCCGCGAGCTTGGGCGGCGCCTGCTTGTCCTTTTTCATTGGATTTAGTCTTGAATGGGCAGGAGCGGCAAGTGCTGTCTTTGTTTTCGCCTTCTTAGCTGTTCTTTTGTTTGGGGCTGCCCTTCAAATGAATCGTTCTAAGAAAAAAGAAAGGGTGCGCCCGCAGCAGTCGGTGATGAAAGCGGATCGGTAACTGGTTTTCAGCCATGTGTGACGCTACTTCCCAAAGGACTTGTACTAAAACACCGAGTATTTGAATAATATGTACAAGTCAGCATCAAAAGGAGGACGTCTATGTGGCGGTGTTTTTTGGTTATATCTTTTTAGGGGTGGCACTTTCAGCGCCTGTTGGGCCAGTCAATGCAGCCCAAATTGACAGAGGGATCAAAAGTGGATTTTGGCACGCGTGGATTTTTGGTTTGGGAGCGATGGCTGCGGATATTGTCTATATGCTCCTCATTTATTTTGGTGTCGCCCAGCTTTTGACCGCACCTCTTGTGAAAACCTTTTTGTGGCTGTTCGGCTTTTTCGTTCTGACCTATACCGGCATTGAGAGTCTGCGTAAAATCAATTTGCAGGAGAGCCTGAAGAAGGACGGAGGAAATACGTCGTTCAGTCATTCGTTCATGACAGGGTTTGTCATTTCTCTTTCCAATCCGCTCAGTATTTTATTTTGGCTCGGGATCTATGGCAGTATTTTGGCCAATACGATCGAAAAGTATGGAGCTTCCCAAATGCTGATGTACAGCTTGGCTATTTTTATCGGCATGCTGATATGGGATTTTTGTATGGCGCTGCTCGCTAGTACGTTTAGGCGTTATTTAAGTGAACGGGTCCTTCATGGTTTATCGGTTCTTGCAGGTCTATCTTTACTCGGTTTCGGTGCTTATTTTGGATATCAAGGCATCATGGCGCTCATTGGATAGAAGGGCTATAAAACAGACTGAATGTATCAGTCTGTTTTTTTGTAAGGATTGATGGAGATGGAACATTCTTGAATAATGGTAGGATATAAAATGGCTTTGGCGTTATGGATTGATTATGGACTTGTTGTGTTTATTAGCTACAAAGTCTATTTGTTCAGCTTTTTCGCAGCCCTTATTTATTGGGGGTTGGATTCCGTCTTATTGATGAAAAAACGCTCATAGGAGTGATACAAAAGCGCTCTATTAAAAGAAGCAGTATGCCGGTTATATACATTCGTCTGAACATACATCATTAACTCAATGGAACCAGAAAATCCATCTTGTGAATGCGCAAGGAAAGTCGCTTAGGGACAGTCACCACAGCCTTTTTTCCTCATAGGCTATGGAGAAGACGCTAAAACGAGGTGGAAGGAAATGGTCCAGCTGTATGCAAAAAGTTGCCTTGATCAAAATCTACGATCATTAGAAGAATGGAAGCAGGATGCTTTCACACAATTTGGAGAGATGGTAGGAGATGAGGCAGATACATTCCCTTGTGTACCCGGAAGACAGGGATTTTTTCTCGATCATTTGCGTTATGGATTTGTTGGTGATCCGAGAAAGGAAGAAGCTGTTGAAGAATTAGCGCAGCTGCTTAGAGAATATCAAAGCTGTGCGAAACAAACCGGTCAATATGCTTCACTTATCTGTTTTTTTGAAACGCCGCAGGACTTAAAGGAAAGCCCGCTTGAAGAGTTTGAGCAGCAGTTTTGGTCATTGCTTCAACGACTGCACCAAAAGGATAAAATGCCATGGCCTGAGGAGATATCACCAGACCCTCATCATCATGAGTGGGAATATTGCTTTCATGGGGAAGCGTATTTTATTTTGTGTTCCACACCAGCTCATAAACTTAGAAAAAGCCGCCATTTCCCTTATGTCATGATGGCATTTCAGCCTAGATGGGTATTTGAGAAATTGAATGGTTCGACCAAGTTTGGACAAAAAATGAGCCAGCTCGTTCGCAAGCGGCTCAAAGCGTATGATGAGGTCAGCATTCATTCATCATTAAAATGGTATGGTGATCCAACAAATCATGAATGGAAACAATATTTTCTCTCAGATGATGAGGCGGAGAAACCAGCCTCCGCCAAATGTCCATTTACTGCATTAAAAAACATGATGAAATTATGATGCGGTCTGATCCTGTTTCCACTTTTTCTTCATAAATAGCACCATGAGGGCAATCACTGCAATGATCCCAATGCTGATAAAAAAGCCTGGTCGCCCGCTTTCCTCTGTCAATGTGCCTGAAACGGCGGCTCCAATTAAGAGCAGCGCAAGAATCATTTCGCACGTTTGGCGAGTAGATGGCTTTGATAGCTTTTTACTTGAAAACAGGATGAATACCCATGTGTACAGAAGGGTAAGGCCGGCTGCTGTTGTGAGATGCTCATAGATGTGTTTGGACAAAAACAGTGCAAGTAAAATCGAGACAATTAATCCAGCAGCAGTTAAGATAATCGAAGACCATCTGACATGAAAGGGGTCTTTTTGTTTAAAACAAGCAGGCGCATCTTGATGCTCCGACATCGTGCCAAGCAGTGTGGTGACTGCATATAGAGAAGCAACCAATGTAGAAAAACCGGCAATAATGAAAATGCCATTAAAGATATGAAGAAAGATCGACAAATGAAAGGGCTCTAATGATGTAATAAATGGACTGCTGTTTTCGTTAAAGGCTGTCACTGGAACAAGCAAAAGCGCAAGTCCGATGGAGACGATATAAATGACAGCAAGAATCAATAGCATCACACGTCCAGATTTTGCGGCGTCCTTCGGTTTCTTTAAATGAACGGCCATCAGTCCCATGACTTCAATTCCCCCAAATGCATAAAATGCGTAAATCAAGCCATTCCAAAGACCAAGCGGGCCAAGGGGCATCCATTCGTGATCTTTGTTTGGTAGATGAAGGTCCGGTTTATGATCTGTAAGAATGCCGCATAAAACAAGAACGGCTAGGATCATAAATAGCAGGATTGCTCCAGTTTTCAGCACCGCAAGGACATTTTCAGTCTTTTGAAAAGAAGACAGCCCAATGATAATCACAAGCAGGGCAAGAGCGGAATATATCGCCGAAAACACCCACAGTGGAACGGATGGAAACCAGTGTCGGGTAAAAAGAGAAATCGCTGTTAGCTGACTTCCTGTAATGAGCATTTCTGCAAACCAATACACCCAGCCGTTGCTAAAGCCTGCCCAGCGCCCATATGCTTTCCGAGCATAGGAGCAAAATGACCCTTTATCAGGGTTTTCAGCTGTCATCGCCGCCAAATGTTTAAAGACGAGATAGGTTCCAACCGCCGCAAGCAAAAATGAAATACAGACGGAATAACCGGACTTTGTAATGGCGATGCTGGAACCAAGGAAAAAACCAGTGCCGATTGTACAGCCGACTCCGATGAGAGAAAGCTGCCACCAAGATAAAGATTGTTCTTTCAATGTACGTGCAACACCTTTCCAATTCAATGACATTAGCTTGTAACCGCGCCCTTTTTTTATACATGATCAAGGGGACGTTTTGGGCATACTGTCATGGAAAGGAGTGCATGTGATGAACGGCGAATACGTGATTTTACCAAAGGATGGACACGGCTTTCGCTTAGGAAAAGGCCAATGTATGCGAGTAGTCGATGTCGAAGGACAGCAAGTAGCAGATGTAATGGCTTATCATGAAAAGGATTTCTATGAAAAATTTGATCAAGGCGCGACAATGGACAGCCTGTTCTCGTCTAAAGTGAAAAAAGGTGATAAGCTCTATTCTAATTTATATAAACCGATGTTTACAGTCATTGAAGATACAGTGGAATGCCATGATTTATACATGCCTGCCTGCCGGCAAGAAATGTATCAGCTTTTATATGGCCGGACGCATTTAGAGGTAATGCATACATGCTACGATAATCTGCGGACTGCCTTTGAGCCATTTGGTATCCCAAAGGAGGATATGTACTATCCTTTTAATGCCTTTATGAATACGGTCATTGATGAAAAAGGAAAGCTGTCTGTGGAACTGCCAAAATCGCTCCCCGGTGATTATATTCGTCTGCGTGCCGAAATGGACCTTATTGTAGCGGTGTCTGCATGCCCTGCAGATATTGGAAAGTGCAATGGCGCAAGCTGTACACCCATACGGGTAGAAATTGATTGAAAAAGGAAAGACCAGTCAAAAAAGACATGGTCTCTTTCACTTGTGAATGTTTGATCATTTAAGAAAAAGGGGAACGTCTAACAAAATATCCTTCATGAAAACATGCTATAATGAAGATTCAAAAAACGTTGTCAAATCAATTCATTGAGAGAGTAAAACCTGTTCTCTTCATGTAGAGGATGCTTAGGAGGAAAAGTGTATGAGTTTGCAGAAAAAGATCAGCCAAGAGTTGCATGTGCAGCCCTCAATTGACCCAAAGCAGGAGATCGAAAAACGGGTTGGATTTCTAAAGGAATATTTGAAAAAAACCGGAGCAAAAGGCTTCGTTCTCGGCATTAGCGGCGGACAGGATTCAACGCTTGCTGGCCGTCTTGCACAGCTTGCTGCAAGTGAGCTGCGTCAAGAAGGAAAAGAAGATGCGGTCTTTATTGCGGTGCGCCTCCCGCACGGCGTGCAGCAGGATGAAGACGATGCTCAGCTCGCTCTGTCATTTATACAGCCGGACAAGTCATGGAAATACGATATTGCGCCTGCGGTGAAGGCATTCAGTGATCAATATCAAAAGGAAACAGGCAGCCCATTGTCTGACTTTAATAAAGGGAATGTCAAAGCACGCATGAGAATGATCGCGCAATATGCTGTCGGCGGTGAGGAAGGATTGCTTGTTATCGGTACAGATCATGCAGCAGAAGCAGTAACTGGCTTCTTCACGAAGTATGGTGATGGTGGTGCGGATGTTCTGCCGCTCACAGGTCTGACAAAACGCCAAGGCCGGATGCTGCTAGAAGCGTTGCAAGCACCTGAACGCCTGTACTTAAAGAAACCGACAGCCGATCTACTGGATGAAAAACCTCAGCAAACAGATGAAACAGAACTCGGTATTACGTACGATGAAATTGATGATTATTTAGAAGGGAAATCAGTTTCTGATCAAGCGGCTGAAGCGATTGAAAAACGCTATGTTCAATCAGAGCATAAACGCCAAGTACCAGCTTCTATGTTTGATGACTGGTGGAAATAAGTAAATGACGGAAACCTCTCCATTAATGGAGAGGTTTTTTTATTTCAGGTGAATTTGACAGAATGAATAGAACATGTTTCATTAAATTAGTAGAACGATATACTTACGTCTGTTTTACTAAAAAGAAGGAGAATTTTTGGATAAGATAGTGAAATCATTAGTTCGATTCACTTAATTTATCACCAAATGACTGTATTTTCAGAAAAAAGATTGACGGCAAAAACGAATGCGCTTACAATAAAAGCACATTCCGAAAAGTGAAATCAAATTCCACTAGACGGAATAAAGAGCGTTCTATCTCCAAAAATAAGCTAAAGGGATGAGTCACACAATGAAAAATCGCAGTGCACTGGAAATATACAAAGAAGGGGGCGCTTGGTGGGAGACTGAGATTAGTGATATTCAGAAAAACTCAATTGAGCTACGAGGGTATCCAATTGAAGAGCTCATTGGCGAATTGTCATATCCACAGATGCTTTATTTATTGCTTGTCGGAGAATTGCTGGACGATGCCAAAGCTGCCCTTTTTGAGAGTGTTCTTGTCGCAGGTGCAGACCATGGACCAAGAGCACCGTCTATTGCAGCAGCAAGAATGGCCGTAACTTGTGGCATTTCATTTAATTCCTCGGTAGCGACAGGGATGAATCTATTAGGTGATATTCACGGCGGTGCCGGCGAAAAGGCGATGTGTATGCTGTACGAGGCAAAATCACTCTACGATGAAAACAAAGATGTGAAAAGTGCGGCAAAGCAAGTGTGTCAGGCTTGGTTAGCCCGTAAAGTCAAGATACCAGGTATCGGTCATCAGCTACATGATGATGATCCTCGGGTGAGCCGTTTATATGAATTGAGTCAGACATATGTCGAGCAAGGTCATATTAGCGGCATTTACTTGCGGTTAGCAGAGGCAATTAGGCACGAGCTTGAAAACCGAAAAGGGAAAAAAATAACGATGAACATAGATGGCGTATCAGCTGCAATTCAATGTGAATTAAACATCCCGGCTGAAGCAGCCAAAGGCATCTTTTCTTTATCAAGAGGGATGGGCATTGTGGCGCACGCGTATGAGGAGCTAACAAGGGGAGCCCTCGTAAAGGGGCCTTGTCCAAATGAAGAAAGACTGGTTCGTTATGCGGGACATGGTACACGGCATTTGAAGGAGGGTGAGACAATTTGAGTGAATTGAAAGCGTTGTCATATATAGGCGGAGATTGGCTGGAGGCAAACCGTGAAAAAGAGGACATTGTCAATCCATACTCTGGAGAGACAATCGGCACATCCATTTTAGCGTCAGAAGAAGATATAGAACAAGCACTTTCTCATGCCCAGAAATACAAAAAACAAATCGCAGAGATATCAGCGTTAGAGCGCTCGACTCTATTAAAGAATGCAGCCACATTACTAGAAAAACAAAAGGAATCTTTCGCTAAACTGATTTCCTTAGAATTAGGAAAGCCGCTCAAAAACACAAGAGATGAAGTCTCACGATCTATTGAAACGTTAGTGCAATCAGCCGAAGAGGCCAATCGATTAATAGGTGAGACTATTCCTGGACATGTATCATCACGTGGCCAAGGAGCAATGGCGATGACATTTAAAGTGCCAGTCGGTGTCGTATTAGCGATTACCCCTTTTAATGCACCTCTTAATTTAATTTGTCATAAAGTCGGTCCTGCTTTTGCAGCAGGGAATGCCATTATATTAAAACCGGCCCCGCAAACATCAGCGGTTGCCACAGCGTTTGTCAAACTGTTGCTTGAAGCAGGATTCCCTGAAAAAAGTGTACAGCTCATTATCGGCGGAGTTGATGCAGGAAAACAATTGGTAACGGATGAAAGAACAAACCTTGTTTCTTTTACCGGAGGCGCAGCCGGCGGGGAGCATATTTCTAACTCCGCTGGATTGAAAAAGGTACTACTAGAGCTTGGTGGAAATGGGGCCACGATTGTCCATCATGATGCGGATATTGAAAAAGCTGCATCCCTTTGCGCGAAAACGGGCTTCAGTAATTCTGGTCAAAGTTGTATTTCCGTTCAACGAATTTATGTCCACAAGGAAATCCTGACAACTTTTACTGAGACACTAAAAGCAAAAGTAGATCAGCTCATCGTGGGAGATCCGCTGTCAAGTGAAAGCGATATCGGCTGTATGGTCGATGAACAGGCAGCAAAACGTGTAGAAGTTTGGATAGAGGAAGCAGAGAACATGGGCGCTAGCATCATTTCTGGGGGACAAAGAAATGGAGCAAGCGTGAAACCAACCATTTTGCTAAACCCGCCGAAACAGGCAAAAGTTGTCTGTGAGGAAGTATTTGGTCCGGTTGTCTGCATCCTCCCTTATGAGGATCTGAATGAAGCAATCCAAGAAGCAAATGATAGTCGCTACGGATTGCAAGCCGGGATCTTTACGAACCAGTTGGATGTGGCATTACACGCAGCGAAAGAGCTTGAAACCGGAGGCGTGATCATTAACGGGACATCGAATTTCAGATTGGATCATTGGCCATATGGCGGTATTAAGCGAAGTGGTATTGGAAGAGAAGGTCCACGTTTCGCTATTGAAGAGATGACAGAAACCAAAATGATCGTTCTTCCAGAAGGTATATAAGGGGGAAGCAGGTATGGATGGAAATGTATTTCAGCACAAGCTGAAAACAGTGCAGGCGGGCGGTCAGCCAATGATTTGCACCCCATTGATTGGTCAAACAAAGGAAGAACTACTTCGTGAGGTAGAGGTATTAGCTGAAAAAAAGCCTGATGTGATTGAATGGCGAGCTGATTTTTTTACACATCTAAATGACACAGAACGTGTAATAGAAACCCTTAAGTGTATGAAAGACAAGGCTCATGGAATTCCATTCTTATTCACCATTCGTTCTGAAAAAGAAGGTGGTGAACATATATCGCTCTCAGAGGAAGACAAAGTGTCGCTGCTCGTCACACTTTGTGAATCCCAAAGTGTGGAAGCGATTGATTATGAATTGATGCATGATGTCAAACATATGCGGCAAGTCAGTCAGGCGGCTAAGAATAGTGGTGTGAATTTGATTGTGTCCTATCATGATTTTCACCGTACACCTGAGGTGGATCGTCTCGTGCAAATTTTCGTCAATGCAGAATCAGTTGGCGCAGACATCGCAAAGATCGCTGTGATGCCGCATTCATATGAGGATGCATTAAAGCTGCTCGTAGCGACCAATGAGGCTCAAAAGCAATTGACGGTACCCATGATATCAATGGCAATGGGAGAGTATGGAGCCTTTACAAGAATGGTTGGCGGACTTTTTGGATCAGTGATGACCTTTGCTGTTGGGAAGGAAAGCTCAGCACCAGGTCAAGTTGCAATACAGGATTTGAATACCGTTTTGTCTGTCTTGTTTTCAAAGAATGATTGTGTAGTAGAGTCGTAGCTGCTGCACCATGAGAGGAGAGAAATATGAAAAAGAATATATCAACACAGGTCATTCAGTATTTAGAAAACCGGGGAGTCGAGCATATTTTCGGTCTCTGTGGTCATACGAATATTGCTTTTCTTTCAGCACTTGAAAAAAGCAGCATCAAATTTGTGAATGTGAGACATGAACAGATTGCTGCACATGCGGCAGATGGATATGCAAGAGCGAAGAAACAGACAGCTGTCGTTCTTAGCCATTTAGGTCCGGGGCTTACAAATGCGGCAACAGGCGTAGCGAATGCTGCCCTCGATTCCATTCCGATGGTTGTTATTGCAGGCGATGTCCCAAGTCATTACTACGGAAAGCACCCACATCAAGAGATTAATCTTCATTCCGATGCTTCTCAATATGAAATTTATCGACCGTTTGTAAAAAGAGCATGGCGAGTCGACATCCCAGAATTATTCCCAGAGATTTTGTCAAAAGCGTTTCAGTTAGCCGAAAGTGGACGTCCTGGACCAGTGCTCATTTCAGTTCCAATGGATGTATTTTCAAAAGATTTAGATGTAGCCCTATTTAAACAGATGGAACAACATACACAAAAAATAGAAAAACCATCCATTGATGATCATACGGCAAATCGTATCATGGATCGATTATTGCAGGCCGAAAAACCACTTTTATATGTAGGAGGAGGCATTTTACTAGCCGATGCTGCAGAGGAATTAAAGGCATTCTCTGAACATCTCAGTATTCCTGTTGCCCATTCCTTAATGGGGAAAGGAGCGATGCCTGATGACCACTCAATGACTCTTGGAATGACTGGGTTTTGGGGCACAAAGTTCATCAACGATCAGTGTAAAGCGGCGGACTACATTCTCGCACTGGGAACTCGTTTTGCTGAAGCAGATGCAAGTTCGTGGGAATCGGATTATACGTTCAACTTCTCTGCCACCAAGCTGATCCATATTGACATTGACCCGAATGAAATTGGACGGAATTATCCAGTAGAAATTGGAGCTGTAGCTGATCTAAAGCAGGCATTAACTGTGCTGAACCGTGTAGCGAGAGAGAGGCTGCCTGAAGGTTTGGATCGCCCTGAATTGAAAAAAGAAATTGCAGTTTATCGTGAGGAATTTCGCGAAAGCAATTTGACGAATATTCACGATGAATCTTTCCCGATGAAGCCGCAGCGCATTTTGCAGGAAGTACGAGAAGTATTGCCTGATGATGCTTTTATTACAACGGATGTTGGCTGGAATAAAAACGGGGTAGGACAGCAATTCCCCGTATTGACGCCAGGTACAATTTTAACACCAGGTGGGTTTGCGACGATGGGATTCGGAGCGCCCGCAGCACTTGGAGCCAAAGTAGCGCAGCCGGATCGTGTCGTTGTGTCACTTGTTGGAGATGGCGGTTTTGGTCAAAATCCGTCGGTTCTGGCAACAGCTGTGGAAGAAAACATTCCAGTTGTGTGGATTGTGATGAACAACAGTGCGTTTGGAACGATTGCCGGCTTACAAATGGCGCATTATGAAACGACTTACGGCACTGTCTTTAGAAAAGATGGTGAAAGCTACTCGCCGGACTTCGCCGCCATTGCTAGAGGTTATGGAATGAAAGGAATAAAAATTACCTGTGCTGCTGAATTCAAAGAGGCATTAGCTGAGGCCATTTCATCCCAAGAGCCGTGTGTGATTGATGTGGCAATGAAAAATGATCCTGTGCCTACTGATGGGCATTGGAATATCAATGATATTTATTCACCAAATACAAAACGCTCACATGTCAGTGTGAATTAAAGAATAGGGAGGAATTATCAATGAAAATTAAAGTATTGAATCCGTTTAAAGATGGGCATCCATTATGGCTAGGTTTAGATCATCCTGAAGAGCAAATGGTTCGGAAAGTGTTTCAGACCATTACACCAGATACGGTCGGATCAGAGCATATGATGGCAGGTCTCACTATTTTTGAGCCGGGGGAAGCAAGCTCTGTTCATAACCATCCAGGTTCAGAGGAATTTGATTATGTGATTAAGGGGTCTGGCGAAGTCATTTGTGATGGAGAAAGACAGTCCTTTAAAGAAAATGACTTTATGTTTATTCCAGATGGTGTCTCGCATCAGCATGTAAATACGGGGGATGAACCTTTATGGCTCATTTGGCTGTATACACCACAAGGACAGCTACCAAAGGATTAAAATGAACCCTTGTATATCCTGTGCCAAAAGCTCAATTTATGGCGTTTTTGGCGCTAGGTAATGAAGGCAAAGGGCTAAAATGAGCATCTTTTAGCCCTTTATCACATGTAGGAAAGGAAGTCTCGCATGAATAAGAATACACCGCTTGAAGGAATCAAAATATTAGATGTTTCGACCATGATTGCTGCACCCTATGGCGCGGTCCTTCTGGGGGATTTTGGAGCAGAGGTCATCAAGGTTGAAATCCCTGGAAAAGGGGATACACTCCGGCATGTTGGTCCTTTTGCGGAGGGTGAACCGCTAAGGTGGTCAGGACTTTCAAGAAACAAAAAATCTCTTACACTCGATCTTCACAAAGAAGAAGCGAAGGATATTTTTAAAAAGCTTGCAGCGCAGGTTGACTTGATTATCGAAAATTTCCGTCCAGGAACACTTGAAAAATGGGGCGTTGGATACGATGTATTAAAGGAAATCAATCCCCGTTTAATTATGATTCGTGTATCGGGCTATGGACAGACAGGCCCATTTAAAAACAAGGCGGGGTTTGGGACACCTGCGACAGCGTTTAGCGGCTTTACGTATCTTCAAGGGTTTCCAGATCGCCATCCAGTCAGTCCGTCCTTTTCACTAACAGATTACATTGCAGGTATCTATGTGGCATTTGCCGCTGTGACAGCTATGTATTATCGGGATACACACCCAGAAGGTACCGGGCAAATGGTCGATCTAGCCCTCTATGAGTCTGTGTTCCGTATGCTGGAGTTTTTGGTTGCAGAATATGACAAGCTTGGCAAGGTACGCGAACGTTCACCAGGTCTAAGCGGTCATTCAAGTCCAGCTGGAACTTACGAAACAAAGGATGGACATTATCTTGTCCTGGTAACTAGTACAGATTCAACCTTTAATCGACTGGCAGAGGCGATGAATCGATTAGATTTATTAGAAAACGAAAAATTCTCCGTGAATGCAGCGAGGCTGAAGCATAACGATGAAATGGATGCCATTGTCTCGAAGTGGATTGCATCCAAATCAAGGGATGAGGTATTGGATATTTTAGATAAGCATGGTGTACCTGTGAGTCCAATTCTTAGCATTCGGGATATCTTTGAACATCCACAATTCAAAGAACGAGAAAATATCGTCGAAGTTCATCATCCTAGGCTTGGAAAAGTGAAAGTGCCAGGCATTATTCCGAAGTTTGAAAAAACACCCGGCAGTATCCGCCATATTGCGCCTGATTTAGGCGAACATAATTATGAGATTTTAACGAGCATGCTCGGAATGACAGAAGAAGAGTGTAAGCAATTAGAGGACAAAGGGGTTATTTAAGGACGCTCAACCGATCCGCACAGTGCGGAAACAAAGGAGGATGGTTATGAAAGTGCATTCAGAACTGAAGGGGAACGAACTGCAGCCCGCTTATATTAAACCGACGAAAGCCCGTTTTGGTATATTGATTCTGTTGTTTTTTATTACGGCCATTAATTATATTGATAGAGCCAGCGTGTCAATTGTTGCTCCAGCTATTCAATCTTCCCTGCAATTAAATCCTGCATTATTGGGCTTGATCTTTTCTGCGTTTAGCTGGACGTATACAGCCATGCAAATACCAGGCGGCTTTATTCTTGATAAATTTGGCTCAAAGGTTACGTATGGTATTTCACTCATTACTTGGTCTATTTTCACTGGTTTACAGGCGTTTGCAAACAGCTTTGCTTTTTTATTTGGCTGCCGTTTGTTTATTGGCATTACAGAATCTCCAGCATTCCCTGCCAATAACCGCATTGTGACAACGTGGTTTCCTAGAAGGGAGCGGGCTTTTGCTACAGGCGTTTACACCGCTGGAGAATATGTTGGACTAGCTTTTGCAACTCCTCTTCTTTTTTGGATCATGACCACTTTCGATTGGAGAACGGTATTTATCACTGCAGGTGCGCTCGGTATTATATTTGCTTTTTTTTGGTATAAGTATTATCACGAACCGAAAGAACATCCGAAAATCAACGAAGATGAGCTAGAGTTAATTCGCCAAGGGGAAGGGCTGACAGTAGCCTCGCAGGAGAAACTGAAATGGGCAGACTTTGCCGCCCTTTTAAAATATCGTAAATTGATTGGGCTCTATATTGGTCAATTTTCTGTGGCGTCCACACTCTTTTTCTTTTTAACGTGGTTTCCTACTTATTTAGCTGAGGCGAAAAATATGGCGTTTCTAAAGGTAGGCTTTGCCGCTTCTCTTCCGTATATTGCGGCATTCTTTGGGGTGCTGTTTGGTGGTTATGTGTCCGATTGGCTGCTCAAAAAGGGTGTATCTGTCAATGTGGCAAGGAAGCTGCCTGTCGTTGTTGGTTTGCTTCTGACAAGTACCATCGTGTTGGCGAATTTCACGACAAGTATACCGCTTGTACTGACCATTTTATCCATTGCTTCCTTCGCGCAAGGGCTGTCAAATATCTCATGGACCATGCTGTCTGAGGTAGCACCGAGAGAGATGGTAGGCCTTGCTGGCGGCGTCTTTAACTTTTTCGCTAATTTATCGGGGATCATTACACCGCTGATCATCGGTTTGATCGTATCTGTGACAGGCTCGTATAACGGAGGCATTTTATTTGTCAGCCTTGTGGCATTAGGCGGGGCGTTATCCTACATATTTATCGTAGGTAAAATTGAACGGATCGAATTAAAATCATAGAATGAAAGAGAGCTCATCCTGGTGATGAGCTCTTAGATTGTTGACAAAGGGCTAAAATGATCTTGATTTTAGCCCTTTGTCTTCTTTTCAGTGTGACATGAAAACCTTTGAAGTCTAGGAAGGTAGAGTACCGGAGCGGAGCGAATTTGACATTCGTGAGCACCGGAACGCAGAGCTGACAAAGAATGCGAGGGTTTGTCTACACGCTGAGAGCTCATCCTGGTGATGAGCTCTTTTGTTATGAATAAAAGATGACGGTGATGACTGTTGCGGAGATGATACCTATGCTGATATAAAAGCTGGCAAACCAGATATTCCATCGGGTGATACGGTAAGGATTGACCTTCATCAAATCTGCTAATAGTGATACGGAAACATTAAATGGACTAAACATGACAGTCGACGTTCCAGCTGTAATGAGCATAATCGCTAAAGGAAGTGCGGGCAGTTCTTGGATGACAGGTACTAACATGCTTACTAATAGAGCAAGCGACACAAGTGGATGGAAGCCGCAAAGGGCAGTGATGAGAAAATATAAACCAATGACACAATAAACCAGGATCGCATGGCTTGATATACTCACAATAAATGCTTGGACAGGCTTTAAACTGTCAGTAACGAGCAGCATATCGACAAAGAAACCGGCACTTAAAAAGAGACACATATAATTGGAGAGCTGGCTCGTGCGTTCCTTCCAATGAGGAACCGACACAGCGACATATTGTTTTCGTTTTTTAATGATAGACGAGAATAGGAGGGAAAATGGAATAATCGCTAACACAACGGCGAATAAATAACCTTTCCCAACCCATACATCAACTAGCGAGACGACTGAGATAAAACTCAGCAGCATAAAAGCGAGCTGAAGGGTTTTTCGTCTAATTCTCTTTGGATTGGTATGTGTATTCTCGAGCTCAATGATACCTGGTAATCGCTTGCTCTGACGAGAAAACAGGATCCAATCGGTCATCAATACAATCAGCATTAAACAAAAGGAAACAGGAGCAATTTGATAATATTTCAGTTTGGTTGCATCAATGGTCACACTCACTAGCACTTCAACAGGGCTCCAGCTTAGGCAAAGCGCATAGGACCTTAAGAGATTGCGTGTATAGAGCTGCTGCCTGACATGTTCTTTAAGAGAAGCCAGTGAAGGCTTTAAAGATGTATAGAGTAAGGGAATGGTGGCGATATTTAAAAACATTCCAAGGATATGCGTCACAAATGAGCTCTTTCGATAGAGCTGTTTTGTACTGGTTGTATGTAAGGTGAGCAGTTTATTTAATTGTGTATCAAAGTGTCCAACATGTATGAGAGAATGAATAAAAGGCAGCATAAAAAACAGAGAAAGTAAGCCCAGCATGGAATGAAAATGGAGAAAAAAAGTGTGCAAAGGCTGACCAGACAAAAAGAATAATATCAAACCAACTGAGAGAAAAACAGCGCCTGTTTTCAAATAAAGCCCAGCCGCCTTCTTGAGAGAGATGGTGAGCGAAGCGATAGCCAGTAAACCAACAAAATAGGAGAGAATGGGAGCAGGAAATAGTTGATTGACGATGTAAAAACTAATCAGAAGCGTATAAATCATCACGTACATCAGAACATCTCCTCCGACAAACAACATTGATTGTTTTGATTCCGTCTAATGGAATTTGTTTTCTTCTAACGGAACATTTAAAATGGATTATAGCAAAGTTGACTGTTCATGTCGATAAGAAATCAGAGGGAAAAGGAGAATATGAACATGGCTGATAAAAAGTCAAAAGAAGAATCAGGACTGCGCACTGTTCAACGCGCTTTAGACATTCTTTATTGCTTTAGTGAAGAACGCCAAGAGTTAACGTTAACTGATATTTCAAAGGAAATGAATTTAGCAATGTCCACTACAACGAGATTGCTCAAGGCGCTTGAAATGAATCATTTTGTGGAGAAAAATCAAGATACACTCAAATACCGACTCGGTCAAAGGCTTTACCTGCTCGGCTACATTGCAGGAAAGTCTATTAAATTGCGGGAGCTGGCAAAGCCGCTCATGTACAGCCTTCGTGATGAAACAAGGGAAACCGTCAATTTGTATGTGCTAGATCATACAAATCGGGTTTGTATTGAACAAGCCGAAGGGCTGCAATCCATTAGGCATCTGGTGAAGGTCGGTGAGAAGCTCCCGTTATACGCAGGGGCTGGTGGGAAGGTCCTGCTTGCCTTCCAAAGCAAAGAGTTTCAACAGAAAGTATTCACGTCTGAGGCTGAACATATGACGAGAGAGGACTGGCAAAAGGAATGTGCACATATTCTTGAGACACATACAGCCTGTAGTATTGATGAACGGGAGGTTGGATCAGCTGCAGTAGCAGCACCGATTTTTAACATTCATGGCGAAGTGCGTGCCTGCTTATCTATATCGGGTCCTACTCACAGGTTTACAGATGAGGTTATTCCTCAATTGCAGCAAAAGGTAAAAGAGCATGCCAAGCAGCTCTCGGAACAGCTCGGTTACGCCGGCAAGCACAATTTTTAAGAATGCCTATCTTTTCGCCATCCATTTATCATATAATAGAAACATTATGTAGCATTCCTTGTCGTAAGGAGGACGTGTCACGACCATGAAAATCAATAGAGAAATCCCTGTGAGACAGCGGAATATTGTCCTCATTGGCTTTATGGGTGTTGGGAAAACAACCATTGGGCAGCTCGTTGCCAAAAAGCTATATAGAGATTTTATTGATGTGGATCAGGAGATTGAGAAAAAGTACAACATGACGATTCCAGACATCTTTCAGCAAAAAGGAGAAGCATTCTTCAGGCAGGCTGAAAAGGATTATATCGTCCATTTATGTGAACATACACAGCTCAAGATCGTGTCTCTTGGAGGCGGTGCATTCAAACAGGAAGAAATCAAACGCGCCTGCTTGAAGCATTGTACGGTTCTTTTCCTCGATTTATCTTGGGAGAATTGGAAACAGCGGCTTGATATTTTAATTGAAAACCGCCCTGTTCTTCACAACCGGACGATCGAAGAGATGAAAGAGCTGTTTGATGAGCGAAGAGAAATTTATGCCCTTCATAACTCAAGAGTGGAAACAGATCATTTAGAGGCTGAAGAAGTCGCTAATTATATTGTGGACACACTTAAGCTTGGCTGGGATTTATACTCGAAATAAAAAGTCTACCGTTTAGGGTAGACTTTCAGATTGTTGACAAAGGGCTAAAATGATCTTGATTTTAGCCCTTTGTCTTCTTTTCAGCGTGATAGAAAGCCCTTGAAGTCTAGGAAGGACGAGTACCGGAGCGGAGCGAATTGGACATTCGTGAGCACCGGAACGCAGGACTGACAAAGAATGCGAGGGTTTGTCTACACGCTGGACTTTTTCTATAGCATCAATGTTTGATTCCCTGAATCAGTGCGGCTTTTAAACAGAAGGATGCTGGCTGTTTATTTGCATCAAATTGAAGCTGAAACAACTGTTTCGTTTCAGGGTCAGCTGCTTGAAGATGGGCAATGATGTCTTTTTGAACATCCTCTGGTGTGCGTCCACGCATGATCCAGTCCTGATAATCAATCTGTAGGTCCCAGTAGTGAATATCTTCTTTAGTGAGATGATTGACAGCGAACAGCTCTTTCCATTCTGATAATGAACTTTCACGAATATGAGAAGGATCTCTCAGTCTATTTAAGTGGTTGATAAATGCATCCTGTGCACGATTTTCAGGTGCATAATGATCGACGAGCAGGAATTTGCCGCCCTTTTTTAAAACACGGCTGATTTCAGCCATCGCTGCTGGGAGATCCGGGAAGTGGTGAGCAGCAAATCGGCATGTGACCAACTCAAAAGATTCATCAGAGAAAGGTAATGCTTCTGCGCCTGCTTGCTGAAACGTTATGTGGTCCATATGGCGTTCTTTCGCAAGTGCTGTTGCAACCTCGATCATTTTGTACGTAACATCAATGCCAATCCCTTTTGAGATCACGTCTGAAAAGGAAAAAATAGTATGTCCTGCTCCGCAGCCGATATCAAGTAAATGCTCATGCCCCTTCGCATTTGCTGTCACTTTCATTAATTCTAAATCGTCTCCTGCTGCAAATATGGGTGAATCTCGATAGTTCTCTGCATTTTGTGAGAATTGTTTTTCCGCTTTAGAATATGGATTCATTCCTTTTCCCCCTTTTTGTTGTCTCTTGATCGTAGAGTTCTTCCCGTTATTTGTCTAAGACATAAAAGATATGATATGAATAGTTAAAACCTATGAGGTGATAAAAGTGGATATACGAATGATGCAATATGTCATTGAAGTGTATCGGCAGCAAAGTTTCACGAAAGCGGCGGAGAAACTTCATATTGCCCAGCCTTCTTTAAGTCAACAAATTAAAAAACTGGAAGAGGAATTAGACACGCCCTTGTTTATTCGGGCATATGGACAAGTGAGCCCTACACCTCAAGGAAGTCGATTGATCAAAAGAGCAGAGAACATTTTGAAGGAACATGATGATTTACTGCGTGAGATGGATGAAGCTGCGCATGAGGTAGGAAAAGAACTGAAGGTCGGGGCGCCAGCAGTCACAGGGGGATATGTCCTGCCGGCTTTATTAAAAACCTTCTGTAAAACGTACCCCCATGTCCACGTTCATCTGATAGAGGAATCACCTCGTGAGCTAGAAAGACTTTTATTGGCTGGGGAACTGGATATAGCGATCCTATCTTTACCTGTTGAGCATGAACAATTGAAAACGAAACAAATGCTGACAGAACCGCTTCTTCTCGCCGTCCCGCAAACCGCGCAACCTTGGTTACCGAAGGAATTGAATGAAATCATCAATCAAGCTAATCAGAAGGGAATCGGCAGTGAAACCATTCCATTTCAGCTTCTTGAAGGCGTTCCATTCATTATGTTAAAAGAGGGGTACGGCTTTCGCCAAGTGGTCATGGAGCTATGCCATCGTCATGGATTCCAGCCAAGGGTTCTATTTCAAACAAGTCATATTCAAACCGCTCAAGCATTGGTCAAAAACGAATTAGGTGTGACGGTTGTGCCGAAAATGGTGGCGAAAGAAGAAAGGAACCAAGTGACTTACTTACGAATTGATTCCCGCTCAACCCGCACACTTGTGTTTGCCTATGTGGAAGAAAGGTATTTAACGAAAGCCGCTCAAGCGCTAATGGACCTTTACCAGAATCAAGGGAAAGCTTAAACAAACGTTTATTTAAATGCAAAAAGCAGGGGGGTACCCTGCTTTCAGATTGTTGACAAAGGGCTAAAATGACCTTTATTTTAGCCCTTTGTCTTCTTTTCAGCGTGATAGAAAGCCCTTGAAGTCTAGGAAGGACGAGTACCGAAGCGGAGCGAATTGGACATTCGTGAGCACCGGAACGCAGGACTGACAAAGAATGCGAGGGTTTGTCTACACGCTGAAAGCAGGGGAGTATCCTGCTTTCTTAATAGATGTCCAGACGCTGATCCGTCATCACAGGAATCTGCTGTCTCACTTCATCCACTAGCTGAAGATCAATTTCTGTATAATAAATGTTTTCTTCATGGCCTGCTTCAAGCAGGATACGGCCGAGTGGGTCAATTACCATGGAGTGTCCGGGGAATTCAGTGTCACGACTTGTGCCCGTCCGGTTGACAGCAATCATAAATGACTGGTTCTCAATCGCTCTTGCGATGAGCAGGCTACGCCAATGGTCCACTCTTGCTGACGGCCATTGTGCCGTATTGACGAGCACCTTCGCTCCTTTGTTCACAAGTGTTCTGGAAAGCTGCGGGAAGCGGAGGTCATAGCAGATCATCGCACCAATCGTTACATCTTCACTATAGTCAAATAAACCAAGCTGATCACCAGCGGTTAAATAGTTGTGCTCATCCATTAATCGGAATAAATGAATTTTATCATAATCTAACAGAAGCTTACCTTGGCGGTTAAAAGCATACATTGTGTTGGTGATGTTTTCATCTTCTGTCCGCTTATTTAACACACTGCCTGCAATGAGATACACTTGGTGCTTGCGGGCAAAGGAGGAGAAGAGCTGTTTTGTGCGTTCACCGTTTATATCCGCAAGCTGATCGGCTTGTTCAAGGGCGTAGCCGGTATTCCACATTTCGGGTAAAATGATCAGATCAGGCTGCTCGCGAACCGCTTCTTCTAAAAACACTTCTGCTTTTTTAAAATTCACTTCAGGTTCTCCAATTTGTACGTCCATTTGGACGAGGGCGATTTTCATATGGGTTCCTCCTTTATTGGCTATATGTCATGTGAAAATCATGAATGTATGTAATGGTTTATTCTAGTCTTCAAGGCCAGTTTCTTTATCATAAAGGTTTCCATCACCTTTGCCAATAGAAATGTCAGAAGGTTTTGTTAAATGACTTTCTCAATCAAGAAATGAGTGGTATGATACCTATAACTAATAAAGCAAAGGGGAATAGTATGATATGCAATTGTTCGATTTATCACTAGAAGAGCTAAAAAAATATAAACCAAAGAAAACTGCACGTCCTGATTTCTCAGACTTTTGGAAGAAATCGCTCGAAGAACTGCGCCAAGTGGAGGCGAAGCCAACACTTGAACCGTATGACTATCCAGTGAAAGGCGTCAAGGTGTACCGCCTGACGTATCAAAGCTTTGATCATTCTCGTATTGAAGGCTGGTACGCGGTACCAGATCAATCAAGTCCGCATCCAGCGCTCGTTCGTTTTCATGGCTATAATGCCAGCTATGACGGCGGCATTCATGATATCGTCAACTGGGCGCTGCACGGCTATGCGACATTTGGTATGCTTGTCCGCGGTCAAGGCGGCAGTGAAGATCAGGCAGTGACACCAGGCGGTCACGCTTTAGGGTGGATGACAAAAGGTATTTTATCAAAGGAGACCTACTATTATCGTGGTGTTTATTTAGATGCGGTTCGTGCACTCGAAGTCATTCAGTCCTTCCCAGAAGTGGATGAACACCGAATCGGCGTGATTGGTGGGAGCCAGGGAGGCGCATTAGCGGTTGCAGCTGCAGCCCTTTCAGACATTCCGAAGGTCGTCGTGGCAGATTACCCTTATTTATCAAACTTCGAGCGTGCAGTGGACGTTGCATTGGAGCAGCCTTATTTAGAAATCAATTCATACTTCCGAAGAAACAGTGATCCGGAAGTGGAGAAAAAGGCATTTGAGACATTAAGCTATTTTGATTTAATCAATTTAGCTGGATGGGTGAAACAGCCAACATTGATGGCAATCGGTCTGATTGACAAAATAACCCCGCCATCTACTGTGTTTGCAGCTTACAACCATTTAGAAGCAGATAAAGACCTTAAGGTATATCGCTATTTTGGACACGAGTTTATCCCGGCTTTTCAAACAGAGAAGTTATCCTTCCTACAAAAGCATTTGCTCAAATAAAAGAACAAAGAGGCCGCTCTAGGAGGGCCTCTTTGTTAATAACTCGTATTCTGTCTCGTTTTTTCATCAGGCACTAACGCTGTGATAATAAGGGCAAGGGCTGTGATGATATGAAGGATGAATCCAAGAATCGGAATCCAGGCGAGGCAGGATGTGACAATTCCGATGATACTTCCAATCATTGGTCCTTGGTCTCGCTTCGATAAGACGAGTGTGATAATATGCAGAATAAGCATGACCATGAGAGGCGTATAGCCATTGCTGATAACAAATAGTCCTCCAATCACAGGGATGGCCAGGCAGGCTTCAAAAATTCCGGTGATCCATTTCATGATGCGAGATATAGACATCAGATCCAACTCCTTTTTCATATATGTCTTATTCGTATTTTCCCAAAACGTGAAGAAGTCATGCAGAATTCTATAGAAAGAGTTGATGGACGCTTGAGAGAGAGAATCAAGAAAGAGCTGAAAATCATCGAAGAAACATATGACGTCAAGGTTTGCCTCGCCGTTGAATCGGGCAGTAGGGCGTGGGGATTTCCTTCAACTGACAGTGATTATGATGTTCGTTTTATATACGTTCCTCGGAAGGAATGGTATTGGGCAATGGAAGAGCATCGGGATGTGATTGAACGGCCAATTGATGACGAGCTTGATATGAGCGGCTGGGAGCTTAGAAAGGCGCTGCGTTTATTCAATAAATCGAATCCGTCCATTATGGAATGGCTGTCTTCTGACATCATCTATGCCGAGTCCTTCTCTTTAGCCAAGCAGCTGAGAGAATTAAAGGACCGGGCATTTTATCCAGCAGCCTTAATGTATCATTACCTCAATATGGCGAAGCGGAATGAAAGCGGGTATTTACGAGGAGAGCAGGTACGAATCAAGAAGTACTTCTATGTGCTTCGTCCGCTACTTGCCTGTCAGTGGATTGAACGCTACCGGACGGTTCCGCCTATGGACTTCCATGAACTGGTGAAGGAGCTTGTGGAGGATGGACCACTTTTAGCTGAAATTCATGAGCTGCTCAAACGCAAAATGGACGGTGAAGAAATGGATGTAGAGAATCGTCTTGCCTTCGTCCATCCATTTATCGATAAAGAGCTCACGCGTTTTCATGAATTGGTGAAAAGCTACAATCAGCCGAAAGATAATCTCACTGAAGAATTAAATAAGTTACTACAGTCTACCCTTGATGAGGTGTGGGCGTAAGCAGGGAAGAGCCAGCCGGATAGAGGCAGGCTCTTTTTTAGCTCTTATTGTGATAAAACCACAAAAAAAGTCAGAATTTTTGTCATCTTCAAATATTGTAGCGGACAGCTCATGAGCCTTACAATAAAGACATAGCTTACAAAGAGTGGGAGGTGCCCTTTATGGAGTCGGTCACAAGAAATTTCTTCTTGTTTTTGTCAAAGAGCAGTCTCTTGAACCATATTGCTCGTAATTGGGGAAGTGCTGTTGCATCTAAGAAAATCATCGGAGGGAAGGATTTTGAGAGCGCTATCCCTGTCATTAAACGATTAAATGATCAAGGAATGGCCGTGACAGTCGATCACCTTGGTGAGTTTGTCACAAAGGCAGAGATTGCAAATGAGCGGACGAAAGAGTGTGTTCAAACCATTCAGCGGATTGCTGAGGCGGGACTCAATTCCCACGTGTCACTCAAAATGACATCACTTGGCCTTGATATTGACGATGACCTTGTGTATCGCAATATGAAAAGGATTTTAGATACGGCAGAGAAACACCGTATCATGGTGACAATTGATATGGAGGATGAACAGCGCTGTCAAAAAACGCTGGACATTTTTAAAGAGATGAAATCTCAATATGAGTATGTCAGTACGGTCTTGCAGGCGTATTTGTACAGAACAGAAAAGGATCTTGATGACCTAAATGAGCTTCAGCCATTTTTAAGACTTGTAAAGGGTGCTTATAAGGAATCCGCTGAAGTGGCGTATCCAAACAAAAAAGACGTCGATCAGAATTATCAGAAGCTGATCGAAAAGCAATTACTCACAGGGAACTATACAGCCATTGCGACACATGACGATCGAATGATCGAGTTTACAAAAAATATTGTGAAAAAACACAATATACAGACAAGTCAGTTTGAATTTCAAATGCTGTATGGCATGAGATCAGAAACGCAGCAGGCACTTGTGAAAGAAGGCTATCAAATGAGGGTCTATACGCCGTATGGACGAGAGTGGTATGGCTATTACATGAGACGCCTTGCCGAACGGCCAGCAAACATTGCCTTTGCTTTAAAAGGAATGACGAGAAAATAATTTGAAACGGGAGCGTGACAAAGATGACAACACCTTACAAGCATGAACCATTCACGGATTTTAGCCAGGAAGAAAACCGCAAAGCGTTTGAACAAGCATTAGCAAAGGTAACAGAATCACTTGGTCAAACCTATCCGCTCGTGATTAATGGAGAAAGAATCGAAACAACAGACCAGATTGTCTCGATCAACCCGGCGAAAAAGGATGAAGTCGTTGGAACCGTATCAAAGGCTGGGAAAGAAGAGGCAGAACAAGCGGTTCAAGCTGCGGCAAAAGCGTTTGAAACATGGCGCTACACGTCTCCAGAAGAAAGAGCCAGCGTATTATTCCGCGCTGCGGCAAGCATTCGCCGTAAAAAGCATGAGTATTCAGCCCTTCTTGTCAAAGAAGCAGGTAAGCCTTGGAATGAAGCGGATGCAGATACAGCTGAAGCAATCGATTTCCTTGAATATTATGCTCGTCAAATGCTGGAGCTTTCGAAAGGCAAACCAGTGAACAGCCGCGAGGGGGAACGCAATCAATACGTGTATACACCAACTGGCGTGACGCTCGTCATTCCGCCGTGGAACTTCTTGTTTGCGATCATGGCAGGAACAACAGTAGCGCCAATCGTCACAGGGAATACGGTTGTCTTAAAACCAGCAAGCGCAACGCCTGTGATTGCGGCACGTTTTGTGGAAGAGCTTGAGCAAGCAGGTCTTCCAAAGGGTGTGGTCAACTTTGTACCAGGAAGCGGAGCAGAGGTCGGAGATTACTTAGTAGATCACCCGAAAACAAGCCTGATTACATTCACTGGCTCAAGAGAGGTAGGGACACGTATCTTTGAACGCGCGGCAAAAGTACAGCCAGGTCAGCAGCATTTAAAGCGTGTCATTGCTGAAATGGGCGGTAAGGATACAGTGGTTGTAGATGAGGATGCAGATGTTGAATTAGCGGCTAACGCCATTTTTACATCAGCCTTCGGTTTTTCAGGTCAGAAATGCTCGGCTGGATCTCGCGCTGTCGTTCACGAGAAGCTGTATGATCAAGTGATCGAGCGAGTGAAGGAAATCACAGAAACGAAAACAACAGCGAACCCTCTTTCTGCGGATGTCTACATGGGACCTGTCATTGATCAAGCGTCCTTTGACAAGATCACGGATTATATCGAGGTTGGAAAACAGGAAGGTCGCTTAGTCACTGGCGGAACGAGTGATGATTCGGAAGGATACTTCATCCATCCAACCATTTTCGCAGATCTTGAGCCAACATCTCGCTTGATGCAAGAAGAAATTTTCGGACCGGTCTTGGCCTTCTCAAAAGTCTCTAGCTTTGATGAGGCACTTGAAGTAGCCAACAATACGGAATACGGTTTAACCGGTGCGGTTATTACAAATAATCGTGATCACATCAACCGTGCGAAGCAGGAGTTCCATGTAGGGAACCTCTACTTTAACCGTAACTGCACAGGAGCCATCGTGGGATATCATCCATTTGGCGGGTTCAAAATGTCAGGAACCGATTCAAAAGCAGGCGGTCCAGATTACCTAGCTCTACACATGCAGGCCAAAACAATTAGTGAAATGTTTTAATATGGAAAAGCATGAACCTGTTTGGGCGGGTTCATGCTTTTTTTGCTTGTCTGCGACTTGTTTCTATACAAATCTGACTGGAAAGAAGTATGATAAATGTATCACTTAATCAGGGAGCAATCGGGATGGAAGAGATATTAGAAAAGCTTCATACATTTTTTGATGTCGATAAATTAATTGCATTTATTAGTGGGTATTTAAAAAAACCAGTCATTTTAGAAAGCACAGAGTGTCAGCTCCTTGCTTATAATTCTTACAGCATTCAGCAGTTCGATCCAGTTAATCAGCAAACGATTTTCTCAAAGGAATGTCCGGGGTCTGTGGTCGATTGGTTAAAGAAAACAGGGGTCATCGAAAGGCTTCTTGCGGAATCAAAGCCTTTTTATGTGAGCGGTCACGATGAGCTCGGTTTTAATCGGCGGGTAGCTGTGAGTGCAAAGCATAAACAAGAGGTTGTGGGCTTTATTTGGGTGCAGGACATTGAGGACTCCCTCTCTCAGAAGGAGCTGCAATTTTTGCACGAGGCTTCCTTTCAGGTTGGAAAAGTCATTTATAAAAATAAGAAACAGCTGGAGAAAAAGGAAGGCAAGATTGAAGAATTTTTCAAAAAGGTCATGGATGATCATTTTTATACAGAAGAAGAGCTGAAATGGGAGGCCGAGAACTTAAGCATTCCACTGCCAGCCGTATTTACCGTCATGGTCGTACACGCTGCCGATAACAAAAGCGAGACGGCAGAAGATGTGAAGGATGTCATTAGAACGTATTTGCAGCTAGAAGATAAGGTGAATCACGTCTATTCGGTTCAAGCAGACATTGTTGTCATACTAGGCAGTTTGTCAGACCGGCATTCACCGAAAGCGACTGCCGCTGATGTCATTGCACATCTGCAATCGAAAACGCATTCACACCCATCCCCTTTGTATATTGGGATGGGAAGAGAGTATCGGGATGTCATGAAAATGAGTACCAGTCGATTTGAAGCGATAGAGGTCGTGAAGGCAGTAAAAATTGTCGGGGGACAAGAATTAATTCCATATGACTACGAGAATCTGGGGGTCTTCCGTTTCTTAGATTCAATTTACAGCCATCAAAAAAAGAAAAATGACTTCAATCCAGATTTGTTACGTTTGAAGGAAAAAGACCGAGACAGCCAAACCTCTTTTTTAAAAACCCTTGAGGTATACTTATTAAATAATTGCAAGCTCAAGCCAGCTGCGGAGCAGTTGTTTATTCATCAAAATACATTAAACTATCGAATGAAACAAATTCTTGATATGACCTCAATTGATTTGAGTCATTTTAGCCAAAGATGTGAGTTATTTATTGAATTGATGCTGATGAAAAAAGATCAATAGTCATAGAATCCGCAGGTGCAAGGGATCACCTGCGGGTTTTCATGTGAGATGCGAAAGTGGCATACAACTGCTGCGTTTCGTTGTATGATAGATAAAGATTTTATGAGAAAAGTGAAAGGGGGGCCACCTTTGGGATCAGTCACCTTGGCCATTTTGATTTTCATCATGACCCTCGTCCTTGTCATTTGGCAGCCAGGACGTTTAACCATTGGATGGTCAGCATGCGGGGGAGCCATTCTAGCTCTTGCCTCTGGTGTTGTTCATTTAGGCGATGTGTGGGAGGTCACACAAATTGTCTGGAACGCCACCTTTGCCTTTATTGGCATTATCATCATTTCGTTAATTTTAGATGAGATCGGGTTTTTTGAATGGGCTGCACTGCACATGGCAAAAGCCGCAAGAGGAAATGGCGTCCGCATGTTTATTTATTTAACATTGCTCGGCGCTGTGGTGGCAGCTTTTTTTGCTAACGATGGAGCGGCCCTCATTTTAACGCCGATCGTCTTATCTGTGGTAAGAGCGTTAAAGATGGATGAGCGCATGGTGCTGCCTTTTGTGATGGCAAGCGGCTTTATTGCAGATACAACCTCTTTGCCATTTGTCATTAGTAACCTGGTCAATATCGTATCAGCTGACTATTTTCATATAGGTTTTCTAGAATATACAGCGAACATGTTTGTGCCGAACCTTGTGTCGCTTGGAGCAAGCATGCTAGTTCTTTATGTGTTTTACCGAAAGCTTATCCCCAAAACGTACGATCTGTCACAGGCGAAGGAACCTGCGACAGCCATTCGAGATATCCGCATGTTCCGCATGTCTTGGTATGTGCTCGGCTGTCTGCTTGTTGGTTATTTTGCGGGGGAACTCATTGGGGTCCCGGTGTCCATTATTGTAGGCGGCATTGCCCTTGCCTTCTTGTGGCTAGCGAGAAGAAGTCCGCAAGTGGCGACAAAGCGAGTGATCAAAGAAGCACCGTGGTCCATTGTGTTTTTCTCGATCGGCATGTATGTCGTCGTATATGGACTGAAGAATGTCGGTCTCACAGAAATATTGGCGGCATGGATTGAAAAAGGGGCATCGCATGGCTTGCTTGCGGGAACGATGTTTATGGGCGTGCTTGCCGCAGTGCTGTCCTCTGTCATGAACAATCTGCCCACCGTTTTAATTGATGCGATTGCCATTGGTCATACAGATACTATAGGGGTGATGAGAGACGGGCTGATTTATGCCAATGTCATCGGCTCCAACCTTGGTCCAAAAATGACCCCAATCGGCTCATTGGCGACATTGCTCTGGCTTCATGTCTTGAAGAAAAAAGGCGTTCATATCTCTTGGGGCGCCTATATGAAGGCGGGCATCATTCTGACCATTCCAACATTGATCCTCACTTTATTGGGGTTATATGTGTGGTTATGGCTGATACATTAAAGAGAGGGTGCTGTCAGTGTGTAAGTAAACCCTTGCATTCTTTGTCACGGGCGCTCCGGTGCTTGCCCTTCTAGACTTCAAAGGTTTTCTATCACGCTGAAAAGATGACAAAGGGCTAAAATCAAAATCATTTTAGCCCTTTGTCAACAATCTGAGAGCAGATCCATTCGGTCTGCTCTTTTTTGTTACAGATATTTCGCATAACGTTTTTCTAAAAAGTCTTGCAGCAATGAGACCACACTGCAAATGCCCCAGTAAATGAGTGCGACCAAAATATACATCGTCATGTAATCGAATTCTCGTCCCCCCACAATTTTTGCTTGCTGGAAGAGCTCTGGCACTGTAATCATCGCTGCCAGTGAGGAGGCTTTGATCAAGTCGAGCATGACATTGGTCAATGGCGGCAGTGCAATGCGAACGGATTGAGGCAAAATCACGCCACGCATCGTTTGCCAATAGCTGAGACCTAGCGATTTAGCGGCTTCCACCTGACCACCGGGAACAGAAGAGAGAGCAGCCCGGTTGATTTCTGCAATATAGGCAGCACTATTGAAGGTGAACCCAATTATGGCAGCAGTGACAGCTGTAAACTCAATGCCGATATAAGGAAATCCAAAATAAAGGATAAACAAAATCACCAGAATGGGAACGCCTCGCATGAATGAAATATATAGCCGTGCAGGTAGCCAAAGCAACCACGTATTCGCCATTCTGGCAAGGGCAATAAAAAAGCCAAGAATCGTGCCAAAAAACATGCTCACAAAGGATATGAGCAGCGTCAGCCAAATGCCTTTCATGACAAACGGAAACGACGCCTTTGCCAGTGCAGGATTAAATATATATTCTAAATGAATATCTCCCACGATTGCGGCTCCTTATTTGGAAATGTCGACATCTTCGACATCAGCATCAATTTTCTTTGAGACGTCTGCATGATTAAAGAACTTCTCGGAAATCTTTTTCATGGTTCCGTCTTTTTTCATGTCTTTTAATACACGATTTAATTCTTTTTGAAGCTCTGTGTTGTCTTTCTTCATCACAAAGCCCTGTTCATTCGGCATGTATTTCAGGTCAGGGTGAATCGTAATATTTAACTTAGGGAATGCAGCAAGAGCGAGTGTCTGTAAGTAATAATCATTTAGAATGACATCTGTACGACCGTTTGCGACATCCTTTAAGTATTGCTCATTTGTCGCATTATCGTAAATGACTTCCTTTGCACCGTACTTACGGGCGACATCCATGTAAATCGTCGTTGCAGCACCTGCTGCTTTTTTGCCTTTTAAATCCTTTAAGGTTTTAATACCAGACAAATCATCTTTCCGTACGATAGCCGTTCCATAGGAATATTTATAAGGAGTTGAAAAGGCGAACTTATCCTTTCGGTCATCTGTGATGTCAATATCGTTTGCAGCGGCATCCACTTGACCAGAATTAATGGCACTCAGCATCCCATCATAGCCCATTTCTTTAAATTCTACTTTCACGTCAAGGCGTTTAAATGCTTCTTTCACAACTTCCACTTCATAGCCAGTCAATTGATCTTTACCGTTAGAGGTATCATGATAAGACGTTGGATAAAGGGTGCCTGAAGTTGCAACCACGATTTTTCCTTTCTTTTGAATCTGATCCCACTTTGATTCTTTTCCAGACTGAGATGAGCCTGATTGACTGCAAGCAGACAGGACAAGCATAAAAGCAGACACAACAAGCATCACCCATATAGATTTTCTATGATAAAAATGACTCATTTAAGAATCCTCCTCTATTTTTTATACAAAACAAAACATAGCATGCTTTTTCAGTTAGGACAACGTTTTCAGACGAAAAGCGAAAAAGTAAGAATATTATGTGCAATTTGGTGCTGTGAAAGAATGTATAAAAAAGGAAAGCGTGTGCAAAATAAATGCGAATAAAGGAGGGAGCATTATTGATGAAAAAATTAAGTGGCGTGATCATATTAACGATGATGCTGTTATTTGGTTTCTATATGGAAACGGCTCATGGAGAAACACCACAAATGGAAAAGCGTCCAGTGACGCATCAAGTAAAATTATCGACAGAACAACAAAAACAAATCGAAGTGCTTGAGCAACAAATTCTTTCTAAACGAAAAGAAGTCATTAAAAAATATGTACAGTATGGTGTGTTAACAAAGGAACAAGGCACACACATCACGAAACGAATGGATGAGCATTACGAACACTTAAAAAATAATGGATTTGTTCCATTACTGAAAAAGCCACAGCACCATCGACCATAATGATGAAACCGGCAGAGAGGTGCCGGTTTTTCTTGCTTATTGCGCTTTTGAGAAGGTTAGACTTTCACCATCTTGAGGGACAAAAATGGCTTGATCTGCATGTTGCTCTTGAATGTAAGCCTCTAAAGCTGCTCGTGTTAACAAGCAATGATTCACAGCTTCAAGATGACAAGCGACAATTTGAGCATTTGGATGAGAACGATAAATGTCTAACACCTCTTCCTTGGTCATTGTAATCGGATCGCCCTCTAAAAATTGCGCAGCCCCACTATTAACCACAATGACATCTGGCTGACATGTATTGACAACCTCTTTGGGCTCATCACACCAAATGGTATCGCCCGCAATATAAAGGGTGGGTTCATTAGGATGAGAGAAAACAAAACCGCTGACCTGTCCCATCCGTTTTGCAGTTTCTCCTGTCCCATGCTGTCCACCTGTACGTTTTATATGAACACCGCCAATATCCATTTCATCTTCAAGACATGTGACATACTGGAAGCCGGCGTCTTTGACTTCTTTTTGGTCCTTCTCCGATTGAGTATAAATGGGTTGATCTTGAGCTAATGTTCTTTTCGCCTCATCGTCAAAGTGATCCACGTGTAAATGAGTGAGTAAGACAGCATTCGGCTGTAACATCTTGTCTAAATCAATGTTTACAGGCAGATCCACAATGGGGTTGTTCAGATGTTGATTGGCTGTATGAGGGAACGGTGGATATGTTCCTTTGGGTGCTAAAAAGGGATCGATTAAGAAAGTGGACGGACCATAGTGAAGGTATAAAGTAGCATTGCGAATGAGTGTGATTTTCATAAAAAGGCCTCCTTTTTTTCTGATTAAGTTTACAGTATATTAAAAGAGCTCCAAGTGACAGAGGATGATGAAAGTCTTTCGGCGAAAGGACTTGATTTTTGAAAGAGATGAGCCAATGCTAGACCAAACAGATATGGACATTTTAAAAGAACTCTCAAAGAATAGTCGGTTAACCATGAAAGCATTAGGCAAAAAAGTTCATTTAACCGGGCAAGCTGTTGCAAATCGTGTGTTAAAGCTAGAAGAAGAGGGTGTAATTGAAGCATACACCATTTCGATTGACTGGCGGACACAGAAGACCATCCAAACATTTATGCAGCTCTATACCCGTAGTCATCACGAACCACTCCTGTCGTTTCTTGATCAAAAGGAAGAAATCAAGAATTTATTTAAAATAAGTGGAGAGGGCTGTTATATGGCTGAAGGACATTTCGCTAGTCATGATGAACTTGATCAGTTTTTAACGGAGCTGACAAATTACGCGAATGATAAATTATCTATTGCGGTTAAACGTCTCATTCATCAGTAATAGAAGAAAGAGACTCAGGAGGAAATGTAGCGATGCAAAAATTAATCGAAAATCAAGCTGAACCGATGACAAAGGAAAGAATCAAAGCAGACTTGGTTCAACTTGGTGTGAAAAAAGGCATGATTTTATGTGTTCACTCGTCTTTATCATCTATCGGTTGGGTGAATGGAGGTGCTGTAGCCGTCATACAAGCATTAATGGAAACCGTAACAGAAGAGGGAACACTGGTTATGCCGGCGCAAACATTAGAGCTTTCTGATCCCGCTGATTGGATCGATCCGCCTGTCCCTTATTCATGGTGGAAATCGATTAAAGAGACGATGCCTGCATTTGATCCGGCTTACACGACGCCAACAGCAATGGGAAAGGTAGCGGAAACGTTCTGGAAGTACCCAGGCGTGACGAGAAGCAATCATCCTCATTTTTCATTTACCGCTTGGGGGAAAAGAAAATATGAAATTCTGCAACACCATGCGTTATCTTATGGTTTAGGTGAACATTCGCCACTTGGGCGAATGTACGATCTTGATGCTCAAGTGCTGCTGATTGGTACATCATTCGAGAGTCATACAGCCTTCCACTTAGCTGAATATAGAATCCCTCAGCAAGACCTTATGACACGAGGAGCTCCTATTTTAGAAAATGGATGGAGGGTATGGAAAGAGTACCAAGATATCATCACGAGAGAAGAGCTATTTGAACAGATTGGTCGTGATTTTGTGCAATCAGGAGGCACTCATCACCGCGGTCAAATTGGGCTTGCCAATTCGTATTTATTACCGGTAAGAGAATCGGTAGACTATGCGGAAAAGTGGCTTGAACTATACGATCAGTCGTGATCTACACAGATTGGAAATTTACATAATAAACGTCTTGATCTGGCTGCTGTGAGGTATAGCAGGTGAGCTGATAGTCTCCTCTTGGAATGGGGAAAGACAGAACCTGTGCCATGACGCTTGTGATTTGAACTTGATCGCTTGAATGTGTAAATGGCACTGTTATGACTCTATCAACAGATGCTGGCGGCTTATTTTCATTTAATGTCACGATAATAGATGCCTTTCCGTTATTGACCCCTTCAAAAGAAACACCCTGATCGCCAGTTGCGAATCCCTGAAGAATGTCATCATCTGTCCAATCAATTACAGGTGGTGCATCGCTTCCAGCGTATACGGTGATTTGATGATAGGAAATCGATAAGGAATAGGTTTGATTTAAGTCATTCATATAAACAGCTCCTTAATTATTAGGTTTTCGTTGAAATGTGAATGCTTGAAAGAATGAACTTTGAAGAGAATGTTAGGCAGCAAGACGATTGTCGCCGTCTTGCGCTATTGTTTGAGGGGTCTAGATGTGAAATTGTGAAACCATTTCTTTTAAGTCTCCTGCTAAATGGGCAAGTGCTTCTGATGAAGCTGTTACTTCTTCCATTGCGGCAAATTGTTCCTCTGTTAAACCGGCTACTTGCTGTGAATGTTCACTCGTCAGTTTAACGCCTTCTGTGATGGAGGCAAAGGACTGTTTCGCATCGTTTGTATAAGCTGCGATTTTTTGTGATGCACTCGATAAATGTTTAATGCCATCTGCCATATCTCTCATTGACTGCTGAATATCAATAAAGGATTCCTCTGTATGAGAGATAAGGACAGTCCCTTGAGCCGCTTCCTCTCTTACTCGTTTGATTGCACTCGTAGAATGTGTCATCTCTTTTTGTATTTCAGAAATGAGATGGGAAATCATGTTTGATGATGCTTGAGATTCTTCAGCTAGCTTCCTCACTTCGTCAGCAACAACGGCAAAGCCTTTACCGTGTTCACCTGCTCGTGCAGCCTCAATTGCTGCATTAAGAGCAAGAAGATTCGTTTGATTGGCGATGTCTGTAATGACTTTGGAAATATGATCAATTTCGACTGAACGTGTTTCCAATGCTTGAATCGCCGTACCATTCTCTTCAATTGATTTTGCAATAGACGTCATTTGTGAATGAACTTCCCCAATATTCTGTACACCTTTTTGGGACATTTCTTGTGCAAATTGACTTCTTGAAGCCATTTGTCCCGCATTTTCAGTGATGTTTGTCAGCTCATTGGATATTTGAATCATCTTGTGTTCACTTGCTGTCATTTGAGCTGACTGTTCTTCTGATGATTGTGCAATTTCTTGGATAGTGTGGGTGATTTTTTCTGATGCTGCACTCGTTTCTTCTGCGCTAGCTGATAGCTGCTCAGAGGAGGTGGCCACTAAATCAGATGTATTCATGACATTTAAAATGGTTTGATTTAATTTTTCCCGCATCTTATTAAAGTGGCCTGCCAGGTCAGAAAGTTCATCGCCAGCGTGATCTGTCACATTGATTGTCAAATCTCCTTCGCCTGCACTTTTAATCGCAGAAGCCATGTGCTTGAGGCGTGTCTGAATCCGTTTTGTAAAAATAGAAATGATGACGACAGAAAGGATAAGACTTAACAGCAGGACAATCACAAATTGAATATAGAATGACTGAAGCATTTGTGAAATCATGCTCTGATTGGCACCGGTATAAAAAATACCAATCGTTTCGCCTGCAGCATTTTTGATCGGCATATACGCCGTTTGATAGTCTTTCCCGGCAACATTTGCCGTTCCGTAATAATTTTCTCCTTTATCTAAAACAGTAGCCTTTACTTCAGGTGAGACCTCTGTACCCACAGCTCGTTTCCCGTTTAACATGACATTCGTGGCGACACGGGTATTTCCTTGAAAAATCGTAATTGTGTCTCCGGTGTAATCGGCTAATTGATCAACCAATGTATCATGATCATTGATTTGGGTCTCTCCTTTGTATAGCTTGTCTTCTTTAATCTGCCATGAGCCAGCCACCTTTTCATTTAGGTAGGCGTATCCTAGTTTTAAATCACCTTTTGCTTTTTCAGTGGCCATCTGTTTAATGTTCTCTGTCATTTCGCGATTCACTACATAACCAACAACAGCTGAAAAGACGATGAGGACACTTAAAAAGATCAGCATTATTTTGGCACCAAGCCTCAGTTTTCCCTTTTTCTTCATGCTTTTTGACTCCTTTAGGTATAAGGTAGGGTATCCCTCCTTAAGGTTTATCGGCATGAAAAAAATGTTTGAAATACCTGCAAGCCGTTACGCGGAATTTTTTTTAATGTAGAAAAGATGAATGGGACTAATCAATGATAAATTGGATTCTTGTGCCATCAGGATTATCTGATAATTGATGACTTACCCATGAGCCTGCCCCTCTGTTATCTGAAGGTCTTACATATTTCACAGAAGCTCCTGTGCCTCCTTCTTTACACATCGCCATCGGCCATTCGTCCCGATCATATCCACGCTTTGTTGGAACCCCACGAAGTGATCGCTCTCTCTGCTCATCGCTATTTTTACGATCAATCGTACAAATGGAGGATTGGCCTTCATCAATTGCCTCTTCTATGTGCTTGGCTGTTTCTGGATAACGATCTGATGGAAAGTGAATGGTTTTGTCGTAAGCTGAATTCGTCGTCTCTTGTTTGCCTTGCTCCAGCTGGATATAGCCTGTTGCTACACCAATGATAATCAATAAAAGCAAGAGAATGGTTTTAAGAAGTTTCATAGATGCTAGCTCTCTTTCTTTTTTGCGTATTTTGTAAACAGAAGTATAGCAGAATTACTTACCAATTTCTCCTGGTTTTGAAAAAACGTCTTTTAAAGTTCGAAAAACATTTTTTATTCGTTTTCTCTCTTTTCATACTTGTAGAAATCCATAAAAATTTTAATTTCACTGCTCATAAATTGATTATGCTGATGCAAAACGGCTTTATCATTGCTTTTTGGGCTAATTTCAAGAATTTAACACACAGAAATTTCAAAAAAATAAAATTGACTAGACCGATATGCTTTAATAATATGGAGTCAAATATCAAAAAATGTCGTAATTTATCAAAATATGATTCCATTTACATTGTAGGAGGGAAGTACAAATGGCGGATGTCTCTTATCGGCTCGGAATAGACATAGGCGGAACATTTACTGATTTATCGCTGATGAATGAAGCTACAGGGGAGCTGACTGAACTCAAAACACCCACAGTGACTGATGACCCAGCCCAGGGAATTATCAATGGGCTAAACCTTCTAAAAGAAAGAGGTGTCGATTTATCCAAAATCCAATATCTCGTTCACGGAATGACAATCGGTCTTAATACATTATTGCAACGAAAAGGAGCAGATTTAGCCCTTTTTGTGACGGAAGGTTTTCAAGATATTTTGTCACTACAACGTTTACGACTACCCATTCCTTATGACTTCAATTCTCGTTTGCCAGAACCATTGATACCACGAAAGCATGTATATCCAATCTCTGAAAGGTTGTTACATGATGGTATGATCAAAAAACCTCTCCATCTGCAGCAATTAGATGATGCTGTCCAGCAGGTCATATCTAAAAAGCTAGCAGGTATTGTCATTTCATTTTTACATAGTTATCAAAATCCAGTTCATGAATTACAGGCAAAAGCTTATATTAACCACCATTATCCGCAGCTAGAAGTCCTTACTTCATCTGAATTATGGCCTCAAATGAGGGAGTATGAGCGTACAGTGATGTCTGTTGTCAATTTGTACATTCAACCAAAGGTGAAGCAGTATTTACAAACATTGAAAAGCCGCTTGAAAGAGAAAGGTGTACCAATTTCTCCATACATTACGCAATCAAATGGTGGTTTAATGGATGCAGAAAGTGCAGCCACCTCACCTGTTAAAACTCTCTTTTCTGGTCCGGCAGCTGGTGTCATTGGTGCGGCAAGAATCGCAGCGTCTGCGAACGAATCCAATTTGATCACTTTTGATGTTGGGGGGACAAGTGCGGATATCTCTATCATTCAAAATGGACAGCCTACAATGGCCCAATCAAATCAGCTATCAGGTTTTCCTATCATTCTCCCATCTGTTGCGATGTATTCGATAGGAGCAGGTGGAGGTTCTGTAGCGTGGATTGATCAGGGCGGACTGTTAAAGGCAGGACCGGAGTCCGTAGGCTCTCAGCCGGGTCCAGCTTCGTATGGAAAGGGAGAGAAAGCAGCTTTAACCGATGCGTTTCTCATATGCGGTTATCTCAATCAAGAACGCTTTGCCGGCGGACATTTACAATTACAGCTGTCTGCTGCGAAAATGGCCTTTCAGCCAATTGCAGATCAGCTTCATAAAACGGTTGAGCAGGCGGCGGATCAGCTGATTCAAGTAGCTGTAGCCAATATGTATACGGAATTAAGCAATGTCATGGAGCAGCAAGGGTTTGACCCGAGAGATTTTAGTTTGCTAGCGTTTGGCGGCGCAGGACCTGTTGTAGCAAATTTCCTCGCAAGAGAAATTCATGCAAAAAATGTGGTTGTCCCTCCAAGTCCTGGCACATTATGTGCGCTAGGCGCTCTCACAGCTGATTTTATTCATGATGCGGTGCTGTCTAAGAAAATATGCTTACAAGACTATACGATAGATCAATTAAAACAAGATTACGAGATGCTTTCGCGTAAAGCGACTGATTGGTTCAGTCAGCAAAACATTCAGCATATCAAGCAGACGTCTATTCTATTATTGGCGGACGCACGCTATCAAGGGCAGGCATTTGAGATTGAATTGCCAATATCGGCTGACTGGCTAAGGCAAGAACAAGACTTGCATCAACTCTCTGAAGCATTTCACAAGCTGCATAAGCGTCAGTATGGACATAGAGATGATCGGGCGAAAATCGAGTTTACTCATTTACGAGTTCGAGTCATAGGCGAGACGCCGCCGCTGCCTTTCACACCTGTTCATGAAAGCAGTAGCCAGTCATTGAAGCCATATCATTGTAGACGTATCTTTATAGAAGAAAAAGAGTACGAAGCATCTGTTTATAACCGAGATACTTTGTCAGTAGGTTCTGCCGTAAAGGGTCCTGCCATTATTGAGCAGGATGATACGACAACATTGATCCTGCCAAACTGGTTAGGCAGCATTGATTCATCAGGAAACTTAGTGATTTCAAGGGAGGCGGCGTTACATGAGAACAGATCCAGCAAAACTTGAGATGATGCGCAGTTATTTTAATGCGATTGCATCAGGCATGGGGCATGTCATTGAGCGAACGTCATTTACGACCTTCGTAAAAGAATCGGCTGATTTTGCGACAGCATTAGCCACGCCTTCTGGAGATTTCTTTGTTTATCCAAAGACTGTCGGTGTGACGATCTTTTTAGGGCTGAGTCTAAAAAAAGCGATTGAAGAAAGCGGACCGATGCAGCCAGGAGATATTATCATCACAAATGACCCTTATACGACAGATGGTTTAGCGACTCATCTGCCAGATGTCCATATCATAAAGCCCATTTTTGTAGATGATGAAATTGTAAGCTATGCCTGGTCTTTTGTTCATGTAAGTGATGTGGGCGGACTTGTGCCTTCGAGTATTTCACCAACTGCGACGGATGTTCATCAAGAGGGATTAAGAATCCCCCCTGTGAAAATTTATGAAGGTGGAAAAGAGAATCAAGTCGTCCGGACCTTTCTAAGAGCTAACAGCCGGTCCAGTCATTTAAATGATGGGGATATCAATGCAATGATTGCTGCAGTCAATACAGCAGATATTCGGTTAAAAGAAATGATCGAGAAATTTGGAAAAAACGAAGTGAAACAAGGAATGATGGACCTCCTGAAGCAAGCCGAGGATCGTGCAGGAAAGGTCATTGAAGCCATTCCTGATGGAACAAGTGAATTCGCTGATTATTTGGATGATGATATGATCTCGGACGTACCGATCCGATTGAAAATCAAGTTAACGGTCAAAGGTAAACAGCTGACGCTTGATTTTTCTGAATGTGACCCGCAAGTAAAAACAGCCTTTAACCTTGTCACCAATGGTCAGAAGCATTCCTTCCTTTATCAAGGGTTGATTAATTACATCATTAGTAAAGATCCATTTATACCGATTAATGGCGGAATTACGTATCCAATCGATGTCATTTCTCCTAAAGGATCACTCGTACATCCAGAATATCCGGCTTCTGTCGGTATTCGGCATTCGATTACGATGAGACTGTACAATGTCGTGCTGGGCGCCATTGGTAAGCTGTTACCTGAAGCAGTGCCGGCGGCAGGTGCTGGTCAATCTGCCATTGTTGTTCTCTCTGTTCCTGACGATCAAACAGGCGGCAGGAAAATGTCTGTTGTCGAACCACTAGGCGGGGGCGGTGGTGCTCAAAAAGGTGCTGATGGAGTGGATGGAATTGATCATTCATCAGGCTTTTTAAAGAATACACCGATTGAGAGCTTGGAGCAGCATATTGATATTCATGTTCACCGATATGAGCTTCTGCCGAATACAGGTGGAGCGGGAGAATATAGAGGCGGACATGCGATCGGTTTGGAATTTGAAATGATCAAGCCAGAATCCATGGTGACAGCACGAGGAATGGAACGGATGAAGTTTCAGCCTTGGGGATTAATGGGAGGCCGAGCAGGTGAAGTTGGTAAGGTAAAGCTGATTACAGCAAATGGAGCAAAACAAGACGAGCCAAAAATAGATGTTCTGCGTCTTGAAAAAGGCGATACTGTTCAATTGGTTTCACCAAGTGGAGGAGGCTGGGGGAACCCATTTGCTAGAAAGAAGGAGAAAGTCCTTCAGGAAGTGGAATCAGGTCTATTAAGTGAAGAAAGAGCACTTCAGCAATATGGTGTCAAAGTCTATCTAGACCAAAATGAATGGAAAATCGACGAAGAGCAGACGAGTTGGCTTCGCAAGAAGGTTGATGATCATGACGTCGTATGGGATTTTGGCGAACAAAGAACAGCTTATGAGAAAGTATGGACGGACGAAGCAAGTAGTGAACTTGCTATTCAGCTACGTTCATACCCAGCCAATGAACGTACGCACTATAAACATGCAGTTCATACTCATTTCAGTCATAGAAATGAACCGTTAACAAAGACGGATGTTATTCAAGCACTTCGTCAAATGAAAGAACAAAAAGGGGGAAATGAATCATGAAAAGAAGATTCATCACTATTTTTGCAGGCATCCTATCAATGGTTCTATTGCTGACTGCTTGCGGTGGAAATGGACAGGATCAAAGCAAACAGCAGCAGACTGTCATCGTTGGCGTATACGGCGGCGATTGGGAAAAGAATATCAAACCAATCCTTGAAAAATTTGAAAAAGATACTGGAATTAAAGTTCAAACTGTCTCTGGGGCAGATTCTGAATGGTTTACGAAATTAAAAGCATCCAATGGCAAAAATCCACCGTATGATTTGTTGATTTTACAGCCTGATACGATTCAAAGAGGGATTGCAGCAAACGTTCTTGAGCCTATTGATGAAGATCAAGCACCGAATGTGAAAAAACTTTACCGTTCTGTACAAAAGAAGCTCACTGTTGATGGAAAACAATATGCAGCAGGCTTTAGTATGGGACAGCTAGGGATTGCTTATAGAAAAGACCTTGTGAAGCAGGAGCCAAATAGCTGGACAGACCTATGGAGCAGTCAGCTTAAAGGGAAGGTGGCTATTTCTTCTCCGACCTATTCAGCCGGCTTGCAATTTTTCTCTGCACTTGTCCACGCTCAAGGGGGAACAGAATCGAATCCACAGGATATCGATAAAGCGTTTAAAAGCCTAGCGCAATTAAAAGGGCATGTAGCTGCTTTTCCAGATAACCCAGGGTCTATTCAAACCTTGTTAGAACGTGGGGATGTTACGGCAGTTCCATATTGGGATGGCCGAGCATTTGCCCTTGAAGAAGAAGGAATGGATATTGGTTTCTCATATCCGAAGGAAGGCGCTGTTGCAGCTGTCGCGAGCTGGGCTTTAACAAAAGGAAGTCAGCATGAGGAAGCTGCTTATAAACTATTAAACTATTTAAGCGGAAAAGAAGCACAGGAGGCTTTCTCAGAAAAATCTTATTATGGCATGTCGAATTCTGATGTGAAATACAGTGACAAGATTAAGGGGAAAGTGAAGGTTGGAGAGAACTATTATAGCAAGCTGACTTGGGTAGATTATGAAACAGCGACTTCGGAGCTTGGCAATTGGACAAATCGATGGAACGAAGTATTAGGCGGAGGAAAATAGGTGATCACATGAGTGGAATTCATTTAGAACACATCAGCCAGCATTTCGGTGAGCAAATTGCTCTTGACGATGTCAGTCTTACGGTGGATGAGGGAGAGTTTTTCTCCCTTCTTGGTCCTAGTGGCTGCGGAAAATCAACGTTATTAAACATTATTGGCGGTTTTTTAGAACCGACAAAAGGAGCCGTCTATATTGGCGAGCAGGATGTGACAGCTTTACCGCCTTATCAAAGAAAAACGGGTATGGTCTTTCAAAGCTATGCACTTTTCCCTCATCTCACCGTATTTGATAATGTGGCGTATGGACTGAAGGTTCAAAAGAAAAAGAAGGAAGAAATCAAGCAAAAGGTCATGGAGAGCTTATCTCTTGTTCAATTGGAGGAATATGCGAAACGTATGCCGCACCAATTGAGTGGTGGTCAGCAGCAGCGGGTAGCCATTGCAAGGGCACTTGCGATTCAGCCGTCTGTTCTCCTACTTGATGAACCTCTGAGTAACCTAGATGCAAAACTAAGAAAGAATATGCAGACTGAGCTTCGAAATATTCAAAGGAATGTCGGGATTACGACCATTCTCGTGACACATGATCAGGAAGAAGCCTTAAGCCTATCTGACCGAATTGGGATTTTAGGAGAGGGGAGAATCCAGCAGATTGGGACGCCTTTAGAGGTATATCGTCAGCCAAACAATCGGTTCGTCGCTGAATTTATCGGACAGGTCAATATATTTGAGGCAGTGTATGATGAAGCTAATTTCACGTTCACTGTCCCGCATTTAACTCAAACAAACGGACAGCATGTTCAGTTGAAACCTGCGGCACATAAAGAAAAGAGAGAGAAGTATTTATTCATGCTGCGTCCTGAAAGAATCAACATATCTTCTGTCAAAGAGGAAGCTCAGCCAAACCATGTTACGGGTGTTTTAGCAGACGTCAGTTATATCGGGCACTCATTACGTTTGGTCGTGGGTCTTGATAAAGGTGAACTCATTGTACATGCATCAGATGCCGCATTTCCTCAGCTGCCGGAGGTTGGAGAAACCGTCCATATTCATTGGCAGCCTGAAGATGTTGTTTTCTTAGATTCGAAGGTGCATACGTGATGCGAATGAAAAAAAAGAATCAACGATTTCATTGGTTGATGCTGCTGCCAGCCTGTTTGTTTCTTGTTGTATTTCTTCTGGCTCCGCTTGTGATGATGTTTGTCCTCAGTTTTCGTGATGTTGATTCGATGATGAATACATTACAAACGTATAGCTTTTCTCAATATATTCATGTGTTCACGACAGATGCATATGTGAAGGCGATTGGAAGTACAGTGTGGGTGGCTTTGCAGACAACGGTGATTTGTTTATTGATGGCATATCCCGCAGCGTACGTACTCGTCAAGGCACCTAACCGGCGACTACGGGCATTTTTCTATATCTTACTTGTATCGCCGCTTTTGACAAGTGTTGTGATTCGGACGTTTGCATGGATCGTTCTTCTCTCGCAGAATGGTCTGATTAATGGCATGTTATTAGATTTACATGTGATTAAGCAGCCGCTCTCTATGCTCTGGAATATGAATGCGGTCATTATTGCTTATGTTCAAGTCATGCTGCCTTTTGCGGTACTTCCTATCGCAACAAGCTTAACCGATATGGACCGTCATTTAAGACCGGCTTCTATGAGCCTTGGCGCTGGCCGTATTCGAACCTTTTTTCATGTGACCTTGCCGCTTACCATTCCAGGCATGATCACTGGAGCGATTATTGTTTTCTCACTAGCAGCAGGGAGTTATATCACCCCGCTATTAGTTGGCGGACGGATGCAGCCGCTCTTGCCGCTGTCTATTTATCAGCAGGTCATGCAGGTATATAACCTGCCTCTTGCTGCTGCCATGTCATTTACTTTGTTGGTGTGTGTGCTTGTGGTGGTCAGTCTATTAAGCTATTTATTGAAGCGTTGGGAGGCGAGGATGCATGCGTAAAAAGTCAATGGGTGACCGCTTGCTTTCAATCCTGATTTGGACTGCTGGCTCATTGGTTTATCTCTTTTTAACCATACCCGTTCTTGTCATTGTCCTTTCTGCTTTTAGTCCGAATGCTTTTCCCGAATTCCCGCCGACTTCGTTCTCTGTTCGTTGGTTTCATGAGGTCGTGTCAAACCCAGAATGGATGGAATCGCTGCGTATCAGTGTCATTCTGCTATTCATCGTGACGCCTCTTACTGTTCTTTTAGGAACAATGGCTTCGTATGCTTTGGCGAGACTTTCCTTTAAGGGAAAGGAGGCCATTCAAGCGTTTATTCTGTCACCTCTCATGATTCCTCAGGTGGTGTTAGGGATTGCGATGCTTTATTTGTTTACAGCGATGGGCTTTACAGGTTCTTTGTGGGCGCTAGTTATTGGTCATGTCATCATTGGTTTTCCGTATGTGGTTCGAACGGTAGGTGTCAGCGTCTCAAATCTTGATCCGCGGCTTGAGCTAGCTTCAATGAACCTTGGTGCAGGACCCGTGCGCACATTCTTTCGAGTCACACTACCCTTGATCAAGCCAGGAATCATTGCAGGCGGAGTGTTTTCAGCTGTGACGTCATTTGGGGAAATATCGATCAGTTTGTTTGTCTCCTCTCCCCAAACCATTACGATTCCAGTGAGGACGTTTAATTACATTGAGCAAACCTTTGATCCGAGTGTCAATGCGATATCCGTCATATTTATTATCATTTCTATCATTGCGTTGCTCATTATTGAGAAAACGATCGGCCTGTCTAAGGTGATGTAAATATAATGAAGAAACAAGGAGCTGTCATTTGGAATGGCAGCTCTTTTTGTGTTGTTTTTATGGTAAAAATTTTCAAAGTTTTAGGGAATATAGTTCTTAAGATTTAAGAAATCGCGAGGAACGAAAGGAGACCTATCACCTACATTTTCGGTCATATTTGCAAAATTTAAGGAGAAACATGAAATTTTTGCGGTATTTAGTTGATTATTTTCGGTAGATCGCAACTATTATTAGTTATTTTCGGTAAATATCGTAAATTGCGATGTGATCCCTTCGGTATAACGCATGAATCTTTACACCCATTTTTCGGTGAAAAAAACAATAATTTCATATAAAGTGTACGTAAATAGAAAATATCTAAAAGAAAAGAAGAAAAAGGCAAATCTATGGAAACATAGAGACGCAAAGCCATGTCCTAAGGTAAATGTTGCTTTTTTGCTATGGTCGGCAGGCTACCGAATCAAAATGGGAGTTCCTCCGTTTTATTCGGGGTGGGCTCCTTTTCCGTTATTCCGTCTATTTTAATGAAATAGACTTGGTTCTTTTGATATAGAGGGTGCAGGGTTCATGTTGGTGGAGAAAACATAGAAGAGGCGGAGGATAAGAATGAATACAGTTTATTACCCCTTAACACATGCGCAAAAGAGAGTATTCTATACGGAAAAATTTTATCCAGGTACAAGTATTTCAAATTTGGGTGGATTCGCCAGGTTGAGATCGGTATCAGGTCTGGATCCCTCTTTGGTCGTTGACGTGCTTCAAGCGTACATTCGCCAAACTGACACTCTTCGTTTGAGGCTTGTGTACCGGCATGAGCAGGGGGAGCCTGTTCAATATATCAAACCATATGAGAAGCAGCCGATTCGCATGGTGGAAGGCTGGAGTGAAGAGGATGTGAGGGCTTGGGCGAACGAGCAAATACGTGAGCCGATGCCGTTGATTGACAGTCCCTTGATTGAATTTACGGTCTTTCAAATCAGTGACCAAGAATGCTGGCTGTTCTGTAAAGCACATCATATTGTGGCAGACGGCATTTCCATTATCTTGATGGGAAATCGCATTATCGATTTATATCATGACATGCTGCAAGGGGTAGACATCTCGCCGGTGGAAGAGATTTCCTTCGTTGATCACATTAAGAGTGAGCAAGCCTATGAATCTTCTAAACGTTTTCAAAAAGACCAAGCTTTTTGGAATGAGCAATTTGCCCATATGCCAGAATTCGCTTCTTTAAAACCGCATAAAGGTTACGATACGAGTTTACATGCGGAGCGATTTTCGGGAGATATTCCAGATTCTTTGAAGGAAAAGCTTCGTGTTTTTTGTGAGGAACAGAAAGTCAGTATGCTCTCTATGTTTATGTCCACTGTTTATATTTATTTACATCGATTTAGCGGCGTGGAAGATGTGGTCCTCGGAACCTTTATGGGCAACCGGACAAATGCCAAAGAAAAAAAGATGATTGGTATGTTTGTTTCCACGATCCCAATGCGCGCATCTGTTCATGGGTCACAGTCATTTCTTGATTTTGTGAAGCAGGTTATGGCGGATCAGATGAAGATCTTGCGTCACCAAAAATACCCTTACAATCTGCTCATGAATGATCTGCGAGAAAGAGAAGGGTTTACAGGGCGTCTTTTTGATATTTCTTTAGAATATCAGGTCATGCAGTGGCAGAAAAAAGAGAATCTGTCTTTCATTACTGAACCGATTTTTAGCGGGAGCGGAATGAATGATATTTCGATTCATGTGAAAGACCGCTGGGATACAGATACATTGACCATTGATTTGGATTACCGTACCGATTTATTTAGTGAAGATGATATGAGCAAGATGTTTGATCGGTTCACGGTATTACTAGAAGCGGCGGTTACTCAGCCTGATCAGCTGATTGGGACATTGCCTTTACTTCCAGCCAGTGAGCAAAAAGAGCTACTGCAATTATCTGAGGGAGAAGGGTTTGAAAGACCAGCAGCAAAATCGGTTCATCAGTTATTTGATGAGGCAGCAAACAAGTATGCAGAGCGGACAGCCGTTGTAGCAGAAAATGGAACATTCACTTATGGTGAGCTGTATCAAAAGGCAGAAAAGCTGGCACGATTTTTACAAATGAAAGGAATTTCGCGTGATGTGCCTGTTGCTGTTTTAATGGACCGAAAGATAGATGCTATGGTGGCGATCTTCGGCATATTAAAGGCTGGCGGAGCGTATGTACCGATTGATCCGGCATTACCTGAGGAGCGTATTCAATTTATTGTGAAGGATTCAGGTGCTTCCATTGTGTTAACAGAGGAATCGTTCGTTCAAAATGACCCAGTCCTCTCGGAGAAAATGATCGTGCAGCAGCATATTTTATTAAATGATGCCTTGCTGCCTGAGCTCGAAAATCAGACGGCACCTGAGGATTTGGCTTATATGATTTATACATCGGGCACGACCGGAAAGCCGAAGGGCGTCATGATTGAGCATCTTCAGCTTCATCATTTGGTCCATGCTTTGCATCATGAGGTTTATCAAGGAGCAAGAGCGCTTCAAATGGCGCTTCTTGCACCATTCCATTTTGATGCATCGGTGAAACAAATCTTTGCTGCCCTTTTATTTGGGCATACGCTTCATATCGTCCCGCGAGAAACGACGAGAAATGGTGTACAGCTAGCGGATTATTATCGAAAGCATCAAATTGAAGCAGCGGATGGAACACCGGCGCATGTGCAGCTTTTACTTGCAGCGGATTTGAGCGGTTTGTCATTGCTTCATATGTTGATTGGAGGAGAAGCATTGCCTGCGAAAGCGGCGCAGTCTTTGATCGAAGCGGTTCGTATGAGTCAGCCCGATTTTCATCTATGGAATGTGTATGGTCCAACAGAGACATGTGTGGATGCGGCGGTTCATCGTCTAGACCTCAATGAACTGCGGACATCATCTGAACAGCGTTATGTCTCGATTGGAAAGCCTCTTGGTCATCATCGTATTTATATTTTAAATGAACATGATCAATTACAGGTGCGGGGTGCTGCTGGAGAGCTATGCATTGCGGGGATAGGTGTTGGACGAGGCTATGTGAATCAGCCTGAGTTGACGGAGCAGGTATTTACGAAGGATCCGTTTTCTCCACATGAACGGATGTATCGGACAGGGGATCTAGTCAGGTGGCTTCCGGATGGCACGATTGATTATCTAGGCAGAATGGATGATCAAGTGAAAATAAGGGGGTACCGCATAGAAACAGGCGAAATTGAAGCCGTGATGGAGCAGGTAGATGGAGTTGATCAGGCTGTTGTACTTGTGGTTGAAGAAGCAGATGGTGAGAAGGCGTTAAGTGCTTTTTACCAGGTCAGCCAAGAAGGTGTGTCAGTTGATGCGCTACAAGCCGCTATCAAACACCAGCTTCCGGCATACATGATGCCTCTTTATTTTAAAGAACTCGATGTATTTCCACTCACAGTAAGCGGAAAAGTCGACCGGCGTGCCCTCGCCTTATTCAAAGTGGAGAAGGCTGTCAGTGCTGTGTATGTAGCGCCTAGAAACGATGTAGAAACGAAGCTCGTTTGCTTGTGGGAAGAAGCTCTGGATCAAGAGAAGATCGGTGTATATGACTCCTTCTTCGATCGAGGCGGGCATTCACTCAAAGCAATGACAGTACTCACACATATTCAGCGAGCTTTTCAAGTAGAGGTGCCATTGTCTGTTTTATTTGAGCAACAGACGATTGCCGCATTGGCTGTCTATATTGAGCAAGCGGGAAAATCCGCTCAAACGGTCATACCGAAAGCACCGATAGCAGCCGATTATCCATTGTCACCTCCACAGCAGCGCGTCTATATGGTGAGTCAAATGGAGCAGAGCATCGCATACCATATGCCGGCAGTTGTGAGGCTAAAAGGAACACTGCAGTTAGAAAAGCTGACTGAAGCCTTTGAAAGACTGATTACGCGTCATGATATACTGCGCACTTCTTTTCATACAATCAAGGGTGTCCCTCGGCAGCGGATAGCTCCATCAGTGTCCTTTCAAATAGAGCAGCTGACAGGCGGCACGATGGAAGAGAACATGCAGCAATTTGTCAGACCTTTTGATCTTGAGTGTGCGCCACTTCTTCGTATTGGCTTGCAGTCATTACATGATCAGGAGCACCTGCTCTTTTTCGATATGCATCACCTCATTTCCGATGGTCTTTCGATTGATTTGATGCTGCGTGAGTTGTCAGATGCTTATGAGGGATCGGTTAAAGCACCATTGAAGCTGCAATATCAAGATTATGCTGTTTGGCAAGAACATCAAGGCTTTCAAAAAGAAGAGGCATTCTGGCTGCAAGAATTTTCTGGAGATATTCCTGCTTTACAGCTGTTAACCGATTATCAGCGCCCACCTGTTCAATCCTTCGCAGGGGATCGCGTGATTAAAGACATAGATGAAACGCTAAAAGATCAATTACAGGAGCTTGCAGTGAAGCACCACACGACACTGTATACGGTTCTGCTCTCTGCTTACTATACGTTGCTTGCGAAATACACGGGCCAAAGGGAATTTGTGGTCGGGACACCGGCGGCAGGGCGTGTGCATGCAGACCTAAATGACATGATTGGCATGTTTGTCCAGACACTTGCATTGCGGTCAGAGGTAGATCCGAATGGAACCATGTCGCAGTTGATCGAGCGAGTAAAGGAAAAGACGATGCGGGTGTTTGAGCATCAGCAATATCCATTTGAGCGGTTGCTTGAAAAGCTGAATGTGCCAAGAGATTTTAGCCGCCATCCGTTGTTCGATACCGTCTTTACGCTGACGCCGGATCATTCAACAGCCCAGCATATTGGAGAGATGAAAGTCGAAGTTGAAGAAACCAATTTCCATATTGCGAAATTTGATTTAACTCTGCAAGCGATGGAGTCAGGTCATGGGGTATCCTTCGTTCTCGATTACAGTACGGCATTATTTAAACGAAGTACAGCAGAGCAGATGCTCAAGCATTATGTGTATCTTCTGGAGCAAATGGTCAAAACACCGGAGGAAGCGATTCGTTCTTATCGTTTACTGTCTGAACAAGAGGCGGAAGCTCAACTGAATATGTGGAACCCGTTACCTACGCCTTATCCTGCGGATGAAACGATTGTGACGCAGTTTGAAGCACAGGTGAAGCAATACGGTCAAAAGTCTGCACTGCAATGTGAAGGTGTGGTTCTTTCTTATCAAGAACTGAATGACCGAGTGAACCAGCTAGCTCATTATTTGCGTGAAAATGGTTTTGAGAAAGGGATGAAGGCGGCCTTATTCTTTGAACGATCCAACGAGATGGTGTTGTCTGTTCTGGCTGTGCTAAAGGCGGGCGGTGTCTATGTACCAATTGATCCCGATTTCCCTGATGAGCGAGTGAAGCACTTTTTGACAGATAGCGATGCACAATTTGTACTGACACATCAGGTGCTACGCCATCGTTCGGTGCTCGCTGCTTTTGAGGGAGTAATCATTGAAACAGAGGATCAGGCTATTGATCAGCAATCAACAAGAAATACAGCTGTATGTGTCTTGCCGGAAGACTTGGCGAATTTGACCTATACATCTGGTACAACTGGCAAACCTAAAGGAAATATGGTGACACACCGGAACATTTTGAGAACGGTGAAGCAATCAAACTATCTTACCATTCTTCATGAAGATACGGTGATGAGCCTCTCAAACTATGTATTTGATGCCTTTATGTTTGATGTGTTTGGAGCTCTATTAAACGGAGCGAAACTCATTGTTCTGCCAAAAGCCAGCATCTTAAACATAAATGAGCTTTCAGGAGCGATTGAGAAGGAAAAAACCAGTATTTTAATGATCACAACAGCTCTTTTTCACTTACTTGTTGATCTGAAAAAGGACAGCCTGAAGAATGTAAGAAAAGTGTTGTTTGGCGGAGAGCGTGCTTCTGTGCCTCATGTCGCATCTGCGCTTGAAACGGTTGGAAAGGGCAAGCTTGTTCATATGTATGGACCGTCTGAAAGCACGATTTTCACCACCTATTATCCTGTAAATCACATTGAGAAGCAGGCATTATCCATTCCAATTGGAAAGCCAGTGAGTCAAACGGCTGTTTATATTGTAGATGAATTTGGTCATGTGCAGCCGCCAGGTGTTGCAGGAGAGCTTTGTGTCGCTGGCGATGGACTGGTGAAAGGATATTATCAGCAGCCAGCATTAACAAGCGGAAAGTTTGTCGAAAATCCGTTCCGTCCTGGTGAGATCATGTATAAAACGGGCGATCTTGCACGCTGGCTGTCAAATGGTGATATTGAATTCATCGGACGGATCGATCATCAAGTCAAGATTCGAGGGCAGCGAATTGAACTTGGAGAAATTGAACACCAGCTGCTGCGACATCCGCAATTGAAGGAGGCCGTTGTGATTGCCGCTTCAAATGATACATTATGTGCGTATTTCACAGCAGAAGGATCTGTCTCATTGGCTGATTTACGTGAGCAAGTAGGACGTGAATTACCTGTTTATATGATGCCGGCATTCTTCATGCAATTAGACGAGCTTCCATTGACAGGTAATGGCAAGGTAGATAGACGAGCTTTACCGGCGCCTGATCTAAGTGAGCAGGCGGTAAATGAGTATGTCCCTCCTCAATCGGATACGGAGCGTACGTTGGCACACATTTGGGAGGAAGTACTTGAAGTGCCGCGCATTGGCAGGCACGATCATTTCTTTGAATGCGGGGGCCATTCGCTGCGCGGCATGAAAATGCTAAACAGACTGTATGAAGAGATGCAAGTGGAGCTTACCTTGAAGTCTTTATTTGAATCTCCCACATTAGAGGCGTTTGCCCTTGCGGTTGATCAAATGGATGAAACGGAGATCAAGCGGGTGGAGAAAGCGGAAGAGGCGGCCTTTTATCCAGTGACATCTGCTCAGAAAAGACTGTTCGTTCTGGAGAAAATGACCGATGCTGCGCAAAGCTATCATATGCCAGCTGTCTTAAAGCTTAAAGGTGTCTTTGATGAAAAACGTTTTGAAAAGGCGATTAAGCAGCTTATCCATCGTCATGAAGCTTTCCGAACGAGCTTTGATTTCGTTCAGGATGAACCTGTTCAGCGGATTGAAGAAAATGTCTCTGTAGACATTGAAAGAATCGAAGGGAACGGCCAAGGCATTCAGGAATTGATGAATGACTTTATACGTCCGTTTGATTTAGGAAGAGCACCTTTACTCAGAGTAGGTCTTGTTTCTGTCTCTGTAAATGTTCATTATTTACTGATTGATATGCATCACATCATATCAGATGGTGCATCTGTTGGCATTTTAATCGAGGAGCTTTCAGCCCTGTATCGAGGAGACAAACTCGAGAACTTACCAGTTCAATATAAGGATTATGCTGTTTGGTTAAAAAGTGAGGAATCTGCTGCACAAAAAGGTACCGAAAAGGCATTTTGGCTGGAGCAATTACAAGGAGAACTTCCTGTACTGGCACTGCCGGAAGACCTGCCAAGACCAAAAGTGCAAACATTCGCAGGAGATCGCGTCTCATTTACGATCGATGGGTCGCTTAAAGCGAAATTGGATGAGCTGGTCAGAGCACTCAACAGTACGACGTATACAGTTCTTCTTGCTTGCTACAGTACCCTTTTAAGCAAGCTTTCAAGACAAGAAGATATCATCATCGGTTCTCCGGTTGTGGGCAGAACCCATCCTGATATTCAATCTGTGATTGGCATGTTTGTGAACACGCTGGCACTTAGAACAAAGCCAGCAGGACATCAGACAGTTGCTGAATTTGCGTCAAATGTTCATCAGCTTGTATTAGAGGCAAACGAGCATCAGCTGTATCCGTTTGAAGAATTGGTAGACCAAGTGCAAACGGTTCGAGACACAAGCCGTCATCCAATCTTTGATGTGGTGTTCTCAATGGAAAATGCGGACATTCGTGATTTGTCGATGGATGGACTTCACATTGTGCCACAGCCATTCGAAGAGAATATCGCTAAATTTGATTTGACCTTAACTGGAAACGAAAAGGCTGATCACATTGAGCTTGTGTTCGATTTTAATTCTTCTATCTTTCAACAGTCGTCGATTGAAAAGTGGAAGGAGTTTTTCCTTCATTTATTGGAACAAATGGTATCAGCACCAGATCAATCGCTTGATCAAATGCAATTATTATCACCGAAGCAGCAGCAAGAACTCATCAATGAATGGTCAGGACCTGTCCTAGACGTCCCGTCAGACCAAACAGTTCATGCACTGATTGAAGCTAAGGCGGACAAAGCTCCTCATCAAAAAGCGGCGACCTTCTGCGGAACAAGCTGGACGTATGAAGAGATGAACAATCGAGCGAATGGAGTTGCTCAGAAACTGCTCTCTCTTGGCACAAAAACAGGAGACCGCGTCGGCATTCTCACCCGCCCATCGCTTGACATGACGGCGGCTGTCCTTGGCGTCCTGAAGGCAGGAGCGGCATTTGTCCCAATTGATGCGGATTACCCAGCTCAGCGTATTGCGTACATGCTGGAGGACTGCGAGGCAGAGGTGCTTCTGATTCAAAAAGGATTGACTGCATCATCTTCTTTCACAGGTCATGTCCTATTGATAGAAGATGCCGTAGAAGGCGAAGCGCAAGAGGTTCAGGTTCATGTGAAACCAACGGATCTCGCCTATATGATTTACACATCGGGAACGACTGGACAGCCGAAGGGTGTCATGGTCGAGCATCATTCCCTTGTGAATCTTGCTTTCTGGCACAATGATGCCTTCCAGGTGACAAACGCGGATCGAACCGCAAAATATGCCGGCTTTGGCTTTGACGCCTCCATTTGGGAGATGTTCCCGACGTGGATGGCCGGCGCAGAGCTGCACATCATCGACGAAGCGATTCGTCTCGATATGATCAAGCTCAATGCGTATTTCAATGAACAAGGCATCACTATAGCGTTCCTGCCGACCCAGCTTTGTGAGCAGTTCCTAGCGATGGACAATCATTCCTTGCGCTATTTACTGACAGGCGGAGACAAGCTGAAACAGGTGAAGCCAGTTCCGTACAAACTCGTCAATAACTACGGTCCGACTGAGCATACAGTCGTGGCGACAAGCGGAATCATCAACCCAGATCATGGCACGCTTCCGATTGGAACAGCGATTGCCAATACCCGTTTTTACATTTTTGGTTCGTTATATGATCTCTCGCCGCCAGGCGTACCGGGTGAGCTGGTGATTGCGGGGAAAGGTCTGGCAAGAGGGTACTGGAATCTTCCGGAGGAGACGGACAAACGATTTGTCCCAGATCCATTTTATCCAGGGGAGCGCATGTACCGCACAGGCGATTTAGTGAAATGGACAGCGGATGGCGAGCTAATCTATCTCGGCAGAAAAGACCATCAGGTCAATATCCGCGGCTTCCGTATAGAACTGTCAGAAATTGAAGCCCAGCTTCTTGAACTAGATGCAGTCAAAGAGGCAGTCGTGACGACTGTAAAAGATGCGAGCGAACAAGATGCGCTTGTCGCTTACGTCATCACGGATGAAGAAACAACGGATTTAAAAGAAAGCTTAAAACGTACATTGCCAGACTATATGGTGCCATCATGGATCATCCATCTCGACCAATTTCCAATGACGGCAAATGGAAAAGTCGATCTGAAAGCATTACCAGCGCCTGATCTAGAGGCGAATCAAACGACATACGAAGCACCTAGAGATGAAGTCGAAGCCCTTCTTTGCGACATATGGGCAGACGTGCTTGGCGTAAGCCAGGTCGGGATTCACGATCACTTCTTTTTCCTAGGCGGAGATTCAATTAAAGGTATCCAAATGGCGAGCAGGTTAACGCAAGAGGGCTGGAAGCTCGATATGAAGCTCTTATTCCAGTATCCAACGATTGCGGGGCTCCGCCCATATATTGAAGAAGCCGATCAAATGACGGCGGACCAATCACCTGTCGAAGGGGAAGTGATATTGACCCCCATTCAGCGCTGGTTCTTTGAACGAAATTTCAGCGACCAGCACCATTGGAATCAATCCGTTATGCTCCATGCGCCAAATGGTTTAAATGAAGCAATCGTCAAGCAAGTATTGGAGCAACTGATGATCCATCATGATGCCTTGCGCATGGTGTATCCATTGGAAGAGGGACGGATCATCCAGCGTCATCGTGGAGTCGAAGAAACCGTTGTGACCATTGATGTGATGGAAGTACAAGGAGAGCTCACGCAGCAAATGCAGCAGGTAGAAAAGCTGGCAAATGAAGTGCAGGCGAGTATGTCTTTAACAGAGGGACCATTAGTGAAACCTGCTATTTTCCGAACGGATCAGGGGGATCACTTATTACTCGCTGTCCACCATCTTGTCATCGATGGTGTATCATGGCGAATTTTCCTTGAAGACTTCATGGCTCTTTATGAACAATCGAAGCGCGGAAAAGTCCTTACGCTTCCTGAAAAAACACATTCCTTCCAAGAATATGCGCAGAGGCTGACAGAATACGCTATGTCAGATGACCTGCTAGCAGAAAGAGCCTATTGGAAAAAGGTGCTTGCGCATTCCGTTACACCGTTTCAAAAGGATCATGTCACGGATGATCAACGAATGCTTCATGTGCAGACCATTCGCTTTACATTGTCTGAGGAGGACACGCAGAGCCTTTTGACGGATGTACACGAGGCATATCAAACAGACATCAATGATATTTTGCTGACAGCATTAGGATTGTCCATGAAGGAGTGGACAGGTGAAGACAGACACTTTATTCATCTTGAAGGACATGGAAGAGAGGACATCCTTCCGGCAGTCAATGTGTCGCGAACCATTGGCTGGTTTACAAGTATGTACCCTGTGTTATTGGATATGTCGCATGCAGACGATCTTTCTTATCAAATCAAGTATTTAAAAGAGGAACTCAGGCACATTCCGAACAAGGGGATCGGCTATGGCATTTTAAAATACTTAACCCCTGACAAGATGAAAAACGATATGGCGTTTGATGTCACACCAGAGATCAGCTTTAACTATCTTGGTCAGTTTGATGAACAGATCGGCGGCGGTGAGTTAAGCCGTTCCACGTGGCATGCAGGTCAATCGCTGAGCCCTGAATCAGAGAAACCTCATGCGTTAGATATTGTTGGTTTTGTTGAGCAAAGTGTGCTCCATGTGACGATTTCTTATCATCTCCTTGAATTTGAAGAACGCACGATGGAACAGTTCAAGAATCTCTTAGAAAAGAATGTGAAGGCCCTGATCTCACATTGTCTATCACGGGATGAGACCGAGATGACACCAAGTGATGTAGGGGATGATGATCTCACCATGGATGAACTTGAAAAGCTAATGGATATATTTTAAGCAAACGAAGAGGTGGACTATGAGCAAGCAGAAAATTCAAAAGGTATACCCTTTAACACCAATGCAAGAAGGCATGCTGTATCATGCCATGCTAGACCCTAATTCCTCCTCTTATTTCACACAGCTTGAGCTTGGAATAAGCGGAGAGTTTGATCTCGATCTTTTTGAACAGAGTCTCAATGAGCTCATACGAACATATGACATTCTCCGTACAGCCTTTGTATATCAGCAATTACAAAAGCCTCGTCAGGTTGTACTAGCTGAACGTCATCTAGATGTGTATAGAGAGGATTTATCTCATCTGAATCATCAGGAGCAGCAAAAGGTATTCGATCAATATAAAAAGCAAGTGAGAAAGCAAGGGTTCAACTTAACGAAAGATCTGTTGTTAAAAGTCGCTGTTTTTCAACTAAATGAAACGAATTGGCATCTCATTTGGAGCAACCATCACATCATCATGGATGGTTGGTCCATGGGTGTTTTGATGAAAAAACTGTTTCATTATTATGAGTCTTACCGAAACGGCAGTACGCCTGACCGCTCACAAGGTAAGCCGTATGCAGACTATATCCAGTGGCTTGGAAAGCAAAACAAACAAGAAGCGGAAGGCTATTGGAAGCAGCGTCTAGACGGTGCTTTACAGCATCAAGGGCTGTTGCATCAGAAAGAGACGAACGGACAATACGACCATCAGGAATGGACATTCACATGGGATGCTGACATGGTACAAGCCATTCAAGATGTCGCTAGACAATGCCAAGTGACAGCACCGAACTTGTTTCAAGCTGCTTGGTCTGTTCTTTTAGGCACATACCATGCAGCAAATGATGTCACATTCGGAACAGTCGTATCGGGAAGGCCTCCAAGTGTAACGGGTATTGAGCGCATGGCAGGGCTGTTTATCAATACGATACCAGTCAGGGTAACATTGGATCAGGAGCACACCTTCAAACAGCTGATTCAACAGGTTCAGCAGCATGCGCTGGAAGCGGAAAGCTATGATTTTATGCCGCTTTATGACATTCAGCAAAAGACAGCTGCTGGAGGCCGGCTCTTCGATCACTTGGTCGGGTTTGAGAATTATCCTTTAGATCAGGAACTGTCTGGTGACACCATGTCTGCACGTCTAGGTTTTTCTATTGATGTAAAGGACGGATTTGAACAAACGAATTTCGATCTGAATGTCCTTGTCTATCCTGGTGAAACGTGGACATTGAAAATCAAATACAATGCCATGGCTTTTGAAGAAAAGGTCATTGAAAACATATCGAAACATCTGACCAATCTCATGAAGCAAGTCATTCAAAATCCTGACGCACGCCTTTATGAAGTGACATGTATCACAGAAGAAGAAAAGCAGCAGATTGAAGCGTGGAACAAGACAGAGCGAGATTATCCGAAGCACCTGTCTATTCCTGAGCTGCTCAATGAACGCATCAAGGCGCAGCCTGACCATCTGGCATTAGTCGAAGGAGATCGAGCAATCACATACGAGGAGCTTGGGCAAGAAATTCAACGATTAGCTGGCAGTTTGGTTGAAAATGGTGTACAGCCCGGGGATGCTGTCGCTGTATATATGAACCGATCAGCAGATGCGGTGATCGCCATTTTAGCGGTTCTTTATGCAGGGGCTACTTATGTCCCGGTAGATCCCTCCCAGCCTGAAGAGAGAATCCGTTTTATGCTTGAGGACAGCGGTGTATCGATTTTGCTCTATGCTGACAGTAAGCCGCCAGTTGATGAACGCATCAAGGCTGTTCATGTAACAGAAATGTCTAATCGGTCACACATGGACGTATCAGTCAGGACGTCTCCTTCTCAATTGGCGTATATCATGTATACATCAGGCTCAACTGGACGACCAAAGGGTGTTCAAATTGAGCATCAGCATATTGTGAGATTAGCATGTTCACAGGAGAAATTGGGTTTGAACAAGTCGGATCGTATGGCGCATACAGGGGCTATCAGCTTTGATGCCATTACCTTTGAAATCTTTTCTACACTGCTGAATGGGGCGACGCTTTATCCTGTTGACCGTGATACTTTATTGAATATCCATCGATTTGAGCAATTTATTAACGTGCAACAGATCTCGGCACTCTTTTTAACGACTGGATTATTTAATCAGCTCGCTCAGCAGCGCCCGCAAATGTTCAAAGGATTAACCACATTAATCACAGGCGGTGATGTCATCAATGTGAAGAGTGCGGAGCTTGTGAAAAAGCATCATCCGGCACTTGTCTTACTGAATGCATATGGTCCAACAGAAAATACAACCATCTCGACCATTTACGAAGTAAGAGGAGATGAAGCGGGCACGATCCCAATTGGTCAGCCGATCAATCATTCATCAGCCTACATTTTAGATGACCATCAAAGGCTTCAGCCGATTGGAGCGCCAGGGGAGCTGTATGTTGGCGGTGGCGGTGTCTCAAGAGGATATCTCCATCGCCTGGATTTAACCAACCAAGTATTCATAGCAGATCCCTTTAAGCCGAAAGGACGCTTGTATCGAACGGGGGATGTGGCTAGGTATGGAGCGGATGGCCAGATCGAATTCCTCGGTCGGAAAGATGATCAGGTGAAAATTCGCGGCTTCCGTATTGAGCTTGGTGAAATTGAAACGGTTTTACAGCAAGAAGCTGGCATAGATGATGCGGTTGTTCTTGTTCATCCGTTTTCCTCAGATGAAAAGGAAATCATCGCTTACTTCACAGGGACGAGGACAGAAGAAGAGGTGCGGGCTTTATTCAATCAAGAGCTGCCAGCTTATATGGTGCCGCACCATGTGATGAAGCTGGATGCCTTTGCGCTTACAGCAAACGGAAAGGTCGACCGGAAAGGTTTACCAAAGCCAGAGGAAGTGCATCGTGAAGAGATCAAGATCATTCCACCTGAAAGCGAGACGGAAAAGGCACTCGCTCAAATGTGGGAGGAGCTCCTTGGGAAAACGGTGGGAATAGACGAGCATTTCTTCATGGCTGGTGGGCATTCTCTCAAAGCGATGATGATGACAGCGAAGATTCAAGAGGTGCTTCAAAAGGAAGTCCCGATTCAAGTGATTTTTGAAAAGCCGACGATTCGCTCGTTAGCGGCGTATATTGATCAGGACGGTCAAGAGGAAAAGGGACATCCTATTTTGCCAGCAGAGCAGGCGGACGAATATCCGGTATCACCAGCTCAGCGCCGTTTATACATGCTGCAAACACTCGAACCTGACAGCACGAATTATCATATTCCGATCGTCTTAACGCTTGAAGGGACACTCGAATATCAGCAGCTCAGATCAGCGTTTGATCAGTTGATCCAAACGCATGAAATCTTAAGAACGAGTTTTCATTTGAAAGGGGAAGACATTGTACAAAGGGTGAATGAATGGACTGCCTTTGATCTTCCTGTTCATGAGATCAAGGAAGAAGAGGCTGAGGCATTTCTTTCTGAACGTCAAACACCATTTGATTTAACAGCCGCACCCCTCCTGCGAGCGCAGCTGCTCAAACTCAGTGAGAATCGTCACCTTCTCGTCTTGGAAGCACACCATCTCATTACAGATGGCAGTTCCATGAAGACGTTCATTCAAGATTTGGCGAAGGCTTACGATGGAGAAACTCTTGAAGAAAGAGCCATTCATTATAAAGATTATGCTGTCTGGCAGTTAAGTAAAGAGGTAACGGAGAAACAGCGGGAGCATGAAGCGTATTGGCTGAAGCAATTTGAAGGGGATATACCAGTTTTAGAGTTGCCTACAGATTATCCGCGTCCAGCGCAACGTGATTTTTCTGGAGAGCGCGTCATGTTTGGCTGTGATGAAGCAACGACTCGGCGGATTCAAGAATTGCTTCAGAAAACAGATACGACCATGTATATGTTCTTGTTATCTGCCTTTCAAGTACTGCTTGCCTCCTATAGTGGGCAGGAAGATATCATCGTTGGTTCTCCGGTTGCCGGACGAACGCATCCTGATATACAGGATATGCCGGGGATGTTTATCAACACCATTGCGATGCGAGGGAAGCCAAAACAAACGAAAACATTTTTACAGCTGCTTGAAGAAATAAAAGAAACGAGTGTCGATGCTTTTGCGCATCAAAGCTATCCGCTCGAAGAGTTAATTGCACGTCTTCCGCTAGAACGTGATACCACTCGGAGCCCGCTCTTTAACGTGTCATTTAACATGCAGAACATGGAGGTTCCAGCGCTAAAGCTCGGCGATCTGCACATTTCGCCTTATGCTATTCAGCATCGCTCGGTTAAATTTGATCTGTCTCTAGAGGCATTTGAACGTGAGGGAGAATTAAAGCTGAGCTTTGACTATGCAGCGGCGTTATTTAAAGAGGAGACCATCCGCCGGCTAGGGACACATCTTCTGGCGATTATTCGTGAGGCAATTGAACATCCAGATGAACAGCTCGGCTTGCTCAATATACTGGATCAGCATGAGCAAATGGAACGCTTGGAGAAAAAAGGCGAAGGACACACGATTCACCATGAGCCATTCCATGTCCAATTGTCACGTCAGGCAAAGGAAACACCAGATGCCATTGCGGTCATGGATGATCAAAGGAAGCTCACCTACCGCGAGCTGGAAGACATGTCAAATGCACTTGGCAGTGAATTGAAGATTCGAGGTATAGAGAAAGAAAGGACTGTGGCACTGATCCTTGATCGCTCTGTTTATGTCATCGTCTCAATGCTCGGTGTGATGAAAGCAGGAGGTGTATTTGTCCCAATTGATCCGGCTTTTCCTGCTGAACGTATCCGCTATACATTAGAAGATTCAGGTGCACAAGTCATCGTGACGAATGAGTCTCTTATAGATTCCTATCAGAATCACAAATCGATTCAGGTGGTACAAGTTGAAAAAGCAGTGCACCAAAGTCATTCGCTAGATGTGCCGGACGTATCGGTCGATCAGCTGTCCTATGTGATTTACACATCTGGGACAACTGGAAAGCCAAAGGGTGTACAGCTCACGCATCGTAATCTATCACACTACGTCAACTGGCTGACGAATGAGGTGACACTTCAAGAATGTGATCGAACGGCACTCTTTTCTTCTTATGCATACGATCTCGGTTACACAAGCATTTTCCCTGTCTTAAAAGCAGGGGGGACACTCTATGTTCCTCGTGAAGATGTGTATACAGACCCTGTGCGTCTCATGCGTTTCATTGATGAACAAGAGCTGACTTATATCAAAATGACACCATCCTTATTTCATATGATGGCAGATTCAAAGGATCATGCATTTAACGCTTTACGCCTTGTTGTCCTTGGAGGAGAACCGATTGTCCCTGAGGATGTTGAGACATTTATGAAGCAGCATCCATGTGTGGCAGTGATGAACCATTACGGCCCGACAGAGACAACCATCGGAACAGTGACAAAGCTGATCACACCGCATGAGCTGGACGCTTTGAAGGAGCACTCTATCATCGGACAGCCAATTGCTCACACAAGAGCGCTCGTATGCAATCGAGAGCTGCGGCTAGTCCCTTATGGCGCGCCGGGAGAGCTTTATATATCAGGAGATGGTGTGTCAAAAGGGTATTTGAATCAGCCTGAATTAACAGCAGAACGCTTTCTTGAACATCCATTCTTCCCTCGAGAGCGAATGTATCGGACAGGAGATTTGGTCAGACAGCATGCCAATGGAGACATTGAGTTTCTTGGAAGAGTCGATGATCAAGTGAAAATCCGCGGCTATCGCATCGAGAAACAGGAAATTGAGCACGCCGCACGTGCACTTTCAACCATTCAAGACGTGTATGTCAAAGTGCTTCATCTATCCCGTTTGCCGGAGCTTGCGCTCTATTACACAGCACCTGAACACATTGGAACGCTGGTGTTTAGAGAAAAGCTTGCGGAGACACTGCCGGATTATATGATTCCAACGTATTTTGTCAAAGTGGATCACATTCCGCTCACACAAAACGGAAAGGTAGATGCAAAGTCTTTGCCGCTTCCACATGAGGTGCATATGAACCGCGCGAAGCACGTAGCACCAGAAACGGCACTCGAGCAGACACTTTGTACCATTTGGTCAGATGTTCTTGGGGTTGAACAAATAGGTGTTCATGACCATTTCTTTGAATTAGGTGGTCACTCCCTCAAAGGCATGGTACTCATCTCGAAGGTGCAAGCCGAGCTGAACAAGCATGTGCCGCTTAAAGTCCTTTTTGAAAAGCCAACCATACGGGCGATGGCCGCCTATTTAGAAGAAGCGGATTCCTCGGTCGTCACATCCATTCAGCCAGCGGAAAAGAAAGACTTCTATCCCGTCTCTTCCGCACAAAAGCGGATGTATGTGTTACAGCAGCTGCATCCAGAAGCGGTCACCTACCATATGCCGGCTGTTTTAATAATGGAAGGCAGTCTTGATGTGAAGCAGTTAGAAGAAGCGCTTCAAGCCTTGATTGAAAGACATGAATCATTGCGGACGGCGTTTGTGGAAATTGACGGCGTACCCGTTCAAAAAGTCTATCGACGAGTGCCTTTTACATTAGAGGTTGTTGAAGTAGAGGACGATCAGGCGCAATCTGTCGTAGAAGGATTCATCACACCATTCTCTTTACATCAGGCACCATTAATGAGGGCAAAAGTGGCGAAGCTTTCTGATGAGAAATATGTGTTCATGATGGATATGCACCATATCATTGCAGATGGTGTCACCCGCAGTCTGCTCATTCAAGAACTCGCAGAGCTGTATGAGAAAAAGCCGTTACCGCCAGTTCAGCTACACTACAAGGATTATGCGGTATGGCAGCAGGAAGAAAAGCAGCAAGCATTGCTTGAGAAACAGCGGCAGTATTGGCTAAAGCAATATGCACAGCCGCCAGAAGATTTGGCGCTTCCACTTGATTTTCCGCGCCCTCATGTTCAGTCATTTGAAGGAGATCGAGTCGATAGATGGTTGTCTGCTGAAAAAGCGCAGTCCATCAAAACGCTTATGGGTAAAAAAGGTGTGAGCCTGAACATGGTGATGCAAACCGCATTTGCCATTTTCCTTCATAAACTGACTGGGCAGACCGATATCGTCATAGGTGCTGTGACAGCTGGACGTACGCATGCTTCAATCGAACGGGTACCAGGCATGTTTGTAAATACACTGGCTCTTCGAAATGAATTGCAGCTGGAAGACACCACAGCGCAATTGCTTGAAAAAATGAAAGGTCGCAGCCTATCAGCCTATGAACATCAAGAATTCCCGTTTGAGGAATTGGTGGCACAGTTAGATCTTCCAAAAGATACGAGCCGTAATCCATTGTTTAGTGTCATGCTGACAACGGATGAACGTGACCTGACGTTACCGAATTTGAATGGACTAAAGCTTTCGCAGAAGCAGCAAGGTACAGCTCATGCAAAATTTGATGTAACACTCGGTGTATTTGAAGAAAAGGACCAAGTGGGCTTACGCTTTGAGTATGCAACGGCACTGTTTAAAAAGAGGACTATTCAGCGCTGGAGTCGTTACTTTGAACAAATCATAGACGAGATGCTGGCTAAGCTGAATGAGCCAATTTCAGCGATATCTATGTTAACTGAAGAGGAAAAACGAGAACTCATCAATGAATGGTCAGGACCTGTCCTAGACGTCCCATCAGACCAAACAGTTCATGCACTGATTGAAGCTAAGGCGGACAAAGCTCCTCATCAAAAAGCGGCGACCTTCTGCGGAACAAGCTGGACGTATGAAGAGATGAACAATCGAGCGAATGGAGTTGCTCAGAAACTGCTCTCTCTTGGCACAAAAACGGGAGACCGTGTTGGCATTCTCACCCGCCCATCGCTTGACATGACGGCGGCTGTCCTTGGCGTCCTGAAGGCAGGAGCGGCATTTGTCCCAATTGATGCGGATTATCCAGCTCAGCGCATTGCGTACATGCTGGAGGACTGCGAGGCAGAGGTGCTTCTGATTCAAAAAGGGCTCACTGCACCTTCTTCTTTCACAGGTCATGTCCTATTGATAGAAGATGCCGTAGAAGGCGAAGCGCAAGAGGTTCAGGTTCATGTGAAACCAACGGATCTCGCCTATATGATTTACACATCGGGAACGACTGGACAGCCGAAGGGTGTCATGGTCGAGCATCATTCCCTTGTGAATCTTGCTTTCTGGCACAATGATGCCTTCCAGGTGACAAACGCGGATCGAACCGCAAAATATGCCGGCTTTGGCTTTGACGCCTCCATTTGGGAGATGTTCCCGACGTGGATGGCCGGCGCAGAGCTGCACATCATCGACGAAGCGATTCGTCTCGATATGATCAAGCTCAATGCGTATTTCAATGAACAAGGCATCACTATAGCGTTCCTGCCGACCCAGCTTTGTGAGCAGTTCCTAGCGATGGACAATCATTCCTTGCGCTATTTACTGACAGGCGGAGACAAGCTGAAACAGGTGAAGCCAGTTCCGTACAAACTCGTCAATAACTACGGTCCGACTGAGCATACAGTCGTGGCGACAAGCGGAATCATCAACCCAGATCATGGCACGCTTCCGATTGGAACAGCGATTGCCAATACCCGTTTTTACATTTTTGGTTCGTTATATGATCTCTCGCCGCCAGGCGTACCGGGTGAGCTGGTGATTGCGGGGAAAGGTCTGGCAAGAGGGTACTGGAATCTTCCGGAGGAGACGGACAAACGATTTGTCCCAGATCCATTTTATCCAGGGGAGCGCATGTACCGCACAGGCGATTTAGTGAAATGGACAGCGGATGGCGAGCTAATCTATCTCGGCAGAAAAGACCATCAGGTCAATATCCGCGGCTTCCGTATAGAACTGTCAGAAATTGAAGCCCAGCTTCTTGAACTAGATGCAGTCAAAGAGGCAGTCGTGACGACTGTAAAAGATGCGAGCGAACAAGATGCGCTTGTCGCTTACGTCATCACGGATGAAGAAACAACGGATTTAAAAGAAAGCTTAAAACGTACATTGCCAGACTATATGGTGCCATCATGGATCATCCATCTCGACCAATTTCCAATGACGGCAAATGGAAAAGTCGATCTGAAAGCATTACCAGCGCCTGATGTAGAGGCGAATCAAACGACTTACGAAGCACCTAGAGATGAAGTCGAAGCCCTTCTTTGCGACATATGGGCAGACGTGCTTGGCGTAAGCCAGGTCGGGATTCACGATCACTTCTTTTTCCTAGGCGGAGATTCAATTAAAGGTATCCAAATGGCGAGCAGGTTAACGCAAGAGGGCTGGAAGCTCGATATGAAACTCTTATTTCAGTATCCAACGATTGCGGAGCTCCGCCCATATATTGAAGAAGCCGATCAAATGACGGCGGACCAATCACCTGTCGAAGGGGAAGTGATATTGACCCCCATTCAGCGCTGGTTCTTTGAACGGAATTTCAGCCACCAGCACCATTGGAATCTCTCGATGATGCTTCATGCGGCAAATGGATTTGACCTTTCGATTACAGAACAAGTCATGCATAAACTACTTTCACATCATGATGCACTGCGTATGGTCTACAAACAGGAGCATGGTGACATTCTGCAATACAATCAACGGGAGCTTACAGAACCGATGTCGATTATTTCTTGTGATGTTTCAAAAGAGCAGGACGTCAAAAAGGCCATTTCCACATATGCCAATGAATATCAGCGTCAGCTGAATCTTGAAACAGGCCCGTTGATGAAAGTGATTTGTTTCCGCGCAAAAGATGGAGATCACTTACTCATAGTGACCCACCATCTTGTCATTGATGGTATCTCATGCCGAATTTTATTAGAAGACTTTATGTCTCTTTATCAGCAGGCAGAGCAAGGACAAACGCTGGTTCTGCCGCCAAAAACCCACTCCTTCAAAGAATGGGCAGAGGCGATTGAGCGCTACGCGCAGTCACAGCCATTAAAAAGCCAACAGGAGTACTGGACAGAGATTGACAGCATGCCGTTTAGCGTTTTACCTGTTGATCATGAAGTGACAGTAAGAAAAGTCGCTCAAACCAAAGCGGTTCAAATGCAGCTGACAGAAACAGAAACTGAGCATCTTTTGACAGATATTCACCTTCCATACACCACAGAAATAAACGATATTCTCTTGTGTGCTCTCGGTCTTGCCATTCAGGAATGGACAGGTCAATCTCATGTACATGTGCAGCTTGAAGGTCATGGAAGAGAGGATATTTTATCAGGGTTAGATGTATCCCGTACGGTTGGTTGGTTTACGAGTATGTATCCAGTCGTTCTTGAGGCAAAGTCAGATCAGACAATAGCAGATGCTATTAAAGGAACAAAAGAGATGCTAAGGCGGGTGCCGAATAAAGGGATTGGCTATGGCATTTTAAAATACCTAACAGCAGCAGAGCGGTCAGCACACGTACAACCCGAAATCAGCTTGAACTATCTTGGGCAGATTGATCAGGAAGTGACGACAGAACTCTTTGGGCCGTCAGCCTATGATATGGGCCGCCAAGCAAGCCCAGATTCGGAGGCTGTGTACAAGCTGAACCTCAGTGGTCTTGTTCAGCGCAATCGATTCATTCTATCTTGCTCCTACTGTGCAAGTGAATATGAAGAACAGACGATACAGCAGTTCATGGCAATGGTGAAGGGGAAAATCCAAGCCATCATCACTCATTGCTTAGCGCAGCACGAGCGGGAATTTACGCCAAGTGACTTCTCTGCGGCTGACCTTGAAATGGAGGAAATGGACGACATTTTTGACATGCTTGAGGAAAAATTGACCTAACACGACGAGATCAGTCATAAAAACGGGAAGGGAGGAATGAAATAGATGAGTCAATTTAAAAGGGATCAAGTTCAAGACATGTATTATCTGTCGCCGATGCAAGAAGGCATGCTGTTTCATACCCTTCATCATCAAGAAAAGGGCTTTTATGTAGAGCAGATGGACATGAGCGTGAAGGGCACACTTCGATATGATTTGCTTGAAAAAAGCATGAATATCATCGTGGAGCGGTACGATATTTTTCGAACTGTGTTCCTCCACGAAAAGGTGAAGCGTCCTGTCCAAGTTGTGCTGAAGAAACGTCCTTTTACACTTGATGTTGTGGACATGCAGGATCTTTCTGAAGATGAACAGCTTGTGCGTATTGAGGAATTTAAACAAAAGGATCAGCTGAGAGGCTTTGATCTCTCGAAGGATTCTCTCATGCGGGCATCCGTTTTCCAAACGGGCCCTGCTAGCTATCGCTGGATATGGAGCTATCACCATATCCTTCTAGATGGCTGGTGCTTTGGACTTGTCGTGCAGGAATTATTTGCGATTTATCATGCGCTTTTGCATGACGTCCCTTACAAGCTAGAGCCGGTCAAACCATATAAAGCATATATTCAATGGCTGGAAAAACAAGATAAACAAGCATCTCTTCAATATTGGCAGCAATCATTAGCAGGATTTGACGGACAAGCGACCTTTAAAGAACAGCGAAAACAAACAAATGAGCATGAATTAGGCGAAATCAAATGGTCGATGAGCAAAGAAGAAACGGCTGCTTTATCAGAGCTGGCATTGCAGCAGAACGCCACATTAAGCAGTGCACTTCAATCGGTGTGGTCAATTTTGCTAAGCAGGTACCAGCGGTCAAATGATGTGCTGTTTGGAACGGTTGTGTCAGGGCGTCCAGCGGATTTGGCTGGCGTTGATAGGATGGTTGGATTGTTCATCAATGTCATTCCAAGAAGAATTCAGCTGACTGATCACATGACCTTTCGTTCTCTATTATCAGAAACACAGCAGCAGTCTCTTGCGGCAGAACCGCATCAATATATCCCGATTTATGATATTCAGGCACAGACAGGTCAGCAGAAGCTCATTGATCACATTGTGGTATTTGAAAATGTCCCAGTTGCAAAGAAGGACAAGCAAGAGGCACTGCTAGGATTTACTGTGGAAGACATGAATGTCTATGAAAAATCGAACTATGATCTCAATTTGCTGGCATCGCCCGGAGAACAATTACAATTGAAGCTAGCCTTTAACCAAAAAGCGTTTGACCCTGCATTTGTCCACCGGTTAAAGGAGCAGCTGATTCTTTTGATGAAAGAGGCGGTCAAGCACCCAAATCAATCGGTTCACACACTTACTCTCGTGACGAAACAGGAAAAGCAGTTGATTCTTGAGAAATGGAATGCCCCTGAGCTTGAGCATGATCAGCTTTATTTGTCTAAATGGTTTGAGCATAATGTCCGCAAACAGCCGAATGCGGTGGCTTTATCAGCGGGTGAGCATACGATGACATATGCAGAGCTGAATGAACAGGCCAATCGATTGGCAAGACATTTACAAAAAAATGGGGTCGCGCATCAAACGGTTATCGCCATTTTAGCGGATCGGAGGCCTGAACTGATTGTCTGCATGCTTGCTGTCTTAAAAGCAGGTGCAGTCTATGTGCCAATTGATCCCGATTATCCGGAAAGCCGCATTCAATATATGCTCAAAGACAGCGGGGCAACGCACCTTCTGACTCACTCATCCTTCATTAGTCAGGCGAAGTCACTTGCCTTTACCGGCACGTATCTTTTTGCAGATGATCAGGAGATTTCACTGATGAGCTCAGAGAATCTGACGCTTGAAGCAGGCTTACATGATACGGCATACATCATGTACACATCTGGCACAACGGGACAACCAAAGGGCATTATGACGACCCATTCCAATATTGCCCGGGTAGTCAAAAATACGAACTACTTAACCATTTCAGAAACCGATACACTGCTGTCGTTATCCAATAGTGTATTTGATGGCTTTACCTTTGATGTATATGGGGCGCTTTTAAACGGGGCGAAGCTTGTACTGCCGAAAAAAGAGACCATTTTAGACATGCGTGAGCTGACCGGGCTGATTAAAAGAGAGGGCATTTCTGTCATGTTTGTTCCAACTGCGTTATTCCATCTTCTCGTTGATGAAGAAACAGACTGGATGCGTGGTGTGCGCAAGGTGCTGTTCGGAGGAGAGCGGGCATCGGTTCAGCATGTGAGGAAAGCCTTTGATGTGATGGGAAAGGGCAGACTGATGAATGTATACGGTCCAACCGAATCAACCGTTTTTGCGACCTATTATCCTGTGGATGAAGCCATACCGATAGAGGCACGTTCTATTCCTATCGGGAAGCCGCTTAATCAGACAGGTGCTTATATATTGAGTGAGCACAGGCAGCTTCAGCCGATTGAAATGGTCGGAGAGCTTTGTCTAAGCGGCAAAGGACTGGCGAAGGGGTATTTGAATCGTCCAGACCTGACAAAAGAGGCCTTTATTGCGCATCCATTCGCTGCGGGTGAGCGGCTGTATCGCACGGGAGACTTAGCTTATTTTCGAGAGGACGGCCTGATTGAGTATGCAGGAAGAGTAGATGATCAGGTGAAAATTCGCGGACACCGCATTGAACTGACAGAAATTGAAGCGCATCTTCTCATGCATTCAGGTGTAAAACAAGCTGCACTCATAGCTGATCATGATGATACAAATCATACAAGACTGCTCGCCTATATCACATGTGAGGATGAATGGATGGATCAGCTCGATGGGATCAAGTCTTGGCTGAAGGAGCGTCTGCCGGCGTATATGCTGCCTCATGAGCTAATCAGACTCGAGAACCTGCCGCTCACGACAAATGGCAAGATTGATAAACGCCAGCTACCAAAGCCAGAGGCGCCGCAAGGAAAGCGCCATGTGAAGCTGCCAGTAAATGAAGTAGAACAAAAGCTGCTCGTGATGTGGCGGGAAGTGCTTGAACGAGATGATATTAGCACGGATGACCATTTCTTTGAGCTTGGCGGGCATTCCTTAAAAGCGATGTCTCTTTTGTCCAAGGTGTCGAAGGAATTCGAGGTCCAGGTGCCGATTCATTTGCTGTTTGAGACGCCAACGATTGAAGCAATCAGTCGTTATATTCAAAAGCAGGACCAGGAAGCCGCTGGCTATCTTGTATTCAATGAATCTCAATCGTCAACCGTCTTTGCTCTCCCGCCATTACCGGGCTACGGCTTTATCTATCAGGAAGCAGCAAAAACGCTCGATGGTGTTCGTTTGATCGCCTTTGATTTTATAGAAGCTGATCACCGAATTACGCAATACGTTCAGCATATTCAGCACCTTCAGCCTGAAGGGCCGCTGACTTTGATGGGGTACTCTGGCGGGTGCTACCTAGCCTTTGAACTCGTTCAAGCGCTTGAACGAGCAGGGCGGACAGTCGAAAAGGTCATCATGATCGACTCCTATAAGAAAATTGGAGAAAGTCATTTAGAAGGACGATCCATTGATGACGATATAGAAGCGATTGTCCATCAGTCGAAGCAACATGAATGGGCTCATGCAGAGCTCATCCAAGAAGCGCTTGCTCAAAAAACGCGGGCTTACTATGAAACCTTTGTTAAGGGGGTGAATCAAGGAGAGATACAAGCAGATATTTATTTTATCCAATCTGAAGAACAATTGGCGATTCCAGATTGGATGGAAAATTGGGAAGGTGCGACGACCGGTAACTATAGCCAATATCAAGGCTACGGTGAGCACGCTGACATGTTCAAGCACAAAGAATATGCAGCTCAAAATGCACAGCTGATCAAAAGGATATTCAATCAAAAAAATAGAGAACCAGCCTTGTAAACTGTAGGTTAGGCAGGTGTGCAGTCTTGTATCCCTGCCTGACAAAAAAGGAAAGGAACTTATATGAAACCATCAACCATTAACCAATCGAATGTACATGAATCAATGGATGCGATTTTACAAGATGTCAAGACAACTATTTTACAAACCAACGAAATTGAACGCTTCGCTGTTTTTTCTCGTGAAAAAACCATTCGACCGCGGCCATATCACCTCTCTCATTTATTTCTCGACAACCACATTGAGCAGGAGGCCGTAGCTGAATCGATACAGACGCAAATGGCAGCGCCTGCTTTAACAGACATGCCGCCCGCCCTTTCATTCGGCGGAGATCTAGATGTGAGGGCAGGAGCTCAAACCTTGCAGGACGCCCTAACAGAGGCGGCAAAAACGACAAACGGGCTGACTTATATCGTCAATAGCGAAAACGAACTCACGCAATCTTACGCGCAGTTAAAGGAGGACGCCCAGCGGGTTCTGACGGGTTTAAGGGCACTAGGACTTGAGCCAGGCGATCCTGTATTCTTTCAATTTTCATCGAATCATGCGATGGTTACAGCCTTTTGGGCATGTGTGCTAGGCGGCTTTGTTCCGACACTTGTATCGGCTGCTCCAACCTACCGGGAGATGAATGCCGCAGTGAAGAAGCTTCATCACGCATGGAAGCTGCTAGAGCATCCACTTATTCTAACGGATGACTCGCTCATCGAGGAGGTGCAAGGCTTAGCTTTACTGTGGCACACAAATCAATTACGTGTCGCAGCCGTAGAGCCGATGCTTTCTTTAGAAAGAGATATAGAAGCGCATCCAGTCACGCCCGATGATTCCGTCTTTTTTATCTTAACGTCTGGAAGTACAGGGATGCCCAAATGCGTAGAGCATTCGCATAGAAGTGTGCTGGCAAATGTCAAAGGAACAGTGGCAGCCAATGGGTTTACACAAGAAGATGTTTCATTAGACTGGATGCCATTAGATCATATTGGCGGCATTGTGATGTTCCACCTTGTCAATGTGTACACGGGCTGTGAGCAAATTCGGGCAAGAACAGATGATTTCATCGCCCAGCCGCTGCGCTGGCTTGATTGGATGGATCGTTATCGTGCAACGAAGACATGGGCGCCGAACTTTGCGTTTGCGATGATCAATGATTATGAGAAAGAAATCTCTTCAGGGTCTTGGGATCTTTCTGCCATGACCTGTATGATCAATGGAGCAGAAGCGGTCGTACCGAAGACGATTCACCGGTTTTTACATCTGCTGGCTCCGCATGGCTTAAAGGGAAATGTGATCAGGCCGGCTTTCGGCATGTCTGAAATCTCATCAGCTGTTGTCTTCTCCTTTGCGATTGAACGGGGAGATGAAAACAGCGGGGTTCTGACCTTCGAGGAAACGTCGCTGACAGAGCAGCTAAGACCAGCGGAGGCACGTGAGACAGGAACCGTCAGCTTTACAGAGCTGGGCAAACCGATTCCAGGTATCACGATACGCATCGTCAATCATCAGCATGAGCTTCTTCCAGAAGATCATATTGGTCGGGTGCAAATAAAAGGTCCAACCACCATGAAGGGCTATTACAAGAATGATGAAGCGAATCAAGAAGTCTTTCAAACGGATGGCTGGTTTCACACGGGAGATTTAGGCTTCTTGCACGAAGGAAGGCTGACGTTAACCGGCAGAGAAAAAGACATGATCATCATCAACGGGAAAAATTATCACAACTATGAAATTGAAGCCATTGCAGAGGAAGTACCAGGCGTAGAAACGAGCTTTGTGGCTGCTTGCTCCGTTCGGATGGAGGCTTCTGCATCCGATGAACTGATGCTCTTTTTTACACCGAAGCTGTATGAGCCATCTTATATCATGAGGGCAAGTCAGCACCTCAAATCCCATATTGCGACAAAAATGGGTCTGTCTGTATCGCGCGTGATCCCTGTCCAGAAGCATGCCTTTCCGAAAACAAGCTCTGGAAAAATAGAAAGGGCGCAGCTCAAGACAAGATGGCAGGAAGGTGAATTCGATGAAATCATCAAGGAAATGGACATCAGACTAGAAAATGAACATACCTTGCCTGATTGGAGCTATCAAAAGGAATGGATACCTGCTCCGCTTCATGTAGCTGAAAAGCAAATAGCAGGGGACATGGTGATCTTTGCAGACGCATTAGGGCTGGCAGATCAATTACGCTCTCTTTCAAGCAGTGAACACACATGCATTACGGTTGAACCGGGTCAAGCATTCACACAACTCACACACACACACTTCATCATCCACCCGAATCGACCGTCTGACTACGAACAACTCTTTGAGACGCTCCGTTCGTATGGCGTTTCGGTGAAACAAATCATTCACCTTTGGAACTATACAAACAACGAAGACACCCTTCATACGGGCATGGCGAAAGAAGCGCAGAAAACTGGCAGCCTGAGTGCATTATATGTAACAAAAGCGATTGCCGCCTATGAGGAGCCTATAGAGATCGCCTATGTCTCAGCTCATGCGATGAATTTGCCAGAAGATCAAACGCATCATGTGGAAAAAGCAACAACTGCGGGACTGATGACAGCTGTTCAGCATGAATGGCCGTTTATCAAGGTGAAATGTCTTGATTTTTCTCTGGCAGAATCGGCAGCTGGTCATTCTCATGCATTATCCATCATGACAGAACTCACACATGACACAAACCATCATATCGCCGCTTATCGCGAAGGTGTTCGTTATATTCCTCTTTTGTCACCGCTTCAGCTGGAAAAGGAACAAAAGAGAAAGAAACCGCCATTTGAATCATCCGGGCTTTACGTGATGACAGGTGGACTTGGCGGAATTGGAAGCATGCTGAGTGAACACCTACTGAAATCCTATCAAGCACACCTCGTGTTGCTTGGTAGAAAGGAGCGAGAGGCTTTATGTGCGGAGCAGCAAGACCTATTGACTTCACTTGAGAAGCAAGCGAAAGACCATGGCGGCACCGTTCTTTATGAAAAAGTGGACATGACTGACGCGAAAGAGGTTGAAGCCTTCATCTCAAGACAAGAGGTAGCTCGAGATAAAAGGCTGCATGGCATCATTCATTTCGCTGGCATCATTCAAGAAGAGCTGCTTGCTGACATGACGTCCGTGTCTTTACAGGCCATGTACGAAGCTAAGGTATATGGCACGGTTGCGCTTCATGAAGCGGCGTCTAAACGGCAGAACGTCTTATTTCTTTCTAGCTCGTCAGCACGTACGTTAAAGGGCGGGATGACCGTTGGTGCCTATTGCGCTGCCAATGAGTTCGTTGAACAGTTTGCTCAATATCAGAGGCTGACATCTACAGTGAAGCCGTATTGCTTTAGCTTCAGCATGTGGGATGAGATCGGAATGAGCGAAGGCTCTATGATCAAAGGCATATTAAAAGAAAGAGGCTATCTCCCGATTCCTAAGCGGACGGGCATCCAGACGATGCTGGCATGTTTGATGACAGACGCTCCTCTCATTTATATGGGGTTAGATCGGTCGAAGCAAGAGATTGAAGAGATGGTCCATGCGGAGATGCAAAGAGAGCAAGCCATTTATGTCTTTTTCAAAACCGATCAAACAAAGGCCATTGAAGAACGGCTGTATCAGTCCATTCATACGTGCTTACAGTCTCGTCTATCTGGCGAATACGCCGTGCACCTTTATCCTGAGGAATGCTGGAAAGAAACAGAAGATGGGATACCAGACGAAGCGTATTTCAATGAATTAATAGAAGAAAGTGGACATGATTCAGAGGACAGGGCACCACAAACAGAGACTGAGAAACTCTTGGCACACATTTGGTCAGAGCTGCTCGATGTCTCAAATGTCAGCTGTGGCGATCATTTCTTCCTACTAGGAGGTCATTCACTGAAGGCAACGCAAATGCTGTCTGCCGTTAGACAAAGAACGGGATTTGATGTGCCGCTCGCTGTTCTTTTTGAACAGACGAGACTTGGAGAATTAGCGGACTGGATTGATTCACATGCCGAGGCGGATAAAGCGATTCCGATGAGGAAAATGGAAAAGGGTCAGGAGATACCGATGTCCTACGCCCAGCAAAGACAGTGGTTTCTCTATCAATTAGAGCCAGATCTGCCGTTTTACAATAATACGATTTCTTTTCGAATGAATGGACCTTTAGATGTGAATGTGCTTCAGCGCAGTTTGCAGCACATGGTGCAAAGACATGAATCGCTCAGAACATCCTTTACAATGAGCGGAGATGAACCGGTACAGATCATTCATGAGCATATGACCCTTCCAGAGCTTGAGGTGGCGGATATATCAGATCTAACATCACAGGAAGAAAAAGAACAAAAAGCGGCTGAATGGGCGAAAAAAGAGGCGAGCACACCGTTTCAACTAGAACATGATGCGCTCTTTCGTGTGAAACTGATTCGGCTTTCCTCTACAGATCATTTGCTGCTGATGTCCATTCACCATATCGTGTCAGATGGATGGTCGATCGGCATTGCTGCGAGAGAGCTATCCGAGTGGTATACAGCGATGATCGAAGGGCGGGAGCCTGACCTTCCACCGCTGCCAATTCAATATGCGGATTATGCGCTATGGCAGAAGGAGTATTTGGCAGGCGAGACGCTGCATAAGCAGCTTTCCTATTGGAAGGAGCAATTCGCGGCACCTGTGGAAGACTTGGTATTGCCGTATGACCATCCGCGGCCGGCCGTTCAATCCTACAGAGGAAAAACGAAAACATATCGCTTGTCGAAGGCATTGTCTGATCAGCTCGCTGCACTTTCCAAAAAAACAGACAGCACACTTTATATGACCTTACTTTCTGCTTTCTCTACGCTGCTGCATCGATTGTCCTCACAGGATGAGTTTGTGATTGGCTCGGTCATTGCTGGGAGAAATCGGACGGAGATGGAGCATCTGATCGGATTCTTCGTGAATACATTGGCACTTCGGATCGATCATGGCGGGAATCCGGCCTTTACAGAGCTATTAGAGCGAGTGAAGGAGACAACCGTCGGTGCTTATGCGCATCAGGATGTGCCGTTTGAGATGGTGGTAGATGAACTGAACATTGTACGTGATGCTAGTAAGCAGCCACTATTTCAGGTCATGTTCGTTCTGCAAAACCTACCGCTTGAAGCTTCTCCAATGGGGGAGGCGACATCGGTTTTAGCCATTGAAGATAACGATACAGCCAAATTCGATCTATCCCTATTTGTTTTTGAAGGGACAGATGGTCTTCAATTAAAGCTTGAGTATCATGCAGATTTATTTTCTGATGATACGATGGAGCGATTCCTTCGTTACTACGAGCATCTGCTCGAAAGTATTTGTGAAAATCCGGCGCAGCCGATCAGACAAATGGATTACCTGCCAGAGGAAGAGAAGCATCAATTGCTCTATGAATGGAGCGGAAAAACGGATCAACCAGCAGGCTCACTTCTGATCACGGAACGATTTGAAGCGCAGGTGAAAAAGACACCTCATGCCATTGCCCTCGAATCTGGGGGAGAGCAGTGGACGTATGGCGAGTTACGAGAGAAAGTCGATCGGCTTGCCGCCTATTTGCAGCAGCGTGGCGTCACCCCGCATGAACCAATCGGGCTTTTGATCGACAGGTCGCCTGAAATGATTCTTGGGGTGCTGGCAATTGTGAAAGCAGGGGGCGCTTACGTGCCAATTGATCCTGAATATCCAGAATCGCGCATTGACTATATGCTGAAGGATACAGGCATTAAGCTTTTGTTGACAAAAAACGAATGGCTGAAAAAGGTGTCGATCAGTCAAACCGAGCTCATTTGTCTTGACGAGGGATATGAAGAGTTTTTATCAGAAGCTGAACTCATACCCGCTGCCTTAAAACCTGATGGGCTCGCTTATATCAATTACACATCAGGATCAACTGGACAGCCAAAAGGAGTTCTGATCCCGCATCAAGCGGTCATCCGGCTTGTATGTGAAACGGATTATGTCACCCTTGATGAACATACGCGCATTCTACAAATCGCGAGCTTCTCCTTTGATGCCTTTACGTATGAGATATGGGGAGCCCTTCTGAACGGGGGAAGGCTGATACTCACCGAACGAAATACGATCTTATCAATGGATACGCTGGCTGATACGCTGAAATCTTATAAAATCACAACAGGATTTCTGACGGTGCCGCTGTTCAACCGGTTAACAGAGGAACATCCTGAAGCCTTATCTGGATTCGATGCATTATTGGTCGGCGGAGATGCGCTCTCAGCCGCTCATATCCGTAAAGCACTGCCGTATTTGCCTGAAGGGCTTTTAAACGGCTATGGACCAACTGAAAACACAACATTCTCCTGTGTGCATCACATTCGGGCATTGGACGAAGGTCAGGCTACGGTTCCAATCGGCCGGCCAATCGCTTATTCACAAGCCTATATATTAGACGACCAGCTGCAGCCAGTCCCGCAAGGCGTGATCGGTGAGATCTACGTTGGCGGAACAGGGCTTGCACTTGGTTACCTTGGAGATGAAGAAAAAACAACGCAATCATTTATCCCGCATCCTTTCCAAGAAGGAGCGCGTTTATATAAAACAGGTGATATGGGCCGCTGGCTGTCAAATGGCATCATCGACTGCCTTGGAAGAATCGATCATCAAGTGAAAATTCGCGGACACCGCGTCGAATGCGGAGAAATTGAAGCCGCTATGCTGAGCTTTGAAGACATCATAGAATGTGCAGTCATTCCGCATCAGCACGAGAGTGGTCATAAGCGGCTCATCGGTTATTTTGTTCAAAAAGGAGCATGGACCCAGCAAGCCATTCGCCAAGCCTTGAAAGACATGCTGCCAGATTATATGGTGCCAAGCCTATTGATGGAGCTGGATGAACTGCCGCTCACACCAAATGGCAAGGTAGACCAAAAGCGTCTCCCATCGCCAGAGTGGAAACAGGAGGAAGCGGGTAGACCAGTTGACAGAGCAGTCAGTGAGGAAGAACGAGTGCTAGAAAAAGTATGGTCTCAGCTGCTTGGTGCCCCTTCTATCGGTGTACATGATAACTACTTTGAGCTTGGCGGAGATTCCATCATTGTTATACAAATGGTGGCACGTTTAGCGCAGGAAGGCTACATCATCCAGCCGAGAGATGTATTTGAAAAACAAACCATTTCACAGCTGGCACTCGCTATGAAAAGGGCAGATGTTTCTGTGTCCTATGACCAATCACCTGTTACAGGGGACGTTCGTCTCCTTCCAATTCAATCCTGGTTCTTTGAGCAATCGATGACAAATCAAGATTATTGGAATCTATCAGCGCATATTGAATTCAAGCAATCCGTACAGCTAAAGCAGTTGACGGAGATTCTTTCAAAGCTTGCCGATCATCACGATATGCTAAGAGCGGTGTATACAAAAGAGGCAGATGGCACATGGGTGCAAACGATTCGTGAGCCTGGCATCACCCCTTGTGTCACATCCTTTGATTTGACGAACGTTTCTCAGGAGGAAGCGCTGGAACAAATCCAATTGGAGACAGGCGCTTGTCAAGGAACATTGTCATTAGAGCGAGGAGAAGTGATCAAGGCGATTCTTTTTCACACAAGTCATGACACATCAGAGCTTTTCATCGCTGCCCACCATCTCATCATGGATGGAATATCATGGCGCATCATACAGGAAGATCTATTAAATGGACTGAAGCAGCTTGCTGCGGGGCAGGAAGTAGTATTTGCAAGGAAAACGGCCTCCTACAAGCAATGGGCAGATGCACTATATGAATATGCACAAACAGATCAATTACAAGAGCAGGTTCCTTTTTGGCAAAAGGTCATCAATCATGAGGAAGAGGGTTCCCCTTTTCAAACACCTGCGCTTTCTAATATAGAAGAACATGCAGAGATCCTGTCTATTCAATTGACGAAGGATCAAACAGATATTTTATTAAGGCAGGCATCACAAGCGTACCGAACAGAGGTAAACGATTTACTCTTATCAGGTCTTGCGCAAGCTGCTGGAAAGCCAATACTCATCACCTTAGAAGGGCACGGACGCGAGGATTTATTTGAACAGATGGATTTGTCACGGACAGTCGGCTGGTTTACAAGCTCTTATCCTATTTTTATTCCTTTTATCAAAACCGATGTTGAGAGACAAATCAAAGATGTCAAAGAAACCTTAAGGGCTGTGCCGCAAAAAGGAATCGGCTATGGCTTGCTTCAATACATGACAGAACCTCGTGTACTCAAAACGGCAGCGCCGCAGATGAGCTTTAATTATCTTGGACAGTTAGATCAAATAGATGGTGAGGCAAAGCTTTATTTAGCAGATGAACGAAATGGGCATGTACACGATCCAAAAGCAGAAAGGCAGCATTTGATCGATGTGTACGGATACGTCGTGAATGGTCAGCTTCAAATGAACTTTATGATCAATCGTGAGCTGCTCCAGCATGAAGAGGTGCGCCTGTTACCTGAACGGTTCAAAGAAAAAATGGAGGACATTTTGACGCATTGTGTAGAGACAAAAGGTGGTTTTACACCTTCTGATTTCCCTCTGGTTCAGCTCACGCAAAAGCAAATAGATGAGCTTCCAGACAATGTGGTGGATGTGTATCCGCTATCTCCAATGCAGCAAGGGATGCTGTTTCATGCACTGCTGGATCAAGCGTCACAAGCTTATTTTGGCCAGGTGCATATGACGCTCGAAGGCTTAACAGACGGCAACGCCTACGAACAAGCGTGGAATCTCCTTGTAGAACGTCATTCAATTTTGCGGACAACATTCGTATGGGAAGGCTTAAAAGAGCCTGTCCAGTTGATTCAATCAGAAGGAAGCATTCACCTCACTCAGCACGATGTGCGCCACCTGAGTGAAACGGATCAGAAGGAAACCATTGAACACTATTTACAATCCGATCGTTCAAAGGATTTCAATTTAGAAAATGCGGATGAACCACTGATCCGTATTGCATTATTCCATTGTGATGAGAGAACATGCACGTTTGTCTTTAGCTTTCATCATATTTTAATCGATGGCTGGAGCTTGTTCAGCTTTATTGAAGAATCCTTTGCGCTGTATCGTTCCCTTGTAGATGAACGGGAGATCAATCTTCCGGCTGTACGTCCATACAAGGATTTCATCGAGTGGCTACAAAAGCAGGATCAAGAGAAGGCGCAAGAGTTCTGGAAACGTTATATGTCAGGAGTAGAGGAAGCCACACCGCTTCCTGGAGACGGCGAGCAAGCTTCGGATGAAGGAGCAGGTATTGATCAGCTTAGTATAAAACTGACGCCGCGCATGCAGCAGAAGCTAGAAGAGATGGCAGGCACGCAGAAGGTCACGATGAGCACACTGATTCAGGCGGCATGGGGGCTGCTCCTGCATCTGCATTCAGGCTCAGAGGATGTCATATTTGGTGTGACAGTGTCTGGGCGACCAGCGGACTTACCAGAGGTTGAAAGCATGACAGGGCTTTTTATTAACACCTTGCCGCTCCGTTTGCCAATCGCGCCAGACTGGACCATCGCCCGCCTGCTGGCACATACGCAGGAAACCGTTTTTCACATGCGAGAATTCGAATATACTGTGCTGCCAGATATTCAGCAGATGACCGAAATTCCGAGTGGAGAATCATTGTTTGACAGCATTGTCGTGTTTGAAAACTATCCGATTGAATCCATTGAGCCGCATGGTGTACGTATCTTAGATATCGCAAGTCATGAAGAAACGAATTATGACTTAACCCTTGTGGCTGTTCCGGGAGATACACTTGAGCTTCGGGTCACATATCGGTTCAATCAATATACAGAAAAGCAAATACACTCACTGATGCAGCAGCTGATTCACACGCTTGAAGCCATGACAGAACAGGCGGAGACGCCGCTCTCCTCGTTCACAATCGTGACGAATGAAGAAAAAGAACGGATGATCACCGATTGGGCGAAAAATGCACAAGTCAGCGTGCTGTACCCAGACCAAGAAGAGGTTTACTCAGGTGTGCATGATCCTTCCTGTGAAACAGAAATTTATATCCTGAATGATGAGCATCAGCTTATGCCAGTAGGGTTTCCAGGAGATATCTTTATCGGTGCAAAGGATATCAAAGCACTTTGCGGGGAGCTTGCCGATTGGATGGAGGCGCATAAAATTCCGCACCCATTCAAACATCAAACAGGCGAATACCTCTATCCGACAGGAGATGTCGGCGTTTGGACTGAAAAAAGCAAGATTCAGATTTTGGATTGGATGTAGGAGGAGAAGAACCATGTTAGTCAGTAAACGAAAAGGAAATGCAGCAAATCATATCGTCAGAATCAACGGAAAACGAATCGATCTCAAAGCAGTAGAACGCGCTATAATGCTTCACTTTCCACTAGAGGAATGTGTTTTGATCCCGAAGAAAAATCAAAAGGGAGGCCTCTCGCTTGTGCTATTTGCACAGGCGAAGGACCCTTCACTGACAAGAGAGGATTTGATGAACGGCCCGCTTCATCCTGATGAAGTGCCAGCCGCTCTCGTTTTATTACCTTCCTTGCCAAAGGCAGAAAGTGGAGCCGTCGATACAGAGGCACTGCTTTCAATGGATGTACTAGATCAAGAGGAATTAAGAAAGATAGAAGAACGCATCAAAGACATAGATGGAATAGAGGATGCGGCTGCTATCATTGAGAGTCAGACAGAAAGACAGACGCCCTATCATTTAGATGACTTATTCCCTGACCGGCAGCGTACTCAAGGAAACGAATCGATTTCAAAGGATGAAGCCAGCCAAACAAACCAGTCATCCGCCCATGAAAAACCGCCAGCACTTGTTTACGGCGGTGATGTGATCGAAAAACAAGGGACACCTGTCACACTGACAGAGGTGCTCATTCGAGCAGCCTTTATGTCACCTGAACGGGGAGTGACTTATATCAAAGAAGGCGGTCACGCGGTGACCCAAACCTATCCTGAACTTCTAACAGGCGCTGAACGGGTCCTGTCTGGATTAAGAGCAGCAGGACTGACAAACGGCGATCAAGTGTTACTTCAATTGAAAGATCACCACGATTTTATCACGGTGTTCTGGGGCTGTATTCTTGGTGGAATCATTCCAACGCCAGTCTCTGTGCCGCCTGTGTATGATGAAATGAATCAAGGTGTAAACAAGCTGAAGGGCGTGTTTCAGCTGCAAAATGAACCTTTCATTATTACAAATGAAGCGAGTGCGGAGGACATTGCCGGGCTGCGCGAGACGTTTGAAGCAAAATCAATGCCTATTTTAACAATCGAAACATTACTTTCCTGTGAACCCGATGAACAGCATTATGAGCCAGAGCCGGATGAGCCTGTGCTTCAGCTTCTGTCTTCTGGAAGTACGGGTGTACCAAAATGTATCCGTCACAACCATCAAAGCATCTTATCTAGAATCATCTCCTTTGAGCAGGCAAACGGCTTCACGCACGAGGATGTATCACTGAACTGGATGCCGCTTGATCACGTAGGGGGCATTGTCATGTTTCATGTACATGACGTCTATCTCGGCTGCCAGCAAATTAGTCCATCCATCGATCAATTTATCGAACGGCCGATGGTGTGGCTTGACTGGGTAGAAACATATGGCGTCACAAGGACGTGGGCACCAAACTTTGCTTTTGCCATGATGAATGAATATGAGGACGACATTCTAAAGGGAAGCTGGGATCTCTCGACCTTGACCTATATCATGAATGCAGCCGAAGCGGTTGTTCCAAAAGTAACGCAGCGCTTCATGCACATGATGGGTCAGCACGGGTTAAGCCGTCATGCGATGGTGCCGGCATATGGCATGTCAGAGACATCCTCAGCCATTGTTCAGTCAAAGGAATTTATGAGGCGCAGTGACCAGGATGGACAGCTAACAATCGACCAGACCTCGTTAACGAGTGAGATTCAATATGTCACACATGATCATCCGAACAAGATGACATTCACAGAAGTAGGTGTACCGATTCCTTCTGTATGGATTCGGATTGTCGACGAGCATCACCAGGTGCTGCCAGAAGATCAGGTGGGACGCTTGCAGGTGAAGAGCCCAACGATCATGATGGGCTACTATCAAAATGAGGAAGCCAATCAAGAAGTATTTGCGGAAAACGGCTGGTTTCACACAGGGGATTTAGGGTTTATTCACGAAGGGCGTCTTGTCCTCACAGGCAGGGAAAAGGACATCATCGTCATCAACGGAGCGAACTATTTGAATTACGAAATTGAAGCCGTTGTGGAAGAGGTGGAGGGGGTTGAAGTTACCTTTGCTGCTGCATACGGCATTTACAATCCCGAATCAAGTAATGACACACTCGCCGTCTTTTTTGTCACGCAAAAGGATTCGATAGAGGACCAAATCACGATGATTCAGCAGATTAGAGAGAGCATCATTCGCAAAATGGGAATCGAGCCAGATCACATCATTCCGGTGAAAAAAGACCAATTTCCGAAAACAGAAAGCGGAAAAATCCAACGTGCCCAGTTAGGCGCAGCGCTTAAAGATGGAGCATTCCGCGACATTGAACGGGCACTTGATCTTGCTTCAGAAAATAATCAAACCCTCCCAGATTGGTTCTTTAAACGTATTTGGGTAAAAGAGAATATCGGTCCATCTCAGCCGGTTTCCACTGATCATGTACTCGTATTTGAGGATGAAAAAGGGCTTTATCAATCGCTTTATGCACAATTTGAACAAATGAACCTGCCTTATGTTTCTGTGAAAAAGGGTCATGAATTTTTACGCCTGTCAAAAGGGATGTATCAGATGAACCCGAGAATCAAGGGGGATTACGTCAGGCTTGTGGCGGCGCTTGAAGCCGATGAATTAAAAATTGACCATATGCTCCACTTATGGAATGTGTCAGACAAGGGGATGATTTCCAGCCCTGAGCAGTTCAAAGAACTGAATGCGAGCACCAGTCAATCCATTTTGCACTTGTATCAAGCATTGAGACAGGAAAACAAAGAGCCGATCCGTCTCGTTGTTGTGACAAAAGGTGGTCAGTTTGTGAAGCCTGAAGACAATCTTCATGTGGAGAAAACGGCGCTGGTCGGTCTGTTAAAAACCATCCCGCAAGAATGGGAAGGAGCAGAGGTGTCTCATCTTGATATTGAAGCGGAGAATATCGATCAGGATGCCAAACGTATTGCTGAGGAACTGTCTGCGATTCATATAAAAGCAGAGGTGGCTTACCGAAACGGGCAGCGCCTCGTACCAAAGCTGGAAAAAGTCAATATGATGGCAGCGCCTCAAACAGAAGGATTTTTAGAATATGAAGGTCTTTATTTGCTGACTGGAGGACTTGGAGGTATTGGCTTCGAGCTGTCTAAGCAGATGCTCCAATTTGGCTTAAAGCTCGTGTTCATTGGGCGGACATCCCTTGAAGAAGACGGGGAAAAGGCAGAGGTGTTCTTACAGCTGAAAGCTCTTGGAGACGTCATGTATGTACAAGCTGATGTGACCTGTTTATCCGATGTCAGGCAGGCGATTTATGAAGCGGAAAAGCATTTTGGACAATCGATCCGGGGTGCGCTGCATTTAGCCGGAGCCGGTAACGTGTCTGAGCATTTTCAGCATGTAGACAAGTATACACTGGCTCATACATCAGAAGAAGATTTCATAAAAGAACTTTCAGGAAAAGCAGACGGTGCCTGGGTGCTACAGGAAGCCTTCAAGCATGACCCGGCAGTCCCACTCGTCTTTTTTGGATCTGTAAATGGCTTTTTTGGCGGCACAACATTCGGGGCATACTCTGCGGCGAACAGCTTTTTAGATGGACTCGCGCACGCCCTCACCTTTCAAGAAGGAAGAAGAGCGATCTCTTTGAACTTCAGCATGTGGGATAATCTTGGTTTGTCTAAGGGACATACTGGGGCAGCGCTCACCGTACGTAAGGGGTTTCAGTTGATTGGAAAGAAACAAGGCCTCCATTCATTATGTCTAGGTGTTCGGCTGAATGAAGCGCACCTATTTATCGGTCTAGACGGGTCGAATCAAGAGATCGCTCGTCATCTTCAGCCAGCTCCAATGCCGCGTTTTGAGAAAAAGCTTTATTATTCGGTTCAGCCGGGCAAAGAAGTGCATATTGAAGATATCGCAGGCGTAACAAAAGGTGACTGGGATATTAGACAAGTAATTGAAATACCGAAAAAACAAGATGGCTCTATTGATCATGAAGCCCTCAGGCTGAATCATCACAAAAACGGGCAAAGCCTCGAAAAGCAATGGCCAGAAACGAAGACAGAGCAGGTACTTGCGGCGATATGGGAGGACATTTTAGAAGTAGATCGTGTGTACAAAGAGGACCAGTTCTTTGACCTTGGCGGGCATTCATTAAAGGCGACTCAAACGATTTCCCGCATCAATCATGAGTTTTCCATCAAGGCGCCTTTAAAAATATTATTTGAAAGCAAACATCTGGCACATTTGGCGCAAATGGTCGATGACATCAAAGGAGCTCCAGCCGTTCAGGAAGCCAAGATTCCAAAGCTAGGAAAGCAAACAAGCTATGAGCTGTCACATGCCCAGCAGCGTATTTGGTTCTTATCCACATTAGAAAAGAGCCATCATTACAATATATTAGGTGCTTGGAAGCTGACAGGACAACTGCACATTCAAGGCTTAACGAAAGCGATTGGTCACTTAACGAAACGCCATGAGGCCCTGCGCGCTACGTTCAAATCACTTGGCGGCAAGCCGGTTCAACTCATTCGTGAGGACCTCCCGCCATCTGTGACAGTTGCGAATTTCTCATTATTTAATGAAAAAACAAGAGCGAGAAGGTTGGAGCAGCTAATTCAGCAAGAAGCGAACCGCATCTACGATTTAGAAAGAGGCCCGCTTGCGCAGTGGACAATTGTCGATATGGGTAAAGAGGAATATTATCTCCTGTGCGCGCAGCACCACATCATTTCAGATGCATGGTCGCTCAGCCTGCTCATTCAGGAGTTAGAAGTGGTATATGACGCCTTGCTTGCAGAGAAAACACCTCAGCTCCCAGCGCTTGAGATTGAATGGACAGATTATGTTCACTGGGAAAATGAACAATTAAAGCACCATCAAGCAGATCAAGCCTATTGGCTCGATACCTTACAAGGAGAGCTTCCAGTATTAGAGCTGCCGTTTGACCGCCCTCGTCCGCCGGTTCAAACATTTAACGGCGCTACAGAGCAAATTGTGCTGGATGAACCGCTGATTCGCCGTTTGCAGGTTTTGTCCAAGCAGCAGGGCACAACGCTCTTCATGACGATGCTGTCAGCGTATTACGTCCTTCTTCACAAGCTGTCAGGGCAAACAGATGTGATCATTGGTTCGCCTATTGCAGGGCGCGATGCCAAGCAATCAGAGAAGCTTGTTGGGATGTTTGTGAATACACTTGCGCTCAGACAGGACATGTCAAAAGCAGATACGTTTGCTGATTTATTGGAAAATGTGAAAGAGATGACGTTAAAAGCCTTTGAGCATCAGCATTATCCATTTGATAAGCTTGTCGATGACCTTTCGATTGATAGAGATTTAAGTCGATCACCGATTTTCCAAGTCGCTATGGGATATGTAACAGATTCGCTCGATGTCAACCTCAAAGGGCTGACTTCTGAACAGGTGATGGTTCATCATACAGTGTCTAAATTTGATCTTACCCTGCATGTATTTGAACAGGAGGAGCAGCTGTCGATTCATGCAGAATACAATACGGATTTATTTGATCAACAGACAATCCATCGTTATATGAATTATTATCTTCATCTGTTAGATGGTATGACGGCACAGCCTGAACGCACATTTTCTGATTATTGTTTAATGGACAAAGCGGAACAGGATGCCATGATTATAGGGAACAACCAAACCGGTACACCTTATCCAAAACGAACCCTTCAAGAGCTGTTTGAAGAGCAGGTGCAGCGTGATCCGCATCGCATTGCCTTGTCCTATATGGAAGAGCACATGACGTATCAAACCTTGGATGAGAAGGCAACGCAGCTTGCTGCCTACTTACAGTCAAAAGGAATTGGACCAGGTTCCCTTGTACCGATGCTCTTTGACCGTTCCTTTGACATGATTGTCTCGGTACTAGGTATTGTCAAATCGGGTGCTGCGTATGTTCCGATGTCACCTGAATATCCTGATGCACGAATTCGTCTGATTGTCCGTGATACACAAAGTGATGTGATCTTGACCCAGTCTCATTTTGCAGAGCGCCTAGTAGACTTTACAGGTATAAAGATTGAAATGGACAAGCCATTACCAGAGATACATGCAGTGTATCAAAGAGAGAAATCCATTATAGGAGAAGACCAGCTAGCCTATGTCAACTACACATCAGGCTCAACTGGCACACCTAAAGGCGTGATGCTCCCCCATGCAGGAGTTGTCCGCTTAGTGAGAGAAACAAACTATATTGAACTAGGTCCAGATGATAAGATGCTTCAGCTGTCTAACTATGCATTTGATGCCTTTACATTTGAACTATGGGGAATGCTGCTAAATGGCGGTCAGCTGATTTTGATCCCAAAATATGCTGCTCTAAATATGGACGAATTAACTCGGTTAATCAAAACGCATCAAGTCACAGCTAACTGTCTGCCAACTGCATTATTCAACCGGTTGATTGAGCATGATCCAAAAAGTGTAGCTGGATACCGTACATTACTAGTTGGCGGAGAAGCCATGTCTAGTGAGCATGCACGAAAGGCATTGCCGCATATGAAGGGTGTACTGATCAATGCTTACGGTCCAACAGAAAACACAACGTTAGCGACCACTTACCAAGTCACACACGTACCGGAGGATGCAAGATCAGTGCCAATCGGTGTGCCAGTCGCCAACTCAACGGTTGTCATACTAGATGATTATCTCAATCCAGTACCTACAGGCGTCAAAGGAGAAATCTATATCGGCGGAACAGGACTGGCTAAGGGATATCTCCATGATCCAGAGCGGACGCAGGAACGATTTATTGACAATCCATTCCCGGCTTTAAAAGGAGACAAGCTGTATCGATCAGGTGATCTAGGAACATGGCGATCAGATGGCACCATTGAATATCTCGGCCGAAAAGACAACCTGGTGAAGATTAGAGGCTACCGAATTGAATGTGGAGAAATAGAGACAGCCCTGCTCAAGCACCCGCAAGTAAAAGAGTGTACAGTCATCGCCAAAACGTATGGCAGCTCAAAACGGCTGGCAGCCTACCTTGTCACAGATGGGGGGGAGCCTGTTCCCGGATGGAAAGCATTTTTACAGGAAAGCCTGCCAGGCTATATGATTCCAAGTTACTTTATCGTACTGGATGCGATTCCAGTCACAACGAACGGGAAAGTCGATCAAAAAGCACTACCAGAACCGACGGAAATGGTCTCTTCCTCTCAAGAAGACAACAAACCGGCAACTGAAACACAGCAGCTTATTGTCTCAGCTTTCACGGAAGTGCTTGGTGTAAAACAAGTAGGCGTGCATGACTCCTTCTTTGATTTAGGTGGAGATTCCATTATAAGCATCCAGGCTGTTGCTAAATTAAAGGAAAAAGGCATACGTGTTGATCCGAAATGGATTTTCATGCATCCAGCGCCAGCGCAGCTAGCCGCTCACTTGGACACATTGCCGGAAGCTGACGAGCACGTAGAAAGAGAACCGAAGGACTATGTGATCGAGCTGAAAAAAGGTGATCCAGCTGAACCGAGTATTTTCTTTGCACCGCCTGCCGGTGGAACAGTGATGGGCTATATTGATGTTGCCAAGCTCATGACACATCAAGGCGCTGTTTACGCCTTGCAGTCTCCTGGTTTATATGAGGATGAAGAGCCGCAATTCCTTCATTACACAGAGCTTGTCACCATCTTCAACGAAGCCATTGAGACCTTCTATCGTCCAGGCATTGACTATCTAGCAGGGCATTCAATGGGCGGGCATCTTGCCTACGGAATGAATCAGCGGCTCTGTCATGCAGGAAAAGCGCCGAAAGGACTGATCATTTTAGATACGGTTCCAGTGCTTAGAGATGAGGCAGATCAAGCCCTCCATGCCGATATGAACGAAGAAGAAGTAAAAATGCTTGCGCTCGTCCTTGGAATGGGGAATCTTGTCGGAATAAAGCCAGAAGCTTTACAAGGGCTAAGCTTCCAAGAAGTGAAGCAAAAAATACTCAAAGAAGCAGAAAAGGATGAAGTGGTTCATCAATTTATGAATGATCACTATTTAGATAAATACTTGCAAATGCAAACACATAATACGATCATGTCACAAGCCATTGAATTAGAAAAAGAACCATTCCCTGTGCCATTTTATATTGTACAAAGCAGTGACCACGCCACAGATTTCCAGAAGAAGTTTGCGGACTGGGAAGCTTATACAAAAGAGACATGCACGTATTATCACATCAAAGGCGACCATGTCACCATGATGAAAAGACCGCAGGCTGATGAACTTGCACAGATTCTTCAAACGATTATAAAGGGGTAAGGACGTATGAATCAGTTATTTAAAACCTTTGAAAAAAACTCAGATCTCATTCAGCTTATTTGTTTTCCTTTTGCAGGCGGATATTCCGCCTCTTATCGTCCACTCTTTGAACAGCTAAAAGGCATTGCCGAAGTGACAGCAGCAGAGCCCCCAGGCCATGGAACCAATCTCATGCCGCTTGAATCAAGCATTGACCGATTGGCTGAGCTGTACAAAGAAGGACTCACGGGCAAATTGAACCGTCCATTTATCTTATTTGGACATTCAATGGGAGGACTTGTGGTGTACAGACTGACCCAGCTGTTAGAAAAGGAAGGGATCAACCCTGCAGCAGTGGTGATCTCTGCCATTCAGCCACCGCAAACAAAACGGCAGATGTTGACCCATTTATCCAATGAAGCATTTGTTCAGCATATTGCCGAAATGGGCGGAATTCCAAAAGAATTATTAGAGAACAAACCAATGATGGATTACTTTACACCATCCTTGCGTGCAGACTACCGGGCGCTCGAAACCTTCCAGCACACAGACAAAACCATCATCGAATCACCCGTTTATTTATTGAATGGAATGCAAGATGAGAAATGCATGCAAGATGCAAGCGGCTGGCTAAAATGGGCAAAAACCATCGAACGCACCAATTTCGAAGGAGGACACATGTACATCAACACACATCTCGAGCACTTCGCTCAGCACATGAGACATGTCATTGAGCATACAACAACAAAGCATCGATTAATCAGACAATAAAAGAAAGCGGCCCTCGTTAAACGGGGCCGTTTTTTGTGGCAATCGCTTATCATTTTACATGCAGAAAAGCTGTTATTTAAGATAACCTTTCAAAAAATCTTTTTTCAAGCTGATTCTCATCAAATATTTCTTCGGAAGGTTTTTTTTCTGAATGAACGATATGCCCTCCATCAATAAAAAGAATCTCATCACATAAATTAGCTGCAAATTGAAGGATGTGCGTAGAAAGAATGATGGTTTTATTTTGAGCTTTAAATTCTCTTAGGTGTCTTTTCATTTGTGCCATATTTGTTGGGTCTAGACCAGTAAATGGTTCATCTAATAAGATAATGGCTGGATTGTGTAGGGTGGTTAGTATAAAAGAAATCCGTTGTCTCATCCCGCGTGATAGAGAACAAGAGCGAATATGAGCTTGTTTTTCAAGCCCATATTCCTCTAATAAATGTTGAATTTGTTTTGTATTTAAAGGCTGTTCAACTAGCATGGATTGATATTTAATCAATTCAAAACAAGTTAAGTTTTCAAAAAGTGTTGGATCATCTTCCATGTAACCGACAGTTGAAAAATCATGTGATGTCTCTTTTTGTATGATCAAGTCACCCTCATCTGGTGTGATTAACCCTGCTATCATTTCTAGAATTGTTGTTTTTCCAGCGCCATTCTTTCCTAATAATCCAATAATTGTGCCTTTTTGAAAATGTAATTCAGGGATGGATATTTTGAAGTTGGACTCTGGATATTCCTTGATTAGATTATGAATTGAAAGCATACAATCCCTCACTCGAATAATGTTTTAAACGATTGATAGTTTTTGTGAATCGTTTTATTCCAAAATAAAAACATGATGACTATGATGATCACTGTACAGACAATCATGATCATATTTACCACAATAAAATAGGCTAGGTTATATGAGGACATAACTGATAATCCTAAAATGAAACTGTAGCAAAGGTTTAATGTTAATTTGCTAAGAGTGCTAGGAACTTGATACACATACTCCCATTTAAAATAAGGAAATAGAACAGTAGAGCCAACTGTGCATACACCTATTAAAATGCTACTAACTAACAAAGTGAATGTCACATAAAAGAGGTGATCTACATTTATTGTGAAAGTAGAAAAGGTGGTATATACAATACAAAAAAACATATGTAATAAAACGGATAATATCAACTTAGATTTTATTTTGTTCTTTATAAAGTGGGGTAACCTATGTTTTAAATGGAGAATGGAGCCGTCAACATCAAAAGACACATAAGATTGAATGGCGTTAGAAATAAAAATCATAGGGAATATAACACTAAAAATAAACAAAAAATCATTTTCTATATTCATTGTTTTAATTTGGTTTGTATGAGCACCATAAAGAATGAGACTAAACAAACCACCAGATATTGAAAATATAAATAATAAAACCGACCATTGTATAGGAGGGCTTCTCAAAAGAAGAATGATTTCAAAAAACAAAATATGATTGAAGGTTCTTGATGTTATGTTTTGATTATTTCTATTCTTTTTCTCTGAGTTGAAGATAGGGGTAAGTTTAATCTTCTTTTTCCAATTGAATAATAAAATAAGGCTACTACACAAGAAAAAAGCAACAAAAGTGAGTGCGAATGGATCAGAAAAAGAATTAGCAAATAAATGAAATTTAAAAACAACAAACATCCAACAAGCAATGACCCCAGTTGTAATGTAGTGAATGATGGGTATGAGTGAAAAAATGCTAGGTCTAGTAAGAAGAAATAATAAGTTCAACCTGAGTAAATATCCAAAAAATAGAGAGCTAATGCCTAATGTCCCAAGAATAAAAGAATGATACAAATCATGTGTGCTTAAGATCATGAACAAAGAACCTAAAAAAAAGCATATAAAACCAATCATGACACCGAAAAACTTGCTTATATCTTTTCCTAAGATATATTGATCTATATACATCTTTAGGAGGGCCATCTGTTTTTTATCAGAAGAAAATAAGATGCGCATAAGACTTTTATCAAGATGAATAGTTGTTAAGAAAATGACAAATGAGATGTAGATGATTGATACGTTTTTGATAAAAAACGCCAGCAGTCCACCTATGAATAATGGCGCTAGTATGTAGTTTATAGTAAATAATATATATAAATAAGGTCTATTTCGTTGATAGCCTCTCAACTCATTGAGGATCAATATCTTTGTATATACTGAAAATATATGCACCCATAACACGCCCATTTTAGTTTGTATAATAAGGAAAGGTTCACTCTCCTTATTATACAAAAAAATACAATGAAATAAATGGTGTTATTGTTTGTTTCAACCTTTTAATGATGAATTCTGCTTCTTCACCACATTCCCGCCAATCACTCCGCCAATGACCAGCACACCCCCGAGGAGATGATACCAATCAATTGTTTCGTGTAAAATGAGAACTCCGGTAGCGACTGTAATAAACGCAGATAAATTGTTGAAGATGCTGACCTTTGCCGCTTGAAGCTGAAAGAGAGCATAGTTTGATAAATACGCCGTTAGAAGCGATGAAAGAATGCCTAAAAAGAGCATCGATCCTACAAAGGATGCTTGTGTAAATGGACTGAAAAACGCCGGCAATGTATCGTATACCGAATGCCGAATAAGTGCGGCGGCGTTGAAAAAGACAAATCCAAAGAATGTCATCACGAAGGTGAGTCCGATCACATGGAACCGCTGTGTAATGACCCGGGCAAACACACTGTATGCACTGGATGATAAGGCTGAAAGTAAAATCAGCACATAGCCGATGAGATGTGAATGCTTTACATCAATGCCCTTCATCACAAAGAGAAGCATCACCCCACACGCAGAAAGAATGGTAAACAGCACTTGAATCCATGTCGCACGTTCCTTTAAAAACCACGCCGCCAGCACCATTGTCAAAATAGGAATCGTCGCTTGAATGATGCCAGCCTCTGACGAAGAGGTATACATCAGGCCCCATACTTGGAAAGCAAAAAACAAGACGGGATAAAGCAAAGAAAACGGTACAAGGTACATGAGATCGCGCCACTGAAAGGATAAACGATTCTTCTTTCGTAAAAATGGATATAGCAAAAGTGCGGCTGCAAAAGAAACCGTAAAGCGATGTGCCAATAAATCAATCGGATGTGCTGATTCTAATGCTATTTTGACAAATAAGAATGAAAAACCAATGATAGAGGCGTATGCCATCGCGGCAAAATACGCTTTTTGTTTTGAAATGTCCACAACGTGACTCCTTACACGAGCATGCATGCTTCAGTTGAATTGACCGGTTCTGTCCTTCTATCGTAATCGGATGATCTAAGGTGTACAATAAGAAAACATGATATCTGTACCGGTACAAGGAGGAAGTGGTATGAGGAAATATGATCGACTCGTCCTGAGCTTAAAGGGGAAAATCGAGTGCGGTGAGTATAGTGCGGGTATGAAGATTCCTTCCATTCGCCACTTAGCAGCTCAATATGCAGTGAGTAAAAGCACGGTGATCAAAGCGCTGGACACATTGGAGCGTGAACATCTGCTTTATTCTGTGGAAAGAAGCGGCTATTTTGTCGTGAAAACGAAGCAACCGGCAGGCAAGCAGAACGGTACATGGATTGACTTTGCTTCATCTGCACCTGATCCCGTTGTGTTTCCATATGTCGATTTTCAGCATTGCATCAATCAAGCAATTGATTTGTATCAAAATGATCTATTTATCTACGGCACAGCCAACGGATTACCGTCGCTGCTGCCAATCATTTCAAAGCGATTTATGGATTATCAAGTATTTGCGCATCCGCAGCAGATCGTTATGACCTCTGGTATTCAGCTGGCGTTAGCCATTTTAAGTACCATTCCATTTCCGAATGGAAAACACACCATCCTAGTCGAACAGCCGGGCTACCACCTGTATCTCCAATATTTAGAGAAAAATCAATTGCCCGTACGCGGCATTCAGCGGACGGAAAAAGGCCTCGATCTTCAGGAGCTGGAGCGCATCTTTCAAGAAGGGGAGATTCGTTTTTTCTATACGATGCCAAGGTTCCAAAACCCACTTGGAACCAGTTTGTCAAAACAAGAGAAAATCGCCATTGCAGCTCTCGCCAAGAAATACGATGTCTTCATCGTTGAAGATGATTACTTGGCTGATTTAGAATTCGACACGAAAAGAGACCCGATCTATTCATACGATCAGGCGGGAAAGGTCATTTATTTAAAAAGCTTCTCCAAAATCATCTTTCCAGGGCTTCGAACAGGGGCTGTCGTTTTACCAGAAGAACTGATTGGGCCTTTTAGCGAACACAAACGCCTTATTGATATTGACAGCTCCATGCTGTCCCAGGCAGCCTTAGAAATATATTTAAAAAGCGGGATGTTTGAGCGGCATCGGCAAAGGATGCAGGCAACGTATCGAAACCGCTCCAAAAAGCTGGTGACATGTTTAACAAACGACCAAGGCGCCTATCAACTGGGGGAAGGAGAGCCAGCTACCCATACACATCTTCGTATCGATCGTTCTATTCCACTGAATCAGCTTATTCACAAGCTGAAAAAGGCATCTGTTTCCGTTCAGCCAATCGACCGCCATTACATCTCGACCTATCAGAAGGACCCCGTTCTTCAGCTCAACATCTGGCATGTGAAAGAAGAGCAAATCACACGCGGAGTCGATTTGCTAAAAACGGCACTTCAGCAAATCACTCGTTATTGAAGGCGGGACAGCACCTCGCTGCAAGACAGTGTCTCAACACTCTCAGCCGCAATGGGCTTTCGTGTGCATACCGCCATTTGGTAGGCAGGATCAAGTGAGTATGTTTGCACAAAGCAAGGCGCTTCGTGATCAGGTAATGTCAAAGTAGCCTGTCCATCCTCTGACAGACGGGCTGTAAAGGACGAAAGACCATAGGATATTCCCTTTCCAGTCAGCTTGATAAAGGCCTCCTTCATTGACCATAGATGAAAGAAATAGGCTTCCTGTCGTTCTGGCGGCTGTGAGAGTAAATCCTGATATTCATCAGCCGAAAAAAATCGCTTGGCAATCGCAAGATCAATGGGTTTGATCTCCTCTATATCGATGCCAACGGGTGCATCATCTACTGCGCAAACGACCCAATCACCAGAGTGAGAAAGATTAAAGTGAAAAGAAGGAATGTGCCGGACGACAGGCTTACCATTTCCCTCCGTTTCAAAGACAATCTGATCAATAGGCAGATTGTACATATCATGGATCAATTGACGAACCAGCACCTCACCTAACAGGGTTCTTCTAGCATCAATTAGAAAACGAAAGCGTTCAGCCGCACCACGTTTTTCAGGTGACACAAAGGGCTTGAGCTGATCTATTTGTTTCTGTGCATTGATTTCATCTAAATGTTGTAATTGGATAGCGAAAATCTTCATAACGAACCTCAGGTTTTTTACATTTATTGTACCATTGGAGCGCGCTATGCAAAAGGGATACAGGCAGGCCTCCTTTTGGATCAATAAAATAAAGAAGCTTGATCAGCCTTTTCTGTTAGAAGGGCATCTGAATAAGGTTTTATCTTTTATGAGTGAATATTCTGTTTATTTGCATTAACACAAGAAAAGCCATTCTTTTCGTAGAATGGCTTGTTCTTATCGGATAAGGGGTTGAACGGGTTTCTCTGCCGTTTTTGTAATGAGAAGCTGCAAAAGCCGTGTCGATTGCGGCAAGGAGAAACGGAGTACAAGTCCTGTAAAAATGGCGGTCAAAATCGTACCAATTCCAATCGGTCCGCCGAGCATCCATGCAAATAAAAGCACCGTTAACTCAATGCCATTTCGGACCCATTGTACGTTCAGCCCTGTTTTCGCTGAGATGAGTAGCATTAATGAATCTCTTGGCCCAGCGCCAAGATTGGCTGAGACATAAATGCCAACGCCATAACCAGACACAACAACACCCGTAATAAACACATATAAAGCAGGTAAATACCCATGTGGTGCAGGTAATACCGCATTAAAGAAATCAATAAACACGCCAATCAGCACCATATTCAGTAAAGCGCCGATCTTTGGAAATGATTTCGTAAAAACAGATGTCAATGTGACAATTAGTGCACCAATAATGATGGACCACTGACCAATTGTGAGTCCAAAGTGCTGAAACAGTCCGTAATGAAAAGCGTCCCAAGGACCAATGCCAAGGATCTTTCCTTTCACTGTCAGCGATAGTCCAAAAGCAAGTACGATCAATCCAACAAAATAAAAAAACCAACGTAAAAGATGTTCCCGCTTCAAAAGCATTCCCTTCTTTCTTAAACACTCGAATTCCATCGTAACATACTCACACGCCCCTTTAAATGGCTTTGCTCAATTGTAATCGCTTACTTTTAAAAAGATAAAAAAAGGCTGTTCTCATCAAGTGAGAACAGCCTTTTTTCATCATACTGGATTCAAAATCCGGTTTAAGAATTGTTTTGTTCGCTCTTCCTTCGGTCGTTTGAAGATTTCTTCCGGAGGACCTTGCTCGACAATGACGCCGCCATCAATAAAAATCACTTCGTCTGCCACTTCTTGAGCAAACTTGATTTCATGTGTGACAACCGCCATGGTCCAGCCTTCCTTCGCCAGATCCTTCATGACCTTTAAGACTTCCCCGACAAGCTCAGGATCAAGCGCAGAGGTTGGTTCATCAAAAAGCATGAGCTCTGGCTGAATGGCAAGTGCACGGGCAATGCCGACTCGCTGCTTTTGACCGCCTGACAGCTGGAAGGGATACAAATCTTTTTTATCCTCAAGACCTACCTTTTGCAGGAGCTGAATGGCTTCTTTTCGTACCGTTTCCTTTGGTCGGCGCTGCACCTGAACAGGACCTTCCATCACATTTTCAAGCACTGTACGGTGAGGAAACAGGTGATAATCTTGAAACACCATTCCTGATTTCCGGCGAAGCTTCAGCAGATCAGCTGATTTATTTTTTTTCGAAAAATCAATCGAGAAATCATCGAAGGTAAAGGAGCCGCCATTTGGTATTTCAAGTGCATTTAAACAGCGAAGCATCGTTGTTTTTCCTGAACCTGATGGACCAAGAATCGCCACAACCTGCCCTTTGTTGATCGTAAAATCAATCGACTTTAAAATCTCATTTTCACCAAAGGATTTGTTTAAGCCTTTGACTGTTAGCATGTCGTTCCCTCCTACCTTGCGACATATCGATCAAGTCGTTTTTCAATTTGGTGCTGAACGAGCGATAGAATGAAGCAGAATACCCAATAGATCAGGGCTGCTTCCATATAAATAAATAATATTTGATCCAAGTTCGCCGCAGCAATTTCCTGTGATTTACGGAACATCTCTGCCACGAGGATTTGGGAGGCAAGCGATGTATCCTTCACCAAACTAATGAAAGAATTAGATAGCGGCGGAATCGATACACGCACTGCCTGCGGTAAAATCACGCGGACGAGCGTTTTGCGATGGGTCATCCCAATTGAATACCCCGCTTCCCATTGTCCTTTTGGAACAGATAGGACGGATGCACGGATAATTTCCGAAGCATACGCACCTACGTTTAAAGAAAAAGCGATGATAGCACTTGGATATGGATCAAGTGTAATATTAAATGTCGGAAAGAAATAGAAAATAATAAACAATTGCACAAAAAGCGGCGTTCCGCGAACAGCCGACACATAAATGGAAAAAATCCATCTGAGCGCTTTGATTTTAGACATTCTTGCAAGAGCTGTCACAAGTGCGATAAAAAGACCAATGATAAAGGCAATGATGGCGAGGGGAATTGTATAATAAATCCCCTGCATCACCATTGGCCAGAAAGATTGCTGAAGAAGATCCCAAGGAATGACGACTCCTAGGATATTACTTTGTAACATCTTCACCAAACCATTTCTTAGAAATCTTCGCGAGTGTACCGTCTTTCTTCATTTCTTTTAGTGCGCCATTCACTTTGTCAACGACTTCGCCGCTGCCTTTTCTGAAGGCAAAATATGTTTCTTGAGGATCTCCTGTTTCAAATGCAACTTTTAGGTTTTTGTTACCGCTTGTTTTCAAGTAATTCAATACAGCCAATTTGTCATTGAACGTCAGATCAGCACGTCCTTGCTGAATCAATTGAATCGATTGTGCAAGACCTTCAACGCCTTCAATTTTAGCACCAGCATCTGTTGCTAGTTTATTGTAGTTACTTGTTAACGATTGTGCTGCTTTTTTACCTTTGACATCAGAAAGCTTTTTGATGTCGTTGTTATCTGATTTTGTCACAACAACGGCTTGAGACGTTGTGTATTTATCAGAGAAATCGTATTGATTTTCACGTCCAGTTTTACCAACTTGGTTCGCTACCACGTCAAAACGTTTTGAATTCAATCCAGCAAACATGCTGTCCCATTGTGTTTCTTTGAATTCAGGTTTTAAGTCAAGACGTTTGGCTACTTCTGTGATGACCTCTACATCATAGCCAGTTAATTTATCTGTCTTTTTGTCATGGAATGTGAAAGGAGCATAAGTACCCTCAGTTCCGATGGTTAATACACCTTTATCCTGAATGGATTTCCAAAGGTCGCCTGATTCCTTAGACCCAGATTGTTTATTCGCGTTGTCATTTGCACCAGATCCACATGCAGTGATCAATGCAACACAAACGCCTAACATAATGGCAAAGAACATTTTTTTCATTTTATTCCCCACTTTTCTTGTTGGTATTTACAACATATGATCTTACAGAGAAGCAACCTAAAAGTAAAGCATTTGAAACTAGCTTGAGCGAATCTCCCCAACTTTATGCCCGCAACCCATTTCTTTCAAACCTCAATCATCTTAAAAGTCTTTCATCTCTTATTTGTGCGAACATTACTAAAATAAAGACTTTGTAACAGTGACCATAGAAGGAAGCATATTTATTATAAAAGATGTATAATTAGTAGGTTGTTTTGAAAATGGAATGAATCACATGGAGACATGTTTTGATAACAGAGCATCTTAGAAGAAGGAGGGCATCATTGTGGATGTTGGACAAAATCAGCCCGAACAATTGAAAAGGGCGATGACCTCCCGCCATTTATTTATGATTTCACTTGGCGGTGTCATTGGGACAGGCTTTTTCCTTGGAACGGGCTATACGATTGGACAAGCTGGGCCAGTCGGAGCCGTTCTTTCTTATATTGTGGGCGGATTGATTATGTATTTAACCATGCTGTGTCTTGGGGAGCTGTCTGTCGCACTGCCTGTGTCGGGGTCGTTTCATACGTATGCGACCAAATTTGTCAGCCCTGCCGCTGGTTTTTCTGTTGGCTGGATTTATTGGCTCGGCTGGGCGGCAACGGTCGCCCTTGAATTCTTATCAGCAGGGCAGCTGATGAGGCGCTGGCTCCCGCAAGTGGATGTGTGGATTTGGTGTCTCATATTCGGACTCTGTCTTTTCTTATTAAATGCCCGGTCGGCGAAAGCGTTCGGGGAGTCGGAGTTTTTCTTTTCAACCATTAAGATTATTGCGATTTTACTCTTCATTGGTGTAGGCGGAGCGGCGATGTTTGGTTTTATTCAAACAACGAGCGGTGAACCCGCTCCTTACTTCAGCCATTTTGTAAGTGATGGGCTGTTTCCAAATGGATTGCTCGCCGTTGTGGTCACGATGATCACGGTGAATTTTTCTTTCCAAGGAACAGAGCTAATCGGGATTGCGGCAGGAGAAAGTGAAAACCCTGAGAAAACCGTTCCCCGTTCGATCCATCAGACCGTATGGCGTACACTCGTCTTTTTCGTCTTATCTATTTTCGTATTAGCGGGTATGGTGCCTTGGAAGGAAGCAAGTGTGCTGCAAAGTCCATTTGTCACTGTGTTTGAGAGAACGGGAATTCCTTTTGCGGCAGATATGATGAACTTTGTCATTATCATTGCTTTATTATCTGTTGCCAACTCTGGCTTGTATGCATCGACAAGAATGCTGTACTCCTTATCGAAGGAGGGAATGGCAGGAAAAGCTTTTAGACGTGTGAATCAGCGCGGTATTCCGATGAATGCCTTACTGCTCACCTTCCTGTTTACAGGTATTTCGCTATTATCCGGGTTCTTTGCAGAGAAAACGGTTTTTGCCTGGATCGTGTCCATTGCCGGCATGAGTGCTCAGACTGGCTGGATCACCATTACATTATCGCAGCTGCTTTTCCGTAGAAGATATGTAAAAGCAGGCGGAAAGCTAGAAAACCTAAAATTTAAAACCCCTCTTTATCCGGTACTGCCGATCATTGCAATCACGCTGAACTCGATCGTTTTGATCAGCCTTGCCTTTGATGCGGAGCAGCGAATTGGGCTATATGTCGGCGTACCGCTCATGATCATTGGGTATGTCGTCTATCATCGCTATGTGAAAAAACATCAGGTGAAAAGTGAACCGCTCAAGCTGCAAATCCGCGGAGATGATGAGATTCGGTTTTAAACCATCAAAAAAAGAAGCCAGCCCAATCGGGAGGCTTCTTTTTTGGTTTAATGAACGCCTTTCATCGCTTTCTTAATCACTGGTGTAAGCAGAAGCATGACACCACATAAAACAATGGCAAGCAGGCCGATGATACCGAAATAGACGGTTTCTGGCACTTTATCAAACAGTTTGACGACTTGCGCATTGATCGCCTGTGCCATGGCATTTGAAAGGAACCAAAGGCTCATCGTTTGCGCTGAGAAGGCAGCAGGTGCAAGCTTTGTTGTCGCTGATAAACCAACCGGTGATAAGCAGAGCTCTCCGATCACGACGAGGAAGAAGCTAAGCACGAGCCATAATGGGCTCACAAGTGTGTTTGGACCAGCCATGTAAGCAGGAATGATCATGATAATAAAGGATAATCCTGCAAACAGAAGACCAAGTGAGAATTTAATCGGGGTAGACGGCTGTCTCTTTCCGAGTCTGACCCATAACCAAGCAAATACAGGAGACAGCAGCACAATAAAGATTGGATTCAATGATTGGAACCACGAAGAGGCGAGTGTCATCCCAAAGAAATTCAAGTTTGTTCGTTGATCCGCATATGTGGCTAAAATGTTTGAGCCTTGTTCTTGAATCGCCCAGAACATCACCGCAGCTAGGAACAATGGAATATAAGCGAGTACCCTGGATTGCTCCACTGTGCTCGTCTTTTTACTGAAATACATCATAATAAAATAAACAATCGGAATGAGCACACCAAGGACACTGACAAACCAAGTGAATAAATTAATGGTAAGCGCGCCTGTTTGGATGCCAATGACAGCGAAAACAACGAGCACAATCACGATCAATGTTCCAAAAATGCTGATGTTCTTGCGTTCAGCAGCTGATAGTGGATTTGTAACATAGGTGCCGGCAAGGCCAAGATTCGGCTTTTTTGTAATCACAAATGTAATAAGTCCAACAAGCATCCCAACGGCAGCGATTGAGAAACCAAGATGGAAATTCACTTTTTGACCGAGTGTTCCGACAATTAATGGGGCAATAAACCCACCCATGTTGATCCCCATGTAGAAAATACTAAAGCCGGAATCCCTGCGAGGGTCCGTTTTTGAATACAGGTCGCCAACAATGTTTGAAACGTTCGGCTTTAGAAGACCTGTCCCAATAATAATCAGTCCCATACTAATAAAGAGCGCTGTTGCGCCGCTTGGCAGAGCCAAAATGACATGCCCAAGCATGATGAAAACTCCGCCATAAAAGACCGTACTGGACGAACCGAATACCCGGTCGGCGAGCCACCCGCCAATTACTCCTGACATATAGACAAGGGCACCGTAGACAGACATGATCGAATTGGCTGTCGTCTGGTCAAAGCCTAGACCGCCTTTTGTCACCTCTGTATACATATAATAAATAAGTAGTGCACGCATGCCATAATAAGAAAAACGCTCCCAAAATTCAGTGAAAAACAGTGTATAAAGTCCTTTAGGATGTCCAAAAAACCCTTTTTGAGGCACACTTTTAACAATTTTATCGTGGTCAATTGTAGACATGGCATAGGTCCTTTCTTAAAAAAAGAGATATGAGAAAAATGATATTCTTGTATAGTACTTGTGTCAATATAAAACTATTCTAAAACAGGAAAATGTTAGATCAATAGGCGTAAAGACTCAAAAAATAAAAATTCATTTAAGTAAAAATGTTCGGAAAGTTATTCTAAAAGAATTTATATAAAATTTGAAGTGCTGTACAGGCAAACCCTTCCTACATGCATAGGATGATGAGAGGACATGTATGAAAAGGAGGGGTTTTGGTTGGGGGAATTAAATGAATCTGATCTGAAAAAACCCGTTGTCAATGTACTAGATTTTGGTGTGATTGCTGACGGGAAAACGGACTGTACAGTCAAGCTGAATGAATGCTTAGAATGGACGAAAGCACAAGGGTATTCACACGTCTGGCTGCCGAGTGGCACGTATTTAATTGATGCGGTGTACAGAGGGGATCCATTTTTTCCTTTTCGAGGTGCATGTATAAGGGTGCCAAGTCATATATGTATTGAGATGGCGCCGGATGCTGTGATAAAGGTAAAACCAAATGATTCGTGGGGGTATGCGGCCTTTTATATAGGAAAGGTTCAGCATGTCACCATCCAGGGCGGACGAATTGAAGGGGACCGTCAGGAGCATGTGTACAAGTCGCTCCCCCCTGAACGAAAAACCCATGAGTGGGGCTTTGGAATATGTATTGAAGGTGCCTCCCACGTGAATGTGAATCATGTGCAAATAAAGAATTGTACGGGAGACGGCATCATTGTCAGTCCCCATGGTTTATTGACACAGATTGAATCGTACTCGCCTGCTTCATCTATTCACATTTCTGGCTGCACCATCACAGATTCAAGACGAAACAATCTATCGATTACTGGCTGTAATGGGGTCATTGTGGAGGACTGTTTGCTGGAAAGAGCAGGAGTCAACGGGGTCGAACCGAGAATGGGCATTGATATTGAAGGCTACGGAGAAAATGCGGTGAATATGGAGGAACCGCTGAATATCCAGATTAGAAACAACATCGTAAGAGGAGGTGCCGCAAGCTCCATTTATAACTTCAACGGCTATGGTGTGATCATTGAAGGCAATCATACAGATAGCAGTATCTCCTATGGCTTTGCCACCGAAACGATCATTGCCAACAATTTAATCCGTGCAGTGGGAGGGGGCGTAACAAAAGCAGGGATTACGAGCTTAGGCGTGCCGCTTGATCAAACGGAGAACAATGTGATCATTATTGGCAATATGATTGAGGGGTTTGAAAAAGGCATTGATGTGAGGGGAGACAGCGTTCATATTACAGGCAATAAGATTAGTCTTTTTGAAGATGCGGCTGTGTCCGTTTATATGGCAAATCGCATTCTAATAGAAGGAAACCATATTGAATCAGGGACAAATACACAATTAAGAAGCACATCGCTACGTATCTATCAATCCGATAGCGTCGTCTTTTCAAACAATACGATCTACTCTGTGATTGATGCGGCGATGGTGAGAGGAACGAATATCCTGATCCAGCACAATCAATTCAAAGAATTCAGCAGAGGGATCTGGGTGCAGGACGGAGAAGCTGGAATCAACGGCAATCACTTTATTCAAGAAGGACGATCAGGGATTGCGTCTTCGTATACTATCAGTGTCACCGGAAATGCGAAGGCTTTCATATGGCAGAATCGCTTTAAGAACTATCAAAACTACGCTGTATACAGCAGCACGACGGGTCAGTTGGAGATTAAAGACAATTCCTTTGAAGAAACATCCTTATATGTGGTGATGTATATTAAAAATGGCTCCCCACAAATAGGAGATAACCGCTTCTATTTAAATCGTTCGATCGGACAGCCGACGGCGATCTTTATTGACCAAGCCGCCTCAGCCCGTGTGCTGCGAAATAATATCATCAATGTATCTCCTCAAAAAGCCATTGCCGTCCGCACGATGTCTTCCACTCATTCTGTGATCGCCCATAACATGCTGGAGCGCAGTCAATTAATGACACATACGACGGACCGGCTCATCGGAAATATTGAAATCGATACACCGTGATGAGCTTGTGAAATCCCTTATTTTGGAGGTTCAGAAGGCGGTTGACAATCCTGTAAAAAGGGCATATAGTAATAATTATTTTTCATTTTTCATTTTTCGTAACATTTGCCCTTTTTTTATGGATAAAACCGATTAATTCAATCAGAAAAATGTATCTTGTGAGAAAAACAGCTTGATACAGGGAGATATAGAAAGGATGAAGAACAAGTGTCACAGCCGAAACGGAAGCTCAAGCTAGGCGTATTCATCGCAGGAACTGGACATCATGTCGCCTCTTGGAGACATCCGAATGCCGTACCAGATGCAGCTATGAATCTTGATTATTTTAAACAATTAGCGAAAAAGGCAGAGGAAGGAAAGCTGGATTTGCTCTTTTTAGCCGACAGCTTATCGATTAATCAAACCTCTCATCCGAACGTATTAACGAGATTTGAACCGCTCACCCTGCTTTCTTCCATTGCTGAGTCTACGTCAACAATTGGTTTAGCAGCTACAGCATCCACTACATACAGTGAGCCATTCCATATTGCAAGACAGTTTGCCTCTCTTGATCATTTATCAGGCGGAAGAGCAGCATGGAATGTGGTCACATCTTCTATTGAAGAAACAGCGAAAAATTTTAGCCGACAAGAGCATTTAGCACACCACAAACGATATGAGCGAGCAGAGGAATTCGTAGAGGTTGTGAAAGGTCTTTGGGATTCTTGGGAAGAGGACGCGCTTGTGAGAAACAAGGAAACGGGCGAATTCTTCGAGTCTAGTAAGCTTCATGAACTCCAGCACAAGGGTGAATTCTTCTCTGTACGGGGCCCGCTCAACGTATCACGCACGCCGCAAGGGCAACCAGTGATCATTCAAGCAGGATCTTCCGAAGATGGTCAAAAGCTTGCAGCGAAAACGGCTGAGCTTATTTTCACTGCCCAAAACGATCTCGATAAAGCGAAGGAATTTTATCAAAGCTTGAAGGAGAAAGTAGAGGCTGCTGGTCGTGCAAGAGAGGACGTCAGCATCATGCCAGGCATCTTCCCAATCATTGCCGATACAGAAGAAGAAGCAAAAGCGAAGTATGAAGAATTACAGGAGCTAATTGTTCCTGAAATTGGTCTAAGCATTCTGCAAAACTACTTAGGTGGTATTGATCTGTCTCAGTATCCTTTAGACGGACCACTTCCAGAAATTGATCCAAGCACGTCAAATGCGGTGAAAAGCCGTTTTGATCTAGTGATGAATATGGCGAGAAAGGATAACCTGACCATTCGCCAGCTCTATCAATCTGTTGCCGGCTCTCGCGGTCACAATATTTTCATTGGAACGCCGCAGCAGCTAGCAGATGTGATGGAAACATGGCTTCATGAAGAAGCAGCAGATGGCTTTAATGTGATGCCGCCGCTCTTGCCAGAAGGACTAGATGTATTTGTAGAACGCGTCGTCCCGATCCTTCAGGAACGAGGCTTATTCAAAACCGATTACACAGGACAAACCTTACGAGAAAATCTCGGATTAAAACAGCCAAAAAATCGCTACACGACATAAGGGTGAGGTGACTAACGTTGGGATACACGTTTCGTCTGGCAACAGAGGCGGATATAGAGGCACTTCTTGAACTGACAACAAGAGCCTATGAGCCAATTCGTGAGCTCGGTATCCAGTTCCAAGCAGCACATGCCGATTTTGCTCTCGTTCAGAAAAATGTACAAAAGAATCTTTGCTATGTGATGGAAGAAAACGGAGAGCTTCTATCAACCTTATCACTCCGTATGCCTTGGGGAGAGCAGCCAGGACCGTTTGGCGTCCCGCACATCTGGTGGTTTGCCTCAGAACCATCCGCCAAAAAAGGGACAGGCTCTACCTTGCTAGAATGGGTGGAAGCTGAGGTGCTAAGGGATACACTGAAGGTACCGTATGTGTCACTCGGTACAGCTGATAAGCATCCGTGGCTCATGGACATGTATGAGCGCAAAGGCTATGTGAGAGCAGGAGAAAAGGATTTAGGCAAAGGTCACATGACGGTTTATTTTAAAAAACAATTAAGAACAGATATTATACAACCATAAGAGGAAAGAAGGGTTTACGAACATGAAAAACAAAAAATGGCTAGTCGTTCTATTTGCAGCAATGCTGGCAGTTTTAGCAGCTTGCGGCGGCAACAATCAAAGTGAAGGCAAAGACGAAAAGGTATTAAAGGTAGGCGCCACAGGTCAAAGCTATCCATTTGCTTATAAAGAAAACGGCAAGCTTGTTGGATTCGATGTCGAAGTAACAGAAGCGATTGCGAAAAAACTGGGCTACAAACTAGACTGGCAGCTGAGTGAATTCAGCGGACTCATGGGGCAGCTGACATCTGGTAAGCTGGATACCGTATCAAACCAAGTTGCGATCACAGACGAGCGTAAACAAACGTTTAACTTTACAGATACGTACGCTTACGCAGGAACACAAATCATTGTGAAAAAGGACAACAACGACATCAAAGGTCTTGATGATTTAAAAGGAAAAACAGTGGCGGCGGTTCTTGGTTCAAACCATGCCAAAAACCTAGAGAGCAAAGACCCAGATAAGAAAATCAATATCAAAACATATGAAACGCAAGACGGTGTATTAAATGAAGTGGCAAATGGCCGCGTGGATGCTTATGTCAACGGACGCAGTGTATTGTTAGCTCAAATTGAAAAAACAGGACTTCCTTTGAAAATCGTCGGCAATCCCATTGTATATGAAGAAGTAGGCTACCCATTTGCCAAAGATGAAAAGCACGACAAGATAAGAGAAGAATTTAACAAAGCGATCAAAGAATTAAGAGAAGACGGGACACTTAAGAAATTGTCTGAGAAATATTTCAAAGACGATGTCACAGTGCCAATTAAAAAATAACGACAGCGGCGGTGAAGAGCAGACATGAATAAAATTGATTGGCAGTATATGGTGACGGTTTTTCCGACCTTGATTCAATACTTGCCGATAACGATCTTCATGGCGATTGTCTCCATGGTATTTGCCATTATCATTGGTGTGGTATTCGCTCTTATTACGAAAAACCGGATACCTGTCCTATACCAATTTGCCAAGCTGTATATTTCTTTCTTCAGAGCGGTTCCAACCCTGGTTCAGCTCTTTCTCATTTATTTTGGTCTTCCGCAGCTATTCCCTGCGATGACCTCAATGGATGCCTTAACAGCGGTCATTATCGGATTAAGTATTAAAAACTCAGCATACTTAGCAGAAATTTTCAGAGCGGCCCTCAACTCTGTAGATGAAGGACAGCTTGAGGCCTGCTTATCTGTCGGCATGACAAGATGGCAGTCTTACGTCAGAATTATTTTCCCGCAGGCCGTCAGAAATGCGATTCCAGCGACGGGAAATACCTTTATCGGTCTTTTAAAAGAAACATCTCTTGCCTTTACCATCGGGGTGGCAGAAATGTTTGCACAAGGGAAGATGATTGCATCGGCAAATTATAAATACTTTGAAACCTATTTAGCTGTAGGGATTGTATACTGGGTGCTGACCATCATTTATAGCTTCCTGCAAGACCTATTTGAACGAAAACTCAGCAAACCTTACCGGAATTAAGGAGGTGTGGACATGATCAAGCTCACCAATTTGAAAAAATCATTCGGCGACCTTGTCGTCTTAGACGGAATCAATCTCGACGTACAAAAAGGGCAGGTTGTGGCCATTATCGGACCTTCTGGCTCCGGTAAATCAACCTTGCTACGCTGCTTAAATTTATTAGAAACGCCAGATGAAGGCACGATTGAAATTGGCGATGCGAAGCTCGATGCGTCCAAATATACACGTAAAGAAGCCCATCACCTTCGTCAGCAAACCGCTATGGTGTTTCAAAACTATAATCTTTTTAAAAACAAGACAGCACTACAAAATATTACAGAATCACTGCTTGTAACGAAAAAAATGACCAAACAGCAGGCAAATGAGATCGGAATGAAGCTGCTGAAGCAGGTAGGATTAGAACAAAAGGCTGACAGCTACCCGGTCACATTATCTGGTGGACAGCAGCAGCGAATTGGGATTGCCCGTGCATTAGCTGTTGATCCACATGCGATTCTGCTGGATGAACCGACGTCAGCATTAGATCCAGAGCTCGTCTCAGGCGTGCTTCAAGTCATTAAATCCATTGCGATACAAGAAACAACCATGATCATCGTCACACATGAAATGGCATTTGCAAGAGAAGTGGCAGACCATGTGATTTTTATGGCAGATGGTCATATCATCGAGCAGGGGACGCCAAAAGAGCTATTTGATGAAACGAAGAACGAACGGACGAAACGATTTATCCAAAAAGAAGCAGCGGCTGAAGAAGCATAAGCTGCTTTTTACTCTTTAGAGGGGTGAGTGTCAAGTGAAATCAATAGGAAATGAAGCTTTAAACAAACGTTTAATTAACATACGCCGAGCGCTTCATGAGCATCCAGAGCTGTCGTTTGAGGAATATGAAACGACCAAGAAACTGCGCCGCTGGTTAGAAGAGGAAGGAATCACGATTCTCGATGTGCCGGATCTTCAAACAGGGGTTGTCTGTGAAATCAAAGGAGAACAAGAGGGACCAACGATTGCCCTGAGAGCCGATATTGATGCACTTCCGATTGAAGAGGCATCTGGCGAACCATTTACTTCAAAGGAACCGGGCAAAATGCATGCATGCGGTCATGATTTCCATACAGCGTCGATCTTTGGTGCGGCCGCCCTATTAAACGAACGTAAACACGAGATCAAGGGAACCGTCCGCATTTTGTTCCAGCCAGCTGAGGAAGTCGCTCAAGGGGCGAAACACGTCATAGAGGCAGGCGTTTTAGATGGGGTTGATGCAATTTTCGGTATGCATAACAAACCTGACCTGCCAGTTGGCACCATTGGCATCAGAGAAAAAGCATTGATGGCAAGTGTTGATCGATTTGAAATCGATATTAAAGGAACAGGCGGTCATGCCGGAATTCCGAATCATACGGTGGACCCAATTGCCATTAGCGGGCAAATCACAAGCGCTCTTCAACAAATCGTCAGCCGCCGCATCAGCTCCTTGCATCATGCGGTTGTCAGCATCACACGTATTCAAGGGGGCACATCATGGAATGTGATACCTGATCGTGTTGAGATGGAAGGAACCGTTCGGACGTTTGAGCCTGAAGTGAGAGCAATGATTCCAAATCTCATGAAACAAATCGTGAGCGGAATTGCAGAAGGTTTTGGTGCAAAGGCAGAAGTGAGATGGCATCCATATTTGCCTTCTGTGATGAATGACGAGCGCCTGACAAAGATGGTAGAAGAAACAGCGGGTGCGCTTGATCTCACAGTAGTGGAGGCAGAGCAATCACCAGGCGGAGAAGACTTTGCCCTTTATCAAGAGCGCATTCCAGGCTTTTTTGTTTGGATGGGGACTAGCGGTACAAAGGAATGGCATCATCCTGCCTTTACGTTAAATGAAGACGCACTGCCAGTTGCCGCTGCCTTCTTTGCCGAGCTTGCCGTTCGAACGTTGGAGTCACGATCATGGAACTAACGAAACAGCTCGCAGAGGTAGTGCTGTCTGCTGATCCGCTTCAAGATCAACAGGCCGTTCAAATGGCTAGAAACGGTCTGTTAGACGCTGCGGCAGCAGCGCTTGCCGCGAAAGAGGATGAAGGGATTCAGAAGCTCATGGTGCTTGTGGATCAAGAAGGCGGAGCGGCTCAAATTCCCGTCATTGGACAAGGGAAGAACGTTAGCCGCCAATCCGCAGCGATGCTTAACGGCTACCTGATACACGCCCTTGATTATGATGATGTGCATTCAGACGTGAGAGGACATCCAAGTGCGGTGATCATTCCGGCCTTGCTTTCCCAGATGACTGATGGGGAGGCATACGGTGATCGGTTTTTCAGTGCTTACATCACAGGTGTTGAAGTGATGGCAAGGCTTGGAGAATCCATTGGCAAGGCGCATTATGAACGGGGCTGGCACAATACCGGAACACTCGGAGCTATTGCAGCAGTATGTGCCATTGGCTATTTGAAACAAGTTTCGCCGGAAGAGCTGGCGAAAGCGATCGGCTTTGCTGGTGCGCAATCAGCTGGAATGCGAAAGCAGTTTGGGACTGATATGAAACCATTACAAGCCGGCTTAGCCGCTAAAACAGCCGTGTGGTCCATGGATTTAGCTTGTTCAGGTTTTGGCGGAAGTGAATCGGTTTTAGATGGAGAGCTTGGCTTCTTTTCTCTCTATGGAGATCAGAAGCTAGCGGAAAGATGTTTGCTAGAGGGCTATGGCACTGCGTGGCGGATCGTGTCGCCAGGTCTATGGTTCAAAGTCTATCCGTTTTGTTCAGCTGCGCATCATGCAGCCGATGCGATTGAGTCATTAGTGAAAGAACACCCTTCCTTACAGGGGCAGATTGAGCAGGTCGACGTCATTTTTCCGCCAGGCGGAGATGCAGCACTCACGGAGCGGACGCCTTTGACTGGAGAAGAGGGACGATTCAGCGTCGAGTACGTCATCGCGCTTGCAGTGTTCGGACATCCATTATCACTGGATGCCTTTACAAAAAAAGCCATTTCAAAAGAGCTGCGGACATGGATGAAGCGGGTGAATAGAGGATATGATCAAACGACAGAACCCCATCCAGACGCGGTACCAAAAGGGCGTTTTACGATTGTAAAGCTCACCTTATCAGATGGCACCACCACCTGCAAGCGGGTCGATATCCCTCGGGGAGCACCAGGCTATGCGTTATCGAAAGAAGAGATCATGCAAAAGTTAAGCAGTGTCACAGACGCCTCACAGGCACAGCAGATTTTACAGGCGGTTGAAGAGGGGAACGACGCTGCTTATTTGAAGCTGCTGGTATCATAAGGATAAGGCTCATCCATCAAGATGAGCTTTTTTGCATCACAAAAATCAATGTGGTTCACTTCAGCGTCCAACCCCATCAAAAAGTATGAATAAAAGATGACCAAAGCATGATAAGTTCATGAAATCGTATGAATCCAATTGAGATTTGAGAAAGAACATGTAAAATAAAGCTACATAAAGAAAAACAATGGCAACAGCGGAGGCTGATGATGAAAATATTAATGATTGAAGACAATCAGAGCGTTTGTACAATGACAGATATGTTTTTTCAACGAGAGGGATTTCAAGCGGAATTCGTCCAGGATGGACTAGAAGGACTGAATCGATTCAAGCAAGAGGAGGATTGGGATCTTCTCATCTTAGATGTCATGCTTCCTTCGATGGATGGTCTGACCATTTGTCAAAAGGTACGCCAGATCAGTGATGTTCCAATTATCATGCTGACAGCAAAGGAAACCGAATCTGATCAGGTGCTTGGTTTTGATCTTGGGGCAGATGATTATGTCACAAAGCCCTTTAGTCCGCTGACCTTGATGGCAAGAATTAAAGCGGTGAAACGACGCTTTGCTCATACAACTACTCAAGAAAAGGCGAGAGAGGGCGAACGACTGGAGACAGCACATTTTCAGTTGGATAAGAAAACGAGGGAAGTTTTTCTGGATGGAGAGCGGATTGAGAACCTCACGCCAAAGGAATACGATCTGCTGTGCTTTTTTATTCAGCATCCTCGGCAAGTATTTTCGCGCGAGCAATTGCTTGAACAAATTTGGGGATATCAATTTTATGGAGATGAACGAACGGTAGATGTTCATATTAAACGGCTGCGCCAAAAAATTGGGGACGGGTCAAAGCCCTTTTTGTATACAGTGTGGGGCGTAGGGTATAAGTTCGATGAAGATTAAATATTTTTATCAGCTGCTGATCAGCCACCTCGGATTATTGCTCATCGCCATTATGATTATCAGCACCCTTCTATCTCATTTTGTGAAAGATATTGCCTATCAAAACAGAGTGGATGAAATGAGCTCCTATGGGAATGAAATTTTGCAGAATTTTAAACAACTGCCTAAAAATGAGATGACCTTCCGTCTGCGTCCATTTGAAGATATTCTCTCGACAAGACAAATTCGTTTTTTCGTGTTTGATGAAAAAGGAGATGTTCTGTCTCAGCAGCAAGAGATGCTACCGCATGAAGCTTTACTCACAAAGGATTTATGGACCAAGCTCTCAAAAGGAGAGCAAATCATTGTCAAGCGAAGTGATTCACGTCGCCTTGATCAAGAGGCATCACTTGTGGCGCTCCCTGTCATGGAGGGTGGGAAGCTAAAGGGCGGAGTCGTCCTTATTGCCCCGATTCAAGGCGCTGAACAGCTCATCGCCCAGATGAATCGTTATCTGTATATCATCGTATTTGTGGCGCTGACGATCACCTTTATTCTCAGCCTGTTCCTGTCTAAATTTCATGTGAACCGCATCAAAAAGTTGAGAGAGGCGACTGAAAAGATTGCACAAGGTGATTACAACATCAATCTTGAAAACAAACACCTTGATGAAATCGGTACACTTGGTGAGGATTTTAATATGATGGCGAAACGCCTCCAGCGATCAAGAGAGGAAATTGACCGGCTCGAAAAGCGCAGACGCCAATTCATTGCGGATGTGTCTCACGAATTGAAAACACCGCTGACCACGATTCGAGGACTGGTGGAATGGCTGAACACAGCAGATGTGTCCGCAGAAGAGAAAGAGAAATGCTATGCCTTAATCACTGATGAGACAAAACGTATGCTGCGCCTCGTCAATGAAAATATGGATTATGAGAAAATCAGATCGAATCAAATTACCCTTCAGAAATTTCACTATCCACTCATTGACACATTTGAAGTGATTAAAGAGCAATTGAGCCGAATCGCTGAAGAGAAAAACAATCAGTTGATCGTGGACGTTGATCCTGAACAAAAGGTCTATGCAGATTATGACAGGCTCATTCAAATCCTTGTCAATATCACAAAGAACGCGATTCAATTCACAGAAGGCGGCCGTATTTCCTTAAGAGGAAAACAAGAAAATCAAGAGACGATCATTGAAGTGGAAGACACAGGCATTGGCATCGCACCAGACGAAGTCAAACACATATGGGAACGTTTTTATAAAGCGGATATCTCAAGAACGAATACACCGTATGGAGAATACGGACTGGGCTTGTCCATTGTGAAGCAGCTTGTGGACCTGCATGAAGGGCATATTGATATGAAAAGTGAAAAAAACAAAGGAACGACATTTACCATTCGACTGCCGTTTCCAGAAGAAAAGGGCTAAAATGAACATCATTTTAGCCCTTTTTGGTGAATTATCGCTTATTCATTTTTCGTAAACGTTAAGCCGATATGAGCAAGTGCTTGCGGTAAATCTTTACGAATCGTGATATCTTTAAAGGAAATATTCGATTGGATCGCACTCAGCGCAAGGTCTTGCTTAATGCCTGTTAAGACAGCCGAAATCCCTAAAAGTCTCAGCGTTTGTGCGTAGCTGACCAAATATTGAATGCTTTGTTCATTCAGGCTTTTTGTTCCCGATACATCAATGACCAAATGAGAGAGCGACAGCCTGTAGCTTTCCTGTAAAATGGTTTCTAAAATATGCTGAGCACGTGTCTCTTCGATATCACCAAGAAGAGGAAGCACGGCGACACCGTCAACAACAGGTACGATTGGTACAGATAATTGCTGAATCTGACGGTTGGCACGGTCGAGTTCGAGGACGTAGCTTAATAAAGAAGCCATCGTTTCAAACATATACACGTGCTCTTCTGTAAAGTGCTGTGGTCTTAGATCAAGTCCACAAATCGTTCCGTAGTTCGTACCATCTGTAAAATCAATGGGAACCCCAATGAACGAGCCGCCTTGAAGCCGCTTTGTGACCTCTAAGTATTTAGAGCGGTCATCTAATGAAATATCAGGGATGACAAGTGTATCCTGATGATCGATTGCCAGTTTGCAGAATGTCTTTTCGTAAGGAAGTTCTTCTCCTTCTTCAAGAAGCTGCTCGTCATGATTTAGCACCTTTACAATCTGATTGGTGTTTTGATCGTTTTTAGCAATAAACAGTGTATTCACATCAATGAATTGACTCATCATGTTTAAAATACTTGTAGAAGCATCATGAAAATTGCGAAACTGTTTTAATAGTTGTTGACGAGGCATTGTTTTAGGACTCCTTGTAGCTCCGATCATAGGCCGGAACGATAATTGATTTGTCTCTATCATACAAAATCAAACGAGAAATAGATATACTTTAATGCGCAAAACCATTTGAATCGCGCGAGAACTAAAAAGACTGCCGATCCTGAGATCGGGCAGTCTGCTTGTTAAAGAGAAACAGGTACTGAAGACATGGAGAAAAATTCCTCATACAATGCCTGAACGGCTTCTTTTTCTTGAGCTGCTTTGACGCCAAACATCATGCTGACCTCTGAAGAGCCTTGATTGATCATCTCAATATTGACCTTTGCTTTTGACAACGCCTTTGCCGCTCTCGCTGTTGTGCCAACATTGTGCCGCATCGCTTCTCCTACGACCATAATAAGGGAGAGATTCCGCTCTAAAATGACTTCATCTGCATCCAGCACGAGCTTTAAGCGATCTAAAAGCTCTTGTTCAATATGCTGCTCCTCCAGCTGATCCTGTCTTAAAATAATATTCATATCATCAATGCCAGAAGGGACATGCTCATACGTAAGCCCATATTCCTCTAACGTTTGCAGCACTTTACGTCCAAAGCCGACTTCTCGGTTCATCAAATATTTACTGATATAAATGCTGCAAAATCTATGATCTGAGGCGATCCCAACAACAGGTCCATTCGTATGATCCCGTTGATTCACGATTTTTGTACCTTTGGCCGCTGGGTTATTGGTGTTTTTAATCTGAACAGGAATGCCTGCCCGGAAAGCTGGAATGAGTGCTTCATCATGGAACACAGAAAAACCAGCATAGGACAGCTCGCGCATTTCCCGGTATGTCAGCTCAGTGATCTCCTTTGGCTCGTGAACAATTGTTGGATTGACGGCATAGACAGCATCCACATCTGTAAAATTTTCATAAACATCTGCCTTCAGCCCGTTTGCCAAAATGGAGCCGGTAATATCAGATCCACTCCGGGAAAAGGTGACGATATCACCCGCTAGACTAAAGCCAAAAAAACCAGGGAATATCATGATGCCAGAGCGTTCTCTTAATTTATACAAATGATCATATGATTCTGGGAGGACTTGCGCTTGGCCAGGCTCATCGCTCACAAATAAACCAGCTTCCTTAGGGTTCACATAGTGGGCTTCGACACCTTGATGGCGGAAATAGGCGGCAATGAGCTTTGCGTTATTATCTTCACCACTTGCTTTGATGGCATCAAGATAACGCTCAGGATGAGACGAATCAGCCTGGAGCAATGCGTCTAGGTCGTGCCGGATGGTGTCAATAATGTCATGGCCTAAGCCTAGTTCATCAGCAATGGAGGCATACCGCTTGATGACGGCTTCCTGTAAATCTTGTGCTTCACCTAAACGTAAATATTGTTCACCGCAGCTAATTAACAGATCAGTGACCTTCGTATCCGTTGAATGCCGTTTTCCTGGTGCGGAAACAACGACTGCTTTTCGAGCTGGATCTGCTGTTACAATGTCAAATACCTTTTGCAGCTGCTTGCCAGATGCAAGAGAACTGCCACCAAATTTAACGACCTTCAATGCATACATCTCCTATAGTAAAAATTTTCTCACAAATTGAATAGTTTCTATTATCAACTCTTTTCTTCAAATTATCAAGGATTTTCTTTACTGGAAGTACAAATGTATTTTCAGAGAGGACGATATAGGTGGATGATATGAAAAAAGAGCCGGCGATGAAGTGCACCCCAAATATTAGACACAGTCTAACATTTGGAGGTGCTTTTCTTTTGGCTAAATTTACAATTGAAGATAAAATCAAAGCGGTAAAACGATACCTCATTGACCGCGAACCCCTGCTTGGAATTGCAAAACAGATTGGCGTGCACAAAAGCATACTTCAATATTGGGTCAGAAAGTATCAATATCATGGCGAAAAAGCTTTTTCAAAGTCATATACAAATTATCCAGTCCAATATAAACTAGACTTACTTGATTATATGAATGAACATGGGACGTCTATCTTGGAAACAGCTGCACTCTTTAACCTGCCTTCTGATACCACGCTTTGGAACTGGAAGCGCATCTTGGAAACACAAGGAGTAGACGCCCTTCAATCTAAGAAAAAGGGGCGTCCGTCTATGAAAAAGAAAACTGGAAAACAAGAAATAACGAAAGGATCAATGGAAGCGTTACAGGCAGAAGTAGAACATTTGCGCATGGAAAATGAGTATTTAAAAAAGTTGAATGCCTTAGTTCAAAACAAGGAACAATCACCAAACAAGACAAAGCGCAAGTAGTCTATGATTTAAGGCATCAATATCCGGTGAAATCACTTCTTAAGCTCGCATGTATTCCACGCAGTACCTACTATTACTTGATCAAGCATTTAGATCGTCCTGATCAGGATGTCGAACTGAAAAAGATGATTCAAACCATTTATCAGGAACATCAAGGACGTTATGGATATCGCCGGATTCGTGATGAACTAATCAACCGAGGACAAAAGGTAAATCACAAAAAAGTCCAGCGCATCATGAAAGTTCTAGGGCTAAAATGCATGGTCCGAGTGAAGAAATATCGTTCATACAGAGGCACAGTGAACAAAATAGCGCCTAATATATTGGCTCGTCATTTTCAAGCTGATAGGCCAAATGAGAAATGGGTCACAGATATAACGGAGTTTAAGTTATTTGGTCAGAAGCTCTATCTTTCGCCCATATTAGATCTATTTAATGGTGAAATCATTACCTATACAGTCGGTTCAAGACCTGTTTATTCACTCGTCTCAACGATGCTTCATCAGGCGTTCAACCGTTTAGATGAAGATGAGAAACCAATGATACATTCTGATCAAGGATGGCATTACCAAATGAAGCAATATAGACACGCCTTAAAAAAGCGTGGGATTACACAGAGTATGTCCCGAAAAGGTAACTGTTACGATAACGCAGTTATCGAGAACTTTTTTGGTATCTTAAAGTCTGAATTTCTATACCTAAAAAAATTTGAGAACATCGAACACTTCAAGCAAGAACTTGAACAATATATTGATTACTACAATCACACACGTATAAAGACAAAACTAAAAGGCATGAGTCCGATACAATATCGAACTCATGCCTCGAAAGCTGTCTCATAAAAAACCCGCGTCTAAATTTAGGGGGTCACTTCAATGCAGAGCTCTTTTTTTCTTATGAAGAAGAGGAGGAAGATAGCTCCTGTTTCATCACTTTATTCTCACGTTTTTCCTTTAAGAAAAAGGTGAGAACGAGTCCAATGACCGCAATTAGTCCAGAGACGATAAATGACGTATTCATGCCATGAACGGCTGATTTCAATGGATTAGCTATTTCTGCATTTGCGGCAGAGCTGCTCATAATAGAGACAAGCACAGCCGTTCCAATCGAGCCGCCCATTTGTCTCATCGTGTTATTCATCGCTGTTCCATGCGGGATCAGATGCTGTGGTAAAGAGTTAATACCTGCTGTTGTCAGCGGCATCATGATCATCCCAACTCCGATCAGGCGAAGCGTGTAGGCGATTGTAATCAGAGCAATTGATGAATCAAGGCTTAGAAGCATAAATGGCAGGGAGGTAACCGTTAATATCGTAAACCCGCCTATTGCCAGTCCTCTTCCGCCGACTTTATCAAAAATCCTTCCGATAATCGGTGATAGCAATCCCATAAAGAGCGCACCTGGCAACAAGATGAGCCCTGTATCAAGTGCAGACAATCCTCTGACATTCTGCGTATAAAGCGGCAGAATGGTCTCCGTTCCAATCAGTAAAGCAAAGACGAGCATGCCGAGGAAGGTTGTTAAGCTAAAGACAGCAAACTTAAATACACCAAACTCAAGCATCGGTCTGTCCAAATTCGACTGACGCAGAATAAAGAGGAACAAGCTCACGGCGCCGACAATCAGCGAAATAAGGACAGGCGCACTCGTCCATCCATATGATCCGACACTAGAAAACCCGTACAGTAAACCGCCGAAACCGAAGGACGACAGGATAACGGATAAAACATCGATACGTGTTTCTCTTTGCTGCGTGACATTTTTCATTAAGAAATAAGCAAGAATGAGATCAATGATACCGATTGGCAGAACAATATAGAACAGGAATTTCCAACTAAAGGAATCGACAATCCAGCCGCCAAGTGTTGGTCCAAGCGCTGGTGCGAAAGAAATGACAAGACCAACCATACCCATGGCCTGCCCCCGTTTTTCTTTCGGGAAAATGGTCAAAAAGATGGTTTGCATGAGCGGCATTAAAATCCCTGCGCCGGCTGCCTGCACAATTCGCGCTGCAAGTAACACTGGGAAATTCGTTGCAAACGCAGCAAGAACTGTACCTGCTGTAAAAATGCTAAGCGCCGTTAAAACTAAAGCGCGACTCGAAAATTTCTCTATTAAAAAGGCAGTAATCGGGATGAGAATCCCGTTTGTCAGCATAAAGGCTGTTGTCAGCCATTGCCCTTTGCTGACATCAATATTGAATTCCTCCATGATATGTGGGATCGCTGGAATGAGCAGCGTTTGGTTTAAAATCGCGACGAATGCCCCAACGAGAAAAATCCCAACAATCACAGGGCGATTATACGATGTTGTTGATTGGTTCATGTTATCCCTTCTTTATCTATAAAATGATGCTTTTCAGCTGTGACACGCTTTGTGATAAAACGCTGTTTTTGCCTAAATAATCAAGTAATGAGCTGATTAAAAAGGTTCTCGGTTGGTCCTTTGATAATTCTTGACTCAGTAGCTCAAACGCAGAGAGGAGATCGTCCTTTTCTTCTCCGTTTGACAGTGCATGAAGTGCTTGTTTGATCTTCGTTAAGTACGTGATGACATGTTTTTCTTCATCATATTCTTCTTGTGAGGAAAGCAGATAAGAGTCCATTAGCTCATCTGTTAACACAGGCTCAATGGAGCAAGGCTTTTTTGATACACGGTCCATCACACCAATGATCATTTCGGCAGCATTTTCTAATTGAATGTTCTTATGCTCAATTGCCAGCATTAAGATGACTTCTCTCATTAAACCATTGAGGACAATCACAAGATCCCAAACATAAGGCGCAACAGATTCACCGTATGTGCTTAAAATAATGTCTCTGTGCCGCTGCATGATGATGGAGCGTGTCTCACGCAAATGCTTTTTGACAATAGGTGAATGCTGAGAAAATGCTTCGAAGGACAGCATGTTCAAAAATTTATGATTCTCTTTGAATTCTTCAAGCTCAAGCTTGATCTTCTTAGTGAATTTTTCCTTTTTGGACAGCGTCGTTTCTGAATGAATGAGGTGGGAAATCTCCCTCATCTTGCGCTGATTATATTTAATCAGTTCTAATAGAAGCTCTTCCTTTGAATCAAACAGTTTATAAATAGACGCTTTTGATATTTTACAGGCATCCGCAATCGACTGCATGGACACACTCATATAGCCTTTTTGTGAAAATAATTTCTTCGAAACCCGCAAAATCTCTTCTTGCTTTTCTTTCATCTTCATAAGTCCTTTCCGAATCGGCAAAACCATATGGTCACAATGGAAACCGAGTGGTCACTTTTGACATAATAACAAAACGAAACGCTTATTTCAAGAAAACGAACTTAAAAAAATACCTGTGTGTATGACAGGTATTTTATCCTTTTTAGGCAGCTCATGAGATTGTATGTTAGAACAAAATACGGTACATTTATCGTATGAATAATCCAAACCATCCAACTCAAGAAGACATGACACTGATTTCTGTGCTGCAAGCATTGGCTGATCCTGTCCGGTTAGAAATTGTCCGCTGCTTAGCAGAAGCGGGGGAGAGGACATGCGGCACGTATGAGATGAATATTGCCAAATCCACGCTCTCCCATCACTTCAAAGTGCTGAGGGAGGCAGGCGTCGTGAAAGTGAGAATTGACGGAAAGCATCGCTACTATTCTTTAAGAAAAGAAGATATCGAGACCGCTTTTCCTGGACTCGTGTCATCCATTTTAGCCGTAGATAAAGAGCGGTGGTAAGCCAGCTGTCTAGTAAAGCAGCTGGCTGTTTTATTTCCCATAAATTGACTCGTGCAGTCGTTTCACTGCCGGTTGAATATCCTCTGGCTGCATATGAGAGAAGCCGAGGACGAGCGGGACGAAGCCTTCTTGATGCCCCGGCAAATGCTCATCAAGGGTGAAGCGATCCATCCCATACATTTTCAGCTTTCTTTCTTTGGCTCGCTGTAAAATCTCGTGCTGCGTTCGATCCGAGCGGAACTCTGCGATAAAATGAAGCCCTGCATTTTCCCCGATAATCCGTACGTTGTCAGCAAAGACGGTTTCAAGTTCTCCAATAAGCTGCTTCCGCTTTTCCTCATATAATCCATTCATTCTCTTAATATGCCGCTGATACGCGCCATCTTGAATAAAGTGAAGAAGGGTATATTGGGTAAAAAGGTTGGCCGTTTGAATGAAGAAATGCTGTTCTTTCTTATATCGTCTTAATAAATGCTGAGGCAACACCATGTAGCTAAGCCGAAGGCCTGGCAGCAATGATTTTGAAAAGGTCCCCATATAGATGACTTTGTCATATCGATCAAGACTTTGCAGCGCCGGGATGCTGTCTGTGCCATACTTAAATTCACTGTCATAATCATCCTCAATGATATAGCGGTCTGGCTGATCAGCTGCCCAATTTAACAGCTGAATTCGCCGGGAAATCGGCATGATTACCCCTGTTGGGAACTGATGTGAAGGGGTAATGATCAAGACATTCGGCTGTTTCCTGTGAATGTCGCTCATCCGCACACCTTTTTGGTCTATCCCAATCGTTTCAATTCGATGATGATTATTTTTCAGCATTTGATAGAGCCGGCGGTAGCCAGGGTTTTCTAACCCGTATACTTGATCAGCCGGAAGAATGCTCGATAACGAATGAATGAGTGATTGAGTGCCTGCACTTAAAATGAGCTGTTCAGGGTAGCATTTGACACCTCGGGCAAGTCCGATCAGCCGGGCAATCGTTTCTCGCAGCGCATAAACCCCCTGCGGGTGCGGAAGCTCACTAAAGGCTTCTTGGTGGAGGCTGATTGCCTTTTGTTCACTTTTCAGCCAGCTTTTAAAAGGAAAGTTTGCCGTATCAACGGAGATGTGTGAAAAAGAGTACCAGTCGTCTCTTGCAATGGGCTCTTCCTTTAAATCCGCTGGAAGAGACGATGGCTTCAGCTGACCCGGCTCATGAAACGTTTCGAGCGCTTCCACAAAAAATCCTTTGCGCTCAACCGAATATAAATATCCCTCGGCAAGTAGCTGCTGATAGGCACCGTTCACTGAATTCACGCTGACTTTTAATGTACCTGCTAACTCTCGTTTCGAAGGTAATTGATCGTGCGGCTGAAGATTCCTATTTAAAATTTCGTCTTTGATTTTCGTATAAATTTGATGATAAATAAACCCCTTTGCCCCTGTTTGATCTAGTTGAATTGTCAGCATTTCACCATTCCACCCTCTCTGATACCATGAAAAAAATGATATTGGTACTTTCTATCATACCAAAAAATATTCAGAATAATAAAAAAGACATAAAGGGGATGGATGACAATGAGTCAAACGACAACAAACCGTTTTTCAACAGAAGAATGGCAGGGGAAAAGAGATCAATACGTCGCAAGAGGCGTCAGTAATGGCAATCGTCATCTTGCAGCGAAAGGAAAGGGAGCCGAGCTGTTCGATATTGATGGGAATCGTTTTATTGATTTTGCAGGCGCCATCGGCACATTAAATGTAGGACATTCACATCCAAAAGTTGTGGAAGCGGTCAAAGCACAGGCAGACAGTCTGATTCACCCAGGCTTCAACGTCATGATGTACGAATCGTATATCGAATTGGCAGAAAAGCTATGTCACCTCACACCAGGGGGCCATGACAAGAAAGCCATTTTCCTCAATTCAGGTGCAGAGGCTGTTGAAAATGCGGTGAAAATTGCCCGTAAATATACGAAACGACAGGCTGTTGTATCGTTTACAAGAGGCTTTCACGGTAGAACGAATATGACGATGAGCATGACGAGCAAGGTCAAGCCTTATAAATTTGGGTTCGGACCATTCGCCTCAGAGGTGTATCAAGCGCCGTATCCTTATTACTATCAAAAGCCTGATGGATTAAGTGATGCGGCCTACGACGAGTACATCATTGATCAATTCAATCAATTCTTCGTCGCTGCCGTTGCACCAGAAACAGTCGCTTGTGTGGTGATGGAGCCAGTCCAAGGGGAGGGCGGATTCATTGTACCATCGAAGCGTTTCGTTCAGCACGTCGCTTCATTTTGTCAGCAGCACGGGATTGTCTTTGTCGCAGATGAGATCCAAACAGGCTTTGCGAGAACGGGAAAATACTTTGCCATTGAGCACTTTGATGTGGTGCCAGACTTAATCACTGTGTCAAAATCTCTTGCAGCTGGCCTGCCGCTAAGTGGCGTCGTTGGCAGAAAAGAACTGCTTGATGCAGCTGATCCAGGGGAGCTTGGGGGAACGTATGCAGGAAGTCCGTTAGGCTGCGTAGCAGCACTAGCCGTTCTTGATATCATTGAAACCGAACAATTGAATCAACGATCTGAACATATTGGACAAGTCATTGAGGACAAAGCGAATGATTGGAGAACAAAGTACCCATTCATTGGAGAAGTCCGAAGATTAGGGGCAATGGCAGCCATTGAAATTGTGGAAGATCAAACAACGCGTACACCTGATAAAAAAACAGCCGCAGCGATTGCATCATATGCAAATGAGCACGGGCTGCTCCTATTAACGGCAGGAATTAATGGGAATATCATTCGCTTTTTAACACCACTTGTCATCACAGATGAGCTGCTTCACGAAGGACTAGGGATCATCGAGGACGCCTTCAAAGCACGCTAAACAACAAAGGGGGATGGTTGTATGCAAAAACAACAAATGGCAAAAACCATGTCACAGTCAGATGTACTGTTCTTATCCATTGGTGCAATGCTTGGCTGGGGTTGGGTTGTACTTTCGGGAGATTGGATTTTAACAGCTGGATTTTTAGGCAGTGTGATTGCTTTTGTCATAGGGGGCATTCTCGTCATCTTTATTGGACTCACATATGCCGAGCTATCGTCTGCAATTCCAGAGACAGGCGGAGGGCTCGTCTTTGTCCAGCGGGCATTTGGGATGAAATCAGCGTTCGTTTCAGCATGGGGCGTATTGTTCGGTTATGTGTCCGTGATTACGTTTGAAGCGGTCGCTTTGCCAACAGTGATTGACTATGTGATTCCAACACAGCATGTTGGTTTCCTATGGAATATAGGGGGATGGGATGTTTATTTCACGTGGGTGTTGATTGGATCTGGCGGGGCGCTATTTTTAACAGCTCTGAATTACATAGGGGCAAAGCCTGCCGCCATTTTTCAGTCAGTTTTCACAGTGGCGATTATCCTTACAGGTTTTCTCCTTTTAGGCGGCGCGACATTTAATGGAGATTTTGCAAATCTTGAGCCGATGTTTCAAGGCGGGGTTGGCGGTCTCATGGCCGTTTTAGTCATGATTCCCTTTTTATTCGTTGGATTTGATGTCATCCCGCAGGTGGCGGCAGAAATCAATGCACCGAAGAAAATCATCGGGAGAATCTTGATTATATCAATCGTGAGTGCCGTTGTATTTTATCTGCTCATTGTCTTTGGGGTCGCGGCAGGGCTGTCAAAAGGCCAGCTTGAAGCCTCTTCATTGGCGACAGCAGATGCCATGGTGCAGCTTCTCGGTCATCAGGCATTTGGGACAGTGCTTGTCATTGGCGGTGTAGCTGGGATTGTGACGAGCTGGAACGCTTTTATCATCGGTGCAAGCCGTATCCTATATGCTATGGCGGAAAGAGGCATGATTTCCAAATGGTTTGCGTATATTCATCCAAAGTATAAAACACCGACAAATGCCATTTTATTTCTTGGGGCACTGGCCTTTTTTGCTCCATTATTAGGGCGCCCTGCCCTCGTATGGATTGTCAATGCAGGAGGCGTGGGAATCATCGTCGGGTATTTAATTGTATCCATCGCTTTTATGAAGCTTCGCAAAACAGAACCTAATCTTGAGCGTCCATATCGCATTAAGTATTGGCGGACAACAGGGGTATGTGCCATTGGACTAAGTCTCCTTTTTCTTTCATTTTATTTTCCAGGCATGCCGGCCTCCTTATCATGGCCAGCTGAATGGATCTTGCTTTTAGGTTGGGTACTCATTGGGTATATACTATATGTAATGAATCCAAGAACGAAGGAGAAGATAGAGCATGACAAACGAACTCAAAGTGTATAATCCTGCAACAGGGGAAGAAATTGCTTCAGTTGCTCAGCATACAAAAGAACAGATCGAAGACGCGATTTCCCGCTCACACAAAGCATTCAAAGCATGGGCAAAAACGTCAGCGCATGAGCGTGCCAATATCATTCGCAAGTGGTTTGATCTGATAATCGAACATAAAGAAAGGCTTGCCAAAATCATCACAGAAGAAAATGGGAAGCCGTATCAAGAAGCATTAGGAGAAATCGTCTATGCGGCTGGATATATTGAATGGTACGCAGAGGAAGCCAAACGGATCTATGGCAGAACCATCCCGTCCCATACGACGAATAAGCGCCTTTTCGTCACAAAGCAGCCAGTTGGCCCTGTTGCAGCCATTACACCGTGGAACTTTCCTGCGGCGATGATTACGAGAAAGGCAGCACCAGCACTTGCGGCGGGCTGTACGTTTATTGTGAAGCCTGCTGAAGACACGCCGCTAACAGCTATTGAGCTTGTGAAATTAGGACATGAAGCCGGGATTCCGGAGGATGCGCTGCAATGGGTTGTTGGAGATGGGAAAGAAGTGGGGGAAATCTTCACAGACAGCCCATTGATTCGCAAGATCACATTTACAGGCTCGACACCAGTCGGCAAGCATCTGATCAAAAACAGTGCCAGCACAGTGAAACACGTATCGATGGAGCTTGGAGGGCATGCCCCGCTCATCGTAGACAAGGATGCCAATCTTGAACTGGCTGTGAAACAAGCAGTCGCATCTAAGTTTCGTAATGCAGGACAAACCTGTGTGTGTGCCAACCGCTTAATTGTGCATGAAGAGATTCATGAAGCATTTGCTCAAAGCTTCAGCAAAGAAGTAGAAAAGCTGAAAGTGGGAAATGGGTTTGAAGAAGGCACATCGATCGGTCCAATTATCAATAAACGCGGCTTTGATAAAATTGTCGACCAAATTCAAGATGCAGTGGATAAAGGGGCGAAAGTGCTTGTCGGCGGCAAGACGGATTTTGACGATGAGAAGTCCTATTACTTTGTTCAGCCAACGGTGCTTACACATGTCGATCCTACGATGAATATCATGCATGAAGAAACCTTTGGTCCTGTGGCACCAATAACGACATTCCAAACATTAGATGAGGCGATTGAATTAGCCAACGATACACCTTTTGGACTTGCAGCTTATTTCTTTACAGAGAATTACCGAAACGGACTCTACATTTCAGAGAATCTTGATTACGGTATTATTGGCTGGAATGATGGCGGCCCATCCGCTGTTCAAGCACCGTTTGGCGGTATGAAAGAGAGCGGAATTGGCCGTGAAGGCGGTATTGAAGGAATCGAGCCATATTTAGAAACAAAATATGTATCCATTGGTTTAGATGGATAATAGAGACTGTCCGAGGAACCTCGGCAGTCTTTTTTTATATTAAACAGCTGGTGGGAAGAGCTGATCCACTGTTTCTTTCGTTTCCTGTAGGATTTCATGGATATAATCAGCAGATGCTTGATCCATACTGCTAAATAAAAGCCGTTCAACAGGCTCAACACCAATAAAATTAAAGACTTCTGTATCCGTTGTCATGTGATGAGAAGGGGGAACGATCCTATTGGAATCAAGAAAGGTCCTCGGGGAATCGTGTGTGTTGATAATGACACCTTTTTTGTCCCGAAGCAGATTTTCAATCGCCCCGTGCTCATTCATCTGATAAGCAAATCCCTGCGAAAAGACGCGCTCCACATAGCCCTTTAGCATAGCTGGCAGACCTGTCCACCATATCGGGAAAATAAACGTCAAGACATCCGCTTGCTGAATAAGCATCTGTTCTGTCTGAATGGCGACCGGCACATGACCGCGTTTGATCGCAGCCTTTTCCGCTAGGGTGAGCTCTGGCGAAAAGCCGAGGGCATAGACATCACGAACAGTCACATCATGACCATTGTTCAAAAGAGTGCTCACAACAAGATCTAATAAGGTTTGGTTTAAGCTTTGCTGGGGATGAGCAAAAATGATTAGATGGTTCATCTTATAGCCTCCTACGTGGTCATGTGTCTCATTATGGCATGCACCAGTATCCTATTCAATCCTGTATTGGAAATCATAGGTTGGGAAAATAAAAAGCGATCGTTTCCAAGAAAACGACCGCTCTTATAAGGTTTATTTTTTTCTGAAAGCAAGTCCGAGTGCAATAAGGGCTACGACTAGTGCGGCAATGGACAGACCAAGGACAAGTGGTGAGGAAGAAGTGGAGGCTGTTTCAGATGCCTTTTCTTCTTTTGGTTTTTCTTGACCGTGTGAATCAGTTGCCGTATTAGATGCCACAATATTTGTGATGGAGTGAGGTTTATCCGCGTCTTGATCGCCAGTCCATTCAACGACTGTTCCATCCTTATAATATTGATACGCATCCCATGCAGCTTCACCTGCTTTTTCAGGATTCTTTGCCACAAAAACAAATTGCTGGAACTGTCCGGCAAGCACGCCTTTACCCGTTGCTTCCCAAGTGACTCTTGTTACCTTGCCATCCTTTTCTTCCGTTGTTGTTTTCCAGCCAGGTATTGGCTCGTATTGCTGGAACTCGACGCCTTTAGGCATTGTGATGACAACCTTTGTTGTCGGGCTGTCACTTTCAGAAGGTACCTTTAACGTATACGTTTCCCAAGCGTTTGTCGCAGACGTATCAGGTTTGACTGTCATGTGCGCACTCACAGGGATCGCCAGTAAAAATGAAACGAGAAGCATTGGTAATAAAGCTTTAACATATTTTTTCATGTGATATGAACTCCTTTTTAGTTTCTTCTAATAAATGTGGTATCGATATTTTCAAAAGAACCAGTCAACGCATGGATTTCAATCTTCCATGTGCCTTTTTCGTTTAATAAGAGATTTTCAGCAGAGAAATGTCCATTTTTTAATCGTTCTAGCTGAAATTCACTAGGTGTCTCATCACCCAATAAGGCGACCTTATGGATCTTGGCTGTCACAGATTGGATGTCAGTGATCGTTTGTCCATCCTTCTTCGTAAATGCCACCTCAAACGTATTTTTCCCAGGAGCATTCGGGGTAATGCTCAAGGACACAATGTCACGATGCTCGACCTGATTGGCACCAAAGAATGGCTCAGGTGCAGGCGGCGGAGGGCTTGGAATATTGGTAAACACAGCCGTTAATAACAAAATAGCGATTCCGATGATCCATTCAGCTCGTAAGGAAATGTGACGTTTCTGCTTCTTTTCCCATCTCAGCATCAAGTAGTGGAAAAGACCAAGAAGGCCCATGATGATAAATAAACCAAGCTTGATCAAAAAGGTGCGTCCGTACGCTGATTGGAAAAGGGCATCAAACGATTGCAAAATAAAGATGGCATTCACAAATCCTGAAAACACAATGAGTCCAACCGAAAGCAGTGCCCACGGATGAAAGGCTGTCAGTGTACGGCGCATGAGCGGCTGATCTTCATCTGGCAGCTTCTTCATCAACAGGAGAACAATGGCTGTTAAACCACCGACCCAAATCGATGCAGAGACGAGATGGATAAAATCAAGTGACGTTGTCAGTATTTTATTATCTGTTGCTGCTGGATGACCGATTTGTGCTTTCAGCCAAAGAAGCACCGCGAAAATGAGTAGCGGAAACAGCCATACCCGAAAAGAAGTGAAGTTCCCTTTTTTCATCGCCACAATGGTCCAAATGGCAAGAAGAACAAACGACACCATGAGCATCATCCACAGACCCCCGCCAGAAGTCGACGCAATGGTTTCTTGTAAAAGCGATGGCTGAAACGCACCCCAAAAGGACACCTCTGCCGCTGATTTTGTTTGAATCGGCAGCTGGAACAAGAGTGCTCCGCCCATCATGATGAGTGACAATGTCAAAAGCCACTTCATTCGTTTAGCTAATGTGTGTGAAATGGCAGCTTGAAACCAAAACAGTCCAAACAAAATGGTCCCAAGGAATAAGCTAAACGACGTATAAAGAAAGGCTTTGTCAATGGTCGAAGCCATGTCGATAGATTCATTCGTTTGACCTTGATCTAGTTGGTCAAAACCCCCATCTGCTTTTCCAATACTAAATGGAATCATGCCAGAGACAGAGTGTCCATCCGCTGATACCGCATTCCACTGAATGGTGTAAATCCCTTTTGGTAAATCCTTTTTTAAAGCAGCTTCCATCATCTTTTGATCTTTAATGACCGTATCTCCCTTATCCACACGATCACCTTTTGCATTTAGCACCTTAATGGCATGAAACCCGCTTTCAATTCCTTCACTAAATGTGATAGAGACTGAAGGAGGCTGCTGATCCAGCTCTTCATTTGCTGCTGGATTTGAGCTCACCACATATGCATGAGCAAATGCTTCCTTTGGCATGAAAAAAGCGAGCATGATGATAAGAAGCAGGAGCCACTTACTATTTTTCAACAAGGTGAATAACCGCCTTTCTACGTATGAAAATGTCTCATGTATCAGAAAGAAAGCGGCAGTAAACTGTGAGTCACAGAAAAAACCGCTCTTTCTATTGTACCGCCCACTTTAAAAGGTAAACGAAACAAATAGCCAGATGGTTCACTTTTTCTGTGTCATGTCTGCGCAGACGTTTCTTGAATGTTTGATCAATATAAGCCTATTCGATTTAAGTAGAGGAAACAAGAAGTGACCATTTGAAAGTTGTGAAATTCCAATGAATTTTGCGCCAAAACAACAGTAGATTCAGTTTTTACCCCGCTATCATCTATGGTATGCCGAGAGGTGTCACATTATTTTTCAATTTTGTCACACACTATGTGACAAAGTGACATTTAGTTTCGATTGAAGGGAAAGTGAAAGCGTTTTACGATAGGGATAAGGGCTTCACTGACACTTGTTCTTATATCTTTTGACCTATAAAGCCCTGAATAAAGGGAGAGAAGAAAGGAGTTTTCACAGATGCAGGAAAAAAGCGGATTCCGCGTGAAAGTACAGCGCTTTGGAAGCTATTTAAGCGGTATGATTATGCCGAATATTGGAGCGTTTATCGCTTGGGGACTCATCACGGCCTTGTTCATTCCAAGTGGTTATTTTCCAAATGAACAATTAAATACACTTGTTGGACCAATGATCAACTACTTACTGCCGCTATTAATCGGTTACACAGGCGGTAAGCTCGTATATGACCACCGAGGCGGGGTACTCGGTGCAACCGCTACGATTGGGGTCATTGTCGGTTCGGACATCCCAATGTTTTTAGGCGCAATGATTATGGGACCACTTGGCGGTTACCTGATTAAGAAAATTGATCAGCTGTTCAAAGATCGAATCAAATCGGGCTTTGAGATGCTTGTGAATAACTTTACGGCAGGGATTCTAGGTGCCATTCTTGTCGTCATTGCCTTCTACGCCATCGGCCCAGTGGTACTAGGTCTGAATAAAGCCCTTGCGGCAGGTGTAGATATCATTGTTAATGCACATTTACTTCCGCTCGCAAGTATCTTTATTGAACCAGCAAAAGTATTGTTCTTAAACAATGCGATTAACCAAGGAATTTTAGGTCCTTTAGGGGTGGAGCAAGCGGCGAAGACAGGGCAGTCCATTCTGTTCTTGCTTGAAACAAACCCAGGACCAGGTCTAGGTGTTCTTTTAGCCTATATGTTCTTTGGAAGAGGGAATGCAAAGCAGTCTGCACCTGGTGCGATTGTGATTCAATTCTTAGGGGGAATTCATGAAATTTACTTCCCGTACATCTTAATGAAGCCAAAGCTCATTTTGGCGGTCATTGCAGGGGGAGCAAGCGGCGTTTTGACCTTTACCCTTTTAAATGCAGGCTTAAAGGCTGTGCCATCACCAGGAAGTATTATTGCCCTCATGCTCATGTCACCAAAAGGCGGTCACCTTGCCGTTCTAGCAGGTGTTGTCGTGGCAGCGATCGTATCGTTCCTTGTCGCTTCTGTGATTTTAAAAGCGTCCAAGGAAACAGATGAGGACCTAACGGCGGCAACCGAAAAAATGCAAGACATGAAAGGGAAGAAAAGTGCAGCAGCTGCCGCTCTAACTGCACAAAAGGAAGAAGCTCAAGGAAGCGAGCAATCAGCATCTCCAAGTGATGTCAATCCAGATGACGTGAACAAAATCATCTTTGCCTGCGACGCAGGAATGGGTTCAAGTGCGATGGGCGCATCCATCTTAAAGAATAAAGTCAAAAAGGCAGAGCTTGATATTGATGTGACAAACACATCCATCAGCAACATCCCAGATGATGCGGATGTGGTCTTTACTCATAAAGATTTAACAGACAGAGCCAAGGCAAAGCTGCCAGGAGCTGTGCATATCTCAGTGGATAATTTCTTAAACAGCCCGACATATGATGAGCTGATTGAGAAATTGAAAAAATAACATGACGAAACGGGTTGAGTTCAATTTTTTCTCATTGAACTCCCCGTTTTGGTTGTTTTCTTGATTTTCTATTCTAAAAAAAGGTGTGTGAGCATTCATGAAACAAGTACTTTCAAAAGACAATATTTTTCTAAACGAACAAGCAGGCTCTAAGGAAGAAGCTATTAAAAAAGCAGGCGAAGTCCTCGTAGCAAACGGCTATGTCACAAGTGATTATGTCGACAAAATGTTTGAAAGAGAAAAGATTTCTTCTACTTTTATGGGCAACGGGATTGCGATTCCTCATGGAACAGAGGATGCGAAAGCGGCTGTCCTTCATTCGGGGATTTCTATCATTCAAATTCCAGAGGGCGTTGAATACGGAGAAGGAAATATCGCCAAAGTCGTCTTTGGCATCGCTGGTAAAAACAACGAACATCTTGATATTCTTTCTCAAATTGCGATTGTCTGTTCAGAAGAAGAAAATGTAGAACGCATTATTCATGCAAAGGATCAGGATGAACTGATCGCCATCTTTAACGAGGTGAACTAACATGAAGGCACTTCATTTTGGAGCAGGGAATATTGGCAGAGGGTTTATCGGATCTTTGTTAAAAGCATCAGGCTTTGAGCTTGTGTTTACCGATGTAAATGAAGCGGTCATTCATGAGCTGAATGAAAGAGGAGAATACACGGTTGAACTCGCAGCGCCAGGGCAAAAGCAAGAAGTTGTAGGTCCTGTGTCAGCGATCAATTCCGTGCAAAACCCAGCGGCATTGACAGAGGCCGTTGCATCAGCCGATTTGATTACAACAGCTGTTGGACCAGCCGTTTTGAAGATGATTGCTTCATCAATTGCTGAAGGATTAAAACAAAAAAAGCCTGACCATATTATCAATATCGTGGCGTGTGAAAATATGATTGGAGGCAGCTCACATTTAAAGGAAGCCGTTTTCTCTCATTTAACAGAGGATGAACAAGAAGCGTTGTCACAAACAGTCGGTTTTCCGAACGCTGCCGTTGACCGCATTGTTCCGATTCAGCACCATGAAGACCTTCTCAAAGTATCAGTCGAGCCATTTTTCGAATGGGTCATTGATGAAACGGGCTTTGTTGGAGACGTCCCTCAAATTGACGGAGCGACCTTTGTCCAAGATTTGACGCCGTATATTGAACGAAAGCTCTTCACTGTCAACACTGGACATGCACTAGCTGCTTATGTCGGGTATCAGCAAGGCGTAAAAACCATTAAAGAAGCTGTCGATACACCAGAGATTCGTCAAGTGATCGAAGGTGCCCTTCACGAAACGGGCAGTTATTTAATCGACACATATGGCTTTCAGCAAGAAGAGCATGATGCGTATATACAAAAAATCATCAAGCGCTTTGAAAATGCTTTTATCTCCGACGAGGTCACTCGTGTTGCACGTTCCCCGCTTAGAAAGCTTGGGGCAAATGACCGTTTAATCGGTCCAGCGAAGAAGATCAAACAACCGGTGTATTTAATAAAAGGCATCGCTGCTGCCTTGGCTTACGACTTTGCAGAAGATGAAGAAGCGGTTCGCTTGCAGGCATTAAGAAAAGAAACAGGCATTGAAGGTGTGCTAGAAGAGGTATGTGGACTCACGCCGACAGACGAGCTCTATCAAGCCATTCTCAAAGAAGCCGCTCTATAATTGAGAAAATCCCTTTCCAACATGTGAAAGGGATTTTTTCTATGACTTTTTTAATACTTTTCTCTACTGGACGATATATGAAGTAAGGGGGAATTTGAACATGAAAAAGAAAGCGTTTGCGTCAAGAAGTGTCTTTTTTCAATTAATGTCTGCCATTATCGTGATCACGATTTTAACAGGTGGACTTGTTGGAACCACGGGATATTTGTTAGCGAAACATGTATTAATTGATGCAGGGAAAGCAGATTTAAAGCACATCGTCAGCGGAGCGATGGCCACTCTTGAACAATTGAACGACCGTGTGGAGAAAAAAGAACTGACGCTTGAACAGGCGCAGGAACAAGCGCGTATATACTTGAGCGGGCCCAAAAACGACAACGGGAAAGGATACCAATTTCAAAAATCAGATTTTGTCTATAAAAATAAAGGTTATCTCGTCGCATATGGAGCGGATTATTCATCACAGGTTCATCCGGTCAATGACATCGGTGTCATCCCTGATAACACGACAAACCGTCAAAAAATGGTCGCTGGCGCCACAGCAAAAGGCGAGGATGCACACTATATCACCTATATGGATAAAGACGATGCCACGGGGGAAGAAAAGCAAAAGCTCGTTTATATGAATCAGTTTACACCGTGGAATTGGAGTGTAGGAATTGCCGTATTTCAGGATGAATTTTATAAAGAACTAGAGCAGATGAAGCTCTATATTATTCTGATTACAGCAGGTGTTGCTCTTTTAAGTATGGGTGTCTTTTATTTGGCAGCACGAGGAAAAGTCAGACTGCTCAAGCAAGTCACCGCTGCTTCAAAAGAAATTGCGGCGGGGAATATAGAACGCACGAACTTAAAGGAAACAACAGATGAAATTGGACAGCTGGCAAAAGGCTTTAACCATATGTCTGGACAGCTCAGATCACTTGTGAGCGGTTTACAGGAGACGAGCAGTCAACTCGTCGAATCAGCGACAGATTTATCCGCTATATCTGAGGAAACATCAGCCAGCAGTGAAGAAATTGGGCGAGCGATTGGAGACATATCGACCGGTACGCTTCATCAGGCATCTGACCTTGAGGTAGCCAATCAACAAATGACCCAGTTCAATCAATCCATTGAAAACGTCAAAGAACAAAGCGACCAAATCAAACGAATTTCAGACCAGTCGAATCAATCTTCCGAGCAGGGTCAGCAAATTGTTCAGCAATTAAAACAATCAAATGAACAATCCATTCAGGCATCTCAAGGCATTAGAACAGGAATCGAGCAGTTAAGTATAAAAGTACAGGATATCTCGCAAATCACAGATACGATTGAAAGCATTTCAAATGAAACGAACTTACTTGCGCTGAATGCGAGCATTGAGGCAGCACGCGCAGGAGAGCACGGCAAAGGCTTCTCAGTTGTGGCGAGTGAAGTGCGGAATTTAGCTGAACAGACAAAGCAATCAGCCGTTCAAATCCAGCAAATGATTCAAGGCATTAAAGAAGAAACGACGGCAACAGCCGGCATGATGTCCAATACAATGGATCGTTTCGCCGAGCTAGATGATGCAGTACACGCAACAGAACATGAATTCAATACCATCTCAACATCCATTTCACAAACCATCGTTGAAACGAATGCGATGGCAAAAGAGCTGAATGCACTACTAGAGCAAAACGAACAAATCACAAAAGCGATGCAAGGTGCAGCACATATTTCTCAAGAAAATGCTGCTGGTATTGAAGAAATCACAGCTTCAACAGACGAACAAGTGACAGCCATCTCCAATGTGGCCAAAGCAGCAGAAAGACTTAATGAGCTGAGCATGCGCTTGAATCAGGATATTGCGCGTTATCGTTTATAATTTATTTTTGACTGTGGTTCATTCATCAGGTAGGGTGAAATGAATCTAAACCTTGCTCACGCAATAAAAAGGAGTGTTTCGTCCATGAAAAAGAAAATATTGATGTTCTTACCTTGTGGTTACGGATACTCCACTGCTGTTTTCTTTTAGGATAGACAAAAATTGGTGAAGTCTGTCTGCAGGAAGGAAAACACGCAGAAAAATCATAGTGAGTGAGGGATTTACATGGAAAAAATCACGAGAAAAAACCCAGAAAGTATGCCGAAACCCGTTGGCAACTACAGTCATATCACAAGGGTGCCAAAGGGTGCGGGGTTATTTGTGACATCAGGTCAAGTAGGGACAGGAGCGGATGGACAGATCCCATCAAGCTTAAACGACCAAGTAACCAATACGTTTGAAAATATAAAAAGAATCCTTGCATCAGAAGGATTGAATGAAGAACACGTGATCAAAGTCAATATTTGGGCAACAGAAGAAATTGATTGGGATCATCTATATCCACAGTGGGATGCAATCTTCAAAACGGCATATCCATCAATGACCGTTGCCTATGTATCTGCATTAGGGTGGCCAGAGCTGAAAATCGAAATAGAGCTATGGTGTGCCGATATTTAATTAAAAAAAGAACAGTGCAAACTGTTCTTTTTTTGATGAGTATTTATGAAACAGCTTGGAATCGCTTTGTAATGAATGCACCGAGAAATGCACAGACTGTGTAGATGATGACCCAAATGAGAAAGGATTCATTTCCGCCAATAGAGGTGAACATCAGAATCACACTCGCTACCAGCACAATCAAGGTAGGAAACCAAATGTTCTTTAAAAACAATGTGCCGAAAATGCCAATCAGCACAGAGAGAATAGGTAAACCAAATACAACGAATAAGACAAAAACAGCCATGTTGATCACTCCTATGAACAAATCAACTATTTACATAAAAACATATAATAGTGCAGCACTCATATGTGGAAGGGCAAAGATGATCAAAAGAAAAGCTGTATCAAGACGCCACATCCGGTGTTCTTTCGTTTCAGAATGATAGGCTGCCCGCGTTTCTTCCCCGCTTGTCCATGCACCCATAAGAAATCCAGACACGACGAACCCAATAATAGAGATTCCACCACTGACATACCCAATCCATTCAAGGTGCTGCAAAAAGATCGCGGCACTGCAAATCACAGCCATTGAGCAAACACCAGCAAAAAAAGCATGTTTCTTTCTCATTACGCTTCACTCCTTCGAACAGCTATTAGGAGACCGCATCACATATTTCAATGAAATGTCCATCAGGATCAGACACATAAGCGACGGTTTGACCCCATGGTTTTTTTGCAGGTTCTTTGATGATAGGTACCCCTTTATCCTTCATTGACGCAATCGTTTGATCCACGTCATCGACAACAAAGCCAATTTCAAACGTTTGAGATGATTGATTTGCTTCGGGGACAGGTAACCCCAGTGCATCTTTTACATCCTGGCGTGAATTAATGGATAAGGTCACTTCTCCAGTATCAAACTCAACATAGGATTCTACTCTGAGTTTCACAGGGAAACCAAGTACATGCTGATAGAACTGAATGCTCGCCTCAACATCGTTTACATATAGAATGGTATATTTCATTTTCATGTGAAAAACTCCTCTCTTCATATACGTGTCAAAACCGGAAAGGTTTCCCATTCATTTTACCATATAGGATATAAGGTTCATCTGATTCCAAAAAAAACAATATTTTTAGCTGAATAGTCTTGAAAAACAAAAAGTGGTGACTTATGATAAAAATGTAAAATTACAAAAAATAGGGGGATTACACATGTTGAAAAAAATCATGGTGGCTGTCTTATCTTTAGGTCTTTTACTAAGCTTTACACAAGTTGACACCCACACAGCAGATGCGAAGACAGTCAAGTACAAAAACTGCAAAGCGCTTAATAAAGTATATAAGGGCGGCGTGGCGATAAGCAAAAATACGAAAAACAAAGGCGGAAAAACAAAGTACAAGCCTTATGCATCAAAAGCGCTTTACCTCAAAAATAAGCACCTTGACCGCGATAAAGACGGCATTGCGTGTGAACGCTAAGCACATGTAAAAAGACCTGTAACAAGGTCTTTTTTCTATGGGATCAAACTCGTCCCTTTGTGCCAGCTTCGTCTTTATATTAAAATAAAGATAGACTCAAAAAATGATACAAAGTGGGGTACTCAATTTGTCAACACAAGCTGATAAGAAAGACATCCGATTGATTGCCATCGATATGGATGGCACACTGTTAAACAGTGAGCACGTCATTCCAGAAGAAAATAAACAAGCCATTAAAGAAGCTGAAGCGAAAGGGGTCCATGTCGTCATTAGCACAGGACGTACGCTGATGACATGCCGAGAGCTGGTCGAGCCGCTGAAACTCTCTTCCTATCTTGTGACAGCAAACGGAAGTGAAATATGGGATTCGAACTTTCAGTTGATCGAACGAGATCTGCTGCATCCTGATCATGTCCAAATGATGTGGGATCTAAAAAATAGGTACGAAACCGATTACTGGGCTTCCACTGTGGATAAGGTATGGAGAGGAGAATTCCCAGAACGCATTCATGACCACGAATGGTTAAAATTTGGCTTTGATATTCATGATGATGACGTTCGTGAGGAGGTGCTCAATACATTGAAAACAAATGAGCATCTAGAGATCACAAATTCAAGTCCAACCAATATCGAAGTCAATGCGGCAGGCATTAACAAAGCTGCGGCACTTGCAAAGGTCGCAGAACGAATTGGATGTACGATGGATAACGTCATGTCACTTGGCGACAGCCTGAATGATATGGCCATGATTCAAGAAGCTGGACTGGGCATTGCGATGGGAAATGCGCAAGAAGTGGTGAAGGAAGCCGCTGATTGGATTACGGCTCCTAATACAGAGCACGGGGTAGCAAAAGCCATACAGCATTGGGTGCTGTCTAAATAAACGAGTAGAAAAAGCGAGAGGACATCACCTCTCGCTTTTTTTTGTTTTCTACTAGTTCTATTGTTATATTTTCTGACAATTTCATGTGCAGTCTATCCAAAGTTGGTATAATCAATATAAATTCGAATATTCGGACTTTCTATTCCGTAATTCGGAACGACAAGGAGGGGTCCTATGTATCAAGTGGATATTAATTGTGATTTGGGAGAAAGTTTTGGTCAGTACACCATCGGTTCAGATGAACAGATTCTTGAATATGTCACCTCAGCCAACATTGCTTGTGGTTTTCATGCAGGAGATCCAACGGTGATGAGAAAGACGGTGAGGATGGCGCTGGATAAAGGGGTTCAAATCGGTGCGCATCCAGGTCTGCAAGATTTAGTGGGCTTTGGCAGACGTCCAATGGCCATCTCGGCAGAGGAAGCCTATGATCTCATCATCTATCAAATTGGCGCTCTATCAGCCTTTCTAAAAGCAGAAGGCGGCACGATGCAGCATGTCAAACCACACGGTGCTCTCTACAACATGGCAACTAAAAATACTGAATTATCTGAATCAATTGCGAAGGCTGTGTATGATGTCGATCCAAGCCTTGTATTATTTGGGCTGTCAGGGAGTGAGCTCGCTTTAGCAGGTGAAAGGATTGGTCTTCAAGTGGCACATGAAGTCTTTTCTGATCGGACGTATCAAACAGATGGTACACTGACTTCCCGCCGCGAACCACATGCACTCATTGAAGAGGATGAAGTGGCCGTTCAGCAGGTCGTTCGTATGGTACGAGAAGGGAAGGTTCGTACAGTTCAAGGGGAAGAGATTCCGCTCAAAGCAGATACGGTATGCATTCACGGAGACGGCAGCCATGCGCTTCAATTTGCAAAAACCATTACAGCGAAGCTAAAAGAAGCCAATATTCACATTGGGGCCTTTCGATAAAAACTGACATCTAAGGGGGAAACAGCATGAAAAGAGAGAAAGTCAAACAGATGAAAGCTCCAAAAGGGAACCGTTCTATGCTGATGGGCGCAGCCTTTTTAATGGCAACGTCCGCCATTGGACCGGGATTTTTAACACAAACAACGGTGTTCACACAGCAGCTAGCAGCTAGTTTTGGGTTTGTCATTTTGATTTCCATTTTGCTAGACATTTTTGCGCAAACAAATGTATGGCGTATCATTGCCGTCTCGGAAAAAAGAGGACAGGACATTGCCAATATGGTTCTGCCGGGTCTCGGTTATGTGTTAGCTTGTTTGATTGTCATTGGGGGTCTTGCCTTTAATATTGGAAATATCGCCGGTGCGGGTCTCGGTTTTCAAGTCATATTCGGCGTCGATCCCCGCATAGGGGCTGGGGTCAGTGCAGTCATTGCCATTCTCATTTTTGTCATCAAAGAGGCAGGAAAAGCGATGGACCGATTCACACAAATCGCCGGTTTTGTCATGATTGGTCTTATGCTGTATGTGGCCATTTCGACAGCACCGCCAGTTGGAGAAGCGGTCATGAGAACATTCGTGCCAGAGGAAATTGACATGTTATCAATTGTGACACTTGTCGGCGGAACGGTTGGCGGCTATATCGTTTTTGCTGGTGGCCATCGTCTGCTGGATGCTGGTATTAAGGGGAAGGAAGCACTGCCGCAAGTGACGAAAAGTTCCATTTTCGGTATTTTAATCACCTCCGTGATGCGTGTGGCTTTATTTTTAGCCGTTCTAGGAGTTGTCTCAAAAGGCTTGCAGATTGATCCATCAAACCCGCCTGCCTCGGTCTTTCAATTAGCATCTGGAAATATTGGGTATAAAATGTTCGGGATTATTATGTGGGCTGCGGCGATTACGTCGGTCATTGGAGCGGCATACACCTCCGTTTCCTTCTTTAAAACCTTCTCACCAAAAATCGAGAAAAATCAACGAGGCATTATCGTTGGGTTCATTGCTCTCTCGACCATTTGTTTTATAACGATTGGAAGACCTGTGAACATATTGGTTTTGGTTGGGGCCATCAATGCATTGATCCTGCCGCTTGCACTAGGAACATTGCTGATAGCCGCCTATAAAAAAGAAATCGTCGGTGATTATCGCCATCCATTCTTTTTGACAGCAACAGGTGCGTTTGTTGTTGTCATCATGGCCATGATGGGCGGATATACCATCATAAATGAAATTCCAAAACTATGGAGCTGATTCGGATGAATGCTTATCAAACATATGTGCCTTCACAGATTAGAGAGTTGATTCGCAAAAAAGAGATTACAGGACCAACGGCTGGCTTTGCAGAAGGATTTGCTCAAGCCAATTTAATGATTGTCAAAAAGGAACTAGCCTTTGATTTTCTTTTATTTTGTCAGCGAAATCCGGCTGCATGCCCCTTGCTCGATGTACTGGATCCGGGTGATCCAGTGCCAAGACGATCAGCGCCTCAAGCGGATATTCGAACGGACTTTCCTAAGTACCGTATTTACCGAAAAGGGATTCTTCAAGAAGAGGTGACAGATATATCCACTTATTGGGAGGATGATATGGTTGCCTTTCTCATCGGATGCAGTTTTACGTTTGAACATGCGCTCATGCTGAATGGCATCCCTGTTCGCCATATCGAAGACGGTCATAACGTACCGATGTATCAAACGAATCTTTCCTGTGAACAGGCAGGCGTGTTCCATGGCCCGATGGTTGTCAGCATGAGACCTATTCCGGTGCATCAAGTCACAAGAAGTGTTCAAGTGACGTCTAGATTCCCTTCCGTACATGGCGGCCCCATCCATATAGGGGACCCTGCTGTGATTGGAATTACCGATGTGGATCAGCCGGACTTTGGAGAACCATCTGTCATCAAAGAAGGGGAAGTGCCAGTGTTTTGGGCATGTGGTGTGACGCCGCAAGCCATTGTGATGCATACAAAACCAGACATTGCGATCACCCATGCACCCGGTCATATGTTCATCACAGACCGAAGAGATCAACAGCTAGGTGTGCTTTAGAAAGAGAGGTGTCCTTAGAGTGGCATTTTCAACGATAAAAGATTGTATCACCTTCCACCCGCTAGGAGATGCAGCGATCGTCATTCAAGCTGGAGACGATATCAGTGAAGAGGTTCATACGCGTGTTGAGCAGCTGTTTGCATGTATTGAACAGCATCCATTTGACGGATATGTGGAAGCCGTTCAGGCCTTTACAAACGTGACGGTTTTTTACGAGCCGTATACCGTCCATCAATCTGCTCAGCTTGATCAACACGGCATGTCTCCGTATGAATGGGTCAAAGCTTATATCGAAAAACGTCTTGAAGACAAATGGCAGGAGGGGGTTCAGGTAAAGCGCCGCACCATCGACATTCCAGTCTGTTACGGAGGAGCGCTGGGCCCTGATTTAGAAGAAGTCGCCCGCATCAATGGCTTGACCCCTGAGGAGGTCGTACGTATTCACACAGAAGGATCGTATCTTGTCTATATGATTGGATTTGCCCCGGGGTTTCCGTTTTTAGGCGGGCTTTCTGAAAAAATCGCGGCTCCGCGCAGGGAAACACCGAGAATGTCTATTCCGAAAGGATCTGTGGGTATTGCCGGGAAGCAGACAGGCGTTTACCCTATTTCTACACCCGGCGGCTGGCAGCTCATTGGACAAACTCCGCTGTCATTGTTCCGGCCAGATGATGAAAGGCCAAGTCTATTAAAAGCAGGGGATGAGGTCAGATTTGTCCAAATGTCTGAAAGGGAATTTTTCAGCATGAAGGAGGCAGAACGTTGAGTATTCATGTCATCAAGCCAGGGATGTTCACCACCATTCAAGATAAAGGGAGAATAGGCTATCAGAAGTACGGTGTCTTAACGAGCGGCGGCATGGACCCGCTTTCGCTCCGAATCGCCAATATCCTCACCGGAAACCAGGAAAATGAAGCTGTGCTGGAAATCACGTTAATGGGACCCGGCCCTGTGTTGACGTGTCAAAAGGATCAGCTGATAGCCGTGACTGGTGCTGACGTGGAGATTGAGATTGACGGGGAACAAGCGCCTCTATGGAAACCGCTCTTCATTAGGGCAGGAAGCACGATCGCCTTTGGTCCTTGTAAGAGGGGATGCCGCTCCTACCTCGCTGTAGCCGGTGGATTTGACGTTGAGCCGGTTATGAAAAGTAAAAGTACGTACGTCAGAGCGAAGATAGGCGGGCTAGAAGGGCGTCCGCTAGAAAAAGGAGACGTCCTGCCGATTGGAGAACTGTCACCACTGGCGGTGAGTTTGGTTCACATGTTAAAAAGCAAAGGAAAACGTTCGCCAGACTGGACAGTCAATCATGCTCATTTTTTGCCGCTTGGAAAATCACCAGTCATTCGGGTGCTAGCAGGCAGACATCTGTCTCATTTTCGGAAAGAATCGCAGCAAGCCTTTTTCGAACGGTCTTATCAGGTCACTCCCCAATCAGATCGTATGGGATGTAGATTGAAAGGGGAACCGGTTCGCTTAAAACAAAAGCTTGAATTGATTTCAGAAGCGGTTGCCTTTGGTTCTATTCAAATTCCTCCTGACGGCCAGCCGATTATTCTGCTGGCAGATCGCCAAACGACAGGCGGATACCCGCGTATTGGGGAAGTAGCAACCGTAGATCTACCGCTCATTGCACAGGCGATGCCTGGGGCGAATCTGTATTTTGAACAAATCGGCCATCAGGAAGCAGAGCAGGCACTATTCAAGCAAGAAGCAGAAATGAGGGAACTGACCACAAGAGTAAAGCTGGAAGCATTTTCGTTTTAGAAAAGGTGAGGAACATGCAAAACACAAATAAAACCGTTGTGAAATCCATGGAGATTTTGCGGCTGTTTATCACGCACGAACAATTAACGTTAAATGAGATGATCGAGCTCTCCGGCATGCCCAAGACATCTGTCCACCGCATGGCGAGCTCATTAGCGGATATGGGGCTGTTAGAAAAGCATGATTCAGGTGTTTACCGATTAGGATTGATGTTCCTTGAATATGGTCAGCTTGTAGCCGACCGCCTTGATATTCGGAGGATTGCCAGACCATTTATGGAAAGCTTGCGAGATGAAGTGGGAGAAGCTGTACAGCTCATCGTTCGTGAAGGAGACGAAGCCATTTACGTGGAAAAAATTGAGGGTACGCAGCCTGTTAGGCTCTACACCGCAGTCGGCAGGCGGTCTCCACTATATGCGGGCGCCTGTGCAAGGAGTATTCTCTCCTTTTTGCCAGAGAAAGAGAGACTGGCCTATATTGACTCAATCGAACTTGGGAAAATCGGAATTGGAACCATCACAGATAAAGAAGTCCTGCGAAACATCCTCGAAGAATCAAATAAGCGGGGCTATACGTTAAGCTATTCAGAGCTTGAAAACTATACAGCTGCGATTGGAGCACCTATTTTTAATCATCTCGGGGAAGTAGCTGCGGGTATTAGCATTGCAGGGTTTGAAGCAGCATATCAAAAGGAACGCCTGCCATACTTAATTAAACAGGTGAAAAAAGCTGCCAGCGATATTTCGAGAGAATTAGGGTTCCCATCTGAACAAATAAAAAGCCAATGACCTCATGATCATTGGCTTTTCTGTATGATTGATTAGAACGTTTTTCCTAAAGCTTTTGCACGTTCAATTGCATCTGCTTTAATTTGCTCTGCTTTCTCAGGCTCAGCATTGTGACCTTCAACAATAAGACCTTCGAAAGAAGGAATTCCGAAGAAGCTTGCAATTGTTCCAAGGTAACGGTGACCTGCTTCAAGTTCAGCAGCAGGACCTTCAGAGTAGTATCCGCCACGTGCTTGGATGTGTAGTGCTTTTTTGTCTGTTAATAATCCAACAGGACCTTGCTCTGTGTATTTGAATGTTTTACCAGCTACAGCAACAGAGTCGATGTATGCTTTAAGAACTGGTGGGAATGAGAAGTTCCAAAGTGGTGAAACAAATACATATTTGTCAGCAGAAACGAATTGATCGCTTAATTCGTTTAGGCGAGCAACTTTCGCTTGCTCTTCAGCTGAAAGTGTATCGAAGCCAGCGCCAGATTGTAGCTTGCCCCAGCCAGCGAATACATCGGCATCAATGTGAGGAATGTGTTCTTTGTACAAATCAATATGTACAACCTCGTCACTTGGGTTTGCTTCCTTATAAGATTCGATAAATGCTTTAGCAGTAGCCATACTGTAAGAAACTGTTTCATCATGCGGATGTGCAGTGATGTATAAAACTTTTGCCATGTTCATTCAATCCTTTCTGTTTCGGTGATTTTTTTAGCGTATCCCAAAGATACACTGAATATGTGGCATCTTTATTCATATTGGAATGCTATGAAAAAGATGTAACAAGCACAGTTACATAAAAACTGATATTTTTATTGTAATCACAATGTAGTTTGAAGTCAAGGTATAAAGTCTCGAAATCAAGATAAAAAGTTTGTCAATTTTTCTGGAATGCATAAACACGCAGATTTCAGCGTAAAAAGCCTACTTCCATTGAACAAAAAAACGAACGATATCGCAAGTAAAGAGTTTGTAAAGGCGCCTCATCCTATGAATTTGAAAAAAGATGAATGCCCCTAAGCCATCTGCTACAAGCATCTGTTCTTATTTTTCGTATATATAAGAGAAGGCAGGAGAGAGTGAGGGATAAGAGTGGGACGATCCTATGTTGCGATTGGAGATTCCTTAACGGTTGGGGTGGGGGCACGTTTATTTGGCGGCGGTTTTACGGAGCGATATGCGGCGAAGCTTGAAAAGAAGCTTCATATACCGGTGAAACTGTCCGTATTTGCGAAATCAGGGTTAACAACGGAAGAGATCTTGCAGCTTTTTAAGCGGTCTGATGTGAGACGGGCCATTGCTCATGCTGACATCATCACCATCACAGGCTGCGGGAATGATCTTGTTCAAGCTGTTCAGCAGTATGAAGAAGGTGGAGATGAAAAGAAACTGCTACAAGCGTCCATGCATTGCCAGGCGAATTTCAGCAAGATGATTCAAGAAATTGCTCAGATCAAAAGAGGGCAGCATCAGTCATATTGCGTGTATCTTATGAATTTATATAATCCTTTTCCGCAAATACCAATAGCCGGGCGGTGGCTTCAGCAATACAATCAGCATCTTCGCCAGCTTGCTGCGAGCCCGCATGTAGAGGTTGTGGATGTGTATCGCGTGTTTGAAGGACACGAAAATGAGTACTTATCGATTGATCAATTTCATCCGAACCATAAAGGATATGAAGCAATGGCAAAAGCGTTGTTTCAACAATCCTCTAAACAGCTGTAATCCGAGGGATTGCAGTTTTTTTCATCCTTTTAAATGAAGGGCTGTTTCGATATGATAAAAGAAACAAAGACAAAAGAGGTGTATGCATGCAGAAGATGAGCGCGTATTTTCATGAAATGAAAGGAACGGCTTATGAGGTAGGAAAGCAGCAGGCTGTCTGGCTGAAGGAGCACCCTTTGCTAAGGACTCAATATATTCGATCAGAACCGGTAACCATAGAGGCTGTGAAGGAAACGAAGCAGCTGATACGCCCCTATCTTCCTCAGTTAGATGAAGAGATTGCTGGGTTTTGTGATGAACTGCAATTAGATGAAGCTTATTTGAACTTTTACTATTCATCTCATCTTCAGCCAGGTTGCTCTCATTGCGTGAGGCAGGGGAATGAGGCGGCCAGTCAACAAACGGTCATGCTGCGAAACTATGACTTTTCCCCGATATTTGATGATATGCGCCTTGTGACGACACATGTAAAAGGCTTAGCATGTCATACAGGCTCATCTCTGCTCTTGTTTGGCAGGTCTGATGGCATGAATGAGCACGGTCTTTCTGTGACATTCTCTGCATGCGGACCGCCAATTGGCAATGAACCCGGCTTAAAGCCTCCAGCCGTTGCTGGTTTGCAAGTATATCATGTGATTCGATCTATTCTAGAATACTGTGAAACGGTGGAAGAGGCCATTTGTTCTATACAGGAAATGCCTGTTGCCTCAAATGTGCATATCATGCTTGCCGACCGAAAAGGAGAGGCGGCAGCGATTGAAATGTTGGATGGACAAAAAGCCGTGAGAAGACCAGAGAATGGTTACATTGCAGCAACGAATCATCCGCTTGCTGATCAAACGGCAAAAGGGATGACCAAACATCATTCTGTTGTCAGATACGACATGTTAATGGAGGCTCTAGAAGAACAGCGATCAAATGATTCTCTTGTTCATCTGTTCCAGACAGAATACCCAGATGGTCTGACTGTGCACAATTATGAGGAGCTGTTTGGGACGATGCGAACCGTCATGTTTCGCCCGGAGGAAGGAATGATGGATTATTGCTTTGGATCTCCAATATACAATCCGACTTATTCTTTAAAAGCTGGGGGTTCACTGCCTTTTCATGAACAAAGGGTTCAATTTCATCAAAAGGAGTATGGACCGTCATTTTGGAGAAACGTATGATCGGACGTGGTATTTAATTTTGTCACAGCGAGTGTGCCAAAGTCAGATCAACTTAAGATTGCATCACTTGTTGAAAGCGTTTTATATTAAAATGTGACAATAGACCTATACGAACGGAAGGAGGCATTTCATGTACATAACGGCACGAGAACAGAAAGTCATCAAATATATGATTCAGCAAAATCGTTATGTCACCATTCGTGAGATAGCCGAATCTGTTCAGGTGAGTACAAGAACCATCCATAGAGAACTCAAATCCATTAAACCTATTTTAAACAATTATCATCTTTCGCTAGATAAACAGCCGGGGAAGGGCTTGAAGGCGGTCGGCGACCAAAAGGATAAACAGCGGCTTCTGGCTCATATGTCAAATGAGGATCAAATCGAATATAGCTCTGATGAACGGAAGCTCTTAATCCTATGTGCGCTGCTTGAAGCAAAGGAACCGGTGAAATTATACACACTCGCAGCCGATTTGCAGGTAACAAATGCGACCATCAGCTACGATTTAGATGAGCTGACAGACTGGATCGCTCCTTACGGCTTGCAGCTTATTCGAAAGCGCGGGTACGGCATTGAATTAAAAGGGCCGGAGGAAGCAAAACGAAAAATTGTCGGCAATCTTATTGTTGACCGGCTTGATATTCAATTATTTTTAGAAACAATTGAAATGAATATCAAGCATCGGACGAAAGCGACGGAAAAGGTGTTTGGCGTTGTCAGCAGAGGGCAGCTACTCAAGGTAGAAAGACTGCTCTTTCATTTGAAAAATCGACTGTCGCTCTCGTTGTCTGATAGTGCATATATTGCACTTGTTGTTCACTTAACGTATGCCATCGAACGCATTCAGATTGGCGAAACCATTCGCATGGAAGAAAAAGAGCTGCTTGAACTAAAGCGGACGAAAGAATTTCAAGCATCGCAGCGAATCGCAAGAGCGCTTGAACGCATGTTTAATGTGGAGATTCCTGAAGCAGAGGTCGGTTATATGACCATCCACCTGCGCAGTGCAAATCGCAGCTTTCAATCAGAATATCGCATTGAGGAGATTGAACTGGATATAGCGCTGAGAACGAAAAAGCTCATTGATTTTATTTCAAATAAAACAGGCTATCATTTAAATGAAAATGATTCATTATATGAGGGGCTCGTGTCTCATCTCGAACCTGCCATGAACCGTTTAAAGGAAAAGATGAGAATTTATAATCCACTCACGCAACAAATTAAAAAAGACTACTTTTTGCTGTTTATGGCGATTGAAGAAGGAGTCGAGCGTTTCTTTCCAGAGATTGAATTTCCGGAGGATGAAATTGCCTTTATTGTGCTGCACTTTGGCTCAGTGCTTGAAATCAAAAAAGAAGAAACAAAGATTCATGCACTAGTCGTTTGCTCAAGCGGAATCGGTTCCTCCAAAATGCTTGCATCTCGGTTGAAAATGGAATTGCCGGAGATATACGAATTCGATCTATCTTCTTTGATGGAGCTAAAAGAAATCGATGCATCGAGCTATGACATGATTGTCTCGACCGTTCCGATTCCCTATGAGCATATCGATTACATCATGGTCAGTCCGCTTTTAAACGAGGATGATGCCATGCGTGTAAAGGCTCATATTAAACGAAAAATTCCTTATATGATTGAGAAAAAAAGAACAAAAGAAGCTGTCAAAGAATCGGTGCAAGAATCGGTAGATATGATGGCGGTTGCAGAGCAGGTGACCAATTATATGTCTGTGATTCGCGGCATTTTGTCCCATTTCACAATCGAAAAAAAGAACACAATGACGCATCATGAAGCAACCATCAGGCAGCTGCTTCGTCAGATTGAAAGTGAAGGATTTATCAAACATGCGGATCATGTGGCGGCCGGCTTACTTGAACGTGAACAGCAAGGCGGTTTAGGCATTCCAGGTACGGAGTTTGCTCTTTTTCACTTAAAGCATGAATTCATCAAAGAGCCAATCTTTCATATCTATGATCTTGATCAGGCCTACGAGGTCAAAGGCATGGATGGCGGTCAGCAGATGATGTCACGCATGCTCATGATGCTGGCGCCGCTAGAGCTTGGCAAGGAAGGCTCTGAAATGTTTAGTCTGATCAGTTCATCCATCATTGAAAGTGAAGAAAGCATGGCGCTGTATGGACATGGATCAAAGGAAGAGATTGAACAAAAATTACATCAGCTTTTCTATCAATTTGTAAAAGAGGCAAAGTGGTAAGGAAAAGGCCGAGAGCTTATTCGCTTCTCGGCTCAGCATGTAGACAAACCCTCGCATTCGGTGTCAGTCCTGCGTTCCGGTGCTCACGAATGTCCAATTCGCTCCGCTCCGGTACTCGCCTTTCCTAGACTTCAAGGGCTTTCTATCACGCTGAAAAGAAGACAAAGGGCTAAAATAAAGGTCATTTTAGCCCTTTGTCAACAATCTGAGGCCGAGAGCTTATTCGCTTCTCGGCTTTTTTGCTGTGACACAGACAGCAAGGGTGGGACGAATGTCCTCATACTCAACAGAAACATGGTCAAATCCTACAAACTGTAAGTCTTTCCGTATGTTTTCACCCATCTCTTTTGTCCGATTGGCGTCAGCCCCTTTTTCTCTTGGCTGCATCACAATGACGATTTTCCCGCCCGGCTTCAAGGTGTGATAAAGATTGAGTAAGCCGGTCCTTGGGTCATCCCAAATCGTGTAATTGTTAACGGAAAGTACTTTGTCATATTGCTCTCCCGGCAGACGTGTTTTCTCAATTTTTCCGACATATAGCCGGACCTGTTCGTCTTTTGATCGTTTGCTGACACGGGACTGCGCTTGCTCCTGCATGGTTGAAGAAGCATCCAGTCCATCAATGTGAAGGTCTTCGTAATGTTTAAGCATATGTTTCATGCTATAGCCGGGGCCATAGCCTATCTCTAAAATATTTTCACCATCATCAAGCGCTAAGTGGCGGATCGCCCACTGATTTAATGCTTTATTTTCATTTGCCATAATGAAGCCTGCGATGCTTCCAAGCCAGCCTTTTGGTCTGCTAAAGGTTTTTGAAATGGTTGACAGCATATGAGAACGCTCCTTTTTGATGTTCATGTAACCGATTTTCCCCATGTTGAAACATGCCATTTTCAAAACACATCTGTTTAGCATAGGGATGTTTGAGTAAAAAAATGAAGTGGTAATGAAAGGATACATCAACAAATCAAGGAGGAGCTTACACATGAATTTACGTGAATACTTAACAAATGGCATTCCGCCGCAAACACAGGATCAGCAGCCAGGTAGTGAAAGAGAAATGAATCCTGCGCCGATCTTTGAGGATGAATCGTATCAAGGGTCTGGTAAGCTCAAAGGAAAAGTGGCACTGATTACAGGCGGAGATAGTGGAATTGGACGTGCCGTTTCTGTTGCGTATGCAAAAGAAGGAGCACATGTCGCCATTGTGTACTTAAATGAACATGAGGATGCAGAGGATACGAAAAAGCGTGTGGAGCAGGAAGGTGTCAAATGCTTAACGATTGCAGGGGATGTCGGTGACGAAGCCTTTTGTGAGGAAGCGGTAGAAAAAACGATTGAAGCCTTTGGTCAATTAGATATTTTAGTGAATAATGCGGCTGAACAGCATCCGAAAGAACGTATTCAGGATATCTCTAGCGAACAGCTTCACCAAACCTTTAGAACCAACTTTTATTCTTATTTTTATTTTACGAAAAAGGCACTTGATTACTTGAAACCAGGAAGTTCCATTATTAATACAACATCTATTAACCCGTATCGAGGCAACAAAGTGCTGATTGATTATACGGCGACAAAAGGGGCCATCAACGGCTTTACTCGTTCTATGGCGCAGTCGCTTGTGAAAGATGGGATTCGCGTGAACGGTGTAGCGCCAGGTCCAATTTGGACGCCGCTCATTCCATCTACATTTGATGAAGACAGTGTGGAAAGCTTCGGGGCAGAAACCCCAATGGGAAGACCGGGACAGCCTGTAGAGCATGCCGGGTGCTATGTACTGCTTGCTTCTGACGAATCGTCTTATATGACGGGCCAAACGCTTCACGTTAATGGCGGTTCCTTTATGAATACATGATCAATAGTACCACCGCCCAGCTTTAATTGGGCGGTGTTTTTAGTATTTCTTTCGATTCTTCTGCACAGATGTAACAGACCATACGATAATGCCCACAACAACTGCCGCAATGACAAGTGAACCCAAATGGAACATCGTTTCATGAGGCATGTTCAACTTCTCCCTTCATTGAACCTGTTTTCTATAGCATCAGCCAGAAGATCTCTTTTTATGAAAAACACATTTCTTTGTTTAATGAATGGATTGTCGTGGAAACCTATGAGTACGGATGAAATGTAGAAGGAGTGAAGCGAATTGTCACAAGAAGAATTAAAACAAAAGGTACTAAACTTATTAGATGAACAAAAGGTCGGAACACTGGCGACCGTTGAACAAAATCAGCCGCATACACGCTACATGACTTTTTTCCATGAAGGGCTGACATTATATACACCAACGAGCAAAGAAACACATAAAGCAGACGAAATTGAAAAAAACCCGAATGTTCATATTCTCATCGGATATACAGGTGAAGGATTCGGTGATACCTATGCAGAAATTGCAGGCACCGCTACATTAACTGGCGATCCGGAACTCATTGACCGCCTGTGGTCTGAGGAGATGGAGAAATGGTTTAAAGGAAAAGATGATCCGAACCTAGTCATTTTGAAGATTGAACCAACCTCTATTCGTTTTATGAATGAAGGAAGCCGTACACCAGCAGAATTATCACTTTAACACTTGCGTAAGTTGGGGGAACGTGTTATAGTTTTATATTAAGTGTTGAAATAAGCAAATAAATAAAGAAAGTAAACTTTCTTTTTTCTATGACATAATGAGAAGCAATAGAGCTTCTACTTGATAAGGACGAGACGCTGTCAAAGCGAACAAACTTAGTCTTTTCCTTCTGCACCGCCCCCCTAAAAAAGCGGAAGAATGGAAAAAAGACGTTTTGATTTACAATTCACACTGGCGCGGCTTCGGAGCCGTAAGGACGAATGAGAGGTAGGGCTTTCGTTGTCTTGTTATCCAGAACTTCCATGGCGTTTACTTTCAAACGTAGGTTCACTCGGAACACATATGACACACTGATATGAACGAATCTTAATTCATACACTCCGTAACGGAGATCACACATTGATTATTTATTTGCATGAAAAGAGTTAGAAAAAGGCTGCCATCTATTTGGCAGCCTTTTTAAGTGGGTCAAACAAGAGAATCCCGAAACCGGCCAATCCGAGGAAAGGGAAAATAAAGGCAGAAACCATACGCATAGCGTCCCCTCCAAAAGGATTCGCCATCAAAAATAGAGCGATGAACACACATGTGACAGCAGTGAATAAGGCAAACTTCATGATCACTTACTTCCTCCTTTCTTCTGATACCGCCAAATCCGCCCAATAAAAAAGAACATCACGGCAAACAAGATAGAAAAGATGAGCATGTCCAAAAGTGTCACCCCTTTATTTGGGTGTACAATGCCAAACCAAACCCATTGCAAAGCAAAAGAGATAGCAAAATAACTGATGGATTCTTTCATAATTTTCCCCATTTCACTTATTTTTTTGACCTTGTAGCCACATCATCCAAATGAAGAAGGAACCGATGACACATGATAGTAAAGTGATGGGCGGTAAGGTGTGCCAGCGAGTCAGCCCCTTTATAAAACACATATAAAAAAAGAAAATGGAAATGGATACGAGCAGCCATTGCTTGAACCAACGGGGAACACGCAGCCAAGCCGCTAGAATGATAGATAATAGCTTATCCAATGAGATAACTCCTTTTTTGAATCTGATTGGATTTTATCGCAAACAACCAAGTTTGTAAAATATGGATTTCAGAGGTTGGAATGGTATTCTTCGAGCATGAAACATTCTCGCTGCACTGACGTATAAGATAAAGGAACCTCATGAAAGGAAGCGATCAAGTGAAAAGAATACCAGTGATTTTCTTCAGATATATTGTCTTCTTTATTCCAGCGATCATTATTAGTATCATGGTGTGGAATCATTACCAAGATGACTTAACGGCAGGGAAAGTAACAGAATATGAGGTCAAACGAATTTTCACATTTGATGAAGGAAAACGAGTGGTGAGCGCTGTTTCAAAAGACCAGCAGCTCCATTTTGTCATGTATGATCCTCAATCAGGAAAAAGAATCAGTGAATGGATCACAGCAAGCGATTCGTTTAATGAAATGCTACCATCCATTCAAGGAAACAATCTCTTACTTGCTTTAAAAAATAAAGACGGGCAGCTGTTGATTGAGAAGCTAACTCCAAGCGGAGAAAAAGAAGAGCTCGTTAAGCAAAAACTACAGATACCCTCGTTTTTAAAAACGAATACATATCGATGGAATGGACGGCTCGTGTTTACAGGAGAAATGGAAGGCGCCGCTGCGGTCATCGGTGAGCTAAAGAATGGTCAGTTTTATATGCACAACCTCAACCAGCTAAAGCTGCCAGCAAGGCCAGTCTCCATGGATGCAGTCATGAATTCCTTTAGAGGGCAGACTCCTATTCCGATATTTGAAGTCACCTTGAAAAATGATCAGAAGGCGCATGTTAGCGGCATTTCAAACCACAAGCATCAGCTTGGCGTCTATGTATCCAAAGGCGCTGAACCGTTTAGCCTCATTGAAGATACAGTGGAGAAGCGGCTGAAAAAAACAATCGGATCATCACAGGACTTTGCTATCGCCGCCGAATCGGAATATCCAAAAAGGGCAAGGAAAGTGAATGCAGATGGAAGGCTTGGGGAAGTCGTCCCAACGCCAAAACCGATTTATCAAACGTACGTGTACCAGCTTAATGAAGAAGAAGTTCTGATTGCAGGGTCTACAGCAAAGGACGAAGCAAGAGGCAAGCTGACGGGGTATATTTATAATCATCGCACGAATAAAGCGACGTCTGTCAGCAAGCTTTTTCAGTCGTTGTCATATGAAACTTTACAAAGAGAAGGGCTCTCTTTCAATAAAAATGTGAAGAGCAATTGGCTTTATTATTCATTCGACAATCAATTAACGGGTGCTTATGATACGTCGAGCAGCCAGCTAAAGGAATTTCCTTTGCAAAAAATCATCTCAATCGAAAACGCCAGTCCAGCTCATCAAACGTCTTTCGAGACCTTTACACAATATGTGATGAAAGGCGGACCGCTCATTCTCAACTGGGCGATATGGCTCTTTATTCCACTGCTGTTATTTGTGCTAGCGATTTTCCTGTCGCCGATTTTGAGACTGGTGAGAAAGAACAAGATGAAGGACAGTGTCACATTAGAAGCCTATGTTGTGTCTGTGAAAGAAACGGGCACTTATATCAACGAACAGCCAGTTGTCAAAATACAGCTTCAATTTCAATATGATGGAGAAAACATTGAACAGGCGGTTAAAACGGTTGTATCCTACACCCAGATACCGCAGCCGGGTCAGCGTATCGTCATTCTCTATCATCCGAAGAAGAAAAAGGCGATGCTTTTAAAAGAGGGTGACTCCTCCAAGCCAAGCGAGCCAAAATTCATCAAAGGCGCTATTTTAAGAAAAATAGAATCATATGGAACTGTAGGACGAGGCACCGTCTTATCACTTACTTTTGAGTCAGATCAGAAAAGTTACATCATTCCCATGATTCAAGCCGCTGGTTTTCAATTTAAAACTGGAGAAAAAGCCGATCTGGTCGACATCAACGGTCAGGTGAAAATGGCTGCCTATGGTCATGAAGTGCGGAATCGCTCGGGGGAAGATGTGACAGTGACAGGTACTATCCAGCGTGTGAAGCAATACCCAATTGCCATTCATGAACAAAAACCTGTCCTGCTGGAAGTGGCGGTTTCAAGCGGAGAGCAGTCCGTCACAAAAACGGTCAGCCAATTCATCCCTGATCATATGCAGGTCACATCAGGAACTCAAATCATGATCCAGACAAAGAAAGAAGAGCTGGATAGAGAAATGGGTCTTATGCAAGAGAAACAAGGAAGCGCAAAAGTGACCAATATCGAATTTGCTGGGGTCATCGGCAACCTGCCGTTAGCGCTCATTCAGGTCGAGAGAGACGGCATGCTATATGAAGTGAAACAGCCAATCGATCCAATTACTAGCGTATTGCCTGGGGATGAATTATGGGTAGCGTATCACGACATGACGCGTCAAGCAGCCATTGTGAAGTATGCATCGATTTAAAAAAAGCGTTCCTTACCCGAACGCTTCAGCGTGTAGACAAACCCTTGCATGCTGCGCTCGACCTGCATGCCGGTGCTCACGAATGTCAAATTCGCTCCGCTCCGGCATGCGCCCTTCCTAGGGCTACAAAAGATTTCATTCACGCTGAAAAGAAGAAAAAGGGCTAAAACGATTATTCGTTTTAGCCCTTTTTGATTAAGACTTTGTATCAAATTGGCGGAGCACCTTATCATAGGCGAAGTTGCCGAAAGGAATGAAGGCCGCAAAAAAACCGGCGATGGACCATTTTAAATGCCAGCGAACTTTAAATGTCACATATGCCAAAACGAGCATATAAATGACAAACAATGCGCCGTGAAGAGAGCCTACAATGGTGACTGCCATCGGAATATCCGCAAAATATTTTAGAGGCATGGCAATTAAAAGAAGGGTTAAAAGAGACATACCCTCAATAAAACCCGCCTGTCTCAGACGGCTAACACTTGTATGCATATACAATCCTCCTGTATAAAAGCTAGTTTCTCATCTTCTAATATAAACGAAAGATGTCTGAACATGCTAAAATCTACGAAAAATTCAAAATATGTTCATGTAATGCTTAAAAAATGGGAAAAGGAAGAGTTACTCATCTTTGGTCGTTTCAGAGAGTACTTGCTTTAAGTGCGACGCATCATGTAATAAATGATCTGTCATCGCTTGAACGGCTTCCGTGGAGCGCCGTTCTTTCAATTTAGCGAAAATGGCTGCATGCTCCCTTTGAATTGTCTCAGCGCGCGTTCCGCCGCTAAAATGGAAGATACGGCAAAAGTGAATGAGTGCATTCACATGATTCAATTGTTTACATAAGCGATGATTATGACTGGCCAGCATGATGTTTTGGTGAAAGGCCTCGTGTAACTGGACGATGTCTTTAGATGGAAGCTGCTGCTTAATCGCTTCGTCTGCCTGCGTGAGGACTTGTTCGATTTCATCTATCTCTCTTTGCGCGGCTTCCTTGCAGGCAAGCTCAACAGCAAGCGTTTCTAAGGAGACCCGAATTTGATAAAGCTCCTCGACATCTCTTTCCGTTAACGTATAGACGGAGTAGCCTGATTTATGATCAGCGATTAATAGTTCATCCTTTTCTAAAAGCCTCATCGCCTCTCTAACCGGCGATCGGCTCACCCCAAATTGCTTGGCAAGCTGTGTTTCATTGATGCGTTCACCTGGCTGAAACTGCCCATCAAATATCATTTGCTTTAGCTGTTCATAAAATTGCATATAATATGGTGCTGGTCTTTCCATCTCGAATGAATTCATCCCATCATTCCCTCTTTACACATGATCTTTTGTCTCATGTTATCCAAGTTTTTCCCTCTAGGCAAGCCTGCATTAAAAAGTCAATATCGTACAATCCAAGAGAAAAAGGGTGTGCTACACTAATGATCAGTTCAGTGAAAAGAGGGGATTGACATGAAAACACAAGAGGAACGAACTGTACATTTTGATCAAGACTTGCAAATAGAGGCGTACCGCTTTCATGGCATCATGCAAAAGTTCCCGAATCATTTTCATACATACTATGTGATTGGGTTTATTGAGGATGGTCAAAGACGGTTGATCTGCCAAAATCAAGAATACATCATTGAAAAGGGAGATATTCTTCTTTTCAATCCATATGATAATCACGCATGCGAGCAGATTGATCACAGGACACTAGATTATCGTTGTTTAAATATAGAAGCAGATGTGATAGAGAAGATGTTTCAGCATAAGCCGCATTTTATCGAAGATGATTAACCAATATGGATACCACATCATTCAGGTGACGAGGCGTGTCTTTTTCTACGGGTTGCTTTGGATGCTTCCACTGATTTGGCATTTTAAGGTTCGGTTAGATTGGGAGCGATTGACGAATCCGTCGTTGGCCTTTCACTTGCTATTTTTAGGCCTGTTCGCATCTGCGATTTGTTTTCTGACATGGAGCTTTTCGGTGAAAACGCTCGGTGTGGTGAAATCAAGTATATATATTTATGGAGTTCCCATTATCACGATGGTCATTTCAATGATCGTTCTTCACGAGCGATTGACTCTGATGTCAGTACTCGGAACGACACTGACATTGGGAGGTTTGCTGCTTTCAAATAAAAAAGAGGCGTGGAGAAAGAATCTGAAACCCCCGATGCTTTTGCAGGATAAAAAGGCGCTTTGATCAAAAAAGCGTCTTTTTGTCCATTGTAAGAACAGGTACTCTTTAGTAAACTCAGATTAATTGGTCGACGGTCGACCGATGACAAAGGGGGAAAAATCAATGAAATATGTTTCAATTGCGGCGATACCAGGTGACGGGGTTGGGAAAGAGGTTGTGCCTGAAGCCATACGAGTATTGAAAGCGATATCAGAGGTGCATGGCGGTCTGTCTTTTATCTTTCAGGATTTTCCATGGAGCTGTGAATATTATTTAGAGCATGGAGAGATGATGCCAAAGGATGGATTGGATCAACTGAAAGCCTTTGATAGCATTTTCTTAGGGGCTGTCGGAGATGCCAATTTAGTGCCTGACCATGTATCACTCTGGGGATTGCTCATTAAAATTAGACGAGAGTTTGAACAGGTGATTAACGTCAGACCTGCAAAACAGCTGAGCGGGATACGCTCACCGCTTGCTCAGCCAAAGGATTTCGATCTTCTTGTTGTGAGAGAAAATGGTGAGGGTGAATATAGTGAAATTGGGGGCCGAATTTATCAAGGAGAAGATCAGCTTGCCATTCAAAATGCTGTTTTCTCAAGAAAAGGGACAGAGCGTGCCATGCGCTTTGCTTTTCAATTAGCAGAAAAGAGACGAAAGCATGTGACAAGTGCAACAAAATCAAATGGCATCGTTCATACAATGCCATTTTGGGATGAAGTGTTTCAAGACGTATCAAAGGACTACCCAGAAGTAACAGCAGATTCACAGCATATTGATGCGCTCTCAGCCTTTTTTGTGACAAGACCTGAGAAATTCGATGTCATTGTGGCCAGTAATTTATTTGGCGATATTTTGACTGATCTTGGAGCTGCGATTATGGGGAGTATTGGCGTGGCGCCTGCCGCCAACATCAATGTGAATGGCAAATATCCATCCATGTTTGAGCCTGTACACGGATCAGCCCCAGACATTGCAGGAAAAGGGATCGCCAACCCGATTGGTCAAATGTGGACCGCTAAACTCATGCTTGATCATGTCGGAGAGGAAGAGCTGGGCACACACCTTCTTGACACCATCGAATCAGTCACAGCAGACGGCTTTTTAACTGAAGACATCGGCGGAACCTATCAAACACAAGAAATCACAAACGAAATCATCAAGCGCTTGAAGAAATAATCCGTCATTAGAACCACATCTCCACGTCTGCTATAATAAAAGGATGGATAGAAGAAAGAGATGTGAAATTTCGTGTCAAAAACAGTTGTATTAGCAGAGAAACCTTCGGTAGGACGTGACCTTGCACGTGTGCTGAAGTGTCATAAAAAAGGAAATGGTTTCTTAGAAGGAGATCAATACATTGTCACGTGGGCGCTTGGCCACTTGGTGACACTGGCTGATCCAGAAGGCTACGGGAAAGAATTTCAATCCTGGCGCCTAGAGGATTTACCCATTATTCCAGAACCACTCAAGCTTGTCGTGATGAAAAAGACAGGGAAGCAGTTCCAAGCGGTCAAAGCGCAGTTGGCGAGAAAAGATGTAAAAGACATTGTCATCGCAACAGATGCTGGACGTGAAGGGGAGCTTGTGGCAAGGTGGATTCTTGAAAAAGCACATGTGAAAAAGCCTCTAAAACGTTTATGGATTTCGTCTGTTACAGACAAAGCCATTCAAGAAGGGTTCAAACGATTAAAAGACGGCAGAGAGTATGACAACTTGTACCGCTCTGCGGTGGCGCGTGCAGAGGCAGACTGGATTGTAGGGATCAACGCAACAAGAGCGCTGACAACGAAGTTCAATGCGCAGTTATCCTGTGGACGTGTGCAAACGCCAACGATTGCTATGATCGCCAAGCGAGAGGAAGACATTCAGCAATTCCAGCCGAAGCCGTTCTTTGGGCTGACTGCACAAGTAGACGGACTGACGCTGACTTGGCAGGATGCAAAGACAAAACAAAGCCGTACATTCCAAGAGGATGTAGTGAAGGAGCGTTTGGCAGCCTGTAAAGGAAAACCTGCAGTGATTGATGCACTGAAAAAAACAGCGAAAAAATCCTTTGCTCCAGGATTGTATGACCTGACAGAATTGCAGCGTGATGCCCATAAACGCTACGGTTTTTCAGCAAAAGAAACACTAGCTACACTTCAGCGATTGTATGAGCAGCATAAGCTCGTGACATATCCGCGTACAGATTCACGTTTTATTTCAGCGGATATCGTTCCTACATTAAAGGATCGATTAAAAGGAATGAACGTTAGACCGTACGCGCAGCATGTGAACCGTATTTTGCAATCAGGTGTGAAAGCGCACAAAGGCTTCGTCAACGATGCCAAAGTGTCGGATCACCATGCCATCATTCCAACCGAGGAAGAGCTGTATCCTGGTGCGCTAAGTGATAAAGAGCGTAAATTATATGACCTCATTGCCAAACGATTCCTGGCTGTGCTCATGAATCCTTTTGAGTACGAGGAAACAACGGTTATCGCCAAGATAGGCAGTGAAACGTTCACAGCAAAAGGGAAAATCGTTCAATCACCCGGCTGGAAAGCGGTGTACGATGATTCCTATGAAGACGAGGAATCAGCCGAGGCAGATCAGCATCTGCCGCTACTTTCAGAAGGCCAGTCCCTTGAAGTACGACAGCTGAAAGAAACAAAAGGAGAAACAAAGCCTCCTGCACGTTTTAATGAAGCAACCCTTTTATCTGCTATGGAGAACCCAGCGGCATTTATGCAGAACCAGGAGAAGGACTTAGTGAAAACCCTTGGTGAAACCGGTGGTCTAGGGACGGTAGCAACAAGAGCCGATATCATTGAAAAGCTGTTTAATAGCTTTTTAATTGAGAAAAAAGGCAAAGACATCTTCATCACATCGAAAGGGAAACAGCTGCTCTCTTTAGTGCCTGAAGACTTGAAGTCTCCTGCGTTAACAGCAGAATGGGAACAAAAGCTTTCTAAAATCGCCAAAGGCCAATTGAAAGCCTCTCAATTCATGAGTGAAATGAAGTCATATGCAAAACAAGCCGTATCTGAAATCAAACAGACGAACCAAACCTTTAAGCATGACAACGTCACTGGCACCCATTGTCCGGATTGCGGCAAACTCATGCTGAAAGTGAATGGAAAAAATGGCACAATGCTTGTTTGTCAGGACCGGGAATGCGGCCATCGCAAAAATGTGGCGAAGAAAACAAACGCACGCTGCCCGAACTGTCATAAAAAGCTCGAGCTGCGCGGAGAAGGCGATGGCAAAATCTTTGCTTGTGTGTGCGGTCATAGAGAAAAGCTGTCTGTTTTCGAAAAACGCAAATCACAATCCAATCAAAAACGAGCCAGTAAGCACGATGTGTCTAAATATATGAAGAAACAAAAGAAAGTGGAAGAACCAATCAATAATGCACTAGCTGAACAATTAAAGAAACTAAAATTAGATCAATAGTTGTGTAAAAACCCATGCGGAGCTGCATGGGTTTTTCAGTAAAATCAAGCATATCAGCATATCGTTTTTCTGAAAATGGGAATACATATGCGAAAAGACTCGTAATTTGGTATAAAATATTTATTTAAATTTAAGAAGAAACGCTCTATAATAAATCGTTGGATGCTAAGAGAACGAGAGTTGAAAGGGGACACGAATGGATACACCCATACATCGCAGGGTTATTGTTATACTGATTGTTATTTTACTAGGCGGATGTACCTGGAAACAGCAGAAAGAGTCAGCTCAACCAGCATCAGTACAGCCTGTATTGCCAGGAGAATACTTTATCACCCACCACTTAATGACAGATCAAGGCATGATTCGCACCTCTTTTACAGAGAAGCACCTCTACTTATCTGAATCGCTTGGACTTTGGATGGATTATCTTGTTCGAAAAAAAGATCAAAACTCTTTCGACCAACAGTTTGACGTCCTGCACGATCAATTTTTACTAGACCATCATCTCCTCAGCTGGGAAATTGAATCTCATCAAAAAAGTAAGGTCAACGCCTTAGTTGATGATTTACGTGTAGTGACAGCACTTCAAAAAGCAGATCAATTGTGGCAGAAGTCAGCATATCAAACCACAGCAAAAGAAATCGCAAAAGCGTTAAAAGACAAAAACATGTTCAAGGGCATTTTGACCGATTATTATGATGCATCGACAAAGCAAACCTCGCACACAATCACACTCTCATATATGGACCCAAAAGCAATCAAAGAATTGGTATCCCTCCAAATGTTCACGAAACAAATGGCGAGCAGCCAATTAGCTATTCTAAAACATGCACCGAGACAAAAAGGATTCTTTCCTAAATCCTATGACATAGCAAAAAAAGACTACTCATTTGATCAAGACATCAACTTGATCGACCAACTTTATACGGCCCTCCATGCCGAACATGCACAGGTTGATACATCTGCGATCATGAAATGGCTGAAAACGAATTTTCAAGAAGAAGGAAAATTGTACGGACGATATGAACTAAGCACTTTGAAGCCAGCTGTGACGTATGAATCGCCCTCCGTATATGCACTGGTGATCTTATATGCTCTCAATCAAAACGAGCTGGATTTTGCAAAAGATGTCTATCACCGCATGAAAGAATTACAAATCCAAGATCCTCTCAAGCCTTATTACGGGGGATACATGAACGAAACACACACACACTCATTTGATAACTTATTGCCTCTGATTGCAGAAAGGGAGCTTCTAAATGAATCGGTTATTCAGTAACACGTATCGCTTGTATTATTCTCTGCTCCTCACGCTCGCAGGTCTTATTTTGTTTATGGGCTACTTAAACGTACATGGTGCGGAGAGCTTTATGATCATTGCACTGACATTCGTCGTGCTAGGATGCGGTATTTTATTTGGTCTTTTACCAGCATTAATTTTCACCTTGATTATTTTGTTCTTTATAGGGAGCGCCATGTTCTTTACAGAGCTTGGTCACACGAACCCGCTCTTTTCCAATCAAACATTACAAGGTGTGCTGATCTGGGGTGTGGCACTTCTCTTTTTCGCCGTTTCAGCTGGAAGCTTGCATGACCGGATCAAGACGATGCAACTTACCATTGACGAACAAAAGCAGGCCATCAAACAATTTGTGGCGATTGACTCGACAACAGGATTTGACAATGCCGAGCGGATGAAACTGGAATTGTCCGAGGAAATGAAACGGGCAGAACGATACAAACAGCCCTTTGTCTTTATCCTTCTTCATATGCACTACGCAGCGGAATTTAAATCGTTATATGGCGAAAAAGAAATGCAGCATCTTTTTCAGCAATTGAGTAACAAGATCCGCAAAAGTGTGAGAGAAACCGATAAGAAATTTCGGTTATCCGAAGAACGAATGGGATTGCTGCTTACGCACACACCGGAAGAAAACGTCTCCGTCGTCCTGGATAAGCTAAAGGATAAACTGCAAACGCATGTCCTGCTTAACGGTCGTGAAGTCACCCTGACATTTCGGGTTTGTCATTTAACAAGCAGCTCGGCGTATCGTACACCAGAGCAATTTTTAGAAGAACTAGAAAACGAGATGATGATGAATGAACTTTAATCCTTTGATGAAATGCTGTTTGTTAATCGCTCTTTTTTCGATGCTCTCGTTTAAACACATAGCTTCAGTCGATGCTCTTGTCACGCAGCCGAATACCCTCATCATTTATTCGACAGAATCAGGGGAAGCGACCCCGGCTGTTCATATGCTTGATCTACTTGTCGGCCATTTTTCCAATCAAACGACGATTGTATCCGATGAACAAATGACTGAAAAGAAGGTCGATGAATTTCAGCAAGTCATCTATATCGGTGAAGCAAAGAAAAGCCTACCAAAACAAACCATTCGTGCGATCAACGAATCAAAACGTCTAATGGCCATAGGGTACAATGCCGAACAGCTTCGCCCGTTCTCCAGACTCACTTTTCAAAAGCAAGATCACACCAGTGAAATCAAATTTACACATGATCAGACCTACCGTCAGCTAGAGAGAGGTATCACAGCACGAACGGTTCAAGGGACAGATCTGCAAAGTGTCTTTCTATTGAAAAAACATCAAGCTGCTCTGCCATTTGTGGTTCAAACAAAAGAAGGTGCGGCCTATATCGGGATTTTAGATGTAGTGCAGCACAGCAAACTTCTTGCAGAAGTACTAGAGAAACTCCTTGTGTCTTCTGATCAAGTGACGACAAAATACTTACGGCTGGGGGACATCAGTCCAGCCACAGACGAAAAGAAGCTGCTAGAACTTGGACAATACGTCTCCGTACGGCACATTCCTTTTCTGATAGCAGTGACCCCTGTATGGATTGATCGAGCAACAGGTGATGAAGTGACACTGAATGACCGCCCGCAGCTCGTGAAAGTGTTGAAACAATTGCAAAGCAATGGAGCAAGCGTCATTCTTCATGGGTTTAGCCGCACGTATCGAGCGAAGGAATCTGGACAAGGCTTTGAGTTTTGGGATGCAAAGTATGATCAGCCCATTACGTCACATGAACCAAAGGAAGCCGAAAAAAAGCTGAGTAAAAGCCATTTTTCGAATGAAAAAGACTTTAATGCTTATACCAAATTTACTCAACAACAAGAAGTCAACTATATAGAAGAAAAACTGATAAAAGGCATTGAGCTTCTAGTGCAGCAAGGTCTATATCCACTTGCATTCGAGGTGCCGCATGATGCCATATCTCAACAAGGCTATCAAGTGATCTCCAGACATGTGTCCAGTCTGTTTGGGCAAGTGCAGCTGTCTGACAGCACTTGGAAAACAGTCGGTGCACCGCCACTCGTGACGACACCCGCTATGCTACATGGTATGACCTTATATCCTCAGCAATCAGTAGATACAGCATCTGACCAAGAGAGTTCAAATGTACTAACGGAACAGACGATTCAATCCATTCAGCATCTTCCATCAGCTACAATCGGGCTGTCTTATGACGTAGAAGCAGGGATAGACGGTTTACAAAATTTGATGACACAGCTGGAGGCAATCCCTTCTAGTGAATGGCTGGATGTAAAGAAAACAAAACAGACGGTCCAAACCGCACATGTACGAATCAAAACATCAGGGAATGGACATATTCAAGTAGCGCAATCCAGCATAGCAGAAACAAAAACAATCAAACGAAGCGGCATGGAAAACATGCTGCGAATTCTCACAGTGGTGGTGCTGCTATTTATTGTGGCATTTGCCTTTTATACATTGTATTTAAGACTGACAATGAAAAAACGAATTTTTAAGGAGAGAAAACCAGGTGGCTGATGTCTTATTTTATCTTTCATTAATACTGATTTGGATCATGCTCCTATACCACATGTTTCTCATGCAGGGCGGCTTTCAGCATTACCTGACCTATGAAAAAGTGCTGCCTAAATGGACAAAACAAGGGAAAGAGCTACCGACCGTTAGTATTCTGATTCCTGCTCATAATGAAGAAGTGGTGATTCGGCAAACGTTAAAAGCCATGGTTCAGCTATCCTATCCAAAACATCTCCTTGAAATCATTGTGATGAATGACAATTCCTCTGATCGCACAGGAGACATTGTGCAATCATTCAGTGAACAATATGACCATGTCCATATGATTGAAACGAAGCCGCCATTTGCAGGAAAGGGGAAATCCACTGCACTGAATGAAGGCTTGAAGGCTTCAACAGGAGAAGTGATTTGCGTATACGATGCAGATAACATGCCTGAACAAAAGGCTGTCTATCATTTGGTCCTTGGATTATTGAATGACCCCAAAGCAGGCGCTGTTGTTGGGAAATTCAGGGTGATCAATGCAGCTAAAAATCTGCTCACCAAATTTATCAATATCGAGACCATCTGCTTCCAGTGGATGGCGCAGGGCGGAAGATGGAAATGGTTTGGCATTGCGACAATACCAGGCACCAACTTCGCGATCCGCCGGCATATTTTAGAAGAGCTTGGCGGCTGGGATGTCCACGCATTGGCTGAGGACACCGAATTAACGATCCGTGTCTATAACCTTGGGTATGTGATTCGATTTTTCCCGGCTGCGATCACATGGGAACAAGAGCCTGAGACGTGGAAGGTCTGGTGGCGGCAAAGAACACGCTGGGCTAGAGGCAATCAATATGTTGTGCTCAAATTTTTAAGGCAGTTTATGAAGCTGAAACGAAAACGAATGATATTCGATTTATTTTATTTCTTCTTTACGTATTTCTTATTTTTCTTCGGTGTCCTGCTCTCAAATGGCATCTTTATCGTGAACCTATTTGTTGATCTTCACCTATCTGTAGGGGCTGTTGCACTGATCCTATGGGGATTAGCCTTCTTCCTGTTCCTAACAGAAGTGATGATTACATTAAGCATTGAGAAAACAGAGCTCACCAAACAAAACATTCTCATTGTGGCCCTCATGTACTTTACCTATTCTCAAATATGGATTGCGCTTGTCGTGTACTCCTTATGTGTAGAGGCAAAGAGCCGGTTATTGAAAGAAGAAGTAAAGTGGTACAAAACCGAGCGTTATGATCAACAACAAAAGAAAAGCGGGTGACAAATTGAAATCGGTCAAATGGATGTTTTTTATATTAGCGATATCCCTTGCCATTCAACCTTTTTTCATGGCAGGTCAAGCAATGGCGCAATCAAATCAAGTACAGGTAAAAGATGATTGGATTCGCTCTTCTAAAGGAAGTCAAGCAGAAACACAGCATCTATCAGAAGATGTGGTGACCTTGTATGGACAAGAAGACCGCACTGAATTTTCCTATCAAATAGAAGAAGGAAAGATAGAGTCTAGTACTCTTACATTAAATATAGAGGCTTCACCATTACTCATTTCGCCATCCTCATTCACTGTCATGATCGATGGGGAGATTGAAAAGAGCATCCCCGTATCCGGGAAAAACCAAAAGAAATCAATTCAAATCAAATTGAACAAAGCACAATTAAAAAAAGGATCTCATCAAATTCAGCTCGCATTTTACGGTGTCTTAAAAGAAGGTTTGTGCATCAACCAAGAGACACCTGCCAATTGGCTGAAGGTATATCCTGACAGTGAGCTGGCATTCAAAGGAATTCAAACGAAAGACCTTACATTAGATAGCTTTCCATCGCCTTTCGTTCAATCAGGTGATGAGAGAGGACAAACAGATATTGTGCTTCCAAATACACCGGATGCAGCTGAATTAGAAGCGGCAATTAAAGTATACCGTACGCTGAAAAACAAAGACCGCCTAGCTGACCTCAAACTCATTCAAGAAAAGGATATCAAGCAAATTGCGCATCCAACCATTGCTGTAGGAGCTAAAACAAGCTGGAATGGACGAATGAAATCGATTGAGCAAGCTGCCGGGATTCAAACAGAAAGCAATCATCTTACGTTAGCGGTTAGAACCCTGACAGCAAAGAAAAAGGAACAGCCTGTCTTATTTGTCACTGCTGAAAAGCCAAGCACAATTGCTGAAAAAATCAATGTCCTCACTCAACCTGATCTGACAGGACAACTCACCGGCACGGACTTAATGCTTCAAAAGGTCGCAGCTAAAACCTCTAAACCATCTCATCATATTCGTCTAAAAGATTTTGGAGGAGATGATATCACAGTTGGGACCAAAAAGACGACATCCGATCACTACTATTATCCGAAAGCGCTGATCGCTAATCAAAAATCAGGTGCGAAGCTAAATCTGTCATTTAAAAAATCTGATGCAGCGAACAAAGCAGAACGATTAAGTGTCATGATCAATCATGAACCACACGACGTACCATTAACAAAACTAGGAAACAAAGATGAGAATGGATTCTATCATGTGTCTATTCCAGTAGATTCACAGGTACTCCAAAAGAACGAATATATTGATTTGCAATTTGTTACAACTGGTTTTAAAAACATGGAAGCCTGCCGGCATACGGATGAAGAAGGCTGGATTTTCATTGATAAGAACAGCTCCCTTCAAATTCCAGAAGGAACAACAAGTGATACGCCGGATTTAGCCTCATGGCCGCTTCCTTTCACTTCAAAAGGGCAGCAAGGAAAAACATTGATCATCATACCAGATCAAATCAATCAAGAAACGATCAATCAATTGGCAATGCTAACAGAGTCATTTAGTCAGCCGGAAGCTGCTCAATATCATTTGATCAAATCATCAAATGTGGCAGATGAACAATTGGAAAATCACTCTCTCATTTTCATCGGGGGCATTCAAACGTTTTCTCTTTTAAAGGAAAAAGCAAATGATCTCATTGTTCCGACGAAAAAGGGTCAATATGATGTATCCTCTTTTGGCATGATCAATGAAACAACTGCTCGTATTGTATGGACGCAGCCATCTGTGTGGAATAAAGCACAAACAATGACCGTCTTTTCAGGAATGAATGCTGCTGAAGCTGATGTTTCAAATGAAGTGATTCATTTCCTCCAAACAAATACGGAGATCGCGACCGTTGCAATAGAGAGCAAAAACAATGACATGTTCACTAATCATCAAACGATCAGCAGCACATCAAGCGATGTCAAAAAAGGTGAAAAGCAAGGTGGCAACGAGTCTTGGATCTACTTTGCATGTATGGCTGCGCTCATCATTTTTGTGCTCGTGATGATTATCTATTTCGTACGAAAAAACCGCAAAAAGACTGATTCTTAAACGATCAAAAGACCTTGAAAAAATCTCTTTACTTTGGTGTCAAACGGGAGTATGATCTCTTTTATAAAAGACCAATCGCTGAATCATTTCGATGAGCGGGGGAACCAATTGTGGTATAAAACACCACGTGGGGTGAATCCTTTTTAGGTAGGGCAAATTCTCATGCGCCCGAATCCGTCAGCTAACCTCGTAAGCGTTAAAGAGAGCAAAGACCAACCTGTGATCTAAACAATAGGCACAGGGGCATTCTATTGCCTCTGTGTCTTTTTGGCGATCCATCTTTTGTAACTTAAATCGTTTGACACTAAAGGAGCGGGCATCACATGTACAGTTTGATGAAGCGTATTTTAATTGGTAAACCATTAAAATCACAAGCAGCAGGAGAACAAAAACTATCAAAAATTAAAGCTTTGGCATTATTGTCATCAGACGCATTATCATCAGTTGCGTACGGTACAGAACAAATCTTGATTGTTCTATCAGTCGTCAGTGCAGCAGCATTTTGGTACTCACTCCCGATTGCAGGTTGTGTATTAATTCTTTTAATGGCGCTAATTCTATCTTACCGCCAGATTATTTATGCTTATCCAGAAGGCGGCGGGGCATATGTCGTCTCTAGCAGGAACTTAGGTGAAAAACCAGGGCTAATCGCTGGAGGATCATTGCTCGTAGATTATATTTTGACTGTAGCAGTGAGCATTTCAGCGGGTACCGATGCCATCACATCAGCATTTCCAGCACTATATCCGTATCACGTTTTCATTTCAATTGTATTGGTCATCGTGATCATGGTGCTCAACCTTCGTGGGTTGACAGAATCAGCATCTATCCTGGCTTATCCTGTATACTTGTTTGTATTTTCGCTTCTCATTTTAATTGGAGTCGGCGGATTTAAACTATTAACAGGGCAAGTGCCGCCAGCACCTGAGCACACGGCAATAGGCACACATGTACCTGGTATTACATTATTTCTTTTATTAAAAGCATTTTCGTCTGGCTGTTCTGCTCTGACTGGAGTAGAAGCCATTTCAAATACGATTCCATCCTTTAAAAAACCAGCGGCGCAAAATGCAGCAAGAACATTACTAATGATGGGTGGATTACTGGCCGTTCTCTTTGTAGGTGTGACATTGCTGGCGTTTGGGTTTGGCATCTCACCAAAGCCAGAAGAAACGGTTGTATCACAAATTGCATCAGACACCTTTGGACGTACATTTTTCTATTATGTCATTCAGGCTGTTACGGCTTTAATTTTGATTTTAGCGGCAAATACCGGTTTTTCAGCCTTTCCGTTATTGGCTGTCAACTTAGCAAAGGATAAATATATGCCGCGCATGTTTACTGTACGAGGAGATCGACTTGGTTACTCCAATGGTATTATCTTTTTAGGCGTAGCCTCCATGCTCCTCATTTGGCTTTTTGATGGAAAAACGGAACATCTGATTCCGCTATATGCTGTCGGTGTATTTATTCCATTTACCTTGTCTCAGACCGGCATGTGTGTGAAGTGGATTCGTGAAAAACCGCAGGGCTGGAAAACGAAAATGCCAATCAATATAGTCGGAGCACTGATTTCTTTCACGGTTCTTATGATTCTCATTTTGACCAAGTTCCATCTTGTGTGGCCATTATTTGTTTTCATGCCAATCGTTCTATTTATTTTTTATTCGATCAAAAAGCATTATCTATCTGTTGGAGAGCAACTGCGTTTATTGAATGAAACGGAGCCAGTTGAGATCAAAGGAAATGTGATCATCGTGCCTATAGCAGGTGTAACACGTGTCGTCGAACAATCTGTTCAATATGCAAAATCCTTATCAGATCAAGTTATAGCGGTTCACGTCTCCTTTGATAAAGAGAAAGACAAGCGGATTGAAGCCGATTGGGAAAAGCTGAATAGTGATGTGCGTCTTGTGATTTTACATTCATCTTATCGAAGTCTCATTCACCCTCTTGATAAATTTCTTGAAACGATTGAGGCGAAGGCAAATGCACACCAATACAAAGTGATGGTGCTTGTGCCTCAATTTATACCGAAAAAAAGATGGCACACCATTTTGCATAATCAATCTGCTTTTTTATTGAGATTCCGTCTATTATGGAAGCGGGATATTGTGGTCGCCACCCTTCCATATCATTTTAAAAAGTAACAGCAAGTTGAAACGTTTGATCAAAAGGGTGCGGTGGTATGGAGTAAGAAAAAAGGAGTTTTCTCACATGCCGCAAAGAACCGCAGGAAAAGAAGTCACAGCGCTACTGGAAGAGTGGGGCGTGAAGCATATTTATGGAATGCCCGGCGACAGTATAAACGAATTGATTGAGGAACTAAGGCATGAATCAAGCCAAATACAATTCATACAAACGAGACATGAAGAAGTGGCAGCACTGTCAGCAGCAGCTGATGCCAAATTAACAGGTAAACTCGGTGTTTGTTTATCAATTGCTGGACCAGGTGCTGTCCACTTATTAAATGGACTATACGATGCAAAAGCAGATGGTGCACCCGTTTTAGCGATTGCAGGGCAGGTTGCTTCGACCGAAGTAGGCAGAGACGCATTTCAAGAAATCAAATTAGAGCGGATGTTTGACGACGTAGCTGTCTTCAATCAGCAGGTACAATCAGCCGAGGCTCTGCCAGACTTATTAAATCAAGCCATCAAAGCAGCTTATACTCATAAAGGCGTGGCAGTTCTCACCGTATCAGATGACTTATTTGCTCAAAAAATTAAGCGTAAACCCGTTTATACATCTCCTCTTTATGTTGAGGGAGAAGTACGGCCGAAGAAAGATCAACTGCTAAAGGCAGCTCAGCTTATTAACAATGCGAAGAAGCCAGTCATCTTAGCAGGTAAAGGATTAAGAAATGCGAAAGAAGAGCTTCTTTCATTTGCAGAAAAGGCTGCTGCACCTATCGTCATCACACTTCCTGCAAAAGGAGTTGTTCCAGACAGGCATCCGTACTTCTTAGGGAACCTAGGTCAAATTGGAACGAAGCCGGCATATGAAGCGATGGAAGAATGTGATCTCTTAATCATGCTTGGAACCTCCTTCCCGTATAGGGACTACTTACCGGAGGATACACCTGCTATTCAATTAGACATAAAGCCAGATCAAATCGGCAAAAGGTATCCGGTAGAAGTAGGCATAGTAAGTGACAGCAAAAGTGGTTTGCATGAACTGACCTCCTATATTGAATATAAAGAACAGCGTGGTTTTCTTGAAGCTTGTACAGAGCATATGATGAAATGGCGAGAAGAAATGGATAAGGAAAAATCCGTTGCTACATCACCTCTTAAACCACAGCAAGTCATCGCTAGATTAGAAGAAGCAGTTGAAGACGATGCCATTCTTTCAGTTGATGTCGGCAATGTGACAGTATGGATGGCACGTCATTTCGAAATGAAACAGCAGGATTTCATTATTTCCAGCTGGCTTGCAACAATGGGCTGTGGCTTACCTGGGGCGATATCGGCTAAATTAAACGAACCGAACCGCCAAGCCATTGCTGTCTGTGGTGACGGTGGCTTCACAATGGTCATGCAAGACTTCGTGACAGCTGTAAAATATAAGCTACCGATCGTTGTCGTGATCTTAAACAACAACAACCTTGGGATGATTGAATATGAACAGCAGGTAAAGGGAAACATCAATTACGGTATAGAGCTAGAAGATATTGACTTTGCAAAATTTGCAGAAGCATGCGGCGGTAAAGGAATCTCAGTATCGACTCATGAAGAACTAGCACCTGCCTTCGGTGCGGCACTTCAATCAGATAAACCAGTCATTATTGATGTCGCTGTGACCAATGAACCGCCATTACCTGGGAAAATTACGTACACACAAGCCGCAGGCTTTAGTAAGTACTTATTGAAAAAATTCTTTGAAAAAGGTGAGCTGGATATCCCGCCACTCAAAAAAAGTCTAAAACGCTTTTTCTAAACAAAATGTAGTCGGTCCTCTGAAAAGGGGGCTGACTTTTTTTTGTGATGAAAAGGTAAAATCATTTCAATTGTCACTTGTTTTATTCTCTCTGAAAATATTTAGAAATTATTTTTGTAACTTAAAGCCTATTTTTCCAATTCATTGAGAAAGGTAAAATAGACTTTATGATCAATAATGGAGGGAGTGGCTTTTTCTGGGCAAGATACTTGATGCAAAAGCACTAACAAGTGCCATGGACACAAGGGCAAAACACTATCAGGAACTCCGCGAACAAATGGTAGATTTAAAAAAGGCATTACAAGGTGTTGCCAACCTCGGTGATGACTTCACTGGGAAAGGTGCCGATAACATTAAAAGCTTCTACAAAGAGCTGGCTGGAAATGTGGACATGTTTATTAGCTTCATTGATAAGCAAAAAGCCTTTCATGAAGGTGTTTCTGGTACACTTGATGACGTCAATTTTGGCGGCGATACCTTTGTAGAAGAACACTTTTTAGATAACGCAGTTCATATGGGCATCAAAAACGCCAAAAGCATTGTAAAGGATCAAAAAAAGACACTGAGAACCATTTTTCAAGACATAGATGACCTCATTTCACTAGAGGTATTTGATAGCCAAACCTTTGATGAAAAAATAGAAGATGCAGAAGATGAACGAAAAAAGACTATTAAAGATTTAAGAGAGCTTGATCAAAACCTAAAAGATGAATATGCTTTGTCAGAGACGGAACGGCAGGCTACAATGGCATTGTACGATGAAATGATGAATGCGACAAATGACGGAAAAGCAATTTCTCCAATGAATTTTGATAAGAAAGCGTATCAAAATAGTGATATCTACAAGGCAAAAAGCGATATTGAGAAGCAAACTTCTGAATATTTGAAAATCAAAAAAGATCAAGAAGAAGCCCGCAAGATCGCAAAGGAACAAGAAGCCCTCGCTAATCGTCCTTGGTATGAAAAAGCACTCGATTATGGCGGAAATATCGTGAATGAACTAACTGGCGTGAACGATGCAAAACGTGCCGCTACAGGCGTCGATCCAATTACAGGCGAAGAGCTCACCGCAGGACAGCGAGTCGCCGCAGGCGGGATGGCAGCAGCAGGCTACATCCCAATCGTTGGCTGGGCAGGGCGCATTTTTAAAGGCGGCAAAGCGGTCTATAAAACCACCCAAGCCACGTCAGCCGCAGTCAGGGCAGTCGACATTTACAAGACATCGCAAAAGTCCTTTGACGCCCTAAAAACATCACAAAAAGGCTTATATGGTCTCACCGCAACAAACGGCTTCAGCGAAGCGATTACGGGTCGAGACATGTTTGGAAATAAAGTCTCGAAAGAACAGCAGGAAGCGAGTCTAAATGCGGCGCTAGGGATGCTATTACCGTTTGGGGCGAAAGGGTTTCATGGGAAGATGGGGATTAAAGAGGCTGGAAACAGTCGCATTGATTATTTGAGAAATAAATATGGAAAGATCGGTTCGAAAGAATTAAATGAAAGAATTAATTTACGCGGTGAAACGATGAAAGAACTAAATGAATTAAAACATACTGGTATCAGTAAGAAGAAAATGGGACCTGCGTTTGCTGGAGTTTACGATAAACAGACTGGGAAATATTCTTATGCAATAAATGATTATGAAGGAAAGTTACCAGATTTCCACCCCTTAATAAATGCCAAATATGATAAAATGCCAAAAGAGGTTATAGATTCATATACATTTACAAAAGGTGCGGGGTCACATGCAGAAGTGATCGCCTTGAATAACGCCTTAAAGGCTAACCCAGGTGCTAGTTTGGATAATTTTATTTTGAATGTAGTTAGGACAGGTCAAAGTAGAGTGAAACCGGCTGGAATGATGTTTCCAAGGTGCCCTCATTGTGCTTATCTGACAGATGGATCTAAAATTATCACGGAGGTACCCAAAAATGTTAAATGATATATTGCAAAAAGATTTTATTTTAGAGAACGGTACTGAGTTTGAAGAATGCTTAGAATACGGAGGCCCTTACGAACTAGCAATAGTGGAATATACTGAGGATGGTAAAGAAGAACTCTTTACGGGATTAGCTTATGATAAATATGAAAACGGTAATATCGAGAGTTACTTCTATGTAGAACAAGGAGTCAAACAAGGAAAGTGTGTTGAATTCTACTCAAACGGCAATGTTAAGAAAATAGGTCATATGAGTAAAAATGCTGTAGACGGATATCAAGTTGAGTTTTTTGAGAATGGAAATAAAAAGTATGAATCTGAATGTGTTGCTGGTCGAGAGATGACTTATATAAAGTACGATGAACATGGAAATGTTGTAGAGAAAAAAGCAGAACCTAATGAATCCGATTTAAAATATGCCGAAAAATTTAACAGCTAATAATGTGGTTTGTATGAATAATGATAGAATGAATGATTTATTAGAAGAATTTAAAAGTGAACAAAAAGCTCTCTTGCCTAAAGTCCAATTGAAAAATAATTTTCAAAAAGAGAACATACGGTTTATCGCAGGTGTAGATTTAGCTTATTTTGATATGGAAGGAAAAACGAAGGGTGTTTGTTGTATCATCGTCTTTGATTTGATAGAAAAACAAGTTATAGAAAAAGTGCATAGCCATGGAGAAATAAGGGTTCCGTATATAGCAGGTTTTCTTGCTTTTCGTGAAATGCCATTAATTAAAGAGGCAGTAAAAAAGCTGACGAAACAAGTCGATATATATATGTTTGATGGAAATGGCTACTTACATGGTAGACACATGGGAATTGCTACACAGGCATCTTTCTTTTTAGGGAAACCTACCATTGGAGTTGCGAAAAGTTATTTGAAAATCAATGGTATAGATTTTACCATGCCTCAAAATAAAGAAAATGCATATACAGATATTATTATAAATAACGAAATATATGGTCGAGTCCTTAGAACCAGAGTGAATGTTAAGCCTATTTTTATTTCATGTGGTAACTGGATTGATTTAGATACAACTACAGAAATTGTTATAAAACTTATTGATAAAAATAGTCGATTGCCAATCCCGGTAAGATTTGCAGATATCGAGACGCATGCTATTCGAAAAAAATTATTATCAAAAAAAGGAGAATAAACCATGCTATGGATTTTCACACAAAACCAGCAAAGCCTGGTCTACGTCAATGAAGTCACTGTACAGGGTAAAAAAATTGAAGGGATCATGGGAAATGATTCTTGGACAAAAACTCTTGGCAAGTATGACTCAAGTGATCGAGCAGCAGAGGTCCTTCAAGACATTGTGAAGACAGTTGAAGAAAATCAAGGTGCATCTATTACATACCGAATGCCAAATCAATAAAAAGACACCACCTTTTCATCGGGAAAAGGTGGTTTTTGTTTATGCTTGTGGTTTTGTAAAGGCTAAGAATAAAGGAATGCCTGTGCCGACAAGGGTTGTGGCAAATAGGAACATGCCGCAAATGAATAGAAAATGACTGGCTGAAAAGACAAGTGCCAGTATCAGAAAAACGATGCTGAGTCCTGCCATGCTATAGGATGGGACAAAGCGGCGTTTGTATGTGGCCTTCTTTGTTAAAAATGAGAAGAAAATGCCAAATAATAAAGGGACAATCCATAAGTAAAATAAAATAATAAGAGACATACATCATACCTCGATTTTTCCTTTTATTTTATCAGATGCTGGTTGCAACGGATACTACAAAGCTTCACTTTGTAAAATAAGTCATGCAATCGACACAATTAAGTGGACTGATTCATGGAATGTGTTTTTTGTTTCATATATTCAGGCTGCAAAAGGGCGTATACACAATGATCCGTAAAGCGGTCTCCCAGCCATTCACATTGCCTCAAAATGCCCTCAAGAGAAAAGGATAATCGCTCTGCGATGCGTCTGCTCTTCTGGTTATCGACAGCAGCCCTGATTTCAATGCGGTGCAGTCCACATTCTTCAAATAAATAACGAATGACTGCTTTGCACGCTCTTGTCATGATACCTTTTCCTTGATAGCCTTCACCGAGCCAATAGCCAATTGAAACAGTCCTGTCGATCCAATGAATTTGGTGGGTGCCGATGATACCGACAAGCTCTCCATGTGACCAGATGCCCGCTTGAAAACCGTTGTTCTGCAAGGCTTGCTGCATGGCGCCTTGAATGAACGCCATGCTGTCTTCCTCTGTTTTCGTTGAATCCACCCAAAGCATCCATTCACGTAAATGCTTTCTTGACCGCTGGATGAGCAAATACAAACTTCTTGCGTCTCTTGGCTCAAGTAGTCGCATGGATATCTCTTGGTCCTGATAAAAAAACATGTGCCCACATCCTCTCAAGGGGAATTCTACCATAACCAATTGGAAAGAAAAAGACAGCATCGTCACTGTCTTTTACATAAACGTATTTACAATTAAAAAGAGATTGAGTGCTACAACAAGAGCTGCTATCACCCAAGATATTCCTGTCACCCAGCGGGCATTCGTCAATTCGCCCATAATTCGTTTTTTACTTGTAAATAAAATGAGCGGAATTAAAGCAAAGGCAATCCCAAAGGATAAGACCACCTGACTCATCACAAGCGCGGATGTTGGATTCACCCCAGATGCAATGATCACAATAGGGGGAATAATGGTAATCAACCGGCGTACATACAGCGGAATTCTGTATTGAATAAAGCCCTGCATAATGATATCGCCTGACAGTGTACCGACAGAAGAGCTGGAAAGCCCGGCAACAAGCAGGCCTACACCAAATAAGATGGCTGACACAGGACCTGCGAGTGTACCAAAATGCTGAAACGCAACATCCAGATCCTCAACAAAGAGACCATTTTTATAAAATAAAGCGGCTGCTACAATCAACATGCTGGCATTGATGGCACCAGCGACTAGCATCGCAATAAGGATGTCTAAAAATTCAAAGCGGAAAATTTGTTTTTTCTCTTTTTCCGTTCTGCCGACGACTCGTCTTTGGGTTAAAGCTGAATGTAAATAAATGGCGTGCGGCATCACAGTGGCACCTAAAATTCCAGCTGCAAGCAGCACACTATCTGTTCCATCAAACCTCGGAATGAAAAGTCCGCCTGCGACACTTGCGATATCTGGCTTCGCGACAAAGGTTTGCACAGCAAAAGCGATCACAACAACGAACAGCATCCCCGTGATACCGGCTTCTAAAGCTCGATATCCCCGTCTTTGTAGCTCTAATATCGCAAAGGATCCGATGGCTGCAATAATGGATGCTTCAAGCAGCGGAATCCGAAAGAGCAAGTATAAACCAAGTGCCGCCCCGATAAACTCGGCCAAATCTGTGGCAATAATTACGAGCTCGCCCTGAATCCATAAAGCGATGGAGACAGGCTTTGGGAACTCTTCACGTGCGATCTCGGGTAAATTTTTCCCCGTCGCGATTCCAAGCTTTGCGGACAAGGACTGGATAAGCAAAGCCATGAGATTCGATATGAGAATGACCCATAAGAGAAGATATCCATATTTAGAGCCAGCGGCAATGTTGGTGGCAAAATTCCCTGGATCAATATAAGCAATGGCTGCGATAAAAGCAGGGCCGAGAAAAGGAAGAAGCCTTCTAAACCCTTTGACCTTTCCTTCAAGTGCACGCTCAGCAGCCTCTGACATGTGTGCCTGTGCCTCGATGTATTTGTTTGTCATATGTCATCACCTAGATTCTACAAAGTTTTGCTTGGGCACAAAATGTTTCCTTGGTGCAATTTTTAATCATCATATGCCCATCTTCATGAAAAGTCAACTATCTGAACTAATAGGTTTGTTTATCATATGTAAGTGAAAAAAATAGATACCTTGTCAACGAGCAACATAAAAAACACCGCCTCTTAGACGGTGTTCCTACTGCTTCCTCTGTTATTCGTTTATTTAAGATACCCTTGATCCCACACTACGGAAAATCAGGCTTAAGATAATGACAAAGATCGCTGCTCCTAAGATCGCTGGAATGATCGCAAAGCCTGCAAGACTAGGACCCCACGTTCCAAGTAATCCATGACCAATCCAAGCGCCTGCAAGTCCGGCAATCATTGAACCGATCCATCCTCCTGGTACACTACCTCCAGCAAGTGCACTGCCGATAAGGCCAATGACAATCGCAACAACTAATGAAATCAGAAATCCTAACATGTTGATCACTCCTCTTTTTTGTTTGTATTAAACAATAACCGTTTTGAAAGAGTTTAAAACCTCTCGGAACCGCTTCGATGTTTGATACGTATGATCGACAAGGATTGTGTATAATAACAGACAAATACTTGAACGGCATCTAAGGAGGAAATGGCATGGAGGAAAGAGAATGGCTAAATGCCCAATTAAAGGAGATTGAAAAGTGGGAGAAGGAGCAGCAGAAGGTATGGTTTTGGGAGAAATTCAGCCGGCTTCCATTTCAAATGCTGGACAAGCTGACGCCAGCCTTTATTCAGAAAAAAATCGGTGTGCTGTTAGATGAAATGGGGCATTACATTCAATCAGGCGGCGCCTATTTGACATCAGAAAAAGGCATTATCCATCAATTTCAAAAGAAATGTGCCGACGAATCCATTCAGCGTATAGAAGATATTGAACAAGCCCCTATTGAAGTGATGGATGCCATTAGTGAAGACATGGGGAAAAACAGAACGAATCTCGCCACGGTGCAAGGTGCGACAACAGGTGTCGGCGGTATGTTTACACTAGCGGCAGATATTCCTGCGGTACTGGGCCTTTCCTTAAAAACATTACAGGATATCGCCGTTACTTATGGATATGATCCTAAAAATAAGGAAGAGCGGGTATTTATTATGAAATGCTTGCAGCTGAACTCTGCTGATGTTGTTGGGAAAAAGTCGATTCTAAAAGAGCTGAAGAGCTACCATGCATCCGAAGGAAAGCATGAAAACATGATCTCTCAAATCCAAGGCTGGCGTGAAGTGGTATATCATTATCGGGATTCGTTTGGCTGGAAGAAGCTGTTTCAGCTTGTTCCTATAGCAGGGATTCTGTTTGGCGCAGTCTCCAATCGCTCGCAGTTAAAGGGAATTGCCGAAACAGGCATGATGCAATACCGAAAGCGTAGAATTTTAACAAGATTAGAAGAGCTCACGCAGCAAGAACAGGGTGAGTCCGGAGCATAAAAGAAAATCCCTTTCTGAAAGGGATTTTTTTGTTCGATTTATTTATCTTCTTGAAAAGCTTGAATAGGAGAATACTCATAGCGTGCACGCAGCTCGCGGATTTGTTTGATTAGGGAGGAACCGATGGTTTTCTCGGCTTCATCGTACAAAGGATCAAGGGCCTTCACCCATTTTTGCCTTTCTGCTGGCGTCAATTCATGAATGGCAATCGGGGATTCTCGTTTAATGTTCTCCAGCTGATCCTTGTTCATCTGCTCTGCATGTTTTTCATTCCAAGCCGTCGTTTCTTCCATTGCTTCAAGTAAAATTCGCTTCGTCTCAGGTGTCTGGCGATCAAAGAAGGCTTGATCTGTTAAGACCACATAGCCTAAATACCCGTGATTACTGATCGTCATATAGTCTTGTATATGATAGAATTTTTTTGAATAAATATTTGAAATTGTATTTTCCTCACCGTCTACTTTTTTTGTTTCTAACAGCTGAAAGGTCGAATTAAACGATTCCTGATACGGCTTTGCACCAAGAAGTTTGAATTGCTTTTCAATCATGTCGCTTTGCATAATGCGGAGAGATTGATTTTTTAAATCACTAGGCTGCTTGATGGGTCCTTTATTAGAGGTGATTTGCTTAAAGCCATTTGTCCAGTAGGCCATTCCTTTTAGTCCGTCTTTTTGAAGTGTGCCGAACAATCTTTGTCCAATTGCACCGTGTAAGCCTTCTTGAACCGCATCATAATTAGAAAAGGCAAAGGGAAGATCGAGCGCCAGCCATTCAGGTGACAGCATACCGAGCTTTGACGTAGACGGAGCAATAAATTGTACTTGATTCTCTTTGAGTGCATTAATTTCTTCAATATCAGAATAAAGGCTCCCGTTTGAGAAAATTTGAATGCTGATCTTTCCATCAGATTTTTCATGCACGAGCTCAGCAAATTTCTTTGCGGCAAGTCCTTTTGGTGTATTCTCTGCCACGACATGACTAAATTTGAACACAAGCTGATCCTTCAGTCCTGTCTGTTCGTCATCGAATATCGTCGCTGATTTTGGCATCATATGATAAAAACCAAAGTATAAAGCGGTTACAAAACCGATAATAAGCAATAGCGTATAGGCAAATAAATTCTTCATACGTCCGATCCCCCTTACGTCAAGCATACTTGACCGAGGAAGAATTCGTAAAGATACAGGTGAAAAAAATGATGAGAAATCAATTGAAATTACAACAATTATCTATTAGATGGAAGCTCACTATCCTCACATATTTCGTTGTTATTTTCGCCCTTTTAATCGGAGGAATTGTCCTTGTCGGGGGAATCCAGCAAACGGAGGAAAGAGAGCTTCGAAAAAGGCTCATGAACACAGCGAGAACTGTGGCTGAAATGAATGAGGTGAAGCAGGCGTTAGCTGATCAAACAAAGGAACGTGACCGTTTACAGCATGCCATCGAAGAGATTCGAATTATTCAAGACGCTGACTACATTGTTGTCATGGATATGGATCATGTGAGATTAACGCATCCCGTGAAAACAAGAATTGGCCAGCGCTCAGAGGGAACAGATGAAGAGCCGGCTTTTGCAGAGCATATTTATTTCTCAGAAGCAGAGGGAGAGCTAGGGACAGCCATTCGGGCTTTTTATCCAGTGAAGGATGAAAAGTTTAACCAAACAGGGGTTGTCCTTGTAGGAAGAACGCTGCCAAGTATGGCAGATATATTAGGAGAAATGAAGCGTGATATCCTTATGATCCTGCTGTTGACGCTCAGCTTTGGACTTGTAGGTTCCTTTTTGCTCGCCCGTCATATTAAACAGCAAATGTTTAAGCTGGAGCCGCATGAGATTGTCAGAATGCTAGAGGAACGTACCGCAACCTTTCACTCTATTAATGAAGGGGTCATCGCCATCGATAATCAGCATATGATCACCATTTTTAATGAGAAGGCGAAGCAAATTTTTGGCGTAACAGGGGATGTCGTGGGCCAAAATATTTGGGATGTGCTACCTGACACAAGGCTTCCTGAAATCATTGATCGTGCAGAGCCTGTTTACAATGAAGAAATTCATATGAGCGGAAAGCGGATTATGAGCAGCCGAATTCCGATTGTGATGAAAAAGAAGATCATCGGAGCAGTCGCCATTTTTCAGGACCGGACGGAGGCGGCAAAATTGGCAGAGGAGCTAACTGGGGTCAAGAACTTCGTTGACGGTTTGCGGGTGCAAAACCATGAGCATATGAATAAGCTTCATACGATTGCGGGATTGATTCAGCTTGGCAAAGCCGATCAGGCGCTCGACCTTGCGTTTCAAACGACAGAAGAACAGGAACATGTGATGGACTTTCTTCATCGCGTGATTCAGCATGATGCCGTCGCAGGTTTATTAATGAGCAAAATCAGAAGGGGCAAGGAGCTTGGCATCAAAGTCGAAGTGGATGAACATAGCTGTCTGCGTGATTTCCCGGAGCGGCTAGATCAGCATGATATGACGAAGCTGCTTGGCAATCTCATCGAAAACGCCTTTGCCTCGTATGATACTGTAGAAAGAGAAACGAAAGTCATTTCAATTAGTATTGATCAAACGGAGGATGTCCTCGCGATTTTGATTGAAGACAACGGCTCAGGGATCGAAGAGGAGATGATTCCTTATATTTTTGATAAAGGCTTCACACACGGCAAAGAGGGCGGAACAGGCTATGGCCTGTATATTGTAAAAACGATTATCGACAAAGGGATGGGGAACGTAGAAGTCACATCAAGCATCGGCATTGGTACCACCTTCTCAATCGAATTCCCAATGACAATAGAGGAGAGAGACAGATGACTCAGATTAAGGTGCTATTAATTGAAGATGACCCGATGGTGCAAGAAGTGAATAAAGAGTTCATTATGAGTGTGCCTGGCTTTCAAGTAGCGGCTATAGCAGGAAATGGCGAACAGGGCATCCAGCTGATCAAAGAGATACGTCCAGACCTTGTAGTACTTGATGTGTATATGCCAAAGAAGGATGGCATCAAAACGCTGCAGGATATCAGAAAGCAAAAGATACAAGTGGATGTGATTGTGATTTCTGCAGCGAAGGACAAAGAAACAATTGGTATCATGCTCCAAAATGGTGCGCGGGATTATATCATCAAACCGTTCAAATTTGAACGAATGAAAGAATCACTAGAAAGCTATAAAGCGTATAAATCGAAAATTCGCACCGCAGCAGAATTTTCTCAGGAAATGCTGGATGATATCATACGAAAGCCTGCCATTAAGCAGGAAGAGACGTGGCTTCCTAAAGGGCTGAATGTGCACACGATGAACGAAATTAAGGCCTATATGAGCATACAGAAAGGCCCGCAGTCCGCAGAGGAAGTTGCCAATGCACTCGGGATTGCCCGTGTCACGGCACGCCGTTATTTAGACTTCCTTGTGAAAGAAGGCGAGCTGAAATTAGATATGCAATATGGCGGGGTAGGGCGACCTGTGAATAAATATATCGTACATTCTGACTAAGAGACCAAAAAGACCAAAATGTACGATATGTCCATAAGCTTCACAGTTTTTGATGAAATCGTTATCATTTATCTACAGATAACAGTTAAGCGTTTACATCAAAGGGTGAGGGAGTTGATTTTTTATGAAGAGGCTATTGAAGAACCTGACATTTCAGGTCATTGCAGCTGTCATTATCGGGATCATTGTTGGAATGGTTTGGCCAAACGTCGGGAAAGAAATGAAACCGCTTGGTGACACATTTATTAATGCAGTCAAAATGGTCATTGCACCAATTATTTTCTTAACCATCGTTCTTGGTATTGCCAAGATGGGGGATATGAAAAAGGTTGGAAAAGTTGGGGGAAAGGCATTTATCTATTTTGAAGTGGTCACGACGCTTGCGCTTGTCATTGGACTTTTTGTTGTGAATATTATGAAGCCGGGAGCAGGTCTTGACTATAGTAAGCTTGAAAAAGGGGATGTTTCGCAGTATACCCAAAACGGGGGACAGGGTATCGACTGGATGGAATTTGTGACACATATTGTGCCGTCCAACATGGTAGATGCCTTTGCAAAGGGAGATATTCTACAGGTCCTATTCTTCTCTATTTTATTCGGTGTTGCGCTCGCTGCACTTGGCGAGAAGGGAAAAGGCATCATCGAGTGGCTTGATAAGCTGTCATTAGTCTTTTTCAAAATCATTGGATATATCATGCGTGCAGCGCCGCTCGGTGCTTTTGGAGCAATGGCCTATACGATCGGACACTTTGGTTTGGCTTCAATTAAACCGCTGGCGAGTCTGATGCTCTCCGTTTATATGACGATGTTCCTGTTCATCTTCGTTGTGCTGAACACCATTTGTAAAATGTATGGCTTCAGTTTGTTCGGTTATTTGCGATTTATCAAGGATGAAATTTTAATTGTTCTTGGCACAAGTTCATCAGAATCTGTGCTGCCAAGAATGATGGATAAAATGGAACGCTACGGCTGTTCTAAGTCGGTGGTTGGGCTTGTTATTCCAACAGGTTACTCCTTTAACTTAGACGGAACTTCAATATACTTATCAATGGCCGTGGTCTTCCTCGCACAAGTTTTTGGGGTGGATCTGTCAATCGGTCAGCAGATCACCATTATCCTTGTCCTAATGCTCACATCAAAGGGAGCGGCTGGGGTTACAGGAAGTGGATTTATCGTGCTGGCATCTACACTTGCTGCACTTCAGGTCATTCCGCTTGAGGGGCTTGCACTTCTGCTTGGAGTCGACCGGTTCATGAGTGAAGGAAGAGCCATTACAAACCTGATTGGAAATGGCATTGCCACAATTGTTGTAGCAAAAAGTGAAGGTGAATTTGACGAAGCGAAGAGCAAAACAGCGCTTCAGGAAATGCGGAATATAAAGCAAGCCGTTTAGTATAAAAACAACCAAAAACCGAAACCTTATGTTCTACATGGGGTTCGGTTTTTTCTTGTGTGAAAAAGAAAAAACATGAAAGCTTGATAAATTTAGTGCGAATCGTAAGACCTCATTGACCTTTTGTTATATAATTTACAGAAAGATCCGATATAATGTATATCAGATACGATGAAAAATAGACTTTAGTCCTGGCAGGTGTGGAACGTAATGGCAGCATTTTTAAAATTATTCGAAAAACCCGGTGTGAAGCGGTTTTCAGTATTCGTAGTATTAGCCACAGCATTATATCTATTAAGAGGAATGATGAATTTAATTCTCCTGACCTTCATATTCACCTTTTTGATGAATCGGTTAGAAGAGGTCATTAGAGGTTTTTTAAATCGCTTCCTAAAAATAGGACAGAAATCGGTCATTACCCTTTTATATATTCTCCTGGCTGGTGGATTGACGTTTGGCGGATTTGTTTTTGTGCCAATCATCGCCAAACAGGTGGAGCAGTTATTTCATTTAGGAAAGAAAATTGCAGATCATCCGCAAGATTTACCCTTCTTTGACGTCATCACCAACGTATTCGGAGATTTCAAAATATCAGCTTACTTTGAGAAAGGCTTTAATTTCCTCTATACATACTTAACAGATTTCAGCACGTTCAGTATCCAGGTCATTATGTCCTTAATATTAAGCATGTTCTTCCTGTTCGAAAAGGAACGCCTCATTCAATTCATGAACAAGTTCAAAACGAGTAAAATCTCCGTGTTCTATCATGAAATTGCCTTCTTTGGACGTAAATTCTCCAGAACGTTTGGAAAGGTACTTGAAGCACAGTTCATTATTGCTACCGTTAACTGTGTTTTAACGACAATTGCGCTTGGCATTATGGGCTTTCCGCAGTTATTTGGATTAGCGGTCATGGTCTTTTTGCTAGGCTTAATTCCTGTAGCGGGTGTGGTTATCTCTCTCATTCCACTGAGCATCATTGCGTATACACTTGGAGGCGGAATGTATGTCCTTTATATTGTGCTGGTCATCGTCATCATCCATGCCATTGAAGCCTATTTCTTAAATCCAAAGCTCATGTCAGCAAAAACAGAACTCCCTATTTTCTTCACTTTTATTGTGCTGATTTTCTCTGAACACTATATTGGCATTTGGGGGCTTATTATCGGTATTCCAATCTTTGTGTTTATTTTAGACATTTTGGAGGTCACGAATAAGGAAAAAAGTAATTAAAAAGTTCATATGAACCTGTTTACAATTTTCTAAAAATAAGGTATAAATGGTATGAAAATATCATAATAACCACACGCTTAATCCTTCTAAAGGAATGGGGGACCCATGTTTTTGGGGTGAATTTTTCTTAAATGAGAAAAAGGACATCTCTTCGTCCTAACCCGTCAGCTAACCTCATCGGCGTGAAGAGAGTAAACAGTGGTATCTTTAAGGACACGTAGACCCACGAGAAAACTCTCTCGTGGGTCTTTTTGACGAGGAAGGGGAGATTTTATTGAAGCTAGCGACGAAAATTATCATTGCCCTTATTGTAGGTGCAATCACGGGACTTTTGCTTAACATTTTTGCTCCAAATGTATTCAAAGTGTTAGATCCTTATCTATTCACGCCTCTAGGACAAATCTTCTTAAACCTGATTAAAATGTTAGTTGTACCGATCGTATTCTTCTCTATCACACTAGGGGTAGCAGGCCTTGGTGATCCGAAAAAGCTTGGCCGAATCGGCGTAAAAACCATTACTTATTTTCTACTCACTACTACCTTTGCCATCATTATTGGTATTTCACTGGCCTTACTCATTAAGCCGGGAGCATTCGGTGATTTTGATACGAAATCGGCCGATTATTCCGCAGAGGAAGCCCCATCAATGGCAGAAACACTACTCAACATTATTCCAACCAATCCAGTCCAATCTTTAGTTGAAGGAAACATGCTGCAAATCATCGTCTTTTGTGTATTTTTAGGCCTTGGAATTGCCCTGCTCGGTAAGAAAACGGAAGGCCTATTGAACCTGTTTGAACAAGGAAATGAATTAATGATGTATCTTGTCGGCGTAGTGATGAAGTTCGCACCATACGGGACATTTGGTTTGATTGCAACGGCCATTGGCAGTCAGGGGCTAGATGCCATGAAAGCGATGGGACTCTATTTCTCAGTTGTCTTTATTGCGCTCGTGCTACATTTCTTCCTAACCTATGGATCAACTGTCGCCATTTTGGCGAAACGAAATCCAATGGCGTTTTTCAAAGGATTTTCTCCAGCGATGGTTGTGGCATTTAGTACCTCAAGCAGTAACGCAGTTCTTCCGGTGTCAATGGAAACAGCGCAGAAACGTTTGAAGGTGCCAGAGCCGATTTCAAGCTTTGTACAGCCGCTGGGTGCAACCATTAATATGGATGGTACAGCGATTATGCAAGGGGTTGCGACCATTTTTATCGCACAAGTATATGGGATCGAGCTGACACTTGTACAAATGATTACCGTTGTGTTAACAGCCGTTTTGGCAAGTATCGGTACAGCGGGGGTTCCAGGAGTAGGCCTGATCATGCTCGCTATGGTATTGAACTCTGTGAATCTCCCTGTTGAAGGCATTGCGCTCATCCTTGGCATAGACCGCTTATTAGATATGGCAAGAACCGTGGTCAATATTACAGGTGACGCCGCATGTGCGGTGATTGTGACAGAAACTGAGAAAAAACATGAGCAAGGCACATCATCACCTAATGTATCGATGTAATATGCATGAAGGGCTGACTGGATCAGCCCTTTTTTTCATGGAGCCTCTTGTCTGGCGTGATATACTTTTAGCAGAATGAGCGGCCTTATCAGCCGCTATAGGCTTTACATCAGAAGGAGGAACCACTTTGCAGTCTGCTGTTTTAAAAGTAGAGAAAGTCAATAAACAAATTGGCCGGCAAATGATCTTGCAAGATATTTCTTTAGAAATTGGGCAAGGAGAAATTGTCGGATTACTTGGTCCAAACGGGTCTGGCAAAACGACCTTGATTCGGCTGATCGTTGGCTTGATGAGAAAAAACAGTGGCCGAATCATGATCAATGGATATTCTCAGGATCATGACTTGATAAAGGCGATGGCATCTGTTGGTGCCATCATAGAAAATCCTGAGTTTTATTCGTATTTAACAGGCTTTGAAAACCTAGAACTATTTGCGGCAATGCACGATGGCGTTTCCGAGGACCGCATTCATGAAGTGGTGAAAAGAGTTCGTCTGGAGCATGCCATTCATCAGAAGGTCAAGACGTATTCATTGGGAATGAAGCAAAGACTTGGGATTGCACAAGCCATTTTGCATCAGCCCACCCTGCTCATTTTAGACGAACCGACAAATGGGCTTGATCCTGCGGGAATGAAGGAATTCCGTGAGCATTTGCAAACGCTCGTACAAGAAGAGGGGACCTCTGTGTTATTTGCCACGCATTTATTGCATGAGGTAGAAGAGCTGTGTGACCGCATGATCATTATTCAAAAAGGACGGATCAAAGCGAGTGCGAATCTTCGGAACATGGAGGGCAAAGAGCAGGTGCTGATGAATATTCAGCCAGCAGAAAAGGCAGCTTTATGGCTTGGCAAAAATGGGTATACATATGAGCGAAATGGAGAGAGAGTGCTGCTCCAACTGAACAACGATCGTGTGCCAGAGCTTAACAAACAGCTCGTGTTGGCAGGATTTGATGTGTTAGAAATGACACCTCAAAAACAATCCATTGAAGAGGCCTTTATGAAATGGACGGAAGGCGGGACAGCAGATGCTTCAACTCATCAAGAATGAGCATAAAAAAATCATGCGGCAAAAGATCACCTTCATTGCACTTGGATTGATCGTCGTCTTTCAAATGACGATGGCTTTAGCGATGAAACGTGTCATATCAAGTTTTGGCGGGCAAGATACGGTCGCGAACTATTTTGCCTATTCCACAAACGTCGTGTTTATTTTACAGGTGCTCGCTGTCGTCATTGGTGCGACACTGATCTCAACAGAGTTTCAAAAAAAGACGATCAAGTTCTTATTCATCCGGCCAAAGACAAGACTGCATATTTTTCTGTCAAAATATATGACACTTGTGCTCGCGGTCATCTACCTGTTTGTTTTTTATTACGTGCTAGCTTTTCTATTTGGTCTTATTTTCTTCGGTACTGAATTTGATGAAAGTACAAGGCGATTATTTCAGCATACGTTTGCTGTCATTGGATCACAGTGGGTGGAAGTGGTCATGATGGCAAGCTTCGCTTTTATGTGTTCCAGTTTATTTAGGAATAGCTTGATCGCGCTTGTGACCTCGTTTTTTGTTTTATATGCGGCCAAATCACTTGTGCCCATCATGTCTCTCTTAGAAAATCAGTGGGGGAAAATTCTGCTTTTCGCCAATACGGATTTTACTCAGTACAGCTTTCAAGGACCGCCGCCCTTTGATGGAATGAGTCCTTTGTTTTCATTATTCATTGTAGGGGCGCATTTTGTTTTCTTTGTTGGAACGGCTTGGTTCCTGTTTTGGAAACGTGATGTAAATGTGTAAAAATTGTGTCAAATAACAAGAAAAATTCGTGACATCTTTGTGAAAACGAGTCTGTATTTCACGATATCCGGTTGATTTTGTCTTATAATAAGAGGGAGTCATGGAGGTGGCACTATCGTGAAAAATTTCATTACGGCTTTACCAATTTTGTTGTTGCTGTCGTTTTCGTTTGTGTCTTTTGCCTTCCAGTTTGATCACCTTGTTTATTTCAGACTAGCGCTGGGGATCTTTTCGTTAGCGGGTCTTTTCTTTCTGTATACACTTAAAAGAAACATGAAATGGTTCATGGTTTATTTATATGCGAGCTGGATCATTTTAGCTGCCGTCACGACATTTGAAGAACCTGTATTTTCTCAATTCTTTTTCGGCGGTTTAACAATGACAATGGGTTATCTCACATATATGCTCATTTACTTAGGCATGAAGCAGGACCATGTAGCGAAATCACATTAAAACAAAAGCCGATAAAATCTGTTAGACGATTTTATCGGCTTTTTCCTTTCGGTTGAGGCAAATAAAAGAGCGGCCAGCAATTGACTGCTCATCTTGTATTTATGATTCACGTCCAGCAACTGCCAGCTGTTTCTGATGCTTTTTGTCGATTGTTTCGTATATACTTTCCATCATCTTAGGATCGCGCATGATCGCTTCCTTGTTTTCTTCAATCAATTGCTGGTACGTTTTGATCTTCTTCTTAGACATGTGACTCATCGCTCCTTTATAAGAATGGACGTTTATAAGATTTCACAAAGATGAAATTGATAATCATTTTCAATTAGCTAGCAACTTCATTATACAAACTCAAATAGCAGAAGTAAAGATTCAATTCAGAAAATTCACGTAACCGACATATTCCCATCCATATCGACGCAGAATTCTTTCCCAGGAAATAATTCGCTGTCAATTCTTGTCGTGACACCATTCACTACATTCTTTTCTTCGTTGAAACGTTTTGGCTCTACCTCTCGTCTTATGTAGAGATTTAATATGGAAGAAATGAAAAAGACACCAGCAAGAGTTTGCTGATGTCCTTCATGATCATCAATTATGAAACGTGTTCTTGAAGAAACTCTGTCACTTCTTCAGGTGATTTTGCATTTGCACTGTGTAAATGACCTGTTTTTTCGCCATTTTTGAAAATTAACAGGCTTGGAATACCCATGACCTGATACGTTTCCGCTAATTCAGGGAAGTCATCCTTGTTTATTTCAAACCATTCAATGTGAGCATAAGCCTCTAAAATGTCTGGAATGAACATGTCCATTCTAGTGCAATCAGGACACCATGTCGCAAAGAATTTAACGATGACTTCTTTGTCTGATTGAATGATTTCATTGAATTGTTCAGTACTTGTGATTTTCTTCAATTTGTCACAACTCCTTTTCAATGTCATTTTAATATAAAATTAAGGCGAATGACATACAAATGCTCGGGGGGCGCTTACAACCTTTTACAAATCATTTCATTTCCGTAACAAGAAAAATAAATTAGAGCATTTTCGCTTGAAAGTGATAAGATAGTAAAGATGAATTTTAGTGGGGGGAGTATCCATTGAAAATAAGTTTAGGATTGGTTTACGGCGGAAAGTCAGCCGAACATAATGTATCACTGCAAACAGCCCTTGCAGTTACAAAGGCACTTAACACTGAGAAGTTCGATATACATCCAATTTATATTACAGAAGAGGGCGAATGGCTAAGAGGAGAAAAACTCACTGAACCAGTGTCAAACGTCAAAATGCTTCAATTTGAACAAAATGCAAAGACGTTTTTACCAACTTCTTTAAATGAGAGCATGTTTCCGCAACCTGCATCAGCTGATGAAAAGATTGATGTCGTCTTTCCATTGTTGCACGGACCAAATGGTGAAGATGGAACGATGCAAGGTTTACTTGAACTGTTAAATATCCCGTATGTCGGTAACGGCGTTCTCGCTTCTGCTGCGGGTATGGATAAAGTCATGATGAAAGATGTTTTTGCTCAAGCAGGACTTGCACAAGCAAAACACCTTTCCTTCAATAAAAAAGACTATGAGAAAACCACATCAGGAAGCTTAGAACAGGTGGAGCAAGTACTAGGATATCCTTGCTTTGTGAAACCTGCCAACATGGGGTCAAGTGTTGGAATTAGTAAATGCCGTAGCAAAGAAGAGCTTCAAGCAGCATTTGATTTGGCTTTCCAATATGATCGTCGTGTTGTCGTCGAAGAAGGGGTCATTGGAAGAGAAATCGAAATTGGTGTATTGGGAAATGACGAGCCAAAATGCTCTGTCGTTGGTGAAATTGCACCTAAAACAGATTTTTATGACTACAAAGCAAAATATGAAGATGGCGATACAGACTTGATCATTCCTGCGAGTGTTTCAGAGGATGAATACAAGACGATTCACGATATGGCGATTAAAGCATTTAAAGCCATTGATGGATCTGGTCTCGTACGTGCAGACTTCTTCCTAACCGAGGATGGCAAAGTGCTGATCAATGAAGTGAATACAATGCCTGGATTCACACCATTCAGTATGTTCCCGCTGCTTTGGAAACATACTGGTGTAGAGTATCCTGAGTTGATTGAAAAGCTAGTGTCACTTGCAATAGAACGTCATCAAGAAAAACAAACCATTAAAACAACTTTTTAATGTGAGCAACAAGTAGACACTATCCTACAGGTAGTGTCTCTTTTCCTTCAAACGTGAAATGAGAAAGAGAGGCGAAAAATCATGATCAAACGTACAGTGAAACAAATCGCCCAAATGGCTGGTGGAACACTATCTAATCAAGCTTTTGGCGAAGAGCAAATTCACGGAGTGACAACAGATACACGAAACGTATCAAAAGGCGCATTGTTTATCCCGCTTATTGGAGAACATTTTAATGGTCACACATTTGCTTCAAAAGCCGTGGAGCTTGGAGCTGCGGCTGTTCTTTGGAATCAAAAAGAAGGCAATCCACCAGAAGACGTTCCAGTCATTTTCGTAGAGGATACACTGGGTGCACTCCAACAGCTGGCGAAAGCATACTTGAAAGAAGAAAATCCTCGTGTTGTCGGTATTACAGGAAGTAATGGGAAAACAACAACGAAAGACATGATTCATTCTGTCTTACAAACGGCGTATCAAGTCCATAAAACAAATGGCAATTTTAATAATCATATCGGTCTTCCGCTTACCATTCTTGCGATGCCAGAAGGAACGGAGATCGCTGTTTTGGAGATGGGCATGAGTGCAAAAGGAGAGATCGAGTTTTTATCAAATCTCGCTGAGCCTGATGCAGCAGTTATTACCAATGTCGGAGAATCTCATATGCAAGATTTAGGCTCAAGAGAAGCCATTGCCGATGCAAAATGTGAGATTACAAAAGGGTTAAAAGAGGATGGTGTCTTTTTTTATTTAGGAGATGAGCCCTTACTTCGTGAAAGAGCGAATGCACTGACTCACAACATGAAAACCTTTGGAGAAGCAGAGGACTGTGATATCAGAGTGAATCACATCAATCAGCTTGCAGAAGGAACTGAATTTCAAGTCGAAGGATACGCTCAGGCGTTTCTTATTCCTGTATTAGGGAAACATAATGTGAAGAATGCGCTTGCTGCTATTGCTATTGGTCAGCATTTTGGGCTGAATGAAAGACAAATCGCCCAAGGATTGATGCAAACGAAATTGACGGGGATGCGTCTTGAGCTGTTTACAACAGATAAAGGAATTACGGTCATAAACGATGCGTATAATGCAAGTCCTACTTCAATGAAAGCAGCGATCGATCTTGTGGGAGATATGGACGGCTTCGCTAATCGCATTCTAGTGCTTGGTGATATGCTTGAGATGGGCAGCGAAGAAGAAACGTATCATTATGAACTAGGCGAATACATTAAGCCTGAGTTTATCGACCATGTCATGACGTATGGACGTCTAGGTGCATTCATTGCTGAAGGAGCGAAGAAAGCATTTGGAGACGCGCGCGTATTCTCATATATGGACAAAGAGGAACTGAAGAAAAAATTAGCTGAAGTGGCAGGGCCTGACGATGTTGTTCTTGTCAAAGCCTCACGCGGCATGAGATTAGAAGAGGTCATTACTGCACTATAAAAAGTGAGCGGCAAAGAAGGTGACAGAATGATTGGCTGTCTATGTATACACGGTTTTACTGGGGCCCCTTATGAGGTAGAACCGCTGGCGCAGCACTTAAAGCAGACGACAGATTGGAATGTGCAGTCTATCACGCTTCCAGGGCATGGGGAAGAGCTTCAGTTAAAAGGCATTCTTTATCAAGAATGGATCGCGACAGCTGAACTAGAACTCCTATCCCTCTACCGAACATGTGACACCATTTATTTGGTCGGCTTTTCAATGGGCGGCATGATTGCCTCATACTTAGCTGCGAAGTATCCGGTTGCTCGCCTTGTTCTTTTAAGTGCTGCAGCAAAATATGTGAACCCAAAACAGATGATTCAAGACACAAGGCAGATGGTGAAGGAATCTTTGTCTGGATTGATTGATTCCAATCCTTTATATGATCGGTATCGTCATAAGCTAACGAGCACGCCGCTATCAGCTGCTTTAGAATTTATGAAGCTGGTAAAGCAAACGAAGAGCTCCCTTGAGAAGCTTCATCTGCCCGTCTTAATTGTTCAAGGGGAAAGTGATGGGATTGTTCCCGCTTCTAGCGCAGAATTTATTTATCATAAAATTCCGTCTCGCCAGAAAGAAATGTTTTATTTACCCGACTGTAAACATCATGTTTGTCATGAGCCATGTGCACAGCAATTGTTTGAGAAAGTCGAACAATTTCTAAAAAAAACAATTTAATATATAGAAAAGCGAAAATGTGGCTAAACTAATATAAAATGAATCCCACTTGTTAAAATCTACAACATTTTTGTCGAATCAGTGACAAGCCTATGTTATAATAGGAAAGAAAAGGTGGTTGATTCGTTTGTTTCAATATGACGGAAAAACCTTTATCCCGCAGTCTAATTCGAGTAATGGGGAAGTATCGGCAGGAACCATATTTCAATATCGTCAGGACGGGAATATTTTAACGGGCACATATCAAGGCGGCAGTATTGTATCTGGCGTACTTGTAGGAACAGTGAAAGAGGATGGAACACTTCATTTTAGATACCACCATGTGAGCAAGGACGGTAGCATGAGAAGCGGGTCCTGTGATTCCACACCGAAGCAGCTGGATAACGGAAAAATTCAACTGTTTGAAAAGTGGAAATGGATGGACGGAGATCAAAGTGAAGGTGAATCTGTCATTGTGGAGCAGTAGATATATCCATTTCTGTCTTGTTGAAAAACAAATAGTGTAATGGTAAGATATAATGTAGGGTAATTCGGGCTTTGTATATAATGGACCTGTCCTTTCAGGAAAGGGCAGTTTTTAATGATCATTCACGAGATTACTGAAACAGCAATTAGAAGGAGTTTGAATAATTTGACTATAACGTTTCAAGATTTTCAATTAAGCGAAAGTCTCATGAAAGCTATTAACCGCATGGGATTTGAAGAAGCAACACCGATTCAAGCAGAAACGATTCCTCTCGGTCTTCAGAATAAAGATGTCATCGGACAAGCACAAACAGGAACAGGAAAAACAGCAGCATTTGGTATTCCTCTGGTTGAAAAAATCGACCCAGCGTCTCCTAATATCCAAGCGATTATTATTGCGCCAACAAGAGAATTAGCCATTCAAGTATCTGAAGAGCTATACAAAATTGGCCAAGACAAGCGTGCGCGCGTTCTTCCGATTTACGGTGGACAAGATATCGGCCGCCAAATCCGTTCGCTCAAAAAGAATCCTCATATCATCGTAGGGACTCCAGGACGTTTACTCGATCACATTAACCGTCGTACAATGCGTCTTCAAAATGTTGAAACAGTTGTGCTTGATGAAGCAGACGAAATGCTAAACATGGGTTTCATTGAAGACATTGAATCGATCCTTTCAAATGTACCAAGTGAACACCAAACACTTTTATTCTCTGCGACAATGCCTGCACCAATTAAGCGTATTGCAGAACGTTTCATGACAAACCCAGAGCATGTAAAAGTAAAAGCAAAAGAAATGACAGTATCTAATATTCAACAGTTCTATTTGGATATTCACGAACGTAAGAAGTTTGATACTTTGACACGTCTTCTTGACATTCAATCACCTGAGCTTTCAATTGTCTTCGGTCGTACGAAACGCCGTGTTGACGAATTGACAGAAGCGCTTAACCTTAGAGGTTATACAGCTGAAGGAATTCATGGTGACCTCACTCAAGCGAAACGTATGGTTGCGCTTCGCAAATTCAAAGAAGGTTCAATCGATGTGCTTGTGGCAACAGACGTTGCAGCACGTGGACTTGATATCTCTGGCGTGACACACGTGTATAACTTCGACGTGCCGCAAGATCCAGAAAGCTATGTTCACCGTATTGGACGTACTGGCCGTGCTGGGCGTACAGGTATGGCGATTACATTTATCACACCACGTGAAAAAGATATGCTTCGTGCGATTGAGCAAACGACAAAACGTAAAATGGATCGTATGAAAGAGCCAACTCTAGATGAGGCTATTGAAGGACAACAGCAAGTAACAGTTGACCGTCTACGCACGATCATCAGTGAAAACAACTTAAACTTCTACATGACAGCTGCTGCTGAATTGCTAGAAGATCATGATTCTGTCACAGTGGTTGCGGCTGCCATCAAAATGATGACAAAAGAGCCAGATGCAACGCCTGTTCGTTTGACAGATGAAGCACCAATGATTTCAAAACGCAATCGTAACAACCGCAGCTCTTCTAAACGTAGAGAAGGCGCGGGCGGAGGCGGCTATCGCGGGAAAAGCCGTTCATCTTACGGTGATAAAAAGCGTTCATCAAATGACCGCAATCGTTCTTCTAGCGATCGTCGTCAAAAGAAATCTTATAACAACTAACATACAAGAGCGAATCCTTTGCAGGGTTCGCTTTTTTTTAACAGGCTTATTGAAACTTTTTAGGCCCTGTTTCGTAATATATTGATAGAAAAGTAAGAGAATGGGGGAAGAATGTGAGAAAACAGCCGCAACGTCAAATTAGTTTAAATGGATTAAAAGTATGGCGTCTTCAAAATGGAATTATCTCATTGATTTTCTTACTCATCATCATGGGTGTAGTGATTGCTAGCTATTATTTTAAATGGCCATATTGGATTGGAGCCATCCTCGCCGGTTTATGGATCTTACAGGTCATTTTTGGCATTTGGCTCATACCAAAAATTCGACATCACATCTGGCGCTACGAAGTATTCGAAAATGAAATTGAAATACAGCATGGGCTGATTCGCGTTACACGCGTGATTGTGCCGATGGTGCGTGTCCAGCATGTCGATACATCCCAAGGACCACTTTTAAGGCGCTACCGCTTGGCATCTGTTCAAATTTCGACTGCTGCTACGGTTCATGATATTCCAGCGTTAGAATTAGAAGAGGCAGATGAGCTTCGTGATTACATATCTCGTTTAGCAAGGGTGACAGAAGATGATGTCTGAACCAAAACGTGTACATCCAATCTCGATGTTCATTGATTTTATATCAGATGCCGTATCCATGATCAAAAACTTCATTATCCCTTTTTTTGTGCTTATTTTTGTGAACTCGAATTCAAGTATTCGCTTTTATGCGTTCATCATTCTCGGTGTGCTTCTTTTATGGAATGCTGTTTTAACCATATTAGCATGGAGACGATTCACCTACCGGATGGAAGACGATGAATTTCGTGTGGAATCGGGTGTCATCACGAAAAAGAAAAAATATATCTCGTTAGAACGAATTCAAACAGTCAATACAAGTGAAGGCATCTTCCAGCGGATTTTCGGTTTGGTGCGAGTTCAAATTGAAACGGCAGGCGGGACGGATGGTCCAGAGGTGAGCCTGACGGCGATTACAAAAGCAGAAGCAGAACAATTGAAACAGTCGATTTTCAACCGGAAGGAAAGCTTGCAGCAAGAAGAAATGGCGGATGAAACCGGTGATGCGACGCATGATCATCTCCCTGCACAAAAGCCTGTAAAGGAAGAAATCAGTGTCTCCTATCGTATGGGGGTACCAGAGCTGCTTTTAACGGCGACGACTTCAAGCGGCATTGGTGTGATTATATCGGGTTGTCTAGCCATTTACACACAAATAGATGAAATACTTCCTTTAGATGGGTTCGTCAAGCAGTTTTCCTTCTTAAGTCATGCGAGTGTTGAAATCTATGCGATCCTCATTTTTATTGCTGTATTGATTGCTTGGATGCTTAGTGTTGGAGTGACAGCGCTCCAATATGCGAATTTTGCTGCAAAACGAAGAGGGAATGACATCATCATCACAAGAGGACTCATTGAGAGACATCAAATGACCATTCCGCTTGCGAGAATTCAAGCAGTGAAAATCAAAGAAAACATTCTCCGTGAGCCTTTTGGATTTGCGACGGTGATGCTCGTTAGTGCAGGAGGTTCTATTACAGACAAAGAAACCTCTTCCGTCTTATTTCCACTGATTCGAAAGAAAAAAATCAATGAATTGCTGTCACAATTTACAGATCATTATCATTTGACACCGGAAGCTGAACTGAAAAAGGTGCCAAAGCGTTCACTCAAACGATACCTGATCTCTTACGGATTTGTTCCATTACTCGTAGGGGTGATCCTATCTGTCCGTTTTCCGCCATGGGGTTATTTGGCACTCATTCCGTTGCCGATTGCTTTGCTATTTGGGTACTTAGCCTATAAACAATCAGGTTATACGATCAAAGATCCTTTGATTCAGCTGACGACAAGAGGCATCAGCAAAACCACTGGAATTGTCTTGAGAAAACGAATGCAAAACTATACGATGACCCAATCTTATTTCCAAAAGAAAGGCCGCGTGGCGAGTATCCACACCTTTGTGAAATCCTCTGCCCTCCTTGATTCCTTTGGTGTGCATCATCTAGAAGAGGAAGAGGCTGCACGTGTATTTGATTGGTATTCCTATGAAAAAAACAAATCGTCTTAAACGAAAAAATGTCGATCACCTCCTTGTCAAAAGGAAGGATCGACATTTTTTATGAGATTAATAGCGTCTTTTTTTGGAATGGAAGATGAGGGTGATCGGTGCTAGGAGCATACCGCCTATCAATCCAAATAAGTGAGCCATGATATTGATGTTTGAGTTGACGAACGTCATGATCACAGAGACTGCAAGAATCGTTAAGATCACCTGAGAATTGCCGCGGTCCATCATGTGCGGTTTAAACAGGACAAGATATAGATAAACACCAAACAAACCAAAGAGGGCTCCAGAAGCGCCGACATGTACATACTCTAAAGGCTCTACCCAATAGGTTCCGAGATTGCCAATGAACCCTGCACCAAGATAAATGATGAGAAACCGTATCTTCCCAAGCATAAACTCAAGCGCTGGAGCAAATAAAAAGAGTGACATAGAATTAAATAAAATGTGCGTCAGACTCCCGTGAAGAAAAATAGGTGTGACGAGCCGCCACCATTCCCCTGCTGCTACACCATAATTGAAACCGACGAGATGGTCCTGTCCAAGCTGTATAATAGGGATAGGAATTGCAAATATAAGCCACAGACCTATTTGTAATGCAAGGATCGCTGTTACGATAGGATACGATCTAATAAATTGTTGAAAGCTCTCCGTTCGAATAAACATAACAAACCCCTTTTAACTAGATAATGGTAAGTTTATAGTAACACGTTTATGAAGCGAACATCCAAATTAGTACGAGTATCATAGGAGGTACCTCATGATCAAAGGAATTGGTATTGATATTGTAGAAATCGACCGGCTGTCAAAGGTGCTCAGTAGACAGCCCCGTTTACCAGAACGAATGTTGACTTTAAGTGAACAGACCGTCTTTTACGCACTAAGTGAAAATAGGCAGCTGGAATTTTTGGCAGGGCGCTTCGCGGCAAAGGAAGCTTTTGCTAAAGCATATGGCACGGGAATCGGTCAGCATTTAAGCTTTCAGGACATCGAGATACAAAAAGATGATAATGGAAAACCTTTCATCAAAAGCAACAAAGCGAAGGGAGACCAGGTGCATGTGTCCATTACCCACACGAAAGAATATGCTGCTGCACAAGTTTTAATCGAAAGGTTGTCAAGCTAGTCTGCATATTGTTTGTCCCCCCTTCATATATTGGGTAGTGCGATAAGGAAGGGCGAGTTGCTAACAGGCTTTGATGGTTCGCGGTACGCAGTTAACTCTTGAGGCGTACTGTTAAAGTCAAACAAGCGGTTTCTTCCTTTTAACACAATTAACGAAGGGGTTGAAAAGGGTGAGAAAAAGCTTTGTTTTGCTTGTAACGGGGATCCTTTTTGTACTGATTCTCTCCGCATGCGGTCAAAAATCTCAGCAGGATATCGTTGGGGATTTAAACAAAAAGGCAGAGGAAATGACATCATACAAAGCCAAAGCAAAAATGACCATTGAGACAGGAAATGATCCGCAGGAGTATCAAGTAGAAATTTGGTACAAGAAGCCGGAGCTTTACCGTGTTTATTTAGAAAATCCGAAAAAGGATCAGAGTCAAGTCATTTTAAGAAATGGCAATGGTGTGTTTGTGCTGACGCCTTCATTGAACAAGAGCTTCCGTTTTCACAGTGATTGGCCGAATAATAGCAGTCAGGTCTATTTATTTGAGTCACTTGTGAAAGACATTAAAAATGACAGTGCAGCTCAGTTCAAAGCGAAGGATTCAAAGTATGTGTTCGAAACCAAAACCAATTATCAGCACAACCAAATGCTGCCTACCCAAGAGATTACCTTTCATAAAAAAACAATGGCACCTGCCAGTGTGAAAGTGCTGGATAGCGACAAAAAGCCAATGGTGAAAGTAGAATTCTCTCACTTTGAATTCAATAAAACCTTTGACAAAGATGCATTTGATGAGAAGAAAAACATGACACTCTCCCAAATGGATGTCACCACAAGTGCAGACCCATCTGACAGCTTCGCAGTGAAAACGCCAGTTGATATGCCAGAGGGTGTGAAGAAGATGGAAGAGAAAGAAATGACAACAGATGCGGGGAAACGTTATGTGATCACGTATGGCGGGAAGAAATCTTTCACACTCATTCAGGAAAAAGCGAGAGTGGCAGAAGCATCGACACCTGTGACAATGAACGGTGAGCCGGTTGACCTTGGCATGACTGTCGGTGTCTTAACGGATCAATCTCTCTCGTGGACATCTGACGGAGTCGACTACTTAATTTCTTCAAGTGATTTATCGAAGGAAGAGCTCTTAATGGTTGCAAAAAGCGTAGAAGGCCAATCAGCCAAATAAATGAATATCTCAGGCGAGAGCCTTGAAAATGATACATCAGCCCTGCGTAAGGGCTGATTTTTTTGATTTGTTTCACATTATTCTTGATCTTTAGTATCATAATGAAGGTATTGAATCATTCAATAGGGAAGTGTGACTGATGGACACAAATGCCTTTTATAGAGACACATGGGCAGAAATTGATTTAACAGCAATCAAGCATAATGTTTCACATATGAAAGATCATATTGGTCAAAACGTTCAATTAATGGCTGTTGTGAAAGCCAATGCATATGGACATGGAGATATTGAAGTGGCAAGGGCAGCCCTCAAAGCTGGAGCAGACTTGTTAGCTGTAGCCTTTTTAGATGAGGCTATTTCTTTAAGAAATCAAGGCATCAAAGCACCGATTCTTGTACTCGGCGCAGTACCGCCAGAGTATGTCAAAGTCGCCGTTAGATACAACGTCATCATGACCGCGTACTCCATCGAGTGGCTGAAAGATGTAGTCAAAGCAGTGAAAGGATTGACGGGACAACCCATTCGTTTTCATTTGAAAATTGACAGCGGAATGAATCGTTTAGGTGTGAAAACATTAGAGCAAGTAAGCGAAGTGAAAGAGCTTGCCCGCGATCATTCTTATTTACAGCTGGAAGGGGTATTTACTCACTTTGCGACAGCTGATGAAAAGGATGAGGACTACTTTGATATGCAGGTCAGCACCTTTCAAACACTGCTTCAGCCACTCCGTGCGGACAAACTGCTCGTTCATTGCGCCAACAGTGCAGCAGGTCTAAGGTTTAAAGACGTTTTGTTTAATATGGTTCGTTTCGGTATCAGTATGTACGGGCTGTCACCGTCAGAGGAAATCAAAGATGAATTGCCTTTCAAGCTGGAAGAAGCCATGTCTCTTCATACAAAGCTTGCACATGTAAAGCTCATACAAAAGGGTGAGAGTGTCAGCTACGGAGCGACCTATACAGCCAATCAAGATACATGGATCGGCACGGTTCCAGTCGGCTATGCAGACGGGTGGATCAGGAAGCTGGCGGGAACGGAAGTGCTCGTTGGCGGAAAGCGCCGCAAGATTGCTGGAAGGGTATGTATGGATCAATTTATGGTCGAATTGAAAGAGCATATTTCAGCAGGCGAACCAGTCGTTTTGATTGGTTCACAAGGTGAAGAAAAGGTATCAGTTGATGAAATCGCTAAAAGGCTTGAAACCATTAACTATGAAGTCACTTGCTCGATTGGCCACCGGGTCCCAAGAGTATATAAAGAGGACGGCAAAAGGGTTCATGTGCGTAATCCGCTGCTTCAAGGTGGGCCAAGCTTTTTATAAGCACATTTTACGGGAACGATGTACAAACCGACATCGTTCTCTTTTATTCTACAATGAAGGAATAAACATTCTCCCTTTTTTAGAGATTTTGGAAATACCGTATGATTTTCGGAAAAAAGCGTATAATGGGAAAGAGGAACTCCATTATCATCTTGATTTACGGGTAGCCGAACGCATCATGATCTAAAAATAAATCATGAAACAGCTTTGCTTGTGCATTGAATAATGGTATGATTAGTCTTGGAATGGATCGATACGGTATCCGTAAGTTTTGTGGAGGTGTATGTTTTTTGTCTGAATCCAGCGCAACAAACGAAATGAAGATTCGACTGCCGGAGGCTTTAATGTCTGAGATCGAACGAGTAGCAGAGCAGGATAAGGTAACAAGAAATGAATTGATCTACCGAGCGACAAAAACGTATATTCGTGAACGTAATATTCGACAAAATCGTGAATCGATGAGACGCGGCTACATGGAGATGGCGAAAATTAATCTGAATATCTCTTCAGAGGCACAATACGCAGAATTTGAGGCTGAGAATACAGTTGAGCGATTAGTCAGCGGGGGTTAAACATTTGATTGTTAAACGCGGTGATGTTTACTTTGCTGATTTATCTCCTGTTGTTGGCTCCGAGCAGGGCGGAGTTCGCCCGGTATTGGTGATTCAAAATGACATTGGAAATCGCTTCAGCCCGACTGCTATCGTTGCAGCCATAACAGCCCAAATACAAAAAGCGAAATTACCGACTCACGTCGAAATTAATGCAAAGCGCTACGGCTTTGAACGAGATTCTGTCATTCTCTTGGAACAGATTCGTACAATCGATAAACAAAGATTGACAGATAAAATCACACATCTTGATGATGAGATGATGGAGAAGGTTGACGAAGCCTTACAAGTTAGTTTGGCTCTTATTGATTTTTAATATGGTGAGATTTGGTTGCTCTCTTGTGAGCAACTTTTTTTTGTGTTCAATTTTTATTAACGTTATAATGAAGAAAGACTAAAGAAGTGCTGTTTATGTACTAGGGGGTAAAACATGTCGAATCATATCGTGTTAGCATTCGCAAGAAAGCATCAAAAGGAATTAGAAAAAGAGTGGACGGACATTTTAAAACGACTCGGAGAAAAAGAAACGGACATGATGCTGAACGACAAAATGTATGAAACCATCTGTTCAGAATATGTTCAACTAATCATTACATCTCTTTCAGAGGGAGATCATGAGGATTTTGAAGAACAAGTGCAAAATTTTGCTTTAAAAATTGTTCAAATGGGTATATCACTTAAGTTACTGGCAAACGGCCTAACGGAAATCCGTACACATTTATATGAAAAAATGAATGATGACAAAGATACAACAGAGGAAAGCCATGACCTCATCTGGCAAATCGATCGATTCATCACACCGATTCATAACGAAATATTAAATCAGTATTCGATCTCATGGGAAAAAACCGTCAGCCTTCAAAAAATTGCGCTGCAGGAGCTTTCTGCCCCGCTGATTCCAGTATTTGAGCAAATCACCGTCATGCCGCTTGTCGGAACAATTGATACAGATCGTGCGAAAAAAATTATGGAGAATCTGCTCAATGGTGTCGTGAAGCATCGTTCACAGGTGGTCTTGATTGACATCACGGGTGTACCTGTCGTTGATACAATGGTTGCGCACCATATTATTCAAGCGTCAGAGGCTGTGAGATTAGTAGGCGCGAAGTGCTTGCTTGTCGGTATTCGCCCAGAAATTGCCCAAACCATTGTGAACCTTGGCATTGATTTATCTCAGGTTACAACAAAGAATACCCTTCAAAAAGGAATTCAAACTGCTTTGGAAATGACAAATCGAAAAATTGTTTCATTGGAGGGATAAACCCAGTGAGAAATCACCCGAAGATTCCAATCTTAAAGCTATATAATTGTCTTCTCATTTCGATCCAGTGGGAGCTTGATGACCAAACAGCTCTACACTTTCAAGAAGACTTGCTGAATAAAATTCATGAGACAGGAGCAAACGGTGTTGTCATTGACCTCACATCCGTCGATATGATTGATTCATTTATCGCAAAGGTATTAGGTGATGTTATCACCATGTCCAAGCTCATGGGAGCAAAGGTTGTATTAACAGGAATCCAACCGGCAGTCGCTGTGACGCTCATTGAACTTGGAATATCGCTTGAAGAAATTCAGACAGCACTAGATCTTGAACAAGGGCTTGAGACACTGAAGCGGGAATTGGGGGAATAGATATGAAAGACCAATCCTGTGTGAAAATATTGACGGAATGGGACATAGTCGCGGCAAGACAACTTGGACGAAATGTTGCTAAAGAATTAGGCTTTGGAACTGTTGACCAAGCAAGAATTACGACGGCCATTTCAGAATTAGCTCGAAACATCTATTTATACGCTGGTAAAGGTCAGATTTGTATAGAAGAAGTGATAGAGCGCGGAAAGCGTGGGCTCAAAGTCATCGCAGCCGATGAAGGGCCTGGCATCATGGATATACGTAAAGTGATGGAAGACGGATTTTCTACATCAGGCGGACTCGGAGCAGGTCTTCCGGGAGTGAGAAGACTGATGGATGATTTTGAATTAGATTCTACACCAGAAGAAGGAACGGAGATACAAGCTGTCAAGTGGCTTCGCTAGGAGGTAAACCATGGATTTTAAGGAGGTAATGGAGCAGCGGTATCATCAGCTGCTCAGCCGTTATATCAGTGATTTAACTGAAACATCGCTTTATCAAGCTCAAAAGTTTAGCCGAAAAACCATTGAGCATCAAATACCTCCTGAAGAAATAGTGAGTGTTCACCGAAAAGTGATTCAGGAGCTTTACCCTGATTTGCCGGAAGATGTCTTTCATTCACTAGACTTCTTAATTGAAGTCATGATTGGGTACGGACTTGCCTACCAGGAACATTTAACACTTAGAGGCATCCAGCAAGAAATTAAATCAGAGATTGAAATTGCTGCAAATGTTCAGCAAACCCTTCTGGAAACGAAGATTCCAGAGGGTGATACCTTTGATATTGGTGCCATTAGTGTGCCGGCAAAACAGATGAGTGGAGATTATTATCACTTTGTCACCGATCACGATACAATCAATATCGCGATCGCAGATGTCATTGGGAAAGGCATCCCAGCTGCGCTCTGTATGTCAATGATTAAGTATGCGATGGATTCCTTACCGGAGTCAGGAAGCGGCCCCACAAAGGTGCTGAAAACCCTTAATCGTGTTGTCGAGCAAAACGTAGACCCAAGTATGTTTATCACCATGTTCTATGGCAGCTATAATACAGAAACGCATGAATTTAAATATGCATCGGCTGGTCATGAGCCGGGCTTTTTCTATTGCAAAAAAGACAATCAATTTTACGATTTAGACGCCAAAGGACTTGTCCTTGGAATCGCACCAGACTTTGACTACAGGCAGTACGAGAAGTACTTGGACGTAGGAGATATGGTGATCTTATTCTCTGATGGCGTAACAGAATCCAAATCAGAGGACGGTTTCTTAGAGCGTGAGGATATCAAAGCACTTATAAGAGAGCACCTATCTTACTCAGCTCAGGACATGGTCGATGCCATCTATGCCAGCTTACTCAAGCTGCAAGATTTTCAGCTGCACGATGACTTTACACTACTTGTGCTTAAGAGAAAGGTTTAGAAAGTGAATACGCGGGTATATAAAATTCAAGGAAATAAGAATTTCGAGGTGAATGCATAATGAATATGTCTGTAAAAGAGCATCAAATAGATCAAAAAACGAAAGTGAGTGTCAGCGGAGAAATCGATGTGTACTCCGCTCCTCAGCTAAGAGAAAAGCTCATGCCTAAAGCAGAGCAAGGAGAGCATCTAGAAATCTGTCTAAAGGATGTTTCTTATATGGATAGCACAGGTTTAGGTGTATTTGTTGGGCTGTTTAAAGCGGCTCAAAAAGCAGGTGGAACATTAAAACTTGAGAACTTGTCAGATCGGCTTGTAAGGTTGTTTGAAATCACTGGATTAAAGGACATCATTGACATTTCTGCAAAGTCAGAGGGTGGGGTACAATGAACGAATCAGTAGATCAAATCGAGATGAAAATACCGGCGAAACCAGAATACGTAGGCATCATTCGTCTGACGCTTTCAGGCGTTGCAAGCAGAATGGGCTATGTTTACGAAGAGATTGAGGACTTGAAAATTGCGGTCAGTGAGGCCTGTACAAATGCAGTTCAGCATGCCTACAAAGGTGAAGATGGTGGAGATGGAGAGGTAGCTGTTCGCTTTCTTGTCTATGAGGATCGCCTAGAAATCATTGTCGCTGACAAAGGCGGTAGCTTTGACTTTAAGCAAAAGCAGGAAGGACTAGGGCCTTATACATCTGCTCATACGGTGGATCAATTGGCAGAAGGAGGTCTTGGTTTATATTTGATGCAAACATTGATGGATGAAGTCGAGGTGCAAGCAAACTCCGGAGTTACCGTGGCGATGACAAAGTTTTTAAACAGGGAGCGAGTTGACCATGACACGACCATCCAAAACTATGAAACTAACTAAAGATGAAGTGGATCGCCTCATCCAAAGCTATCAAACCAATCAAGACGAGCAGGCGCAGCTCACACTTGTTGAATGCTATACAAACCTGGTCGATATGCTGGCGAAAAAATATTCCAAAGGGAAAAGCTTTCATGAGGATTTAAGACAAGTTGGAATGATTGGTTTACTCGGTGCAATAAAGCGTTATGACCCGCTTGTCGGTAAATCATTTGAAGCCTTTGCAATTCCAACGATTATCGGGGAAATCAAACGCTTTTTACGTGATAAAACATGGAGTGTCCATGTACCAAGGCGGATTAAGGAGCTTGGTCCAAGAATCAAGATGGCAGTTGATCATCTGACAACGGAGACGCAAAAGTCACCTAAAGTCCAAGAGATTGCAGAATATCTAGATGTGACAGAAGAAGAAGTACTTGAAACAATGGAGATGGGCAAAAGCTATCAAGCGTTGTCTGTCGACCAAGGTGTAGAGGCTGATTCTGAAGGAAGCACCGTCACCATTTTAGACGTCGTCGGCTCACAAGAAGAAGGCTACGAACGAGTGAACCAAAAAATGATGCTTGAGAGTGTGCTTCATGTTCTGACGGATAGAGAAAAAGAGATTATCAATCTTACTTATTTGCAAAATAAGAGTCAGAAAGAAACAGGCGATTTACTCGGCATATCCCAAATGCATGTATCGAGACTGCAGCGGAAGGCAGTGAAAAAGTTGCGAGATGCATTATCAGAAGATGCGTCTATGGAGCTAGGGTAATGAAGCAGATCGAACAGCACGAACATGTGAACGCCATTATCTATCAATCGAATAAAGAAGGGAAATCATGCTGCGGGGACAGTTTTTTTATTAAAGCAGATGATGAAGAACTAATTTGTGCTGTAGCAGACGGATTAGGCAGCGGCCAGTTCGCCAATGAATCATCTTCTTTAGTTAGTGAAATTGTCGAAGAATATGGACATGAGGATGTGACGACCCTCATAGACAGATGCAATCAGGCCATGAAAAATAAACGTGGGGCCACGGTTGGCCTATTAAAGGTGAATTTTTCCCAGCAGCAATTTACCTATTGTTCGGTTGGCAATATCCGATTTATCTTGAATGCACCTTCTGGCGACTATATTTATCCACTTCCGATATCAGGATACTTATCAGGGAAACCTAGAAAATATAAAACATACACCTATTCCTACGAAAAAGGATCGACATTCATTATGTATTCAGACGGACTGAATGTGCCAAACATGCGAATGTGTTTAAAGCATAGCCATTCAGTTGCAGATATCGCAAAACAACTTGAAACATACACACAAGACAAGAAGGACGATCTCACCTATGTACTTGGTCAGCTTACGTGAAATAGCTGACCTTTTTTCTGTTTTGCCGGTTTTTTTGATACACTAAAAGAGAAGACACAGTGAGAGGATGCAAAGTATGAAGACATCTGACGTTTTATTGAAACAAATTGCAACAGAATTAAAGCTTTCAACGAAACAAATTGAAAGTGTGATCCAGCTATTAGAGGATGGCAACACCGTCCCGTTTATTGCTCGTTACCGGAAAGAGCAGACTGGCTCACTGGACGAGGTGCAAATTCAAACCATATCAGAGCGCTATACATATATTCAAAATGTCATGCATCGAAAAGAAGAAGTCATTCGCTTAATTGCTGAACAAGACAAACTGACGGATGAATTAAAACAGAAAATTGAACAAGCGCATAAACTGCAAGAGGTCGAAGATTTATACCGGCCATTCAAACAAAAACGAAAAACAAAGGCGAATGTAGCCAAAGCAAAAGGGCTGGAGCCGCTGGCGGAATATTTACTCACGCTACCAAGCGATGAGATCGAAAAGAAGGCTTCTGCTTTTATTAACGAAGAAAAAGAAGTGACCAGTGTAGAAGAAGCACTTGAGGGTGCTCAGCATATTATTGCTGAACAGGTGGCAGATGATCCTGATATGCGGAAATGGATTCGTAGTGAAACGTACCAAAAGGGCAGTCTTGTCACATCAGGAAAAGACACCGAAAGCGATGAGAAAAACGTTTATGAAATGTATTACGATTATCAAGAGCCGATCAAAAAGATTGTGCCCCACCGTGTACTTGCGGTCAACAGAGGAGAGAAAGAAGGCATCTTGAAAGCAGCGATCGAACCACCTGCTGAAAATATCCGTTTCTATCTCGACAAACAAGTCATAAAGGGCAAGCAAACGACGGCGAGACCGTATATTGAAGCGGCAATTGACGATGCTTACAAACGCCTCATTCAGCCTTCGATTGAACGTGAAATACGAAAAGAGCTGACAGAAAAAGCAGAGGAACAAGCGATTCACATTTTTGCTGAAAACTTAAGAAAACTACTGCTTCAGCCGCCGATGAAAGGGAAGCGTGTACTTGGAGTGGACCCCGCATTTCGTACAGGCTGTAAACTAGCAGTCGTTGATGATACGGGCAAAGTCCATCATATTGGCGTTATTTACCCGCATCCACCCGTACAGAAAAAAGCGGAAGCCAAACAAAAAGTAAAAGAGATCATTCAATCATCAAACATTGAAGTCATTGCGATTGGAAACGGAACAGCCTCAAGGGAGACAGAGCAATTTATCGCAGACCTGATTCAAGAGCTGGATCAGCCGGTTTCCTATTTAATCGTGAATGAAGCAGGGGCAAGTGTTTACTCTGCGTCTGCTTTAGCGAGAGAAGAGTTTCCAGACCTGCAAGTGGAAGAAAGAAGCGCCATTTCAATCGCAAGAAGATTACAGGACCCTTTAGCAGAACTCGTCAAAATTGATCCGAAATCTGTCGGTGTGGGCCAATATCAGCACGATGTGAGTCAAAAGCAATTAAACAGCTCGTTAACCTTCGTGGTGGAGACGGTCGTCAACCAAGTCGGTGTGAACGTCAATACAGCCTCACAGGCACTTCTGCAATATGTATCAGGCCTTTCAAAAGCCGTCGCAGGAAATATCGTCAAGCGACGCGAAGAGATTGGGAGATTTACAAGCAGAAAAGAGCTAAAGGATATTCCAAGACTTGGGGCAAAGACTTATGAGCAGTGTATCGGTTTCCTGCGCATCGCAGACGGACAAGATCCGCTTGACCGTACAGGTATTCACCCTGAAAGCTATAAAGAAACAAAACAATTCTTACGTATGATCAAGATGACGCCAGAAGACCTTGGAACAGAGCAATTAAAAGAGAAAATCGCTGAAGTGAAGCTGGAAGAAGCAGCGGAGCAGCTTGAAATTGGTCCAATTACACTTCAGGATATCATCGATCAGCTGACAAGACCTGAGCGTGATCCGCGGGATGAAGTACCAACCCCGCTACTAAAAACAGATGTATTGAAATTGGAGGACTTGAAGCAAGGAATGGAGCTTCAAGGAACGGTGAGAAATGTCGTGGACTTCGGCGCATTCGTCGATATTGGTGTGAAGCAGGATGGACTTGTCCATATTTCAAAGCTAAGCAACCGCTTTGTCAAGCATCCGCTTGACGTTGTGTCAGTCGGTGACATTGTAACCGTGTGGGTAGACTCTGTTGATCAGGCAAAAGGCCGCGTTGCCCTCTCCATGCTGAAACCAGAGTAAACAAAAAACGAGGCGCACCTTAGGATGGGGTGTGCCTTGATGTGACTGAATGTTTTTTTCTATAGAAGTACCAGCATTGATTCAGCAATTTGATTTGGTAATGATTTTTTTCATAAAATGCCTTCTGCATCTGATTTTTCAGCCAGTTGGGCATCGCCCTTCCTCCTTTGATCGAAACAGTGGATGTACCTTCAATGTATGCAAAGGGGAAATTGTCCCGTTCAAGGTTTTTATAGAAAGGAACGATTTTGATTGAACGAGAGAGAGTTGCAGCAGTTAACTGAGCACATTTCCGAGCAGTTCTTTGGGAAGGCATTCCGCCACAAGGCTGTTTTTAATGACCGCTTAAAAACAACTGGCGGGAGATATTTACTTGGCACACATAATATTGAATTGAACCGCCGATATTTAGAGGAGCATGGAAGAGATGAACTGATCGGAATCATCAAGCATGAGCTGTGTCATTATCACCTGCATCTTGAGGGGAAAGGGTATCAGCATCGTGACCGTGAGTTTAAGGAGTTATTGAACCAGGTAGGAGCTCCGCGCTTTTGTACACCGCTAAAAACCGTACAAAATAAACGACGTGTACAGAAACGGCAAGAATATGTCTGCACAGGATGCGGTCAATTTTTTATCAGGAAAAGGCGATTTGATACCTCTCGTTATGTGTGCGGCGTCTGCAAAGGGAAATTAAAATGGCAGCGTACAATTGGTTCAGAGTGATAAGCATTCCTTTATGGGATGCTTTTTTTGTGTCCAATGGAACTGATCATCGGGATAAGTAGGAGGTGAAGTAGACACTTTGAGACAAATAGAGACGCAAGTCTCATTTTGTCTCTTTTTTGATCAGTGTGAATTGCTCAAGAACCTAAGTTTTCAAGCGCCATGATGTTGGCACGTTTTTTGCTTGTATATAAGTGCAAGCAAAAAAGATAGGGGGTTTTACCATATGGAAATGGCACTCACAAAAGAAAAAGCGGTATGGATGTATCAAAAAATGCAGGAAATCCGCCAATTTGAAGATCAAGTACACACGCTTTTTACAAAAGGGATTTTGCCAGGCTTTGTCCACCTTTATGCTGGCGAAGAAGCTGTCGCTGTAGGAGTCTGTGCCCACCTGAATGAAAAAGATACCATTACAAGTACACATCGTGGCCACGGGCATTGTATAGCTAAAGGCTGTGATTTAAAAGGAATGATGGCAGAAATTTACGGAAAAGCCACAGGTCTGTGTAAAGGAAAGGGAGGGTCAATGCACATCGCAGATTTTGATAAAGGAATGCTTGGTGCCAACGGAATTGTTGGAGGCGGATTTCCGCTGGCGTGCGGGGCAGCCCTAACAGCCAAATATAAGAAGACAAAAAATGTAAGCGTTTGCTTTTTTGGGGATGGTGCAAACAATCAAGGAACATTTCACGAAGGAATTAATCTTGCAGCCATTTGGAAATTGCCTGTCATTTTCATCGCAGAAAACAATGGCTACGGGGAAGCGACACCGTTTTCCTATGCTTCTAGCTGTAAATCAATCGTGGATCGAGCCGCGTGTTATAACATTCCTGGGATTCAAGTAGACGGAAAAGATGTGATGGCTGTTTATCAAGCCGCAGAACAGGCAATTGAACGAGCAAAAAATGGAGAAGGTCCGACATTGATTGAATGCATGACATATCGAAATTATGGTCATTTTGAAGGAGATGCTCAGCGCTACAAAATAGATCAGGAAAGAACAGAACACCAAGAAGAGAAAGATGCCATCAATCTTTTTAAAAATGAATTATTAAATAAGCAGCTGCTTACGAATGCGGAGATTTCAAGTGTTGAAGCGGCTGTAGCGGAAGCGATAGATGAAGCCGTTAGATTCAGTGAAGAAAGTAAATATCCAGATCATACTGAATTATTGACCGATGTGTATGTTTCGTATCAATAAATCAGAAAGGGGAAAGGAAAATGACAAGAGAAATCAGCATTTCTAGTGCATTGAACGAAGCGATTAAACTTGCGATGAGAAGAGACGAGGATGTCATTTTAATGGGGGAAGATGTAGCAGGAGGCGCTCAGGTGGATCACTTGCAGGATGATGAAGCATGGGGTGGTGTTCTCGGTGTCACAAAAGGAATCGTTCAGGAGTTTGGACGTGAGCGAGTCCTTGACACGCCAATTAGTGAAGCTGGCTATGTCGGTGCTGCGATGGCAGCTGCTTCAACAGGGCTAAGACCAATTGCGGAACTCATGTTTAATGATTTTATAGGCACCTGTCTGGACCAAGTGCTGAATCAAGGGGCAAAATTTCGATACATGTTTGGTGGAAAGGCAGAGGTGCCCGTCACAATTAGAACAACACACGGTGCAGGTTTTAGAGCAGCCGCTCAGCATTCTCAAAGTTTATATGCGCTATTTACGAGCATTCCTGGATTGAAAGTGGTTGTGCCGTCCTCGCCATATGACGCCAAAGGTTTACTGCTTGCCTCAATCGAGGACCAGGATCCTGTCATCTTTTTTGAAGATAAGACGCTATACAATCTCACAGGAGACGTTCCAGAGAGATATTACACACTGCCAATTGGCAAAGCAGATGTGAAGAGAGAAGGCTCAGATGTGACCATCTTCGCAGTAGGTAAACAAGTTCATACAGCACTTGAAGCGGCAGAGCAGTTAGCTGCACGCGGAATTGAGGCAGAGGTCATTGATCCAAGAAGTCTGTCGCCGCTTGATGAAGAGGCTATTCTGACTTCGGTAGAAAAAACAAACCGCCTTGTCATTGTGGATGAAGCAAATCCAAGATGCGGAATTGCGGCAGATATCGCTTCTTTGGTTGCTGATAAAGGATTTGATTTACTCGATGCTCCAATCAAAAAAGTGACGGCTCCTCATACACCCGTTCCGTTTTCACCACCTCTTGAAGATATCTATCTGCCAACACCTGATAAGGTTGTGAGCACCGTATTAGAAATGATTGGTGAGAATCAAGCCAAGATATTGAACTAAAGAAAGGAGAGAGAAAAATGGCTGTCGAGGTTGTGATGCCGAAGCTGGGCATGTCGATGAAAGAAGGGATAGTATCTGTCTGGAATAAAGAGGTCGGAGAGAGCGTAAACAAAGGGGAAAGCATTGCAAGCATCAATTCTGAAAAAATTGAGATGGAAATCGAATCACCTGCTGAAGGCACCATATTGGAAATCAAAGTGTCTGAGGGAGAAGGTGTCCCTCCTGGCACGGTCATTTGCTATATCGGTGAAGGGAATGAACAGGTGGATGAATAGAAAGAAGAAAGAGGCCTGCCGGCAAAACCAAAGAAAGAGAGAAAGAAAATCTCCCCTGTTGCTCGTAAAATAGCTAACAATGCAAACCTGGACATTGACACGTTGGTGGGAACCGGACCAGGCGGTAGAATTACAAAAGCGGATGTGCTTCAGGCACTTCCTGAGCAGAAAGAAAAACAAACACAAAACAATAAGCCAGACCATCAACCGGTCAATATGATGCGAAAAACAATTGCCTCAAGGATGATGGAAAGCCTGCAAACAAGTGCCCAACTAACAATTACAATGAAAGCGGACGTGACAAAACTGACAAAATTACAACCTCAGTTGAACGAAACAGCCATAGCACGTCATGATACAAAATTGACCATGACCGATTTTGTAGCCAAAGCTGCGATCCTTTCATTACTAGACCATCCTGTGATGAACAGTCAATATCAAAATGAAAGATTGGAAACCTTTGAGTATGTTCATCTTGGGATAGCAGCTGCTTTAGAAAACGGTTTGGCTGTTCCAGTTATTCGGCATGCGGAGCGCCTATCGTTCATTGAGCTAGCGAAAACCATCAAATTGTATGGCAAAAAAGCACGTGAAGGCAAACTGCTTCACGATGAAATCGAAGGCTCTACCTTTACGATCACTAACCTTGGTGCCTATGGTGTAGAGCATTTCACTCCGATTTTGAACCCTCCGGAAGCCGGTATCCTAGGCGTCGGAAAAATGGATGAAACCCCTGTTTATCGAGATGATGAATTGTGCAAAGGTAGTATCCTTCCGCTTAGTTTGACGTTTGATCACCGCGCGCTGGACGGCGCACCAGCATCCGCATTTTTATCAACTGTAAAAGCATATTTAGAAGAACCAATATCCATTCTTTTATAGAAAGAAGGTGAAAGTACCATGTCACTGGTCATTATAGGAGGCGGGCCTGCAGGATATGTGGCGGCAATAACAGCCGCCCGTTTAGGCAGGGAGGTTGTGTTAATTGATCAAGGTCAGCTAGGGGGTACCTGCCTCAATGAAGGCTGTATCCCAACCAAATCGCTTTTGCAAAGCGCCGATATGTACGAGCATGTGAAGTCAGCTGCACATTTTGGAATTGAACTTCCAGGGAAGAAGCCCTTTATCCAATGGGATAGCGTTCAAAAACGGAAGCAGTCAGTCGTCAAGCAGCTGACAGATGGCGTTCGTTACTTGATGAATAAAAACAAAATCAGCGTGTTGAATGGGAAGGCATCATTTCTATCGGCGCATGAGCTATTGATAGAACGTGAAGGGAGATCTGAAATCATTCAAGCAAAACAAATCATCATTGCATCAGGGGCAGCACCTGCTGCTTTACCTTTTGCACCTTTTGACGGGGAATGGATGATTCACAGCAAGGATGCCATGTCGCTGTCTTCGATACCAGATTCGCTTTGTATCATTGGGGGAGGGGTGATCGGTTGCGAGTTCGCAAGCATCTTTAGCAGAATGGGGACAAAGGTTGTCATGATTGAACAGTCAGTACACATTTTACCTGAAGAAGATGACGATATTGCACAATGTCTTCACGATCAACTTGAAGAAGCAGGTGTGGACATTTTGACATCGGCTGTCGTCAAGCAGCTTGATTCAAACGCAAGGAAAGTGATGATTGAGAGAAAACATGGTGAGCGGTGTGAAATCAAGTCTGATCTTTGTTTAGTAGCAATTGGCAGACAGCCGCGGCTTGGAGAGTTGAATCTAGACCAGATTGGCATTGAATATGACAGGAACGGGATCAAGGTCAATGACCATATGCAAACCAATCTCCCCCATATATATGCATGCGGGGATGTCACAGGAGGCGTACAGCTTGCTCACGTTGCTTTTCATGAAGGAACAATTGCTGCATCACATGCATCAGGCGAAGATGTAAAGGTGAATGAACAAGTGATTCCAAGATGTATCTATACGTCCCCAGAAATCGCCAGTGTTGGTTTAAATGAAGAGAAAGCTAGAAATCAATATGGGGATATTCAAATAGGGAAATTTTCATTTTCTGCAAATGGAAAAGCATTGATTTTAAATCAACCGGTCGGTCAGGTGAAAGTCATTGTAGAACCGCATTACCAAGAGATTTTAGGAGTATCCATTATCGGGCCGAATGCAACAGAATTGATTGGACAAGCAGCAGTCATGATGCATACAGAGTTGACCGTTGATACATTAGAGCAATATATGGCAGCACATCCGACACTTTCAGAGGCGATTCACGAAGCCTTGCTGCAAATAAATGAACGAGCGGTGCACTGCTAAAAAAGAAACATACATCTTAACATCTATCCTGATGACTTCTTGGGTTAGCCAATGTGAATTGAAAGCGCTTTTATAATTAACTATAATGAATAAAAAGCCCCCAGAGGAGAGGATGGAATGAATCCGACGCCTTGCTATTTAAATACATGGAAACGTTTTGTTCGTGAAGGTTTGCTAGATAGGTCACGTCTGAATAAGAGAGTGATGGAGTCATGGCACAGATGTAAACAGGCAAATGTAAATCCGTATTTAGATAAAGGTCAGTCGTTGTTAGAAAATGAATTATTCAGTGCCCAAAAAAAGAAATATTCATTATTTCTAAATACCGCTCTTCCCTACTTAAATAAAATCAGTCAGCAATTAAAAGAATCTGACATGATGGCCTTACTCATTGATGCAGACGGTTATGTGCTCAGTCTGACAGGTAGCCAAAGGACGATGGTAGAAGCAAGAAAAATTAATTTTATGGAGGGCGCACGCTGGACCGAAACAGATGTAGGGACGAATGCTATTGGAACGGCACTGGTCATCGGGGAGGCTGTGACGATAAACGGAACGGAGCATTTTTCTGTCGCTTCCCACCATTGGAGTTGTTCAGCTGCCCCTATCCGTGATGCAGACGGTACGATCATAGGGGTGATTGATATCTCCTGTATGGCGGATAACAGGCACCCTTTTATGCTTGGAATGGCTTCAACAGTTGCTTATGCTATAGAAAGAGAAATTCAAGTTCAACAAAAACGGAAAGAGATGGAACTGATCAGCCGTAGTCTCCAGCAGGTGGAAGCGGATGAACCGTATGTTGTCTGTAATGAAAAAAAGCAGATTGTTTTTGCGAGCAGGCCGATTAGAGAACGATATTCAGATTGGTACGGAATGGATGTCGAGCGGCTTATGGGGGAATCATTTGCGATAAGGGACAAGCAGATCATTCAGTCGGAGCAAGACGGAAAGATGCTGGGCATGTCTTTTTCGCTTGAAGAAGCAGCAAAAAGCAACATCACCGTTTCTTTTGCTCAATTTCCCGGGGAATCTGGAACAAGTCAGGTATTTCAACAGACGCTCAGCGAAATGAAGCGAGCGGCACAAACAGATGCAAATGTATCTATTTGGGGAGAAACAGGTACAGGGAAAGAACTGGCTGCTAGAGCGATTCACTTAGCAAGTGAAAGGCATAAAGGACCATTTGTTGCTGTTAATTGTGGTGCCATACCTGAGAGCCTATTAGAAAGCGAATTATTTGGCTATGTTGAAGGAGCTTTTACAGGGGCGAAACGCCATGGGGCAAAAGGGAAATTTGAACAAGCTCATAAAGGAACACTCTTTTTAGACGAAATTGGCGAAATCCCATATACGATGCAAGTAGCGCTTCTTAGGGTGATAGAAGAAAGGAAAGTCGTGCCGCTCGGCGGGACGCATGAAATCCCTTTGGATATTCGAATCATTACAGCGACACACCGTAATATGAACGAACTGCTGAAGGAAGGGAAAATACGAGAAGACTTATATTACCGTCTTCATGTCTATCCAATCAACATCCCGCCACTCAGGGAGAGAAAGGAAGACATCCCTGATTTATACTGTTATTATCAAAAGAAACACCAATGGAAAGCGAAGTTCCCTGAATCATTTTTTCAGAAGTTGCAGGAGTATCATTGGCCCGGAAACATACGAGAGCTTTTTAATCTTTTTGAACATATCAGGGTGTTGTTTCCTGAAGGAGGAAGGATTGGTTCCTCTCAATATGCTGAGGTATTAGATGCACTTGACCAGAAAAAAAAGAAGCAGTATCCAGCAGAGGGTCAAGAGATTTCAAAAGAACTAACATATAGGGAACAGATTCGAAAGCAGATGATGATAGAAGCACTGCAAAAAACGAAAGGTCATGTGTCAGAAGCAGCAAGGTTAGCGGGGGTGCCTAGAAGCACTTTTTATAAGTGGATGCAAAAATTTAATCTATCGTAAATCCATAAGGGTGTCAACATCAAGAAGGCTCTGGTTTCCTTCGAGAGATCGGGGTCTTTCTGCCATGTATCAACAGAAAACAAAAAGGAAGGGAAAAAGGCTTGACTGTTATATTAGTATATGTTAAATTGTAAAAGCCGTCGCAAATGAGACAGGGATGAAACACTAAAAATTCTTGACACATTTTTCTGGCATAGATATAATGAAACATGTCTTATTATTCCGCAGTAGCTCAGTGGTAGAGCTATCGGCTGTTAACCGATCGGTCGTAGGTTCGAGTCCTACCTGCGGAGCCAAAATGGAGAAGTACTCAAGTGGCTGAAGAGGCGCCCCTGCTAAGGGTGTAGGTCGCGCAAGCGGCGCGAGGGTTCAAATCCCTCCTTCTCCGCCATCATTTTATGGCCCGTTGGTCAAGCGGTTAAGACACCGCCCTTTCACGGCGGTAACACGGGTTCGAATCCCGTACGGGTCATGTTTTTTCGATTCGTTGGGCTATAGCCAAGCGGTAAGGCAACGGACTTTGACTCCGTCATGCGTTGGTTCGAATCCAGCTAGCCCAGCCATTTTTTATATTTGTTTTTCTGCATAGCAGATGAGCCATTAGCTCAGTTGGTAGAGCATCTGACTTTTAATCAGAGGGTCGAAGGTTCGAGTCCTTCATGGCTCACCATTGTCACGCGGGTGTGGCGGAATTGGCAGACGCGCTAGACTTAGGATCTAGTGTCTTTATGACGTGGGGGTTCAAGTCCCTTCACCCGCATTGTTTTTTCAAACAGTGCACTTATGAATGATGAGCACTTCATACACGCGGTCGTGGCGGAATGGCAGACGCGCTAGGTTGAGGGCCTAGTGGGTGAATAACCCGTGGAGGTTCAAGTCCTCTCGGCCGCATCTGAGGAAACCAAAGGTCTATGAACCTTTGGTTTTTTTGTGCTTTCGAAGCGATATGGCGGACATATCTGACAGTTTGCGATTGTCAAAATCAACTCTTATTTAACTGACCAAGCTCAGATGAACAGGAATTTTGCTAAAATTGTGCTAAAATATTGAGATTGCTGGGAAAGAGGGAATAAATTTGTCAATTTACCATAAAGTCATTGGAGAGGGATTTCCGATCGTGATATTGCATGGTTGGACACTTGACCATCAAGTGATGTTACATGCATTGGAACCGGTATTTGAAAAACAAAGCGGTTTGAAAAGAATATACATAGACTTACCGGGGATGGGACGTTCCAAGCCGCATCCGTCCATTCAGAATTCTGATGATATGTTAGAAGCGGTATTGCATCTTTTGGACGAGATAATCCCTAATGAACAGTTTATTGTTTGTGGTTATTCATATGGAGGATACATAGCTAGAGGTATTGTTCATTCACGCCGGGAAATCGTTCGTGGCTTACTGCTTGTGGCCCCAATGACTATACCTGTATTCGATAAAAGAGTCGTGCCAGAGAAGATCGTTCTAAAAAGTGACAGTAGCTTGATATCACAGCTCTCTCCCGAGGAGACGGATGAATTTTGCTCCATGGCAGTTGTGCAAGGAAAAACGGAATGGGAAAGATTTCGCGATGAAATTTACCTTCCTTCTAAACAAACAAATCATGAATTCATCAATACCATTCTTCAAAATGGGTATGGCTATACCTTCGATATTTCTTCTGAATTTCAGTATCCTACGCTCATTATTACAGGGCGTCAGGACAATGTCGTCGGATATCAAGATGCGTGGCGGCTGATCGAAGACTATCCAAGGGCAACTTTTGCAGTGCTTGATATGGCTGGCCACAACCTGCAAATCGAACAACCCGATGTATTTAACTCATTAGTCCATAACTGGTTAAACAGATTTGAGTCGGAAAATATGTAGTTGTACACCTTTGTATAAATAGAAGTTTTCTTGATTCGGGTTCGTGCTGTATTAATGATTTTTATAGTTTCTAAACAAGAAAGTCCACTCATCTTATGTGAGTGGGCTTTTTGTTTGAGTTATCTTATAATAAATGTCGTTCTAATCGATCGAAAGGTTTCAAACTATTAGGTTGGGATGAAATTTCCAACTAAACAATGAAATGATAAGGTGGGATTGAGCTTATGCTTGGATTGCCAAGAGGGGAAGTTTTTTTACTTCCTTGGTCTGCTGAATGGAGCAAAGAATTTGAAAGGGAAAAGAAACGAATAGAAGAGGTCATTGGTCAGTATACAGTGAATGTGTATCATATTGGAAGTACAGCAGTTAATGGTTTGAGTGCGAAACCCATTATTGATATTGCGGTATAAATAGATTGTTTTCTTTACGGGAAACAGGGTGTAACAGCTTTGCGAGAGCTTGGTTATTCATATAGAGGAACCAATGTTTTACCTGAAAGACACTATTTCAACAAAGGAGAACCACGTACTCACCAAATCCATATGTATCAAACAGGCAATAGATATTTACTTGAACAGTTAAATTTCAGGGATTACTTAAGAAGTAACGAATTAGTAAGAAATGAGTACGAGCAGCTCAAACTGAACCTATCTAGTTTAAATAAAAATGACAAACACAAATATGCCGAGGGAAAAACTAACTTTGTTCAGTCGATTTTAGAGAGAATTTAGATAAAGATTTCTTTTCATGCTGAAAAAAACTGCTTTTATGCACAAATGATTTAACATAGCTAAATGAACGTTTCATCATTAAATCTCTGTCTTATTAGTGTTACCATAGCACATTTGGTGCTCTTTTAAATCCTAAATTGCAATTATTTCCGAATCATGCTATAATAAGATTAATTATTTTTGTTCGGCGTAAAGGATAGCATGAAGAAAGACTTTTCGTCTTGAGGATACTTTGGGCAAGGATAGTATAATACATTGTGTGGTAACGCACTAGGAGGCAACAAACATGGAACAAGGTACAGTAAAATGGTTTAACGCAGAAAAAGGTTTTGGATTTATCGAACGTGAAGAAGGCGACGATGTATTCGTACATTTCTCAGCTATCCAAGGTGACGGATTCAAATCTTTAGACGAAGGTCAAAAAGTAACATTTGACGTTGAGCAAGGTTCTCGTGGAGCTCAAGCTGCTAACGTTCAAAAAACTGCTTAATCTTCATTTTCTAAAAACAGGTTCTCTATAGAGGGCCTGTTTTTTTATGCGTTCACTTATTTTTTCAATAAAAAACCCTACTCAACGTGCAAGTAGGGAGATGTTACAAGGTAATCGTAAAAAAATTCATGCTTCAAAGGTTTATCAACAGTATAGCACATCGGGTTTACAAAATGCGGAATTTGCTTAAATAAATTCTTTTTCTTTCGTTAGATGAAGAGTGGAAATATGTTCTTAGAAAACATGTATTCAAAGATGGTGAGGAATGCCATAAGAAAAAAGAGGGGTAGAGATCCTTAACAGAAACTTTTGATTTGTTTTTCTGTAATCCCTTTGATGACTTCCAGTTCACTAAGCAAAAATTCATAGGCATGATCCAGCATTTTCTTTTCACTTGCATTTAGTGCTTTTTCTTTCTTCATACGCATAAGGTCACGTACAACTTCAGCACCGTCCTGGATGTTACCTGTTTTTATTTTGTTCGTGTTAATGGTATGCCGCTCTTTCCACGTCAGTAATTTGTCTGATTCGCCATGCTGGAAGATGTGCATCACATTCTTTAATGCGAGTATATCTGTAACAGGTCTTATACGTGAACCCGATATTTTCCGGGTTGGAATCATTACTTTCATATGACTGATTGACATTTTAATCACATAATACTGTTGTTTCTCATTAGAGAATTCTTTTTCTTCTATGGCTTCAATTATACCTGTTCCGTGCATTGGATAAACAATGTTATCACCAATTTGAAACATATCATCCACCTCCATATATTGTATCTACTTTAAGGATACCACATATATAGATGAAATAATCAAATTTTTAATAATAACATGTTTATTTATTTTTTGTCAACAAATTTTAGTCAAATCGAGAGGGGATTATTTTGTAAAAATTTACAATTTAAATGCAGCTTTTTAATTTTATTGCGCAAGTTTTGAACATACCCCTTGAGAATCAACGCAATAAGAAAAATAGGGTAACTAAAATTAATAAACTTTTAAACAGGATATCCACCATCTTACCTCTACACTTCAGCTCGTACGTAAACTGTATATCATCCCTGAATCAGTTCATAGGACATCGTGAAAATAGCGACATATAATAAGACTAGCCAATGGGGCTAGCCTTTCAAAATGAAATTCAATCATAAAGTTGAAATATCTATGACAAAGCGGTAGCGCACATCACTTTTGAGTACGCGTTCGTAGGCTTCATCGACTTGATTTGCGTTGATCACTTCAATTTGTGGCGCAATGCTATGAGCAGCTGCGAAATGAAGCATTTCTTGTGTTTCCTGAATGCCTCCAACGAGTGATCCTGCGATGCTGCGCCGGCCGGTGATTAATGAAAAGACGTGGAATTGATCTGGCTTAGGTGGTGCACCGACATTCACCAAGGTTCCGTCCACGCGAAGTAAGGACAAATAAGCGTCCACGTTGATATTGGCAGAGACTGTATTTAGAATGAGATCATATTGACCGGATAGTGTTTTAAATGTATCAGGATCACTTGTGGCAAAATAGTCTTTTGCACCAAATGACAGTGCCTCTTCTTTTTTATTCAAAGAGCGGCTTAACACAGTGACCTCAGCGCCAAGTGCGCGTGCGAATTGAATTCCCACATGGCCTAGTCCGCCCATCCCGACAATGGCGACCTTTTTGCCAGGCCCTACATTCCAGTGCTTTAACGGAGAATAAGTAGTGATCCCGGCGCAAAGAAGAGGGCTTGCGACATCAAGGGGAAGTTGGTCAGGAATGCTGACGACAAATCGTTCTGTCACAACAATCTTTTGACTGTAGCCGCCATATGTCGGATTTCCGTCATAGTCGAGGTTATTATAGGTTTGGACGACTCCTTTCACGCAATATTGCTCGTCTCCATTTTGGCAATATTCACAGGTGCCGCAGGAATCCACAAAACAGCCGACTCCGACACGATCTCCTATCTTAAACTTCGTGACAGCATCACCTACAGCTTCAACAACCCCAGTAATCTCATGACCTGGAACCATTGGGAAAATGCCGCCTCCCCATTCGTCGAAGGCACTGTGGATATCTGAATGACAGATCCCGCTAAATTGAATATCAATTAAAATATCATGTGGACGAAGCGCTCTTCGTTTAATGGTTGTCCGTTCAAAGTTTGCTTTTGCATGTGAAACACTTAAAACGTGAGTGTGGTGTGTCTGGCACATTCATGATCATCCTTTCAAAAGTGAAATTCATTTCTTCCCCTCTACTGTACGTCTTAAAGTGAACTCTAAGTCAAGGTGGGCTCCAGCAAATTCAGCCTTTTGTATCACCTTAGTTAGGAAAAGAAAAAATCAAATTGTGCCAAAAGCATCTTGTCTTCTCTCTTAAAATGAAGATGATGAGAAAAGGGGGATCGCTTTCGAAAAGATTGACTTCATATTCACATGACATGGTCAGGTGAAGGAAAGAGGAGAAGGGTGAAAACGATGAAAATAGCACAAGCCGCCAGGCAGCTCGATTTATCTGCTGCGACGCTTAGATACTACGAAAAAATCGGTTTAATTAGGCCAATCAGACGTGACGAAAACGGTATCCGTGATTATACAGAGGATGATATTCAATGGATTGAATTTATCAAATGTATGAGAAGTGCAGGTCTCTCAATCGATGCGCTTAGAGAATATACAGCTTTATTTATTGAGGGCGATGATCATACATTGTCTTCACGGAAAAGTATTTTGGTCAATGAACGAGAAAGACTTTTAGACAAACAAAAGGAAATTGAAGAGACGATTAAACGATTAGATTTCAAAATAGAAAGTTATGAAGATATTATCCACAGTCATGAGAAAAAACTGGCTCATCAGCTCAAAACCAGTTCTATTTAAATGCATAGCCATCTTTATTCCATTCACGCCTGGAAAGAGATAAAGAAAAACCTGTGACATGTCACAGGTTTTATGATGAGGTTATTTTTTTGTGTAACGCACCCAGTTATAATGTGCATAGAGCGGTGTAACACCATTGTAGGAGCCGAGCCATTCATCGACACCTGCACCATTCCACAGGTTCATCATAATTTTTCCTGGCGTTTGAGGAATTTGAGTGGTGGCCGTATGCTTTAATTGTCCATCGACATACCATTTAATCGAGTTAGGCTGCCAGTCGAACGCATATGTGTGATAAGAATTTGCTGCATCAAAACCAAGGTTGACGATTTTTTCATGATTTCCTACACCATTGGTATAGTAGTTGAATTGTACCTTTGTGGTATCTTTTCCTAGAAATTCGATGTCAATCTCATCCCAAGGTGTTCCATCAGTTGGACCCGTATAAGTAAAGAACGAAGAAACGATCCCTACATTTTTTGCTGGTTTCATGCTGACTTCATAAAGCCCGTAGCCGTATGTTTGAACGGAGCGATTTTCCCCGCAGTCAAACTTGTTATAGGAGGGACTTGTAAGCGATAAACGCATTTCACCTAATGATGTCATGGACACATTATTTGCACGCCACGTACAGTTAAACATGTTTCCATTCGAGTACCCATCGGCTTTTTGCCATAGCCCGGTATTATAGTTGTTAAAGGGGTCATAAAACGATCCACCGGTTTGTGCCGAGGCACCCGCAGTAAATGTGGACAAACTCATGAATAATCCAGTGACAAGAAGCAGCAACATTCGTTTCACACGGTAAGACATGAAGGCAATCTCCTCTCCTTTTTGAAAGCGTTTTCTTTATTGATGATACATGATTCTTTCATAATGGAAAATCGGTCTAATTTATGATATTAAAAAGGATGTTTTACTATATTCTTCTCTTATTTTATGGAAATTTACTAGAGAGAGGGATAAACAGATAAAAGATCAAAAGCTCAAAAGCTCATGCCATGATGGTTGAGTTTTTGATCTTTTTTATTGACTCTTCTTTAACATGCATTTACTTTGAGGCTGTGATGGCAATATCTACTAAACAGTCCACAAGCTCTTTCTTTCGTGAGTAAAAAGGGAAATGATCAGCGTCAAGGGTATAGATGCGCTCAAAAGGTCTAGTCGCATACATGCGTCTCTGCAAGTCAACCGGAATGGAGTGATCATTTGTTGTCTCAATATAGACACTAGGAACGCTTCCAAAGCGTTCATCTGTCAGTGTGACTTGATCTTCAAAAGGCTTAACAGGCTGAGGCCGGATGTTCTTTTTAAACACTTGCAGGTCTTCCTCTGAACTTTCGTTGAGCATATCCTCCGCAATAAATTCTTCAATTAATGTGATGGTCTGATCCTTTTCATCAAAGGTTGCTTTAGGACCACCTGATGCGATATCACTGATGGCCTGACCGTTCTCGGGAACAAATGCGCAGACGTATACAAGTTTTTTGATCTTCTCTGGTATGTCCTCTGCTACTTGTGATATGACCATTCCGCTCATGCTGTGTCCAACTAAAATGACAGGGTGGTCTATTTTTTCAATCGTGGAAACGACTTTTTCTACATAGCTTTTCAGAGAGATGTTTTGCGGGGGTGTGACATCTTCACCGCTGCCTGGTAAATCAATGGCAACCACGGAATGACCTTTTTCTTGGAGAGAAGCCTTTATATCATCCCAGCACCAGCTACCTTGGAAGGCACCATGAACAAATATGAATGTATTCAATTCCATCACCTCTACTTATTTGATGTAACTATTATAGTTACACGATGGAGGTTCGTCAAACAATTCTAAATAAAAGACATCTACGCAAAAAGAATGATTGACAAAGCGGACAGTTGTCCGTAAGATAATATCGGGACAATTGTCCTAATGAAACCCTAAAGAGTTTTGATTTAACACATAGAGATGAGTGCAATGTGGATGAAGGTAAAGAAGGTGAGGCATCATGGAAAGGGATATTGGGAAGGAAATTGAAGAGATCGCTTTTTCCTTGTTTCAGGAGTTTGGCGTAGAAAATGTCAGCATGCATAAAATTGCGAAAACTGCGGGTATTGGGCAAGGAACACTTTACCGCCGCTATGCAAATAAAAGTGATTTGTGTCTTTCTATACTTGGAGAGAGGTTTGAACGACTGATCCCTGCTTTGCATCTTTACTTAAGCAAAATAAGTGATCAACCTGTTCGTGATCGTTTGCGTTATGTTCTTGAGGAGATCCATCTCATCGTCGGTCATCACTTAGACTGGATTCGGATGCTCACGATTTCTGGGAATTTAGAGCAGACGAGTAAAGTGTATGATTGTCATTATAGTCAATCGCTTAGGCAAATGATTCGTGATTTGCTGGAAGAAGCAGATGAAAAAGGGGAAGCGAACATACAGGATATTGAGCTGACCACACTTTGTATGTCCTCGCCGATGACGCCTGAACTCATGTTTTATATTCATGAATCTGGTTATTCAATCGAAAAAATCGCTCAATTCGCTGCAGAAAAACAGATTTTATCTGTTTTCAATAGACATTGAAGTGGCTCATTTCTGTCCAGACTGACTTCCTATGGTTCATCTAAACTGAAAAAAGAAAAGGAGCCAACTTAATATGAACAAACAGCAAACAGCAGCGTCTGATATTAGGACACTGCCCATTATTATTTCATTTATCACAGCTGGATTTATTGGTCTTTTTAGTGAAACGGCACTAAACATGGCACTGAGAAGCTTAACGTTAGACTTTGGAATTGAAGCGACGACCGCTCAGTGGCTGACAACAGGATATTTATTAACACTTGGTATTCTCGTACCAATTTCAGGACTCATTCTTCAGTGGTTTACAACAAGACAGCTTTTCATGACTTCCTTGATATTTTCGATCATCGGAACATTTATTGCCGCGGTTGCACCAGTCTTTAGTATTTTAATGGTGGCACGTGTCGTACAGGCAATCGGAACAGCATTGCTTCTTCCATTGATGTTCAATACGATTTTGGTGATCATCCCGCCTCATAAACGAGGCAGATCTATGGGGATTATAGGTCTTGTGATCATGTTTGCACCAGCTGTTGGTCCAACAGTCTCTGGTCTTATTTTGAAATCGCTGACTTGGCATTGGATTTTCTGGATTTCACTTCCGCTATTAATTGCTGCACTTGTCTTTGGTTTTATTTTCATGCAAAATATTACAGAACCAACAAGACCGAAAATCGACATCTTATCGATTGTGCTTTCAACCATTGGTTTCGGAGGAATTGTGTATGGCTTTAGTAGTGCCGGTGAAGGCGGCGGCTGGAGCAGTATGCATGTGATCGTTGCAATTGTAGTAGGTGTCATTGGGATTCTTGTATTCTCTCTCAGACAGTTGAATATGAAGGAACCGATGCTGAACTTAAGCCCGTTTAAATATCCGATGTTTGTCATTGGGTTACTACTGATCTTAGTGTGCATGATGGTGATGTTGTCTGCTATGATGATCTTGCCATTGTATTTGCAAACATCCTTGGCACTAACGACCTTTACAGCAGGTTTAATGCTATTGCCAGGTGGAATTATCAACGGTCTGCTATCTCCAATCATGGGTGGTTTATTTGATAAGTTTGGGCCGAAATGGCTTGTGATTCCAGGTCTTGCGATCGTCGCAGCGACGATGTTAGGTTTCACCAATCTAAGTGTGAATACATCGATTGGATACATTGTGACCCTTCATATTACATTAATGGTCGGCATCGCGATGATCATGATGCCTGCACAAACAAATGGATTAAATCAGCTGCCGCCAGAGCTATATCCGCATGGTACAGCGATTATGAATACATTGCAGCAGGTGTCAGGAGCCATTGGTACTGCGGTCGGTATTTCGATCCTTTCATCAGGAACCCGCAGCTTTATGGAAAATGTGGCTGATCCTGCAAATCCGATGAATCAGCTGCTCGCCTTTACAAATGGCGTCCAACATGCATTTATCTTTGCTGTGATCATGACCGTCATTGGTTTGATTATCGCTTTCTTCATTAAACGAGTGAAGGTAGAACAGCAAGTTTCATAAAATAGATGAAAAGCACTGAGGACTTAGCGCCGCAGTGCTTTTTTTATTTGCTGTATGCTTGTTTCAAAGAGGATGAAAGTGGGGAGATAGATAAAAAGTGAACTGAATATAATGTGTCTCTCATCAAGTTGAAGGAAAAGAGGAAGAGGTAACGAATGAGTTAAGAAGAAATGAATAAGATAGGAGACTGAGATCATGAACTTACAAGAGCAAATCAAAATCGCAGCGTCATTACGTCAACCAGCTGAAGGTTCATTACCGAGTCAATCGGAACTAAAACCAGTCCATCCTCCCGAAGTGAACAAAATGGAATATGACATTCCAACTAGTGCTGGCGAAACAAAGGTATGGGTATTTAAGCCGGTCAACACATCAAAGCAGACGCTTCCCGTTTTTGTGAATTTACATGGTGGGGGATTTATCCTAGGCAGTGCTGAAATGGATAACCACTGGTGTCCGGTCATTGCAGACCGAGCGCAATGTATCGTCGTCAATGTCGAGTATCAACTTGCGCCAGAGCACCCTTTTCCAGCCGCTCTTCATGAATGCTACGATGTCCTGAAGTGGCTGTATGAACACCCTGATGAGCTTCAAATAGATCCCAAAGCAATAGCCATTGGCGGGCATAGCGCAGGAGGAAACTTGGCAACAGCTGCTTGTCTCTTAAATATTCAAAAAGAGAATCCACTCCCGATTGTCTATCAAGTGCTTGATTATCCGCCACTTGATTTAGCCACTGATCCAGCGCAAAAGCCAGCATTTGAAGAAGCGATCCCTGTTGAAATGGCAAGACTCTTTAATGCCTTCTATCTGCAAGGCCAAGATCCGCACAATCCGCTCGTTTCTCCAATCTTCGCCGATCGTTCATCCTTGGCACAATTGCCACCAGCTCTCGTTATCACAGCTGAAAGAGATTCGCTAGCTCAAGAAGCCGAACAATATGCGGAGAAGTTAAAAGAAGCAGGGGTAGACGTCACGTACAGACAGTTTAAAGGAGTCCCTCACGCCTTCACGCATGCCGGAGATTTAGAAATAGCTGAAGAAGCTTGGCATCTCATGAGTGATCAATTGAAAAAGGCGTTTGAATAAGAAAGAAACATTGAGATAAAAGCACAGAACCCAGCGGGTCTGTGCT
>NZ_JACXXE010000039.1 GCF_014764715.1 Bacillus crepusculi | reverse complement strand
AATTGTACACACAGTCAAAATCACACTAAACAGATTCATCGTCATATTTGGCAGGACTACTTAGATGAAGCTGACCATCTCAGACACACCCAAATGAATAAGAACATCTATGCAAAACGTAAAGAAACGATTGAACGTGTTTTTGCGGATGCAAAAGAAAAGCATGGTATGCGTTGGACGAAACTTCGTGGACTAAAAAAAGTTTCAATGCAGGCGATGCTTACTTTCGCTGCCATGAATCTCAAAAAGCTAGCAAACTGGACATGGAAAGGACCATGTCCAGCGTAAACAACTGATAGATGTT
>NZ_JACXXE010000038.1 GCF_014764715.1 Bacillus crepusculi | reverse complement strand
CTATGTAGGAATCTCTCGATCCGACAAAGATTATTATATACAGGTTTTACTCATTTGTAAAGGCTATATTAAAAAAATTTTATTTCATTTTTCATTACGTATTTCTTTTAATAAATGATCGTCATTTTCCTTCTCCATACCGCAGTCATTCTACGTCCATCAGCTAAACTTCTCCACTTTATCTTCTCTTTAAAAACAGTCAATTCCTTCTGAAATATCAGCTGTCTATCATTTTTATATTTTAATGATATAGATATTTCTTAGCGTTCATTCATAGCCCTAATATATCAAATGAAATAGAAAAGCACTTATACATTTCCATTTAAATGAATTTGTATGCAATGTCTTAGACAATTATACTACTCTGTCTCTCTATTATTTTTCAAAATTTGCTCTCAATTCAACACGCTCAACGTGCTTTCTCCTTGTTTTTAAAGCACCTCAAATGCTTGTAAATGAGATGAAGCTTTCATTGTTCATAAAATCCAATAAAATCAGATAGACTTTCTATCCAGATCCACA
>NZ_JACXXE010000037.1 GCF_014764715.1 Bacillus crepusculi | reverse complement strand
GGGATTTTTTATGGCGAGAAAGGGACAACAATTTCAACACTATTCTAAAGAATTTAAGATGAAAGCTGTCAAAATGTACGAAGAAGGAAACAGAAGTTATCAGTCATTGTCTGAAGAATTAGGTATCAAAAGCTCCACTCAGTTAAAAAGTTGGGTCAGAAAATTTCGTGAGGGGCAATCTTTTGAAGATCAAAGAGGAAAACATACAAAGTCAGAAAATCCTTTTAACGGACGTCCCAAGTTCATGTTTAATAGTGTGGAAGAAGAAAGAGATTATTTAAAGGCACAGGTAGAATACTTAAAAAAGCGTTATCCAAATCTACACGGAGAGGATGGATTTTAAAGAATGTGAGGTTTGAAGTTATTCATGAATTAAAGAGTTTTTTTCCGTTGACATGGCTCGTCTGCATCGCCAAAGTATCACGATCTGGGTACTATAAATGGCGTAAGAATCAAAAGATTCGAATGGAACGACAACTGAAAGAACAAATCCTCAAAGAACACATCATGGCCATTCATCATTCAAGACCCTTCTATGGCTACCCTCGGGTGACAATCGCTTTAAAGAAAGA
>NZ_JACXXE010000036.1 GCF_014764715.1 Bacillus crepusculi | reverse complement strand
AACCATAAGCGTGTCTACAGGTTGATGAAAGAGATGAACGTCCAATCAATCATTCGAAAAAAACGGCGGTATTTCGGAAGACAAGCTTCGGTTGTCCATCCAAACAGATTAAACCGAAAATTTAAAGCCAATCAATACAATCAGCTATATGTGACTGATATTACCTATATCGCTTGCCAGCATCGCTTTTATTATCTTTCAGCTATACAAGATCTATATAACAATGAAATCGTCGCATGGAAACTGTCAAAACGAAATGATCTTGAACTAGTCATGGAGACATTAGAAAACTTGACATCCCTGCGGGATGTCAAAGGAGCCCTACTTCATTCAGATCAAGGATTTCAATACACAACAAAAGCATATCAAAAGCGACTAGAAAACGTTGGTTTGAAGGGTAGTCATTCCCGAAGGGGAAACTGCTTGGATAATGCCTGTATCGAATCATTTTTCTCCCATCTCAAAACAGAGAACACTTACTTTTCTTCGTGTCAAACGGAAGAAGAGCTTCATAAAAGCATAGAAGATTACATTCAATTCTATAATCACGATCGATTCCAGAAAAAATTAAACCAGTGTGCTCCGGTAG
>NZ_JACXXE010000035.1 GCF_014764715.1 Bacillus crepusculi | reverse complement strand
TATTGTGTCGTTTCGAATGACTCTCGATCTGACAAATAGTATTATATAACGATAAGATAATGTTTGTAAAGACTTTTTTAAAATAATTTTTGAATTTATTTTAAAGCTGTTTTTTTCACCTTTTCGTTAAGGCACCTAAAGAAGTTTACCACTTGCTTCGTCATTTTAAAAGTCTTTTTTTCATTTTTTATGTTTTTTTGTTAAAAAGAGCTCTAATGAAGCTTTATCACTGTAAATATATCATTTCCAAAGCTTTGATATGCTTGTTTGATGCAGTATATCCTCAGATACAAATCATCTAGAGATACATTTCTTTTATTATTTTATTTTTCTGAGAAATCATTTTCGTATAAAATCATGTATAAATGATGATGGTCTTCACTGTTTTTCAAATGATCGCTTCGCCTTTTCCTTCTGCTACTTCGAATGCTGAACAGTCTTGGTATTATTAAAATTTCACTCAGAGAAACAAGCTAGTAACGATTCGTCCTGAATTCCCTCTTATTAGACTTCAGCAATAGATGCGCCCAGGCAGTTTGGGCTGTGTGACTCATTATGCCTCTATACTGCAGCAACCTTAACCTGACTGCTCGAACGAGCGCTTATGAGTTATTTTCTATGTTTTTGAAGTTAATATGGAAGGAAAATTTCCAAAAAC
>NZ_JACXXE010000034.1 GCF_014764715.1 Bacillus crepusculi | reverse complement strand
GTGGAGCCTAGCGGGATCGAACCGCTGACCTCCTGCGTGCAAGGCAGGCGCTCTCCCAGCTGAGCTAAGGCCCCATAAAAGATGGTCGGGAAGACAGGATTCGAACCTGCGACCCCTTGGTCCCAAACCAAGTGCTCTACCAAGCTGAGCTACTTCCCGATCTTAATGGCGCGCCCGAGAGGAGTCGAACCCCTAACCTTTTGATCCGTAGTCAAACGCTCTATCCAATTGAGCTACGGGCGCTTATTTTATAATGCCGAGGGCCGGACTTGAACCGGCACGGTAGTCACCTACCGCAGGATTTTAAGTCCTGTGTGTCTGCCAATTCCACCACCCCGGCGTGGATGGTATAAGCGGAAGACGGGATTCGAACCCGCGACCCCCACCTTGGCAAGGTGGTGTTCTACCACTGAACTACTTCCGCATTACAGGATTTCTTTATGTTATTTGGCTATGCGGGTGAAGGGACTTGAACCCCCACGTCATAAAGACACTAGATCCTAAGTCTAGCGCGTCTGCCAATTCCGCCACACCCGCATGAAACATGGTGAGCCATGAAGGACTCGAACCTTCGACCCTCTGATTAAAAGTCAGATGCTCTACCAACTGAGCTAATGGCTCTCTTTAAAAGCGACTTGTCTATCTTACCATATGAAAGTGGTGCCGGCAAGAGGACTTGAACCCCCAACCTACTGATTACAAGTCAGTTGCTCTACCAGTTGAGCTACACCGGCTTTATCTATCCTAACATTATGTAAGAATAAATATGGTGGAGGATGACGGGCTCGAACCGCCGACCCTCTGCTTGTAAGGCAGATGCTCTCCCAGCTGAGCTAATCCTCCA
>NZ_JACXXE010000033.1 GCF_014764715.1 Bacillus crepusculi | reverse complement strand
TTCAAGTAATTGGCAAGAACGACATATCACTGAATCAGACGCATATTGCTTATATCCCTCTCTCGTCGTTGTGCGATAAGAGAGAATTTGCCCGTTTGGGCAAATGTAACAATCAAAATGTGCATCATACACATATTCACTCTTTTTCAAGTAACCAGCTTTTGTTCTCGGACGAGTGTAAGGCATGACAGGTCTTATCTCTTGATCCATTAAAAACTTAGCGATGTAAGGTGTTTTATATCCAGCATCTACTGCGACTACATTTGGTTTTCTGACTTTTTCTATCACCTTTGATACGAGTGAATCCAACATACGACTATCATGAACATTTCCACCTGTGACCAGTGATCCTAAAATAAATCCTTTAGAATCACAAGCCGTATGAAATGAATAGGCAAATGATTTTTCTCGCTCATCCTTCACGTAGTAGCCACTCTCTGGATCAGTCGTACTTACCTTCATCTCTTTTGTCTCTTCTTTATTCTGTAGGGGTAAAGGCTTTTTTCCATGTTCTTCACGATCAATATTGATCTCCTCATGAAGCTGATTTTGATAACTTCTTGTTTCTACTCGAACGATTTTCTTTTCAAGCTTTTTCTTATTGGCGTTCGCTTTTACATGGGTTGAATCAATGAAGGCGATAGAAGGGTCAACAAGACCTTTTTTCATCGCTTCTCTTAAGATTCGGTAAAAAATTTGTTCGAATAAATCGGTATCATGGAAGCGTCTCACGTAGTTTTTACCGAAGGTAGAAAAGTGCGGAATTTTCTCAGAAAACCCATATCCAATAAACCACCGATAAGCCACGTTGGTTTCAATTTCTTTAATGGTTTGACGCATAGAGCGAATGCCAAATAGATATTGGATTAAGACCATCTTAATGAGAACAACGGGATCAACACTGGGTCTACCGTTGTCAGAACTATAATGATCTTTGACAAGATCATAAATGAAATCAAAATCGATCGCTTGATCAATTTTTCGTACAAGATGATCTTCAGGTACTAATTCATCTAAAGCCACTACTTCTAATTGATTTCTTCTTTCTTCTTCACGTTTCGATAACATGTTCATCCCCCACAGAATTATGTTATTACCCTTATTATACAAAAAAGCTTGTAGACTTTGTCTACAAGCTGA
>NZ_JACXXE010000032.1 GCF_014764715.1 Bacillus crepusculi | reverse complement strand
TTTCTAAAGGATTTTTTATCATGGCGGTGTAGCTCAGCTGGCTAGAGCGTACGGTTCATACCCGTGAGGTCGGGGGTTCGATCCCCTCCGCCGCTATAAAGGACCTTTAGCTCAGTTGGTTAGAGCAGACGGCTCATAACCGTCCGGTCGTAGGTTCGAGTCCTACAAGGTCCACCATCTATACGGAGGAATACCCAAGTCCGGCTGAAGGGATCGGTCTTGAAAACCGACAGGGGTGTCAAAGCCCGCGGGGGTTCGAATCCCTCTTCCTCCGCCATATTTTTTAAAACATCATATCATCGCGGGGTGGAGCAGTTCGGTAGCTCGTCGGGCTCATAACCCGAAGGTCGCAGGTTCAAATCCTGCCCCCGCAACCAAATTTTATCTTATCTATATTGGTCCGGTAGTTCAGTTGGTTAGAATGCCTGCCTGTCACGCAGGAGGTCGCGGGTTCGAGTCCCGTCCGGACCGCCATTTTTATAATTATATGGCTCGGTAGCTCAGTTGGTAGAGCAACGGACTGAAAATCCGTGTGTCGGCGGTTCGATTCCGTCCCGAGCCACTTTTACAAATAAATATTGATAGTATGGCGGTTGTGGCGAAGTGGTTAACGCACCAGATTGTGGCTCTGGCACTCGTGGGTTCGATTCCCATCAATCGCCCCATACATATTTTTGCGGGTGTAGTTTAGTGGTAAAACCTCAGCCTTCCAAGCTGATGTCGTGGGTTCGATTCCCATCACCCGCTCCATTTGTATATCGTTCATGGGCCTGTAGCTCAGCTGGTTAGAGCGCACGCCTGATAAGCGTGAGGTCGGTGGTTCGAGTCCACTCAGGCCCACCATGATCTTCCGCAGTAGCTCAGTGGTAGAGCTATCGGCTGTTAACCGATCGGTCGTAGGTTCGAGTCCTACCTGCGGAGCCAAATGGAGAAGTACTCAAGTGGCTGAAGAGGCGCCCCTGCTAAGGGTGTAGGTCGCGCAAGCGGCGCGAGGGTTCAAATCCCTCCTTCTCCGCCATTTATCTGGCCCGTTGGTCAAGCGGTTAAGACACCGCCCTTTCACGGCGGTAACACGGGTTCGAATCCCGTACGGGTCATTTTGAAAAGAGGTCTAGTCAAAGACTTCTTTTTTATTTCTTCAAAACGAAAGACCGCTATCATA
>NZ_JACXXE010000031.1 GCF_014764715.1 Bacillus crepusculi | reverse complement strand
TGAAGTGCACCCCAAATATTAGACACAGTCTAACATTTGGAGGTGCTTTTCTTTTGGCTAAATTTACAATTGAAGATAAAATCAAAGCGGTAAAACGATACCTCATTGACCGCGAACCCCTGCTTGGAATTGCAAAACAGATTGGCGTGCACAAAAGCATACTTCAATATTGGGTCAGAAAGTATCAATATCATGGCGAAAAAGCTTTTTCAAAGTCATATACAAATTATCCAGTCCAATATAAACTAGACTTACTTGATTATATGAATGAACATGGGACGTCTATCTTGGAAACAGCTGCACTCTTTAACCTGCCTTCTGATACCACGCTTTGGAACTGGAAGCGCATCTTGGAAACACAAGGAGTAGACGCCCTTCAATCTAAGAAAAAGGGGCGTCCGTCTATGAAAAAGAAAACTGGAAAACAAGAAATAACGAAAGGATCAATGGAAGCGTTACAGGCAGAAGTAGAACATTTGCGCATGGAAAATGAGTATTTAAAAAAGTTGAATGCCTTAGTTCAAAACAAGGAACAATCACCAAACAAGACAAAGCGCAAGTAGTCTATGATTTAAGGCATCAATATCCGGTGAAATCACTTCTTAAGCTCGCATGTATTCCACGCAGTACCTACTATTACTTGATCAAGCATTTAGATCGTCCTGATCAGGATGTCGAACTGAAAAAGATGATTCAAACCATTTATCAGGAACATCAAGGACGTTATGGATATCGCCGGATTCGTGATGAACTAATCAACCGAGGACAAAAGGTAAATCACAAAAAAGTCCAGCGCATCATGAAAGTTCTAGGGCTAAAATGCATGGTCCGAGTGAAGAAATATCGTTCATACAGAGGCACAGTGAACAAAATAGCGCCTAATATATTGGCTCGTCATTTTCAAGCTGATAGGCCAAATGAGAAATGGGTCACAGATATAACGGAGTTTAAGTTATTTGGTCAGAAGCTCTATCTTTCGCCCATATTAGATCTATTTAATGGTGAAATCATTACCTATACAGTCGGTTCAAGACCTGTTTATTCACTCGTCTCAACGATGCTTCATCAGGCGTTCAACCGTTTAGATGAAGATGAGAAACCAATGATACATTCTGATCAAGGATGGCATTACCAAATGAAGCAATATAGACACGCCTTAAAAAAGCGTGGGATTACACAGAGTATGTCCCGAAAAGGTAACTGTTACGATAACGCAGTTATCGAGAACTTTTTTGGTATCTTAAAGTCTGAATTTCTATACCTAAAA
>NZ_JACXXE010000003.1 GCF_014764715.1 Bacillus crepusculi | reverse complement strand
AATACCGTCACACACTGGCAGCTTAGGCTTTTTATAATTGTCTACTTGACAGGGGTAAGACCAGGCAGCGGCTTTTTTTCATTCATCGTAGGAAAGGACGGCATGAGCCAGTACCTTTGCTGCGACAGGCATTGCGTTTTCGTTAATATCGAATTTCGGATGATGATGTGGATACACATCCTGGCTGTTTTCTGGCATGGCGCCTGTATAGAAGAAGGTGCCAGGAACATGCTGCAAGTAGTAAGCAAAATCTTCTCCACCCATTTGGGTTTCCGCTTCTTTTACTTCTATGACACCTTCTGTCTGTTTTGCGATTTCCGCAATATATTCAGTTGGCTTCGGGTGATTTTTGACAGCAGGATATCCTCTCACATATTCATATGTGTACGATGCATCATGCATGTGGCAAACCCCTTTCACCACCTGTTCAATTTCACGTTCAATGATTTGTCGTGCACTTTCTTCAAAGGATCTTGCAGTGCCGGTTAAAACAGCAGAATCTGCAATGACGTTAAAGGCATTCTCAGCCACAAAACCTCCAACAGATACAACAGCAGAATCAATTGGATTGACTTTACGGGCGACGACCTGCTGCAGATTTGCGACAATTTGTGAACCGATGAGTACGGCATCTTTCGTTAGATGAGGCTGAGCGCCATGTCCGCCTTTCCCTTGGATTTGAATAGAGAAACGGTCGGCAGCTGCCATAAAGTTCCCGCTTTTATAAAGCACCGTGCCACATGGCTCTGATGACCAAAGGTGCGTACCGAATATGACATCGACACCGTCTAAACAGCCATCTTCAATCATCGGTTTAGCACCGCCTGGCGCATATTCTTCTGCGTGCTGATGAATGAGGACGATTTTCCCTTTTAATTGATCACGATGTGTATGCAAGATTTTCGCTAAGACAAGAAGCGTTGCGGTGTGCCCATCGTGACCGCACGCATGCATCACACCAGGCTTTGTCGATCTGTAAGGCACATCCTTTTCATCGTGTATCGGCAGCGCATCAAAATCAGCTCTTAGGGCAATGGTCGGCCCCGGAGAAGCTCCCTCAATAAAAGCAAGAACACCATGACCGCCTACCTGAGTACGTGTTGGTATTTGTAATGTGTCATAGTAATTGGCGATGAAAGCGGCTGTTTCTTCCTCCTGAAAAGAAAGCTCAGGATTCATATGGAGATGGCGTCTAATTTCAACCATTTCCTCATAATGTTCATCAAGACGTTCATTGATGCTTTTTTGTAAAGTGGATATTGACATTGATCCGAAAACCTCCTTCATGCTCTTTTACTGATTGTATGGTAATTGTTAGAATCTTTCAACAGAAGAGGATTTCGTATTCGGCTTCAAAAGGTCATTTTACAAAAAAGTCGAAGTTGATATGAAGCGGAGAAAAGGGAGGAATCGTGTTGGGAAGCTGTCCAAATTGTTCAAAAGCATTTTCTTTCGTCGAAAAGTTTCATTTATCACATACGAAAATGATGATGTGTCCAAGCTGTCGGTATCAAATCAAAGAAACGTTTGCCTCAAAGATGATTTTTTTCATGATCTGCTTGGTTCCGCTATTGGTGCTGCTGATTCAATTGAAAGGCGCTTCGCCTATGTTGAAGTGGCCACTCTTATTAGGATGGATATTGCTGAATTTCTATGTGGTTCAGCCAATCATTCATCGATACGAGCTCAAATGAAGATGATAAAAAGAAGCCTAGCTACGGGGCTTTTTTTCATGAAAAAAGAAGTGCTCAAAGCAGCACTTCCTTAATTGTCTGTGACGGCATGGTAGGATGTGAGATAGGCAGGACGAGAGAAGATGGAGCCTGTGTCCTCGTGCGGCTGAAAGAAGGCTTCTGATTCTTGAAAGTCTTGAAATAAATCCTCTGATTCCCACAGCGTCAAAATCAGATAGACCTCTTCATCTTTTTGTGGTCTTAAGACACGTAAAGCCTGGAAGCCGCGCTGATGCTCTGAGATGTTTGTTTTCTTCTGAAAGGTGGATTCAAAAAGTGCTCTGCTTTCAAGCTTCACAGGGATATGATTCAAGGTGACGAAGCCAGATTGAACGAGATCGCCTTTTGCATAAATCACCTCATAGGCATGAGGGGCTTTAAAGACAGTCTCACCCTCGGTTTCATGAAAAAGGGCTGCTTGTTCTTTTCCGACCATATAAAGTAGATTTTCCAGATGGTGCTTCTTTGCGATTTTATGCAAAAAGTCTGCTGTTCCATATGTAATATAGAAATTCATCTAAATCGCCTCCTGCTTGATAGTATAACAAAAGAATGATATATAATTCTTTGGTAGTCAATCCATAAAACATATTATGAAGCAATACATCCCATACTAGCCGTATAAAGGAATGAGGTGACCTAATTTGAAGAAAAAGAAGATAATCATTCCGTTAGTCATTGCAGGGAGTACACTCGTGCTTTCATTTATTGGCTATCTGACCATTTTATTTTTAGGCCATTATGTCATAGATGAAAAGAAGCTTGTTTTTCACGCTTCCTCCAAAATCATTGATCAGAATGGAAAAGAACTCACAAGCATGTACTCGGAAAATCGGGACCCTGTGTCATTAAATGAGGTACCTGATAAAGTAGCGAAAGCCTTTGTGGCTGTTGAGGACAAACGTTTTTATGAGCATCATGGAATTGATGCACAATCTATTTCAAGGGCGGTTTATCGAGATATATTAGCAGGAGGAAAGGTAGAGGGAGGCAGTACGATTACGCAGCAGCTCGCAAAAAATATTTTTCTCACCAATGATAAAACCTTTCTTCGAAAAACAAAAGAAGTCATTATTGCGATTAATTTAGAAAGAGATTATTCAAAGGATAAACTGCTTGAAATGTATTTGAATCAGCTTTACTTCGGCCATGGCGTCTATGGTATTCAGGCGGCAGCCAATTATTATTTTAGTAAAGATGTGAAAGATTTAACTGTCAGCGAAGGTGCTACCCTCGCTGCGATGCCAAAGGCACCGTCTTCTTACTCGCCTGTTTTACATCCTGAGAAAAATAAACAAAGACGAGACACCATCTTGAATTTAATGAATGAACAAGGATATTTATCATCCACAGAAACAGTAGAAGCAAAAGGGAGAACACTAGGCATTCATTTGAAAAAGAAATCAGAAACGCCTTGGGTGGACAGCTATGTAGATCTTATCATTAAAGAAGCAGATTCAGAGTATGCCATTTCGCATGAACAATTACTTCAAGGCGGCTATACCATTACAGTCCCGATCGATATGAATCTGCAAAAAGTCGCCTATGATGCGATGAAGAACAACCGTTATTTCCCGGGAAAAAGCGGTTCTCCAGAAAGCAGTGCCGTCTTTATTGATAACGATTCTGGTGGAGTAAAAGCAGCCATTGGCGGACGAGAATATCAGGCAAGGGGCTATAACAGGGTAACGGCTGTTAGACAGCCTGGATCTGTTTTCAAGCCGATTGCGGTGTATGGTCCGGCGATGCAGGAGAAAAAATTCAGACCTTATTCATTGCTTGAAGATAAAGAAAAAAGCTATGACGGCTATTCACCAAAAAATTATGATGGGCAGTATGAAGGCAGGGTCACGATGGTGGATGCCTTGATGAAGAGTAAAAATACTGCTGCTGTGTGGACGTTAAGTCAGCTTGGCATTGATACCTCGAAATCATATCTCGAGAAAATGGGAATCGATATTTCGGATAAAGGACTTGCTATGGCACTTGGCGGCTTAGAAAAAGGGGTTTCTCCCTTGCAGATCGCTGGAGCCTTCCATACATTTGCAAATGAAGGTGTATATAAAAAGCCTTTCTTCATTCAGAAAATCACCAATGATGAAGGAGAAACGATAGAAAAGAATCGTGGTAAGCAAGAACGAGTGTTTAGTGTGCAAAACGCATGGAATATGACGAGAATGCTTCAGCAAGTCGTCAAAGGCGGGACAGCCCAGAGCGGTTCATATGCTGGAGATTTAGCAGGTAAAACAGGAACAACCACCTATTCAGGTGTGAAAGGGGCAACGAAAGATGCTTGGTTTGCTGGCTACACGCCTAGTACAACAGGTGCGATATGGATGGGGTATGACAAAACCGATAACAGCCACTATTTAACTGGCGGCAGTGAGTATCCAGTGCAGCTGTTTAAGGATATTTTAACGGCAGCCCAAATCACCAATGAAACTTTTGAAAAACCAGTGGGAATTAAAGAACTTCAATCGCCCATCCATTTAGAAGGATTATCAGGATTTGAAGCCCGCTATGTGTTTAAACTCAAAGGGTTGTTTACATTGGAGCTGTCATGGGACAAGCAGGAGGATAAACGGGTTGAATACCGCATCTATGAAAAGAGAAATGGTAGCGAGACGCTGATCGACTCAGTGACAGGGGCCGGTAGCTACACAATGCCGTATGCCAATGTGTTTTCAGATGCGCAGTATAAGGTTGTTCCATATAATACCCAAACGAAAGAAGAAGGCGAAGGCAGTTCCTATGTTAAGCCAGAAACTTTTGGACGTTCATATTCGGCGATTTTTTGAACATTGAGCCGCTTTAGTATACCGTGCCTTGAAAAAGCGGTATAGTAAAAGCAGTGTTTGAGCCTTATACAAAGAGAGTGTGAGGCGAAAGGTGGAATGAAAGGTAATGGGAAAAACGAAAGCTTTTAATGACACGTTCTTAAAGGCGTGCAAAGGGGAAAAAACAGACCATGTACCTGTTTGGTATATGAGACAGGCAGGACGCTCGCAGCCTGAATATCGTGCCCTTAAAGAAAAATACGGGCTATTTGAAATTACGCATCAGCCAGAGCTATGTGCTTATGTAACAAGACTTCCTGTAGAACAATATGGTGTAGATGCCGCTATTTTATATAAAGATATTATGACCCCGCTTCCGGCTATTGGAGTGGACGTTGAAATTAAAAATGGAATTGGGCCTGTGATTGATTCACCTATTCGGACAAAGGCAGATATTGAACGTCTTGGGGAGCTTCATCCTGAAGAAGATCTGCCCTATGTGCTTGATACAATCAAGCTTTTAACGAAGGAGCAGCTAAATGTTCCGCTCATTGGTTTTGCCGGTGCACCATTTACGATGGCAAGCTATATGATTGAAGGCGGTCCATCTAAAAATTATCATAAAACGAAGGCACTCATGTACAGTGAGCCAGAGACTTGGATGCTGCTCATGAACAAATTAGCTGATATGACGATCACATACATACGCGCGCAGGTAAAAGCAGGGGTCAGTGCATTTCAAATCTTCGACTCGTGGGTTGGTGCTTTAAATGCAGCAGATTACCGGACATTTATTAAGCCTGTCATGCAGCGTATTTTCACAGAGCTTAAATCTGAAAACGTACCGATGATCATGTACGGAGTTGGTGCGAGTCATTTGGCAAAGGATTGGCATGATCTGCCGCTTGATGTCGTTGGCCTTGATTGGCGTATGAGTGTAGACGAAGCGCGAAAAGAAGGTTTAACCAAAACGCTACAAGGAAACCTTGATCCGACCATCTTACTTGCTCCTTGGGAAGTGATTGAAGAAAGAGCAAAGGATATTTTAGATCAAGGGATGAAATCAGACCACTTCATCTTTAACTTAGGTCATGGGGTATTTCCTGATGTTTCACCAGACACGTTAAAGAAGCTGACAGATTTTATTCACGACTATTCGGCTACACATAAAAAAACATCCATCTAAACTATTTCAAATGATCTGAAGGAGTGTTGGTTGTGGAGAAAAAGAAAATGGGACTTCTTGTCATGGCATATGGCACCCCATATAAAGAAGAAGATATTGAGCGTTACTATACACATATCCGTAGAGGCAGAAAGCCGGAGCCAGAGATGCTGCAAGATTTAAAGGATCGCTACAAAGCCATCGGCGGTATTTCTCCTTTGTCAAAAATTACAGAACAGCAGGCAAATGGTTTGTGTGATCATTTGAATAACATCCAAGACGAGATTGAATTCCATGTCTACATTGGCTTAAAACATATTGAGCCGTTCATTGAAGATGCGGTTGCCAAGATGCATCAAGATGGCATCACAGAAGCGGTGAGTATCGTTCTTGCACCTCACTTCTCAACATTTAGTGTGAAATCGTATAACAAACGTGCACAAGATGAAGCAGACAAGCTTGGCAATCTGAAGATCACTTCTGTTGAAAGCTGGTATGATGAGCCAAAGTTTGTGGACTATTGGGTGAAACAAGTGAAAGATACGTATGCATCAATGAGCCAAGAGGAAAGAGAATCGGCCGTGCTCATTGTGTCTGCACACAGCCTGCCAGAAAAAATCATTGCAGCAGGAGATCCATACCCTGACCAGCTCGCACAATCTGCAAAAATGATTGCTGAAGGTGCAGGAATTGAACATTATGAAATTGGCTGGCAAAGTGAAGGCAACACGCCTGATCCATGGCTTGGACCAGACGTGCAAGACTTAACGCGGGACCTATTTGAGCAAAAAGGCTATAAAACGTTCGTATACGTGCCTGTTGGTTTTGTCGCTGATCATCTCGAAGTGTTATACGACAACGATTATGAATGTAAAGTCGTAACTGATGAAATCGGTGCAGCCTACTATCGCCCCGATATGCCAAATGCGAAACCCGCATTTATTGATGCGCTGGCCACAGTCGTATTAAAAAAGCTTGATGAAAGCAAGTAATCATATAAAAGAAGGCGATCCTATGCATGACAACCAAAAACACCTTGTCATCATTGGCGGTGGCATCACTGGTTTAGCCGCCGCCTTCTATTTGGAGAAGGAAATCGAAGAAAAAGGTCTCCCGATCCAAATATCTCTAATTGAAGCGAGTCCTAGGCTAGGTGGAAAAATTCAAACATTATATAAAGACGGCTATATCATTGAACGTGGACCTGATTCATTTTTAGAAAGAAAGATCAGTGGACCGCAGCTGGCAAAGGATGTCGGCCTGTCCGATCAGCTCGTCAATAATGAAACAGGGCAAGCGTATGTATTAGTCAATGAAACCCTTCATCCGATGCCAAAGGGTGCTGTTATGGGCATTCCAACTCAAATCAGTCCATTCATTACAACTGGTCTTTTTTCAGTGGCAGGAAAAGCGAGAGCGGCGATGGATTTCGTTTTACCGAAAAGCAAGCAGACAGAAGATCAGTCGCTTGGTGAATTTTTTAGAAGACGTGTGGGCGATGAAGTCGTCGAGAATTTAATTGAGCCTCTTTTATCAGGTATTTATGCAGGTGACATTGACCGCCTGAGCTTAATGTCTACCTTCCCGCAGTTTTATCAAACGGAACAACAGCATCGCAGTTTGATTATTGGGATGAAAAAATCACAGCAGCATGCGAAAGCGCAGCAAGTGACAGCGAAAAAGCAAGGACAGTTCCAAACAATCAATCAAGGACTGCAAGCACTTGTTGAAGCGGTAGAAAGTAAGCTCAAGCTGACGACGATTTATAAAGGGACAAAAGTGAAGCAGATTGAAAAAACGGATGGGGGCTATGGTGTGCAACTAGACAGCGGTCAAACGCTTGTTGCAGATTCAGCCATTGTCACGACTCCGCATCAATCGATCTACTCCATGTTTCCAAAAGAAGCAGGTCTTGAGTACTTGCACGACATGACATCTACTTCTGTTGCAACGGTTGCACTTGGCTTTAAAGAAGAGGATGTTCATAATGAATATGACGGCACTGGTTTTGTCATCTCAAGAAACAGTGATTTCTCTATTACAGCCTGTACGTGGACGAATAAAAAATGGCCGCATACAGCTCCTAAAGGAAAAACGCTATTGCGTGCGTATGTAGGAAAAGCTGGAGACGAATCGATTGTCGAGCAGTCAGACAGCCAAATCGTCAGCATTGTGCTGGAGGATTTGAAGAAAATCATGGATATTAAAGCTGATCCAGAACTGACGACAGTGACCCGCTGGAAGACGAGCATGCCTCAGTATCACGTCGGTCATCAAAAAGCCATTAAGAACATGCGAGACACGTTTAAGCAATCATATCCTGGTGTTTATATCACTGGTGCTGCTTTTGAAGGTGTTGGAATCCCTGATTGTATTGATCAAGGAAAAGCCGCCATCACAGAGGCTGTATCTTATCTATTTTCATAAAACAAACTCCCTTTTCTATCATGGAAAGGGAGTTTTTCATGTTCGAATCATGAGAAAAGAGTTGGGGATCATAAAAGTGAACAAAGTAGTTGCATCCGAGGAAAAGGATGTGGTATATTACTTTCTGTACTTAATGACCAAAACGTTCAAATAGTCATTTTGGGAGTGAGACCATGAGTGTTGATAGGAGACAAATGATTTTAGATGGGGCCACGAAGGCATTTACTCAATTTGGGTATAAAGCGACCACGATGGACCTTGTGGCGAAGCTTGCCAACGTCGGAAAGGGAACCATTTATACCTTTTTCAAAAACAAAGAAGAGCTGTTTGATGAAATTTTCACATCCCTTTTAATGGAGATGAGAAAAATTGCTGATGAGGCGATTGATGAGAAAAATAGTTTCTCTGAAAACCTTCACTTAGCACTCTTTGCAATATTGGAATTTCGAAAAAACCACCAGCTCACAATTAAAATCTTTCAGGAAAATGCGGAGCTTGGCACGTCAGCGGTCAAGGAAATGATTGAAAAGATGGAGCAAATGATCATTCGCTATATTAAAACGAAAGTAAAAGAAGCGATTGATAAAGGCGACATTAAGCCATGTGATCCTGAATTGACGGCATTTGTGATGGTGAAATTATATATTGCACTTATTTTTGATTGGGAAAAGCGATACGAGCCTTTAACAAAAGAAGAGGTAGCCGAATCGCTGGAGCTTTATGTACTAAAAGGGCTTTCTGTAACAACATAATTTTTTTTTGAGTTCAAATGACCGAATTCTTAATTTAGTCATTCATCAATGGGAGGAAAACAGCAATGAATTTAATTCGGAATCAATGGAAAGACATTGTGACGAGCAAAAAACTACTGATCCCGATTTTAGCTGTCTTATTTATTCCGCTGATTTACAGTGGTGTATTTTTAAAAGCTTACTGGGATCCATATGGTACAGTAGATCAATTACCTGTAGCGGTTGTCAACTTGGATGAAGGCAGTCATTATGACGGGAAAACACTTCAGGTTGGCGATGATTTGGTGAAGGAATTGAAGAAGAACAATAGTTTTAAATGGCACTTTGTCGATAGTGAAGAAAAGGCCGTCAAGGGATTAAATAACGAGGACTATTATCTTGTCGTAGAAATACCAAAAGATTTCTCGAAAAATGCAAGTACAGTGCTCGATAAACATCCGAAAAAATCGAATCTGAAATATTATACGAACCCAGGCGCAAACTATGCTGCGTCACAAATTGCGAATAATGCCATAATCAAATTAAAAGATTCGGTTTCAAAGGAAGTCACAGAAAATTATGCAGAGGTCATCTTTGATAACTTCAAAACGATTGCAAAGGGATTAGATCAAGCAAGCGATGGTGCGAAGAAAATTGATGACGGAACAAAAAGCGCAAAAGATGGCAGTCAAAAGTTAAAAGACAACCTGGCGAAATTGGCTGAAGGAACGTTAACCTATAGTGAAGGTGTTCATCAGTTCGCAGGGAAAATGGGTGAATTGAACACAGGAATCCAGTCTCTTGACAGCGGGCTTGGTCAGCTCTTAACAGGCTATCAAACCATCGATCAGAAATTTGGAGAGCTTGGCACAGGTATTGATACATTGACTGAAGGGCTAAACACAAGCCGTGAAGGACATGAGCAGCTCGCTTCTAAAATGCCGCAATTCACAGCAGGCATTGAGCAGCTAAACAACAAAGCACAATCCTTTTCTGAAAAAATTGCAGCAGTAGAAAAAGTCTTGTCTTCACCAGAATTAGCGAATCTTGAAAAGATGGCCCCTAAACTCGATCAGGTGAAAAAAGACGCAAAAACGTTCAGTACAAAACTTGCTTCATTAAAAGAAGCGTTAGCGAATCGAGATGCAAAAGTAAAAAGCATTATCCAAAACAGCTCAATGACAGATGAAGAGAAAAAGGCAGCAATGGATCAGCTCGACAGTCTGCCTAACATCGAATTACCTGATCTGTCTGGACTTGAGCAAAGCTTAGCCGCCTTGCAGGAACTGCCTGATGCAAGTGAGATTCAATCTGCGGTTGCCTCGGCAAAAGCACAGCTACAGCAAGTCAAACAGCTACCAGAGAAAACAGAACAGCTATACACATCGACAGTCGCAATACAAAATGCAATTGATCAAATGACATCTGGTACGAATAAATTGTATCAAGGTGCACTGAAGCTTCAAACAGGTCAAGGCCAATTACAAAATGGCCTGCAAACAGCAAATGGAAAGCTTGATACAGCGAAAAGTGGTGCGGATAAGCTTGCAAATGGTTCAAGCCAGCTTAGCGCAGCGTTAAATAAGCTGGAAAGTGGTTCAACGAGTATCCAAAGCAATACATCTAAGCTTGCTGAAGGCTCAAAATCGCTCGATAAAGGATTGGGCGACTTAAAGAGTGGTACAGGGAAGCTGTCCGATAAATTAAAAAGCGCCGCAGATGAAACTGGTGAAATTGATGCGGACCAAGACAATTACAATATGATTGCAAGCCCAGTCAAAACAGAAAACGATACAGCGAAAAAAATTGATAACTATGGAACAGGGCTCACACCTTATATTTTATCCATGGGACTCTTTGTAGGAGCTCTTATGCTGACTGTTGTATTCCCAATGAAAGACCCTGCTGGACGCCCTAGAAATGCGTTTGAATGGTTTTTCAGCAAATATAGTGTGCTCCTCTTTGTTGGTATCCTGCAAGCAGTCATTGCAAGCTCCATGCTCATCTTTGGACTTGGTCTTGAGGTAGAGAGTCTCTGGCGCTTCTATCTCTTTGCGATTGTCGTCAGCCTGACGTTCCTAGCGATCATTCAGCTTCTGGCGACAACGATGGGGAACCCAGGACGCTTCATTGCCGTCATTATCTTGGTTCTTCAGCTCGCAGCAAGTGCGGGTACATTCCCGCTTGAGCTCGTACCGAAATTCTTCCAAGTCATTCATAGCCTGCTTCCAATGACGTATACAATCAATGGATTTAGAACGATCATTGCAAGCGGTGATGACAGCTATTTATGGCACCAAGTAGCAATCCTTGGGACAGTTGCCATCATCATGATGGCGGCAACAACCGCATACTTTGCTTGGAACGTAAGAAAAATGAAACAAGACGAGGCTTAATCAAAAAATCCTTTCTCTTTATAGAGAAAGGATTTTTTGATTAGAAATTAGACATCACGAACCCGAAGAGATATATTTTAAGAAGAGATGCTGAAAAAGGCATACTTGGAAGACATTGCTTTCAGACAAAGGAGGAAATGCCGAATGACAACGGAAGTAAACGAAACAGTTCAGCTGATTCAAAAGCTTGTATCGATCCCAAGTCCATCAGGGAATACAGAAAAGGTGATCGGTTTTGTTGAACGTTTTTTACACGATTTGAATATTGAGACAAAGCGAAATCGAAAAGGCGGATTAATTGCTACAATCAAAGGAACAGATGACAAGGAACACCGCATGCTGACAGCGCATGTCGATACGCTCGGTGCGATGGTAAAGGAAATTAAATCAAATGGCCGGCTTCGTCTTGCACTCATCGGAGGCTTTCAGTATAACTCAATAGAAGGCGAATATTGTGAAATTGAAACAGTATCAGGCCGTACATACACAGGAACCATTCTCATGCATCAAACATCAGTTCACGTCTATGCGGATGCTGGAAAAGCGAAACGAAACCAAGAAAATATGGAGATTCGTCTTGATGAAAAGGTAAAAAATCAAGACGATGTCAAAGCACTTGGGATTCAAGTAGGGGATTTTATCTCATTTGATCCTAGAGTGGAAGTGACATCTTCAGGCTTTATTAAATCAAGACATCTTGATGACAAAGCAAGTGTGGCGTTATTGCTGCGTTTAATCCACCGGATTCAAACGGAAAGCATCACTTTACCGCATACAACACACTTCTTAATTTCAAATAATGAAGAAATTGGCTACGGCGGAAACTCGAATATTCCAGAAGAAACGGTAGAATACCTGGCTGTAGATATGGGGGCTATCGGCGACGGTCAATCAACAGATGAATACAGTGTGTCTATTTGTGTGAAGGATTCGAGCGGTCCTTATCACTATGGATTACGCAAGCATTTAGCCGCATTAGCAGAAGAGAATAAAATTGATTACCGTCTGGATATTTATCCTTATTACGGATCAGATGCGTCAGCAGCCATTAGAGCAGGACATGATATCATTCATGGACTGATTGGTCCCGGCATCGACTCCTCGCATGCCTTTGAAAGAACACATGAAGATTCACTGATTCACACAGCGAATCTCCTTTATCATTATGTTCAATCAACATTAATCACAGCATAAAAAAAAGAACCCCATCTAGCGGGGTTCTTTTTGATTAGCTTGAAAGCTGTGTTGGTTCAGGAGCATCTTGTCCAGTCATTACACGATGTCCTTTTTCAGGGTCATATTGCCCTTCCCATTTAGACATCACGACAGCTGCAAGTGCATTACCTGTTAAGTTAACAACGGTTCGCGCCATATCCATGATACGGTCAACACCTGCAATAAATGCGAGACCTTCAGCAGGAACACCAATTGTTCCTAATGTTGCGAGTAATACAACAAATGAAGTACCAGGAACAGCAGCCATTCCTTTTGATGTCACCATCAGCACAAGAATCAGCGTGAGCTGCTGGACGATCGTTAGGTCAATGCCATATACCTGTGCAAGGAAAAGGGCAGCGATGGCTTGATACAAGACGGAGCCGTCTAGGTTAAATGTATAACCGATAGGGATAACGAAAGAGACAATTCCCTTTGGACATCCGATGCGTTCCATTTTATCCATCACTCTTGGTAAAACTGTTTCAGAGCTGGATGTACTAAAGGCAAGAAGCATTTCGTCTTTCATGTAAGCAAGAAATCTGAAAATATTGACGCCGATCATCTTTCCAATAATTCCGAATACAACGATAAGGAAGAGAGCGAGCGCAAAATAAACAAGACCTACGAGCTTACCTAATGAAATAAGAGATTCAAGACCAAATTTTGATACTGTAACACCAATGAGTGCGAACACACCAAATGGTGCAGCTTTCATCACAACATTGACGACATGGAACATGGCATGTGATACACCTTCAAAGAAGGCGAGCACTGGTTTGCCGCGTTCACCAATGGCTGAAACGCCGAGCGCAAATAACACAGTGAAGAAAATAATCGCAAGCAAATCACCTTCCGCCAATGATTGGAAGAAGTTCGTTGGAACGATATGAAGGAACGTATCAGCAATTGATTTATTGCTTTGCTCTTTTTCCGTTTCAACATACTGGCTAATATCTTGTTTTTCCGCATGTCCAAAGTCAACGCCTGCACCAGGTTGTACAAAGTTCGCAAGCACAAGACCAAGGATAATCGCAAATGTTGTGATAATTTCAAAATAAAGAATGGTTCTAAAACCGAGCTTCCCTACTTTTTTACCATCACCGGCACCTGCAACACCTAAAATTAAGCTAGAGACGACAATCGGTATGACGATCATCTTAATAAGTCTTAAGAAGAAGTCTCCAATTGGTTTTAAGTATGTCTCAACACCAGGGTTACCGAAAAAGACTGCCCCAACAACGACACCGAGAATAAGACCGATTAGGATTTGTGTAGCTAATCCAAATTTTAATTTTTTCATAGATTTCCTCCCTAACTTATTCATTAAAGGAATATTCCCATCATATTAAGTTTTAATATATGAATTAAAGTATAACTAAAATTAAAGAGGTTCGTCCACGATTAAATTATATTAAGAAAATACAAAATTGTTTGAAAAAATGGACATTTAGAACCTCCTTTATTTTTTCAAGTCAATAAAAAGTGTCTTCAGAACTAAATGTCATCATATGAAAATACTAAAAAACCCTTTTGTGCCAAGGGTTTTACCTTTTTACCTATTTTTCAAATAAAATAAAAAGCACTTTTGACTCCAACTGACGACGGAGGAAAAAAGTGCTTTTTTATTCAATTTATTTCCTTATTTAAGATAACTTACTTGTGAGCATTCCTCACATTCATTACCATAACACTCGTGCTGTTCCATTAAATCGTTTCCACATTTTGTGCATTTCTTTGAAGGCAAATTTCTAAAAAACTCAGTGATTTTTCCTAGCATTTGTCATCCTCCAATACATTTTGTTGTTATCATTGTATTATAACAGATTAATAATTGTCAATCTGTTTTGCAACAATAGGCAAGAAGAATGCTTTTTCTATGAAAAATGGGTATATTGTAAGAAGGGGATTTTTAGAAAAGGAGGGAAAAATGACGATGAAATTAACCGTGATTGGATGCTATGGAGGGTTTCCGGCAGCTGGTGAAGCGACGTCAGGTTATCTTTTTGAATCAGATGGCTTTCGTCTGCTTGTAGACTGCGGGAGCGGTGTTCTTTCTATGCTTCAGCAATACATTGATATAGAGGAACTAGATGCTGTTCTCCTTTCTCATTATCACCACGATCATATTGCAGATATCGGACCACTCCAATATGCGAAGCTAGTGGGATATCATTTAGGAAAAAGCAGCGGTCCGCTTAGTGTCTATGGACATACTGGTGATCAAGAGGCATTTGGTCGGCTTTCTGATCATGTACATACAAAAGCAAAGCCTTATCATCCGGCAGAAGGCTTGCAAATTGGTCCCTTTCAAATTGATTTTTTGAAAACGGTTCATCCGGCAGAATGTTATGCTATGAGAATTGAGACAGATGATGCTGTGGTTGTGTATACAGCAGATTCAAGCTATCAGGACGCTTTTATCCCGTTTAGTAAAAAGGCAGATCTACTGATCGCCGAAAGCAATTTTTACGCAGGACAAGACGGATCAGGTGCAGGACATATGAACAGTACAGAAGTGGCGAAGATTGCAAATGAAGCAAATGTTGGAGAGCTCATCATCACTCATCTCCCTCATTTCGGACGGCATAAAGACCTAGTCAATGAAGCGCAGACACTATATACTGGCAGTATACAGCTTGCCCATTCAGGGCTTAGATGGAACAAGGAAGGAAGATAGAGATGCTGTTTATAGATAACGAACAACATTATGACCCAATGATTAATCTGGCAATTGAAGAGTATTGCTTAAAATATTTAGATCCTGAAGAAACGTATTTGCTGTTTTACATCAACCAGCCGTCAATTATCATTGGAAAGAACCAAAATACAATAGAAGAGATCAATACAAAATATGTGGAAGACAATGGAATCAAAGTCGTTCGCCGTCTGTCAGGCGGTGGTGCAGTTTACCATGACAAAGGAAACTTAAACTTCAGCTTTATCACAAAAGACGATGGGGACAGCTTCCACAACTTTAAAAAGTTCACAGAGCCAGTGATCAAAGCGCTTGAAAAATTAGGCATCAAAGCTGAATTAAGCGGTAGAAACGATATCATGGCAGATGGACGCAAAATTTCTGGTAATGCCCAATTCGCCACACGCGGACGTATTTTCAGTCATGGCACACTGCTATTTGATTCAGAAATCGAACATGTCGTTTCTGCTTTAAATGTGAAAAAAGAAAAGATTGAATCAAAAGGCATTAAGTCCATTAGAAGCAGGGTCGCCAATATTAGTGAACTAATGGATCAAAAGATGACAACAGAAGAATTTAAAAAAATTCTTTTAAGCTACATTTTTGATACGAATGGGGACGTGCCGCAGTATCAGCTGACTGAAAAGGATTGGGAAAAGATTCATGAGATTTCTCGTGATCGTTATCAAAAATGGGAATGGAACTATGGCCGTTCACCTAAGTTTAATTTGCAGCACTCAAAGCGGTTCTCAGCTGGCTCTATTGATCTGCGATTAGAGGTGAAAAAAGGAATCATTCAGGATTGCAAGATCTTTGGTGACTTCTTTGGCGTGGGGGATATTGCCGATATTGAAAAAAGACTGATTGGACAGCAATATGATCGTCAAACGATCAGCGGCGTATTAGAAGATATGGATATGCGCCACTATTTCGGCAATGTATCGAAAGAAGATTTTCTTGATTTGATTTATTAAGCGGGGAAAAGCACGGCTAGAGATAGCGGTGCTTTTTTATTAAAAGAAATGAAAGCGATTCACATTTGAGCTTGTGGATTTTTTCGATTGTCTATTATAATAGAAAAGAGGAATGTTTGGTCATAAAATGAATGGCTATTCATTCATTGACGACGCATAAGGGGTGGGAGAATGGATTTGATCAAAAATCTTGAGCAGACGGCGATGATGAAGGGAGAAAACATCGCACTGATCTTTGAAGGAAACAAATGGACCTATCGAGAGCTGATGACAAGTATCGAGCGCTTTGCAGATGGTTTAGTGAGCGAAGGGTTTCAAGCCGGAGATCATATCGCGCTTATTTTAGGAAATTCACCGCATTTCGTCATTTCTTTTTTTGGTGCATTAAAGGCAGGGCTTGTCGTTGTACCAGTCAATCCAACATACACGCCAAGTGAAATTGGCTATATGCTGATCACAGGTGATGTCAAAGCCATTGTTGCACCTGAGCAGCTTCTGCCAGTATACGAGCAGGTGTATGAACAGCTTCCTTCTATTGAAAGAGTGATCATTTGTGCAGAAAATGAATCTGCGTGCAGATCAAGCATCAAGGAAGTAGGTGATCGTCTTGTTTTCTTTGGAAAGCTTGTGTCTGGTGATGCGAAAGAAAACGTGCATCCTTCCATTCAGCCGGACGATACTGCGGTTATTTTATTTACATCTGGCACGACAGGAAAACCAAAGGGTGCGATGCTGACTCATTTCAACCTTTATTCAAATGCGAGAGATATTGGAGAGTATCTATCGATTGATGAAAAGGACAAGGTCATTGCCGCTTTGCCGATGTTCCATGTATTTTGTTTAACCGTCTGTATGAATGCACCACTGATTCATGGCGCGACCATTTATGTATTGCCGCATTTCAGCCCCTCAGAGCTTTTGCGCATGATGGAAAAAGAGAAACCAACGCTATTTGTTGGTGTTCCCACCATGTATAACTATTTGTACCGCCAAGACGGTCATGATGAAGCGATGTCATCAGTGAGAATTTGTATTTCAGGCGGTGCCTCCATGCCTGTTGCCTTACTGCACGGATTTGAGAAAAAGTTCGGTGTCACGGTCCTGGAGGGCTATGGATTATCAGAGGCCTCGCCAGTAACTGCTTTCAATCCTCTTGATGGAAAAAGAAAACCAGGTTCAGTCGGGACTGACATTATGAATGTGAAGAATAAGATCGTAAATGAACTTGGAGAGGAAGTTGGTCCGAATGAAGTCGGAGAGCTGATAGCAAAAGGACCAAACATTATGAAAGGCTATTATCAAATGCCAGAAGATACTGAAGCCGCACTGAGGAATGGGTGGCTGTATACTGGTGATCTGGCGAGAAGAGATGAAGATGGATATATTTATATTGTCGATCGAAAAAAGGATATGATTCTTGTTGGTGGCTATAATGTCTATCCAAGAGAAGTAGAAGAAGTGCTTTATCAACATGAAGCTGTGGCAGAAGCCGTTGTCATCGGTGTGCCAGATCCAAACACAGGTGAGGCAGTCGTCTGTTACATTTCCCCTAAGAAACATGCTCACATCAATCAAGAAGACATCATCACACATTGTTCACGCTATTTGGCAAAATATAAGCAGCCCCAAACGATCCATTTCATAGATGATATTCCAAAAAACACAACAGGTAAAATTTTAAGAAGAGCGCTAAAGGACAAGTATCAAGTAGAAGAAAGTAAATAAAAAGGGGGAGTCTCTTATGAGGAGGCTCCCTTTTGAATGGCTTCTTTTAATTGTTTTTGAAAAGAATTTGATTGTTTTTGATTCAGTTCATAATACGTGCCATCTACTAAAAAAACGACCTGAGATCGATTCGTCCATAGCTGAAAGGTGGTCCCGTTTGTTCGTCCAAACATGACTTTGGCAATATAATCAGGTTTTTTTATATTTTTCTTAAGATGATTGCTTGTTTGTTTGCCTTTGTTTAATTCTTCAATTAAATCTTCAGCTGTGTCTTTATCATCTATTTCATACGAAATGGACTGATTCGTCGGTGAAAGCAATAATTTTTCTGCTCGATTCTCATCGAATATGTCACCAGTCCGGCTAAACACATAAAAGAAGGTGATTAGTAAAAGTCCAAAGATCACAATTCCTGCAAGGATTTTCTTCATTTTGATCCTCCAACTCACTGTTTTATAAGTAGCTTCTCCGATTTTATAGAAGCATAATCATTTTTTTCGCGAAAGCTTTTTCAGATAGGGCATGCTATGATGGAGCCAAATAAGACAGGTTCTAAACAAAAATGTGCGTGATTAGAATAAAGAGAGGAATGGAAAGGAGGCTGACCTGTGCGAGTACGTAAATGGGTAGCTCTTGCAACGGTAGCATACATAGTATATGGTCTTTTTATTTATTCTTATTTGTTTCTAATGGGAGATTCATCGGTTCCTGAAAGTGTGAAAGGAACAAGTGCAGACCCGCATACATTTATGACAAGCCATGAGCTTGTCATCAGCGAGAATTTCTCGAACATACGTAACCTGCTGTACTTTATCACAATCCCGTTAGATTGGTATGTCTTTTTCCTTTTGCTTATTGCAGGTTTTTCACGGAAATTAGCAGACTGGAGCTTGGCAGCAGCCCGCTTCACCTTTTTAAGCAAACTTGTATATGTGTTTGTGCTGTCGCTTCTGACAATGCTGATTTCATTGCCAATTAAGTGGGTTGGCTATCAGCTGTCTTTACACTACGGAATATCTGCACAAAGTACGGCAAGCTGGTTAAAAGATCAAACATTGGATTTCTGGATTCAATATCCCCTCCTTGCCCTATGTGCTATTGTGTTTTTTTGGCTCATTCAAAAGAGAAGAAAGCGATGGTGGCTGTATGCCTGGTGTTTAACAGTCCCAGTCACTCTGTTTCTCTTCTTTATACAGCCGGTTGTCATTGATCCGCTGTACAACGATTTTTACCCTTTAAAGAATCAAGCTCTTGAGAAAAAAATATTAACGCTTGCAGACAAAGCGCATATCCCAGCAGATCATGTATATGAGGTGAATATGTCTGAGAAAACGAACACAATGAACGCTTACGTCACAGGAATTGGTGAAAATAAGCGCATTGTCTTATGGGACACGACGCTTAAAAAGCTCAAGGATCAGGAAATCTTATTTATCATGGCGCATGAAATGGGTCATTATGTTATGAAGCATGTCTATATTGGTCTAGCTGGATATTTAGTACTGTCACTGGCAGGCTTCTTTGTAGTGGACCGTCTTTATTTTTACTTTTATGAAAAGGGAACCGTCTTGTTTCGGTTGAAGGGACCACAGGATGTCGCTGCTCTTCCGCTTCTTTTGATTATTGTATCGATGCTATCATTTGCAGCTTCCCCTTTTACAAACGCTGTTTCAAGGCATCAAGAACAGGCAGCTGATGAATATGCAGTGAACCTGACAAAAGATGGAGAAGCGGGGGTGACGTCTTTTCAAAAACTTGCAAAATCAGGTCTGTCTCAAGTCAATCCACCTCTTCTAGTCAAAGTATTTCGCTATGGACATCCGACGATGATGGAGAGAATCGTGGATATGGAAAAAGCAGCGAAAAAAGAGAAAACGTCAAGAAAGCCATAAACAAATAAAATCCGGCTGGGTCAGCCGGATTTTTTTGTCACACTTGTTTAGTTTGAAGCCGCTTGAACGTTAATTAACCCTTTTCCGTAATAGAATGAGTTACCAAGCGGTGTTGCTGTGTTTTCTAAGCGCTGGCGAACCTGTGAATTTGATAGGTTCGGGTTTTTAGAAAGAATAAGCGCTGCTGCTCCTGCTACATGAGGAGACGCCATAGACGTTCCAGTATAAGAGGTGTATCCACTGCTTGGCACTGTACTTAAAATAGAAGTACCAGGCGCGGAAACATCTAATTCAGGACCTGCGCTAGAGGATGAGTTTCTGACATTGCTGCTGTTCACATTGGCAACGGCAATTGTAGAATCATATTTTGCCGGATAGCCAACAGTACTAGTAGAGCCAGTGGAGCCTGAATTACCTGCAGCAGCAACGACAACGATTCCGCGGTTGTTTGCTGTATCAACAGCATTTTTCAGTGCTGTTGAACCGCTTGCTCCGCCTAAGCTCATATTGATGACATCCATGTTATTGGCAACAGCCCATTCAATACCGCTAATAATCCAGCTGTATTGTCCATCTCCGTTTCGATCTAACACTTTAACGGCATATAAGGAGGCGCTTGGAGCGACCCCAAGAACACCAATTGTGTTATCAAGGGCAGCAATAGTTCCGGCTACGTGAGTTCCATGTGATTGAAAGTCTTGTGTGGCATTTGGCTCTGAAGGGACGAAGCTGGCACCGCCTGCAACATTTAAGTCAGGGTGTGCGGCGTGGATACCAGTATCAAGGACAGCTACTTTGACGTTAGCACCTTTATAACCTTGAGCGTGTACAGCTGGAGCTTTGATTTGAGGGATACCATAAGGGACGGTTTGTGCATATGCTTCTGCTTTGTGGTCTTCTTCTACATAAGCAATGCTAGGGTCATGCTCGAGTTTTTTTGCGGCTTGTTCGGACATTTTTACTTGTGCAGCATTAATGAGCCGATATTGCTTTTCGAGTTTTCCGCCATTTTGAGTCACCGCATGTTTCTTAGAGCTGTTTGTGGTGGCAGAAGCTTTAAAGCCAACGATATAGCTTTTTTCACTATCTGATTTTGAGACAGTCTCGGCATTTGCCATCGAGCCTCCAAACCCTGCTGAAAACAGAAGAGGGACAGCCAATAAAACACTTGTCATCACATTTTTCTTTTTCACGCACGTTCCACATCCCTTTTTTCTTATTTCAGAATAATCATCCGTAGTCTATAAGAATGATCCGTTTGATTATTCTGTATTTTCAGTTTAATGGAAGTAGGCAAATAAGAGTAGACCTGAATTTTTGTGAAAGTCCTAGCGAAAATTAGGGAATTAAGTCGCTTGGAATAGATGGTAAATTATGTTTGTTTTAGTTTTTCTTTGTTTTCCTATTAAAAAGGGAGGATGCTTTTATTCACACAAGTCATTTCAGGATAAACTTTCGATACCCGAAAAGCCATAAAATAGGCAGGAAAGACTAGCATCTATTTCGAATTTCGATATAAAAAAATATTATTTTATCATTGTTTCTTTCATAAAAAAGAACCTGCTAAGATAACAGGTTCTTTAAGAAGAGGAGATCTGCGTTAAATGGCTGATCACGTTGTAATCACGCACCTTCCATTTACCATCTTTCCATTCCACATAATTTAAGCAAGCATTAACAAGTCTCGTGTTCTGAAGATCCATTTGCTCGTCTGCTAAAGTGGTAAGTAAGGCGTGGATGGCAGCACCGTGCGCCACGATCAGGACATGTTGATCTGGATAGGCTGCTCTGACCTTTTCAATCCCTTTTAACATTCGATCTTGCATCGTCTCAAGCGGTTCCATATTTGGATACTGTTTATCTGGAAACAGCTTTTGGCGCTCCTCAAACGACATGCCTTCAGCGTCACCATAATCACGTTCAATGAAATCGTCCATGATGACAAGAGGGGCATGTACATGCTTTAAAATCAAATGAGCGGTTTCTTTCGCCCTTGATAATGGACTGGAAATGACAACATCCCAATGGACATCCTTTAAGTAAAGTCCAGTTTGTTCAGCCTGCCATTTACCTGTGTCGTTTAAAGGGATATCTGTTCGCCCTTGAATTCGTTTCGCTGCATTCCAATCGGTTTCTCCGTGTCTGACTAGGCAAATTGTTGTCAATCAAATCCCGCCTTTTCTCTCTTTTCTTCTATTATACTAAAGTAGAAGAAAAATGACTGGATTAGCGATTTGTCAGACTAGTCAAGGATTCGACTGAGCTGGCAACTTGGGAAACCGTTTGTTTGACTTCCTTCAACTCGTTTAGGAATGTTTGGAGATCTATTTCAATTTTTCCGTTTTGGTTTTTACTTAAGTTCATGCTGCTCACGATATCATCGAAAAGCGAATTGATTTGAGTCATTTTTTCTTTACTGTCCGTCACAAGTAAATTCACGTCTGCGATATGCTGTGACACAATGGCGATTTGTGAATTTGTGTTATTGACGAGTTCAGACACAGTTGAAACCGTTTTCTTAGTGTCCTCTGATAATTTTCGAACCTCGTTTGCGACGACAGCGAAGCCTTTTCCATGTTCTCCTGCACGTGCAGATTCGATGGAGGCATTTAAAGATAACAAATTCGTCTGCTCTGCAATGCCTGTGACGATTCCAAAGATTTGTTCAATCTGTTTGGCGATTTCTTCTAAACGCTTAATTTCTGTTTCAATCTTTGTCATGCTGCCATCAATTTGATTCATCTGTGTTTGCTGAATTTCTAATTCCTTTTTACCGCCGATTGATTTTTCCTCCACCTGTGCAGAAATTTGCGTTCCAGCCTGTGACATATCCGCCATTTCATCAGATTTTGATACAAGCTTGTCCACTGCACTTGTTGTGTTGGAGAAGAGAGAAGCAAGAGAATTTGAGGTTTCTGTAATTTTTGTATGAAGCTCTTGCTGCTGTTCTTCCGCTTCATCACGAATTTTAGAATATTCATTTTGGAACGTATCTAGGACAAGCTGCTGCTCTAAATTTAAAATTTTCGTTGTCGCTTTGACTGCCGTCTGATATTCTTTGAAATCCTGGATATGGTGGGCAAATAAATCCATAATCGAAAGCAAAAGGTCTTGGAATGCTGCCATGTACCATTTAGGCTGGAGGCCAATTCGTAAATGAACTTGCGCAATTTTAATTCTTTTTGCCACGTAGGTATCGTCAATCACACCTGCAAACATTTCGCTAATATGAATACGGAGTGTTTTTTTCAAACGATCGACGGAACTATTGTCTTGAATGATATGCATCAACGAAGACTCTACTTCTAAATTTTTATAAAATTTATCAACGATATGTGCAATATCATCTTGAACGATTGGATTCAATTGTTTCAGTATAAAAAGGTCTTGCTGCGTTAGGTCAATCATTTTGATTTGTTTGGCAATGTCCGTATTCTTCGAAAAATTGATTCGTTTTATCCCATCATCCTGCTGTGTGAAAAAAGCAGTGTTTTTTCTTTTAGTATCTTTTTTAAATAACAATGTTATTGTCCCCCCATAATCATCACAAATATCAGACTTTATGTTTTTTATCGGATAATCTTGGATTTTTTAAAGGGAAACCAGTGAAATTTTACTGTTCTTTATATGACCTTTTTAGTGGTTTCTTTGCTGGACCTTCTACCACTTCCCCAGTAATTGAAAAACGAGAACCGTGACAAGGGCAATCCCAGGTGCGGTCACTATTATTCCAAGCGACTTCACAGCCTAGGTGAGTACAGGTTGTATCGACAAGAAAGACCTTCCCATCCTCTGATTTAAAGGCACCGCATTTCTTATGTTCATAAGATACAATGCCGCCTTCGCCAGGTTTTAAATCATCAACGGTTTGATCCGTTCGTTCTATTTTACCGCTGATCAGCTTGGCAGCAACATTGGTATTTTCTTTTATAAAATTTTTGACGAATGAGTCTGAAACAGAGCGTGATGGTGTAAAAATCGATTCGTAGGGATTCGATTTCCCCTCAATTAAATCACCGATAAGAGTCGCTGCGACATGGCTTGTGGTCATCCCCCATTTTCTAAAGCCAGTAGCGACGAAGAGATTCGGGTGGTGTTTGGTCAGGTGGCCAATGTAAGGGATTTGATCCATTGTGACCATATCGTGCGTCGACCAGCGATAAAGAACCTCCTCAATTCCAAGTGTGTCTTTTCCGAACTTTTCCAGTGATTCATAGTGTGCGGATTCATCTCCGCCTTGGCCGGTTTTATGGCCTTCTCCTCCGATAAGAACGACTTCTTCACCATGAAATTCTGCCGTTCTTAAAGAATGAGCTGGCTGATCAATTCCTAAGTACATGCCGTCTGGAAGCGGCTTTTTTGTTTTAGCTGCTATCACATAAGATTGTTCTGGATGCATTCGCGTGAAATAAAGTCCTTTCCCATCATAAAAAGGAAAGTGTGAACAGGAAATAATAAAGCGGCCCGTCAGATGATGCCCGCTTTTTGTGACGACAGCAGGGCGGTTTCCTTCTTTCACATCAACAGCGAGTGTGTGTTCAAAAATACGTACACCTCGTTCTAGGAGCTTGTTTATTAGTGCATTTAGATAATGAAGGGGATGAAACTGAGCCTGCTGCATCATCGCAAGGGCCGCTTTGATGTCAGTGTCAAAAGGAAGCGCAGTTTTCCATTCTCGGTCAATGCCGAGCTGTTTGTAGGCATCTAATTCCTTTTTTAACTTTTTTACGCCGCTTTCTTCCTTTGTATAAAGGTAAGCATCTTTTTCCTCTAGCTGACAATCGATGCCCTGCTCTTTGACACGTGATTGAATGAGCTCTTTTGCCTTCTCATTTGCTTCTACATACAAACGTGCTTTTGGCATGCCAATTTGCTGAATCAGTTCATAATAGTATACATCGTGCTGTGAGGTGATTTTAGCTGTCGTGTGTCCGGTCGTTCCTTGCAGCAATTGATCGGCATCAATGATGATGACATCCAGTCCGCGTTCTGTCAGTTCAAAGGCAGTAGCGATACCGGTAATACCGCCGCCGACAATGACCACATCTGCTGTATGATCCTCACTTACAGCAGGAAAGGAATGCTTCTGACTCTCTGCTAACCATAACGATGTTGCCTGTTCCATTCCTTTATGTTCTTGATTCATGTTGTCGCCTCCAGTTATATGATGTGTATAATTTTTCCACAATACAGAAAATCATACATTGGAATGGAAACTAGTACGACATACATAAAAAAATAGACAACACATAAAAATAAACAAGATAAAAGGAAGGAGTGGAATAACGTGTCAACAAAGCAGCCGAAGAAAACATTGCCGCCTCAGCATCAGAGTGAACGTCCGGGTCTTGAATATAAAATGAACCCTAGACCTGTTTTTGATCGAGAGGTGCGGGATAAAAAGTTAGCGGGGAAAACGGCTATTGTGACAGGTGGAGACAGCGGGATCGGAAGAGCAGTCTCTGTCTTATTTGCGAAAGAAGGTGCCAATGTCGCTATTGTTTACTTGAGTGAACATCGTGATGCAGAGGAAACGAAGGACTATATTGAAAAGGCGGGAGGCCGCGCCATCTTAATTGCAGGTGACTTAGGGGATGAGGCTTTTTCAAATGAGGTCGTTAAAAAAACGAAGGATGCTTTCGGTTCCATTGATATTTTGGTGAACAACGCAGGGGAACAGCATCCACAAAAAAGCATTGAACAAATAACCTCGCATCAGCTTCTTCGAACATTTCAAACGAATATTTTCGCCATGTTTTATTTAACAAAGGCCGTGCTGCCTCATTTAAAGAAAGGAAGCAGTATCATTAATACAACATCCGTCACAGCCTATAAAGGGCATGAAACCTTAATTGATTATTCTTCAACGAAAGGGGCGGTTGTGACATTTACCAGATCGTTGTCCTTATCGCTCATTAAGCAAGGGATTCGAGTGAATGGGGTTGCTCCAGGGCCCATTTGGACGCCGCTGATTCCATCAACTTTTACAGAAAAGGAAGTCTCTGAATTTGGCGGAGATGTCCCAATGGAAAGGCCTGGTGAGCCAGTAGAGCTTGCACCAAGTTATTTATTTTTAGCGAGTGAAGACTCGTCTTACATGAATGGACAAATCCTGCATGTGAATGGTGGAACCATTTTAAATGGATAAACAAAAAACTTGCGGTAAAGAGACGAGTTGCTGTCTCTCTGCCGCAAGTAAAATCATTATGATTCATGTAAGCAGTGCTCTGCATATTGAGCTGACAGGTCATTGAAGCGCTTTTCATCACGCTGATCCAGTGCCTTATCAATCTCTTCTCTAAGGAAGGTTAAGCGCTGTTTATAAAGCGCCTCATCTAAAACCATTTGAATATAGATGTCTAAAATAGTGACGCCGTTTTCTTCGGTTTTTTGGGTGTTGCGGGACTTCATGAGCTCAGCATACGTTTTTTTCTCTTTCATAAAGAATCCCCCCGATGCCTTTTTTATAGTATATGGATTGCTGGAGAAAAAATCAACAAGAATTTATAATTTTTAGACAATTTATTTTTGAGCAAAATCGACACCTCTTGTCCAATCGACAGAATGCGATATACCTTTAAAAATGCTTTTTAGATAGATCGAATGGACTAAAAAATAAGATAAAAAGATGATTTTAAATAAATTTTGAAAAAATCCTGTCGTTTCTTATACGTTGGTGATAGATTAATAGTATCTAAAATAACCAAAAATTAACACAGGAGGAAATGAAGTGTCAGGAATTAGTGAAGCACCTTTAGATTCATACGTCATTAATCAAACAACGATGGCGATCCTTCCGGTTGAAGAAGGAAAAAGAGTATATTCAAACGTGATAGAAAGAGAGACGAGCTTTTACGTCGAATTAAAGCCGCTGCAAATCATTGAGCGAAGCTGCAGATTCTTCGGCTCAAGCTATGCAGGTAGAAAGGCGGGAACATACGAAGTAACAGGTATTTCTCATAAGCCTCCAATCGTGATTGACTCATCCAATCATCTGTATTTCTTCCCAACGTATTCATCAAATCGTCCGCAGTGCGGCTGGATCTCCCACAAATACATTCATACCTTCCAGGAATCATCCCTTGGGGACACGGTTGTCACTTTTACGAATGAGCAAACGGTCAAACTAGATGTCTCCTATAAATCATTTGAGAGTCAGGTGCACCGGACAGCGTATCTTCGAACGAAATTTCAAGATCGTCTTGATGGAGGTCTTCCTAAAAAACAAGAATTTATGCTGTATCCAAAGGAGCAGCAGCTTAATCTTGTATACGATTTTATATTAAGAGAACTTCGTAACAAATATTAACTCAAAACCAGTGGCAGGCAGTCGCTGGACGCCTTTACTAGCACGAGATTAGCATATCGTTCTTTTATTATTGTATAAAAAAATATATAATTTAATTATAATGTATAAAAATTTATATGGTAAGTGGCAGTGAAAGGGGATATGATGATGACTTATGATGAACTGGATACACCGGCGCTATTAATTGATAAACGGGTGATGATGGAGAATATATCCGCTATGCAGCAATATGCGGACCGTCAGCAAGTCAAACTGCGTCCGCATACGAAAACCCATAAAACGCCTAGGCTTGCCAAGCTGCAGGAGGAGATGGGCGCATTTGGTATAACTGTGGCGAAAGTAGGTGAAGCTGAGGTGATGGCAGCGAATGGACTGACAGATATCTTTATCGCCAATCAAATTGTAGGCGAGACAAAACTAAAGCGAATTCGAAAGTTGGCAGAGTCAATCCATATTTCATTCGGTATTGATTGTGTAGAGCATGTTCATCAAATTGAACATGTCTTTCGTGGAGCAGAGAAAAAAGCTGAGGTTTTAATAGAGATAGAGGTTGGCGAAGGAAGGTCTGGTGTGATTGAAGAGAGTGATTTCCGTCACATCTTACAGACCATTCAGACATGTGCCTCCGTTCATTTAAAGGGGATTTTCTCTCATGACGGACATACGTACCAAGCGGAAAGTAAGGAACATTGTCTGGCATTGTATGAAGACGCTGTGAATCGCTCGCTTCAGTTTGCACAGATTGCTGAAGAAGCAGGTATGCTACTCGAAGTGGTAAGCATTGGGTCAACACCGCCATTCTTGTTTCAATTTGATATTCCAAAGGGAGTTACTGAAATCAGACCAGGCACCTACATCTTGATGGATGCTTCTCAGTCCAACGTGATCGGCTCATTTTCACATTGTGCGGCAGCCGTGCTGACGACGGTGATCAGCAAGCCAACAAAGACTCGGGTTATTACAGATGTTGGAGCTAAAGGGCTGACGGCACAAACCCGTACAAAAGGGCTGACCAAAACAAAGGGATTAGGCAAAGTGAAAGACTATGATGATGTATTTGTTTCAAGTGTATTTGATGAGCATGCTATTATCTATCATGAAGGCTTCCGCCAAAGCGTCCAGATCGGCGAGAAGGTGCAAATCATTCCAAATCATATTTGTCCCGCTGTCAATCTTCATGAAAAAGCATATCTCATTCAAGAGGGTGAAGTAGTAGAAGAGCTTGAGGTTGCTTGTAAAGGTAAGCTTCAATAAACCCAGTTAGAAGAATAATAGAGTCTACTGCCGCTTATGCGGAGCAGGGTTAAAAGCAGTTTAAATCAGAGGGGGATCACAGATTGAAATCAATTCATCTAAAAGAAAAACTCACAACATTTACTGAACATTGGTCACCGAAGGTCATTGCAGAAATGAACGATGTGCAATTTAAGCTTGTGAAAATACAAGGTGAATTCGTTTGGCATCAGCATGATGACACAGACGAAGTATTTCTCGTTATTGCTGGCCAGATGGGAATTGAATTTAGAGATGGCAAGGTCGAACTGCATGCAGGTGAAATGTACGTGATCCCAAAAGGAAAAGAACACAAACCATACGCCAAAGACGAATGTCATGTCATGCTCGTTGAGCCGCGTGGAGTCGTCAACACAGGGGATGCCTCTTCAAAGCTGACAGCAGAAAATGATGTGTGGATTTAATGCAAAGCGAAAAGACGCCGAAAGGGGTCTTTTTTTAGGAAAAATCATGAAGATGAATTCATTGAAACCAAATACATATGTCTAGTCGTCTATTGACTGTATCGGTAGATAAGTGACAGGGAAATGTGGACCCTTAGACGTGTTTTCATCAATTTGTTCATAAATCACAGAAGTGACAAGAGCCGTCTGTTACAATAAAAGATATCATTTCTTGCAAAGTGTTCGTTTTGGTAAAGGATGCACATATTTGACCGATATGAACGAATGGGAATTAGAAATGGAGGCTCTGTATGAAAAAACGATTGCACTTGATGCTGCTATTCACTGTGACAGTGACATTACTAGCAGCCTGTCAACAAGCAGGTCAGTCGCCTTCAAAACAAGACACAAAGGAAGTTGCGTATGAACAATGGGTTCAGCGTTATATGGATGAGTTAAATGAAGCATATGAAAACATGACCGACCAATTTATTTCAGATGGACATGGAAAGATTCAAGCAAATGAAAAATTGGCAAAAGCGACGAAAGCATTTGATCGTGTGATTCAAAAAGGATTAGCTCATCAAGAAGTTCCGGCTACTTACAAACAGGCTGACAAACAATTAAAGACAGGCCTTGCTTCATTTAAAAAAGGGATCGACCAGGTGGAAAAGCTGTTGAAGCGTCCCGACCAAGAAAAGCTGTTTATTTCCGCTACCCATCATCTGCAAGATGGATTGCAGCAGACAGCCGCATTTATGGAAGAAGTAGGTCGCATTCAGCAATCATGAAAAAAGCTTGGAAGCTCACTTCCAGGCTTTTTTTAGATGTGAAGTATGTTCGTTAAACGGCGCACGCCCTCTTGAATCATTGCTTCATCTGTACAGGCGAAACCAAGTAGCAATCCCTTTCGATTGCTTTCATAGCAATAAGGGCTTAATGGATAAATTCCGACACCGGCGGCTTTAGCAGCCTCAATACTGCCTTTTTCATCAAAGTTTGGCGCTGCTTCTAAAAAGACATGAAGGCCAGTATCGGTTCCATATATATGGAAGTGCTTGTGAAAGTGATGCGTCAAAAGAGCGTCCATTATAGCTTCCTGCCTTTTTTTATAAAGCTGTCTCATTCGTCTAACATATCGTGTGAATTCTCCTTCTCTAAAAAAAGAAGCGAGTGTGATTTGTTCCATGATCGGTAGCTGCCTTTGGATGAGTGATTGTAGCGCAGCGATTTCTTTGATAACCGCTTTGGAGCCGATGATTGCAGCAAGGCGGATGCCAGGTGCCAGCACCTTTGAAAAGCTTAAGGTGTAAATCACATGATCGGGTGCTTCTGAGAATAAGGAAGGGAGCGGCCCGCCATGATAACGATAATCCCCATCAAAATCATCCTCTAATATATAAGATTGATGGCTGACTGCAAACTGTAGCAGCTGCTGTCTTCTGTTTACACTCATACATACACCGGTTGGACGCTGATGGGAGGGAGTCACAGCGATCAGCTTCGTTCGCCCGGGCAGTGTGCTTACGATCATTCCTTCTTCATCTACTGGTGCGGGGTGGATGTTCATTTCACGATGTAAAAACGAAAGCCTTGCCCCAGGAAAACCTGGATCTTCAACAGCAACCGTATCGCCTTTTTTGAGCAGTACTTGTGAAATTAAGTCAATGGCCTGCTGCGTGCCTCCTGTTAACACCATTTGATCCTCTTCTACATCGATTCCACGTTCAACCGATAAGTATTGGCGTATTTCTGAGCGTACTTCCCATAATCCGTGCGGGGAAGTATAGCCCCAATCCTTCATGTCTAAACGCTGTAATGCTTTCATCAGCGAGCGCTTCCATATGTTTTGAAAATGTTCGTCGATGGCTGGTTCTTGATGGCGAAAGTCAATATCGAGTTTCTCATGAAAACGATTGGCCGAGAGCCAGTGATCCATTTGTTTTTCAGCCTCGTCAAAATGAGGTCTAACGGGAAGTGCGAAGGGTGGCTCACTTTGGCGGGGAGTGAAGGATTCGTATTGGTCACTTGAGATGACCTTTGTTCCGCCTCTTCTAGATGTGCTGACATATCCTCTTGCCAAAAGTTCATCGTAGGCAAGCTGTACGGTTGATCTTGATACGTTTAGTTCCTGTGCTAATACGCGTGTTGGTGTTAACTGATCGTCAGGATGTAGTTTTTGTGAATGTATTTTTTGAATGACCTCAGCTACGATTTGCTGCCATAGCGGGGTTGAGCTTGAGCGGTCTAAATGAATATACATGAGGCACCTTCTCTCTTTATCACGTGATCATATGATGACATGGAATTATGGACTGGTCAACAGAGTCGTTTTTGGATGTAGGAAGTAATCCAAAAGATGTGTAAACTGTTGTCACATGTCATTTACATAATAGAGGAGAGAGTCACATGATTCCTGCAACAAAAGAAGAAACGGCACAACGATCCATGCTGCCATTTATTTTCGTTTTATTTGGTCTTTTCATGATTACGACCGCTGTGAACCTGCAAGTGCCGCTTTATACGGTGTATGCAGATCAAGCAGGATACGGAAAAGCGGCAACAGCACTTGTATTTGCTGCGTATGTATTCGGACTGATTCCAGTATTGCTTTTTCTCGGCGGTATTTCTGACCGTGCTGGGCGCAAACCCATTTTATTGGTTGCGCTTTGCTTTTCGTTATGTGCCACCCTGTTGATGACCGTTGCCCCTTCTATACAGATGCTCTTTGCTGCCCGGCTTTTGCAAGGAGTGGGGCTTGGTCTAAGTGTTGGAACATGCACGGCCTATTTGATTGCTTTATATCCAGAGAAATCCGGCTGGATCCCTACTTTTATTGCATTATGTAGTTCGGTTGGGTTTGGGGGAGGTGCTCTTTTTACAGCGCTTCTTTCTTTTCAAGGTGTGTCACTCACGCCGCTTAGCTATTGGATTGTGTTGGTCTTTTTGATGATAACCATCATAGGTATTTTCTTTTTAGTACCTCCTGTACAAGGAGATCTAGGTAAACCATTGATGAATCTGCCAAGGTTTCCAAAAGGCACGATGCCAGCGAACTTGGCCATTGCCATCGCATGGTCGGTGTGCGGGCTTGTCATTTCGATTTTGCCAGCACAGCTCAAATTAACTGGCTATGAATTATGGGTAGGGCCAGCGCTGTTTTTGATTAATATGGCAGGTGTCCTCATGCAGCCCTTTGTTCGTAAGATGAATAGCACAGTAGCGCTCCGTGTGGGATTTATCTGTCTTCCGTGCGGATATGGTCTCTTGTTATTCGGTGCAAATATCGGTTCCATCTCTCTTGTGCTTGCCGGAACCATGCTTGCGGGCACTGCTTGCTATGGATTTACTTATTTAGGTGGCCTTCAGCTTATTGTTGAGCGAGGGAAGAAGGAGGCGGCTAGAGCCGTTGCAGGGTATTACTTGTTTGCTTATTTAGGTCTTGGCATTCCGAGTGTTTTTGTCGGACTTTTTGCTGATATGTACGGTACTCAGATGGTGTTAACCCTCTTTTTCTTGATCGTTTTGGCTGCCTGTCTCATCCTGTTGATCACAGGCTTTAGGCAGAAACAAAAGTGAGATATCCATCTTTCTCTTTCCCCTTCAATTCGTTTAAAATAAAGGCAAGAGAGGGGAAGATGAATATGAAAAAAGTGCAGCTGGACGGCGCGGCGTGCAGGTCGCAAGAAGAGCTTCATGATCAGCTAAAAACAGTTTTACACCTTCCTGACTATTACGGGAAAAACCTTGATGCTCTTTGGGACTGTTTGACAGGAGAAGTGAACCTTCCGGTAGAGCTGACATGGGTGAATTTTCAAACGAGCAAAAAAGAGCTTGGCGATTATGCAGAGAGCTTGCGGCAGTTATTTCAAGAAGCAGAAGAGGAATTGGAGGGACAATTTCAACTGCACATTCAATAATTTAGGAAAAGCAGCTGTTTGTAAGCTGTTTTTTTATGAACTGCGATTCTTCCTCATTCCGGTATTGAATATTTCACTAGATGTGATAATATATGTACTGTCGCTTAATTGATAATGATAATCATTTATAGCGGAGAGAGCTTGATAGAAAGTGAGAAACCTGTATGAAGCTGTATCAATTAAGTTTGTTATTTGTGTGTTTGGCGTGTGCTTCACTGTTTGTCGGTGTACAGGATCTGTCGATTTTGCAGATATTTCATCTAACCGATGAACAGATGCATACCTTATGGTCAAGTCGTATTCCGCGGCTGATGAGTATAGTTCTTGCTGGCATGAGCCTTAGTTTATGCGGATTTATGATGCAAAGCATGACGAGGAATAAATTTGTTTCACCAACCACTGCAGGAACGATGGATTGGGCCAAGCTTGGTATTTTAGCAGCGATGCTCATCTTTACACATGCGAGCCCGCTCATGAAAATGGCAATTGCCTTTCTATTTACTTTAGCTGGCAATCTTCTTTTCTTAAAAATTCTACGCCATATTAAGGTGAACGATACGATCTATGTACCGTTAGTCGGTTTAATGTTTGGCGGGATCGTCAGTTCAATCTCTACGTTTATAGCTTATAAATATGATCTGATCCAAAACGTGTCCGCATGGCTTCAAGGGGATTTTTCTCTTATTGTTCAGGGGCGTTATGAGCTGCTCTATGTGAGTGTTCCTCTTTTGATCATCGCGTATTTATATGCTGACCGCTTTACAGTGGCGGGCATGGGCGAGAGCTTTGCCGTCAACTTAGGTTTAACGTATAAACGTGTGATGGCGGTTGGTTTGGTGATCGTTTCGATGATTACGTCTGTCACCATTTTAACTGTCGGAATGCTGCCATTTCTTGGCTTGATCATTCCTAATATTGTATCGATCTACCGCGGCGATCATTTGAAAAAAAGCCTCCCGCATACAGCCTTACTAGGAGCTATTTTTGTTTTGATTTGTGATGTGCTCGGAAGGGTGATCATTTATCCATATGAAATTTCTGTTGGGCTCATGGTGGGCATCATCGGAAGTGCGATCTTCCTGTACATGCTATTAAGGAGGAAACGCTATGCATAAGAAACGTACATTATTCCTCATTGCAGCCATTGCAGCGGCGCTGATCGTGATCTTTGTCGCCTTTCAAATGGGATACTGGCAGTACACAGTCCCGAGCCGTTTAAAGAAAGTGCTTGCGATGACATTGACGGGAGGCGCGATTGCCTTTTCATCTGTTGTGTTTCAAACGCTGACTAACAATCGAATCTTAACGCCAAGCATTTTAGGTCTAGACGCACTGTACTTGTTTTTGCAAACAGCGATGATTTATCTGTTTGGATCGACCAATTGGATGATCGTCAATAAGAACCTGAATTTTTTCCTTTGCGTTGGGCTGATGATTCTTTTTTCTGTGCTGCTATATACGATGATGTTCAAGCGCAAAAACAAGCATATTTTCTTACTACTACTTGTTGGGATTGTCTTTGGTACATTGTTCAAAAGTCTTTCTTCCTTTATGGAAATGCTGATTGATCCGAATGAATACCAAGTGGTACAGGATAAATCCTTTGCAAGCTTTAACCACATGAATACGGATATCTTACTCATTGCCTCTGTTTTATTCGTGGCGCTATGTCTTTATATTTGGACATTCCGCTCCAAATTAGATGTGATGTCCTTAGGAAAGGAACATGCGGTGAATCTAGGGATTGACTATGACAGCATCACAAAAAAGATGCTGATCGTGATTGCCGTCCTTGTGTCTATCGCAACGGCTCTTGTCGGACCTATTACATTTCTTGGCTTACTCGTTGTGAACGTGGCAAGAGAGCTATTTCGTACATACCGGCATACGTACTTGCTACTAGGCTCTTTTTTCATCAGTGTCATTGCCCTTGTAGGCGGGGAGTTTCTTGTAGAAAAGGTATTTACCTTTGAAACGCCGCTGAGTGTGTTGATTGATTTAGTCGGCGGATTGTATTTTATTTATTTACTGTTAAAGGAGAGTCGTTCATGGTCTTGATGAAGGGAGTCAGTAAGACATATAACGGAAAAACAGTGCTACACGAAACAACTGTCAGTGTGAAAAAAGGACACCTGACCTCTCTCATTGGTCCAAATGGCGCAGGCAAGAGCACACTTTTGTCCATCATGAGCCGACTGATTCAGCCAGACTCAGGTGCAGCTTATTTAGAAGACAAACCTTATAGTGCGTATCCCCCGCAGGAGCTTGCGAAGAAGATGAGCATTTTAAAGCAGTCCAATCACATGAGTGTGCGCCTGACCGTTCGGGAGCTTGTCAGCTTTGGCCGTTTTCCTTACTCACAAGGTCATCTGACAAAAGAGGATGAGAAGATGATTGATGTGTCGCTTCAATACATGAGGCTCATTGATATCCAGCATCAATACTTAGATGAATTAAGCGGTGGACAAAGGCAAAGAGCCTTTATTGCAATGGTGCTGGCTCAGGATACGGATTATATTTTCCTAGATGAGCCTTTAAACAATCTGGACATGAATCATTCTGTTGAGATGATGAAGCTGTTTCAGCAGCTCGTTCATGATCTTGGGAAAACGATTGTTGTGGTTCTCCATGATATTAACTTTGCCTCTGTGTATTCCGATCATATCGTCGCCTTAAAAGATGGGCAGGTGATCAAAGAAGGCGGAGTCGATGAAGTGATTCAAACAGATGCACTTGAACAAATTTATGACATGCGCATACCGATTGAAGTCATTCGTGGTGAGCGCATTTGCTTATATTTTTCTTAAAAAAATGAAGAGGTGATCTATTATGAAAAAATGGATTTGGATAATGACTGTATTAACAGCGATTGCTGTACTCGCTGCCTGCGGGAACCAAGGAAAAACAGAAGGAACAAAAGAGGAAACGGTCACGGTAAAAGACATGCTGAATAAAGATGGCGTGAAGATCAAGAAAAACCCGAAAAAAGTGGTTGTGTTTGATATGGGAAGCCTTGATACGCTGGACAAACTAGGTGTGAACGTGACAGCTTTACCAAAACAAGTTGTGCCTCAATATTTATCCAAATATGAAGGTGACAAATATGAGAATGTTGGCGGATTAAAAGAGCCGAACTTTGAAAAAATCGCCGAGTTAGATCCAGATTTAATCATTATCCAGCATCGTCAAGCAGATGCCTTCGATGAATTTTCTAAAATTGCCCCTACCATTTATATGGATGTAGACAATGCCAACTATATGGAATCATTTAAAAAGAATGCCACGACGTTAGGGAAGATTTTTGATAAGGAAGACAAAGTCAAAGAAGAACTTGCAGCCATTGATCAAAAAGTGGATGCATTAAAGAAACAAGCAAAAGAGTTAAAGAAAAATGGTCTTGTGATCATGGCGAACGACAGCAAAATGACTGCTTTTGGTCCTAAGTCAAGATACGGTCTCATCCATGATGTGTTTGGGATCACTCCTGCAGATCAAAAGCTTGAGCCATCTGATAAACACGGTCAAAGCATTTCGTATGAGTACATGGTCAAAACGAACCCAGATTACCTATTTGTCGTTGATCGAGGTGCAGCGATTGGAGAGGAAACTTCTGCAAAGCAGCTTGTTGAAAATGATTATGTGAAATCAGTCAAAGCGATCAAGAACAACCATGTGGTGTATTTGAATTCTGACATGTGGTATTTATCTGGCGGCGGTCTTGAATCATTGACTGCCATGATTGATGAAGTGAAACAAGGAATTGATCAAAAATAAAGGATGAAAGGCTGCTCATTTTGAGCGGCTTTTTTATTGTGGATTCATAAAAATATGTTGCATGCAGGAAACTTTCATCGAAATATGTTATAGTGGAACCTACATTGATAGACTAAGATAGAGTGAGGGTTCGGAAAGGATGAAGGAAAAAACAAGATCAAAAAGAAGGCTGAGACCTTGGGTGAAAGCCGTGCTGTTTATCATGGCATTTGTCATGGTGATGGCGGTATCTGTGACAGGATACGCCTATTATAAAATTACAAAAGCGTCGAATAAGGCGCAAGTCTCTTTAGAAAGAGGAGATACCTCGCAAAAGCGTGTGAAAGCCTTTGATCCAGGGAAGGATAGCTTTTCGGTGCTGCTGCTTGGAATTGACAGCCGTCCAGGTGAAACAGTAGATGAAGCAAGAAGTGATGCAGTCTTACTGGCGGCGGTGAACCGAACAGAGAAAACGATCAAGCTCCTCAGTATTCCTCGTGATTCTTATGTAGATATTCCGGGAAGAGGATATGATAAAATTGCCCACGCTCATGCGTTTGGGAGTGCAGATTTATCAGTGAAAACGGTAGAAAACTTGTTGAACATTCCAGTAGACTATGTGATTTCAGGGAACTTTAAGGCATTTCAAGACATTGTAGACGAGCTAAATGGAATTGAAGTGACCATTGAAGATGAAGGCATCGCAAAACAAATGGAAAAGGATTCAAAGGGAAAAGTTCATGTGCAAACAGGAACGCATACATTAAATGGCGAAGAAGCATTAGCCTTTGTGAGAACGAGAAAGGCAGATAGTGACCTCATGCGCGGAAAGCGACAAATGGAAGCACTTCAAGCCATCTTTGAAAAATCTAAATCTATTTCTTCGATCCCTTCATATGACAACATCATTGATACACTTGGTGATAATGTCTCAACCAATCTGTCCATGAAGCAGTTTATCGGTCTTTTCCCTTTACTGAGCTCATTGAAATCAGTGGATACGATTCAGTTAAAGGGCCATGATTATCAGCCTGGGAATGTGTATTACTTTGAGTTAGATGGAGCGGGATTAGAAGAAGTCAGAACAGAGCTGAGAGAGCAGCTTGAATTATCATAAATGAGAAGGAGCCTGCCGTCGTGGCAGGCTTTTTTCTTTTAATAGTAAAGGGTTGCAGGCATCGTTGGGTACCAGACGCCATTTAGAGCAAGCGCCCAGCCATACACTTTTTGACCGGATTCAATTTTATCCTTCACTGAAATAAGCGTTTCGTAGGAAGTGACTTGATAAGCCTGTCCGGTTTTTTTAGCGACAATAACAGATAAAATATTGTCATTGAATACACTTGGCTCTTCATCATTACTCGTCCAAGCAATGCGCTGATAATAGCTTGAGTTAAAATAATTTTCCAGTGCCTTTACTTCAAACTTCACGCGTTTTCCAACAATGGAAACTGTTGTGTAGGCTACACTTGTAAATTGAGCGGGTGCTGCTGGTTCCGCTTTTCTTGCTTGGATTGGTTCTGTTGCAGAAATTGTGCTGGGCACAAGTAATCCTGCGGCTAAAGTAAGTGCTGCTATTTTTTTGATCATCTTTTTAGTTCCTCCTCATTTTTGGTATAATTATCCATTCGACAAAAACGGAAGGATCCCTTTATTTTTGTAAAATATAGCCATTTTTTATTTTGCTTGATTGAGAAAATAACGAGTAAGCAGTTCCTCTACACGATGCCGTATACGAGGATTAAAGTATTTATGCTTTTCCTCATAGCCATTCATGATAAACAAATATGTCGTAAACCCTTCATCGTGATCAATTTGCTGTACTTTCATTTTTTCCTTACGTAAATGCTGCTTCAGTTGATAAAGTGCCTTTTGAGCTTCCTGTAATGTAGAGGTGACAAGCTGAATATATGGTTCATTTAGTTTAAATGTTTGATGTTCTTTTAAGTGTGTCAAATCACGGTTAAGGATGGAGATGACCATTGGGAGAAAGATGGCCTGTTCCATCATCTGAAGCTGCACGCTTGATAGTCTTGTCATGTCCATGCCTGCTTTCTTTAAAAATAGAACATTTGTTCCTATTCATTATATCGGATGAGTCAAACAATCTCAAGGGGGAGATGAGAGGGATTCATTTGTATATTTTTATGTTTTCCATGTAAAATGAAAAGTAGACAAACCTTGAAGGAGTCAAATAAATTGCCATCATTTCTTTCCATCTTTACTCATGAAAATATCACATCATTTTTTGAAAGCTACAAGGCCTTTGGACCAATTGTCGCCATATTGCTCCCTTTAATAGAAGCATTTCTACCGTTTTTACCTCTTGTTGCGTTTGCTGTGGCAAATGCAAATGCATTCGGCCTTTGGGAAGGCTTTTTACTGACCTGGATCGGTGCAAGTGCAGGGTCTATTCTTGTCTTTTTACTGATCAGAAAATTTGGGCAGATGAGAATGCTGAACTTTATCAGCAGACACCCTTCCATTAAGAAATTGATGCTTTGGGTGGAGAAGAGGGGATTTGGTCCGTTATTTATTTTACTCTGCTTTCCTTTCACGCCTTCTGCTGCCGTCAATGTAGTAGCTGGTCTATCAAGAATTAGCATCTGGCAATTTTCATTAGCCGCCTTATCAGGTAAGTGTGTCATGCTCTTTATCATTAGTTTTATTGGCTATGATCTATCTGCTTTAGTAAAGAATCCGTTAAGAAGTGTTTTTGCGGTTCTAGTTATTGCTTTATTATGGTATGTTGGAAAGAGAGTAGAAAATAGGCTGAACATTCGAATGAGCAAGCGTGAGGACAAAGGAGGCTCTTAATGAAAAAGAAGCCATTGCTATGGGTGATGATTATTACATGCATCGTCTTATTGTTCCAAGTAAAGAATTTCATGTTTGTCACGTACAAAGTAGAAGGGGTTAGTATGGACCCAACATTTACAGATGGAACAGAATTATTAATCAATAAGCTCTCACCAAAACTCACGAAAATTAATCGGTTTGATTATGTACTATTTCATGGACCTAAAAATCAAATTTTGATCAAACGGGTCATAGGGCTTCCGGGAGAAACAATCAAGTATGAAGATGATCAGTTATTTGTCGATGGTGCGAAGTGGAAGGAACCCTATTTAAAAGAACAGAAAAAACATAAAATGGGGAACGTCCTGACAGGGGATTTTCAGCTGAAAGCCATTACAGGACACGATAAAATACAAAAAAATCATTACTTCGTGGTCGGAGATAACCGGATACATAGCTTTGACAGTCGGCATTTTGGGACCATCTCAAAGGACCAAGTAGTCGGTGTAAAGAAGAATAACGATAAATAAAAAAAGAGGCACTCTGCTTATGCAAAGCGTCTCTTTTTATTTTGCAGCTTTATAATCCGTCTGTCTTTTTGCCCAGACATGGTGTAAAAATCGAAAAAATGGTGGTAGCATCGCAATAACAAGAATAATTCTGACGACTTGTACAGCCACAACAAAGGTAGAATCCTCGTGAAGTGTGACCGCTGTTGTGGCCATTTCTGCAATCCCACCAGGGGAAAAGGCAAGAATAGCTGTAATGACAGAAATACCTGTGATTTCTGCTATGGCAATAGAGCTGAGAACAGTCGCAGCAATCAGTCCGGCTGAGCTGACGACGGCCACAATGAAGGTGTTTTTCAGCCCAACAAACATCTGTTTATTCATTTTTGAACCGATGGTTGCACCTAGACATATCTGTGACGCAATATTTGCTTGTGCTGGCCAATAAGGAATCAAATCATGACCTGTGAGCGCACCTGCACCTACTTGAAGAGCTGCGACGCCTAACATGCTGCCGATCAGCCAAGGGGCAGGAAAATGGAGACGAACCGCTAGGCGTGACATAAGCCAGGCCCCTATAATAAGCGCAGCGGTCCACGAGATGTTTGACAAGGTGAAAATACCTGATGAGAAGGCACTGCCTTGCGCGGCTACAGCTGCACCCGCTTGATTTTTTGTATTTAAATAGAACACCGTAAATGGGATGGTGAGTACAACCATTAATACACGTATCGTTTGTACGAGACTCACAACAGCAGTATTTGCACCAACCTCTTGGGCAATCCCCGGCATAGCGGATAGACCGCCTGGGGCAGTTCCGACAAAGCTTGTCAGCATATCTGTTTTGCTCAGCTTCCATAAGGCAAAGCCAGAGAGCATCGCTAGTAAAATAGAAAAGACGAGCATGAAACTGACAGGGAGCCAATTATCAGCGAAAATGTGAAGAACCTTCATGTTCATTTTCTGTCCAAGTTCGATTCCGAGAATGAATTGACCAAGGAGTAGCCATCTGCTGTGAATACGTAAGGTGCTAGTTCCTTTACGCTGAAACAGGGTGGGGCGGCGCATGGCAATAAATGCAGCTGTGATTAACGTGCCAACCATCCAGCCAATAGACATTCCTGTTAAAGACAAAAGAAATCCACCCAAACCGCTTATTGCGATCAGAATGAGATCGGCTCGAAGGCTGTTTCCTTGTTTCATCACATGTAAACCTTCTTCCTATATGTTTGTTCAGTAAGTGAAATGTTGTTAAGTTTACTATAATACAAAAGTCTCTATAAATAAAATACGAATTTTTTTACCATTTTCATAAGATTATCTTATCGTTATGATGTTTCATTTATCTTTATATGAAAATATCGAATTTATATAAAAAGATAGAATGTTTACAACAATATACAACGATTTTCCCCTATTTTTGTTATGAGTTGACTATCATTTTCAATTACACTACACTACATAGTGTGAGGTGGTAACATGAAAATTCCTTCTTTTAAATATAACGAAAAGGGATTGAATCGTTTTTTCGGTCCTTTAGAGGGAAGAATTATGGAGATCCTTTATCAAGGTGAGGATATGCCGATTAAAGAGGTGCAGCAGAAGCTGTCAGATGAGAAGCCGATTAATTTCAACACGGTGATGACTGTGCTGAACCGCTTAACCGAAAAAGGAATTGTGGAAAAGAAAACAAAAGGGCGTTCATCTATTTATAATCCCATTTTAACAAAAGAGGAATTTTTAAATGAGCAAACAAAATGGATTACGCAAGGGCTGATGGATGATTTCGGTCCACTGGCGGTGAATCATATGGTGGATGCGATTGAAAGTGCTGATCCAGAATTACTCAAAGTACTTGAAGCAAGACTAGCATCCAAAAAAGAGGAGCAGCAAAATGAATAAAATGAAGTCGAGTCTGCTGTTTTTAGGTGGTATATTGATTGGTTTAGCCATTTTTTATCAGATGGGGTATTACGTGCTCTCAAGCTTTTTTGGCTGGAATCAAGCATATAATCTGATCCATGTATGCCAGTCTGTTCTCGAATTCTACGGATTTACTCCTTTAAAATATTTTCTGGATGCTTTAGTCCTCTACACATTGGGATTTGCGGTTTTCTATATGACGAAGCAAATGAGAAAGTACATTCAATTCAAACGAAATATGATGGTGGCAGTCGATCAGGAGTTAACCGATTTTCTATCAGAGAAATATGCAAACGACATCATTGTTTTTCATTGTCATGAACCCCTTGCTTTTGCAATGGGCATGCTTCATCCAAAGGTTTACTTATCAACAGCTTTAATGGACATGCTTGATGAAGGGGAGGTTGATGCGGTTGTTCATCATGAATTGCATCACAAATACAGCTATGACCCTTTAAAGGCTTTCGCTTTTTCAATGCTCACAAAAGTCATTTGGTACATTCCAGTATTAAAGCATATGAGACAAAGTTATTCCGTTTTTCGTGAAGTGATTGCAGATGACTATGCTATTCAGCAGACAGGAACGGAGCTTGGAGTAGGGCAGGCTCTTTTGAAACTCATTAAAAAGAGAACCCAGTTTCAAAAACAAACGAAGTTTGCGGTGTCCTTTGGGGATCGGGCGTTGAATTTAAGAATACAAAAGATTTTAAACCCAACCTATAATATTCCTTTCAATGTACCACTCATTCCAATCGTCACATCAGCCATCCTCATGGTGGCTTTAATGATTATGCTCAACCTAAATTACTAATTTTTTTTACTTATTCACATTACATGTTGTAGTGTAAAAACAGGAGGAAATCACTATATGAAAACGAATCAAGAAATAGGAACACTTTTCGTACGTGTTGTTTTAGGGATTATTTTCTTTTTGCACGGGCTTCAGGCATATCAAGGAGGGCTGGGAGGCGCGGCAGCATTCTTTGGCCAAATCGGTGTCCCGGAATTTATGGCCTATATTGTAAAGACAATTGAACTGGTCGGTGGTATCGCTCTGATTTTAGGTCTTGGAACACGTATTTTCGCCGCGTTATTTGTGCCAATTATGGCTGTGGCGATTATAACAGTTGGTTTTTCTAAAGGATTTGTAGGCGGCTATGAATTTGAACTTTCTTTATTGGTTATGGCGCTTTATTTGACGCTTAGCGGCAGTAAGATGCTGTCAATTGATGGGGTACTCAAACATCAGCAGCAAAGCAATGAAGCAAAATTTCATTAAAATATGATAAAAAACTCCTTCTGCTTTTGTAGCAGAGGAGTTTTTTTGGTTAAATCGCCTTTTTCTCGTTTGAAAAAGTGGAATATAGGAGAGGTTTTGTTGGTGATAGCACTTTATTTCACATATTGAATGAACGAAAAGGCATTTTCATTTTTTGACGGAACATACGATCTCCTATTAAAATAGGATTATCTAAGACACATGGTGCGTTAAAAGATATAAAAACCATACAGCATGCTGTTGTTCATCTTGAGCGATACGTTTCATTAACTCTTTTGTTCCTTGGTCCCGGACATAGTCTGATACCGTTAAGTAAAAATCGACCGTTTTTTGTTCGTCTTTAAAGGCGAAAACAAGGCCTTCTCTGAATTGATCTGGACAAGGTTCTGTAATGCTTGGTTTGTGGTTTTTACCAGTTAAAGAATAGTATAGCTTTGAAAATAGTTGATAGTGTCTGACTTCGTCCTGGCGTATTTCTTGAATGACCTTTTTCGCTTCAGGATTTTTTGCTTTTTGGGCGAGTTTTTCGTAGCATTGGATCGCAGAATATTCACCATTAATGGCCTTCTCAAGGTCTGAAATGATTCTTGTGTTTTGGCGCATGTCATATGGCGAGTAGTCATAATAACCGTAATACATGATATTGCCAGCCTCCTTTTAGATCATGATGGTTTATGATATGAAAAGAGCTAGGAAAGGTGCCTATTTCTTTTCGGTGAAGAAGGAGAAAGCGAACGTGATAGGAAAATAGCTATTTACCCTTATTTTCGCTAGAATATGAGTACATAGGAAAGGTGTTGTGGAACGTGGAAATTCAGTTTTTAGCAGGCAGATCGGGGAGTGGAAAAACGACTGCAATCTTAGAAGAGATCAAAGAACAGCTTCGGCTTGATCCGTTGGGTCCGCCAATCATTTTTTTAGTCCCGGATCAAATGACATTTTTAATGGAATATGAGCTTGCAAAAACGTCTGAAGCTGGCGGGATGATCAGGGCCAAAGTATTTAGTTTTACTCGCCTTGCTTGGTCTATTTTACAGCAGACTGGCGGAGCGAACCGGCAATTTGTCACAAGCACAGGGATTCAAATGCTTTTAAGAAAAGTAATTGAAGAGCAGAAAGAAAAGTTTAAGCTTTTCAAAAAAGCGAGTGATAAGCCGGGATTTGTAGAGCAAATAGAAAAGACGATGGCTGAATTCAAAAGGTACTGCATGCTGCCGGAGGATATTGAAAAAATTTCAGTGTCCAGTATGCATTCAGAGTATACAGAAGAAAGACGAGCGGCAGAAAAATTGCATGATCTGCATGTTCTTTATCAGCAGATGGAGCAGCATTTACAAGATGAATATGTGCACTCAGAAGATTATTTGACACTTCTCACGCAGCAAATTCCTTTATCTGATGAACTAAAAGGAGCACATATTTATATAGATGGTTTTTATCAGTTTACCCCGCAGCAGCTTCTCGTTATTGAGCAGCTTTTGCTGCATACAGCAAAAATCACCGCTGCTTTCACAGTGGATCGCTCCTATCATGACACGCAGCCAATGGAGCTTGATTTATTTCGCATGACAGGTAAAACGTACTTTCAACTCTATCAGCTTGCCAAAGAGTGTGGAGCGGCCATTTCTGAGACCATTTTGGAGAGAAATCACCGGCATCTTCATACACCCGATCTGGCTTATTTAGAAAATCAATATGAGCAGAGACCCGTGAAGCCGTATCAAGAAGAAACGCCGCATATCACAGTATCTAAAAGTGCAAACAAACGAGCTGAGATTGAGGGAGTAGCGAGAGATATTCTTGATTTAGTGAGAGAGGAAGGCTTCAGGTTACGAGATATTTCGATTGTGGCAAGGCATGTAGATGACTATAAGGATACGTTAAAAGAGGTTTTTCGAGATTACGATATTCCTTTTTTTATTGATGGAAATGAATCGATGCAGTATCATCCACTCATTGAATTGATTCGTTCGAGCTTGGATGTTATAAAAGGAAACTGGCGGTATGAAGCGGTGTTTCGCTGTGTGAAAACAGAGTTTCTATTTCCTCTCGAACTCGCCAAAAACAAAGCGAGAGAACAGGCAGATCAGCTTGAAAACTATTGTATTGCTTATGGAGTCAAAGGGGAGCGCTGGACAAACGGCTCCCGTTTTCATTACAGGCGATTCCAATCATTAGATGAAGATTTTGGACAAACAGATCAAGAAATTGAAATGGAACAAATGCTGAATGACGTAAAGGAATGGATTGTGCCCCCTCTTTTTCAATTACAAAAAAGATTGAAAAAAGCACAAAAAGTGAGGGACATGGTGGAGGCTGTCTATCTCTTCCTAGAGGAAATACAAGTGCCGGATAAGCTTGAAAAGGCAAGGATTGAGGCTGAAGAAGCAGGTAGATTAACTGAAGCGATGCAGCATGGACAAGTATGGGATGCTGTTATTCAATTAATGGATGAATTTGTTGAAATGCTAGGTGAAGAAGAGCTTTCATTTCCTTTATTCCAACAGATGATGGATACAGGTCTAGCCTCTCTAAAGTTCGCTTTGATTCCACCTTCACTGGATCAAGTATTTATCGGAAGTATGGATTTATCCAGAATGTATCAAGTGAAGTGCATGTTTATCATTGGTGTAAATGATGGCGTTATTCCTGCACGCCCCTCTGATGAAAGTGTATTGTCTGAGGATGACCGGGAGTGGTTAAAACGAGCAGGAGCAGAGCTGGCAGAGACAGGAAAGGAACGGCTGCTAGATGAGCAATTTTTAATTTACCAAGCGTTATCAAGTCCATCGCGCCATTTGTATTTATCTTATTCGATTTCAGATGCAGAAGGCCGTTCTTTATTGCCTTCGACACTTATCAAGTATTGTCAGGAGCTTATGCCAAATCATCAGCATGCTCTTTATGTGTTAGACCCGGAACAGCTGGATAACGAGGAGCAATTAAAATTTGTAGCGAATGAGCATGTCGCATTATCGTATACCGTCTCGCAGCTGCAACAATGGCTCAACCAATATCCCATCAGCGGTGTATGGTGGAGTGTCTATAACTATTTAATGACATCCCCTAATCGGGATGTATCCAAAAATATCATGTCGAGCTTGTTTTTTACAAATAGAGCGAGACGTTTAAATCCAAATGTTACAAAAGAGCTTTACGGTGATCATATTCAAGGTAGCGTTTCAAGAATGGAGAAATTCAATGCGTGTGCATTTTCTCATTTTGCTTCCCACGGGCTAAAGCTAAAGGATCGACAATTTTACAAATTGGAAGCACCCGATATCGGTCAGTTGTTTCATTCAGCTTTAAAACATATTTCAGATACGCTCATTGAACAAAAAAAGGATTGGAAAAACTTAACGAAGGAAGATTGTGTCACTTACTCAAGGCATGCAATTGAACAGCTTGCCCCGCGTTTGCAAAAGGAAATTTTATTAAGCTCTAATCGGCATGCTTATATCAAAGAAAAGCTTCAGAAGATCCTGATTCGCGTCTCTTCTATATTAAGTGAACATGCCAAAGTGAGTGGATTTTCTCCAGTTGGGCTTGAGTTAGGCTTTGGAGGTCAAGGGCCTCTGCCGCCGTTTACTTTTCAATTGAAAAATGGCTGTACGATGGAGCTTGTCGGAAGAATTGACCGTGTGGATAAAGCAGAAGGTTCAAAAGGGCTGCTTTTAAGAATTGTTGACTACAAGTCCAGTGAGAAAGGGCTTGATTTAGCAGAGGTATACTATGGCTTGGCCTTGCAAATGCTCACTTACTTAGACCTGACCATTACTTATTCTAAAGAGTGGCTAGGCATGGAGGCGACTCCTGCTGGAATTTTATATTTCCATATTCACGATCCTCTCATTCAAGCGCCTATTCCGCTAGCAGAGGATGAAATTGAGCAGGAAATATTCAAGAGATTTAAAATGAAGGGTCTATTGCTTGAAGATGTAGAAGCAGTGAAACTAATGGATCAAACACTTGAATCAGGAAAATCTCAAGTCATTCAAGCTGGCTTGAAAAAGGATGGGTCTTTCCGTTCCGATTCTGCTGTTTTAAGTGAAGATCACTTCCACATACTCACACAACACGTTCGGCGCACATTTGAAGAGGCAGGCGAAAGAATTACGAACGGTGAGGTAGAGATTAATCCATATAAATTAAAGGATCAAACACCTTGCCGCTTTTGTTCATTCAAGTCTATTTGCCAATTTGATGAATCGATAGAGGATAACGAATTTAGGGTGCTCACATCAGAGAAAGATGATGTCGTGATAGACCGGATCAAAAAAGAAGGGGATCAGTATGCAAATACCAAAACCGAATAACAGTACTTGGACGGATGACCAATGGGAAGCCATCGTTTCAGAAGGACAAGATATCCTTGTGGCGGCGGCGGCGGGGTCTGGTAAAACAGCTGTTTTGGTTGAACGGCTGATTCGCAAAATGACCCGACCTGAGAATCCAGTTGACGTAGACCGTCTGCTCGTTGTGACTTTTACAAATGCATCCGCAGCAGAAATGAAGCATCGGATCACTGAAGCACTTGAAAAGGAACTAGCCAAAAACCCAGGGTCACTTCATATGAGAAGACAGCTGTCACTCATGAACCGTGCTAACATCTCTACCTTGCACTCATTTTGTTTGCAGGTTCTGCGCACCTTTTATTATGAAATTGACCTTGATCCAGGCTTTCGTTTGGCTGATCAAACAGAAGGAGAATTATTAGGAGATGAAGTGTTAGATGAACTGTTTGAGGATGAATATAAGGCTGGAAAGCCGTCATTCTTTGAACTGGTTGATCGGTACACATCAGACCGTCATGATTTAGATTTGCAATGGCTTGTGAAAAGAATCTATGATTTTTCTAGGTCTCATCCTTCTCCGGAGCAATGGATGCGGGCATTTCTTTCTCTTTATGATGTGGATGCTCAAACAAAAGTAGAAGACTTACCGTTTTATCCATATATCAAAGAGGATCTTTCTCTCGTTTTACGGAGCTGCCAGGAGCTACTTGAACAAGCACTCGCTCTATCAAAAGAGCCGGGGGGCCCAGCACCGAGAGCAGAGAATTTTATAGATGATGTAGAGCAAATCAATGAATTAATCAGGCATCAAGATGATTTTGAGAAGCTTTACGAGCTCTTACCGAGCATCAATTTTAAAAGGCTAAAGACGTGCAAAGGGGACGAATACGATCCTGTTCTGTTAGAAAAAGCCACAGATGCACGCAATCAGGCAAAAAAACAAGTAGAAAAGCTAAAAGATGAATACTTTATGCGCAGTCCTCGTCAGCATTTAAAGAGCTTGGCTGAAATGAAGCCAGTTGTGGAGACCCTTGTGGAGCTTGTCATCCAATTTGGAGAACGTTTCGAGCGAGCAAAGCAAGAAAAGTCGATCGTAGACTTTTCAGATTTAGAGCATTATTGCTTACGTATTTTAGCGAAGCAGGATGAGGAAGGACATTTGATCGAAACAGAAGCAGCTAAATACTATCAACAGCAATTTGAAGAAGTGCTCGTTGATGAATACCAGGATACAAACCTTGTGCAAGAAACGATTTTAAAGCTTGTGTCTAAAGGAAAACATCCTGCAGAAGGCAACCGCTTTATGGTTGGTGATGTAAAGCAGTCCATCTACCGGTTTAGACTGGCTGAGCCAATGCTCTTTTTAAATAAATATAAACAATTTAAAACAGACGGCAACGAAACAGGTAAAAGAATTGATTTAAATAAAAATTTCCGCAGCCGTTCTGATGTTTTAGACAGTACGAACTTTTTGTTCAAACAGCTGATGGGGGAAACAGTTGGAGAAATTGAATATGATGAACAAGCTGAATTAAAGCTTGGAGCGAGTTATCCGCAAAGCGATGATACAACGACAGAAATGCTCCTTGTCCATCTAGATCAACATGAAGCAGACAGCGACGAAGAAAGAGTAGAGCTAGAGACCGTACAATTTGAGGCGAGGGTCATTGCAAAGAAAATAAAGGAATTGGTTGAACAGCCTTTTCAAGTGTACGATGCAAAACAGCAAATGACCCGCAACCTGCAATATCGAGATATCGTGATTTTGCTTCGGTCCATGCCGTGGGCTCCGCAAATGATGGAGGAATTGAAGAAGCAGGGAATCCCTGTTTATGCGAATCTTTCCTCGGGTTATTTCGAAGCTACAGAGGTATCTGTCGTTCTTTCTCTGTTAAAAGTCATTGATAATCCGTATCAGGATATCCCACTTGCAGCTGTTTTAAGATCACCAATTGTTCATTTAGATGAAAATGAGATGGCACTGATTAGAACGAGTGATAAAAAAGGCACTTATTATGATGCTGTAAAAGCGTTCATGAGTGTAACCCATTCTGATCACCCTACATGCAAAAAACTAGAGAGATTCTTTCAATTGCTACGTAAGTGGCGTGATTTCTCTATGAATCATTCGGTAGCAGAATTGATTTGGGAAGTGTACCGTGATACCCAGTATGTGGATTATGTTGGCGGGATGCCTGGCGGGAAGCAGAGACAGGCGAATCTCCGTGCGCTTTATGATCGAGCAAAGCAGTATGAGAAGGCTGCCTTTAGAGGACTGTTTCGATTCCTTCGTTTTATTGAAAGAATGCAAGAGCGTGGAGATGATCTTGGAGCAGCGAAAACGTTCAGTGAAACAGAGGACGTTGTCCGCATGATGACAATACACAGCAGTAAAGGCTTAGAATTTCCAGTTGTCTTTACCGCAGGACTCGGCAGGAACTTTAATATGATGGATTTAAACCAGTCCTACTTGCTCGATAAAGAACTAGGTTTTGGAAGCAAATATATTCATCCAGAGCTAAGAATTAGTTACGCGACATTACCACTTGTGGCGATGAAAAAAAAGATGAGAAAAGAGTTATTATCTGAAGAGCTGAGGGTGTTATACGTGGCACTTACAAGGGCCAAGGAAAAATTATTTCTTGTCGGCTCCGTCAAAAATCAGGTGAAAGCATTAAGTAAATGGCAAAGTGTTGCAAATGGAGAAGAGTGGCTCCTTCCTGATTTTGAACGATACCAAGCCAAAACGTACTTAGATTTTATTGGACCTGCTCTTATCCGTCATCAAGCGATGTCATCCATTTTAGAAGAAGCAGGCGATATTGTACTCTCGCACCCATCATCATTTACCATCTCATTTACTCAAGCCTCCGATCTTTTAAAAGAAGATGTGTCACTTGAAAAGAAACAGCACGACGAAGTGATGCAAGCATTAATGGAAGGTCTTCCTGTGAAAGGATATGGTGATTGTGAAGAGGAGATTGCAAAGAGACTCTCATGGAAATACCCATATGTAGCAGCCTCGAAGGTCGGTACAAAGCAGTCTGTTTCAGAGATAAAAAGGATGAAAGAAATACAGGATGAGTACAGCATTCCTTCTTCTATTCGAAAAGCACGTGCAACATTGTATGATCGGCCGGCTTTTATGAAGAAAAAAACACTTACTGCCGCAGAACAAGGTACTGCGATGCATACAGTCATGCAGCACATCCCGCTTCCTTCAGAGGAGCCCTATGATGAATCTCGTATAGAGCAGCTTCTCGATTCCTTACAGCAGCGAGACTTACTATCAGATGAGCAAATCCAGTCTATTGATCGAGAAGGGATTATGGCCTTCTTTTCTACTTCTATTGGTCAAAAGCTCCGGAAAGCGGACTGGGTGAAACGAGAAGTGTCATTTAGTATGATTGTCCCTGTCAAAGAGGTGTACAGCCATATTGATGCAGAGGATGAACCTGTGCTTATTCAAGGAATGATTGATTGTTTGTTTGAAGCAGATGGAAAGCTTTATTTACTGGATTATAAAACAGATAGAGTGCAAGGCAGATATTCAGGTGGACTAGAGGCTGCTGAACCCATTTTGAAAAAGCGCTATGAAACCCAAATCGCGTTATATGCGGCGGCAGTCGAACGTTTAACAAACAGATCATTAGAGGGGAAGATTCTCTATTTCTTTGATGGAAATGTAGAAATTTCTTTATAAATGTATCGGAATGAGAGGTGAATCCTATGAGGATTCTGCATACAGCGGATTGGCATTTAGGGAAAACCCTTGAAGGCCGAAGCCGTCTTGACGAACAAGCTCAGTTTTTAGATGAACTGTATCAAATCGTCAAAGACGAACAAATTGATGTCATTGTGATGGCTGGTGATGCCTTTGATACAGTGAACCCGCCTGCTAGAGCAGAACAGCTTTTTTATGAAAGTTTGTCTGCTTTATCTGATAAAGGAAAGCGTCAGGTTGTGGTCATCTCAGGTAACCATGATAATCCAGATCGCTTATCAGCCGCATCACCTTTAACAAATGATCAGGGGATTCATTTAATTGGCTATCCGACAAATGACATAATCCGCGTTGATGTTCCTTCTGCAAGTGAACGTCTATCGATTGCAGCACTTGCTTATCCGTCCGAAGCGAGGCTAAACGAAGTGCTGTCTGAAACATTTGAAGAGAAACTGCTTCGTGATCATTACAATTTAAAAATACAACAAGCGTTTCAACATTTAAGTGCTCAATTCCAAGCTGATACGGTCAATATCGCAACAAGTCATATTTATGTGGCTGGAGGAAGTCAAACAGATTCAGAAAGACCGATTGAAGTGGGAGGTGCATATACCGTTGCGGCTGAAAGCCTGCCAGAAGCCGCTTGTTATGTCGCGCTTGGTCATTTGCATCGTCCGCAAACAATCAAACGTGCCAAAACGATTGCCCGCTATTCTGGATCACCGCTTGCTTATAGCTTTTCAGAATCAGGCTATGCCAAATCAGTCACGATTGTAGATGCAAAGCCTAATGAAAAAGCCAGCTGGAAAGAAGTGCTTTTATCAAGCGGCAAACCACTTGTAAAGTGGAAGGCGACTGAGGGACTGAGTCAAGTACACGAGTGGCTAGATGAGAAACGTGATCTTCATGCCTGGATTGATTTAGAGATTCATTTAACAGATCAGCTATCCATTGAAGAGATTCATCAGCTCCGAAAGCAGCATAGTGGTTTTGTCCATATTAGACCAAAATTTAAAGAATTGCAGAAAATAGAAGAACAAAAACAAGTGCAAAAGCTCTCAATCGAAGAGCGGTTCGTTAAATTTTATGAACGCCAGACAGGTGGCGGTCTTCCTGATGAAAAAACAGTCAAGCTGTTTTTAGAGCTTGCCAATGAAATGCAAGAGGAGGAAGCGACTTGAAGCCGATCACGCTAACCATTAAAGGACTTCATAGCTTCAGAGAAGAACAAACCATTGACTTTAGCTCTTTATGTGATGCAGGGGTGTTTGGTATTTTTGGACCGACAGGAAGCGGAAAGTCATCCATATTAGATGCCATGACTCTTGCACTCTACGGCAAAGTCGAACGTGCGTTAAATAATACACACGGTATTTTGAACCAAGCTGAAGAAAAATTGTCAGTTTCCTTTACGTTCGCTTTGCAAAAGGAGCATCACATTTCTTATAAAGTCGAACGTGCTTTCAAACGGGCAGATGAAATGAAAGTCAGAACGACATTATGTCGACTGATTGAAATCAGTGATACGCAGACAGTTCTTGCAGATAAAGCGAGTGAGGTCAATCGTAAAATAGAAGAATTACTTGGATTAACAATTGATGATTTTACGAGAGCGGTTGTCTTACCACAAGGGAAGTTTGCAGAGTTCCTTTCCTTGAAAGGAGCCGACAGACGCCAAATGCTTCAGCGTTTGTTTAACCTAGAAAAATATGGTGATCAGCTCGTCAAGCGTTTGCGGGCGACCGCTCAGAACCAGTATGGCCAGAAAAATGAACTGCTGGCTGAACTGAATGGTTTAGGAGAAGCTGGCCCAGAGGCATTAGCACAAGCGAAGAAAACCGCTGAGCAGGCAAAGGCTATTTTTCATGAAAAAAAACAGATGCGGGACGAAGCGTTAACTGCTTTTACAAAGGCGCAAACGATTTGGCAGTATCAAAAAGAACAAGAGGCATATGAAACGGAAAAAAACAAGCTCAACCTGTTGCTTCCAGCCATGGAAGAGAAAAAAACTCAACTCAACATCGCGGAGCAAGCAGAGACATTAAAACCCTATGCAGATGCATTAACAAAGGCTGAAAAGCAGCTTTCTCAAGCGTCAAAAGAGAAGCAGGAAGCAGAAAAACAGCTAATTCATCAACGAACGATCTATGATCAAAGGACGCAGGAGTATGAACGGGCCCGGCAGAAAAAAATAGAGACTGAGCCAGCGCTGCTTCAAAAGAAAGAACAGCTGATTCAATTAAAGGAAATTGAACGAAAAAAAGAAGCGGTCCTTCATGAAAAGACGACACTCGAGCAGCAAAAAAATGAAAAAGCGCAGCAATTGATACACAAAAAAGCAGAAGCAGAGAATCTTCAATCACTATTAGAGCGTGCACTGACGAAACAAACACAGCTAAAGCGCGAGCTGGAGTCATTACAAGTCTCTGTAAAAGAGCGAAAAAGTGTACAAGAGGCTTTGCGTTTAAGTGAAAATGTTCAAAGAATCAAGCAGAGCATTCAAAAGGAAGAACAAAAGATTGGGGAGCTGAAAAAGCGATCCTCACAGGCTGCAGAAGCATATGAAAAGCTTCAAAAACAGCAAAAAGACCATCATGAAAAAATAGACCAGTCGTTTCAAGCAATTGAACAACTCTATTTTTATGTATGTGAATTTGAACGAGCTCTTACTGAATGGAGTAAGAGAGAACAAAATCACAAGCGCGAAAAATTAAAACAGCGTGATGCTGTAAGGGCAGCAGAATTGAGAAAAGAATTAGCGGCAGAGCTAGTAGATGGTGAGCCATGTCCAGTTTGTGGATCAATTCATCATGATCCAAAGGCAGCGGTAACCAATGACCATGATGAAACCGTTGCTCAAATCGATGAAGTCATTCAAAGAATAGACAAAGAGCTCAAGCAAGCAGAGGAATATGCAAGAGATATGTATGCAGCAAAGCAGCTGCTAGAAACGCATGCCAATCAATTAGTGAAGCAGTTCGCCTTTTTATCTCAAAAAGCCCCCGGTGCGGAAGTAGCTGCAGCAGTAGAGTCAGTGCAACACCCGCAGTCCTTGCATCATCTGATTCAAGAATGGAAAGGCATGAAACAAGATATTCAAGAAGTTGAACGTAAACGTGCTCGTTTAATGGATGAAACCCATGATCAAGCAGCAGAGATGAGCAAAATGGAAGATCAATTGACATTTGAACAGCAGCGTACCCAAGATTTAGAAGTGCTGATCAAGGAGCTTCAATCTGATCTTTCAGAGCAAATAACTCAATTTGAGCAGTCCTTCCCGCACTTTACATTGAGCCAGGTGCAAGAGATGCAAAAGCAAATCGATGAAAAGGACCAACAAGCAGAAGGCTATAAAGAGCGTATTGAGAAAAGTATTTCGTTTTTGGAAGAAAAACAGCAAGCGAAAGAGCAGCTGCAAACAACCATATACGACCTAGAGAGGGAGCTTGATAAACTAGCACATCAGCTAGAAAGTCAGCAGCAACTCATTCATCAATATGAAACAGATATAGGGAGATATCCATTAAACGCTGCCTCTATTTCTGATGAACTCATTGAGGTTGAACAGTCTCTTGCGCATCTAAATAAGACAGAACAGCAATCGTACCAGCAATTTAAGCACGCGCAGGAGCTGTTTAGTGAGGCGCAAAGCCATTTTTCAAGCAGTGAGCGTCAACTCCTAGAGGTTAAACGGCGAAAACAAGAAGCTGAAGCAGCATGGCAAAAAGAAACAGAGTCCTCTCCTTTTCATCAGCCGCAGGAGATTGAGGCTGCTTTTATGGATCAAGCAGAACGTCAGACCGTCAAACAGAAAATTGAGGAATTTGAGGATAAAAGAAAACAATGTGCAGCAAACTTAAAGCGAATTTCTGAACTGCTGAAAGATGAGTCGCTAGATGAAGAGCAGTGGGCAGATATTCAATTAAGAAAAGAAGCGGCAGAAAAAGCACTGGAAGAAGCGACAGTGATGAGCGGGTCTGCACATGAACACCTACGAGTGATTGAAGAAAATCATCAGCGTTTTGCAAGTATTCATGAACGCTTGGCAGAACTGCAGCAAGAAATTGATCGGCTTGATAAGCTACAAACCGTTTTTAAAGGGAATACGTTTGTTGAGTTCTTAGCAGAAGAACAGTTAGAAAGTGTCAGCCGTGATGCATCAGCCCGTCTTGGCATTTTGACAAGACAAAGGTATGCGATTGAAGTCGATTCAGAAGGCGGCTTTGTGATGCGTGATGATGCCAATGGAGGCGTCAGACGCCCGGTGTCTAGCTTATCCGGCGGAGAAACCTTCCTGACGTCACTTGCGCTTGCGCTTGCTCTTTCAGCACAAATTCAGCTGAGAGGTGAGTTCCCGCTGCAATTCTTTTTCCTTGATGAAGGATTCGGTACACTTGATCAAGATTTACTTGACACGGTGATTACTGCCCTGGAGAAGCTACAGTCTCAAAATTTAGCAGTTGGTGTGATCAGCCATGTGGAAGAATTGAAGATGAGACTGCCGAAGAAATTGATAGTCCACCCAGCAGACCCAAGCGGGAAAGGGACAACGGTATCAATGGAATTAATGTAAATGTTGAGGTGATGACAGGGTGGCAAAGCAAACGATTGGATTATGTGAGCTATGCGGAAGACAAGATGTCCTGCTCACGGAACATTATTTAACGCCAAGAGAAGAAGGTGGGGCATTTTTACCGACTGCCTTCCTTTGCATCCCTTGCCATAAACAAGTACATGCTCTTTATACAAACCAGGAGCTTGCCGCACGTTTGAACACCCTTGATGCGCTAAGACAAGACGAAAAGCTTGTTCCATACATCAAATGGATTCGAAAACAGCCGGCAAGCAAGCTGGTCAAAACAAAAAAATCAAGACAACGCAGAAAGAAATAAGCATAAAAAAGCGCTCCTCTAAATGAAATGGGTGTAGAGGAGCCGTTTTATGCATTGCCTACCATATTCTGATCATTTAAGTCAGGATCCACATAGTTGGTGGCGCTAATGCCATTATTTAATATCAAGAAATCTCCGGTATTCCCCGCTCCAGAGCCTAAAGCAGATTTTGACGAACTTTTAGGCGAAAGGTAAAATGAGTCACCGACGTTTACGACGCCTCCAGAAATCGAGTTAATGTAAATGGGTCCGACAATTGCTGGCATAATCGACATCCTTTATTCGAAGTCATATCACCATCATATGCGCAGGTAGGTCCACTTGTGAGTTTGGCGGACTTTCGTCGTTGCTAAATAACTCCCTGATATGCTTCACTCGCGCAACGGCATCCATTCTACACGTAGAGCCGATTTGCAAAACAGAGGAGGATGACACCCCTTCTACATGTATCGAAGAAACTTTAATGACAGGCTTTTCATGGTAAAATGCCGTTCTAACTTTTCGTTCTGGCAGCATTAATGGAATTGGCTCATAATACACTTCAAATTCTTTTGCTTCTAAATTTTCTGCTTCATTGCCATAAAACAAACTAACCGTCCGTTGAACTGCTAACACCTTGACCTTCGGGCATAGCTCCTGTGTATCACCAATTTGAACCACACTCGAAATCCCGACAGAATTCACCTTCGCGAACTTCACTTGAGATGTGCGCTTTATCATTATCGAGGGGCTAGAGGAACAAACGGGCCAATAATAAGAGATTCTGGCGGTGTATCGAAAATCGAGGATAACTGTACATGGTCTGTGTCCCCGATGATAAATAGGGAAGAGGACGATACCCCAACTACTTTAATGCTTCCGGTCTCGATGTTGCGGTTGACAACTGTGAAATTCATCCGTTTTCCTCTCCTTTCGTTTCATTTGGAATATGGGCTAAAAAATGCTCAATTGCCCGTTTTACATCATGTTTCACATATTCAGCGATTTGTTCTGAACGCTGAAGCGGGGTCATATCTTCCCGTTGGGGCAGCTGTCCCGCATAGTATTTAATTCTGCTGTCAATTTGTTTTCGAATGTCCTCAATGATATGGTGTTTATTGCTTTCATCAAGAGAGCCTTCATATCGCTGCTCTAGTTCTTCAAGAAGTTCTGGTGCTTCTTCATTTAAGAATGCATCGACAAGCTGGCGTGTTTGATTAAAAAATTGATCAGCCATTTCTTGCTGCATCATTCCAATTCCCGGGGTTGTTGTTTGGCCCACTTCAAAATTTTGAACACTGTTTGGATCAGATGGATTGAGGCCGATATTCAATGTACCTTCCAGCCGCTCGATTTTCAGTTGATCAAATTGATAATCAATCCGTTCAATATTCGTCGTCGGTTTATCTTTGATCATTTGTATTTCCTGCTGAAGCTCGTTAAGCCTTTTTTCAAGCATCATGATTTGTTGTGTTTGCTTTTGAATGATGCCATACATTTGCGAAGCGTTGCCTTGATAGTCATACATGTCATACACCTCCGGGGATTGCAGATGAACTTAAGATGTTGGTGACTGAAGCGGTACAAAAGGTGCTGTGCTTGCGCCTTGAGATTCTTCAATTCCTTGTGAGCCTGCTGCGGCAGGTGCTGATTCTACGTAGCTGCCTGTGTTATACAGGTTGGAAAGCGCCTTGATTGAACCAGCACTCCCAATTTGCAGAACAGATGAGTTACTCACAGACTCTACACGTAAATAATTAATTTGTATCGCTTGATTAATATAGAAGTTCAACGGATTCTCACTCCTTACAAGTTACCAACAAGCGGTTGATCAATGACATCACTGTCGTACGTATTTGTCACACTTTTATAGTTGCTAATGCGTAATTGATCACCAGTGTTAAAACTGCCTGCGCCAGCAAACGTTTTAACCTGACTATTTGGAGAAATGGTGATGCAGTCTCCAACATGAACGACTCCGCTCGTTCCGACGGCATTTACTTTAAAGGCTCCAACAATAGCCGGCATAGCGGTGCACATCCTTTATAAAATTAGGGCGCTTTGTTTTTGGGCGTTTCACCATAGCTTATGATGGGTCTTTTAATGTGTGATTGTCTTTTTGAAAGCTTTTGATGAGAGGATTTTGGTGTATGGCTTACCCTTTTTTCGAGCAATCTATAGCGGTGTATTTGATGCCTTTATTTAAGAGTGTGTCGAGCTCTTGACTGCACCTGATGGTTTCTTCAGCATTCATACCGAATTTTTTTGCAGTCTCAATTAAATGTAGTCTTTTTTGTTCAATTTCATAATTGATCATAACGGACGCCAACTCTCACATTTTTTATCAAATAGCAGGATATGGTTAGTATACCCTATTTTTCTATAAAAAAAGCTGTTTCGTCAATATGAGTAATAATGTGACAAAATTCGTAATCTTGCTTACGTTTCAAATGTCTCTTTTCTAATCTCAGCCTGTAAATAACGTCGTCTTTTGTTGATATACCCACGGATTAATTCTCGCTCTGATTGCAGTATTTCCTGTCGATCCTTCGTATATGGATCGTCCCCGATTCGTTGCTCAATAGAGCCATGCCATTTCTCGATGATTGGGCAGAGACGTTCCTGTGAAAAATGTGTATTTAGCACATGCTGAAAAAGATCATAATAGTCTCTCTTAAACGAAGGAATATCTAGTAATCTAGCGGTTAATGTATTAAATCCGCTTACCGGGATGTAATCAAACGCCATTTCTTCTCCATGAATGTCACGGCCCCATGTCGCATCATAATCCCAAGGAAGCACTTGAAACCTCCCTTGTTCATTCACATATAGTGCGTAGTTATGAACAAAACCATCAAAATTTTGGGTGCACACCACACCGATGAGCCAGCGGAAATATTGTGTCACATCAAGGTATTGTTCAATTTTTTCTGCAAATGTGTCGTCTCGTGCTGTGTTGAGAAAATAAATAAATTCGCTCAGTTGCTCGTCATGTCTTGATGTACCCATTTTTTTCTCGTATCCGAGAAGAAGATGTTTTTTAGGCTTTTTATCAAATGAACTCAAAAGGGAGAAATTAGCATCGTCATCTACTGCATAATAAATACCGCCTGCTGATAGCTGCCGTTTTTGAAGAAAGAGCTCATCGACGGATTCTAATTTTAAATAAATGCCTTCTTTCCTTCCATTTATGGTCAGGAATACGTGAGAGGCGGCAGGGCTTAGCACCCCCATTTGTTCGAAAAAATAAAAGGACAGCCTGTTTCGAATAAAAGAAGGGTCATTGTATTCTGCATTTAAATGAAAGATGGCCTCGCCTTGTCTTTGCTTTGGTTTTCTATATTCAATTTGATAGGACTTTTTTTTGAGCTTTCTAATGTGTGATCCACGGTATGAAGCATAAATATGTGATTTCGTCTGGCCGGTTTTCAGAATGGCCTCGACAGGTTCGTCGTTCCATATGTCTTTTCTCAATTCAATAAGATCTTTTGGGTGAATCCAAATATCAAGTTGTTTTAAAGGTTCTGTTGTCATACATTCATCAGCCTCCTATGCTCTTTTTTACTATATGAAAATGAAGGAATGTCCTGTACCCGATGGTAGGTATTCATGGAATTTTGAAAGAAAGAGGCATTCGCCAAGAACACTTGTCTACCGAGTCTCGTAACATAAAGCAGAGAAGATAAACAGTTTTGTCTGTTTGTTTTGTCAAAGCATAGACTGGGAGGGGAATTGTTCGTGAGTACATTTGATCATTCACACATTGAACATGCAGTGGATTCACTTCGAAGTGAGGGACGTGATCATCACTTAGATCGTGAACCAGAATCGAGACGTTCGCACAAGTCAGCTCGTTCTCGTCATTCACGTCGTGGTCATTGGTTCTTTGGCGGTGGCGGACGCCGTAAATCACGCCGCAGTAAAAAAAGCTACAGAAGCTATCGCTCAAAAAAATGTTATCGCTCGAAGAAAAGCGTGAAGAGCAAGAAACCATGTAAAAGCAAAAAATCGTACAAAAGTAAAAAATCATACAAAAGTAAAAAATCATACAAAAGTAAAAAATCGTACAAAAGCAAAAAATCATACAAAAGCAAGAAGTCGTATAAAAGTAAAAAATCATACAAAAGCAAACACAGATCCCATCATAAGAAAAGCTGCCGCAAGTCACATCGTAAACGATCTCATCACAGACGAAGTCATTCTTGTCGAAGATGCGGAAAGAAAAAGCATCATTCTCGAAGCAGAGGAAACGTTGATCGTAAATGGGATCAAGGGAATATGTGGGAGTATCGACGCTACCGCTAAACATGAGGTCATCATTTTGAAACCCTTTTTAAAAGAGAGTATGATAAAAAAGGGTTTTTTTTATTTCGTAGAGAAATAAAATGAGACATCATAACTTAGCGAAATGAAGATTGTGAGGGGAAGACATGAAGTTTTTGACAGGTGAAATACACAGCAGAATGTTTACTGGGGTAGTCATTGATGATGAATGGGTGATGGACGTCAAAAAGGCAGAGGCGAAATTATTTGAGCTGGAGACACTGCCAAACTCTTTAGCTGAATGCATCAACATGGGGGACAAGTTTGTTGAACACGTCAGACAGCTCCTTGATTGGGCTGAGAAAAAAGAAGAAGACCGCGGCTCTTATGTATATCCGCTTTCGGACGTCAAACTCCATGCACCAATACCAAAGCCGGCTAAAAACATCATGTGTGTTGGGAAAAATTATCAAGATCATGTCATGGAGATGGGAAGTGCGGCAGATATTCCTAAAGACGTCATGATTTTTACAAAGGCACCTACTTCAGTGGTTGGACACGAAGCGGACATTCTCCTTCATGAAGATGTGACAAGTGAATTGGATTACGAAGGGGAGCTTGCCATCGTGATGGGCAAAACAGGGAGGAATATTGCGCCTGAAGAGGTCCGTGATTATCTATTCGGTTACACCATTTTAAATGACGTGACGGCAAGAGATTTGCAGAAAAAACATAAACAATTTTTCATAGGAAAAAGCTTAGATACATCCTGTCCGGTGGGGCCTTATATCGTTCATAAGTCAGTCATCGAGGATCATGGAGCGCTCCATGTGGAAACAAAGGTAAACGGAGAAGTTCGTCAGTCTGCCAGTACGGAACTAATGATCTTTCCGATTGAGGACATTGTTTCAACTCTATCAAAAGGGATGACACTAGAAGCAGGTGACATCATTGCAACGGGTACACCTTCTGGGGTTGGAAAAGGCTTTGAACCGCCTAAGTTTTTAGCTTCAGGAGATCGTATTGACATCACGATTGAACCGATTGGCACGCTCTCGAATCGCGTTAAATAAAGGGCATGCTGACACAGGATTGTCGTTTTGTGTTCGACTTATTTCGTGGTACGATGTGAAGGTACTTGTTCTGATAAAGGGGGAAATAACAAATGGGAACACATTTACATATTACAGCGTGGGTGTTAGGGATTATTTTATTCTTCGTGGCCTTTGCTCTAGCAGGTAAAAACGACAAAGGTGCTAAAATTGTGCACATGATCGTCAGACTATTCTACTTGCTCATTATTGCAACGGGCGTAGAGCTGTATGTTCGCACAGGAATGAAAATTCCAGGTTTCGGGGGCGAGTATATTGGAAAAATGGTCCTCGGTATCCTTGTGATCGGTTTCATGGAAATGGTTCTTGTCCGCAAGAAAAAAGGAAAATCAGTGACGGGTGTGTTGATTGGTTTTATCGTGTTTGCGATTGTGACCATTCTTCTCGGCTTACGCCTGCCGATCGGTTTTCATATTTTTTAAACGAAAAAGGGCATTGCTTATTCGAAGCAGTGCCCTTTTTTATTTGGCATCAAACTGTGAAACAGATCTTTGACCGTCAGAAGTGGTCCATTCCAAACGTATGTGATCTGCGGCAGGCTCATGATGACATTGGAGTGCAAGTGATTGTGTATCTGCCGAAAACTGAAAGAAAGAGACGCGTTGAAAAGAATGAAAGGAGGAGAAAACACAATCGTAGACGGAAAAGCCAAGCTGTTCTACTTGTTCAATGATTTGATAAAAGACGTTTTCAGGTACGAACATGAGGAAGTCAAGCCATCCCTTGGCAAGAGACGCTGTATACTGAATCATTTCACCGCCTTGTACCTCCAGCAACTGTCCGTTTTCATGGAGAATCATAGACCCAAGCAATTCTCCTTTTGTCCATCGGTCATTTTCTTTCAAATAGATCATCGTGCTTTGAAGACTTTCTGGCAGCATGATCTCTCCTTCTTCATCTTCGATCAGACAATGCCCATTTTCAATTAGTAAATACCCGTTACACCATCTTCGGCTAGAGCGCTCAAGATGTTTCATTCGTTTCTCCATGTGCAAAAGCTCCTTTCCTCTTTCCTTTCTTACCAAAAGATGCTTGTCCTATACGCCGGGAAAAAAGGACAAATCAACTATCAAGGTGACGATGCATAAACTAAGAAAGGCTGAATGAGAACACTTGATGAAAAACGGATGGGAGCTGATGATGATGTGTGGAATAACAGGCTGGGCAGACTTTAAAAAGCAGCTCATCCAACAGGATCATGTAATCAATCAAATGACAGATACATTATCTAAAAGAGGGCCAGATGATACAAATACGTGGAAAAGTGAGCACGTTCTTTTCGGGCATAAAAGGTTAGCGGTTGTAGATGTAGAAGGCGGAAAGCAGCCGATGACATATACACATCAAAACCATGCTTATACGGTTGTATACAATGGAGAGCTATATAACACGGAGGATATTAGAAAAGAGTTATTAAAAAGGGGGCACCGGTTTCTAGGGCATTCTGATACAGAGGTTCTTCTTCACGCCTACACAGAATGGAAGGAAGAGTGTGTCACCCATTTTAATGGTATTTTTGCATTTGTGATCTGGGATAGTGAGCGTGAATTATTATTTGCAGGGAGAGACCGGCTCGGCGTCAAGCCATTTTTCTATACAGAACGTCATCATTCCTTTTTATTTGGTTCAGAAATTAAAGCACTCCTTGCTCACCCTGAGATAAAAGCAAAAGTTGATCATGAGGGGTTATCGGAGATCTTTGGCTTAGGACCGTCTAGAACACCGGGGCAAGGGGTTTTTAAAGGTGTAAAAGAGCTGAGACCTGCACATGCTTTGACTTTTTCAAAAGATGGTCTGCGTGTGTGGAGGTACTGGAATGTCAAAAGCGAGCGGCATACAGACTCACTTGATGACACCGCCCAGCACGTTAAACATCTCTTTACAGATGCTGTCACAAGACAGCTCGTCTCTGATGTGCCTGTTTGTACATTCTTATCTGGCGGCGTCGATTCTAGTGCCATTACGGCCATCGCTGCTAAGCACTTTGAGCAAATAGGAAAAGCGCCGCTTCATACGTATTCCGTTGACTACGAAGGGAATGATCAATTCTTTGAGGCAAGTCAATTCCAGCCGAATGCTGACGGTCCTTGGATTGATCAAATGACCAAAGCCTTTCAAACGAATCACCACAGCTGTGTTATTGGGCAAAAAGAGCTGGCTTCTTATTTGAAGGAAGCGGTTGAAGTTCGAGATTTACCTGGTATGGCAGATATTGATTCGTCGTTACTGTGGTTCTGCCGAGAAATTAAAAAGGATTTCGTTGTCGGATTATCAGGTGAATGTGCTGATGAAATTTTTGGAGGCTATCCGTGGTTTCATATGGCAAATGAAACGAATGGTTTTCCATGGATGAGATCGACTGAAGCTAGAACGCAGCTTCTTCAAGACTCGTGGCAAAAGAAACTATCACTGAAGGAATACGCACAAAGCAAATATGAAGAAACCGTGGCAGAAACACCTCTTTTAGATGGAGAAACTGGAGTGCAAAAAGCCAGGAGAGAACTTTTTTACTTAAATATGGTCTGGTTCATGACCACACTGCTAGATCGAAAAGATCGAATGAGTATGGGCGCAAGTCTTGAGGTGCGTGTGCCATTTGCAGACCATCGCCTTGTTGAATATGTGTGGAATATTCCTTGGGAAATGAAAATGCATGGAAATCGTGAAAAAGGGGTTTTGCGAAAAGCATTAGAGGGAATTTTACCGAATGAAGTGCTTTATCGCAAGAAGAGTCCTTACCCCAAAACGCATCATCCAGCCTACACCCAGGCTGTGAAAGAGATGCTAACAGATTGCCTTCTGCAAAAGGATTCTGTGCTTCATGAATTTTTAGATCCCCACCAATTGAAACAGCTAATTGAAACCGAAGGGGCTTCCTTTCAAGTGCCTTGGTATGGCCAGCTTATGAAGGGCCCGCAGCTAATCGCGCACCTGGCGCAGATTCATCATTGGTTTGAAACCTATCGTATTGATATAGACACGTAAATAAAGGTCGGCTTTCTTGCACTTGTTGAAAGGAAGCCGGCTTTTTTGATACATAACATGAGACTTTTAGAGCACATCGAAAGTTGATCTAATCTTTCTAAATTGTATAATTAACTTAAAGTGAATTAATTTGGAGGAAAAAGGATAATGAAAATCATTGTGATCGGAGCAGGACCAGGGGGACTTGCGGCAGCGATGATGCTGCAAAGCAAAGGACATGACGTTCATGTATACGAAAAACAGTCCTTTGTGGGCGGACGTAACTCTAAGTTTCAACTTGGTGATTTCACGTTTGATACAGGTCCTACCTTTCTCAGCATGATTCATATTGCAGAGGAGCTGTTCACCTTTGCTGGCAAAAATCTTTATGACTATATCGATGTCATTGAATTAAAAGAAATGTATAGATTAATCTTTCAAGACGATCAGCTTGATATGATTCGAGATCGCGATGAAATGTACAAACGCCTAGAAGCCTTTGCACCTGGTGAGGGCGAAGGGTATATACGCTTTATGAAGGATACAAAGTGCAAATTGGACCGTCTTACGCCAATTCTGCAAAGTAAAATGGATCGTTTTCATCATTACCTGCGTCCGAAGGTGATCAAAGCACTTCCGCAGCTTTCGTTAAATAAAAGTTTATATGATGTGCTGTCAGACTATTTCTCGAATGAATCAGTGAAATATGCCTTCACATTTCAATCAAAGTACTTAGGGATGTCCCCGTGGGAATGCCCTGGTGCGTTCTCGATCCTTTCGTTTATGGAGCATGATACAGGCGTTTTCCATCCGAAGGGCGGCGTGAATCAGCTGTCAGAAGCGATGGCAAAGGCGGCAGTTGAAGCTGGAGCAACGATCCATCTGTCATCTGGCGCCGAAAAGCTGCTGACAGAAGGCAGGAAAGTAAAAGGCATTCGCTTAGAATCTGGGGAAGAAGTACAGGCAGATGAGGTTGTCGTAAATGGAGACTTTGCACATGTGATGACAAAGCTAGTAGAGCCAGGTCTCTTAAAGAAATATAGTGAGAAAAAATTAAAAAAGAAAAAATTCTCATGCTCCACCTTTATGCTTTATTTAGGATTAGATACAATGTATGATGAGCCGCATCATACCATTGTTTTTTCCGATGATTACGCTAAATTCGTTAAAGGGATTACGAAAACGTATGAACTGCCAGATGATCCATCCATTTATATTCAAAATGCAAGCGTCACAGATGACTCGCTTGCGCCAAAAGGAAAGTCAGCTCTTTATGTGCTCGCACCAGTTGCCAATAATCAAAGCGGTATTGACTGGGAAGTGCATCAAGATGAATTTAGGGAACTTGTGCTGGACACACTGGAGCGGAAAACGGGCTTTAAGAATGTGAGGCAGCACATAGAAGTCGAGCGGATGATCACTCCGAAGCATTGGGAGGAAGATCTTTACGTATATGAAGGAGCTACATTTAACCTTGGCCACCAGCTGACGCAAATGATGGTGCTAAGGCCACACAATGAATTTGATGAATTGAAGCACTGCTGGCTCGTTGGAGGAGGAACACATCCAGGCAGCGGATTGCCGACCATTTTAGAATCAGCACGCATTACGACAAATGCGATTCTTTCAAAAGAGAAACATACCCACAAAACGATGCCACATCACGAAAAGGGGAGCGCCTCATGAAGAATCATATATTGATTGCAGGTGGCGGGATAGGCGGAATGATCTCAGCGCTCTATTTAAAAAAAGCTGGACATGATGTCACCCTTGTCGAAAAAAATGAACGGCTTGGCGGGCGACTTGCTTTTGTACGTGAGAAAGGATATAAAGTAGATGAAGGTCCGACCATTGTCCTACTTCCTGACATGTTAAAAGGCATTTTGCATGAAGTAGGAATCGACGAAACCTCTCTTGATCTTTTGCAGCTTGATCCGCTGTACACGATCCAATATCAGGATGGGACCTCCTATACGAAATACTCTGACTCACTGCGACAGTTAGATGAAATCAGACGTGTATTTCCAAAGGAAGATCAAGGGTTTTTAAAATTTATGGAAGAAATGACGGATCGTTTTCAAGAAGGGCAGCAAGCCTTTCTAGAAAAATCATTTCATGAAAAACGTACATTTTTTACAAAAGCAAACATGAAGATTCTAATGAAATTAAAAGCGTACCGTACGGTTCAAAGCGCTCTGAAAAAATATTTCTCAGATGAACGACTGCGAGATGCATACGCACTTCAAACCCTCTATGTCGGAGGAAATCCGTATGAGGCATCCGCTATTTATTCGCTTGTTTCATATAGTGAGCATGCACACGGTATCTACTATTTAAAAGGCGGATATGCCAGTTTAGTAGATATATTGGAGAGACGACTCTTAGAGGTGGGTGTGCATGTAAGACGAAATGAAGAAGTGATGCAATTGGAGTTTGAGGGGAAACGGGCGGTCAAGGCAAAAGTAAAGGATGAAAGCATAGCCGCTGATGCCTTTGTGATCAACGGGGATTATCCAGCGGCGTTAAACAAGCTCGGTTTAGATGAACAAGACCGGCGTAAATACGTTCCATCCTCTGGCTGCGTGATGGTATATCTCGGTTTAAATAAGGTATACCACGAAGCACCTGTGCATCAATTTTTTATGGGAAAACACTTTGATCAGCATATGAAAGAGGTCTTTCAAACGAAAACAGTCCCTCAAGATCCGTCATTTTATACATTTAATCCATCAATCATTGATTCATCTCTTGCCCCAGAAGGCTGCAGTGTCCTATATATGCTCATTCCTGTTCCTTCAGGGGATCATATCGACTGGGAAGAGGAGACAGATTTTGTAGAGGAAATGGTGAATCGTCTTGAGAAAAGAGGCTTTCCGCAATTGCGAGAGTCGATTGTATGGAAAAAGGTCAGAACACCAAATGATTCATTGCGAGAAGGATTGTTTGAAGGGGGCAGCTTTGGACTTGCGCCTAATTTGTTTCAATCAGGCGTCTTTCGCCCGCAAGTGAAGGTAGCAGAAACAGACAATCTATATGCGGTAGGTGCCTCCGTCCATCCTGGCGGCGGGGTACCGATCGTCATGCAAAGTGCGAAGCTCATGGCTTCTGTGCTACTAAAAGATTTGAATGACAGAAAGGAAGTGAAACTAAGTGGTTGATGTGCAAACAGCATTGAAAGTATGTGAAGAGACCATTCAAACCCATTCAAAAACGTTTTATGGCGCCTTTTCTATGCTGCCTAAAAAGAAAAGACAGGCAGTCTGGGCCGTATATTCCTTTTGCCGGAGAGCGGATGACATTGTAGATGAGTCCCCTTCACCAAAAGAGGAGTTAGCATCCTTTCGGGAGGCGTTTGATCAATTCTTGCATGGCGAGGTAGATCGGAATGATCCGATGTGGGTGGCGCTAGAGCATACATTTCAAGAGTTTCGTATGGATGAAACCCCGTTCCGTGATCTCCTCCAAGGACAGGAGATGGATTTAGAGCAGCATCGTTATGAAACGTTAGATGAACTGCTTATTTATTCCTATCATGTAGCGAGTACAGTTGGACTCATGCTGCTGCCGATTATTGCTCCGCGTAAAAAGGAACAACTAAAAGAAGCAGCCATTTCATTAGGGATTGGCATGCAGCTAACCAACATTCTTCGTGACATTGGCGAGGATAAGGCTGAAAGAGATCGCATTTATTTGCCAAAGCAAGTGATGGATCAATTTGGATATACAGAGCAAGAATTGCAAGAAGGAATTGTCAATCAAGCATTCCAGCACGTATGGGAGTACATTGCCTTTGAGGCAGAGGCGTACTACGAGGAATTTTTTGACCATCTTCATGAATTTCCGCTTTATTCACGTTTGCCGGTGAAAGCAGCAGCTCACTTTTATAAAGCCATTTTAGATAAAACAAGAGAAAATGAATACCGGGTCTTTACGCAGCGATCGTTTATTACAAATCAGGAAAAAGCACTTATTTTAGAAGATATGAAGCCATGAAATAAAGACAAAGGGCTAAAATGAAAAGCATGTAGCCCTTTGTCAACATTCTGCAAAGACTGCACCCGCAGTCTTTTTATGTGGAAGAAAAACGATACTCCGTCCATACCCTCGAACGCCACCGCCTATACATGAAAATGCCTCTTACCCACTCATCCACGATAAAAGAAATCCAAACACCAATCAGGCCCATTTCAAGCTGAATGCCCAGTATATAAGCGATTGGAAGCCCGATTCCCCACATTGAAATCATCGCCATATACACTGGGAATTTCGCGTCACCAGCAGCCCGCAAGGAATTAATGATGACCATATTAAAAGAACGTCCAGGTTCTAAAATGATCGTCAATAAGAGCAGTGTGGCGGCGATTTGAATGATCTCACTGTTGCTAGTAAAAAAAGCAAGCAAATGCGTCGATGATAAAGATAAAGCAATGGAAGAAAGAAGGGAGATGGCAATGGCCCAGTATAAGCTTTTCATGCATCTCTGATAGGCAGCATCAAATTCTTTCGCCCCGATATGGCGGCCGATTAAAATTTGAGTCCCTTGGCTAATGGCTGCACCAAACAGCATAATGAACATCATCAAGTTCTGAGTATATACTTTTGCTGCTAATGCCTGGGTTCCCATAAATGTAATAAACAGCGTAATGACCATTTGAGAGCCGTTATAAGAAAGCTGTTCTCCAGCAGAAGGAATCCCGATTTTTAGCAGCTTTTTTAAATGCGTCCGCTGAATGTGAAACATGTTCTTCAGTGAAAAGCGCAATCCTATTCGGCGGCGTACAATGAGGATCATCGCCATTAATCCGATCAACCGAGCAAATGAAGTAGAAAAGGCGACACCCATCACACCTAACACGGGGAAGCCAAACGGGCCGAAAATGACCAAATAATTGCCGGCAACGTTTAGCAAGTTCATTCCGATGGTGACATACATCGTATCTCTTGTATATCCGTAGCTTTTTAAAATCGCACTATACGTCATAATGAGTGCTTGAATAAAAGAAAGTAGCCCGACAACTTGTAAAAACACCGTCGCATCAGGCATGAGCTCACTTGACAAGCCCATCATGTGCAGGATTGGAACAGCTAACACAAACATGAGAAGACTCATGACAAAGCTAATCAAGAAGTTGGTTCCTAGTGACACATAGGCGACCTGAGTCGCTTCCTGCTTGCGGCTCGCTCCTAAAAGCTGCGCAATCACAATTGTCGTCCCTGTTGTAATAAAACTAAACATGACAATCAATAAATTCAGCAGCTGGTTGCTTACACCTACTGCCGCAACACTGTTATCGGAATATTGACTGAGCATGAGTGTATCCGCGCTTCCCATGAGCATATATAAAGAGATTTCAATAAAAATTGGCCAAGTTAACGTAAATAATGAAGGATGGGTTCTTTCACTTTTGGCTTGAACCTTTTGCAATGGAAGTGTTTGAGGTTTCATCACACATAGCCCCCTTTCGGATGAATCCGATTTATAGTGTACCTTGCATCGACTATAATAAGAAGAGATGAAACCGAAACTTATTGGAGAAATCCGACTTCATAAGGGGATGAATATGGATCAATTTATTACATTTACTGTGCCGCCGTTTCCGGTTTATATTGCTTCAGGCAAAGGAGTATTTCATCAAGGAGAAAGACATATCTCTAGAACCTTCACCGTATTTGATCTTCTCTATGTCACAAAAGGTGAACTATGGATAACAGAGGACGAGACCGCTTATCACGTAAAAGAAGGAGAATATATCATTTTGTCACCAGGTTTGTCTCACGGCGGACATTTACCATGCGAAGAGGAAACCCATTATGATTGGCTGCATTTCTCAATGGATCTATTTAAGCTGACGAACCGGCCAAGAGAACACTGGTTTGATATGAAACAAAATCAAGCCACCTTTGAAAAGCCCGCAAATTATGAGTTTAGCCTGCCCTGTCAAGGAAAAGTGAAAGGAAGAAGTGTGTTAGAGAAGCACCTTTCAGCGATGAGGGCATTGAATGATGACGCATCCGAACTTCCGCTAAAAAAACAGCTTCAATTTGAGGAGCTGCTCATTCATTTACAAAAAGAAGCGTTTCACATTCCAAGTGCAAAGGAGGCCGTCGCATCAGAAGTGGTTCGCTATCTTGAGCGTCATTTTATGGAAAAATTACAAATGGAGCAACTGTCAGAGATGCTTCATTATCATCCTGATTACATCACAAGATGCATGCAAACGGTGTATGGACTGACTCCAAACCAATACATCAATCGTCTCAAAATCGAAAAAGCCAAAAGTATGCTTGCCTCAACGAATGAAAAAATAGCGGCCATTGCAGAACGTGTAGGTATTGACGACCCTACTTATTTTTCTAAGCTGTTTCGGCAAAATGAAGGCATGACGCCTATCCAATATCGTCATCTAGCTAGAAGGACGACAAAGTAAAGGAACGTGAAATGATGAAAGGGAAAAAAGAGGCGCTTGTGAGCATACGCCCATTAGACGAGAATGATTTAGAGATCGTGTGGCATTTAAAATTTAAAGCACCAGACCAGTCCTATCGAAAGTGGAATGCCCCTTATTTTTATGAACACGAGATCCCGCTTGCTGCATTTAAGAAACGATACATTCAGGATGAAGCCATTCCGCCAAAGCTATTTGGCATTGTCATAGATGGCGAAATAAAAGGCACTGTTTCTTATTATTGGGAAAATGAACGCACACGCTGGCTAGAATGCGGGATTCTTATTTATGACTCACGTTTTTGGAATGGAGGAGTTGGAACAAAGGCGTTAAATCTTTGGATAGATGAGCTATTTTCACACATTGATATCCCGCGAATCGGTCTCACCACCTGGTCTGGGAATGAACGCATGATGCGGTGCGCAGAGAAATGCGGGTTTACTCTTGAGGGGAGGCTGCGAAAGGTCCGTTACTACCAAGATGAGTATTATGACTCTATGCGCTATGGGATGCTGAGAGAGGAATGGCAAAGCCTCCCACGCAATACCCTCTGAATCATTATTTTTTCAGGACAAAAGTATCATATAATGGAATAAACTGAAGAAGAAGGGTGGCAGATGAATGTGGGCTGGATAACTGGATGGTTTGTTTCTATTTTAGTCGCAATCTATCTATTTATAGATGCACCAAAACATGGGAAAAATAAATGGCTATGGTCTATTTTAGGTCTTTTATTCGGGCTCTTTGCATTTGGGATATACCTCATCAAAACAGGAAGAAAAGGATTGGGCTGGACAGTTCTGATCGTGTCCATCATCATCTATTCTATTGTTATGCTAGTCTATGTCTTTTACTTCCTGTTACTGATCATCGGATATTCAAACGCATCATAGAGAGCGCGTATACATAAGGAGGAGTTTAATCTTGAGAATGACGGGTTTATTCGTTTCACTTGCTGTTGCCATCTATTTATGGATGGATGCGCCAAAGCATAACAAAGACAAATGGCTGTGGGCGATCCTAGGCATGCTTTTTAGTACAATCGTACTTGGTATTTATTTGATCAAAACAGAGAGAAAGGGGCTCGGTTGGACGATTCTCATTTTAACTATTTTGTTTTATCTCATGCTCCTGATCTCTGTTTTGATCGGTGTGATTCTTTTTTATCAGGTAGGTCCTTCATGAAGAAGGGCTTTTTTCTTTTACCCTTTGAGCAGGAACACCTGCAATGATCAGCTGCTCTTCATAAAAGGAGCGATTCACCACTGCATTTGCTCCGATTGAAATATGATTTGCAATATAGATGTTTCCAAACAGCTTAGCACCAGGACCAATCCATACGTGATCTCCGATTGTTGGCACATCCTTTTCATGATGGTTTTGACCGATATTCACCCCTTGATGAATATCACAAAATGCCCCGATTTTTGCATGCTTGTTCACAATCAAGAGACCAGTGTGATTGATTCTGAGCCCAGGACCAAAGACGCCAATCGGGATATCAAAGCCAAGCTGCATGCCTTTCTTTTTATGTAAATAGCGGTAAAACCATTTGCGTAACGTGGCGTCGCTATTTGTATAGTATTCATATTTTCGTAAATATCTTTGGAATTTCCATATATCATCACCAAACCACTTAGGTCTTCTGCGCGTGATGGCTAATGCTTTCTTATCCTGTGCTAAGTAGTGGTGAAGATCAGCCTTCGTTACAATCATCAGAGCTCCCTCGATTCCCTTTCATTTAAGAGAAATTATACCATTACAACCATTTATATCAATATTTATAATGACGTATTTCTTTATTTTTCTTCATCTATTTCCTATATAAAATAAGCTCTTCGTGATGAGTAGAACAAAAGAACTAGGAAGAATGATTTGTAATTTTTTTCAACATGATTCATGGTGAAGCGTTTCATCTCCTTACAGCAGTATATGTTTGTAAAAGATACACGAAATTACTCGTAAAAAAGAAAATATTGCATTCATATGATTTTCGAATCATCTTTTTGAATACAATTGACTTTCATATCGTACATCCTCTAGTCTAGTAAATGAAAATGATAATCTTTATCAATTGGAGGAGTGTTTTATTATGTCCATCAAAACCGTTTCTAAAAATCAACAGTTTTTAGAGCAGCAAAGTCAAAGAGAATCTAATGCAAGGTCTTACCCGAGACGGTTCCCATTAGCCATGCAAAAAGCCGAAGGTATGATTGTGACAGATGCGGATGGCAGAGAGTTTTATGACTGCCTGGCAGGCGCAGGAACACTTGCACTTGGTCACAATCATCCGGTTGTTATAGAAGCTATTGAACGTATGCTACGTGAAAAAAGACCGTTGCATACGTTGGACATAACCTCAGAAATTAAAGAAGAATTTGTGAATGAGATTTTTTCTCACTTGCCAGAGGAGTTTGCAAAAAGAGCGAAAATCCAATTTTGTGGACCAACCGGCGGTGATGCGATAGAAGCAGCCATTAAATTAGTGAAGACAGCGACAGGAAATCGTTCAATCCTCTCCTTCCATGGGGCTTATCATGGTGCGACACATGGGACGATGTCATTAAGCGGCAACCTATCTCCAAAGGAAAGAGTGCAAGGTTTAATGCCAGATGTCCATTTCCTTCCTTATCCATATGAATATCGCTGCCCATTTGGGATTGGCGGGAAGGATTCGCACCGCATTTCCAGCTCTTATATTGAGCGTGTATTAAACGATCCTGAGAGCGGCATCCTTCCGCCAGCAGGCATGATTTTTGAAGCCGTGCAAGGTGAGGGAGGCTCAATTCCAGCATCTATTGAATGGATAAAAGAAATGAGACGAATCACAAAAGAAAAAGGCATTCCGCTCATTATCGATGAGGTTCAATCTGGCATTGGCCGAACAGGAAAGATGTTTGCCTTTGAACATGCAGGAATAGTGCCTGATGTCATTGTATTATCAAAAGCAATTGGTGGAAGCCTGCCGCTTTCAGTTGTGATTTATGATAAAGACTTGGATCAATGGAATCCGGGTGCACATATTGGTACATTTAGAGGAAATCAAATGGCGATGGCTGCTGGAACCGCTACGCTGAAATTTATAAAAGAATCCAATCTGCTTGATCATGTAGACCAATTAGGTGATCGTATGCAGGCTCATCTAAAAGACATCCAAAAACAAGCACCTGCCCTCGGTGATGTGCGTGGAAGAGGTTTAATGATTGGCGTAGAAATAGTCAATCCAAATGAGAAACAGGATATGGACGGAAGCTATCCGGCGAATCCAGAGCTAGCCAGTCTCATTCAAAAGAATTGCTTCGATAGAGGCTTAATTGTGGAGACAGGAGGCCGTTTCGGAAGTGTGATTCGATTCTTACCGCCATTGATCATGACAGAAGAACAGCTTGAAAAAGTCATCGCTATTTTTAAAGAGGCCGTGTACGATGCAATCAACTAAGGCTTCTGTTGATTCATTATTTATTAATCAAAGCCAGCTTGGAAGAGAATCCTTCCAAGCGGCTCTCCATACAGCAATCGACAGCTTACTGGCTCAGTGGCAAAAAGACAAAGGACCGTACAGCGGAATATTGCCTGGGAAATTAGCCACTAGTGTCGAATCGTTATTCCGATTTCAACCGTCTGGCGAATCAATTGATTCTGTCTTTCAAGATATAAAAGAACACCTTTTGCCACATTTGATTGATGTGTCACATCCTAAATGCTTGGCACATCTACATTGCCCGCCCCTCATTCCTGCACTTGCAGCAGAGGTGATGGTAAGTTCCTTTAACCAATCCATGGATTCCTTCGACCAAAGCGGCATTGCTTCTTTGGTTGAGGAGGAAATCCTAAAGTGGCTATGTGCGAAGTTTTCTTATGGAAATCTAGCAGATGGAACATTTACGAGCGGCGGAACCCAGTCTAACTATATGGGATTACTGCTTGCGAGAGATGCCTTTTGCGAAAGCACGTGGCAATGGAATGTTCAGCAGAAAGGTTTACCGAGTGAGGCTCACCGCATGAGGATTCTCTGCTCTAAGAATGCTCATTTTACTGTGAAAAAGTCTGCATCCCAGCTAGGTTTAGGGGAACAGGCAGTCGTGCTTGTAGAGACGGATGAGCGTCACCGAATGGACCTCAATGACTTGAAAAAGAAGCTCGTTGCTTTAAAAGAAGAGGACCTGCTGCCCTTTGCGGTAGTGGCGACCTGCGGGACAACTGACTTTGGCAGCATTGACCCGGTTCAAGATGTGTATGACATCGCCAAACCATATGGTCTGTGGATTCATGCAGATGCTGCATACGGCGGAGCGCTTGTGTTAAGCAACACCTTCCGAAATAAATTAGCCGGTATTGAGCTTGCTGATTCAATCACGATCGACTTTCATAAACAATTTTATCAGCCGATCTCCTGTGGGGCATTTTTGCTGAAGGATAAAAGGCATTTTGGTTTGATTGATTATCATGCAGATTATCTTAATCCAAAGGAAGACGAGCTGGAGGGAATTTTACATCTCGTTCATAAATCTGTTCAAACGACACGCCGCTTTGATGCACTAAAATTACTGCTCTCACTTCGACTGATTGGAGAAGAAGGGTTTGGCGACATCATTGACTATACCATTCATTTCGCGAAGGATGTAGCTGGGCTTATTGAGCAAAACGAATACCTTGAAGTCATCAATCCGGAGCCGGAAATCAATGCGGTTGTGTTTCGATTTATAGATGATCATCAAGTGAATGACATCAATAAGGTCATTCATCGGTCTTTATTCCAATCAGGAACTGCTGTCGTTGCAAAAACAGTAGTTGATGGACAAACATGCTTAAAATTCACTTTGTTAAATCCGAGAACGACAATCACACATATCGAGGAAATCCTTTCTGACATCGTTGATATCGGGATCGCTCATATTCAATCCGGGAGGGTACTACGTTGAGTCAATATAAACAAATGGCTGAAAATGCAACTATGCAAAGCTTTTTAAACTGTTTTTTACGTGAAACAGGAATCGATCGATCTGCCAAAAAAGAGACCAAAGCAGATGGTTCACTTGTATTCGTAGCAAAACTAGCAAAACAAGATCTTGAGCTTGTCATTCCGATTCGATATTTTTCGCCTGTAGGCCGTCATCTATTTGATTTTCCCGTTCGCTTTCGCCCGCAAGGCAGTGAGCAGCAGGGAACGATTGCCGACTACACGACACTTGTTGCTTTATGTTCAAAGGAGCTTCTCATTGAATATGGCCGGACAGATGCAGAGGATGAGTTCATGCTTCGCATCATTTTAAGCTGCCGGAATATTGAACGATTTTTAAAGGAGAGAGAAAGTGATCGAGCGGCTCTTTCTCAAGCTGATTTTGAATACATCGAGGCGGAGCAGTCACTTCTCCTTGGACATTTAACGCATCCGACACCAAAAAGCAGACAAGGAATGACCGAAGAGGAGGAAGCGGTTTATTCTCCTGAGCTGAAAGGCTCTTTCCAGCTTCATTACTTTAAAGCGCATCCGTCGATTGTGCTTCAGGATTCTTCTATTTCACAGTCTGCTGCAAATCTCATGTTTGAGGAGCTCTTGCGCCAGATGCCAGAAGAAAAAGAGAGACTGAATACGTTAACAGAAGGCGGTGAATATGTCCTCATTCCGATTCACCCGCTGCAAGTCAAAGTGGTCATGGAGAAAGCATTCGTCAAGCGTTATATAGAGGAAGGGAAACTGATGTATTTAGGGCCGCTGGGGTCTGAATATACAGCGACCTCATCCTTTAGAACTGTCTATCAAAAGGATTCTGCTTACATGCTCAAATTCTCTGTTCCTGTGAAAATTACAAACTCCTTGCGCGTCAACAAACAAAAGGAACTTGACCGCGGAGTTGAGATGTCTCGTATTTTAAAAACTGAATTAGGCGTATCTTTATATAATAAATTCTCAGGATTTAGGGTGATTGAAGACCCTGCGTATCTATCCATTCAAGGAGATGAGGCTGAATCTGGCTTTGAAGTGGTCATTCGTCAAAATCCATTTTTGCATCGTGAAAAAGGGGCAAGCTTAATTGCTGGATTATGTCAGGATCATGCGTATGGTGGAAAATCGCGATTAGCAGGGATCATACATGCACTTGCAGAAGCAGAGGGCCGGTCAACGGAGGCTGTCAGCCAAGATTGGTTTAAACAATATTTAACCATTTCGTTAGAGCCGATGCTCTGGCTGTTTGAAACGTATGGTCTTGCACTGGAAGCCCATCAGCAAAATGCTGTCGTGCAAATGAAGGCTGGTTATCCAGACACCTTCTATTATCGTGATAACCAAGGCTACTATTATAGCGAATCGAAAAAGGATAAACTCGCAAATCTCGTCCAAAATTTGAGCGTCAGAAGTGAAACCATCTGTGCAGATGCTGTAGCCGTTGAGAGACTCCGTTATTATTTCTTCTTTAATCATTTATTTGGTCTCATTAATGGCTTTGGGACAGAAGGATTGGCAAAGGAAGAAGACCTGCTGGCACTTGTGAGAGACACATTGCTCGCTCATGAGGAGACATACGGGGCATCTGATTTGACAAACAGCCTTCTCCGCTCAAAGGAACTGCCTTCAAAAGCGAATTTGCTGACAAGGTTTGAAGATATGGATGAGCTGACAGGTTCATTGGAAACACAGTCTCGTTACACATCTGTCTTAAATCCGCTCTTTTTACATAAGGAGGCGCTGATTGGATGAGGCATCGTATTAGGTTTATTCGCGCTGAATATGAAAGGGACGTCCAGCTTGTCCACAAGTGGATGCAAGAAGAGTACGTTTACCCATTTTGGCATTTGAATATTCCGTTTCCTGCTTTTGAAAAACATTTTTATCAAGCGATTCATGATCCGCATCAGACCCTTTATTTAGGAACGATTGACGGGACACCGATGAGTTATTTTGAGGCATACAACGTCAAAGGGGATGTCATTGAATCCTACTATCAGCCATCTCCGCATGATCAAGGAATTCACCTGTTAATAGGGGAGCCAGATTATGTGGGAAAAGGATTTGCTGCGCCGCTCCTTCAGGCGATGACAGCATTTCAATTTGAGCAGAACAAACGAACAGAAAAAATTGTTGCGGAGCCGGATATTCGCAATGAAAAAATGATTCATGTATTTGAAAAATGCGGCTTTGAACGTGTAAAACCAGTTAGTTTACCAGATAAAACAGGGCTTTTGATGTTTTGTGATCGAGAACGATTCGAAAGGAAGTATAACCATGACGCGGTCCAACAAGCAAAATAATGTAGTAGATGTCATTGGGATTGGCATTGGTCCATTTAATCTAGGGCTTGCTGCACTATCTGAAGAAGTAAAGGAAATCGACGCTTTGTTTTTTGAAAGAAGTGAAGCCTTTCACTGGCATCCAGGCATGCTCATCGAAGGGACGACACTGCAAGTCCCATTTTTAGCGGACCTTGTCAGCATGGCAGATGTGAAAAGTAAATATAGCTTTCTCAACTATTTGCAGGAGCAAAACCGTTTGTATTCATTTTACTTTCTCGAGGACTTCCATATCCCGCGCAAGGAATACAGTCATTATTGCCGCTGGGTCGCTGACCAGTTAGACTCTTGCCGATTTGGCATGAATGTCGAATCTGTCTCATTGATCGAAAAGGCAGGAGAAAAGCGATATGAAGTGCATGTCCGTCATGCGGGGGATCAAACCGTAGAGGTGTTTGAAAGTAAGCATCTCGTCTTAGGAATTGGCACGCAGCCGGCGGTTCCAGCATCGCTCCAGCCAGCCTTAGGAGATAAGGTCTTTCATTCTGCTGACTATTTAAAACGAAAGAAAGAAGGCTGTTTCAAAGGAAAATCTGTGACGGTCATCGGATCTGGTCAAAGTGCGGCAGAAGTGTTCTATGACATTTTATCAGATGATGAGGCGAAGGATATTCACTGGTTCACACGGTCTAAAGGGTTTTTCCCAATGGAATATTCAAACCTCGGTCTTGAGTATTTCTCACCAGACTATATTGATTTCTTTTATGAGCTTCCGCAAACAAAAAAGGATGCGTTACTAAAGCAGCAAGACTTGCTGTATAAAGGCATCAGCTCTGCGATGATCCGTGATATTTATCACTTGCTTTATGAACGTTCTGCCTGCGGAAAGCAGTTGAATACGGTGCTGCAAGCGATGACGGAGGTCAACTTGATTGAGGAAACAGCGGATGGCTTGTCGCTTTCCTGTTCTCAATGGGTAAAAGAGGAATCCTTTACACATGAGACGGATATTGTCGTTTTGGCGACTGGCTACCAATCGGTATTGCCGCCATTTATCAATCCCATTTCGCATCATATTCAATGGGACGATCAAGGAAGGTTCCAAGTGGAACGTGAATATCGCTTGAAAACAAATACAATGGGTGAAAATGATATTTTTGTACAAAATGCTGAGCTTCATACACATGGGGTCGGCGCACCAGATTTAGGACTTGGGGCTTACCGAAACAGTGTCATTATCAATGAACTTGCTCGTCAAACCGTGTATCCACTTTATCAAAAACACGTCTTCCAGACATTTGGTACACATAAAAACGTCAATACATTTGAAGAAATCAAAGGTTAAGGAGGATGAAGCGATGAGTGTACAAGATGAATTGAAAAAAGCAGTGAATCCTGCTGCTTGGAAAAAGGCAAACCAGCGAATGGTGGCAAAAATGCTGTCTGAATACATGTATGAGGATATGCTTCATCCTGTTCAGCTAGATCGTAAGGATGGCATCGCTCAATATGAACTAATCATTCATGAACATAAGAAATATCGCTATCTGGCAAAACCTCGTTTGTTTGATAGCTTTGATACCATCGCTGAATCGATTGAGTGCTGTCAAGATGGAAAATGGTCAAAGGATGTCAGTGCCATTGTGTTTTTACTAGATATCCAGCCGATCATTCCAATGTCTTCTGACACAACAGGCCATCTGATCAAAGAGCTGCACCATACCCTGTTAGCAGATGTTCACTTGCTGTCAAAAAAAGCACTTCGTGCGGATGAACTGACAGATACAGATTACGCCTGGATTGAAGGAGAAATGACAGGGCATCCTTGGATTGTATATAACAAAGGGCGCATTGGATTCAGTTACGATGATTATTTAGCCTATGCACCTGAAAGGCAAGAAAGTGTGCAGCTGTCTTGGATTGCAGTTCACAAAGAGCTTGCGACATTCCATGCGGTTGAACATGAAAATTATGAACAGGTGATCGCAAAAGAATTAGATGAAGTAACGATTCGTCAATTTCACCGCGTCTTAAAGGATGAAGGGTTGAATGAGGCTGATTATTATTTGATGCCTGTTCATAAGTGGCAGTGGACGCATATGATTATTCAGCATTTCCCAGAAGATTTGGCCATGCGCCGCATTGTGTATGTAGGAGAGGGGCTTGATCAATATATTCCGCAGCAGTCGATCAGAACCTTTACAAACATCTCAAATAAAGGCAAGCATCATATTAAACTGCCAATGAGTATTTTAAATACACTTGTATACCGAGGACTCCCGTCAGAACGAACCGTTATCGCCCCTCGCATTACAGCGCATATTAAAGGGATTGCCGATCAAGACGCATTTTTATCTGACGTATGCCGCGTCATTTTACCAGGTGAAAATGCAAGTATTAATGTCGATCATCCCTATTACAGCAAACTGCCTGGTGCACCGTATCAATATCTTGAAATGCTTGGTGTGATTTTTAGAGAAAGCATTTATACGTACTTAGATGAAGGTGAAAACCCTGTTACCCTGGCAGCACTCACCTATGAGGATCATGAAGGTGAGCCGTATATAAAACAGCTGATTGAAAAATCGGGTCTCTCAGCAAAAGAATGGATGGCGAAATTTTTCCATGTTGTCATGCCGCCTCTGCTGCACTTTATGTATCAATACGGGACAGTCTTTTCACCGCACGGGCAAAATACGATTCTTGTGTTAAAAGATCACAAGCCGCATCGTTTGGCGATCAAGGATTTCGTTGATGATGTGAATATTAGTGATCAGCCGCTGCCTGAATTAGCTTCATTAGAAGAAGATTTAAAAGAAGTGTTGCGCAGTGAGCCACCGGAGGGTCTAGTCCAATTTATCTTTACCGGCCTATTTATTTGTAACCTGCGTTACGTATCAAATGTGTTAGACAATCATCAGCTGTTAGATGAAACGACTCTTTGGCGCTTGCTTGCAGAAGAAATTCAGCATTATCAAGAGCAATTCCCGCAGCTAAAGGACCGTTTTGCATTATTTGATCTATTCCAGCCAAAGCTGACAAAGCTTTGCTTAAACCGTAATCGAATGATTGATTATGGCTATGGAGATGGAGATGACAGGCCGCATGCGTCAGAGCATGGGAAGGTCTCAAATGCACTCGCTCATGTTCTTTCGTCCGTTGGCGAGAAGTAATAGAAAAGCTGTAGACATCAAGCGTCTACAGCTTTTTGTTTTTTTAAGAAAATGCTTGAGAGGCAAGGAAATAGAGAAGTGCTGGATCGTTCTGCTTTTCTTGTCCGCGAATCATCATAAAATGTGCTTTGTTTGTTTTCGTAAATCCTGCTTCTATAAGTGATGCATGCAGACGCTCAGCTGTTTCCTCCTGCATATCTAAACGAATCGCGCCTGAATAAGACGAGATAAGCGAACGGATGAGCGAGAGAGCCGTAAGTTCATCGTTTGCTACAAGAGGTCCAATCATCAGATTAGCTGGCGTTTCAACGCCAAACGCAAAGCCGATTGTTTCGTGACATTCATTCTTTGCGATAAAACGGAAGGCTGCCCGGCTCATCCGGTTTTTTAAAAAGCTTGATCGATTGGTGCCTGCACCTTTTTCGTCAAGTGCCTCAATGGATGAAAGGTGCGTTTCATCAGCAGGAGAAAGCTGAATCTCATCTGACACGCGAAGAGCTAAGGGATTCGTTTTCTGTGCTTTGTATGTATGAATGTAACCGGCTGTGTGAAACCCGATCTTTTCGTAAACTGGCTGCCCCTGTGCAGTAGCAGTTAAAACGACAGGAATGCTCTGATCACTTTGATGAAGCAAGGTGTCAATCATTTTCCGTGCAAGACCTAAGCCGCGATGTGTCTCAGATACAATGACAGCACCAATTGATGCGATCCTGTCATATTGGAAAAGACCTGCACATGAGATCACTTGTCCATCAGTTGTTGTAAAACCTGTAAAATATCCGTTTGTTAAAAGAGATGAGAGCTCTTCCGCATGATAATCAGGCCAGTCTACCTCTTTTGACAATGCGATCAAATCTGGTATGTCATCAAGTGTTAATGTTCGTTGAACAACGTTAGCCAATACACGCAACTCCTTCTTAGCTGAATTCATCTATATGTATCGTACCATAAGAAGGCATATGAAAAAGGAAAAGGGAGATCCTTTTCCTTTTGTCATCTTAATAATTCAGGTCACGGTTGTATTCATAGTCAAAGGTGAGCTGCAAGTTTTTAATCGACACTACGCCTACTTTGATTAGTCGTCCACCGACAAGCTGAGGGACCTCTGTTGCATTGAAAGACACAAAAAAGCGGTCTTTTGCTGGAACCTGACTTGTTTTATAGGAAGAGATGTCCACTTTTTGTCCGTTCCAAGGTACGTTCACTGATCCGCCTTTTAAGGAAGAAACGGTGAAGACATGATTGTATGCGTTTGTACTGCCTTTATCAGCTTCTAATGAAACGCCAGTTACGACGGCATCCTGCGGTAAGCTGGTTAAATCAAAAGAAGAATTTGGAGAACCGGCTTCATTGAAGCTGTTGAGAGTGGCAGGAGATCCGTATCGTTTAAGGGTTCCTTTTTCAATGCTTTTGTCAAAGACAATACGGTACATTTTATCTTCTTCATTTAGTAATTGTTTAGGCTTAACCGCTAAGTAATAATCCGTACTGGCGGCAATTTTCGGCATATGAATGATCTCGTTTTGATTGTATGTCCGCACAGAGGAAGACACTAGTGTTCCGTTCTTATTGTAAAGATAGAGGTCAAAATCATTTCCAGATTTCACATTCACAAGTTTAATAGAAAAGCGGCCATCTGCTCCATCAAATTTGGAGCTGGTGAAACGGTAAAAATCAATGTCATCCATAGAAGAAATACTACCCTCATGATATAAATACGTTTTATTCAGATGAAGGGAATGCTGTAAGAATTGAGCTTTTTCCATCGTATCATTGTTGGCATAATCACTGTCTGGATACAGGTGCTCCAATTCTTCTGTATAATATTTTGTTTGTTTCGTAGATGCTTCACTTGCTTGTGCAGGTGATTGGAAGAGAGGGGTAGCAATGAAGAGGCCGGTAAGCAGTAAAATCCCCATTTTCTTTTTGAACATGACAAACATCTCCTTTTAAATAAATAGCTTTCATTTGTAATATCGGTAAAAATGAGTAAAAGTTTTCTATTTTTCCCAATTTTATTAAAAAAGAACCTCCAATCACGGAGGTTCTGCATCAATGAACATTAAAATATCGAGCTTCAGGATGAGAAACGACGATTGCTGAAACAGATGCTTCAGGTTCCATCATGTACCCTTCTGTCAGATGGATGCCGATTTTTTCAGGCTGAAGCAGCTTGAATAGCTTTTCTTGGTCTTCAAGATTTGGACACGCTGGGTAACCAAAGGAATAGCGCTGCCCTTGATATTTCGCTTGGAATCGTTTTTCCATTGTGAAATCGACTGGGTCAGGGAAGCCCCATTTGTCACGAATCACTTGGTGAGTTCTTTCAGCTAATCCTTCTGCAAGCTCAAGCGCCAGAGCCTGGACAGCATGCATTTTTAAATAATCACCTTCTTGCTTAAATTGCTGCGCCACTTCACGTATACGCGCACCGGCTGTAACGGCAAATAAGGCAATATAATCTGTCTCCTTCTCGTCGCTTTTTCGCACATAATCAGAAATGGATCGGTACGGAAGCTTTTCCTGTCTTGGGAATTGGAACGTTTCAATGATGCGGTCAGGTGCTTCTGGATCATAAATATGCAGATCATTTCCGTTTGAACTGGCAGGAAAGAATTGATACACAAAGGCAGGCGCAAACCATTTTTTCTCTTTGCCTTCCTGTAGAAGGTCTGTGACAAGCTGTTTTAACTCCAGTGCTTTTGGATGCTGTTCACCTAATAATGCTTTGACCTTTCCTTTTAAGCCGAGATGATGACCAATGAGCATTTGTTCATTCACATAAGGCATAATATGATGCAAGTCAATGTCCCTTACATAATGGCGTGCTGTATTTTCTGGCGTAAACACCGGAGCCTGCGGGAGTGTCGCACGTTTTTCTAGTAATTCAATGACAGCTTTTGGCTGCTTCACTTCTTTCTCCTTTTTAAGTCCTGCTTGCTCTTCTGCGGGCTTTGTTTGAAATTGAAGTGGGTTCGCTTTTAACTCATTAGCTAATGACAAGCCGTCCATGGCATCCTTGGCATAAAGAACAGGCCCATCATAGTGAGGCGAAATTTTCGTTTTCGTAAATTTTCGAGAAAGTGCCGCACCGCCGACCAAAATGGGAACGGAAATATTCGCTTTTTGTAAATCTTGAGCGGTTAGTACCATTTGCTGTGCGGACTTCACAAGTAATCCTGATAATCCAATCATATCTGGTTTTTCCTTTTGCACAGCCTCGATCAATGTTTGAGGTGTCACCTTGATACCGAGGTCAACTACCTGAAAGCCATTATTGCTCAAAATGATGTCGACAAGGTTTTTCCCGATATCATGGACATCTCCTTTTACGGTCGCAAGTAGAATTTTTCCTTTCCCGCTTGCATGCTGTTTTTCCATATATTGCTCAAGATACGAAACAGATGCTTTCATCACCTCGGCTGATTGAAGCACTTCAGCCACAATCAGTTCGTTTTGGTTAAAAAGCCGTCCAACCTCAGCCATTCCCTGCATTAATGGACCATTGATGATATGAAGCGGCGATTCAAATTGCTCTAAAGCAAGGGATAGATCGTCGATGAGACCTTCTTTTGTTCCTTCGACGACGTAGAGCGCCAGTCTTTCATCTAGTGATAAGGAGACCTTTGGTTTTTTCTCCGTTTTCTTTTTGCCGCGGTAAAATTGGGTGAATTCGGCAAGTGTTTGATCATTTGTTTCATAGAGCAAGGTTTCAGCTAGCTTGATTTCTTCCTTTGGAATAGAGGCGAAGCGTTCAAGCTTTTCCGTATTCACGATGGCGTAGTCAAGTCCTGCTTGGACGCAGTGATACAAATAGACGGCATTTAAGATTTCTCTGCCAACAGGCGGAAGTCCGAAGGATACGTTGCTGATGCCTAAAATGGTGAGGCATTCAGGTAGAGTTTCCTTGATCATTTTGATGCCTTTGATCGTTTCTTCGGCGGCGCCAATATATTGCTCGTCCCCAGTGCCTACTGGGAAGACAAGTGGGTCGAAAATAATGTCACTTGCGGGAATTCCATATTTCTTTGTCAATAGATCATGAGACCGTACGGCAATGTCGAGCTTTCGTTCTGCTGTCACGGCCATCCCTATTTCATCAATCGTGCCAACAACAAGTGCGCCGCCATATAGCTTTACCAGCGGGAGAATCTCTTCAAACCGCTCTTCTCCATCCTCGAGGTTAATAGAATTGATGATGGCTTTCCCTTGAGAATACGTGAGCGCCTTTTCAATCACGTGTTTATCCGTTGAATCAATGACAAAAGGGGCTTTGACCTTTTTCGTGGCTTCTTGTAAAAAGCCTTCCATGTCCGCTGTCTCGTCACGGTCTGGATCGGCTAGACACACATCAATCACGTGAGCGCCATTTTTCACCTGAGCACGAGCTACTTCTGCGGCCTCTTCAAACTTTTGTTCCGCAATGAGTCGTTTGAATTTGCGAGAACCAATGACATTGGTTCGTTCGCCTACAAAAAGAGGACGCATTGATTCCTCATATATAAGAGGCTCAATTCCAGATACGGTATGCTGCGACGATTCGTGAGCGAATTGACGCGGCTGAAGTGAGCGCATTTCATCAGACAATGCCTGAATATGCGCAGGTGTTGTCCCGCAGCAGCCCCCGACGATATTTACCCAGCCTTCCTTGGCAAAGGCGGCAATTTTTTTAGCAAGTGAAGCAGGGGATTCATGATATTGACCTTCTTCATCTGGGAGACCAGCATTCGGGTAGCAGCTAACCGCTGACTTTGCGATGGAGGAGAGCGTGCGGATATGGTCTGTCATAAATTCTGGACCAGTGGCACAGTTAAGGCCGACACTGATTGGTTTCATATGCTCAAGAGAGATATAAAAGGCTTCAATATCCTGACCAGCAAGGGTGGTGCCCATCGGTTCAATCGTACCTGAGACCATCAGTGGTAATTGGGTGCCGGTTGCGATAAAGGCTTCCTGAATGCCTTTGAACCCAGCTTTTACATTCAGCATATCCTGGCTTGTTTCTAAAAGAAGGGCATCACATTTTCCATCAATGAGTGCGCGGGCCTGCTCTTCATAGTTTCTGACGAGCTCTTCAAAGGTTGTGCCGCCTGTTACAGATAATGTTTTTGTTGTAGGCCCCATCGCGCCTACAACAAACCTAGGCCACTCAGGTGTTGAGAAACGGTCAGCCGCGTCCTTTGCTAGCTGTGCAGCTCGTACATTGAGTTCATAGGCAAGGTGGCCAAGCCCGTATTCATCCAGGACGAGCTTTGTAGCCCCGAACGTATTCGTTTCAATGAGATCGGCACTTGCCTCAAGATATTCTCTGTGGATCGCGGAGATGATGTGAGGGGCTGTCACATTCAAATACTCGTTACAGCCCTCGTACTCTTCTCCCCCAAAGTCCTCTGCTGTGAGATTGGCATTTTGTATCATTGTACCCATCGCGCCATCAAGGACGAGGATGCGTTTCTTAAGTTGTTCAGTGATAGTTGACATGGATGTTTGACTCCTTTTCTTTCTGATGGATGTAGGTGGTCAGCTCTGCTGTTAAATCTGATCGAAGGAAAGGGGTAATTAAATAAATGCCATTAAACAATTCACAGGCTGTATCTAATAAAGAGCGGGCAATGGCTAAGCCTTCTGCTCGCTGCTTTTCCTTATCCTCGCCAGCCTTGGCCATAATGTCACGAATGGAATCAGATAATTTGATGCCTGGAATTTCATGATGAATAAACTCTGCATTTCGGCTGCTTGTCAGCGGCATAATACCGATATAAATCGGTTTATCCAAATGACGGCTTTCCTCATGAATTTTCACAAGCTGTTCCTCTGAATAAACAGGCTGCGAGATGAAATAATCAGCGCCGTATTCTATTTTTTTCTCAAGACGTTTGACCGCTTTATCAATATGACGCACATTTGGATTAAACGCGCCAGCCACTGAAAAATTGGTCTTTTTGCCAAGTGGCTTCCCGGAGAAAGAAAGGCCTTCGTTAAACTGTTTGATGAGACGGATCAAATCAAAGGAGGTTAAATCATACACAGACGTTGCACCTGGGAAGTCCCCAATTTTAGACGGATCGCCTGTGATCGCTAAAATATCGGTTAACCCGAGTGTATCGAGCCCCATCAAATGGGATTGCAGCCCAATCAAATTACGATCGCGGCATGTGATATGGACGAGTGAACGCATATCAAGCTGCTGTTTCAATAATGCGCCGCAAGCCACATTGCTAATGCGCGGGGTCGCAAGAGAATTATCGGCTAACGTTAAGGCATCAATGCCTGCACTTTTTAATTCATTCGCAGCGACGAGAAATTTTTCAAAGTTCAGCTTCTTCGGAGGATCAAGCTCTACGATAATCGTACGTTTTTTCGCAGCCAGCTCGTCAAGTCCCGGTTCAGTACGCTGATCTTGGATCGACATCATTTCCTCTTTTAAAACTTTCACTTCTTTTTCAGTAATCGGTGCTAATCCTTTCACAGCTTCAGCCATTGCGCTAATATGCTGAGGCGTCGTTCCGCAGCAGCCGCCGATAATGCGTGCACCTTGATTTCTAAACTCTAGCGCACTTTTTCGAAAATAATCATTATCTGTATCATAGACGAGCCTGCCTTCTTCAAGAGAGGGGAGACTGCTGTTAGGGTAGACAGATAAATAAGAATTTTCTAAAATCGGTACACCTTCGAGTGCCTGAATCATATGATAAGGGCCCAGCCTGCAGTTGATTCCAACGACATCAGCGCCAAGAGAGGATAATTCAGATAAACTGTCCTTCAGCGGTGTACCATCCTGCAGAACCCCTTGCTCGTGCATGGAGACGTTCAAGACAATCGGGAGAGCTGTTTCTTTGCGTGCAATGTCGAGAACGGCCTTCGCCTCTTCCATGTCATAATACGTTTCAAGCAATAATCCGTCAGGCTCTTCATTTAATAGAATGTACAGCTGCTCTCTAAAGCTTCGTTTGATCTCGTCAATAGAGTAGGCATTTTTGTTAAACGTTCGAATGCCACCAATCGTTCCGAGTACATAAGCTGAGCCAGCGGCTGCTTTTGCAATTTGTACTGCTTTTGTATTGATGCGTTTCGTTTCTTCCTCTAAGCCGTAGCGTGATAGTTTGATATAATTCGCGCCGTACGTGTTCGTCTGGATGATGTCCGCTCCAGCCTGCACATATGCCTCGTGCACTCGTTTCACTTCATCTTCTTTCGATAAATTTAATTCTTCAAAGCAGCGGTCAATGCCGTAAGAGTATAAAAGTGTTCCCATTGCTCCGTCAGCAATCAGTACGCGGTTTTGTAAGTCTTGTAATAGGCCCATTGGTTTCCTCCTTCTTTTTATGTAACAAAAAAAGCCTTCTGATAAGAAGAAGACTTTTTGGTGTATCGTAATTCTTCTCCTTATCTTCCAAGCAGTTGCTTGCTGGATTTAGCACCTTGGTCATAGAAAATACATTTCTACTACACCGGTTGCTGAGGCTTCACAGGGCCAGTCCCTCTGCCTCTCTTGATAAGAAAGCGATATGAACATGTCAATGAATTGAACTTCCATCAACTGTATCGAAAAAATCGGAAATAATCAATGGAAAATTTGAAATTTATCGAAAATTGATAAATTGGACATCAATCGGTAAATCAGCCTTGCGCATAAGAGAAATGACCTCTTGTAAATCATCTTTATTTTTCCCTGTTACACGCACTTGGTCATCCTGGAACTGTGACTTCACTTTGATGCCGGATTGCTTAATGAGTGCGTTGATCTTTTTGGCATTGTCTTGATCAATCCCGCTGATCAGCTTCGCACGCTGGCGCACTGTACCACCTAGGGCATGTTCGGTTTTTCCGTAATCGATGTTTTTAGTTGGAACATTTCTTTTAATCAGCTTTGTCACAAGCACATCTTTTAGCTGTTCAAGCTTGAAGTCATCATCTGAGATGAGAACGAGCTCTTCTTTTTCAAGAGAAATATCACTTTTACTTCCTTTAAAATCATAACGGTTTTTAATTTCTTTCAGCGCTGCTTGAACGGCGTTTTGTACCTCTGGCAGTTCCACCTTTGATACAATATCAAATGAGCTTTCTTTTGCCATAACACATGACCTCCATGTATAGATATTGCGTCTATTTTATCATGCAAACAGGTGGAGAAGAAACTTTATCGAGTAGACAATCAAAGAGTTCAGCCGTTTGCAGTATAATTCGAATGCAGTTTGTCCACTTTAGCTAACAGAACTAGAGATGTTCATGCGAGGAGAAGTATAGTAGAATAAAGTGAATCAAAAGATGAACGAACGCTCTTTTATGGGCAGATAGGAAGGAAGAGAACATGGGACCAGGTGAGCAATTGACCTTGCAAATAGAGAACGAGATGGAGTACGGCTACTTTTTAACAGATGGTGAAGATTCTGTCCTGTTGCATCGCAGTGAGATGACAGAGGATATTGATGACAGGGATGAAGTAGAGGTCTATTTATATGTAGATCATGAAGAAAGACTAGCAGCTACGATGAAAATACCTACAATTAATGCACATACATATGGCTGGGTAGAAGTCGTAGACGTTGTGGAAGACATGGGCGCATTTGTCGATGTCGGGCTATCAAAGGATGCACTTGTTGCAACAGAACACCTCCCGCCTTTTGAGGAAGCATGGCCGAAAAAAGGAGACAAACTCTACTGTATGCTGAAAGTCACAAGCTATGGCAGAATGTTCGCAAAGCCAGCTACTGAGGATGTCATCAGTGAATTATTCACTGAGGCGCCAGAAACCTTAATGAACAAAGAAATCACTGGGACAATTTATCGCTTAATTGCGACAGGCTCCTTTATGCTGACAGATACAGGGGTGAGAGGATTTATCCACCGCACAGAACGAAAGGAAGAACCAAGATTAGGGTCGGAAGTGACAGGCCGCGTCATTGCGGTGAAAGAGGATGGAACCGTGAACGTTTCATTGCTTCCTAGAAAACAGGATGCGTTATCTGTCGATGCAGAAGAAATATTAACCTATATGAGAACTAGAAATGGCGCTATGCCATACTGGGACAAAAGTGACCCAGAAGATATCCGTGAACGATTTCAAATGAGCAAGGCAGCCTTTAAACGCGCATTAGGTCATCTGATGAAAAATGATCTAGTCTACCAAGAAGAAGGCTGGACGTATGAGAAAAAGTGAGCATTTGCTCGCTTTTTTATTTTTGTCATAAATTATGGGTTTTTTCAGTGAAAAAAGTCATGAAAAAAGCTGAAAACCTTCACTTTAACCATTGAAACAATACCTCTCAAATCCGATAAAAAAGGAGTAAGGATGATAAAAGGAGTGTGTTTTGGATGAAAGTGAAGATGTCAATACTTCTGATGGCAGCCATGCTCATGGTACTCACCGCATGTAGCAATCAACAGGAAGGACCACCGAAAACGAATGTGAAGCATATTGGCGTGATGCTGACAGACGATGGTCTTGGTGATCAATCATTTAACGATTCATCATTTAAAGGTTTAGAAAAAGCGCGTGACGGGCTTGGCATTGAATTTGATTATAGAGAAATTGCAGAAACCGATACATATGAAAAAGGGCTGACAGAGCTCGTAAAAGATGGCAACGACCTCATCATCGGTGTAGGCTTCAGTATGCAAGAAGACTTAGAAAAAGTCGCGAAAAAATATCCGAAGAAGCAGTTCTTGCTCATCGATGCTGTATCTGAGCTGAAAAATGTGACCTCTGTGACGTTTAAAGAAGAGCAAGGCAGCTATTTAGCGGGAGCACTTGCTGCCATGACAACGAAAAGTGATGTCATTGGATTTGTTGGTGGTGTCGATGCAGATGTCATCCATCGCTTTGAAAAAGGATTTCAAAAAGGCGCCAAATCAGTGAATCCGAAAATCAAGATTTTATCCACCTATGCAGGTACGTTTAGTGACGCAGGCAAAGGCGGTAAAATAGCGAAAGAAATGATCAAAAAGAAAGCAGATGTTTTATATGCCGCAGCTGGCTATACGGGTGTCGGTGTATTAAAAGAAGCGCAATCGCAGGGCAAATATGCCATTGGTGTAGACAGCGATCAATACTATACAGCTGAAAAAGCAGTGATTTCGTCCATGGTCAAAAAAGTCGATGAAGTGGTCTATCAATTTAGCGAACAGCTCGTCAAAAGCAACCAAATCAAAAGCGGGCATGTTGTCTATGACCTAAGCAATGACGGAATCGATATGGCTAGAATACGGGTACTCAAGAATGCTGAGACCTTGACCAAAAAATTAAATGGACTGAAGCAGACGCTTCTGAAAGAAGAGGGGGCAGCATCATGAGCTTACGCGTCAAAATTTTGCTCAACTCACTCATCTCACTTCTTTTAGCGGTTGGCGTGATTGCCTTTATCATTGTCAGCATGACAAAGATCCAATCATCAAGCGAAACAGAAGTTCAAACGTTACTCAATGTACAAAAAACAAAGGCAAGCTTTGAAAGTGTCGAACAAGCCATGACCAATTATTCCATGACCCTTTCAGATGAACAGCAAGAGGTCGTTCAAAACGATATCTCTACAGCAAAAAAACAGCTGCAAACGTTAAACAAAAACGCAGGCTATATGAACAAAGAAGCATTAACAAGGTTAAACTCAAAGTTTGACACGTGGACCAAGGAAGCGAACATTGCCATTGGTGAAAAAAACGCATCTGATGCAAGACGTGTGGCAGCAAGAATTGATGGGGTCTTAAACGACGTGCATACGATGAATAAAAGAGCACAAGAAGCGTATGAATACCATCTGGAGGAGGCAGCAGACAATGTGCAGTGGATCATCACAAGTGCACTCGTCGCAGCCCTCACACTGATTGTCATCGCCATCTTTTTAAATATTGGTTTAACGAGATCCATCGTGACACCTATCAAATCAATGTCCTACCGGGCAAAGCAGATTGCAGAAGGAAACCTTGCTGTGGAGCGAATGGACATCAAGCGTAAGGATGAGATCGGCGGCTTAAATGAATCCTTCAATCAAATGACAGATCAGCTGATTAGTCTAATTAAAGAAATCAGCCATGTCTCAAGCCAAGTAGAGACATTCTCGATCCAGTTAGATGATGAAAACAAAAAGCTGATGGAATCTGCGAATCAAGTATCTGTTTCAACAGACGAAATGGCAAATGGATCACAAGCGATTTCAGAAGACCTCCAGCATGGCGTTAGTTTGATTGAAAAAATGGATCAGCATGGACGTAAAAATTCCGAACGATCACAAACGGTTATCCGCAGTACCGAGGATGCCATTGAAGCAGTGGAGAGCGGAAAGCACACGTTAACAGAAACAAAAGCAGCGATCGAAAAAAATACACATGCAACAAGACAAATCGAGCAGTCAGCAGGAGAATTCACGCAATACGCCAGCGGAATCTCGGCCATGGCCAAAACGGTGTCTGACATTGCGGACCAGACAAACCTGCTTTCATTAAATGCGGCAATCGAGGCTGCAAGAGCAGGGGAAGCTGGAAAAGGCTTTGCCGTTGTAGCAGATGAAATTCGTAAGCTTGCAGATGAATCATCTAACGCAACAAGACAAATCTTTGATATGGTCAGTCATATTGAAAGAGGCATTCAGTCCATTAGTCAAACTGTTCAAGAAGGGGTCAAGCTTTCACTTCAGCAACAGGATGCGATGGATAAAACCTCACACTCCTTTGAAGATATAGAAACAAAAGCGCAGCATATTAAGCAAGAGATGGCCCTCTTAAATGACCAAATTATTCAATCGACAGAGCTTGGCGGACAAGTGCTGCACTCGATTGAAAATATAAGTGCGGTTGTAGAAGAAACAGCAGCAGGCAGCGAAGAAATTTCTGCCTCGGCGAACGAACAGCTGCAATCGTTCCATCAAATGAACAAACAGGTAGAAGAGCTGATGAGTATGACGGCAAGGCTAAACGAAACCGTCCACCGATTTAAACTTTCATAAGAAAAGCACCCTTCCCGTGATGTGTCAGGGAAGGGTGCTTTTTATGATGGTTTGCCTGTAAAGAAGATCGCAAGTGTACTAGGGCCTGAATGGGACCCAACAGCAGCACCGATGATATGAATATCGATTTCTTTTGGGTGAAATTCGGCTTCGATCAGCTGTCTCATGTCTTCTGCAAGTGCAGGATCATCACCGTGACTAATGCCAACCGTTTGGTTCGACCAGTCCGTTCCGCGCTCTTTCATCAGCTCTATAATACGTTTTAGCAGCTTTTTACGTCCGCGGATTTTTTCAAGCGGTATGAGTTTTCCATCCTCGACGTGTAAAATGGGTTTAATGCTTAATAAACCGCCGACAAATGCGGATGCTTTACTGATTCTTCCGCCTCTTGCTAAATACGATAAATCGTCTACAGTAAAAATATGTTGTAAAGATTCACAAAAACGCTTTACAGACGTTTCAATTTCTTGTATTGTATTTCCGTCAATGGCAAGTGATTGTGCGTGTTTGACAGCAAGCCCGTAGCCGAGTGAAGCACTTTTAGAATCAATGATTCGTAAATCGAACTCAGGGTATTCTTCCTTCACTTCGTTTGCCATCATCACAGCTGTTTGGTATGTACCCGAAAGCTCTGATGAGAAGGCAACATAGATCGCGGATGTATGGGTTTGTGCGGCAGAAACAAAGGCTTCCTTGATTCGGTTTGGTGAAGCTTGTGACGTTTTTGGACTTGCGCCTTGTCTCATCGCATCAAATACTTGTTTTGGTTCAATGGTGATCAAATCCTCAAATTCCTGCTCGCCAAGTAACACACGCAGCGGAATGAGTGTGATATGTTGTTCATCGTAATAAGAAAGAGGCAGATCAGCAGCACTGTCTGCTATGATATGAACAGTCATCAAAATCCCTTCTTTCTAAAAAAATCAGCCATATTTTACAACTTTTTAGCCTAACTATAACATAGAAATCATCTTTTCGTGTTCAAATTCTAAATTTTAGGGAAAACCATAGAGAGAATGGTAAGTGGAGGAATGACAACATGTTCATCGGAGAAGCAAAAAAACTCATTGTCGTCGTCATTGGTGCATTACTCAATGCGATTGGACTGAATTTATTTTTAATCCCAGCTGACGTATATGCGAGCGGCTTTACAGGGGTAGCCCAGCTGTTATCCAGCTTAATCGATCAATATGCGCCATTTTATTTATCAACAGGGATTCTATTATTTATTTTAAACATTCCAGTCGGCATTTTAGGCTGGATGAAGGTTGGCCGTTCCTTTACTTTGTATAGCATCATCAGTGTGGCACTGACGACCATTTTCCTTGGCATTTTACCAGAGACGAGCGTTTCTGAGGATATCTTATTAAATGCTGTGTTTGGCGGTGTAATTTCTGCACTTGGGATTGGGATTACGCTGAAATACGGGGCATCAACAGGCGGTCTAGACATCCTTGCAATGATATTAGCGAAGTGGAAGGATAAGCCAGTCGGCACGTATTTCTTCATTTTAAATGGAATCATTATTTTTACAGCAGGATTATTACAAGGTTGGGAGAAAGCATTATATACCCTTGTCACATTATATGTGACCACCAGGGTCATTGATGCCATCCATACAAGACATGAGAAGCTGACAGCGATGATTGTGACGAAGAAAGCGGATGAAATCAAAGAAGCCATTTATGGAAAAATGGTCAGAGGCATTACGACTGTACCTGCGAAAGGCGCATTTACCAATGAGCAAAAAGAAATGATGGTGATTGTCATTACAAGGTATGAGTTGTATGAACTTGAACAAATTATTAACGAAGTCGATCCAAAAGCCTTTACGAATATTGTTCAAACAACCAATATTCTTGGATTTTTCAGACGAGACTAAAAGGTGGGTAGTCAATGAAAAAAGGTTTGGTGCTTCTTCTCGTTCTATTGGTTTTAGCCGCTTGTGGACAACAAAAAAAGGATGAACCAGACAAGGAGGTATCCGGTCAAATGGGAGAAAAAACAGTTGTACTCACAGTCGACCCCGTCCAAAAAGGTTCTACGGTTCAATTTAATATGTCACTGAAAAATGAATCAGATCGAGATATTGAATTTACATTTAACACAAGCCAGAAATTTGAACTAACTGTGTTTGACGAAAACGGGAATGAACAATACCGCTATTCGAAAGACCGTATGTTCACACAGGCTATCCAATCCTTTGTGCTGAAGAAAGATGAGGCGTATGATTTTCAAGATACGTGGTCAAACGGTGTAAAGCCGGGAACGTACGAAGCGGTCGTAACGTTTAAAGGAAAGGCAGAAGGGCTGAAGCAAATCACGGAAAAGAAAACGTTTCAAGTGAAATAAGCAAAGCTGTCCAAAAAATGGACAGCTTCAGCGTGTAGACAAACCCTCGCATTCTTTGTCAGTCCTGCGTTCCGGTGCTCACGAATGTCCAATTCGCTCCGCTCCGGTACTCGTCCTTCCTAGACTTCAAGGGCTTTCTATCACGCTGAAAAGAAGACAAAGGGCTAAAATCAAGATCATTTTAGCCCTTTGTCAACAATCTGAAGAAGCTGTCCAAAAAATGGACAGCTTTTTTTACGTTAAAGATCGTCAAGCAGGTCTTGGAAGGTATGCAGCTGGTTTCTCTCTGCATCTGTCGAGTTGGCAAATGCAGATGATACGGCATTTTTAGCTCGCTTGACCGCCTGTTGACGCTCTAACCCAGATGAAAATGAAGAAGTAAGGGCTTCTTCAGTAAATGATTTGGCTTGATCAAAAAGTTCGTTTCTCACAATGAACCTCCAGAAGCATCAGTCTTCATATTTCCCCTGTCCTCCGCCGCTTCTTCAAGTGTGGAACGATACGGAAAACGTGCGTCATGCAGACTGACTGAATCTTTACCTTGTTGTATAAAGCGTTTCGATTTGCTTCTTTTACCCATTCGGAATCCGCCCCTTTACACAAGCTGACAGGTCAACCTGTCTAACGGTATTATGCCCGCTTCCACCTGCTATGTATGAATGGAAAAATTAAAGCGAGAAGTAATTCGTTAGGAATTTTGCAATCCCATCTTGTTCATTCGTATCTGTGACTTCATTTGAGATGCGTTTCACGGCATCAATTCCATTGCCCATTGCAACGCCGCATCCAGCAAATTCAAGCATTTCTAAATCATTATCTTCATCTCCAAATGCCACGATTCGCTCCTTAGGAACGCCGTAATAATCACTGATCTTTTGCAGTCCCACGGCTTTGTTCATGCCTGTTTTAATGATTTCAATCACGTGCCACGGGGCAGCCCAGCGCCTGTGATCAATCACTTCTGCATGTACATCTGATAAATAGCTTCGAATGGCTCCGACGTCCTCTTCTTTTGCATGAATTAATACGCTTGTCACATTCTCTCCAAGGTTGTCCCTAAGGTCTCCCACGGTGACTTTGTTTGCATTCATATTAAATATATCAATGAGCTTTTCATCATGATAATGGAAATACAAATCGTCGAGCACTTCAGCTAACACATTGTGCACTTGATACTCCTCACATATGTCCACAAGCTGTTTCACGACTTGAAGATCAAGTGATGTGTGAAACCTGCCCCATTTTTCATCAAGAGGATGATGGACAAACGCTCCATTAAAGTTCACAATCGGTGAATCAAGCTGTAATTGCTGGTAATAAGGAGAACTGGAACGAAATGGCCGGCCTGTTGAAATACATACATGATGCCCGCTGTCTTTCACTTTTTGAATGACATCAAGTGTGTGCGAAGAAATCGTTTTATCATCTTTTAATAACGTGCCATCCAGGTCAAGTGCGATTAGATAAGGTTTAGTCTCCATAAAATCTCCTTTGATCTGTAAGTGATAGGAGGCAATTGATGCGGTGCCTCTATCTATAGTGTATCTTTATCACATCTTTATTGTCTACATGTTAAAATAAACAAAGACGGGAATGATAAAGGAGGATTCATAGGCTGTGATCACCATTGATGAGCAAATTACGCGCGATATTCCATTTTTACATATCGTAAAAGCTGAAAATAAAGATAAACCGCTGCCGCTTGTATTTTTTATACACGGATTTACAAGTGCACGCGAGCACAACTTACACTTCGCCTTTCATTTGGCGGAAAAAGGCATGAGAGTCATTTTGCCAGACTGTGCTTATCATGGTGTAAGGTCAGAAAACCTCAGCTTAGAGGAACTGGCATCAAAGTTCTGGGAAATTGTCCTGAACGAAATTCGTGAAATCGACATACTCAAAACATATTTTCAAGAAAAACAATTGATTGAAGCCGATCTGATAGGCGTTGCGGGCACATCCATGGGAGGCATTACCACCTTTGGCGCACTCGCTAAGCATGATTGGATCAAAGCGGCGGTCAGCTTGATGGGTAGTCCGAAATATACGACGTTTCTAAAAGCACAAATCATGGACATGCGTCACAAAGGATTGATGAAAGACATCTCAGACGAAGAGGTCAATCAGCAATTAGACATGTTGCGCCCTTATGATTTAACGTTGCAAATGGATCGATTGAATAAAAGGCCGCTGTTATTCTGGCATGCAGAAAACGACCCTGTTGTCCCTTATCGCCACGCAAAGGCACTATATGACGAGCTAGCGGCAACCCAATATAAGCAGGATCCTCACCTGATTCGTTTTATCACAGATGAACAAGCAGGCCACAAGGTCTCAAGACAAGCGATGTTTGAAACGATTGACTGGTTTGTGACACATCTAAAAAGCACAAACGTTTAGTCAAAAGAAAAAGTACGTTATACTAGTTGAAAAAGGAGTGGATATCATGGATGAAGCATTGAAAGAAAATATTTTAGGCGCCCTAGAACAGGTGATTGACCCTGAGCTAAATGTCGACATCGTCAACCTTGGACTTGTCTATGATGTCGATCTTGATGAGAATGGAAAAGCGGATATCACCATGACCTTAACATCAATGGGTTGTCCTTTAGCACCAATAATCGTGGATGAAGTCAAAAAAGCATTAAGTGATCTTCCAGAAGTAAAAGAAACAGAAGTTCACATCGTATGGAATCCGCCGTGGACACGCGACAAAATGTCAAGATACGCAAAAATCGCCCTCGGTATTCAATAAGCATATTGTAAAAACGCCTGGTATGAGTTGAACTCGTACCAGATTTTTTTATGAAAAATTAAGGTGGGGGCAGAGAATGGCCTGATATAATGGATGTAATTTTATAGAACGGAGTACCTATAATGAAACGAAAGTGGATATGGATCGTTCTTTTCATAGGATATGCTGTTGCATTTTTTGCATCAATCACCATACGGGAGGGTCAAGCACACAAAAAACAAGATCTTGAGGCTTTTACAGATGTCAGTCATCTCATGCCTGTCAAAATAAAAAAAGTCGTTCAAGGAAAAGAAATAGACACTTTAAAAGAAATATTAAAAGAAGCAAAAGCAAAAAACCTGCCGATTTCAATTGCGGGCAAGCAGCATAGCATGGGCGGACACACGTATTATGAAAACGGGATCGTGCTCGATATGACGAAATTCCGCCAGATTTTAGCATTTGATGAAAACAAGCAAACCATTCGGGTCCAAAGCGGCGCTACATGGGATGATATACAAAAATATGTGAATCCATACGGTCTCGCAGTGAAGGTCATGCAATCTCAAAACATTTTTACGATTGGCGGATCTTTAAGTGCAAACGCACATGGACGAGACATTCGCTACGGATCACTCATTGACACAGTTCGTTCCTTCAGGCTATTAAAAGCAGATGGCGAGATGATCACAGTGAAGCCAGGTGATGACTTATTTACAGCTGTTATTGGAGGATACGGTTTGTTCGGCGTCATTTTAGATGTTGAGCTTTCGTTAACGAGAGATGAACTATACAAAATGGAGACGACCGCTCTTGATTATCGTGAATACACCGATTATTTTCAAAAGCATGTCAAACATCATAAAGAAGTACGCATGCATCTCGCAAGAATCTCAACAGCGAAAACAAATTTTTTGAAAGAGATGTATGTGACGAATTATTCCCTCTCTTCTGATCAAGAGATCGAATCATATCAAGAGCTAAAGGAAGATCAGCTTGTCATGCCCTTAAAATTTATGCTTGGTCTTTCGAGAAGATTTGATGTGGGGAAAGATTTGCTCTGGAATGTCCAAAAGAAATATTTCCAAAGCCAAAATGGACAGTTGATCACAAGAAACAATGTGATGCGTTCAGATTCTGCCTTTTTAGAATATGAAAATGAGTCAGACACAGATGTGCTGCAGGAATATTTCGTCCCAGTTGACCGCTTTCGTGCTTATATAGATGAAATGAGAGACTTTTTACAACAGGAAGAATTGAATGTAATGAACATCACGATACGCTACGTACAAAAAAATGAAAAAGCGGATCTCTCATATGCGAAGCAGGATATGTTTGCCCTTGTTCTTTTGGTGAATTATGGGTTTGAGAAAGAAGAGAAGGCAGAAGCAGAGAGGATCATCAGGCAAATGACAGATATCACCCTGCGGCATCATGGAAGCTATTACTTACCGTACATGCCTTATCAAACAAAGGCACAAATGAAGCGGGCGTATCCTAAAACCGATGTCTTCTTTCAAAAGAAAAAGCAAGCAGATCCAGATGAGAGGTTTATCAACTACTTTTATGAAAGGTATCATACACAATGAATGCAAAAGCAATGAAATGGTTCGTCTACTCACAAAGTCTGCTGTTTTTCGCAAGCAGTCTGATTTTCCCTTTTTATATTCTTTTTATTAAAAATGTTGGATCAAGCTATTCTCAGTTTGGTCTCGCTTATGGTCTGTTTGGTTTAAGCGGCGCTTTTATTCATTTACTGTTAGGGAAACTGCCTGAAACAACCGACAGGCGGCTCTTTTTAGTCATACATTCGTTCGGAATGGCTTTTCTTCTTCTGCTTTTTCCGCATATTACAGAAGTGGAGCAAGTGTATATGATTCAGCTTGCACTAGGTGCACTAGGCGGTTTTCAAAAGCACGGGGAGAAATTGCTCGTTACCGAACTGACAACTGAGAAGAAAAGAATGAAAGAAGTGGGGCACTATCATTTTTGGACAGCCCTTTTCTCATCGATTGCCATTATGCTTGGCGGCCTGTTTGCTGATTTCTTTACCGTTCATTTCATTTTTTATACAAGCTCCTTATTATATTTATGCAGTGCGCTCATGGTCATCAATATGAAAAACGAAAGATAAATCCGCATGTCTCAAGAAGATATGCGGTTTTTTTGTTGAAAAAAAATGAAAACAAATATTAAATATACAATTGAATTAATTTTTATACATGTTATAATGTTAAATAATTTCACAAAGATCAAGAGGGTGTATTGACGTTGAAAATAGGTATTATAGGTGCTACAGGGTACGGTGGTGCGGAATTGGTTCGTATCTTTAAGCACCATCCACATGTGGAGGAATGTATATTGTATTCATCAAGTGGTGATGGGCAATTATACAGTCAATCTTATCCGCATCTGACAAACATAGCAGACCACACATTAAAAGCGATTGATCCGGCTGCCATTGTGCAAGAAACAGATGCTGTGTTTTTAGCGACACCAGTAGGCGTATCAAGTGAACTGACGCCAAAGCTTATGAATCAAGGGGTGCCAATCATTGATTTATCAGGTGATTTGCGCATTGAAGATGGCGCAACCTATGAAGCTTGGTATAAACGAAGGGCAGCGGATGAAGCATCTGTTCAACAAGCGGTGTACGGTTTATCCGAACTGAATCGAGAAAAAATTCAGCAGGCTGAAGTGATTGCCAATCCGGGCTGCTTTCCTACCGCCGTTCTTCTCGGTTTAGCACCGCTGATGAAACAGAATCTAATGGATGAATCGATGATTATTATAGATGCGAAAACAGGGGTGTCCGGTGCCGGACGATCTGCCTCGCTTGGAACGCATTTTTCAGAACTAAATGACAACTTTAAAATTTATAAGGTGAATGAGCATCAGCATACACCTGAAATAGAACAAGTATTAAGAGAATGGAATCCGCAAACGGCGAACGTCACATTTTCAACGCATCTTGTCCCGATGACAAGAGGGATTATGGCGACGATGTATACACAATTGAAATCGGATGTCACAAAAGAAGAATTGATGAAGCGTATGAAAGGCTTTTATGAAGATTCCTATTTTGTCAGAGTGAGAGATCACGGGCTGTATCCGCAAACAAAAGAAGTATACGGCAGTAACTTCTGTGACATTGGCTTTCATTTAGATGAGCGAACAGGGAGACTCACGATCGTGTCGGTCATAGACAATCTCATGAAAGGCGCAGCCGGTCAAGCGGTTCAAAACTTCAACATCATCAAAGGCTTACATGAAGAGGCGGGCCTCACAATGACACCTCTTTATCCATAAGAGACAGGGGAGACAACAAACATGATCGAATTGAATGAAAAAAGCATTGTCAAAATAGACGGTGACGTATCATCACCAAAAGGCTTTGAAGCGAAGGGGATTCATATTGGATTGCGCTATTCAAAAAAAGACCTTGGACTGATTGTTAGTGAGGTGCCGGCTGCGAGTGCTGCGGTATACACACAAAGTCACTTTCAAGCTGCGCCTCTTAAAGTCACACAAAAAAGCTTAAAAAAGACAGGGCAATTAAAAGGTGTCATTGTCAATAGTGCCATCGCCAATGCATGTACTGGTGAGCAGGGCTTGAAAGATGCATATGACATGCAGGCAGCCTGCGCAGACATGTTAGGGGTAGCACCTGATTACATTGCCGTTTCTTCAACTGGGGTCATCGGAGAGTGTCTGGATATGGATAAAATCAAAAAAGGCATTACCGAGCTGAAAGCGGCAAAAGCAGAAAAAGGTCATTTTGAAGAAGCGATCTTAACGACAGATACAGTCATTAAAAATACAACATACACCCTGACGATAGACGGAAAAGAGATTCTCATTTCAGGCGCAGCGAAAGGCTCAGGCATGATTCATCCAAACATGGCAACAATGCTTGGCTTTGTCACAACAGATGCAAATGTCGAGCAGGAAGCTTTGCAACAAGCGCTTCGTGACATTACGGATGTGACCTTTAATCAAATTACCGTCGATGGAGAAACATCGACAAACGATATGGTACTAGTGATGGCAAATGGCATGGCAGAAAATGATGCACTGAATGAAGAACATCCAGAATGGCCATTGTTTAAAGAAGGCTTAAAACTAGCTTGTGAGGATTTAGCCAAAGAGATTGCAAGAGATGGAGAAGGCGCAACCAAATTAATCGAAGCGAAAGTCGCTGGTGCTAAAAATAATTTAGAAGCCGGCATTATTGCGAAAAAAATCGTTGGTTCAAGTCTTGTGAAAACAGCCGTATACGGCACGGATGCCAACTGGGGCCGGATTGTTGGAGCTATCGGTCATAGCGCAGCTTCCGTTACACCGGAAGAGGTTGAAGTCTATTTAGGCGGAAAATGTCTGTTCAAACACAATGAACCGCAGTCTTTCTCAGAAGAGGAAGCAAAAGCGTATCTAGAGCAGGATGAGATTACGATTTTCATTCAAATGAATGAAGGAAATGGTGAAGCGGCAGCATGGGGCTGTGACCTTACCTATGATTACGTGAAAATTAACGCGAGCTATCGCACATAATGAAGGGGATAGACATGGATAAAACAATCGTGTTCAAGTGTGGAGGCAGTGTCATTCGAGAACTTTCAGATACCTTTTATGAAAATGTCCGCTCACTTCAAGCTGCTGGATTTAAGCTGGCTATCGTACATGGCGGAGGGCCTGAAATCACTGACATGCTGCGAAAATTAGAAGTGAAAACAGAATTCGTTGACGGACAGCGTAAAACAACGAAGCCAGTGTTAGAGGTAGCCGAAATGGTTCTTTCGGGTACAGTGAATAAATACTTTGTGTCAGAGCTGGCAAAGCATGATATTTCATCTGTCGGTGTATCTGGTAAAGATGGTCAGATGCTCGTTGCTGATTTTCTCGATCAAGATGTTTATGGATACGTTGGACAAATCAAAGAGGTCAATCCTGAAATGGCTGAAGCATTAATGGATAAACAGTTTATCCCTGTTATTGCTCCGCTATCTATGACGGAAGAGTGCCAAACTTTAAATGTGAATGCCGATTTAGCAGCATCAGCTGTCGCAGGAGCCATGAAAGCCGATAAGCTCATGTTTGTCACAGATGTTGAAGGCATTTTAAAAAATGGTGAGCTATTAGATGTCGTCACCGAACAAGAAGCCCTCACGCTCATAGATGAAGGCATTATTTCCGGGGGAATGATTCCTAAAGTACAATCCGCGTTAAGTGCTTTATCAGGAGATGTGGATGAAGTCATGATCGTCAATGGCAAAGGTAGCATCTTTACAGGGGAAACCTTTAAAGGAACAAGAATTGTGAAACAAAAGGAGGCGGTCCTGTGAGTCATCTCTTTCAAACCTATGGCCGGTGGAATGTTGAAATAAAAGAAGCAGCAGGTTCTTGGGCAGTCGATACAAATGGAAAAAAATATTTAGACTTTATTCAAGGCATTGCGGTCACAAATCTTGGCCACAATCACCTAAAGGTGAATCAAGCCATTAAGGAACAGCTTGATCGAGTCTGGCATGTATCGAATCTATTTGAAAATGGACCGCAGGAAAAAGCAGCAGAAAAGCTGGCAGCAAACTGTTCAGGGGATCTCGTGTTTTTCTGCAATAGCGGGGCTGAGGCGAATGAAGGGGCTATCAAATTGGCCCGTAAAGCAACAGGAAAAACAAATATCGTGACATTTTTGCATTCTTTTCACGGGCGCACGTATGCTGGTATGGCTGCCACAGGTCAAGATAAAATCAAAACTGGCTTTGGCCCTATGCTGGAAGGCTTTCACTATGTACCGTTTAATGATCCAGAGGCTATGTCAGCTTGTGAAATCGATGATGTCGCAGCAGTGATGCTGGAGGTTGTGCAAGGTGAAGGTGGAGTGAATCCAGCGACAGCAGAATTTCTAGAGGCAGTTCAGGCATTTTGCAAAAAGCATGAAGCACTGCTCATCGTAGACGAAATTCAAACGGGTATTGGACGAACAGGAACAGCGTTTGCATACGAACAAACGGGACTTGATCCTGATATTATCTCAGCTGCAAAAGGTCTAGGAAATGGCTTCCCAGTCGGTGCAGTCATCGGGAAAAAGGCTTTAGGAGATGCATTCTCCCCAGGTTCACACGGAACAACATTTGGTGGTAACATGCTTGCCATGGCAGCTGTGAATGCAACACTCGATGTGATTTTCAAAGAAGAATTTCTTTCGGAAGTCAAAGAAAAAGGCGCTTATCTGTTAGAAAAACTACAAGACGTCAAACAGCTGAACATCGTAAAGGAAGTACGAGGAAAAGGATTAATGGCAGGCATTGAGTGTCATCAGCCAGTAGGTGACTACATCACAGCTCTTAGAGAACAAGGGTTGCTAGTGCTTCCAGCTGGTCCAAACGTCATTCGTTTATTACCTCCGTTAAATGTGGAGAAAGCAGAATTGGATCAAGCGATCGAAGCGATCATTCAAGTGTTAGCAAATGAAACGGTCACAGTGTAAATTTTTTTACACCATTTCGTATAAAAATGCATTTATATCATTAATTATTCAATTTTGGGGTGACATAAGCATGAAAGGTTATTTAAATTTAGAAGATGGAGCCTCTTTTGAAGGAGATCTGACAGGAGAAGCTGGTATCACTGGTGAAGTGGTCTTTTTTACAGGCATGACAGGTTATCAAGAGGTGCTCACAGATCCCTCTTATAAAGGTCAGATCATTGTGTTCACGTATCCGCTTATCGGAAATTACGGCATCAATCATGAAGATTTTGAGAGCAAAAAGCCTCAAGTAAAAGCGGTGGTTGTCTATGAGGCAGCTGAGCATTTTTCTCACCATCTTGCAGCAGTCAGCTTAAAGGATTATTTACAGAAATGGAACATTCCGCTTCTGACACATACTGATACTCGCGCAGTTGTGCAAAACATACGGGCAAATGGAACGATGAACGCTGTGTTAAGTATAGACGAAAACGAAACACCACCGGCGATGAAACAAGACAATGTAGTCGAGCAGGTCACAGAGGATGAGATCTACACACAAGGAAGCGGCGAGGAGCATATAGCACTCATTGATTTTGGCTTTAAAAAGTCAATTGCCGATTCGCTTGAAGCGCGCGGCTGTAAAGTAACGGTCCTTCCGTATAAACAAATGGAAAAGGTGTTTGAGATCAAGCCAGATGCGATTCTGCTGTCAAACGGACCTGGAGATCCTAAAACAATGAAACCATATTTAAAGACGATTCATGACATCATGATGACCTTCCCGACACTTGGCATTTGCTTAGGTCACCAATTAATCGCTCTAGCACTTGGCGGGGATACGTATAAGCTGCCGTTTGGCCACCGCGGGGCGAATCACCCTGTACAAGATACAGAATCAAAACGTGTCTTCATGACGAGTCAGAATCACAGCTATGTTGTGAATGAAAACAGCATGAATGACAAAGAAGTGGACGTGAAATTCCTTCATGTAAATGATGGGTCTGTAGAAGGATTCATTCATAAAGAGAAGCTGATCATGTCCGTTCAATTTCATCCAGAAGCACACCCAGGGCCTGCTGAAAGTGAATGGGTATTCGATGATTTTATTGAGAAAGTGAAACAAGCAAGGAGAGAAGTCGCACATGCCTAAAGATCAAAGCATACAAACCATTCTAGTCATCGGGTCTGGTCCAATCATCATTGGTCAGGCAGCAGAATTTGATTACTCAGGAACACAAGGATGTATGGCCTTAAAAGAAGAGGGCTACAACGTCATTTTAGTGAATAACAACCCAGCCACCATTATGACAGACGAGTCATTTGCTGATGAAATTTATTTTGAACCGCTTTCAGTTGATTCAGTGACAAGAATTATTGAAAAGGAAAAGCCAGATGGTCTTTTAGCCAACCTTGGCGGACAGACGGCTTTAAACCTTGCAGTCGAGTTAGAAAAAGCCGGTGTACTGAAAAAGCACGGGGTGACACTGCTCGGAACGTCAGTTGAAACAATTGAAAACGGTGAAGATCGTGAGAAATTCCGTGCTCTCATGAAACAGTTGAACGAACCTGTGCCAGATAGTGAAATTGTGGATAATGCGAAAGATGCCCTTCAATTTGCAAAAGAAGTAGGCTTCCCGGTCATCCTTAGGCCAGCGTACACACTTGGCGGTAAGGGCGGCGGAATCGCTTTAACAGAAGAGGCGTTTAAGCCGCTCATTGAAGGAGCCCTATTAGCAAGCCCGATTCATCAGTGTTTAGTTGAAAAAAGCATAGCTGGCTTCAAAGAAGTCGAATATGAGGTCATGAGAGATCGTCAAAATACGTGTATCACTGTATGTAACATGGAAAATATCGATCCAGTTGGTGTGCACACAGGTGACTCGATTGTTGTTGCGCCATCTCAAACATTAACGGATCAGGATTATCAAATGCTCCGTTCCGCGAGCCTGAAAATCATTTCAGCACTGGATGTAGTCGGCGGATGCAATATTCAATTTGCTCTTGATCCACTTAGTAAAAAATACTTTGTCATTGAGGTCAATCCTCGGGTCAGCCGTTCATCTGCTCTTGCATCAAAAGCAACAGGCTATCCGATTGCAAAAATGGCTGCAAAGCTTGCGGTGGGCTATACACTAGACGAATTGAAAAACCCGCTCACAGGTACAACTTATGCTAGCTTCGAGCCGGCACTTGATTATGTCGTTGTGAAATTCCCACGCTGGCCGTTTGATAAATTCAAACAGGCAGACCGTCAATTAGGCACAAAAATGAAGGCCACTGGTGAAGTCATGGCGATTGACCGTAATTTAGAGTCTGCCATTCAAAAAGCAGTCGCATCACTTGAGATCAAAACAAAGGGCTTTCACCTGCCAGAACTGAAAGAGCAATCGACTGAACAATTATTTGAATTAATCAAAACGCCAGATGATCGCCGCTTTTTCGCTGTCATGGAGCTTCTTTCAAGACAAGAGACGGTTGAAACAATTCATCAGATGACAAAAATTGATCTGTTTTTCTTACATGTGTTCAACCGAATGATCGCACTCGAACAGGAACTCAAGAATCAAAAGGGGACTCTATCGAAAGACACCTTGAAAAAGGTAAAAGAAAAGGGCTTCCTTGATGAAACGATTGCTCATCTTACAGGTAATAGTGAAGAGGCAATTAGGCAGCTTCGGAAGGAGTATGGCATTGCTGCTTCATTTAAAATTGTCGATACATGTGCGGCGGAATTTGATGCGAAAACGAATTACTTCTATTCCACGTACTTTGGGAAAAGTGATGGGGAGCATCAGGAGAAAACAAAGCAGCGTGCACTCATCATTGGCTCTGGTCCAATTCGAATTGGGCAGGGAGTCGAGTTTGACTATAGTGCGGTTCATGGGGTTCTCACTCTGCAAAAGCTTGGATTTGAAACCATCATGATGAACAACAATCCAGAAACGGTAAGTACCGATTATGAGATTGCAGATCGTTTATATTTTGAACCCATTACACTAGAGCATATCTTAAACGTGGTGGAAGCGGAACAGATTGATTTCGTCATCGTCCAATTTGGTGGACAGACTGCGATTAATGTAGCAGAAGGCTTGGAAAAAGCCGGGGTTACGCTATTAGGTACATCCTTTAACACATTAGATGCATTAGAGGATCGTGATTTGTTCTATCAGCTTCTTGATGAATTGAAGCTTCCTCATGCAAAAGGAGATACGGCTCACTCAAAAGAAGAAGCACTCACGCATGCCAAAAGCATCGGTTATCCTGTGTTAATTCGCCCATCGTATGTCATTGGCGGAATGGGAATGATTGTTGTCCAATCAGAAGCTCATCTCACATCACTGCTTGATCAGCCAGATCATTTGCCGTACCCGATCTTAATTGATGAGTATGTTACTGGAAAAGAAGTTGAAGTGGATCTTATTTCTGACGGAAAAACGACCTTCATTCCAACGATCGTTGAGCATATTGAGAAAGCGGGCGTGCATTCAGGTGACAGCTTTGCTATTTTACCAAGCGTCTCTATCAGTGAGGACATCAAACAGCAGGTGTATACTGCATCTGAACAAATAGCGAAGAAATTAGCGTTTAAGGGCATTATGAATATCCAATTTGTGATCAAAGGCGATCAGGCGCTTGTATTAGAGGTGAACCCTCGGGCAAGCCGGACTGTCCCAGTCGTCAGCAAGGTCATGGGCATTGAAATGATTCCAATGGCAACAAAGTTATTAGCTGGTGCGACGCTTGATGAATTAAACCCTTCAACGAAAAACAAGGGGGGAACAGCTGTGAAATTCCCAGTCTTCTCATCACATGCCATTCAAGATATCGATTTAAAGCTGACACCAGAAATGAAAGCGACAGGTGAAGGAATGTGTGTAGGCAAAAACGTCGAAAGCGCCTTGAAAAAAGTATTTGCGTCGATTTGGCAACAGAAAGGGAGCCTCTTTATACAAGGCAGTGAATTATTAATAGAGGAAGCGAAACAAGCAGGCTTTGACGTATGGACTGGCAGCTTTGAATCTTGGCTGCAACAAAGCGATAAATCCCTTCACATCCACTTAGGGGAGGATGAAGAGGCAAAAGAGCAACGTGTAAAATCGCTCACGCATGGTGTTCAAGTCCTAACCGAATATGAAACAGTTCAAGCATTCCTGAAAGGGAAAGAGGGAGATGTATCGCCAGTATCTCTCCATGAATTATATAAAAAGGAAGTGACGGCATGAATCAAGTAGACGTGCAACCGGCATTATACGGAAAAGACTTTTTATCGTTAAAGGATTTCTCTATCAATGACATTGCGTACTTAATTGAAAAAGCGGAAGAAATGAAACAACATCCATATCAGGATTTATTTAAAGGGAAAACGTTAGCGATGATTTTTGAAAAGTCCTCTACTAGAACCCGTGTATCGTTTGAAGCGGGCATGACGCAGCTAGGCGGACACGCGCTTTTCCTCAGCTCAAATGATTTGCAAATTGGCAGAGGAGAATCCGTTAGTGATACGGCGCAAGTGCTGTCCGGGTATGTAGATGGCATTATGATTCGTACCTTTGAACATGAGAAGGTAGAGGAGCTGGCAAAATACGCGTCCATTCCAGTCATCAACGGATTGACTGATTACTCACATCCATGTCAGGCACTTGCTGATTTATTGACAATCAAAGAAGCAAAAGGGACTTTAAAAGGAGTCAAAGTGGCGTATATCGGAGATGGAAATAACGTAGCGCACTCCTTGATGGTCGGCTGTGCGCAGTTAGGCTGTGATATTGCGGTTGCATCACCGAAAGGCTATGAACCACTCCAAGAAGTGACAGACACTGCGCGTGAGTTTGCGAAACAATCCGGTGCAGAAGTGATCGTTACAACAGATCCTGTCGCAGCTGTTCAGGATGCGGATGTCATATATTCAGATGTGTTTACAAGCATGGGGCAGGAAGCAGAAACCGAGAAGCGTCTTGCTGAATTTAAAGAATATCAAGTCAATGATGAACTGATGCGTCATGCAGCAAAGGACTATATTTTCCTTCATTGTCTGCCGGCACACCGCGGAGAAGAAGTAACAGCAGACATTATTGACGGGCCGCATTCAAAAGTATTTCAGCAGGCAGAAAATCGCTTGCATGTACAAAAAGCGTTAATCAAAGAGCTGATGTATCAACAAACCAAATAAACCATATGTGTCCCTGACTCGAAGGAGCAGGGACTTTTTGCATCAAGGATTGGGGAGGCAAGTGACGGACATAATAACAGCAATCGAGAAAGGAGGATGGAAATGGGCCAACAGCATCAGTTTAAATCAGGGAATAAAGCACCGAATAATGGTATCTATATCGAGATCGGTGAAACCGGCAGCATGGTGAAGGATCCTTTAAAGATTAAGCTTAAAGCAGGCGACGTCTTTCCGGATAACTCGAACCATAACCGTGTTTGGACGTATCAAAGAAAGCCGTAAGCAATTGACTAAGAGTCCATATGAATAAGTCTTTAGAGGCATGTGTCATGCCTCTTTTTTCTTTATAATAAAAAGCAATTAAGGTCAAATTTTCAAATAAATAGTATGAAAAAAAGAGAATGTAAGGTAAAATATGTAAGTGACAATTGAGATGTTGAAAGGATTTGTGTGATGGAAAAGACGAATCTCAGTGAAAGTGTTTGGAATAAACGCTTCACCTCATTATTTATATCAAGACTTATTAAAAATACAGGGGAAAGTTTTGCTTTTACATCCGTTCTTTGGCTATTGATTTTAAGAGGGGATGGAGCGCTGGGTACAGGACTTCTTCTAGCAGTTACCGTTCTTCCTTCATCATTGTTAGCCCCAATATTAGGACCTCTTATGAAAAAGCACCATTTGTCTAAATGGATGTTCGCTTCAGACATCGTTCGAGCAACAATTGTACTCATTATTCCACTACTGCACTTTTCGCATCTTTTGCCTTTATGGTTATTGATCTCATTAATGGTGATTCAGTCGGCAACAGGTGCAGCATACAACCCAGCTTCTGTGGCCATTCTGCCGCAGATTGTTCCGAAGCATCTCATTCAAAAAGCAAATGCAATCCTGCAATCTTCTTTTGAAATTGTCGCACTTGCAGCAGTGATGGTAGCGGGGCTTTTGGTCAAATTAATTGGACCTGCGGATACACTGCTGATCACAACAGCCTTATTTATCATATCTGGCCTGTTTATTATCGGTGTCAAACTTAAGAAAGCCGATGAAGAAAAGGTAGCGGGCGTGAAACAAGCAAAGAATACATACCTATATAACTTAAAAAGAGGCTTCCTTGTTGTCAAAAATCATCATATTTTATTTGCGCTGACGCTGTATTGTATTTTAATGAATGTCGCAGCAGCCCCGTGGCAGGCACTTTCCGCTGTATACGTAGCAGAAGCGCTGCAAAGTGATTCAATGGTGTATTCCATTTTAAGAGGCGTTGCCGCAGTGGGCGCGTTTATGATGGGCTTTGCGCTGGCAAAGGTGAAAATTAAAAGATTTGGTTTGTTCTTTATTGTCGCTGGAATGATTGAAGGGGCAGCGTTCTTTATCACCGGGATGAGCACATGGTTGCCGGTCGTTCTTCTTGCTTCCTTTATTTTCGGTGCTGCCGTCAGTGCGATCAATGTACCAGAAATGGTCATTATTCAAACGTCTGTCGACCAAGAGGACCAGCCGCAAGTATATGCCGTGATCAATGCATCATCAAATGTCTTTCTCCCGCTTGCAGCTGTTGTATCAGGTGTCCTAGCAGAAAGATTTGGAGCGGGACCTGTCATTGCTGGCGGAGGGGTGCTTGAAATTTTATCAGGCATCGCGATCTTCCTGTTTACAGGGCTTGCGAAAAGCCATTTGACTCAAGACAAACAGAAATCCGAAACAGTTGAGGTGTAAACCAATAAAAAAACCCCCTGTATTCAAGACAGGGGGTTTTAGCATGAAGAGAAACGTTTCAATAGACGCTGAAAAGAAGAAAAGAGCTAAAATCATCATTTTAGCCCTTTGTCAGCAATCATTTCTTACTATTAAGAGTGTTTTGTTGAACTTTCCGTTTCTTTCATTGGACTTACTTCAGCAAAGATGAATAAAATAACCGTAAACACAACAGCAAGAATGGAAGTCAAAGTAAAATCATAAGCAGCTCCATTCATAGATGCAACGATGTAACCAGCCATATGTGTCAGCAGAAAAGTCCAAATGAGGGTGATAATATAATGCATAATCCCACCGTCCTTTATGTAACAATCTATTGATTATCATACCATAGATATGAGTTAAGGGAAAAGACTGTTTTCCGCCTTTATGTGACCATTTTTAGACCTTCTCCTATAAAAATAAAAAGAATTCTTCTGTCTTTAGGGGATTTCCTTATTCCTACAAGAGTTGTTGTTCATATCATAGAAAGCAGAATCACTGAAAGGAGGCTGGCCATATGGGTGTAAGCGAACGGTTTTTCCAGCTTGGTTCCCAGTGGAACGTCATTCACCTTCCTCAAAAACCAAATGGCTTTGGCATTCTTATCCTCGGTGACCGAAATCACTTTGTGCAGGAAAATACATCATTCTGGCTTCAGCATTATGGAAGAAACCAGCTTTTAACTGCCTTAAAGGATGAAGGATATACATTGTTTAATAGTCATCTTCATGGGAATCACTGGGGATGCGAAGATGCTGTGTTTAGTGCAAAGCAGCTTGTTCATCACACATTAAAACAAGAAATATTAAACCGGGAAATTCATGTGCTGGCAGAGGGGATGGGGGCACTTGTCGCCATGAGCCTTGCCGAAGAAATGCCAGAAGTGCTAAGGTCCATTGCGATGGTGAATCCATGTTTGCATCTGCATGCACAAAGAGAAAGAGAAAAGGAACACAAATTCTTTTACAAACAGCTGATCAAAGAGTTGATGCAGAGCTATGGCTGCTCTGAAAAAGAAGCAGAAACGTATCCGCTGCCTTCTTGCCCTGTTCATTCAGCTCATGTACCGATTCATATATGGCAAAGACTAAGCGGCGCTCCGTATTCATATGAACTGCACGCAAAGCCTTTTATCGATCAGCATATGAGGAATCCAGAACATTGTCAGATCGATCTCACCTTGCATATGTTTGATCATCCGAGAAGAATCTTTCAGTCCATTCACAAGTTTTATAAATCGCATGAAAGAGAATTGTAATGAATAGGATGATAACAGCCCTTCATGGAAAGGGCTCTTCTTTTTATTCGATATACTAAAAAAGGGGACATGAACATGGAAACAGGATTGATCATAGGTGCAGATGAATTTTTTGGGCTGACACTTTGTGAATATATGATGAAAGAGGGCATTCAAGTAGATATCACGTGTCCTCACGATCATACAGAAGAGCAAAAGAGGCTGTTAGAAGAGCGGATGATGTGGCTCGGCCGAAATGACCTCGTCCGTGTCATTGACCTTCAGGATGGCAAAGAGATGTATGACCTGATCTTTATTCAATCAGAGGAACCAGATAAAAGAGAGGAAGACATCAAAGCGAAGCATGGGATGTACCGGATACTATTTAAGGAACACGAAGATGAACTGTCCAAACAAAACGTGCCAGCTGTCATCCTTCCTCGCATGTTCGGACCTTGGACACTTGATGAAGAAAAAAGAACAAAAAAAGACCACTCATTTTTTGTAGAAGATGTTGCAAAGGATCTTTTGAAGTGGGCGTCTTGCACCAATCAAAGACAGGATATGGCGCATCAATTGAAGGTAGAAAGCCAAACAGATGACAAACAAGCGGAAGAAATGATTGCAGATTGGAAAAGACAAAACTCAACATTTTTCGACAAAAAGTAAGAATGATCTTCCATCTTATCTTTTTTCAGTATAAAATAAACCTATATTTAACATACAGGTTCATGCCTGCATGTTGCAAAGGGAGTTGAACATGGCATGAAGTACCAACGGCTTGTCATGATCTTTTCGTTCCTTCTCCTATTATCTGCCTGCTCGCAGGCCCCTCTAAAAGGACATATTGAGAAGGTGGGTTTACTCGTCCCCGATACGATTAATGATCAAGTTTGGGGAACGAAAGGTTATAAAGGCTTATTAAATATCCAATCAACATTCGGTGTAGATGTTTATTATAAGGAAGGCATGGTTGACAAGGATAAAATCGTTGATGCCATTGAAGAATTCCATAAAAAAGGGGTCAATTTGATTATTGGCCATGGCAATGAATACAGCGAAATTTTTAACTTAATCAGTGAAGATTATCCTAAAACACAATTTATTACGGTTAATGGAAACAAGCCTCAGGCTGACAATGTCACAAATGTGACGTTTAAAGGAGAAGCCATGGGCTTTTTCGGAGGCATGACAGCAGCACATATGTCAAAAACCAAAAAAATTGGTATTCTTGCTACATACGACTGGCAAAGCGAAGTAGACGGCTTTATCAAAGGCGCAAAATATCAAGATGGACATGTACAAGTGCTAGCGGAATTTGTCGAAAACTGGGACGATGCTGACAAGGCCGTAGATCTCTATCAAAAGCTGAAAAAACAAGGCGTAGATGTTGTGTATCCAGCAGGGGATGGTTATAATATCCCTGTCATTGAACAAATCAAAGCCGATAATTTATCAGCGATTGGGTATGTCACCGATCAATCCAACCTCGGAAGCCACACCGTCTTAACGAGCACAGTGCAGCATGTCGATAAAGCGTACAGTATCATTGCGAAGAAATTTAATGAAGGCAAGCTAAATGACCAAGATGAGTACTCCTTTGACTTTAAAGAAGGAGTCATCGAAATGGGGAAATTTAGCTCAACCATTGACCGCGCTTTTGTGGAGGACATTGAGAGTGATATCGCGTATTACAAAAAAACAGGCAAACTGCCGAATGAAAAGTGAGGACATTGATCATGCAGCACGAAAAATCGATGGAGTTTTTACAAATTGCCATGAAATATTTCCCGCAGGCGAAAGAAGAATTAGATAAAGCAGGGATTCAGCTTGAGCCTGAAGCTCTTCAACCGCTTCTATCATTGTTTACATCGGTCATGCAAGAGGCATATGAGCTTGGAAAAGCAGATGCAGAATCAGAAAAAGCCACGGAATAGTGGCTTTTTTTTATGATAATTTTTTCTTGAAGGCACTAATCATAGGGCCAACATTTTTAAACACAGGCTTCAGCTCATCAATCGAGTTCATAATGTTCCCAATCTGATTCATGACATGCATATAGTCGATTGAGTCATCATTTGAAGATGTCTCCTCGCGTTCCTCCTTTGCTTTTGTCTTGTTATTCTCCTTTTCAAGCGGCTTGCCAAACATCATTGCCGTGAAAATATCCTTTTGCGCCATATCACATGTTCCTTTCTACTATTGGTATACATTAATCTATGAAAAAAGTGAGAGGAAAGGTTAGACGTTTGTATTGCCAAGGAGAAAAAAATAAGGTAAAATTAGTACCAGATACTAATATAAGATCACAATATTACATGCTCGTATGAGTAAAAGGAGTCTTATTCAATGAATGCTGGAATTATTGGCCTTGGCCGCTATATACCTGAAAAAGTATTAACAAATCATGATTTAGAAAAAATGGTTGAAACTTCTGACGAGTGGATTCGTACTAGAACAGGTATAGAAGAAAGAAGAATTGCATCTGATGATGTCAATACATCTCATATGGCGCTTGCTGCTGCAAAAAAAGCATTAGCTGACGCAGATGTGGCTGCAGAAGATATCGATATGATTCTTGTGGCAACAGTCACGCCAGATCAAGCATTTCCGACAGTCGCTTGTATGATTCAAGAACAGCTCGGTGCACATAAAGCATGTGCAATGGATATTAGTGCTGCTTGTGCTGGCTTTATGTATGGGCTTGTTACTGGAAAACAATTTATCGAAGCAGGAACTTTCAAGCACGTGCTCGTCGTTGGCGTGGAAAAACTTTCTCGCATTACCGACTGGGAGGACCGCAATACAGCTGTTCTGTTTGGAGATGGAGCAGGTGCTGCTGTGTTAGGAGCAGTCAGCGAAGGGAAAGGAATTCTATCATTTGAGCTTGGAGCCGATGGAAGAGGCGGGAAGCACTTGTACTTAGATGAAAAAGATCATACAATCATGAATGGACGAGAAGTATTTAAATTTGCTGTAAGACAAATGGGTGAGTCAAGTGTAAACGTCATCGAAAAAGCTGGACTATCGAAAGAAGACGTTGATTTCTTGATCCCGCATCAAGCAAATATTCGCATTATGGAAGCAGCCCGCGAACGCTTAGAGCTGCCAGTCGAAAAAATGTCGAAGACGGTCCATAAATATGGAAACACATCAGCAGCATCTATTCCAATTTCATTATGTGAAGAAATCGAAGCCGGAAAAATTCATGATGGCGATGTGATTGTAATGGTTGGTTTTGGTGGCGGATTAACGTGGGGCGCAATCGCTATGCGATGGGGCCGATAAAAGAGTGAGGTGCACAAATTAATGGATAAGAAGCGAGTAGTTGTTACAGGATTAGGTGCTTTGACACCTCTTGGCAACGATGTAGAGACAACATGGAAGAATGCTTTAGCAGGTGTATCAGGTGTTGGACCGATCACACGAGTCGATTCAAGTGAGTATACCGCAAAAGTAGCTGCAGAATTAAAAGATTTTAACATCGAAGATTACATGGAGAAAAAAGAAGCGAGAAAAATGGCGCGCTTCACTCAATATGCAGTTGTGGCTGCTCAAAAGGCTCTAGAAGATTCACGCCTTGAAATCACAGATGAAAATGCACCGCGTGTTGGTGTATGGGTTGGGTCTGGTATTGGCGGACTTGAAACATTTGAGGAGCAGTTTGAAGTGTATTCAAATAAAGGGGCTAGACGCGTAAGCCCATTCTTTGTCCCAATGATGATCCCAGATATGGCGACAGGACAAATTTCAATTGCACTTGGCGCAAAAGGAGTTAACTCTTGTACAGTGACAGCGTGTGCAACAGGGACAAACTCAATTGGTGATGCATTTAAAGTCATTCAGCGCGGAGATGCTGATGCCATGATTACAGGTGGAACAGAAGCGCCGTTAACAAAAATGTCGTTTGCAGGTTTCTGTGCGAACAAAGCCCTTTCGACAAATCCTGATCCAAAGACAGCAAGCCGTCCATTTGACAAAAACCGTGACGGATTTGTTATGGGTGAGGGTGCTGGGGTGATTGTTCTTGAAGAACTCGAGCATGCGTTAAAACGCGGTGCGACCATTTATGCAGAAATCGTTGGATACGGTTCAACTGGAGATGCGTATCATATTACAGCACCTGCTCCAAACGGAGAAGGCGGCGTCCGCGCAATGAAAGAAGCAATTCGAGATGCAGGTTTGAATGTGGAAGAAATTGATTATATCAATGCCCACGGAACAAGCACACCGTACAATGATAAATTTGAAACTATGGCCATTAAAGAAGTGTTCGGAGAGCATGCGAATCAGCTTGCGATCAGTTCGACAAAATCAATGACAGGTCACTTACTTGGCGCAGCAGGCGGAGTAGAAGCCATTTTCTCTGTCCTTGCGATTAAAGACAGCGTCATTCCTCCAACGATTAACCTTGAAACACCGGATGAAGAATGTGACCTTGACTATGTCGCAAATGAAGCTCGTTCAAAAGAAGTACAAGTTGCTTTGAGTAACTCACTTGGTTTTGGCGGACATAACGCGACAATTATTTTCAAAAAATACGAAGCATAATCCTTCCTGAAAAGGCGGCGATCTATAAACAGATCGCCGCCTTTTTGCATATGATGAAAAAGGAGGTGTTCAGCGGTATGGGTCTGATCAATACACAATATCTCATTCATCAATCTTCATCATTTCAGGAGCTTGCAGCGCGCTTTGTCCCTTATTTCAAAGGAGCAGCAGAAAAAGAATGGTCCTCTATTCTCAATCATTTACAGCATCATGGGATGGTGCGATCTTGGAGCCCATGCCAGGAAATGATCGATAAGCTCAAAGAAAAAGGGTATTTCAAACTTGTCATGAAAGAATATCAAACATTGCGAAAAGAGTGGGGAGGCCCTGACGTCCCAGTATTTATTTTGCCTGTCAATGAGAGCAGCAAAGAAATTAGAGAGCAATTTTATTATCAATCCGGCATGGCATTTGACGACAAAATCTTTCTCTTTTTATCGCCAAATACCCCGAAAGAGCGTATCGGTACATTGCTGACACATGAATACCACCATGTATGCAGGTTGCATTTTCTCACGAAGGAAGAAAAAGACTTTACATTTCTTGATACAATCATGATGGAAGGGTTGGCTGAATATGCTGTATATCATAGATACGGAGAAAGCTATACAGCCAAATGGACCACATTATATGACGAAGCTCAGCTCCAGCGCATGTACAAGAAATGGGTATCCAGTCATCTTCACCAAAAAGTTCAGGACGACGAAAGACTCATCCAGAACCTCCTTTATGGAAAAGGCAACTACCCTAAAATGCTTGGTTACGCCACTGGGTTTTATATCGTGAAAAAGTATTTCAGTGAGCACCGAATCAGTGAGAAGTCTATGATTGCAGAGCCAGCCGAAACCTTTTTGAAGGCGATAGAATGAAAAAGTGAATAATTCACATAAAAAGAGACATATTACAAATTTACTAAATACTTCTTGATTTCGTCATGCTGATGTAATAATATACAAATATAAATTTTGATCATTCTTTTTATTCTGAAAAGACGGAATCTTTTGGTCGGCTCTATTGATCTAAGGGGAAAGGAGCGAATGAATGAGCGCGCTACTTGAAGTGCAAAACTTAAAAACATACTTTTTTCGAAAAAAGGAACCGATACCCGCTGTTGATGGCGTTGACTTTAGCATCAACAGAGGAGAAACTGTCGCATTAGTTGGTGAGTCTGGATCTGGCAAAAGCATTACGTCCTTATCCATTATGGGTCTGATTCATGGAACTGGTGGAAAAATTATGGACGGTTCCATCAAGCTTGATGGCAAAGACCTGGTTACATATGGTGAAAAGGAATTATGCAGCATTCGTGGTAATGACGTATCCATGATCTTTCAGGAACCCATGACCTCACTTAATCCCGTCTTAACCATCGGGGAACAAATAACGGAAATCCTCATCTATCATAAAAAACTTTCAAAAAAAGAAGCCACAAGAAAAGCGATTGATCTGCTGAAGCTTGTTGGTTTTTCTCGCCCAGAACAAATCATCAAAGATTATCCGCACCGTTTATCAGGCGGCATGCGTCAACGAGTCATGATTGCCATTGCGCTAAGCTGCGATCCGAAGCTTCTCATTGCAGATGAACCAACAACCGCACTAGATGTAACCATTCAAGCGCAGGTGCTCACCTTAATGAAAGATTTATGTTCAACATTCGGTACATCCATTCTTCTGATCACACACGATTTAGGTGTCGTGTCTGAAGTGGCAGATCGAGTGATTGTTATGTACTGCGGACAGGTTGTTGAAAATGGGACGGTTGAAGAATTGTTTGATGAGCCGCTTCATCCATATACAGAAGGACTGCTTGAATCGATTCCAGTCATTGATGGAGAGATTCAGCCATTAACGGCGATTAAAGGAAATGTCCCTGCGCCAGATCAGCTTCCGGCCGGCTGCCGCTTTGCTCCTAGATGTCCAAAAGCTATGGACCGCTGCATAGGAGAGTTACCCAAGCTGAAAACATTTGAAAACGGCCGAAGCGTCAGGTGTTTCTTATATGAGGAGGAGGAAGGCCAAACATGACCCTTGCTGAAAAACAACCACAGCTCACAGATCTCCCAGAGAAAGAAACCATTCTTGAACTGAAAAATATTCAAAAGCACTTTCCAATTAAAGCGGGCATTTTGCAGAAAAAAGTCGGTGCGGTTAAAGCAGTTGACGGCATAGATCTCAAGATTTATAAAGGGGAAACGTTAGGCATTGTGGGGGAGTCAGGATGCGGTAAATCCACATTAGGACGGACAATGATTCGCTTATATCAACCAACTGACGGTCAAATCCTATTTAAAGGGCAAGATATCTCCCGCATATCAGAATCAAAGCTAAGACAATCAACACGAAAAAACATCCAAATGGTTTTTCAAGATCCCTTTGCATCACTCAACCCTAGAAAAACACTTCGAAGCATCATCAAAGAACCCTACAAAACACATCACTTATATTCCATAAAAGAAAGAAATGAAAAAGTAGAGCAGCTTTTATCCAAAGTGGGCCTTCATCCAAGCTTTGCGAATCGCTATCCACATGAATTTTCTGGCGGGCAGAGGCAGCGGATCGGCATTGCTCGAGCGCTTGCCATGAATCCCGAGATGATCATCGCAGATGAGCCTGTATCAGCACTTGATGTATCCATTCAGGCGCAGGTCATTAATCTGATGGAGGAGCTTCAGGAGGAATTTGATTTGACCTATCTATTTATCTCTCACGATCTAAGTGTCGTTCGGCATATTAGCGATAGAGTCGGCGTCATGTATCTCGGCAAAATGATGGAGCTTGCAGATAAGCACAGCCTGTACGATGATCCGCTTCATCCATATACGCAGGCACTGCTTTCTTCCGTTCCGCTCACCCGTAAAAAAGGGCAGGTGAAAAGAGAACGGATTATCCTGCAAGGCGACCTACCGAGTCCTGCTAATCCGCCAAAAGGCTGCGTATTTCACACAAGATGCCCGCAAGCGAAAGAAATCTGTAAAGAAAAAGTACCAGTATTTCAGGAATTAAAAACGAACCACTTTGTTGCCTGTCACCTCTACGACGCTTAATAGCTTGTATGATCTCATCTTTGAGAGGGGGGATGAAGCGGCATCTGTCGTCAATTTCTTAAAAAATAGGGGGAATTGTATATGAAAAATAGAAACAAAAAGTCCATTTTGGTCAGTTTACTGATGATCTTTACACTGATACTTTCGGCTTGCTCTGGTGGAAATAAAACATCTGGAGACAGTGAAAAGAAGTCCACTGGTAAACCTGTACAAGGCGGAGACCTTGTCATCGGATCAATTGCAGAGCCTACATTATTTAATTCGCTTTATTCAACAGATGTGGCAAGCTCTGATATTGAGGAAAGAATCTACAGCTTCTTACTTCAAACAGACGGAAAACTCAACCCGCAGCTATCGCTGGCAGAGGATATAAAAGAATCTGATGACGGCAAGCAGTTCGATGTGACCATTAGAAAAGGCGTAAAATTCCATGATGGTGAAGAGCTGACTGCTGATGATGTTGTGTTTACATACAGCATTCCGATCAACAAGGACTACAACGGAGAGCGTGGATCAGGCTTTGAAGTATTAGATTCTGTCAAAAAGACAGGAGATTATTCGATTGAATTCAAGCTCAATAAAAAAGATCCGTATTTTTATAATGTCACCCTAGGAAGCTATGGCATTTTGCCTAAGCATATTTTAGGTGATGTGCCTGTAAAGGATCTCGGCGAAAATGAATTTAACCGAAAAAAACCAATCGGTTCAGGTCCATTTAAATTTGCAGAATGGAAAGAAGGAGACTATGTCAAACTAGAAGCCTTTGATGATTATTGGGATGGCCGTCCATACCTTGATACGGTCACCATTAAAACCATTCCTGATCAAAATGCAGCCATCGCCCAGCTATCAGCAGGTGATATTGATTTCTTTGCTGTACCGGGATCAGAGTTGCAAACAGCTGAAAAAATCAGCAACGTTAAAATTGAATCTGATCTAGGACTGAATTACTCATACATTGGCTGGAACCAGAAAAATGATCTTTTTAAAAGTAAAAAGGTTCGCCAAGCGCTTACACATGCCATTGATCGTCAAACAATTGTTGATCAAGTGTTAGATGGAGATGGCAAAGTAGCCAACATCCCGGAAAGCCCGCTGTCATGGAACTATCCAAAGAGTGAAAATGTCCCAGTGTTTGAATTTGACCAAGAAAAAGCGAAAAAGATGCTGAAAGAAGAGGGCTGGGAGGATACAGATGGAGATGGCTATCTTGATAAGGACGGCAAAAAGTTCTCCTTTGTATTGAAGACGAACCAAGGAAACAAAGTCCGTGAAGATATCGCTGTCGTTGTCCAGCAGCAGCTTAAAGAAATTGGTGTAGAAGCAAAGCCGCAAATTGTGGAATTCAGTGCACTCATTGAGCAGACGACAGCACCTAAATGGGATTATGATGCACTTCTGCTCGGCTGGAGCCTTGCTACATTCCCTGATCAATTCAGCATCTTCCACTCAAGCCAGTCAGAAAAAGGCTTAAATAACATCTGGTATAAAAATAAAGAGGTCGATAAGCTGTTAGTTGATGCTAAAAAATTAAGCGATCGAAAAGAATATTCAAAGGCGTATGAAAAAATTTATAAACTGATCGCAGAAGATCAGCCGTATACGTTCCTTTATTATGCCAACTCACATCGCGCGATGCCATCTAATCTCCAAGGCTACTCTTACCACCCGAAAGATGAGTATTACAAAATCGAAAAATGGTGGCTTGAACAGTAGGCTGTTAGTGAAGAAGGGGAGTGTTCTCCCCTTTTTTCATCACAGTATGGCAATTCGATGAAAAGGAGTTGTGCATATGGTTACATATATCATTAGAAGAACATTGCTTTCCATTCCCATCTTGTTTGGGATTACGATTTTGTCCTTTGCCATTATGAAAGCTGCACCAGGCGATCCGATGTCACTCATGATGGACCCTACCATTAGTGCGGCAGACCGGGAAGCCTTTATTGATAAGTACGGCTTGAATGATCCTGAATATGTGCAATATATGAAATGGCTTGGCAATATGCTTCAAGGTGACTTTGGCACATCCATAGTCAAAAAGGGAACGCCCGTGGCTGATTTGATTTTTGCCCGGCTGCCAAATACCCTCATCCTCATGATCTTTTCTACATTAGTTGCCCTGATAATCGCCATCCCATTTGGTGTTCTTTCAGCAAAACGTCCGTATACAAAGCTTGACTATGGCATTACGGTTACATCTTTTATCGGACTGGCTATTCCAAACTTTTGGTTTGGTCTGATCCTCATTATGGTGTTATCTGTGAATCTAGGGTGGTTCCCGACTGGCGGAGTCTCTACCTTGAATGCCGATTTCAATGTGTTTGACCGGCTTCATCACATCATTTTACCAGCCTTTGTTTTAGCAACTGCTGATATGGCTGGGCTCACCCGGTACACAAGATCAAGTATGCTTGATGTCATGAGGCAGGATTACATTCGCACCGCAAGAGCGAAAGGCTTTAGAGAAAACAAAGTCATTTTTAAGCATGGTTTAAGAAACGGTCTTATGCCTGTCATTACAATTTTCGGACTGATGATTCCATCCTTTATCGGCGGCGCCGTCGTGGTAGAACAAATCTTCACCTGGCCTGGTCTTGGAAAGCTGTTCATTGATTCTGCCTTTTCGCGAGATTATCCGGTCATTATGGCAATGACCGTTATTTCCGCAGTGCTTGTGGTGGTTGGAAATTTAATAGCGGATATTTTATATGCGGTCGTTGATCCGCGTATTGAATATTAGAAGGGAGCTGAAGCACAATTGGCACAGCCTAATATGGGAACACCTCCTGTTGATCTCAAATTAAAGGAAGGCCTTCAGCCAAAACCTGAGACGATGCTGCGTTTATTTTGCGAGAAATTTTTCAAAAATAAATTGGCGGTTGCCGGCTCCGTGATCTTATTGGTGATTATCTTTTCAGCCATTTTCGCTCCAGTGCTCGCTCCATATACACCAGAGCAGCAAGATTTATTGAAGCGGCTCCAGCCGCCGAGTGCAGAGCATTTTATGGGCACTGACAAGTTTGGCCGGGATATTTTCTCAAGGGTGCTTTATGGAGCGAGGGTCTCTCTGTTAGTTGGTTTCGTCTCAGTGGTCGGGGCGATCACCATTGGTACCGTCGTTGGAGCGGTAGCAGGGTATTTCAAAGGATTTGTTGATTCTATCTTAATGAGGTTTGTTGATGTCGTGTTGTCTATTCCAGACATTTTTCTATTGATCACACTCGTGACGATTTTCAAACCAGGCATTGATAAATTGATTTTAATCTTTGCATTGACCGGCTGGACAACAACCGCCAGATTGATCCGCAGTGAATTCTTATCTCTTCGAACAAGAGAATTCGTACTCGCGGCGAGAACCATTGGAACGAAAAACCATGTCATTATCTTTTCACATATTTTACCGAACTGTATCGGTCCTATTATCGTATCAGCAACATTGAAAGTAGGCTCCGTCATTTTAGCAGAATCAACGCTTAGCTATCTAGGGTTTGGCATTCAGCCACCAACAGCAAGCTGGGGCAACATGCTGCAAGATGCACAAAATTTCTCGATTATGGTGCAAGCATGGTGGTATCCTCTTTTCCCAGGTTTACTGATCCTGCTCACCGTACTATGCTTTAATTTCCTAGGAGACGGGCTGAGAGATGCGCTTGATCCTAAAAAGCTGAAGTGATCCATCATACTTAAGTAACAAAAAATGTATTTTTATATTAAAAAAGGTTGAAAAAGGAAATAATATATAGTACCATAGATTTACAGTAAATAAGAGATTGAGAGGGGAGCTCCTTATTGTCTGCTAGAGTGGAAACACCAATTTCAGATGAGGGTACAAACTTTTTTGGTTTCCAGTACAAAGAGATTTACTCACGTCTTTTATCTCGCAATGTGGATGTGGAAATTGACTTCATTCAAAGAAAAATTCTTCGAAATTATGATCGTCCGCACATTCTAGATTTTTGTTGTGGACATGGAAGACACTTGCTTAAACTATGGCAGGATGGGTTTCAAGTAGATGGACTCGATATTAATCAGGACTTTTTGGCGCATATTGAAGAAGAGTCAAATCACCAAGTGACAACATTTTTAGCAGATGGAAGAGACTTTCAGCCCCCTAGAACGTATGATGTTGTACTTAATATGGAAACGTCAATTGTCTATATGTCAGATGATGAAAACATGAAAATGCTCAGGTCTATGTATTCATGTTTAAAAGAAGGTGGAACATTACTTCTTCACCTTGCAAATCGAGAATTCCTCATTAAGTACTTCCATCCACTTATCTGGTTCGGAGACGAAAAGACAGGCTATGCTTTAGAAAAAAGACAGCTAGATATAGTAAACAGCACTATTAAAATAGATCAGACAAGAATAATGAATTACAAAACAACCAATCATGTCATCACGATGAGATTATATAGTGTATCTGAAATCACAAATATGCTAAAAGATGCTGGTTTTATCGTCAAACATATCTATGGAGATTTTGAAGGTAATTCATATAACGTAGAAGCTCACAACACGATACTTTTATGCACTAAATGAAGCATTAAAGGGGGTGAGTCATATGAAAACAAACGTTATCATCATCATCACAAAATAAATGACATTTATATTCATTCTGAGAAGTGCGTGTTCTATCACACGCACTTTCTTACGTAAATAGTTCAGAAGAGAAGATAGAGAGGTTGATTTGATTGATCGCTATCCTGAAGCAGCCGCAATTCCTTACGTTTTGTATGGCGCAACTCATTTCCCGTTTTGGGGATGGGCTTACAACTATTGTCATCCTTTATGTGGTTGGAACTACATCGAATGATCCGTTATTAATTGGATTTGTGTTATTTTGTAAATATTCACCAATGTTTTTCTTTGGCTTAATTGGCGGCGTTGCGGCAGACCGATTTAAAAAACATCATATTATGATTGCAGCCGATTTATTTCGGTCTTTCATATTAATAGGAATGATCTTTAGTTTAAACCATCCAGTGTATGTCATTATCCTCGTTTTTTTATCTGGTATAGGAAGTGCTTTTTTTTATCCGGCGCGCTCTTCGTATATTCCGGTGGTCGTGGGGGAAAAGAATATTTCAGAAGCGATGGGGGTTTCTCAAAGTATTTATTCCGTTATGCAAATTGCGGGTCCTGGAATTGCAGGCCTACTTCTTCTTTTCTTCTCACCAACAGCTCTACTCATTATCGATATTTTCACTTATAGTCTATCTGCATGTTTCATTTTGCTGACGGCTATACTTGTGAAAAGGAACAATAAAGATGAGGAATCGAGCCCTTCGACTTCTAAAGAAAAACAATGGACGGCAATCAAGCAAGGATTGAAGGTCGTATTTCAATCAGCACCGCTTGCTTTTTTAATCCTTTTATTAACACAAGTCATGTTTATCGCAGGTATTTTTAATACCACATCCAACTCTATTTTGCTACACGAGTTTCGAGTATCAGGTTTTCATTTTGGGATGATTGAAGCATTTTCGGGTATCGGAGCCGTCATCGGTTCCATTTTAGGTCCTTATTTGCTGGGTAAATTAAAACCAGGTTATATTTTAATTACAACGACGATCTTTATGGGAGTTTGGATGATTGTTATCATACCGGTTGAGTTTCTGGAAGCACTGTTTGGGTTACCGCCAGTCTACCTTTGGGTTTTTGGTATCGGCTTAATGAATGCTTTCTTGAATGTGCCGATTAGCAGTTTATTTCTAGGGCTTACTCCAAATGCTTATAGAGGACGTGCGATGTCCATCTTACAAATGTTCTCTAATTTCGGTATCATTCTTGGATTAATCATCGCCGGCATTTTTTCAAAATACACTGGTGTCATATGGATTACTGCCATCTCCGGTGTAGTGTTGCTTGCTATCAGTTTATTGTCAATGCGGATGAAAGGTTTTTATGCTTTATTAACTGTCACGAAAGAAAATAAAGATAAACCATCTGTTGCCGAGCTTGAAGTTTAATAAAGTTGGAATAATTTCTCTATCCCTTGCCCATACTGTGGACAACAGTTTTTAAAAAGTGAGGGATTGGTTATGTTATTTCTTCATGACGTATGGGTGAATTGGTTTGAAGGGGAAGAGAATGGCTATAATGTGTGCCATTTTCATGAGTGGCGCAAGGAGGACAGCGTTGAGCTGTTAGATCAAGTACCTTTACTTAAGGTGCAGAGTCCTTTGTTTGATTACATAGAGAATGATCTATCTGAGCTGCCGAAGACGCTGCTAGAATCTGTTTTTGAGAAATCATATATCCGAAAAAATCATGAACGGCGTAAATTAGAGTATTGCTTTGTGGTCACCGACGGCATTCGCATCATTGCTGTGGATACGATTGGGTATTCCATTCCTGTGAGAAAGAGCCGCTTAATCCCAAGGCAGGAGCAATTGGTGTATGAAATGGTGAAAGATGTGAAGGCGGAGGAATATGAATTTTCAACAGATCACCTTGAGTCGACGAAAGAGTATCATATTTTGTCATTGCCGCCGCAGCATATCAGCGGATTAACGAGAAAAGAAAGACAGCTGAAGCAGCTCATGTTTATGGCGCTCGATCAATTAAAAGGACTTCAAAACAGGGCGGAAATTGCGTATTGGTATACGGAATGGAATCCGCGTATGTACAACCAAATCAAACGAATGTCATTCGAGGAAATTTGGAACATGCTTTACAATGAAACCATTGACGGGTGGTCAGAGAATCATTTAGCCTTCTGTGAAAAAATGATTAAAGGACAGCCATTTTTCGAAAAGCTTTGGGAGATGGAAAACGAATCAAAAGTAAATTAGAAAAAGCTTGCAGCACAACATGCTGCAAGCCTTTTTTATTTGCGTTTTCTGCCTAGACCCATCGCATTCTCCATTTTTTTCAGCATTTTGTTTGCTGCGCGGTTTGCTTTTTCAGCACCTTCGTCTAGAATACGGTCAAGCTCGTCTGATTCAATGAGTTCATAGTATCGATCTTGAATTGGTTTTAAAGCATCAATGACAACATTCGCAAGATCTCCTTTAAACTCACCATAGCCTTTGCCTTCGTACTTTTGCTCAAGCTCCGCAATTGATACGTTGCCTAATACAGAATAAATCGTTAGTAAGTTAGCGATTCCAGGTTTGTTTTCTTTATCATATTTGACAATACCTTCTGAATCAGTCACAGCACTTTTAATTTTCTTTTCAAGCTGCTTTGGTTCGTCTAATAAGGTAATGAAGGATTTTTGGTTCGGATCGGATTTGCTCATCTTTTTCGTTGGATCTGTTAATGACATGATCCGAGCGCCTTCTTTTGGAATTTTCACTTCAGGTACAGTGAAGATGTCGTTATACTTTCGGTTAAAGCGCTCAGCAAGCGTTCTAGTCAATTCAAGGTGCTGCTTTTGATCTTCTCCGACAGGAACTAAATCAGTACCGTATAATAAGATATCGCCAGCCATGAGCGGCGGATACGTTAACAGACCTGAAACAACAGCTTCTTTACCAGCGGATTTGTCCTTAAACTGGGTCATTCTTTCTAATTCCCCAATATAAGCAACACATTGCAGCATCCAGCCTGCCTGGGCGTGGGCAGGTACCTCTGATTGGATAAACAATGTCGCCTTCTCTGGATCAAGTCCTACTGCCAAATAAAGAGCCGCTAAGCTTCTAATATTTTGACGAAGAGCTAGCCGGTCCTGACTCACCGTAATCGCATGCTGATCCACCACACAAAAATAGCCATGATAGTCATGCTGCAAATCGACAAATTGCTTCATTGCTCCAATATAGTTCCCTAATGTAACAGAACCGCTCGGCTGAATGCCAGAAAAAATTGTCTTCTTTGTCATACTAAAACCTCTTTTCTTCAATATAAAAAGGCCCACCCATCACTTTTCAACAGAAAAGGGACGAATGAACCGTGGTACCACCCTTGTTATTTCAAACAGAAATCACTCAAGACGTTGATAACGGAGACTGCTCCGTCTAAGCCTACTCACTTTTTTAGAAGTGTTCGGTTAGCTGCTCCAAAGCCCATTCCATACATGCCATTATCTGCTCACACCGGCCGCAGACTCTCTGTAAATGGTGGATATATGTACTCTTCTTCTTCATCGCAATAGTATGTCTATCTATTATAAAGGATGACCATGAAAAAGTCACGATGCCCTTATGTGACCTTCTTAGCATGTCGTTTGACACTTAAAATTTTAGATAAAATAACAATTATCTGTCAGAATTTTTTAAAAAAGGATGATTAATTATATGTATAAAACATTATTCCTGCTTAATTTGTTAAATTGTTTTAATCAATTTACGCTTTAATTTGTTGAAGTGATTGAGACTTTAGTTTATAAAAATCCCTCTTTATCCCCATTTACGTTTTTTGAAAATATGTGAAATTGATATTGCAATAAATTATTCTATTCATTATAATGAATTTGTTCACACGTTTGTGCTAGGCTCTTTACATAATGAAAATTCAGAAAAAACAAAAGAAATAGAAAGTAAGCTATTCAGGGACTTTTTTACGCTATTTCTTAAATCTGAATCTCATCTTCTATCGAGACCTTTGAACTAAAAACATATTATAAGGGGGAATACAGTTGAAAAAGCGTTGGTCTGTTGTTACTTTAATGCTTATTTTCACACTTGTATTAAGCGCTTGTGGTTTCAGCGGAAACAAATCAGGCGACAGCACGAGCAGTTCTGGAGAGGCTAAAACAACTTTAAATGTGAATATCTCCACTGAGCCTTTTTCTCTACATCCAGGATTGGCAAATGATTCAACTTCAGGAAGTGTTATCCGTCAGACTTTTGAGGGATTAACAAGAATTAACGCTGAAGGTAAGCCAGAAAACGCAATGGCTTCTGATATCAAAACAAGTGCTGATGGGAAAACATATACATTCACACTTCGTGATGCCAAATGGTCTAATGGTGACCCTGTTAAAGCAGAAGATTTCGAATATGCTTGGAAATGGGCATTAGATCCTAAAAATGAATCTCAATATGCTTACCAGCTTTACTATATTAAAGGTGCTGAACCAGCGAACAAAGGAGAAGCGAAAGTTTCTGATGTTGGTGTGAAAGCTAAAGACGACAAAACGCTTGTAGTTGAGCTAGAGAACCCAACACCGTTCTTTACTGAACTAACTGCATTCTATACGTATATGCCAATCAACAAAAAAGTGGCTGAAAAAAATAAAAACTGGTACACAAATGCTGGTGAAAACTACGTATCTAACGGTCCATTTGCTCTTACTAAATGGAAGCACGGCGGTTCTATCACGCTTGAAAAGAACAATGAATACTGGGATAAAGATACTGTAAAACTGAAAAAGATTAACATGTCTATGATCAAAGATACAAACACAGAGCTTAGCATGTTCAAAAAAGGTGAGCTTGACTGGGCTGGTATGCCAACTGGAAACCTTCCAACTGAGTCTTTAAAAACATTGAAAAAAGAAGGCGGTCTGAAAATCCAAACGATCGCTGGTATCTATAACTACAAATTCAACACAGAAGTAAAACCTTTAAACAATGTAAACATCCGAAAGGCCCTTGCATACTCAATCAACCGTCAAGCGATCGTTGACAAAATTACGCAAGGTGAACAAGTTCCAGCTATGGCAATCGTTCCACCAACAATGGAAGGTTTCACTGATAACAAAACTGGCTACTTCAAAGATCACGATGTAGACACTGCTAAAAAACTTCTTGAAAAAGGTGTGAAAGAATTAGGTTATAAGTCTGTTTCTGATCTTCCAACATTGAAACTTTCTTATAACACAGATGAAGGCCACCAAAAGATTGCACAAGCAATTCAAGAAATGTGGAAAAAAGATTTAGGCGTGAAAGTTGAACTTGATAACTCTGAGTGGAACGTATACATCGACAAAATCCACAGCGGAGACTACCAAATCGGACGTATGGGCTGGTTAGGTGACTTCAACGATCCAGTAAACTTCCTTGAGCTTTACAAAGATAAAGACGGTGGAAACAACGATACTGGATGGGAAAGCAAAGAGTACAAACAATTGTTGAATGATTCTGCAAAAGAAACAGATAAAACAAAGCGTGAAGAAATGCTGAAAAAAGCAGAAGAAATCATCATCAACGATATGCCTGTAGCACCAATTTACTTCTACACTCAGCCTTGGGTACAAGATCCAAAACTGAAAGGTGTAGTTGTATCTGGACTTGGTGATGCACAATACAAATGGGCATATTTCGAAAAGTAAGATTATAGTGTAAGAGATCTATGGCAAGGATCTTAAGGTATATGGAGGATGTCTCTCCATATACCTTTCTTGCTGATTAGAGAAATTGTTGTAAAATCATGGAGGTGCAATTCCGTTGCTTAAATATATCGGTAAGCGATTAATATATATTTTAATCACACTGTTTGTTATTGTAACTGCAACTTTCTTTCTCATGCAGGCAGCACCTGGTGGTCCATTCTCTGGAGAGAAGAAACTTCCTGCTGAAATTGAAGCAAACCTAAACGAGCACTACGGGTTGGACAAGCCCTTATTTGTTCAATATGTAAGCTACTTAGGTTCAGTTGCAAAATTAGATTTTGGTCCCTCATTTAAATATAAAGGACAAACCGTAAATGACTTAATCAGTTCTGGATTCCCCGTTTCCTTTACCCTCGGAATTGAGGCAATTCTCCTCGCATTAGCATTTGGTGTATTGTTTGGGGTCCTTGCAGCGCTCTATCATAACAAGTGGCAAGACTATACGATTGCCATTTTAACGATCTTTGGAATCTCAGTTCCAAGTTTCATTTTAGCGGCGCTACTACAATATGTATTTGCATCTGAGGCAAGCATTATAGCGATTTTCCCAGTTGCAGGATGGGAGTCTTGGGCCAGCACCGTACTACCTTCTATTGCACTTTCCTTCATGCCAATGGCATTTATCGCTAGACTTGCGCGGTCAAGTATGCTTGAAGTACTAAACAGTGACTACATTAGAACGGCTAGAGCGAAAGGATTAACGAAAACAGCTGTTACGATCAAACACGCGATTCGAAACGCATTGTTACCCGTCATTACATACATGGGACCAATGGCTGCTTCAGTGTTAACAGGTAGTTTTGTCGTGGAGAAGATTTTTGGTATTCCTGGATTAGGCTCTCACTTTGTCACAAGCATTACAAACCGTGATTACACCGTCATCATGGGTGTCACAGTCTTCTACAGTATTATCCTATTAATCAGTATTCTAGTCGTTGACGTCCTCTACGGTATTATCGATCCTAGAATTAAACTGACGAAGGCGAAGAAAGGGGTCTAACACATGGAAGAGATGAGAAAAGATTTATTTGTGCCTGCGACAGCTGACGCAGCAGAATCTGAAAAAATTTCTAAACCGAGTCTATCTTTATGGAAGGATGCCATGCTTCGCTTCCGTGCTAATAAACTTGCAATGGTTGGATTGACGATCATTTTGATTATTGTCATGCTAGCTATAGTTGTTCCTATATTTTCTAAGTATGATTACTCGACCACTGATTTACTTAATGCGGATCAGCCGCCGTCAAAAGAGCATTGGTTTGGCACAGATGATCTAGGCCGAGACATGTTTGTTCGTACATGGGTAGGGGCTAGAATTTCGATCTTCATCGGTCTTGCAGCAGCTGTTCTTGACGTGATTATCGGTATTATCTGGGGAAGTATTGCTGCGTTCAAAGGCGGCCGTACAGATGAAGTTATGATGCGTATTGCAGACGTATTATGGGCAATTCCAACACTATTAATGGTTATTTTAATGATGGTTGTTCTGCCAAAAGGGTTATTAACAATTATCCTTGCTATGACAGTCGTAGGCTGGATTAACATGGCGCGTATTGTTCGGGGACAGGTTTTACAATTGAAGAGCCAAGAGTACGTTCTTGCAGCACAAACATTAGGTGCAAAAACATCTAGACTTTTATTTAAGCACTTGATTCCAAACTCAATGGGACCAATTCTTGTGACGATGACATTAACGATTCCTTCTGCTATTTTCACAGAGGCATTCTTAAGCTATCTAGGGCTTGGTGTACCTCAACCTTTGGCAAGTTGGGGAACAATGGCGTCAGACGGGATCCCGGCCATGACATACTATCCATGGAGATTATGGTTCCCAGCCGCATTTATCTGTATTACAATGTTTGGTTTTAACGTGGTTGGAGACGGACTAAGAGACGCTTTAGATCCGAAGTTGCGTAAATAAGGAGTGATTAGGATGGAACGTGAACGTATTCTAGAGGTGAAAGACCTTGCAATCTCATTTAAAACATATGGTGGAGAAGTTCAAGCCATTCGTGGTGTGAACTTCCACTTAAATAAAGGCGAGACACTTGCTATCGTAGGTGAATCTGGCTCTGGTAAAAGTGTGACATCACAGGCCATCATGAGATTAATTCCGATGCCGCCAGGTTATTTCAAGCGCGGACAGATCCTGTTTGATGGGCAAGATATTGTCAAAAAAACTGAAAAGCAAATGCAACACATTCGCGGAAAAGACATCTCGATGATCTTCCAGGATCCGATGACGTCTCTGAACCCAACCATGAAGGTCGGGAAGCAAATTACAGAAGTACTATTCAAGCACGAACAAATTTCAAAAGAAGCGGCTGAAAAAAGAGCCATTGAACTATTAGAGCTTGTTGGGATTCCAATGCCTGAAAAAAGAATCAAGCAATATCCGCACGAATTTAGTGGTGGGATGAGACAAAGGGTCGTCATCGCGATGGCACTCGCAGCAGATCCAAAGCTATTGATTGCCGATGAGCCAACGACTGCACTTGATGTAACGATTCAGGCACAAATTTTAGAATTAATGAAAGAAATTCAGCAAAAGGTGGAGACATCGATTATCTTTATTACCCACGATTTAGGTGTTGTAGCCAATGTTGCTGATCGTGTAGCTGTCATGTATGCAGGACAGATTGTGGAGACAGGGACTGTCGATGAAATTTTCTACAACCCGAAACATCCGTATACATGGGGACTTTTAGCATCAATGCCAAGTTTGGATACAGATGGCGGAGATGAAGGGAAGTTGACAGCGATCCCTGGAACACCGCCAGATCTGACAAACCCGCCGAAAGGAGATGCATTTGCACTCCGAAGTGATTATGCAATGAAAATTGACTTTGAACAAGAACCGCCAATGTTCAAAGTATCCGATACGCATTATGTGAAATCATGGCTACTTCATCCGAATGCACCTAAAGTTGAACCGCCTGCTTCTGTTAAGGCGAGAATGCGTGAAATAGAAGGTAGCTACGAAAAACCTGTATTAGTAAAAGAGGGTGAATAGCATGGCAGAAAAACTGTTAGAAATTAAAAATTTGAAGCAGCATTTTCATACAGCAAGAGGAACTGTGAAAGCAGTTGATGGTGTTTCATTTGATATTTATAAAGGTGAAACACTTGGACTTGTGGGTGAATCAGGATGTGGTAAGTCCACAACCGGCCGTTCCATCATTAGACTTTATGATGCGACAGATGGTGAGGTTCTTTATAGAGGGGAAAACGTTCACGGAAAGAAATCAAGACAAAAAATGCTTGAGTTCAACCGTCAAATGCAGATGATCTTCCAAGATCCATACGCTTCACTGAACCCTAGAATGACGGTGCTTGACATCATCGCAGAGGGCATTGACATTCATGGTCTTGCAAAAACAAAACAGGCGCGTAAAGAGCGTGTGTACCAATTACTTGAAACGGTTGGCTTGAACAAAGAGCATGCGAACAGATACCCGCACGAATTTTCTGGTGGGCAAAGACAGCGTATCGGAATTGCACGTGCATTAGCAGTAGAGCCGGATTTCATCATTGCCGATGAGCCAATCTCTGCACTAGACGTGTCGATCCAAGCGCAGGTCGTCAATTTATTGAAAGATCTTCAAGAGGAAAAAGGTTTAACGTACTTATTCATTGCCCATGACTTGTCCATGGTCAAATACATCAGCGATCGTATCGGCGTGATGTATTTCGGAAAATTGGTTGAGCTGGCACCAGCAAATGAATTATACGAAAACCCGCTTCATCCATATACAAAATCATTACTATCTGCGATTCCGCTTCCAGATCCTGATTATGAGCGTAACCGCAAACGAATTAAGTATGATCCATCTGTTCATAAAGGAACAAACACCGAGTTCCGTGAAGTGAAGCCAGGACACTTTGTGAGCTGCACAGAGGAAGAATTCAAAGAGCTCCAGGCTAAACAATAAGATAAGAATAGAGAAGAAGCACTGCTAGGTTAGTGCTTCTTTTTATTTGGTTTGGGGGAAGACAATTGAAAAAAATCACCTTATTAAATGGAGAAAATGTTGAAGAAGTTAAGAAAGCCATCAACATTTTGACCAAAGAATTAAATAAATAAGGCTTTTGTTTTTCTTAAATAGCAACAATAAACTTGAACAGATCTCTATATTTCATAAAAATTATGGTCATTCCCAAAGGGAGAAGTCTAGGAGGAAATAAGATGTCCGAATGGAAGGCTTTTCGCTATTCATTGCTTCATCTTCTGATCGTATTCATGCTTTTCTCAACGTCTTTTTTGGAGAAACCAAATGGAGGACAATGGTTTCTTTCGTTTATGGTGCTCATTGGTATCATTTCGTTTTCGGTGGAATATATACTGTATCGACATGCAAACAGCCAGAAGCATGAAGTGCGGCACTTAAAGTATCTTTATTTCATTATGTTTCAAATTGCGATGACACTCATTCTGTTTGTGTGCTTCCATATGCTGATGAATCGTTCGATATAAAACTTTTTTTGCATTGTTTGAAAAAAAGTGAAACCACTTAACACTTTGTAGCGTCTTACTAGTACAGGCGTTTAAATAGCAGGAAATCGGGAATATCTAAGGAAGTGGTTCTACACTATATCATAAGGAGCGGATCCATGAATTGGTATGAAAAGCTCAGTGAATACTTCCCGATAGAAGAAATGAAGTCAAAAGAGCATATGGAAGCTTTGTTAAAGGAAAGAAGCGAAATTTATCATAAGGAAGAAGGGCCTCATCATGTGATGATGTACGCTGAATTTGATTCTTTCATCTTTATTGATTATTTATTTGTTTCCAAAGATGCAAGAGGTGAAGGCCTCGGCTCAAAGCTCATTCATAAGCTGAAGGATAAAAAGAAACCGATCTTGCTTGAGGTCGAGCCTGTAGATGAAGATGATGCAGATACTGCAAAACGCCTAAAGTTTTACCAAAGAGAGCACTTCAAGCATGCCGAATCAATCGGTTATAAACGCAGGTCACTTGCAACCAATGAAGTGAACCGCATGGAAATTCTTTATTGGTCGCCTCTTACAAATCATGAGGAAGAAATCATGGAAGCCATGAGGAAGACCTATGAACGAATCCATACGTATAAAGATGAAGAATGGTATGGAGAATCGTATGAGGATGTTGATGATGTATTGAAGGTCATTGAAAATAAAAAACAAAAAAATATTTTCGATCATCTCGACTAAATGAGAATGTTTAGACATCAAGCATCACCACAAAGTGAATGAAATTGTCTAGTTTTTGTCACAAAAATTGCAAGAAAATCTGTTCACACTTACTTTTTTATAGTATAATCACTATAAAGATTACTTATTTAGAACAATTTTAATTTGAGAATACAGATCAATATTCATTCTACAAATTGAGGAGTGAAGATTTATGGTAACATTATACACATCACCAAGCTGTACATCATGCAGAAAAGCAAGAGCGTGGTTAGAAGAGCACAATATTCCATATCAAGAGAGAAATATTTTTTCTGAGCCTCTTTCAATCGATGAAATCAAAGAAATTCTTCGAATGACAGAAGACGGTACAGATGAAATCATCTCAACACGTTCGAAAGTATTCCAAAAGTTAAATGTGAATGTGGAGACAATGCCGCTTCAACAATTGTATAAACTGATCAATGAGCATCCTGGTCTTCTAAGACGTCCAATTATTTTGGATGAAAAAAGATTACAAGTTGGGTACAACGAAGATGAAATTAGACGTTTCCTTCCAAGAACGGTTCGTACATTCCAACTAAGAGAAGCTCAGCGACTTGCTAACTAATAGAAAAACGAAAAGCTGCCGATCATTTGGCAGCTTTTTTTATTTGTTTTCAGCCGTTTGTTCGTAAAATAGACTGGCTAAAATGACGGTTGCGACTGTCAAAAAAGGAAGCAAAAATTCAAGGGCTGCATGCTGCACCATGAATTCATTCAATTTCACATCACGGACAATCATTTCACCGCCAGTAAAAGCTAAAAGGGCACTTCCTCCGTATAAAAGAAACGGAAATCTGGTTAAGGCTGTATGAATAAGCTTACTTCCCCAAATAATAATAGGCACTGAAATCATTAAACCAAAAGCGGTGAGCAACATGTTGCCTTTTGCAGCTCCTGCAACTGCAATCACATTATCAAGCGACATAAAGAGATCCGCAATCACAATGGTTTGAACCGCACGCCAAAGGGAGCCACTGCTTTTAATCCGAATGGATTCTTTCTTTTGTTCAATTAACAGATTGTATCCTATATAAAGGAGAAAGAGCCCGCCGATAAATTGCAAATAAGGGATGGTCAATAAATAAACTGCTGCACCTGTCATCGTAATTCTCATCAGCACTGCCAAAAGTGTGCCGATCCATATGGCCTTATTGCGTTTATCATTAGATAAGCTTCTGCTGGCCATCGCAATGATGAGCGCATTATCTCCGCCTAAAATCAGGTCTATGCCAATAATCATCAGTAAGGATACGATCCACTCTGTTTCCACCCATTTCACCTCACGTTACTAATAGAGCTCGTACAACCAATATATGAGGACAATTCAAATATATGTTTCTGCAAGTTTTCTTTGCAAAAAATGCGTTTTTATTTCTTTTATTCATGTTTTATCATAAAATAGACAGTACAAAGTAATACCTCAATTCTTTAAACGGTTAACATGTAGACGGAACGGGTAAAGTGTAGTAAAGTACTATTAATTGGGAGCTTGTATGTCCCTTCAACATCTTATATAGAAGGGAAGGTTGGCAAAATGGAAATCGAAAGAATAAATGAACATACAGTAAAATTTTATATTTCCTACGGTGATATTGAAGATCGCGGTTTTGACCGTGAAGAGATTTGGTATAATCGTGAACGCAGTGAAGAGCTGTTCTGGGAAGTAATGGACGAAGTGCACGAAGAAGAAGAGTTTGCAGTAGAGGGACCGCTTTGGATTCAAGTACAGGCACTTGATAAAGGTCTTGAAATTGTCGTGACAAAAGCCCAACTTTCTAAAGATGGACAAAAGCTCGAATTGCCGATTCCAGAAGATAAAAAAGGTCATACAGATGAAGAAAGTCTAGACGCACTGCTTGATGATTTTCAAAAAGAAGAGCAGGATCAAGAAGAACATAATGAGAAGGACAAAAAACTTCAACTTCAATTTGTGTTAAAAATGGATGATTTTGAAGATTTGATTGCACTTTCTCAATTAAATATGCAGGATTTTACCACAAGTTTATATTCGTTTGAAAACCGTTATTATCTATATGTTGACTTCCACGAGGATTTATCAGATGAGCAAGTGGAGAATAAGCTCAGCATTTTGCTTGAATATGCTCATGAATCAGTTGTCAGCATCTACAGACTGCAAGAATACGGTCAGCTGATTATTAAAGGGAATGCCCTTGAAACGATTCAACAGCACTTCTCGTAAACAACAAAAAGTCGATTTCTATAGAGGAATCGGCTTTTTTATCTGAATGAATCGTTAAACAAAGAGATCGTCAAGGAGAAAATGAAATGAGAAATTTAGTCAAGGTTCTATTTTTTCTTATCATTACGATAGGTGCTTATTTGATTATCCAAATTTTCGCCGGTGATCTAAAGGTAAGTGTACTAAGTTCCGTCAGTGTTCTATTCACTTTATCGATTATCTTCATCGGATTTGTCATTTTCTTAGAAAACAGGAATCCGTCTCAAACGATTACGTGGCTTGTTCTGCTTGGCAGCTTCCCGCTTTTCGGATTTTTGTTTTATATTTTCTTTGGACGTAATATTAAAAAGCGCCGGCTGTTTGAAAAGAAAGCGGTCTTAGATGAACAGTTAATCCAGGAAGATGAACGTATTCATAGAGAAGCGATTGAAAAAATGACGCATATGGGTGACCATCAGCAGCTCTTATTTAAGCTTGCCCATAGACTTGGACATACCCCTATTACGTATCGCACGTCCTCTAAAGTCCTAACCAATGGAGAAGAAACGTTTTCTCATATTTTTGAAGAGATTAAAAAAGCAACACATCATATTCACCTAGAATATTATATTCTCCGCCACGATGAGCTTGGTCAAGAATTAAAGAACATTTTAATTGAAAAAGCGAAAAATGGTGTCATTGTTCGTTTTTTATATGACGATGTAGGCAGCTTAAAGCTCTCTCGGCAATATATTGCTGACTTAGTAAAGGCTGGCGTTCAGATCGTCCCATTTTTACCAGTAAGACTCCCTTTGTTAAATAATAAAATCAACTTCCGTAATCACCGAAAAATTGTGGTGATTGATGGAGAAGTAGGATTTGTCGGCGGTCTTAACATTGGCGACGAATATATGGGGAGAAGCAGACAATATGGATTTTGGCGTGATACGCACCTAATGATTAAGGGTGAGGCCGTTCGCGATTTGCAGCAAATTTTTATGCAGGATTGGTATTATATGACCAATGAAAGATGCTCAGGTGCGGACTATTTTAAAGATTTCAGCCATCTTGAGAGTACAACAGAGGGCGTACAAATGATTGCTGGCGGTCCTGATAAACAGTGGGAGGTCATTAAAAATCTCTTTTTCTCCATGATCATCTCTGCTAAAAAGTCAATTTGGATCGCTTCGCCGTATTTTGTACCGGATGATGATATATTGTCAGCCTTAAAAATTGCTTCTTTGAGCGGAGTGGATGTACGGATTATTGCACCGAAGAATCCGGATAAACGCATCGTTTTCCATGCGTCTCGTTCATACTTCCCGGAGCTTCTTGAGGCAGGGGCGAAGGTATATGAATATGACCAAGGCTTTATGCATAGTAAGTTTATTATTGTAGATAGTGAGCTGGCTTCGATTGGGACAGCCAACATGGATATGAGAAGCTTTCATTTGAACTTTGAAGTGAATGCCTTCCTCTATAAAACGAAAAGCACAGCGAAGCTCGTCAACGACTTTTTAGGTGATTTAGAGCATTCTCATGAAATCGTTCTTGAGGAATTTGCAAAGAGACCTTTGAGGATAAGGCTGTTTGAATCTACCGCAAGATTATTATCACCACTTTTATAAAGATTGTATTTCCCCCTTTATTGAAAAGGGGGATTTTTCATTTTAACGAGAAAAAGCTAGGGGAAATCCTGTTTTGAAACGATAAAAGTCCATTTTCACTATTCGCTTCTCTTGATGAGAACAGGCTATCATATGATCATCAAAGAGTAAGGGGCGAAATGAATGAACGCAGCGATCATGGAAAATGGGAAGCTTATCCGTATTACACATCATGTAACGAAAAGTCGGCTAGAGCATGTAAGGGCTACGTGTAAATTTTATTGTCCTGAATGCAGGCAGGAGGTGCAATTAAAGTTAGGAGAGCATCGTGTCTATCATTTTGCACATAAACAGCTGACCGCATGTCCGTTAGCTGCTTCAGGCGAAACGGCCTATCATCACGCGGGGAAGGCAGCCATTAAAAATTGGCTCACTCGGCTCGGACATGAACCGATGCTAGAGAAATATGTTTCAAAGGTGCAACAGCGTCCTGATGTGACTGTCACTATAGGAGATGCAAGCTATGCGATCGAATTTCAATGTGCGAATATTTCGCAGCAAGAGCTGCGGAAAAGAACAGAAGGTCTACGTGCAGCAGGGCTCTTTCCTATATGGATCATAGGTGCAAATCGGTTGAAACGAAAATCTACCCAGCTCTTTTCTCTTTCGGCCATTCATTGGGGAATTTTAAGACAAACGAAGAAAAGAAGACTCATTTTTTACTGTCCGATTCAGCAAATGTTCATTCATCTTGATCACCTCCTTGTGTTTCAGCCAACGAAAATATGCGCCACAATAACCGTCAGGCCGCCTTCAGCATACCGTCCATTTTCAGCACTTCTAACTTCCTCCCTGGGCAAGCGTCCATTAAATAAGCAGTGGCTTAGGTGTATTCAGCAATTTAGGCAGAAGCCTCCTCGCATTTTATCAAATGAAAGTAAGCGTTTGAGCCATATTTTTTATGAGCATCACAAAACGGCATTTCCGTTTTTGCCATCTGAATTATTTATCCCGCTGACAGAAGCGTATATTTTTACAAGTCCTGTTTATGTGTGGCAGGGATGTCTGTATGATTGGATGATGAGAAAAAGAGAAGGAGACCCTGTGACCATTCGACACCTGATAAAAGAAATCAATCGGTGTGTGAAGGCAAAAGAAGTGAAGCTCCGATACGCAGACGTCTCAATAGAAGAAATCAAAAATGTGATCACCGCATATGTAAAGGCACTTGTCCGTCAAAGGTTTTTACACATGACGAAAGAGGGTAATTATGTAGTAGCGTCGAATCAAATGCCTATACGAACAATAGATGAAGTGTTAAAACGAGACGCTTTCTTATTTCATTAGCATGTTTCAGACCCACTTTGATCATCATAAGAAAAAGGTGGTGCTGCTATTGAATAGAAAGAAACGCTTTTTTCTCATTTTATTAGTCTGTTTGGTATTTATTTCTGCATATGATTTGACAAATATAGTTCAAAACAAAGAAGATAAATACAACACCAATTTTTTTCACTTTCCGAAAGGTTGGTTCAACACAACTCACGCAAGGGGGATTCATATGACTTCACAAAGTAAAAACAACCATTTACCGGACAGAAGCGAAGTAAAAGAAGAAAACAAATGGCGTCTTGAAGATATTTTTGAAAGCGTCGATTCATGGAATAAGGAATTCGAAGCTGTCAAAAAAGAAATTCCTAAGCTAGCTCAATATAAAGGCAAGCTGGCCCATTCTGCTGATGTCTTGTATGAAGCCCTAACATTTCAGGATCAACTTTCTGAAAAGCTTGGCAAGCTTTATACATATGCGCACATGAAATACGATGAAGATACAACAAACTCATCCTTTCAGGCATTAAATGATAAGGCGTCCAATTTATTTACACAGCTGTCTAGTGCATCCGCTTATATTGTTCCAGAGATTTTAACGATTCAAGAAGATAAATTGCAGCAATTTATTCTGGAAAAAGAAGAATTGAAACTTTATTCTCACGCTCTCGAAGAAATTAACAAAGAGCGCCCACATATTTTAAGTGAGGAGCAAGAAGCTTTATTAGCAGAGGCCTCTGAACCTCTCTCAACTTCATCCACTACTTTTAGTATGTTTAACAATGCCGATATTTCGTTCCCTTCTGTCAAGGATGAGAATGGGGAAGAAAAGAAGATTACGCACGGCAATTTCATCACATTTTTAAATAGTGATGATCGTGAAGTGAGAAAGAATGCCTTTAAAGCGGTGTATAAAACATATGATCAGTATAAGAATACACTTGCTTCTACACTGAGCGGTTCGATTAAAAAGGATAATTTTTATGCGAAAGTACGAAATTACAAATCCGCAAGAGAAGCAGCACTATCAAGAAATAGCATTCCAGAAGAAGTGTATGACAATCTAATTGATACAGTTCATCAATACTTACCGTTATTACACCGTTATATTGAATTGCGTAAAAAGGTGTTAAAGCTTGATGAAGTGCACAATTATGACTTGTATACACCGCTTGTAAAAGACGCTGGCATGAAGTTAACCTACGATGAAGCAAAGGAGTATATGCTGAAAGGGTTAGCACCATTAGGAGAAGAATATGTGTCCGTGTTAAAAGAAGGACTGAACAATCGCTGGGTGGACGTTTATGAGAATAAAGGGAAACGAAGCGGTGCGTATTCATCAGGAAGCTATGGCACAAACCCATATATCTTAATGAACTGGCAAAATAATATTGATAATTTATTTACACTGGCTCATGAATTTGGTCACTCTGTCCATAGCTACTATACAAGAAAGCACCAGCCTTATCCGTATGGAAACTATAGTATTTTTGTAGCTGAAGTAGCTTCCACAACAAATGAAGCGTTACTAGGTGAATACTTGCTCAATCATTTAGAGGATAAAAAGCAGCGTTTGTATGTGTTAAATCACCTGTTAGAAGGGTTTAGAGGAACAGTATTCAGACAAACGATGTTTGCTGAGTTTGAGCATCTTATTCACGTGAAGGCGCAAGAGGGAGAGGCATTAACGCCAGAGTTTATGACGAACCTTTATTACGACCTGAATAAGAAGTATTTTGGTGACGGTATGGTTGTGGATAAGGAAATCGGATTAGAATGGACGAGAATCCCTCATTTCTATTACAACTATTATGTGTATCAATATGCGACAGGCTATAGTGCGGCGCAGGCATTGAGCAAGCAAATATTAGCAGAAGGTCAACCTGCGGTGGAGCGCTATACAGACTTCCTTAAAGCAGGAAGCTCCGATTATCCAATCAATGTGCTGAAAAAAGCAGGTGTTGATATGGCGTCAAAAGAACCCATTGAAGCAGCATGTCAATTGTTCGAAGAAAAACTCAAAGAAATGGAAGAACTCATCTCCAAAACAGGTGAGTAACGAGAAGACTTCTGTCAGATGTGTGAGTGTGAACTCATCCTTTGGCAGGAGTTTTTTCTGTCATCAAAAAGACCTCTCCTGATAAAGAGGAGAAGCCTTTCAAGTGATCATCCTTTAAATCCTTTAAAGGTCTTACGGTGATTCATTCGATAGAGCGTAAAGAGAATGGAAGCAAATAAGAGCGGCGACGTCAGATAAAGAGGCAGCATTTTCATTAAGCCTAATATATTTAAAAAGAAACATAAGCCAATGGCAACAAGTCCAATGGTTGTGCTGCGCATGAAGATCCCCCCATTTTTTCGTTACTTTCACTATATGAAAGTGGCAACCCTCTTATGTTTTGTGACAAAAATATGAACATATAGCATATCGGTTGTCATAAGTCGACAAAATTTGATATACTACAGATGTGAAATTAATCACATACAAACATTACCCCTTTGTTTGACCGTGAAAAATTTCTCCCATCCCCTTTGTTGTCGTTAAGACATAGTGAAACCGCGCTTATCCCGGCGCGGTTTCTTCGTATTTAAAAGAGAACAAATGTTCCTTCCGGCGATAAAGAAAAAACATGGGTCAGCACCCATGTTCATTCTCACAGCGGTAGACATCAAGATCTGAATGGTTTTCATCTTCTTTATAGCGCCAAAACATTTCCTGATGTACTTGTACACGCTCTACCTTTTTAGCGAAAGCCAGCTTCTTCATTTCTCGTTCAACTTCTTCAAGTGTCAGGTCATATACTACGGCGATTTCTTTTGCAGAGGCAAATTGAAAGTAAGCAATAAACCATTCAATCGGTGGCCGTACTGAAGGTGTTGGTTTTTCGCCGATCATTTCAAAGAGAATTTCCTCGTATATATCATAAGAGTATGCACCTGAAATCTTTAATCCTTCATCACCGTTTACCGTATTAAAAAACGCGAAGGTAGGAAGCTCAGATACATCCATTTCAGCTGCAATTTTCATATCACATTGTAGGGCTTTAACAGCACTTTTAGAATGAATGTCACGCTGGAATTCTTCGATGTCCAGACCAGCATTTTTTGCATTTTCCAGCAAGACATGTTCACTTGTGACATCTTGCTGATGGCAAAAAAGGGATTCTTGAATGAGACGCAAAAATTTCATTCCGCATTTTCTACCTTGAAGCTCCGCCGCTTTTAGTGCGAGCGAGGCGAGGTAAGGTGATGTCACAATTTGTTCAGACAGCATTTGATCTTTTTTCGTCTGAGTTTTGGTGGCAAATTTACCCCATGCTTCGGTCAGTAAATGCTTTTTTCTTTTCCGATTCAATGCGTTAATACTCGAACTTGTGACCGTTCGTAAAGTGAAGAAACGGCCGTACTTCATCTTCAATTTTTTAATTGATGGCTCCAATAACCAGCAGTCTGGGCTGAGAGGATCAATGAATACATAGATTTCAATCGGCTTTTGAGGATGTCCGTGACAGTGTGAGAAATATTGATCGTGCTGATTGCAGCTCAAGGTCGCCCGTCCTTTTCAGGTGTTTGATTGATCATATGACGAGCCGTCAGAGAAAGCCGCTCAAATAAAAAGTCACGAATATCGCCGATTAGTCCTACTTGGTCCATTGCATCCTCCATGCATTCAAGCCAGGCGTCAGCCCGCTCCTCAGTAATCGGAAAAGGGAGATGTCTCGCCCGCAGCATTGGGTGGCCATGCTCCTCTGTATAAAGCGGAGGGCCGCCTAAATATTGAGTGAGAAACTGTTTTTGTTTTCTTGCTGTTTCTTTTAAGTCATCCGGGAAAATAGGATGAAGCAAAGGATGACACTTTACATTTTCATAAAAAGTATCAACAAGTTGCGATAGAAGTTCCTCTCCAACCGCTTCGTAAGGTGCGTTAAACGATTGTACCATGTTGACTACTCCTTTTACTCGTAGCTAATAGGATGACTCACCCTATTGCGGATTCATTTATTTTAAAAGTGATGTTCCGTTTATTCTATTTTATTGTTTCAATTCTTGTATACTTATTTTAACAACCTCAACTCAATTCCACAAACAAACCGCTTTGGTCCTTTGGGAATAGTGAGAAGAACAGGTTCCGTGTTCAATTGACCATATCATAACACATTCGGTCAAAAAAGGGTGAAAAGCGACATACAAAAAACCGAAGAGGTTATTCTCTTCGGTTTAGGCGTAATATTGAGCGGTGATTTTCTTTACATAATTTTGTGTCTCTTTAAATGGGGGAATGCCTCCGTATTTATCTACATTTCCTGAGCCTGCGTTATAAGCAGCTAAGGCGAGTGAGACATTTCCGTTATATTTTTGAAGCATTTGTTTTAAATACTTCGTTCCGCCTTCTATGTTTTGGGCTGCATCAAAGGCATTACTTACGCCAAGGGACTTAGCAGTAGACGGCATGAGCTGCATCAGTCCAAGCGCACCTGCATGGCTGACAGCATTCGTTCGATAGCCGGATTCCTGCTTAATGACAGCGTGGATCAGCTTCTCTGGAACGCCATGCTTTTGAGCCATTTGTGACACGATTTGATTCACCTCTTTTGATGAACCGTTTGAGACAGCCTTTTGAAGCGGCGGCGTATAGCTGCTATTTAAGACGTTTCCAATGCCATTCGCTGTATTTAATTGAGCGTCATCTGCATATACAGACTGAGCTGGCAGCTGTTCACTGCCGGTGATCGCAGATAGGTAAGGATTCGTACGCGCATATTGTGTGTTTAGAGTCGTTGATGGGTCCGTTCCCATAAAAGCAGAAATGGAGAGCGGGAGCCGTGATAATTCTGATCCGCCTAAAAAATCTTGCAGCAGCGACTGAAATGAAGCTTGAGCGCTCGATTCTTGGCCAGCCGGCATTTGTGTTTGCCCATTATCCGATTGTAACGCTTTAAGTGATTGAAGCTGCATAAAGGATTGAAGTTGATTGACGTTCATCATGTTCCTCCTTCAAGGAATTCATCTATTCTGTGTATTCTTCATTTTTTCTTCATAAAAACGAATCACTTTGTTGTTCGTTTTTCGTGTTGGGATCTGAAATTGACGAAGCAGTGCGGAGAATGCGGCTTGTCCGATTTCCAGATCACTCACTTCAAATTCAAGTTCATAGTCCTCTACTGTTAAATATCGGCTATGATCCAAAACAATTAAGCCTTCTTCGATCATTTTTTCTGCTCTTGATGTTTCAAGCGAACCAAAATACACAATTTGATCCTTTTGAATGTTCAGATGATCTAATCGGTCCGCTACCTCACCTTCTGGCAGATGAAAATTGTCAAGGCGGGCGGGAGGAGTGATCGATTGGTGGGTTTCGAGAAGGCCTATCTCGTGTGGTTCCTTTAACGTAAGGACCCATTGACCATCTTTTTCTCTCATTCTTAATGCAGCAAATCGAGATTTTATATCAAATTGAGGTGTATCAAAGTAATAGTTAGTTTGAGTGTGGAAATCTGCATCCTTCAATTGGAAATATTGTTTTAGCTGTTCAAATTCTTCTTTCATTAATAATTGCTTTAGTTCGATTTCAATTTCCTGTGCCATTTTGAATCAACCTTTCATTTAGAGGAAATATGAATATTGTACATGATGTGTGTTCTTTATGTAAAAGTCTGTTTTTTTCTTTCATTCATCCTTTAGCATGTGCAACATTTTTGTAGAATGGTGTGAAATGATCATTTAAAAGAAGAAAACGGCATTTTCGCAATAAGTTCGGTTTATCAATATTGAACTTGATATGATAAAATAAAGCTGTACTTTGTTGTAAAGGAGATCATGATGCAAAACAGAATTGAAATCACAGAAGCAACTTTAAAAGAAGACAGGCTGATTTTGACGATCGAGTCAGAGGAGCAAATTCAAAAAGCAAAGGCATCAGGACAAATGCTTGTTGATTCTGATCACTTTGCGTTCGTTTACATACTCGAAACTGAGGAGTCTTTTATGTATCTTATTTTAGCGGAACATACATGGGCTCCATTAAAAGAAGCAATGAATCTTGACATCCCTGTCTATTTGGCAGCGGAAGACCATTCGTTAGAACTCATTCAATTTCATCAAGAATTAAATTATTTAATCGACAATATTAAAGACAATGCCAATTACGGAGATATGGAAGAGAAAGTGAAGAGCACATTCCTCTGAAATAATTAGGTATTTGGAATTGGGGGAAGTTTCATGGACAAAAAACAATGGGATCAATTCCTCGCACCGTATAAACAAGCAGTCGAAGAATTAAAAGTGAAGCTTAAAGGCATTCGAAAGCTATATGAATTTGAGGATGACCATTCACCAGTAGAATTTGTGACAGGCCGAGTGAAACCCGTTGCCAGCATTTTAGAAAAGGCAAAGCGTAAAAACATCCCGATGCATGAAATTGAAACAATGCAGGATATTGCCGGGCTTCGCATTATGTGCCAGTTTGTAGAAGATATACAAGTTGTGAAAAAAATGCTCCAGTCACGCAAAGACTTTGTGGTTGTAGATAAACGCGACTATATTGCAGAACATAAAGAAAGCGGATACCGCTCATACCACCTTGTTGTGTTATATCCGCTGCAAACAGTCAACGGAGAGAAGCAGCTCCTTGTCGAAATCCAAATTCGTACGCTTGCCATGAACTTTTGGGCGACCATTGAGCATTCTCTGAATTATAAATATAGCGGGAATATCCCGGAGAAGGTCAAGCAGCGCCTTCAAAGAGCTTCTGAGGCAGCATCTCTTCTTGATGATGAGATGTCTGAAATCAGAGGGGAAATTCAAGAAGCACAGGTGGCATTTTCCCGGAAAAAGAAAAACGATAGCTGAGCCTAAGCTTGATCAAATATGATGCTGCCCTCTCATAGCAGCAAGGTGGAAAAGGAGAAGAATTCATGAAATTTGCAGTTTCTTCGAAAGGGAATTCTGTATCTGACACACTCAAAAATAAAATTCAGACCTACTTATTAGATTTTGGAATGGAATTAAATGAAGAGGAACCGGATCTTGTCATTACTGTTGGTGGAGACGGAACCCTTTTATATGCCTTTCACCGCTATAGCAACCGCCTGAATGAAACAGCTTTTGTCGGAGTTCATACAGGTCATCTCGGCTTTTATGCTGATTGGGTGCCAAGTGAAATCGAAAAGCTTGTCCTAGCAATTGCCAAAACGCCTTATCATATTGTGGAATATCCGATTCTTGAAGTCATCGTCAGATACAACGACGGCGGCCGGGAAGAGAAGTATTTAGCAATGAATGAATGTACGATTAAAAGCATGGAAGGTACGCTTGTGGCAGATGTTGAAATTAGAGGTCAGCTTTTTGAAACTTTCAGAGGTGACGGTCTTTGTTTGTCTACACCATCTGGCAGTACGGCCTATAATAAAGCACTTGGGGGCGCCATTATTCATCCTTCCATTAGAGCTATTCAGCTTGCAGAAATGGCCTCAATCAACAACAGAGTATTCCGGACGGTCGGTTCACCGCTTATTTTGCCAGATCATCACACCTGTGTGATCAAACCAATAAATGATGTTGATTTTCAGGTAACAATTGATCATTTGTCGCTGCTTCATAAAGATGTTAAATCTATTCAATGCCGGGTGGCAGACGAGAATGTTCGTTTTGCCCGATTTAGACCATTTCCGTTTTGGAAAAGGGTGCAAGATTCCTTTATCGGAAAAGGAGAATAAGAAAGAGGTTGTTCTCGCTGAAATACTTTACGTTAACCAAAACCATGACAGCCAAAGAAAAGGGGCTGCTCTTAAAGGACTATTTAATCGATCTTGGCATTTCAAAAAGAATGCTGACAGATATTAAATTTGATGGCGGTGACCTTCTCATTAATGGAGAGCATGTCACCGTGAAGTGCGAGCTGCATGAGGGTGACAGGCTCACCATTTTATTTCCTGAGGAAAAGGTGAGTGAAGGGCTGAAGCCTGCTCCGATTCCGCTGGATATTTTATTTGAGGATGAGCATGTCCTTGTGCTGAATAAAAGGCCATTTATTCCATCGATTCCTTCTAAAGAGCACCCAGAGCATAGTATTGCGAATGGTCTGCTGTACCATTATGCTGAGCAGTCTGTTCGGCTAACGGTTCATTTGGTGAGCCGTCTTGATCGTGATACATCTGGTGTCATGCTTGTGGCCAAGCATCGATTTGCCCATAGCCTGTTATCAAAGGCGCAAAAAAGTGGCGCGGTCAAGCGAACGTACAGAGCGTTTACACATGGCTTGATCACAGAAAAACAGGGCACCATTCGAGCAAAAATTGCCCGTAAAGGGGATAGTATCATTGAGCGAATGGTCGATGAGACTGGCCAGGAAGCAGTGACGCATTATACAGTGCGACAGGTAAACGCTGATTTGAACATGTCGGATGTGTCTCTTGTACTTGAAACTGGAAGAACGCATCAAATTCGTGTGCACATGCAATATCTCGGTCATCCACTCATCGGAGATACGCTGTATGGCGGAACGACCGAGCGGATAGATCGGCAGGCGCTGCATAGTGAAACCCTTGTCTTTCCTCATCCGATGACAGGTGAGCAAATGACCTTTTCGGCTCCATTACCAGATGACATGAAAGCATTGCTTTTAAACAATTAAAACCCGGTGACCTGCAAAACAGGGTCGGGTTTTTTTATGAGGTGAAATGCTGGAACCTAGATTCATCATAAGGCATAGATGAAGGGACAGAGACCGTTTCAAGCTCAGGATATCTAAGAGCAGACAGCTGATTGCCAAAAACACAGCCTGTATCAATATTGACGGTTCTGCCCACGAATCGAGGTTCTTTCACTGGTGTATGACCGTAAACAATCCACGAATTTCCTTTATATTCCTTTGCCCAATCCTTTCGCACAGGTCGTCCATCTGGCCAAGTCTCTCCTGTGACAGCACCGAATAATAGATATGATCGCATCTGTTTATTCGGCTTCTTGCCAATGTCCTGCTCCTTCATCGCTGCGTGTGCAATGATTAGCTCATCTGGAATCAGCACATCATAAAGTGGAGCCCTCTCAAATAACTGTTTAAATTCATGTGATAATTTATTTTTTTGAGGAAGCGGCAGTTTTTTTATTTCGTTCACTGTTGTTTCAATGCCATGTAGTAATTTAATGGGATTTCCTTTTAAATAGCGATAAAGCTTAAAGCAATGGTTTCCAGGCACGTAACGAATCGCTCCATGTGAATAGGCATGGATGACAAATTGCATGACGGCAACCGATTGAGGGCCTCGATCTGTTAAATCACCGACAAGTGCTAGTGTTCTTTTGTCAGGATGGACGGGTAATCCATGTTTGAGTTCATATCCTAGTTTGTAGATAAGGGTAAGTAGCTCTTCGTAGCAGCCGTGGATATCACCAATGATATCGAATTTCATAAGATTTCCTCCTGATCTTTCTCATCAATTCAGCGGGTATCAAGAAGTTTGAATTTTAGAAAATATAACAAATCGCTTTCATTTCATTTAGGCAATTGTTAGAATCAATGCTTTAACGTAAGACTTAAAAGATTAAATATGAATGTTAGGAGGCTTTAGCCAATGGAGCATACATCTGTTTCATCACTCGTTGTCGTTATTATCGTAGCCTTTTTCACCCCCATTTTATTGCACCGATTTAAGCTGACCATTCCGGTCGTTGTCGCTGAAATTATCATGGGGCTCATCATTGGAAAAAGCGGGTTTCAACTGGTTGTCGAACATGATGCATGGCTAGATACGTTATCCATGCTCGGTTTTATTTTCCTCATGTTTTTAAGTGGACTTGAAATAGATTTCTCTTCTTTTGAATCAAAGAAGAAAGCACGTGAACTTCCAAATGGTTTAAAAGAACCAAATACGTTTAAAGCAGCCACCGTTATTTTTCTTGGGGTATTTTGTATTTCCTTTATTCTGTCCTATGCGTTTGTACTTGCAGGGTTTATTCAAAATGCCTTTTTAATGACGCTCATCATTTCCACCATCTCATTAGGGGTAGTGGTCCCCACCTTAAAAGAGGAAAAGCTGATGCAGACGAATATCGGTCAAATCATTCTGCTTGTAGCTGTCATTGCTGATTTGGTGACGATGATTTTACTAGCTGTGTTTTCCTCTATTTATGGCGATGGAACAGGGAACATGTGGCTGCTGCTCTTATTATTTGCTGCGGGCATTCTTCTTTATTTATTTGGCCGTGTATTTAAGACAAAATCCATTTTTCAGTCCATGTCAAAAGGAACGGTGCAAATTGGGACAAGGGCAATCTTTACTCTCATTATAGTCTTAGTTGCCTTATCTGAATCACTCGGTGCTGAAAATATTCTTGGGGCGTTTTTAGCAGGTGTGCTCGTGTCCCTTCTTTCGCCAAATAAAGAACTGGTTCAGCAGCTCGACTCATTTGGTTATGGATTTTTAATCCCGATCTTTTTTGTGATGGTCGGGGTGGACTTGAATATATGGGCACTGTTCAAGGACCCAACCATTATGATCATGATTCCGCTACTCTTTATTGCATTACTGCTTAGTAAGCTAATTCCCATTCTTTATTTGAAAAAATGGTATGACATGAGAAAAGTCATTGGCTCCGGCTTTTTATTAACATCGACGTTATCACTCGTCATTGCAGCTGCAACGATTGGGGAGCGGCTCGGTGTCATTGATCATAAAATGTCAGGTGCACTCATTTTAGTTGCTGTATTGACGAGTATTATAACGCCTGTTTGGTTTAAAGCGCTGTTTAAAAAAGAACAGGAAGCGAAGCAAAAAAAGCGTGTGACCTTTATTGGTGCGAACCAGTTGACGTTACCCGTCACACTTGATTTGCATCAGGATGAATATGACATTCGTATTTTGCATGTGTTTCAAGAAAATAAAGAAGCGCTGCTTGCCGACTCGATCTTTGAAGTTGAAGCGATTGAGCAGTACGATGATGAGACGCTGAGAAAGGCAGGCATTGGCCAGGAGGATGTCCTCGTCGTTGCAACAGGCAGTGAGACGAAAAATAAGGAAATTGCTTTATTTGCAAAAGAAGAAGGGGCGAAACAAGTCATTGCAAGTGTGAACAAAGCCGAGACTGAGCTGACGCTGAAGGAAGCGGGCATTGATACGTTCTCTAACTTCCTATCATCTAAAACGGTGCTGAGGGCGTTAATTGAAGCACCTGATGCGATTCGATTGTTAACAAATGAGGATACGTCTTTGTATCAAATTCAAATGAACAATCATCGGTATCATAATGTCATGCTGCGGGAATTCCCGTTTACCGGCGATTTGGTGTTTGTCCGAATTTTTAGAGGGGTAGACAGCTTAGTGCCGCACGGAGATACGACGCTCAGAAGCGGAGACCGCGTGCTTGTGTCAGGGTCTAGGGAGTATGTGGCAGGACTTAGAGCACAATTAGAGTTGCAATGAACCCTTGACCAATGAACAATTCCTGATTAAGATAGAGGTACAACATCATATGTTTGATCCACTAGGGGAGTCCTTTAAAAGGGCTGAGATAAAAGTGTCGACTTTTAGACCCTCATTACCTGAACAGGTTCATACCTGCGTAGGGAAGTGGTGCGGTTTTTGACTATACTTTTTACAAATTCCAAGCCACTTTCCACGCGGAAAGTGGCTTTTTTTATATGAAAAAACAGGAGGAGAGAAACATGACTTTTTCAAAGGAATGTAAAGAGGCAGCAGCAACATGGTGGAATGGAAGCTTTACGCATCCTTTTGTGAAGGGGATTGGAGATGGCACACTTTCACTCGACCGGTTCACCTATTACGTGATGCAGGATTCGTATTATTTAACTCATTTTGCAAAGATGCAAGCATACGGGGCTGCCATTAGTGAGGACTTACATACGACGGGCAGAATGGCGTATCATGCGCAGGGAACGTATGAGGCAGAGCTTTCGCTTCATAGAAAGTTCACTGAGCTTTTGCAGATCTCTGACGAAGCACTCAAAAGCTTTAAGCCTTCTCCAACTGCTTATGCATATACCTCGCATATGTACCGGTCTGTGCAAAGTGGGCGATTTGAGGAGATATTAGCCGCGTTATTGCCATGCTACTGGCTCTATTATGAGGTGGGCGAAAAGCTGAAGCAAACGACGCCTGACCATCCGATTTATCAAGAATGGATTTTGACATATGGAGGGGATTGGTTTAAGGAGCTCGTTTTTGAACAGGTGAACCGCTTCGATGAACTCGCGGAAAAAGCACCAGAACATGTGCGCGCCAATATGAAAGAAAATTTTGTGATTTCAAGCTACTACGAATACCATTTCTGGGAGATGGCGTATAAAAAAGAAACGTGGCAAACAGCGTGCTTAGATGGGGTTGGTGCAAATGGAACTCCACGCGGTGACAAATGATTCATTTCCCATCAATGAACTGATCAAGCAAATCAAAGCCATTGAATCTGAGGTGGACTTTATTCATATCCGGGAACGGTCTAAAACAGCAAGTGAGCTTGTTGATCTCGTGAAACAACTCCTTTCAGAAGGTGTATCGAAAGAGAAACTGGTCATCAATGACCGAGTAGACGTCGCGCTGCTCACCAATATTCACCGGGTACATCTCCCAGGCCACAGCTTTTCGCCAAAGGAGCTGAGGCAAAAGTTTCCTCACCTTCATGCGGGTGTGTCTGTTCATTCGATAGAAGAGGCCAAAGCGGCAGAGAAAAACGGTGCAGAGTATGTTATGTTTGGGCACGTATATGACACCTCATGTAAACCTGGACTTAAGGCGAGAGGTGTAAAGCTTGTAGAAGAACTGACTTCTGCGCTGTCCATTCCGGTGGTGGTTATTGGCGGATTGACACCTGATCGAATCCCAGAATTGCTGCAAGTGAATGTGAAAGGGATTGCTGTCATGTCAGGTATTTTCGCTCACCATCAGCCGCGCATCATGGCGCAAGCATTTTCTAAAAAGCGAAAGGAGAATCCTTATGAAAAAGCATTATGACGTTGCAATCATTGGTGGTGGAATCATAGGGATGTCAATTGCTTATCACCTTGCAAAAGCAGGAAAGAAGGCTCTTTTACTTGAGGCGAATGAGATAGGGAAGCAAACGACGAGTGCGGCTGCTGGGATGCTCGGTGCACATGCTGAAGGAGAGGGTCATGAGGATGTTTTCTTTCAGGCAGGCAGAGCAAGTCAGGCATTATATGAAAAATTAAAAGTCGATCTTCAGCATGAATCAGGCATTGATATTCGAAAATCAGCGGGCGGCATTATGAAGGTGGCCTTTACAGAAGAGGAAAAACGTGCCCTTTGCCGGATGCAGCATTTGTCTACATTTCAATGGCTTGACGCAAGCTGTGTAAAAAAACGTATGCCACAAATCGCCAATCACATCATAGGAGCAGGTTTCATTGAAGACGATGTTCATGTGGAGCCTTATGCGGTATGCAGGGCATTATGGCAGGCGGCCGTTCGGTACGGTGCAGATGTCAAAGAGTTTACACCCGTGATTGAAGTCAAGCGGGACAAAGAAGTATTGACTGTCAGAACCGCTCAAGGCACATTCACCTGTGATGATCTTACGATAGCAAGTGGTGTATGGTCTGGCCGCTTTTTTGAAGAGCTGGGGTTATCTTATTCTCTTTATCCGGTAAAAGGAGAATGTGTGTCTGTATGGAATAGTGGTCCAGCGCTCGCACACACGATTTACCACGATCATTGTTATATTGTTCAACGAGATAGCGGAAAGCTGGTGATTGGTGCAACGATGAAGCCAAATGATTGGCAGGCTGTTCCAACACTTGGCGGCATTGAGGCTGTCATTCAAAAAGCGTCCCAGCTCATGCCTTCTATCAAGGAGATGCCGATTGAAGAGTGCTGGGCAGGTCTTCGTCCGGCGACTAGCGACCGGCATCCTTATATCGGAAGACACCCGCAAGATGAGCGCATTCTTTTTGCAACGGGACATTACCGGAATGGCATTTTACTTGCACCCATTACTGGAGAAATCATTCGCAATCTGATATTAGGCGAGCCTGTACAAGACGAATGGCTTCATGCGTTTCGCATTGACCGAAAGGAGGCATTGTTCGTATGAAAATTCAATTGAATGGTAGAGTTGTTGATTTTGATCAAGAGAATGGAACGATCTATGATCTGCTATCAGCCTATCAGCTTGAAAACCGTGTGGTGATCGTCGAAAAGAACCAAGAAATTATTGATAAAGAAGCCTTTCAACAAGTAGAAATTCAACCAAATGACACGATTGAAATCGTTCACTTTGTAGGAGGAGGATGACAACATGCTGCGCATTGGCGGAAAAACATTCACATCAAGACTATTACTCGGTACAGGAAAGTATCCATCATTTGAGGTTCAAAAGGAAGCAGTAAACGTATCAGAAGCTGAAATTTTGACCTTTGCTGTGAGAAGAATGAACATTTTTGAAGCTTCTCAGCCCAATTTCTTAGAGCAGCTTGATTTATCAACATATACTTTACTTCCGAATACAGCAGGTGCAAGTACAGCGGAAGAAGCGGTACGTATTGCTCGTTTAGCGAAGGCTTCCGGGCTGTGTGACATGATCAAGGTAGAAGTGATTGGCTGTTCAAGGTCTCTTCTGCCAGATCCAGTCGAAACGCTGAAAGCATCTGAAATGCTTTTGGAAGAAGGCTTTATCGTACTGCCGTATACATCAGATGATGTGGTACTGGCAAGAAAACTAGAAGAACTCGGTGTCCATGCCATTATGCCAGGGGCCTCTCCAATCGGTTCAGGTCAAGGCTTACTAAACCCTCTGAATCTCTCATTTATTATCGAGCAGGCGAAGGTGCCGGTCATTATTGATGCGGGCGTAGGTTCTCCAAAGGATGCGGCTTATGCGATGGAGCTAGGGGCTGACGCTGTATTACTGAATACCGCTGTGTCTGGCGCAAAGGACCCTGTGAAAATGGCAAAAGCCATGAAGCTGGCGATTGAATCAGGAAGACTAGGTTTCGAGGCAGGACGTATTCCACTTAAAAACTATGGTACAGCGAGCAGTCCGCAGGAAGGGATGCCAGCGTTTTGAGCACACGTTATTCACGACAAGAGCTTTTTCGGCCGATCGGAACAGAGGGGCAAAAACGGCTAAACGCTTCAAAGGTTGTCATTATTGGAGCGGGAGCCCTTGGAACAGCTAGTGCTGAAATGCTCGTTCGTGCCGGCGTTGGATCTGTCACCATTTTGGATCGAGATTATATTGAATGGAGCAACCTTCAGCGTCAACAGCTTTACACAGAGCAAGACGTGCAGGACCGGCTGCCAAAGGCAGTGGCGGCTGAAAAAAGGCTCAAACAGGTGAACAGTGAAGTCAATGTTAGAGGAATTGTCATTGATGTGACTGCTCAACATATTGATGAGCTTGTTAGCGATGCTTCGATCATCGTAGATGCAGCGGATAATTTTGAGGTGCGAATGATCGCAAATGATGCCGCTGTCAAACATCAAATTCCTTTTCTTTATGGAGCCTGTGTAGCCAGCTATGGCATTCAATTCACTGTCATACCGGGTGAGACGCCCTGTTTACACTGCTTGCTTGAGCATTTACCTGCACAAGGTATGACGTGTGATACAGCAGGTATTATTAGTCCGGTTGTGCAGCAGGTGGCGGCATATCAAGTGGCAGATGCACTTAAATATTTAACAGGGCATCAAGTGACTCCGATCATCAGATCCTTTGATTTATGGACAAATGAACGGTCTGACATTCGGTCCGTCTCGTCTTTAAAGAAGGAGCAATGTCCAAGCTGCGGACTGAAGACATATCCATTTCTCTCATATGACAAGAGAGCGAAGGCAGACGTACTATGTGGCCGTAATACGGTGCAAATCCGCAGTGCAGCAGAGACACCTCCACCTTTACATGAAGTAGCCCTTCGATTAAAGAAAGCAGGGATGGATGTGCTTGAAAATCCGTATTTGCTTTCTTGTCAAAAGGATGAGTTCAAGCTCGTCTTATTCAAAGATGGCAGGGCGCTTGTACACGGTACAAGTGATATTGCCAAAGCGAGAACCATTTATCATCAGTGGATTGGCTAATGAGAGGGTGTAATGAAATGACGATTAAAAAGGCATTAACAATCGCAGGTTCGGATTCTGGCGGCGGAGCAGGCATTCAAGCAGATTTGAAAACCTTTCAGGAGCTCGGTGTTTACGGAATGTCTGCGATCACAGCGATTACAGCGCAAAACACACTTGGTGTTCATGGAATATATCCGCTTTCGGTAGAGGCGTTAATCAGTCAAATAGATGCAGTGGCAGAAGATCTACTGCCAGATGCCGTTAAAACAGGGATGCTGTGGAGTGATGAAATGATCAACACCGTTGCTGAAAAAACGGTTCAATATGAGATGAAGCTGATTGTAGATCCAGTCATGATTGCAAAGGGCGGGGCTTCTTTATTAAATGAAGACGCTGTTTCTGCAATGAAAACACAATTGCTGCCAGTCAGCTATGCAGTAACCCCCAATCTTCCAGAGGCAGAAGTGCTGACAGGCATACGCATTCAGACAAAAGAGGATCGCTATCTAGCAGCAGAACGTCTTTATGAGCTCGGCACAAAATATGTCGTGATCAAAGGCGGACACGGTCCATCTGGCGGCTTGATCACAGACCTGCTCTATGATGGGAAAGGCTTTTTTGAAGTCACAAATGAACATATTGATACACCGCATACACATGGCACAGGCTGTACATTTGCAGCAGCAATAACAGCAGAAATAGCCAAAGGATGTTCCATGAAGGAAGCCTTTGAAACAGCGGAAACCTTTGTTCATGAAGCCATTCAATATCCTCTGCATATTGGCGCTGGTCACGGGCCTACCAACCATTTTGCTTATCAAAATAATAGGATCAAAGGATAAAAATTGGACCGTCTTCACTTATGAGGACGGTTTTTTGATGAAAAAGAAACTTTATTCAAGCGGAAATTGTCATTCTCTCAAGATATGTGATAATATTATGATCAGGTACTAATACTATGTCTTGAAAAAATAGGAGGCTTTAATACATATGAACTTTTCTTTAGAAGGCCGTAATATCGTGGTCATGGGTGTTGCCAATAAACGAAGCATTGCTTGGGGAATTGCTCGCTCACTACATGAAGCAGGAGCTCGTTTAATTTTTACTTATGTTGGAAATCGTCTTGCAGAATCTGTGAAAGAGCTTGCAAGCACACTTGAGCGTGATGATTCAATTATTCTTCCTTGTGACGTAACAAGTGATGAAGAAATTGAGAAATGCTTTGCTACGATTAAAGAAAAAGTACAAGTCATTCATGGTGTTGCGCATGCGATTGCATTTGCAAACAAGGAAGAGCTTGTTGGTGAGTATTTGAACACGAACCGTGAAGGTTTCCTGTTAGCGCACAACATTAGTGCATACTCTTTAACAGCAGTAGCAAAAGCTGCACGTCCATTGATGACAGAGGGCGGAAGCATTGTGACGCTTACATACCTAGGCGGAGAGCGCGTTGTATCTAACTACAATGTAATGGGTGTAGCGAAAGCATCACTTGAAGCAAGTGTGAAATATTTAGCAGCTGATCTAGGAGCAGAAGGTATCCGTGTGAACAGTATTTCTGCTGGCCCAATTCGTACTTTATCTGCAAAAGGCATCAGCGGCTTTAATACGATCCTGAAGGATATTGAAGAGCGTGCACCGCTTCGCCGTACAACGACTCCTGAAGAAGTTGGTGATACAGCACTATTCTTATTCAGTGATCTATCTCGCGGTATGACAGGTGAGAATCTGCATGTTGATTCTGGCTTCCATATCATTGCCCGCTAAACGCATAAACTTACTTACAGCATACCGAGCACTGGTATGCTGTTTTTTTATTTTTCTTCTGATTTGAAGCTTCCGTTCATATATATAAGGAATGAATCATTCGGGAGGGATTAGTATGTCAAATAAAGGTGATGAAAATCAAAAGCCGCTTATGTATATTGTTCAGCCGAGCTACAATGAATCAAAGCCGGCCATGCAAGATATTGTGAGAAAGCGAAAGAAGGCAGAAAAAACGCCTGAAAACAAAAAAATCAATAAAGACCCAATCGAAGAAAGCGCGCAGGAACTTGTATCCGAGGAAGTAGATGAGAAGAAAGAAGCAGAGCCACCTATACCTCAGCAAGAACAAAAGATTACACAAGAGGCAGAGTTTATACAAGAACGAGAGCCCCTGAAAGAAGAAGAAAAGCAGTCAGAAGGCGTATTTCATGAAACAAAACAAGAACCAAAAAGAAAACGAGTGAAAAAGCCTTTAAGTCAAATGAGCATTGATGAGAAGGTCGATTTTCTAACGAGTCTGCCTCATAATATGCCAAGAGCACTTTGCCTGATTGAAGCCGATGGAAAAACATACAGAGGGATTATAGTGGATAGGAAGGAAAATATAGCGATCATTCGTACAGCAGGCGGTGGAAATCCAGTTGAATTAGCGATTGATGAAATCACGTCCATTCATCCGCTTGGCTTTTAAACGATATGAAAAAAAAGTCCCATTTAGGGACTTTTTTTGTTAGCAGCTACGGTTGATGAGTCGTGGATTTAAGCACTCGATTGCGCAGAAGCAGTCAAGATCCACTTCGATGCAATACTTCGATTTTTCTAAACGGAACACATCACATACGGAATCTTTATCTGTAAAATCTAAAATATGACGGTCTTTGTCAAATGCAATAAGCAAGCTGAGTGTTGCGCAGTGATCAGAGATGTGTTCGACTCTGAAAAATGCAGTGCTGAAGCAAGGTCCTGGATCTACTTCTCCAACGTTTCCGAATGCGACAAATGGTTTTGATTTGGATGTAAATAGAACAAACGGGACAGTGTCACCTAATGAATGTGATGGAGAAAGGAGATTGCTGTAACAGCTAGTCGGGCATTCTTCTTCGACAGCATTTTGTAAGTCGTTAATGTTTTCAACGGCCTCTGCTACACAGTTCCATGAATGTTTGCGGCTCATATTCAACCCTCCTATACAAGGAATTTTGTTTGAGTATTTGAGCACTGTCATCATCTACAAGCGATATGGTGTGTTGCGCCTGTTGAAGCCTTTTGGTTCAATCAATGCGGAAGAGGCAGCTCCTATGCTGACTGCTCCGCACGATTGGTTGTCATTCGTAAGGAAGGGGATGCTTTGACTCATGACAAGTTAGGTCAACGGACGATTTGTTTAGCCGTGGTGATGATGTTTTTTATCTTTCGTTGGCAGGACTCTGTCTACTAGTTCTGGGTTTAAGCATTGAATCGCGCAGAAGCAGTTCAAATCAACCTCAATACAAAAGTCCGTTTTTTCTAAACCAAAGAAGTCAGGATCACAAGGGTGACACACGCTCAGCGTATGTCCGTGTACATCAACAGGTTTTAATACAGATAATGTGGCACAGCAGTCGTGTAATTTTTCAACCCGGAAGAAGATGGATTCGAAGCATTGGCAATCATCAACAAATCCTCCAATGTTTCCAAAAGTAGAGAACAATCCGCCCTTTTTATCAAAAAGTAAAAACGGAATCGTATCTTTACCAGAAACTGTTGGGCTTAATAAATTACTGTAGCAGCTCGTAGGACATTTATCTTCTACAGCTTCCTGCTCTGCTAAAATCTTATCAACCGCATCGCATACACAGTTTTCATCATGTCGGCCATGGTGTTTTCCGCAGCTCATGGATTTCAGCTCCTTTAACAAGGTATTTGACTTTAGTCCTTAACAACATATGTATGCCCCCTCTAGTTGGTGTGGGTAAATGACTATTTATATTTGTTGTATTTTTATAAAAGGAAAAGCAGAGCTTTTCACTCTGCTTTTGTACATTAGAGGATACCAATTGCAATGATTAGCGCAGCTAAAATTTGTACAAGCGCTTGAACTGAAACTGCTACATCTGCATCGACTGTTGTAACACTTACATCTCGAGAATTTTCAATGACAAGTTTTTGGCGGTTTGCTTGTTTAGTTGTCGTTAACTGTACTAGATCTTGTGCGATTTCGTCAGCTAAGTCATTGTCTGCAATCGAAATGTTAATAATTGCAACTAAGGCCAGCTGTATCGCTACTTGAATAGAAGCTGCGATTTGAGCATCAACTGAAGAAACATTGATATCGCAAGAATCCCTAATAATGATGACTTCTTCTGAAATTTGCTTACTTTGTGAAAATTGCTCTGCTGTTTGTAAAACATTTTCATCATCATCACAATGGTCATGACATACAGGCTTTCTATCGAAGTGATGGTAGTGTTCTTGATGTGTACAGTTGCGATCAAGTGCTACCCATGAATAAGGTTTTGATTCCATATTCTCTTCCTCCTCTCGTTTAGTTTATTAAATGCAAAATATTGATTTTGGATTGAGGCAAACACCTTGATATGAGCACCCATTTTTATTCATTGTTGTTTTGTTCAGACTGCTTTCGCTGTTGAATACGATGTCTCAATGTGTTTGTTCTTTTTCCACGCCTAGTTTTTGAATCAGTTTCTTCTGGTTGTTGAAAAACTTGAGTTTCTTCTTGACGTTTTTTTTCTTTCTGTGATTCAACAAAATCATTCGCCTTCTTTTGAAGATCTTCAACTAACTTTAAAATATTTCTTTTTTGATCATCATTTAAAGGTCGTCTATTTTCTGCTGTGATGTTGTACTTATTTAAAACATCACTGACAAGCAAGCTGGTTAAAGGATCTACATTTGTATCAATATTGTAATCTTGTTTTTTATGATCTTCAGACAAATTATTTCACCTCTTTCATACATAATGTTAGAAAAAGAAAGGGTCAAAGAATGCCGGCTTCAACTAAGAGTACATTCAATGTTTGAGTGAGAATTTGTACGGAGTTTAGAATGGATGCATCAGATAATGTAATCGTGACGTTATAGCAATTGATGATTTGAATCACTGTTTTCTTTTGGACTGTCACTTGTTGTGCAGCTAAAAGCTGCTCTGTGATGTTTGTAGCCAATTCATCGTCTGGTACAAGAATTTGAATTAAAAGAGTAATGATTGTCGTTACGGTCGCTTGAAGGGAAAGTGCGGCTGTTACATCTGTTTTATGAATCGTGACATTTTCGGAATCCTTGATTTCGATGAAATCATCATAATTGTTGATTAATTCGTTTAACAGTTGTGAGTATAATAAATCAGCACTTTCTTCAATAGACAATACTTTCACTCCTTTCTTATCTATACATTATTTAATGCAGCTGAGGCTCAAGGTGGAATCGGAAAGCGTGAAAAAGTACAACCCAATTTTATTTCCACTCGATCCATCATGGCGCTCTTTCTTTTTGCATATATAAAGAAAGGACAGAAAAAGAAGAAAGAAGGAGGTGGAGGTTCCTGAGCGGTGCTTTATCTTTTGCCATATTTGCCCTCGCATCCTTTAGACTGACGAGATTGATTGTGTTTGACACCATTACTGCCCCTTTCCGCCGTCTATTTCATGAAGAACAGGAAGAGGTAAACGAACAAGGTGAAGTCGAGACATATATCATCATTAAAGGAAAAGGACTGCGGTCTTGGATAGGTGAGCTGTTAAGCTGCTATTGGTGTACTGGCATGTGGTGCACTGCTGCTTTACTTGTGATATACATACTTTTTCCTGTCATCAGCATGTGGCTAAATTTACTATTAGCGATTGCCGCAGCAGCAGGCATTATTGAAGCGATTGTGTCGAAGCTTGTGAAATAAACAGGCATTCTCATCAGACACGCTTTTAAGAAATGCATATACTAACATGGAATAGGAAAGGAAGGGTTGCGATGAAACCAACTGAAACGCCGTCACATATGCTTCAAGGTTATCCAGCGCAGTCAAATCAACAATCTGTTTATACGAAGAAAATCAAGAAGGATGGCTGCGGCTGTGGAAAGAAAAAGAAACATCAATAAGGAAAAAACAAAAGCCGGATTTATCCGGTTTTTTTGTTACCCTTTTTTAAGTTCTGCATATGAAAGAGAGAAGGGGTGACCAGAATGGACGCATTTGAACAATTAATTGGCTCTTTGTTCACTAAACCACATGATGGAAAAGAACAAGCGCACGAAAAGGTTGAAATGGATCTAGCTGATAAAGCAAATGATCTTGAGCAGCACTTAAAAGTATTTGGTGACAAGATGGATGCGTTTGCGAAAGAAACAGAGGCATTCATGATTCGTCATGGAGAGGCAACTTACGTATTTAAACAGCAAAAATAAAAATTCCGCACTTTTTTATGTGATCGTCCAAACCATTTCTTGCATTTTTCATATTTTGTAAGGGAGAAGAGGAGGTGCTTAAATATGAGTTGTTACGGTTACGGTGGCGGTTATTGCGGAGGTTATGGCGGCGGCTACGGCGGCGGTTATGGTTCAACTTTTGTTCTTGTCGTCGTGCTTTTCATCCTTCTAATCATCGTTGGTGCTTCTTTCTTTAACTAAACAGTAAGAAGGTGAGGGAAGCAATAGGGAAGCCTTTTGCTTTCCTTTCTCTTTGTTAACAAGGCAGCAGGATAGGCACATATCTCGCCTATTTTCATATAGTAAGGTGATTACTCCACAAAGAGGAGGCAAAGGAATGGATAATAAATTCTTTAAAAGTGTGGAAAATAAAACAGGTGTAAATATGAATGATGTCTTTAAGCTTGCAGGTTCTTTGCAAAACGCGAACTTTAAAGATGAGAATACCGTTCGAGGTGTCATTAAAAAAGTAGCGCAGCTTGCAAACAAACGTGTACCGAAAGAAATGGAAGACAAAATTGTTCAATCGATTACAAGTGGGAAAGAAAAGCTTGACTTCAATACAATCGCTAAAATGATGAACAACAAAAAATAAACAACAGGCTCTCCGCTTAAAGGGGGGCCTGTTGTTTTTGTGTGAATAATTCACGGTTTTTCTTGAGAAGGGGGTATAAAAAGCGAGAACGATGAGCGGTTTTTCCGCGTCTAAATGATGGAACAGATAGATAAAGAGACTGTTCAGCTCTTGTCATGGCAACATATAATAAGCGCCGCTCTTCTTCAAGGGCTTCTTCATCACCGTTTCTTAGTTCGTCAAGTGAGAAATCATGAGGCAGGGCCCCGTCGACCACACAAGTGATGTAGACTGTTTGGAATTCAAGTCCCTTTGCGCGGTGGATCGTCATAAGCTGAACACCTGGTTCATCTATTTTTTCCTTTTCAGCAGACTTCATATGTTCGGCATGTGCGAGAAAGGCTTCAATTGTTTCAAAGCGCTTGGCAGCTGTTTTCACATCACGTACATCATCTGACCCTTTTTCAAGCACATTCGTATCGTTCACCCGTTTTTTTAAGTAATCACCAAGTCCCATTTTCTGTTCAATAAATGTCACTGCGTCAGACGGCTTTAACGTTCGTAACGTTCGGAACAAGGGAAGGATCGATTGTAGCTTTTTACGCTGAAACGGCTGAATGTCTGTTAGTTTTCCGAGGGCGTCAACCATAGAACAATCTTCCGTAATGGTCAGCGCCTTCAATGTGTTCAACGTCTGCTGCTTTAAAAAGAAGACCGGCAGCAGCTGTTTCATGGCAGCTACATCATCTGCATTTTGACTTAAGGAAAGAAAGGCGAGAAGAACCCGAACAATTCGTCGACTATAGAAGGCTTTCACACCAGCATCCGTCTCATACGGAATCGCCGATTGATGCAGCCGCTCATAAATCGCGCGGCCTCCTGTATTGGTTCGAAACAGCACGCAGAAATCATTCGGCTTTGCACCGTTTTTCATTTTCTCCTGAATATCTGCGACAATCATGGTCGCTTCCTCTTCCTCGTCATATGGATAAAAGAGCGTGGGAGGAATTTTTTCTGTACGAACGGCTTTTAACGTCTTCGCATAACGATGCTGATTTTTCTTAATAATGGCATCTGCACTTGCGACAATCGTATGGTGAGACCGGTAATTGGCATGTAAATGGACGACCTGAGCCGAAGGGTAGTCTCGTTTGAATTCTAGAATGAAAGCAGGATTGCTACCCCTAAAGGCATAAATGGCTTGATCATCATCACCTACACAAAATAGCTGCTCTGAATCTCCAGCCAAAAGCTGAATCAATTGATATTGCACCGGATTAATATCCTGAAATTCATCCACTAAAATATACTTGAATCGTTCTTGATAACGTTTGAGCAGTTCAGGCTGCTGCGTCAGCGTGTGTAAGCAGGCAATCGCCATGTCATCAAAGTCAAATTGCTGGTTGTCTCGTTTCTGCTGTTCATACGATTGATAGATCGTCCAGATTTTCTTTTCCTTTTCATCTTTCAAATCAGGAAGTTCGCCTGGTAAAAAGGCATTTTTCCAATAGCCGATTGCTTGTAATACTTGATCGGTAGGGTAGTCTTTTTCATCAAGGCCTTCATTTATGATGGCTTTCCGCAGGTACTGCTCTTTTTGCCAGTCGAACTTGATCAGATGCTGTCCGTTCCATTTATTCGGATCATCGTGAAGCAGCATTTTATAAAAAAGACTGTGGAAGGTGCCCGTCACGACTTGATTCGCTTGTGAGGGATGAAGCGCGTATTGTTTACGCAGTCTTTCTTTCATTTCAGTACTGGCTTTTGTGGTGAAAGTGACGAGTAAAATATGGTGAGCAGGAATTTGATGGTGTGAAATCAGATAAGCCGCTCTAGCCGTCAAGACCCTTGTTTTCCCGCTTCCAGCACCAGCCAGCACAAGCATTGGACCATCTTTATGTATGACAGCTTGAAGCTGCGGCTCGCTAAAGGTGATTTGAGGAAAGAGGTCGATGGTATGTACTCGTTCATTCTCTTCTAAATGTAAGGCTTCGCTGAATTGAATTGACCTTGGCTCCTGCCAGTCATCCGATTCCTTTGTTTGCGAAATGACCTGTTTGCCAGTTGGAAAACGAAAGCCGCCAAGCTCCTTGTAGGAGGTGCTTTCCTCTTGTTCTGACGTTTTTTTCATGTCTTCCTGTTCTTCTGCTTTTTCGCAAATCTCTTGTTGAGACGCTTGCTTATGAATAAAGGCAGGCGCTTCATGTATATTTAATCTAAAAAAGACAGGTTGCCTGCAATATGGGCAAGATAAGTGCCCTTTTTTTCCCTCGTCATGGAGGAATTGATAGTGTTCTCTCGAATATGTATGTAATGAGATCGTTCGATCATGTCGTCGTGCGCATTTCAAAGCTAGTCCTCCAATAGTCAATCAATGTTTAAAAGAAACAAATCTAATCATATCAAATGAAGCGTGTTTCAAACAGTCATAATTAGGGAATAGTAGAGTAGAAGAGAAGCAAAAGGAGGCGTTCTTGATGGGATATATAGCCCCGATTCAGCCGGATCTGTATTTTCAATATATCAACCGTCCTGCTCCTCAGGATAAAGAAGACTATGCGAAAGTGACAAAGGTCACTCGCACCTTTCATGACAAGGTTTACAGAGAGCTGGAGAAAAAAGAGGACTTAGTGACAGAAGCCGAAACGAAAGTGCAGCAAAAAAAGCGGGAACGCTTTGTGCGAGATATGTTTATGGAGGAAGGTAAGGGCGTTCATATCAATACTTACGTCTAAATGACTGCGCTTTCTTACCTTGACGAACGATAATCAATAAAGAAAAAGCCAGGGCATGATGGATGCTCTGGCTTTTCTCGTTGCTTAAACAGATAGCGTTTTTGTCATTTTAACATGTGTGACACCCGCTTCTTCAAACGGTTCAGATACGACTTTGTAGCCTTTCTTTTCGTAGAAAGGAAGCGCTTGGATTTGTGCATGCATAACCGCTTCCTTCGCTCCATTAGCCATGGCTTCTGTTTCTAGCGCTTCTAATAGTTTGTGGCCAAGGCCAAAAGAGCGCGCCTCTTTTAAGACACAAATCCGTTCAAGTTTTGCCTTTGAACCTTCAATGATCCGCAGTCTAGCAGCTGCCTGGGGCTTCTTGTCATCATGATAAATAACAAAATGGATGGCTTCGTCTTCTAGTTCATCTATTTCAATCTCTAATGGGACTTCTTGTTCTTTTACGAACACTTCTTTTCGAACATAATATGCATCTTCTCGTTGTGTTTGTGCTGTTGCGATGACTGTTTCCAACTGTTTTTAACCCTCTTCTCCTAAAATAAATGTTTCATAGACGGTCCAAGATCCGTTTTCTAATTGATATAAAAGATGAAAACGATCAACCGTTTCCTCGTGATCAATTTTTCTCAGCTTTAATGTGCCAAGTACGTCTGAATGCTCATCATCTGATAATTTTTGAGCCACTGTCACATGCGGAACAAAGGCATATTCAGGTGTACCAGCAAGTGGATCTGCGTACAATCTTTCATTGAGCGCCATGATGTCCTCGTTCGGTTCTACTTTCATATAAATGACGTTGTTTACAGGAGCGAATGAACTGAATTTTTTAATACGTAAAGTAATAGGAGAAGCATTTTTTGCATACTCTCGCAAGGTTGAGACGACCTCAGCCGCTTCTAGATCCGTTAATTCAAATGGTGTTCTTAATGTTAAATGAGGCGGTATGAGTGCATAGTTCGGATCATAACGTTTCCGATAAGAGTTCGCAATATCTTGCAATTTTTTCGATGGAAATATAACAACTCCGTATTTCATCATGTTCCCTCCTGATTAAGAAAGTATTTATTATTGTTTATTATAACAAAATTCAGTTGATTAACGAATATGGGAGCATTCTTTTTAACGAAGGGGCAATGAGTGGTTGCCAAAACGTCCATTTATGATCCCCTTCGAATGTCTCAAATAAATAATCCGCACCAGACTGTTCAAGAAGAGCCTTTAAATCTGCGTTCGGTTTGATAAAATCCAGTACTTGGCCATCTGTTGTTTTCACAGCCGTTTCTTCTGATCCAATTTGATGGATAATGGCATAATGAGAAAGTGCGGTTGACTGTTTAACGGCTTCCAGGACCGACTCATCAACGTAGGGAGACTGCAAAATCAGGCCGCCAAATAAAGAAGGATAATCAATGGCTGTCATAAGGGAAATCGTAGCACCTAGTGAATCACCAATAAACGTACGTCCTGATCCAATTTGATAGGTTGGATAGTGTTCATCAATATAAGGGACAAGTTCATTTGCTAAAAAGCGTTTATACGCTTCAAACTTTGTACCATCCGGATGATACGTATTCCGTCTTTCTGTGACATTTTCATAAGGAACACCAATAATAATCGAGCGTTCCATTTCTTTGTTTTGCATCAATTCTTCCGCCTGTCTGCCTATTTTACCTAAGCGGAAATAATCATGGCCATCCTGTGCAATGATGACATGATATGTATAAAGGGGGGAGTAATTGACTGGTAAATAAATTAAAACGGTCATGTCCGTCCCAAGTTCTTTTGATTGTAAGGTTTCTTCTTGAATGATGCCTGTTTTTTTCACCATAATCCATTCCTCCAGCTAACCAAATTCATCATAAGTGAAACGTTTCCATTCATTGTAACATGAAAAACAGCGTTGTTCCTATAGGCTAACATGCAAACAAATGAGCTGACATTGATTCTGTTATAAAATACAGAAAATTTTAATTAATCATGACATTTCCCCTTGAAAAATGAGGTTTAATGCGTTACAGTATTAAGAATTAGAACAGACAGACAACACATTCTTATCGTGAGAGGTGGAGGGACTGGCCCTTTGAAACCTCAGCAACCGGTATGCGTCACTTCACGTGATGTACCAAGGTGCTAAATCCAGCAAGCAGCTTTTTTGCTTGGAAGATAAGAGGAAGCGATTAAACCCCTTCTTCTTATGAAGAAGGGGTTTTCTGTTTTGAAATCAGATTTTTACTGAGGATGGTGTCAAATGACAGAACATGTGGAAACGAAATTAGCGCAAATTGGAAACCGTAGCGAAGAGACGACTGGTACGGTCAGTCCTCCCGTTTATCTTTCAACAGCATACAGACATAGAGGCATAGGTGAATCAACAGGTTTTGATTACATTCGAACAAAAAACCCAACAAGACAGCTTGTAGAGGATGCAATTGCTTCACTCGAAGAAGGAACGGCCGGTTTTGCCTTCAGTTCGGGAATGGCTGCGATCCAAACGATCATGGCTCTTTTTGAGAGCGGAGATGAATTGATTGTTTCATCAGATTTATATGGCGGTACATACCGTTTGTTCGAAAATGAATGGAAAAAGTATGGCCTGCGTTTTCTTTATGATGATTTTTCAGATGAAGACTGTTTACGCTCTAAAATCACGCCAAGCACAAAAGCTGTTTTTATTGAAACACCAACAAATCCCCTCATGCAGGAAGCAGATATTCAAAAAATAGCGAAGATTGCAAAAGAACATGGCGCTTTGGTCATTGTTGATAACACCTTTTACACACCCGTCTTGCAAAAGCCGATTACGCTTGGAGCGGACATTGTCATTCATAGCGCAACCAAATATTTAGGTGGACACAATGACGTCCTTGCAGGGCTTGTGGTGACAAAAGGAGAGCAGCTATCTGAAGACATGTTCCAGCATCAAAATGCTATCGGAGCGGTTCTATCTCCATTTGACTCATGGCTTCTCATGAGAGGAATGAAAACATTGGCTCTGAGAATGCGACAGCACGAGGCAAATGCGAAGGAACTAGCAGCGTTTTTAGAAAAGCAGCCGGAAATTCAAGATGTTCTTTACCCAGGAAAGGGAGGAATGCTGTCATTCCGTGTAGCCCAAGAGGACTGGGTCAATCCATTTTTAAAGCAGCTGAAAACGATTTGTTTTGCAGAAAGTCTAGGCGGAATCGAAAGCTTTATTACGTATCCAGCCACACAAACACACATGGATATTCCAGAAGAGATTCGCATTGCAAACGGTGTGTGTAACAAACTGCTTCGTTTCTCCGTTGGCATTGAGCATGTGGATGATCTGAAAGCAGACCTAAAACAGGCACTATCACAAGTAAAAGAGGAGGTACACGCCAAATGACTACACACGATTGGACACTCGAAACACAACTAGTTCATAATGCGTTTAAAACAGACCGTTCAACAGGTGCAGTCAGTGTGCCGATTCAGCATGCGTCGACCTTTCATCAAAGCAGCTTTGACGAATTTGGCCAATATGACTACTCCAGATCAGGGACACCTACACGTCAAGCATTAGAGGATACGATTGCGGCGCTAGAAGGAGGAACAAGAGGGCTTGCTTTTGCGTCAGGCATGGCAGCCATTTCAACTGCTTTTCTTCTATTATCAAAGGGTGATCATGTCCTTGTCACAAGAGATGTGTACGGCGGAACATTCCGCATGATCACGCAAGTTCTTTCGAGATTTGGAATTGAGCATACCTTTGTGGATATGACAGATTTAAATGAAGTCAAACAAGGCATTCAATCGAATACGAAGGTCATTTACATGGAAACACCGTCAAATCCAACACTAGGAATTACAGATATTGAAGGTGTAGTACAGATTGCGAAAGAGCATGACTGTCTGACCTTCTTAGATAATACGTTTTTAACGCCTGCGCTTCAGCGTCCGCTAGACCTTGGGGTTGATGTTGTGCTGCACAGCGCAACGAAATTTTTAAGTGGTCACAGTGATGTGCTGTCAGGCTTAGCGGTGGTGAAAGATGAAAAGCTTGGAGATGAACTCTATTCGCTGCAAAACTCCTTCGGTGCAGTGCTTGGCGTGCAGGATTGCTGGCTTGTGTTAAGAGGGTTAAAAACCCTTCAGGTCAGATTAGAAAAAGCAAGCCAAACGGCATTCGAATTGGCTTCATTTCTCAAAGGACATCCAGCGGTGAAAAAAGTATACTACCCAGGCTTAGATGACCATCCTGGTGCAGAGATTCAGCGAAAGCAAGCAAGCGGAGCAGGAGCCGTTCTCTCATTTGAATTAGAAAACCAAGCGGCTGTCAAAGAATTGGTGGATGCCGTCACATTACCTGTATTCGCCGTCAGCCTTGGCGCCGTCGAATCGATTCTGTCATACCCAGCCAAAATGTCACATGCTGCTATGCCAAAAGAAGAAAGAGAAAAAAGAGGCATTACAGATGGGCTGCTTCGTTTAAGTGTGGGTGTCGAAAACGGAGAAGACCTCAAACGCGACTTCAAACAAGCACTCGATCAACTAAAGCCAGTCCTTGTGAATCAATCATAAAGGGGAGGAAAAAGCCGGGGCTACACCGGCTTTTTGGTTTTTTTGAACAAAACCATTGACGCCTCTTACTTAGGATTATATAATAGAGACTGTCAGTAACAGAAAGCCCAGAACTGATACATAATCTGATTCCGTAGCTCAGCTGGGAGAGCGCTACCTTGACAGGGTAGAGGTCGCTGGTTCGAGCCCAGTCGGAATCATCGTTGAAGCCCTTGCGTAGCAAGGGTTTTTTTGTTTTTGGGGCAATGAATATTTGTTCTATTCCTCTTGATTGGGGTCGAATTGGGGACGAACTTGTATCCGCCAGATTGTTTTTTAATATTTCAAGGATCAAAATGATTGAGTGTTCAGCAGTGTTACATGTTCATTTGTTTGTGACATGTCCAGCTCTTTTCTGAATAATTTAGAGGGATGAAGAAGAGCTCGAAGGACAAAAAGATCGGTATTACAAGTTTAAAAAGCAAGCAACATATCAATTTTCTACAGCACTTGGAATCATCTGAGTGCTGTTTTTGTATCTTTATCCCTATTTAATGACTAGTTTCACGTTGGTAAAATTGACCTTGTCAATGAATAGGAGGGAGTGACTTCTTCTGGGCAAGATACTTGATGCAAAAGCACTAACCAGTGCCATGGATACAAGGGCTAAACATTATCAGGCACTCCGAGAAGAAATGGTTGATTTAAAAAAAGCGCTACAGGGCGTGGCGAACCTCGGTGACGACTTCACTGGAAAAGGTGCCGATAACATTAAAAGTTTCTATAAAGAACTCGCAGGAAATGTGGACATGTTCATCAGCTTCATTGATAAGCAAAAAGCCTTTCATGAAGGTGTTTCTGGGACACTTGATGATACGAGCTTTGGCGGCGACACCTTTGTAGAAGAACACTTTTTAGATAACGCAGTCCATATGGGCATTAAAAACGCCAAAAGCATTGTAAAGGATCAAAAAAAGGCACTCAAAACCATTTTTCAAGACATTGATGACCTCATTTCCCTAGAGGTATTTGATAGCCAAACCTTTGATGAAAAAATAGAAGATGCGGAAGACGAACGAAAAAAGACGGTCAAAGACCTAAGAGAGCTTGATCAAAATTTAAAAGATGAATATGCTTTGTCAGAGACGGAACAGCAAGCTACAATGGCATTGTACGCAGAAATGATGAATGCGACAAATGACGGAAAATCCATTTCGCCTATGAATTTTGACAAGAAAGCGTATCAAAATAGCGACATCTACAAGGCAAAAAGCCATATTGAGAAGCAAACTTCTGAATATTTGAACATCAAAAAAGAACAAGAAGAAGCACGCAAGATCGCAAAGGAACAAGAAGCACTCGCCAACCGTCCTTGGTATGAAAAAGCCCTTGATTATGGCGGGAATATCGTCAATGAATTGACAGGTGTGAACGATGCAAAACGTGCCGCTACAGGCGTCGATCCAATTACAGGCGAAGAGCTCACCGCAGGCCAGCGAGTCGCGGCAGGCGGCATGGCAGCAGCAGGTTACATCCCAATCGTTGGCTGGGCAGGGCGCATTTTTAAAGGCGGCAAAGCGGTCTATAAAACCACCCAAGCCACGTCAGCCGCAGTCAGGGCAGTCGACATTTACAAGACATCGCAAAAGTCCTTTGACGCCCTAAAAACATCACAAAAAGGCTTATATGGCCTCACAGCAACCAACGGCTTCAGCGAAGCAATTACGGGCCGAGACATGTTTGGAAATAAGGTCTCAAAAGAACAGCAGGAAGCGAGTCTAAATGCGGCGCTGGGAATGCTTTTGCCGTTTGGGGCGAAAGGGTTTCATGGGAAGATGGGAATTCAAGGTACAGGTGGAGATTCTGCGAGAAGAACGGTAATTAGTCCAGAAATTGAAGCTAAGATTCTTGAAGGGCAACGGAAAGTTCCCAAAAATCAGTTAATAGGTGGCCATTCGCCTAGAATTAATAATGATAATGAAAAATTTGCAGTTGAAGTGTTATCAACAAATACGGATGGTACAAAAAATGTTGTATTTACAAAACAGTTTTCTGATGGAAATATCTCTAAGATTAAAAAAAGTACTTTATTTCCCGATTCATGGAAGGATGAGAAAATTCTCAGAAGTATTACCGACGTTGGCGATACAGATGCTATCTCATCAAGGTTAAGAGATAGAGCGACTTGGCATAGAGCAAGTATAAATGGTGTAGAAATTGATGTAATTAAAGTGGGGAAAGATGTAACCAGTGGATATCCGACTGGTACAGAAAATGCTTTACGTCCATCAGGATTTTAATATAAATTGGAGGTCTTAAACGTGTTTAAGGAATTAGATAATCTTTTATCTGCTGATACAACAGTAGATTCATGGTATGATGACGGGTGTTTGATTGCTAGTGAGATACTCTCTGATTTTAGCCTAAACGACTGGGAAGAACTATCAAATCAAGTGCTTAATAAACCAATAGAGTGGCAGCGTAAAATAGCTTACTGTCTGGATAATGAGTGTAATGAATATGAGTTAAATATTTTAATAGATTTGTTGAATACTAATGATAAAGAATTATTTGAGATCTGTATTGATACATTGAGAAGTTTTCCAATTGAAGAAGGAAAAAAATTGATATTGGAGCATCCTCAAATTTTAGAACGTGTAAATCATGTGTTGGCTACTACTACGAATTCACCAGTAAAAGTAGTTCTTCAAGATTTTCTTTCAAAAATGAATTCAAATTAGTTCGTTTTAATGAGATTATTCAAAAAAGGAACGATCTGAAGTTGTTCTTTCTAGAGAAATTATCGGGAAGGGCTAAAGAAGCAAAAGTAAAAAAAGCTGATGAACTTAAATAAAGAGTGGCTCTTTATAGCTACTCTTTTTTGAACGGGAACGAATGTTTGATTAACTATGTCGATTTCATTATAATAAGAATAAGATTGACCCTTTCATGATGACACTTTATAACAGGATTTTTCTGTTTATATCCTAATGGGTCATTCACCTTGACAGGGGAGAGGTCGCTGGTTCGAGCCAGTCAATCAGCGTTGAAACCCTTGCCTAGCAAGGGTTTTTTGTTTTTCTGAACCCGAGTAATTGTTCGACGCCTGCTGAATTAGAGACCACCTTAAAGAATCCTTCTTTTTAAAGATTAAAGAAGCAATAAGTAAATGAAAAATAAAACTATTCTATTTCCTCATCCATCACTTTCTTATATTTTTCAAATTCAGAATCTTTCATTTCTCCATTCATTTGTAATAAGAAATCTCCTTTTGAATATGTGTGGGAGTAAAACATAGACCCAGCATTGCCCAACTCATCGTAATATGATTTTGCCTGGTTAAGATCAGTTTCATTTCCAAATTTAAAAATTCTCCCACCAGCATTTTCGCCTAAAGAGGGAATGAGAATCCTTTTTCCTTCTTCTCTTATATTGCCAAACTCTTTTTGTTTAAGATCAGTTGGTTTTTCTGCTTCAAGCCCAGCACTTTTGAAAGCTTCAATAAGGTTGTCTGTGGTGAGCTGTTTTTTAGTAGATGCTGCACTGCTACAAGCTGTTAACAATAATAAACAAGTAAAAAATAATAAAAAATATTTCTTCATAGTAGATCCTCCTGATTTATAGATGCATTAGGATCTTACAATAAGCAATTCCTTTTTACTATCCTTTCGACAAAAATAGACAAATATGAATATAAAAAGGAAGGGTAAAATGATAACGTTCAGATGAATACACATTTGATAAAATATTTAGTGGAGGGGAGAAAGATATGAAGTCACTTTTACTAATAGGACAATCAAATATGGCGGGGCGTGGATTCAAACATGAAGTGCCTCCGATTTATAATGAAAGAATCATGATGCTGCGAAATGGTAGATGGCAAATGATGACTGAACCCATTCATTTTGATAGGCCGGTAGCTGGCGTAGGACTGGCGGCTTCCTTTGCGGAGGCTTGGTGTAAGGATCATGAAGGAGAGAAGATAGGTCTTATTCCATGTGCAGAAGGTGGTAGTTCCATTGATGAGTGGTCGCTAAATGGAGCATTATTTCGTCATGCAGTAAATGAAGCTAAATTTGCAAAGGAAAATAGCAAATTGGTCGGAATATTATGGCATCAAGGGGAAAGTGACAGCCAAGATGGGAAATACAAAGAATACTATGAACTAAGAACAGAATTATCTGTGCCTAACATTCCGTTTTTGATAGGAGGTTTGGGAGATTACTTGGGACAGGTGGCATTTGGCGCTGGGTGTGTGGAATATCAACGTATTAATGAGGAACTACAAAAATATGCACATCATAATGAAAATTGCTATTATGTTACTGCGAAAGGTCTTATATCTAACCCAGACGGAATTCACATCAATGCGATGTCCTAGAGAATATTTGGTATAAGATACTATGAAGCATTTCGAAAAAATGATCATATACATGAACCATTACCAAATGAAAATGAGTTAGTCAATGAATGTCATAATAGAATGAATACCTCAGCGGAGAAAAAATATATCGCACTGGAAAAGTTCACATTCGGCAAGATTACTTACGAAGAGTTGCTGGAGGCTTTATCGTAGGCTAAGCTTAAGTTAGCCTTTGAATGAAAACGTTATAATTCACAGTAGTGTTAGACAGATAACATATCTCTTGAAAGGATGATTGTGGTGGTGAAAACAGATAAAATCTCCTCCTGAATTTACAAGAAATCACATTCAGGAGGAGATAAAAAATGTTTAAACTCATAGACGAAAATTATCCACGAAAAGAGCACTTTCATCATTATATGACGTTAACCCGATGCTCATATAGCCTGGTGATCGATCTAGACATCACGACATTGCATTCCATATTGAAAGAAAAAAAGCTAAAAGTATATCCTGTGCAAATTTATTTGTTAGCAAGAGCTGTGCAAAAAATACCAGAGTTTCGGATGGATTTAGTGAACGATGAACTTGGTCACTGGGATCTTCTTCATCCTAGTTATACGATTTTAAATAAAGAAACAAAGACATTTTCAAGTATTTGGACGCCTTATGACGAAAACTTTGCTCAGTTTTATAAAAGCTGTGTGGCCGATATTGAAACATTTAGCAAAAGCAGCAATCTATTTCCGAAACCTCATATGCCAGAAAACATATTCAATATATCAAGTCTACCGTGGATTGATTTTACTTCTTTTCACCTTAATGTATCTACAGATGAAACTTATTTACTGCCAATATTTACGTTAGGTCAATTTAAGATGAAAGAAGAAAAAATCATCTTGCCAGTCGCTATTCAAGTGCATCATGCTGTTTGTGATGGTTATCACGTCGGTCAATATGTGGAATATTTGAGGTGGCTTATAGAAGATTGTGAAGAGTGGTTAAACGATTCATTGTATATTACCTGAATGCAAAAGGTATTCCCATGGAAATCTAGAAGATGAAGGCAGACTGAAATGTGTCTGCCTATTTGTTTTGTGATGATAATGAAATGTGCCAAAGGTCTATTGATGCAACAATTGTTCTTCTTGCGGTTTCTTTTCGGTGTTTTGTAAATTACTGTATGTGATAATAAATGTAATATAAGGGAGCTTAGTGGAAGGGGAATAAGGGATGGAGAAAGTTCTTTTCACATGTAGGTGTGAAAATAAATGAATGGTATAAAATGATTCGGCAATTCAGTGTACCCGATGCAGAGATTTTGAAAGCTGAGGTAGAACAAGAAATTGAACGAATGGAAGAGGATCAGGATTTACTGATTTATTATCAATTGATGTGCTTTCGACATCAACTTATGCTTGATTATATTAAACCTTCAGAGAAACGGTCTTTATCCATTGCAGACCTAGTGGATAAAATCGAAAACTCAAATCATAAATTATCCGGCATGCTTCAGTATTACAACGCATTTTTTCGTGGGATGTTTGAGTTCAGCATAAAAGAATATGTACAGGCCATTCAATATTACAAGATCGCTGAGAGGCAGCTCGCACTGGTTGTAGATGATATTGAGCAAGCGGAGTTTCACTTCAAGGTGGCTGAAGCCTACTATATTATGAAACAAACTCATGTTTCTATGCATCACATCATAAAGGCGCTTGAAATTTACGATCAGTATGAGTTATACAAGATTAGAAAAGTTCAATGCTTATTTGTAATCGCAGGAAATTATGATGATTTTAAGCAGTATGAAAAATCATTAATACATCTGAATAAAGCCTATTCCATCGCTGAAGAAATAGCGGATAAAAGGTTGATTGCGAAGGCACTTTTAAATATAGGAAACAATTATGAAAAAAAACAAGATTATGCAAAGGCTATCCAATATTATCAAGAGTCCCTTGAAATATCAGAAGATGGTGTGGACGATGTAAAATCGGTCATATATGTTAACCTTTGTTGGGCGCTATATAAGACAGGAGAAAATGATGAAGCATCCAAATTAGTGGATAAAGCTTTGGAACTTGTCTCTCATAAAGAGAACCCGCATGAAATTTTATTATTACGTTCTATAAGAACAACATATGAAAGTAATGATGAGGAAGAGATTCAAGCTATGCTACAGACATTTGAAGAAAAGCAGTTGTTTGTTTTCGTAGAAGAATTCACTAAAAACCTTGCAGTTATTCATGAAAAAAGAGGAAAGTTTGAGAAAGCAACAGAATATTACAGGAAGGCATTTCAAGCCCAACATAATATTCAAAAAGGAGAGTGTCTTTATGAGTGTTAAAAAAATGATTGTTATAAGCTCTATTATCCTTCTAGGTGCAGGTGTATATGAAGCATCTAGCTTGATTAAACCAGCATCAAATCGAAATACAACAATGGAGGAGTCGAATCGAAATACAACTTTCATTCCACAAAAAATCGATCGAAACACGACAATGATCGATCGAAATGCAACATCTCCAAACGTATAGGTAACAGACCTTAAAGGGGTCTGTTTTTTTATGGAGAAGGATTTATAGCTGTCAAACTGTATTAATAATTAAAGTTCATGTACAGTGATCAATGATATACTGATCTCAATAAATACTGGAGAGGCATCCACTTTGAAACCATTCTGGGAAAAAGAAGAAGAGAGTCCTTTCATGTTAGAAAAGATAGATGAGGAAAAAGTTCATATAGCAGAGAAAACACTTGGTGTCACTTTACCTGATACATACAAAAAGCTCATTTTAGAATGGAATGGTGGTTTTACAGTTCGTAATGCTTTTCCAACCGAACGGCCGAATTCATGGGCAGAGGATCATGTTCAATTTGACCATCTAAGAGGAATCGCCAAAGATGATGGAATTATGAATAGTCCTCAGTTAAACGATGAATTGGATCTGCCTGAGGGGCTTGTGATCATCAGCGGAGAAGAAGATACATGGATCGCAATGGATTATCGAGAAACGAAAGAACATCCGCCTATTCACTATTTTGATTTAGAGCTGGAAGTAGATTTTAAGCTGGCAGATACCTTCGATGATTTTAATGAGCAGTTATATACAGCTGATGATGCGATGGTCGAGGTAGTAGAGATTGAGGAGGAATCCTCGGATTTGTATGTCAGTAAAGAAGAGCTTGAACACATATTTGAGAGGGAAGACATACGTCAGCAGACTCTCTTTAAAATGGCACATTATCCGATGGAAGAAATTGAAGAAATAGAATGGTTTTTCAATCGTATGAAAAAATGCATCAAACATATAAAAAATCAAGAAGTCTTGTATCAAGCAGCCACTACTATTCACTCCATCTTTTGTTAAATCCAGATATGCCAAGGAATGACCGTATCAATAAAGAGCTGCAAGAAATTGCTGAGTTTCTAGAAAATAATGGAGAGCCTAATACCGCCTTTTTGGGAGAAGACATTCATCCAGTGAAAAAATCATAGCAAAAGATGAAAAGCCCCTAATAGGGCTTTTTTTAAGTAGCTTGATCTAAATCATGAAAAAATTGTTTAAGGTGATCAATAAAAACAGATTTGGATGTTCCTTTTTTATAGATAAACTCAATATTGATGTTGAAATCGATGGATGGATCGATTGAAATTTGCGTTAATGTTCCTTGCGTTAATTCATTTCTAACACAATGATGAGGGAGAAACGAAAGCCCCATTCCTTGCAGTACTAAACTCTTTGCGGTCTCCATATGATCAACCTCAATGGAAATGTTCGGTGTGATATTGTTTTTTTGAAATAACCGATGCAGCATGAACCAATCGAATGAACCATAGTCAAAGAAAATAAAAGGTTGTTCTTCTAGTTCTTTCATATGGATAGTGTCATAGCTGGCAAGCGGGTGATGAGTTGGGACAAAAAGACCTATTGGATCGCTAAAAACTGGAATCGATTCAATTTGAGGGTGTGTTTCAGTTCTGACAATTCCAAAGTCCACTTGATTGTTGATCAACTTATAAACAATATCCTTTGAATGTCCCGTTACAATTTTCACTTTAAGGTTCTCGTACTTTTTTTTCAAAGCGGGCAATATGCTAGGCAATAGATTATTGGAAATAGAGGATGCACATCCAATCGTCAATTCATAAGGTATAATCATTTGTTTAAGACTATGTTTTGCTTCTTGGTAAGAGTGAAGAATCTTTTGGGCATGCGGGTAAAAATGATTACCTTTTTCTGTGAGAGACAGTTTATTTCTCTGTCTATCAAATAATTTTATGTCTAATTCTTTTTCTAACGATTGGATACGTGCCGAAACGGAAGGCTGGGTTAAATACAGTGCTTCCGCTGCTTTGTTGATACTTCCTAGCTGACATACATATATAAACGCTTCTATATTCTCAATATTCATTTTATCCCCTTATGATACGTTTATTGAATTTTATGCTTTTCAAGTTCATACGCTAATTTTACAGCTTTTTTAGCTAATATCACAGTCGGGTCAATCACATTCACCTCTTTAGTTGCTCTTAAGACTACAGGGATTTCTGTACAACCAGCAATGATGGCTTCAGCACCTTGATTCATTAAAATTTCTGCAGCTATCTTCAATTCGCTTTCGCCTTTACTTAATTTCCCTGCTTTTACTGCATATATCCCATTCATGACGTTTTTTTGAAGCTCCTCACTTGGCGTTATGACTTCAATATGATGATTTGTACAAGCATTTTGATAAAGCTTTGTTTTTAAAGTACCGTCTGTAGCCAGCAATCCAACAGATGTATACTGATGTTCTTTCAGATGGTTTGCTGTATCTAATGGCATGTTCATGATAGGGATATGAGTGGATTGTCGTACGTTTTGTAAAAAGAAGTGTGCGGTATTGCATGCAATAAGAATAAAATCCGCTCCGGCGCGTTCTAATCTCTTAGCTGATTCAATCATATAGTCTGTAGGGTCTTCGCCTGTCCCGAATATGGCAGTGGTTCTATCAGGAATTTGAGGGTAATTATCAGCAATCACATGTAAATGATCCTGATCTTTAATAGCTGGTGTATGAGAAATAATTTTTTTCATCAGATCAATCGTCGCTAAAGGGCCCATACCGCCCATAATCCCAATCGTTGTAGACATCAATATCACCACATTTCATTTTTTTCTATTATAAAAAAAGAAAGTATGGTGAGTGTTATAGAAAAGTTCTATTTGTATATAGAAGGTTGATCAAAACCGCCTTTTATTTTCTTCTTTACCTGCCCTTGAGGTATGAGTTGCAATCTAATCAAAAAACATTAGAATAAAGAAAAATTGATAAAGGAGCAACCGTATGAAGTTCAATTTTAATGAAGCTGTGGATTTTGAATAGGAAATAGATGTTTAATGACGCTTAGCGGCCCACTCAGATTGAAGAATGGCATATTGATATTCATCGACCCAATGCCCCTTTGACAGATAATTTTGAAGCAAATGTCCTTCGCGTCTCATTTCTAAACGTTCCAGCACTCGAATGGATTTTGCGTTGCGTACATCTGTAAAGGCAATGATTTTATGTTTGTTCAACGTATGAAAAATATATTCTAGGATGGAACCTAGAGCTTCGTGAATATAGCCCATTCCTTGATATTCAGGTGCGAGTGTAAATCCTATTTCAACGATTCTAGGCTCGCTGTCTAGTGTATGAATGGCGCAATCTCCTATCAGCTGATTGGAATCAGATAAGGCAATAGCGTATTGAAACCATGTCCCAGGTTGATTAGGTTTTTGCGCCATTTGATGTTGAACAAATGATTCAGCTTCTTCATACGTGTAGTTCTCCCAGGATTGAAATTTCGCAATAGAGGGATTTGCTCGGTATTGATAAAATGCTTCGATATCTTGCCGATCAAATTGGCGAATAACAACCCGGTTTGTCCTTGTAAATATGCTGTTTTCATTCTTCATGTTTTCACCTCACTTTTTAGTTAGTTCTTGATTTGAAAAAGTCAATCAGCCATTCGGACAGCTGCTTTTGTGCTTTGCTGACAAATCGATCTGCATAATAAGTTAATTCCAGATGCCGAACAGGAGCTGGATCAGAAATAGGGATAGAGACAATATCTGGCCATGCTGAATGCTGCTTTAACAGCCCTCTCGGCTGGATGGTTGCACCAATCCCTGCTTCAACCAACTGCAATAGCGAAGTTGCAGAACCAACTTCCATGACGGTGTCCAATTCAAAACCTTGTTCTCTACAAACTTCATCTACTAAATCTCTGCCCAAATACCCCTTCGGATACATAACCAAAGCATGCTGCGTCAGTTCTTCTAACGTCACTTCACGCTTTTTTGCCAGCTCATTGTCTGAATGAACAAATAGTTCGTAAGGTTCACTTCCAAGTGGAATTTGAACAAGACGCTTATCCATAGGACCACGAAGCCCGATGCCGAGATCTACTTTATGCGAAAGCACCTCTTCGCGCACGAGAATGGTTGAAAATGCCTTTAAATTGGTTTCAGGATAAAGCGTTTTAAATTCTATAAAAAGCGGAACAAGCTGAAAGTCAAGATCAGAGGGAAGTACTGCAAGCCGAACGGTTCCTCGTTTTTCAGATAACAGTTCTTTCATGGCGTTTTTCGCATCTCTTTCAGCTTGAATCATTTTCATACCATATTGATAAAGCAACGTACCAGCTTCAGTTGCTACGACTTTTTTACCAATCCGATCAAAGAGCGGCATCCCAACTTCAGCTTCAAGCAGCCGAATCTGCTGGCTTAATGTAGGCTGTGATATGCCTAATTGCTCAGCAGCCTTTGTGAAATGCAAGTGATTGAATACAGCCATAAAATACGTAATATGCCGAGTATCCATATGTCATCCTTTCATAAATGATAGTCTTTTTCTATCATCATAATACGAATTATTGTATTGAACAATGGATGCGGCAGATTTATACTCAAAGTAACCTCAACACGATGAGAGAGGAAGAAGAGTATTGATGAAAAAAATATTTTATTTAGCCGCTTTATTTTTAGCAGCCTTAAACTTGCGCCCAATTATTACATCCGTAGCTTCTATGATGAGCATGATCCAATCAGACCTTGGTGTTAGTGCACTAACGGCAAGTCTTTTAACCACTTTGCCGGTCTTGTGTATGGGAGTGTTTGCACCTGTAGCAACCAAACTAAGCCGCCGGTTTGGTTTAGAGAGGACCCTTTTTTTCTCGATTCTTCTCATTACAATAGCGACTGGACTACGTGGTACAAGTCAAACGGTTGCCATCCTTCTTATCACTGCATTTGCAGGAGGAGTTGGAATTAGCTTTGCAGGACCATTGTTGTCTAGTTTTATTAAAAAGTATTTTCCGAAGAGTCCGGGAATTGTCAGTGTGTATTCTATTTCGATGACGATTGGGGCAGCCCTTGCTTCTGGCTTTACCATTCCGATTTACCTTCGCAGTGAGCATAACCTGCCGTTAGCCCTGTCTTGCTGGGCGGTTTTAGGAGTCATTGCACTGGTTTTATGGCTCGGTCTTGCTCGGAAAAAACAACAGGCTGATCATGCCGCCTTGCCTCTAAGGTTGCCGCTGCGAAACAAAAAGGCTATTCAGTTCACTTTGTTTTTTGGCTTTATGTCCAGCATGTTCTATTCGTTAACAGCGTGGATTTCACCGATTGCTCTTAGTTTTGGTAATAGTCCGCAATATGCCGCCTTGCTGCTTACGATATTTACGCTTATTCAGATTCCCGTGGCGCTTCTCGTTCCGGGGGTCGTCACTCGTTTAGGAAAACCGAAATTATTTCTGGTTTTATGCAGCATGTCAGAGCTGATTGGTCTCATTTTTCTTCTACTTCCAATGCCGATCCTGCCAGCCGTCATTTTCCTAGGTATGGGTGCCGGTGGATTATTTCCTTTAGCCCTTATGCTCCCGATTATGGAGACGAGTACTCCGGAGGAAGCCGGAACATGGTCTGCGATGTCGCAGATGGGCGGTTACATCATGGGAGGATTCGGTCCGTTTTTCATCGGTCTTGTTTTCGATATAAGCGGTCATTTTTATGCTTCCATTGTTGCTATGCTCGTCATCGTCATGCTGATGATTGGCGTTCAGTTGTCTATGAATCTCGGAAAACAACGCAAAGTAGACCCCAATTAAAGATCGATCAAATGAAATCGCCACAGCCTATTTTCAAAATAGGCTTATGACGATTATGCTGCTTTATTTTTAGAAACTGCACTCGAAACCATTTTTTATCGTGCAAGATACCTTTCAACTTTATGGCTGGCCATTTCTGCGGCTTCCATGATGATTTCACCTAACGTTGGGTGAGGATGAATTGTCATTGATACATCTTCTACTGTAGCGCCAATTTCAATAGAGAGAGAAAGTTCTGATATAAGAGTAGATGCTTCAGCACCTACGATTTGTGCGCCTAAAATAAGACCAGATTCAGCATGGGCTACAATCTTCACAAAACCTTCTGGTTCTTTTAATGATAGCGCTTTACCATTAATAGAGAACAGCGCTTTACCAATGACAAATGGAATGGATTTTAGCTTGCAATCAGTTTCACTCAGTCCAACACCGGCCAATTCCGGGCTGGAAAAAACAACAAGTGGGATCGCTTTATAATCTATCATTGAAGGTTTACCGGCGATAGCTTCTGCTGCAACTTTCGCTTCATAGGAAGCTTTATGAGCGAGAGCAGGACCATGAATGATATCACCAATGGCATAAATATGCGGAATTGATGTTCTGCATTGTTCATCAATTTCAATCAGTCCTTGAGAGGTCATGGACAACCCGGTAGAATCAAGACCTAATGCTCCATCTGTATTCGGTTTCCTTCCTACAGTAATCAGTGCATATTCCGCATTCACCGTGTAGCGCACTTCCTGCTTCTCATAATGAAGATCTATTCCGTTTGTATGCTGATCGGCACCTGTGACGTTTGCTCCTGTAATCAGCGTGATTTCATCTTCTTTCAGTTGACGAACGACAGGCGAGACAAGTTCACTTTCAAAGCCAGGCAATACTTGTTCACCGCCTTCCAGAATGGTGACTTTCGTTCCAAACCTTGCAAACATCTGTCCTAGTTCAACCCCAATATAACCACCCCCAACTACTACAAGATTTTTAGGAATCTCGCGAAGAGATAGAGCTTCAGTAGAAGACAATATACGACCTCCGAAAGGGAGTGATCTAATTTCAATTGGGCGGGAACCGGTTGCTAGTATAAGATGTTTGAAAGTGATACGCTTTTCACCTTTTTCGGAATGTTGAATCGCCGCTGTATGTTGATCGATCAAGCTTGCTTCGCCTTCTAGAATTGTAACTCCCGCTGACTTTAACAAAAACTGGACGCCTCCAGCTTGTTTTTTCACAACAGCTTTTTTGAACACTTGAGCTTCCTTGAAAGAATCGCCTTCTTGAAAAACCCCCAATTGTGTGCGGAGTTTGAAACGCTCTGCTTCTGCAATTAGTGCCTTAGAAGGGATACAACCTACATGGGTGCATACTCCCCCCAACTGATCACGCTCTACAATCGCTCTTGCACGAGCTGTCAATGATTCGCAGTTCAGTGATCAATTGTTACTGGCAGGCATAATACAGGCGAAACGCGTTCTAGAGGCGAATTAACATTCAAATAAAAAACATAGGGGATGTTGCGATGTTGATTAGAGAAGCAAGCATAGAAGATTATCCAGAATTAAGACAAATCTATTTAGAATCCCGACGCCAGAGCTTTCACTGGCTCAATCCAGAAGAACTCAATCTGCAAGATTTTGATCAAGATACGCAGGAAGAGCAAATTTTCTTAGTTGAAGAGAACAATAAAATCCTTGGATTCATTTCTCTATATGTACCAGATCGTTTTATTCACCTCTTGTTTGTACATCCAGAAGCTGCTGGTCAAGGAGCTGGTGATCTGCTGCTCAAACAAGCTATAAAAGTTTTGGGAACACCTGTCACCCTCAAATGTGTCTCCAAAAATCACAAAGCTTTATCCTTTTATCAAAAAAAAGGGTGGAAGGCTGTTGTAGAAGAAGGAGAACCTGGGGCGGAATACTGGGTACTTATTTATGAATAGAAGTCTTTTTATCTTATCATTCACGGGGCCCTTTATAGGGTTTTTTGCGGTTTCTTTTCGGTGTCGACACGTCGGTTTGAAAATCAATGAATGGTATTATCATATTCAAAGATTGAACGTACCGACGCCGAAGCATATAAAGAGTAAATCAAATCAATGCTTGATTACTTGAATCCTTTAGAAAATGGGAAAGAGCGAGCCAACTTCAGAGAACTAGCAATGAAGATAAAAAAGGATCAAGAGAAATTAACAGGATTACTTGAGTACTACTTCAATTTTTTCTACGGTATGCATGAATTTGAAAACTATGAATACCTAAATGCCATTACCCTCTATAAGCGTGCAGAAAAAAAGCTATCTCTTGTAAGTGATGATATTGAACGTGCCGAGTTCAATTACAAGATGGCTGAAATCTATTACCACATGAAACAAACCCACATGTCCATGCACCATATCGCACAGGCGATAGAATGCTATCGAGAAAAAGATACATACACAGTAAGAGAAATACAATGTTCATTTGTCATTGGATTAAACTATATAGATATGGGCTGCCCCGAAAAAGCAATACCCCATTTTGAACACGCATTAGAAAAAGCTGCAGACAACTCAACAAAACGATTAAAAGGATCAGCGCTCTATAATTTAGGGTTGAGTTATTTTCATAACGAAGAACTAGCACAAGCAATTACTCATTTTAATGACTCGATTCGAGCATTTAGAGAGCAGGGGTACGAGCATTTAAGTGTTGTTGGTTATTTTATGTCTGAAGTTACTGCAACTCATGATGAAGTAAGGAGAGGCCATACGGCAAGTATCGGTTATTCTGCTTAAAACAAAAAGCCCTAGAGGGGGCTTTTTGTTTTAAGGATGAATTTGAAAATATTGCATGAATGAGGAGGGGATAAAATGTTAAAATCAAAGTTATTCCGAAGGGTTTTCATCATATTTTTTGTTTTAACCTTTATGATTTGTTTGTTTAATATGGCTGTGTTTCCAGGGACACCTGTGTCTTATTATGTTGTCCTGATTAGTAAGATGTTGTTTATCAGCTTGTTAAACGGTATGTTTTTCGGGACAATATTCTATTTGATTGTTACCTTTATCAACTTTCTTATCGCTAAAAATTTTAATCAAAATCAATAGTTAACGATGCATTTATGAAGCACACATTCAAGAATTGCTGCAAATGTTTGAATGGAAGGCAAGCAGTATAAGTTAATACTGGAACAACGCAGCTTCAAAAGTTCTCCGTATCTCATTTTTCTTCCGCAAAACTCCACTATAAGCTCATTCAAAAAAATTCGATGAGAATAGACTGTATGGAATAGAAGGGGAAATTAGAGAGAAGGAGGCATTATCGTGGGAAATATAACAAAGGATCTATCGGCTCTTGGTATAAACATCTCGCACAGTGTAGGCTTTGGTGATAATCAATCATCAGACCCTACAACAAGTTCATCGAAATTTAATGGGCTTTTTGCTGGACTTACACCAGGTACTGCTCACGGTATCGTCGGTGATTCAGGTTATTTTTATGGACCAGGTAGCTTTGTCACTTATGACCAAACGGCGGGCATTGTGTTTTTTAATGACCCAACTTCGGTAGGAGGTACTGCAATTAGTTTAATAGATGTGAACAAAATTGAAAGTGTAACATTCACCGGTTAAATATTAAAGACTTTCGGTCATGTGAGAATAAATCTATAGCTGCATGCGTGGGAATTAAATCAATGGAGGGATTTCCAGGGAAATAATCGATTGATGCCATGCAGTTGCGAATACCATATTTATCTGAAGATATCAATAAATGTTGATTTTAGTGGACGCATTCCTCAAGAAAATAAGCGATAACACAACATGAGCATTGCGTGTTGAAAAAATGAACATGTATGAATTGAGGGCCACGCTATACTGTGAATAGAAAAACATGTAAACGAATTTTACTTTTTTAATAGATGAGGCACTTCAATCGAGAGTAACGGTCAATGACAAAGAGAAATCAAATATCACCTTAACCTTTATACATTTTGGATTACCTGTTAGAAGAAATAGTGCTGAATACGTGGTCGTTCGAGAAAGAGTCGATGAGGCTTATCATTATATCGATTCAATGCTGAATGCAGTCAACCAAACGTCTATCATGACATAAGAATAGATGAAAAGTGTAGGATATGAAAATGATTAGCAAAAGAGTCACAGCTTTATGTGAAACCTCTGTGCAAGTGAAGCATAAAAGTGAAATCTGCCCCAGCAATCAAATGGGGCAGATTTATTTGCATTCTTTACATTACTCGTAAACGTAACAAGTACCGCTTATAACAGTGACACATTCATAGGTATTAGAGTAAGACTTACCATTCGAATCTCTAGAGAAAACGGTGACGGTTGCTACTCCTCTGCTATTGTAGCCATTCCATTGATATTGATAACCATCATACTTGTCCCTAATTGGGATTAGATTCGCAGCTGCATCAGCAGGAATTGCAGAGAACATTAAAGCACCAGTGAATATAGCAGCTCCCACTATTTTTTTCATTTTCCCCTTAATCATCAAAACATCTCCCTTTTCCTTATATTCTTCTATTAAAACAATGTTTAATAGATACTTATAAGAATAGCAAATGGAGAAAGAAAAAAATGTCAAATATTGTATAAAAGATTTAAAATTCATAATTTATACATATTTAGTAATCATATGTATTTTTGTTCTGATGTGTCTTGAATGTTTTTCCTTAAAAATGAATAAAGATAGACTACGTGAAAGAGAACATTGATCAAGGAATGATTAAATGTATCAGGAGGAAAAATAAATGAAAAAGCTTTGCCGGGAAGTCTGGATCGAAGTGAATCTTGATGCGATTAAGAGAAATATCCAAGCCATTCAAGCGCATATTCCGAGGAAAAGTAAGATCATGGCTGTCGTGAAAGCGAATGCTTATGGACATGGCTCAGTGGAGGTAGCACGACAGGCACTGGAAAGCGGTGCAACGGAGCTGGCGGTTGCCAGCTTGGAAGAAGGGATTGTATTGCGAAGAGCGAACATTGAAGCGCCTATTCTAGTCCTTGGATTTACACCGCTCGATTGTGTGAAAAAGGCTGCAACATGGAGAATTGACCTATCCGGCCTTCGTGAAGACTGGATCATTCAAGCAAATGAGATTTTAGGGGAAGATGAAAGTCAGCACCAGCTTGGGATTCATGTCAATGTCGACACAGGGATGGGACGACTAGGTGTAAGGACGAAGGAAGAGCTGTTAGATGTCGTTAAGGCCCTTGAAAAGAGCGAAAACCTCAGATGGGACGGCATTTTTACGCATTTCTCTACTGCGGATGAGTCAGACCCCGATTTCACGCTGCTACAGCACAGCATTTTTATTGATTTTCTTCGGTTCTTAAAAAAACAAGGCATTACGCTGCCCACTGTACATATGAACAATACAGCGGCTTCCATTGCGTTTCCTGAATTTAGTGCTGATATGATCCGGCTTGGCATCGGGCTTTATGGACTATATCCCTCGCAATACATTGAAAGCTTAGATACTGTACAACTAGAGCCTGCACTTAGTTTAAAGGCGAGAATTGCTTTTGTGAAGGAAATGGTGACAGAGCCTAGAACCGTCAGCTATGGTGCCACCTATGTGGCAAAGCCTGATGAGGTCATTGCGACCATACCAATTGGTTACGCGGATGGGTACTCTCGAGCTTTATCAAATCGAGGATTTATGCTTTTCCGCGGAAAACGAATGCCGATTGTGGGGCGAGTCACGATGGATATGACCATGATCAGTTTAGGAGAAATGAAGGCAAAGCAAGGGGAGGAAGTCGTTATTTATGGTCGCCAGAAGGGCGGGGAAATTTCTGTTGATGAAATTGCCGAAATGCTCAATACAATTAACTATGAAGTCATCGCCACCTTAAGCCGCCGCATTCCAAGATTTTACCGTCGAGGTGGGAAGATTATTAAAGTATCGACACCGGTGATGTATGTGTGAGGGTAAATAGCAGATGTACTTTGGAGATATTCATTCTGGTGTATAATAATAAATTAAATTTTATTACAAATATGTCGATAAAAGGAGGGATATTTAAGATATGGAGGAAAGAAACGATGAAAAAAGGATTATTTTTAGTGCTTTTAACCATTTTTATGATGGTCACAATTCTACCGTTAAAAGCTCATGCAGCTGAGACAAATGGATGGACGAAGCGGGCAGACTTACCGGAAGAGAGACTTCATTCTAGCTCCGCAGTAGTAGATGGGAAGATTTTTGTTTTTGGGGGAAGTAGTGAAAAATCATCTAGTAATAAAAATACCTACATGTATGATCCTTACAAAAATGAGTGGAGCTCAAAAGCTGATATGCCAAGAGAAAGAACAGATAGTGCGGCAGTGGTGATAGGGAAAAAAGTATATGTCATAGGAGGAGCATATCAAGATAGCACAAAAACAATTGATATTTATGATGTAGAATCCGATACATGGTCAGAAACACCAATTAATATACCAAACCTAGCTGTGACAAAAGGTGATTTAAGCGCGAGTGTTGTAAATGATAAGATTTATATTCTTGCAACGAATAAAAGTCCTTATCAAGAACATAATTTTTATAGTTATGATACAAAAACGGATACATGGCAACAATTGAAAATGTTTCCTCAGCAATTTACTGGTATGTCTATGTCAGAAGTTATTAACAACAAAATTTATGTCACAGGTGGAGAAAGAACAGTTAGTAATTCCAAGAATGCCCAAGTGTATGAATATAACATTGAAACAAATCAATGGGTACAAACGAAATCAAAGTTGAAGTTTTATCAACTAGGGGCAGCTTTTACAACATATCAAGGAAAATTGTTTATGGTGGGCGGTCAGTATGACGATGACAGATCCAGCCCAATATCACCATATTCGCAGTATTATGATGTCGATTCTAATTCTGTGAAAAAAAGTATAAGCGAATTACCTGAAGCTAGAGTTGGATCAAGTGCTGTAACACTTGACGGCACGATATATATCATAGGTGGGAGGAATTTTAAAGAATATTATCATTCCAAATCGGTTAAAAATGACTTTAAATCAGTAATTTCTATCTCAATAAATGACTTACAAATTGCTGAAGATGAAAAAAAGCCAGATGATGGGTCAGCCGAAGAACCAAAAGATCAGGACGGAACAAATCCTGGTGATGGCACAACGGAAGAACCAAAAGATCAGGACGGAACAAATCCTGGTGATGGCACAACGGAAGAACCAAAAGATCAGGACGGAACAAATCCTGGTGATGGCACAACGGAAGAACCAAAAGATCAGGACGGAACGAAGCCTGGTGATGGGTCAACGGAAGAACCAAAGGATCAAGACGGAACAAATCCTGGTGAAGAATCAACAAAAGGTATACTTTCAATTACTATGATAAACGGACTGCAAAAGGATTATTTGCTTTCAATGAAAGAAATCAACGATTTTCTTAACTGGTACAAAGAAAGAAGCTTTGGAATCGGAATGAATTTCTATGAAATCAATGATGAACACAATAAAGGACCTTTCACAAGTAAGAAAGATTATGTGGTGTACCAAAATATTTTGATGTTTGATATCAAGCAATATTGATAAACTGTAAAGCTGCTGATAATAGATTAGCAGTTTTTTATTTTTACATAATTGTTAAAATTAGGATGAACATCATAAAAAAACAAGATATTTTTTAAAAATCTGCTAAACATCCTATAACCACGTCCGATAATAGAATTGTCAGGGTTGATAAGCCCTAGAATAAAGGACTTTTTTCAGACAAGGACGTCTGTCAGGTCCCACATACATGGAGGTAATAGGAAATGAGAATTAACCACAATATCGCAGCACTTAACACACTTAACCGTTTGTCTTCAAACAACGCTGCTAGCCAAAAGAACATGGAGAAACTTTCTTCTGGTCTTAAAATCAATCGTGCAGGAGATGACGCAGCAGGTCTTGCGATCTCTGAAAAAATGCGTGGACAAATCCGTGGACTAGAAATGGCGTCTAAAAACGCACAAGACGGTATCTCACTTATTCAAACAGCTGAAGGTGCATTGACTGAAACTCACTCAATCCTTCAACGTGTTCGTGAACTAACTGTTCAAGCAGGTAACACTGGTACACAAGATGCAACTACAGATCTTAAAGCAATCCAAGATGAGATTGACAACCTTTTAGATGAGGTAGATGGCATTTCTAATCGTACAGCATTTAACGGTAAGAAATTGCTTGATGGCACAGCAACAGATGGATTTACTTTCCAAATCGGTGCTAACAAAACTCAACAATTAACTGTTAATATTGGTAACATGGGTACTGCAGCTACAGGTCTTGATATGCTGAAAGCGGACTATGTTGTTACAACAGCTACTGCTGCTAATACTGATGCTTTATTAGATAAAGTAGATGCTGCAATCAATAAAGTATCGTCAGAGCGTGGCAAACTTGGTGCAGTCCAAAACCGTCTAGAGCACACAATCAACAACCTTGGTGCTTCTGGTGAAAACTTAACAGCTGCTGAGTCTCGTATCCGTGACGTTGACATGGCGAAAGAAATGAGTGAGTTCACTAAGAACAACATTCTTTCTCAAGCTTCTCAAGCAATGCTTGCACAAGCGAACCAACAGCCACAAAACGTACTTCAATTACTACGTTAATGAAAGGCCCCTTGATGGGGCTTTTTTTTTTATGCTCTTTTTTCTTCGCTTTTTCTCCTTCTCCTGACATATGATTCTTAAATCCCTTTGATAAATGATGAAAATGACCTTTAAATTTGGAATACTCTAGCGAAGTGATCATAATGAATGAGACTTTTTCCTTATTTATTCCTTTTTTGTTAAACATATTCCATTAAAGTTCGATAAATGGATTGTAAGGCTTACAAAAAAATTCTAATTTAGAACTTTTGGACATGGATGTCTAATTGGTTCAAACACATGGAGGTCATTTAATATGAGAATTAACCACAATATCGCAGCACTTAACACACTGAACCGTTTGTCTGCTAACAACGGTGCTAGCCAAAAGAACATGGAGAAGCTTTCTTCTGGTCTTCGTATTAACCGTGCAGGAGATGACGCAGCAGGTCTTGCAATCTCTGAAAAAATGCGTGGGCAAATCCGCGGCTTAGAAATGGCGTCTAAAAACGCTCAAGACGGTATCTCTCTTATTCAAACAGCTGAAGGTGCATTAACAGAAACACATGCCATACTTCAACGTATGCGTGAGTTGACAGTTCAAGCGGGTAACGTTGGCACTCAACAAACAGAAGATTTAACAGCTATTCAAGAAGAACTCACTGCTTTGGTTGATGAAATTGATGGAATTTCTCAGCGTACAGCATTTAACGGAAAGAATTTGTTGGATGGAAGCGTTGAGGATGGATTCCAATTTCAAATTGGTGCAAACATTGAGCAAAACATTAACGTGCAGATCGGCAAAATGGATGCAGAAACATTGACTGTAAAAGATATTAAAGTGAATGAAGACGGTTTTAATTTTGATACAGAGGTAGCAAAAATTGACGCAGCAATCGGTGCCGTGTCTAAACAGCGTTCAGCACTTGGTGCGGTTCAAAACCGTCTAGAGCACACAATCAACAACCTTGGCGCTTCTGCTGAAAACCTAACAGCTGCTGAGTCTCGTATTCGTGACGTTGACATGGCAAAAGAAATGAGTGAGTTCACAAAGAACAACATTCTTTCTCAAGCTTCTCAAGCAATGCTAGCTCAAGCAAACCAACAGCCACAAAACGTACTTCAATTATTACGTTAATCAAAAAGCCCCAATGAGGGGCTTTTTTTGTTTCAAGCTAATGACAGCAAGTGCTCTAGACGAAAGTCAGGGACCGCTTCATGGAAAAAAGCTCGGTTGCCATCATCGTTCTTTTGATCCCATTGATTCCACCATTCGGCGGTTTCTCCAGAGGTGTCAGCTTGAATCATGACATGTAGCTGTTCTAAGTTAATGATTTCCCTCGGTTCTATTAAGAATGAATGCATACGATGATACGCTTCAAGGCATTTAGGTTGTTTTGTTTGAACGGCGTATTGTACATAATAACTTAAAAATTCTTGTACAAATGTCAAATGGGGAATGGGGGTTCCTTTTAACTCGACGCCTTCCCATGCCATATCCGCAATTGCACAAAGCCACCAGCCTAGTTCACTCGCGTGCTGCATTTGTTGTAACGTGTCCTTTTCAAAAGATAGCCGTTCATTTTCTTGTGCTTGTTTGAGCATACGCTCAAGTGTCTGTGCCTCAAGAGCTGCCTTTGTCATTCCCTGACCATGTATTGGATCTAATGTGCACAGGGCATCACCCATGACCAATAAGCCTCTTGGCCAATCTTCCATTTGTTCATAGTGGTTCCTGACACAAGCCGGAACTCTAAATCCTTTTGGTTTCGTATAGGGAATTAAATGAGTGATGGCTTCTGCTATAGCGGGATGGGTAAGCGCAGCGGTTTCTGAATCAAATTGATCAGTGTCCGTTGTTGGATAATGTGAGCCGCCTGCTGCTGAGAGAAGAACAGCTACTAAATCATGATCGACTCGTTCAAATAGTCCTGTCGGGATTTGTTTATTTGGCTGTCCACCTACAACCATTGATTGCAGGTTTGGCGCTTCGGGTGGTATGTGGTAGTATCTTGTGCTGTAGCCAAGAGAGACGTGTAACTTATCTGCCAGTGGCAAGGTTCGTCCTGCACTTTTCAGCCATTTTGGCAATTTAGACATTCTTCCAGACGTATCGATCACTAAGTCTGCTTTCATTAGATCAATGATTCCTGGCTTTACACTGCGATCTTTGACCTGTAAACCGATGACTCGATTTGTCCCTACCTCAAACTGTAGCGAGATCGCTTCATGCTTTTCTAAAAAATGAACACGTTCCTCATTTAACATTCTTTGCATCAGCACCCACTCTAGCATGGCACGTCTTGTGACAACTGTTTCTTCAGTATCGGTGAGCGTTAATTCACCATCTTTTGTGATAAATCGAGATGTTTGATGCAACGTGTTGAACCCGCCCATTGCCAGTAACTCTTTTGTATAACCAGGAAATAGACGTTCAACAATTTGTTTGCCAAGTGGTAGCATTCTATGTGGATGAAAGGATTGAGGCGTGCCGAGACGATTCGCAGGAGAATCTGGCAGTTCGTCCCTTTCAATGATAAACACTTGATGATAAAACGTTGATAAAATTTTTGCAGCGAGCATTCCGGTGATACCGCCGCCAATGACGATCGCCTGCTCATACTTCATGGGTTGTGTCACAACATGCGCCTCCAATGAATAAGTAAAATGGTTACATGACCACTTCATCATATGTTGATACTCTCATTATAGCAAATTCGTGTTTTTTTGAATATATAAAGTGAATACCATACTTTTTGATCGTAAATACGAGAAAAATATTCGATAAAATTCTTATTTTTTAAAATAACTATTAAATTAAGATCAATGACCGATAAATACAATAAGGAGGTAGGGAAAATGGATATACTACATAGTATTGTGACAGCTGCACCTTATATGATGCAGATTTTAAAGAATGAAGTGACAATAGGTGTCATTGATCGAGAGAAATTCTTGCTGTATTTGCCATCGAAGGATGTTGATTTTCAAATTCGGGCTGGTGAACGCATTAAACCAGATGACCTGAATATGAAAAAAGCGTTAAGAGGCGAAACTTCAAGTACATTTGTACCAGAATCGGTGTATGGAACGCCCTTAAATGCAATGGGTTTGCCGATTTTTGATGAAAATCAACAGGTTATTGGTGCAATCGCTTTAGGTTTTCCGCTCAAAAATCAATTGGTGCTTGAAGCGTATATGGAGTCATTGAATGACATTATTCAAAGCATTCAAGAAAAGGTGCATGTGGTGGCGGCGCATTCAGAGGAACTCTCTGCTACAAGTGAGGAAATGACCTTACAAACGCAGCAAACACTTGAAAGCTCGAAAAAAACATCAGATATTACCAAAATGATTAAAGGTATCTCAAAACAAACGAGTTTGTTAGGTTTGAATGCGTCAATTGAAGCAGCCCGAGCAGGAAAAGAAGGAGCAGGTTTTAGTGTCGTAGCAAACGAAGTCCAAAAGCTATCAAGTGAAACTTCACGTGCAACGGAAAATATTGAAAGCTCATTGCAGGGAATTTCCTCTAATATACATACATTACTTGAGAGCATGGATCATATGAAAGGATCATCATCGGAACAGGCTTTACTTGTCACAGAGTTTAGTGAAATTGTAGATCGATTGACTATAGTAAGCAAAGAAATGAAAGTTTTTATGCAAAAGGTGATGTAAACGTAAAAAAACGAATCTACAGAGGATTCGTTTTTTTAATGGCTCGTTATTTTCTGTTTCTCTTCTCAAAGCGATAATCGTATGTTTCGCCTTTTACAACATTTAAAAATTCGTGTCCAATTTGAACAAGCTGTGCATTTTTCCATTTGATGAGAGGGTCTTTATCAGGGTATTTCCAGTAAATCGTTTTCTTTCGATGGGTCAGTTTGTTTTCAATTTCTGCTCTGACTGCGTTCTCCTTTAGTTTGCCTCCACTATGTCGGTAGGTATTAATGATATATGTTCCATCAGGTGATGACGTAGAGCGGATGAATGTTCCGTGAGACACGCCTTGAAGAGAGAAGCATTTCCAATAAATGATACCAGCGAAGCTAATGAATAAGATGATAAGGATGAGGGTGGTTTTCTTTTTTAACATGAATTCCTCCAGATGTAGATCACAATATTTCTAATATATGAGAGAGAATATAAAAAGATTCATATAGTCCAAAAGTTCTATTCATTTCAATTATCGGTCATTTTTTCACAAAATTCAACAGAAAGCCGAAAAAATAAGGAAAATTTAAGGATGTCTTCATATGGATAGACGGCTCGAAAACACTTTACAAAAGAATTTGAGATCAGTAGACTTATGCTCATAAAGAGAAATGGGGCAGATGGGATGACGCAAATTATTGATACGTATCAAAATTATGAAGAGCTTTCCGCTCATGAAAGAAAAGGGATTGATTATCAAATTCTTCACAAGCGGAAAGGGGATCAGCTTCTGGTTTTGTCGCCACATGCCGGAGGAATTGAATCGGGCGTGAGTGAGCTGATCCATGAATTAGCAAGTGATTATTCTATGTATTTATTTGAGGGCCTTAAAGTGAAAGGCAATCATGTTCTGCATATTACAAGCACACGTTTTGATGAGCCGATTTGTCTTTCTCAAGTGCGTACACATCATTATACGTTTGCGCTCCATGGCTACGCAGAAACAGACGTGCTTCAATCATTAGTGGGTGGTACAGATAGAGAAAGAGCTGCCGAAACGGTGGAACGTTTAACATTGAATGGTTTTCCTGCATTGCTGCTATCTGAATCCGATCGTTTTTCTGGAACACATCCTCATAATATTAATAATCAATGTCTGACAGGGCAAAGCGTTCAAATTGAAATCAGTCAAGCTCAAAGAAGAGCATTCTTTCAGGACTTTAGGCGGAGCTATCGGCGTGATACGCAAAATGAACAATTTTATAGGTACACAAATGTACTGAAACAAGTATTGCGCCTTTATGAATAAACCTCTGTTGTCATGTACAGGCGTTTACGTTTGATAAACGGCTTCTTTTTCCGCAACCTTTTCCGCTTTCATTAAATAAGAAGTAAATTCCTTTTGGAAGCGAATACCTGCTCTTCGCTGTTCGAATAAGGCAAGCCGTTTTTCAGCAAAAGACCAGGTGACGTGAAATGTTTGGGCAATTTGCAAAATGGCTTGCTGCCGAAGATTTGGAAGCTTCATTTGCAGCAGTAAAAAGGTCGGGACACAAAAGTGATACATGAATTGTTTTGCCTGAAACTCTTGCAGTTCTCGAAAGAGCTTGTGCATGTTGAAATGATTGCCTGCGTGTTTCAGCACATGACAAAGCTCGTGGGCAAAATCCTGCCACTGTTCTTCAGATGATAGCGATCTGTTTAAAACAATACTGTAAAGACCTTGATGTTTGATCATCATGCTGCCGGTATCCTCGTAGTGGACCCATACATGAAATTCAGAAGCGATCCTTTGCATATCCAAATAAGCAGGACCGCTTATTTGTAGTTGAGCGTATAATTTCTTAATATCTTCTTCTAAATAGGTTAAAAAACCAGTCATTTAAAAACCTCCATACAAACGTATGTTCTATTTTGGTGTAAAAGAAAAGTCCATATAGGACTAATTGGCTAATTAAGCTATCGCTTACTTTATATATCGGCTTGTTATTAACAATTTTAACATAAAAATCAATAAAAATGGAATTAATTCCTGTTTTTTTCTTCATTTTTTCATTCTCCACGGTTCAAAAGGGAGGATTGAATTCAAATTTTACCATAGTCTTATGACTAAAACAAACAAAATTTGTCTTACGAATGCCACCGATTGATGAGAGAGAACAAATCAACTTAGCAAAAGGGAGTGCAGAACATGGTGCAAATTTATCGAGATTTTATTCCAGTAGGGAACGGAAACCGGCCAGGATATGCCATGACACCGGTGTATGTAACTGTTCATAACACAGCGAACACGTCAAAAGGAGCTGATGCGAAAAGTCATGCGGCATATGTGAAACGCCAAGGGACAGAGGTGAGCTGGCACTTTACAGTGGATGATCATGAAATCTTTCAGCATTTGCCTTTAAATGAAAATGGCTGGCATGCAGGAGATGGACATGGGAATGGGAACCGGAAATCAATTGGAATTGAAATTTGTGAAAATGAGGATGGGAACTTTCAGCAGGCTGTCAAACATGCTCAATGGCTCATTCAAAAGCTATTAAAAGAGCATGACATTCCACTTGCAAATGTGGTTACGCATCAGCATTGGTCTGGAAAAGCATGTCCACGTCTGCTTTTATCTTCATGGGATGAATTTAAAAAAGGAATTGAAACGGCAGGTGATCCGGAGACGGTCATAACGTATGTGGTTAAAAGCGGGGATACGTTAACGAGCATTGCCAAAGCCCATGGGGTCACTGTTCAAGATCTGCAGAAGTGGAATAACATTAGCGATCCGAACATGATTCAAATTGGACAGGTTCTCAAAATTTATCGAAATGATGGAAAGGTCATGTTTGAGCTGCCGGATGGAGTGTTAAAGATGACATCTCCTCTGACAAAGGGAGAGCACGTAAGTCTCGTCCAAAAAGCGCTTGCTGCTGTTTATTTTTATCCTGATAAAACGGCTGTAGATAAGGGAGTCGACGGAATTTATGGAGAAAAGACGGCCAATGCTGTAGCGCGTTTTCAGCTGGTGAATGGTCTGACAAGTGATGGGGTATACGGGCCTAAAACGAAGAAAAAGCTACTTGAGTTGTTAAATAAGTGAGTGCTTACGTTTGTATGATTGGATGACTGCTTCACTTTTTTCATTTAATTGGCGGACATAAGGGGACGGCTGAAATTCAGCAAACTGAACATATCTCATTTGTTTCACTTTCTTTTTCATGTTGGCACCTCAATCGTTGCAGCGTATGGTTTATTGTATGCACGTCTATGTAAAAAAGGAATCAGGACGCGGATTTCGTTCCGCGTCCTTTAGTGTGATCAAGCCTTTTTATTTTTATACTCATCCAGGAGCTGTTCATTCTTTTTGAAAATTCGCTCTGTATGGGGGCTTACCTTGTAATCGGCCATACTAATATGGCGCTTCTTCTTTAAAATCTTAAAAGGGTTTTTCTTGCGATTGTTGCTATCCCCTTGAAGTGCGTGGTCCATCTTCATCACCTTCCTCTTCGTCAGGCAAGATTAGGTCATAAATCGTTGTAAGTGAAGTCATTAATAAGTAGTCGAACTCAGTGACAATCTCATCAGAGGTCAGTTTAATGACAAAATGTGCATCTGCTACTGAAAACGGGATGAGTACCATTTTGCCAAAATCATCGTAATATACTTCCTGCCTGTCAAGCTTTGCCTGAATGAGCGCTCGCTGGTCAAGTGTCCGCAGCAGATCATCTTTTTGTTCCTGCGTATCATATGGACAAAGAACCGCTTGGATATTCATCTTTTCAGCAAAAGAATAAATCAGCCGCTCAATTCCCTCTATATATGCCTCTATACTTCCATAATATACATGGATCGGTTCGTTTTTCAATAGGTATTGGTACGTTTTTAGTTTATTGAGGTAAGAATGCAGTAGATCGTTATTTTGTTCAAGGAGTTGATGGGTGTCGGTTTCCAGCTCGTGATTCCCAAGTTTTTTAATATAGGAGCTGAGAAAAATGAATGCATCGGTTAATGCGAAAAAAACGGCAATGATCAAGTAGTGCATCCAATTGGTGAAGATTGAAGAGGGGTCATTTGTCCAGTAAACAACAGCACCAGCTACATAAATCCAATACCACGTTTTACGAATGGCAAACATCTTTTCTTTTACTTTTTGTTCAAAGCGCCATACAGCAAAAACATACACAGCAAGCGCACCTAGTAATAACCATACGGTCAATTGAAAAAATAATAGCATGTTCTTCTCTCCCATAGACAGATGAATACTTGTTTACTTCTATGGGTATGATTGGAAACCCTGCTTCATGAAAAAAACTGCTAGTTAGAATAGACAGTTTGTCTACATAAAAAAAAGACCTGCTAGACAGGCCTTTTCCCTTATAGAAACGTATTTAACACAAAGTATATGAGAGCACCTAGAGTCCCTGAAATTGGTAATGTGATGACCCAAGTGACAAGCATACGTTTTGCTGTACCCCAGTTCACACCTTTTACTCTGTGCGCAGAGCCTACGCCTAGAATAGAAGACGAGATCACGTGTGTGGTACTAACAGGTAAGTGGATAAACGTTGCACCGAAAATAATAGCTGCACCAGTTAAGTCGGCAGATACCCCGTTTACTGGACGAATTTTCATGATTTTACCGCCGACTGTTTTAATAATCTTCCAGCCGCCAATAGAAGTACCAAGTCCCATTGCAAGCGCACAAGAGAATTGTACCCAGAATGGAATGTCGTCTGTTGTATGCAAATTACCTGCGATGAGAGCCATCGTAATAATTCCCATCGCTTTTTGCGCATCGTTCGTTCCATGGGTATAAGATTGCAGTGCAGCAGTTAAAATTTGAACACGTCGGAATTGTTTATTTGTTTTTGCAAGATTGTTGTTTCTGAATATAAATTTGATAATGGTATACACGATATATCCCAATACGAAAGCTAGGATAGGTGAAAGCAAAAGGGCTTGAATGATTTTAATGAATCCCGAATAGTTTAAAGCGCCAAAACCCGCAGAGGCAATAACCGCTCCTGCAATTGAACCGATCAGTGCATGGGAAGAACTACTCGGAATCCCGTAATACCAAGTAAGCAAGTTCCAAGTGATAGCTGCAATTAAAGCAGCCAAGATGACAACAGAACCGTTTTGAAGTGTAAATGGATCTGCGATGTCTTTTGTAATGGATTTTGCTACACCTGTAAATGTCATTGCTCCTAAGAAGTTCATGAACGCTGCCATAATAATAGCATGTCTAGGCTTTAACGCCTTTGTTGAAACCGAAGTGGCAATGGCATTTGCTGTATCGTGGAATCCGTTAATGAAATCAAAAGCAAGTGCACAAATGACAATAAATATGGTAAGGATGAGTAATGTGTCCATGTTTAACTAACCCCGTTACGCATTCTTCATAATGATTGTTTCTAGATTGTTGGCAACACTTTGACAGGAATCAGCGATTTCTTCAAGTGTTTCGTAAATTTCTTTGTATTGAATCACTTTAATTGGGTCTGTTTCTTTTCCAAACAAGTTCTTTAGTGATTTGCGATGAAGATTGTCACAATTATGCTCAATCTCTTTGATCTTGATTGCGTGCGGATGAATATCTTTCAAGCGATTTTCAGCCAGTAGTTCAATTGTGATTAATATTTCTTTCGCGCATTCTCTGATGTAGTGGCTGAATTTGTCGATATGTTCGTCAGAGCTTGTGATTGAATAAATTTCTAGCGTTGCTGAAAAATGCTCAATTCCATCTAAAACATCATCGAGACTATTCGTCAATTGAAGAATGTCTTCACGTTCAATCGGTGTAATAAAGGCTTTGTTCAGCTCTTTAATCATGGTATGAACATGAGTATCACCTTTTGTCTCATATTCCTTCAATGTGTCAGAAAATTCTTTCAGAGTGGTTTGATTTGTTACTTTATAGCTAACAAAATACTCAGCTGTTTCATCTAAATTTTTAGCAATTTCCGTTAACAAGACGGAAAACTTGTCTTTTTTCCTTTTTAACATGTAAAAACCCTCCATTGTATAAATGAGACAATGCACACATCAAATAATTATATATTCTTTTGTCGAAAAAAAACAGGTGTAGTCGAAAATTTCTTCACTTTTTCTATTTGATCTTATTCTGACCTAAAGATGTGATCTCAACACACCTTTTTCAGAAAGGGTGAAAGAAACGGAAAAAGCGGGCCGTTTTTGGCGCCGCTTAAAGGCTAAGAAGCTGAATGAATCAGCTTAAAACGTTCACAAACAAGAAGCATGTCTTCTTTAAAATCTAATCCATATGGCTTGAGTGCTTCTGTGAAGAATTCTTTATGCGCTCTGTACCAATAGTCATATGATAGATCGCCTTCACCTTCTGCTTGAGCAAATGATTCTGGCACCTCATTCATTGGCATCACTTCTACATGCGTGATCTCGATGATGGCTTTAGGTTCCTCCTGGCTGTCCAAAATGATCGCATATTGCCCACGCTGCGGAAGCGGCTCCTGTTCCTTCTCATAAAAAATATGACCAGAACAAGTGGCTGTTTTTTTTCCTTGCTTGACAAGGTCAAGTAAGTGATCTGGATCTGCACCAAATGCCCAAGCCGAAACAGACGTGTCCGCTGGTGCCTTTTCTGCTGTCTCTTTCCAATACGTTTCCCAAAAAATTTGGCTTTTGTGGTTCACCATTTTTCCCCCTTTGTCATGTGTTTATTATACCGTTAAGTCAAGTAGGTGAAAGTATTATGTCTTTATACCTATTTTTTGTATATGTCATATGTTTTGGAAAAGCATGTTTTATTTGATCGATGTAGGATGATAGAATGAAAATTTTAGAAATTTTAGAATAATCTATTGTATTCTGGTTAAGAAGTAGGTAATGTCAAAGTAAGAATATGGAAGGGGTGTTGTTTATGAAACGCATTTCTCTAACTGTTTTGTCCATATGTCTGTTTGTTTTCTCGTTTTTCCTGCCTGTCAGCCAAGTCCATGCAAACGAAACTCATGGGGATAAAGTAGCTGTTGGCAAGGATGGCATGGTCGCTACAGCCCATCCGCTCGCATCAGAAGTTGGTGCCGATGTATTGAAAAAAGGTGGAAACGCAGTTGATGCTGCTGTTGCCATCCAGTACGCACTGAATGTAACAGAGCCAATGATGTCTGGAATTGGCGGCGGAGGATTTATGATGGTTTATGATGAGAAGACAAAAGAAACATCCATCATCGATAGCAGAGAACGAGCACCACAGGGCGCAACACCTGACATGTTTTTAACAGATGAAGGAAAGGTGATTCCATTTGCCGAGCGCTCTACACATGGAAATGCGGTTGGTGTTCCTGGGACAGTAAAAGGTCTCGAAGCCGCATTAGATAAGTGGGGTACTCGTTCTATGAAGGAATTGATTAAGCCTTCCATTCAGCTCGCAGAGGATGGATTTGAAATTGATTCGGTCCTGGCAAAAGCGATTGATGATCATCAAGAGAAATTGAAAAAAACGGCTGCAGCGCCAATCTTTCTTCCAGATGATCAGCCTCTCGAAGAAGGAGATCTGCTTGTCCAGCCAGGTCTTGCAAAAACATTTAAATTGATTGCGAAAAAAGGAAGCAAGGCGTTTTATGAAGGAAAAGTAGCAAAGGCACTTGCCAATACAGTCCAAGATTTTGGTGGTACGATGACAACAGATGACATTGGTCATTATGAGGTCAAGACTGAAAAGCCAATCTGGGGAGACTATAAAGGGTACCAGCTTGCAAGTATGCCTCCACCAAGCTCAGGCGGGGTGTTTATGCTACAAATACTCAAAATACTTGACCACTTTAACCTATCTCAATATGACCCCAAATCATTCGAAAAATATCAGCTGCTTGCTGAAACGATGCATCTCTCCTATGCTGACCGTGCTGCATATGCCGGTGACCCCGAATTCGTAGATGTTCCACTAAAAGGACTATTAGACGATGATTACATTTCAGAAAGAGCCTCTCTTATTCAATTAGATCAAATGAATCGTAACCCGAAAGAAGGAGATCCGTGGAAATATGAGGATGAAAAAAATCCATCCCCAATTGTCCCGCAGCCAGAGGATAAAACCATTGGTGAAACCACCCATTTTACTGTTGCAGATCAGTGGGGAAATGTTGTGTCGTTTACAACAACCATTGAACAGTTGTTTGGTACAGGGATTCTTGTCCCAGAGTATGGTTTTTTCTTAAATAATGAACTCACGGATTTTGACGCAAGGCCTGGCGGTGCCAATGAAGTGCAGCCAAATAAACGTCCATTATCAAGTATGACGCCAACGATCATCTTTAAAGATGGAAAGCCTGTTATGACCGTTGGATCACCTGGAGGAACCACTATTATTGCTTCTGTTTCACAGACGATCCTAAATTTGCTTGAATATGACATGGAGCTTCAGGATGCGGTGGAAGAGCCTAGAATTTATACTAACAGCCTAACTTCTTACCGCTATGAAGTAGGTGTCCCTCTCGATGTGAGAACAAAGCTAAATGATATGGGTCACCGTTTTGGCAGTTCACCTATCGATATAGGGAACGTGCAAGCTTTACTAATTGATCGAAAAGCAGGGACATTTACTGGAGTTGCTGACTCCACGAGAAATGGAACTGCTGTAGGTGTCAATTTAAAGCTATCTGCAGATCAATAACATTTCCCGGGAAAAGGAGCGCCTCTTGAAGATGGCGCTCTTTTTGTCTAAATAAAAGAAAAAACACAGTTGACACCTGTGAATAGTTTGAATAATATATAGACTAACATCAATCATACATAGCTGATCGGACAACCGAAGGCTCTTGGCAATTTGAAGTACAGGACTGTGATGTACTTCAATGGCTAAGGGTCTTTTTTGCGTAGAAACGGCAAGATTGGTGTCACCATTATGTGATAACAGGGGAGCGGATAACATGAAAAAGTGGAAATGGGTCTCTATCGTGACCATCATATTGATCATGACTGTGACGAGTGCATGCTCAAATGCGAATGAAGCCTCAAACCAAAAGGGAAAGATTGAGCTGTTAAATGTTTCGTATGATCCTACACGTGAATTGTATCAGGAATACAATCAAGCCTTTCAAACATATTGGAAAGACAAAACCGGTGAGGATGTCACTATACAGCAGTCTCACGGAGGATCAGGTAAACAGGGAAGGTCTATTATTGATGGACTCGAAGCAGATGTGGCGACACTTGCGCTTGGATATGACATTGATGCAATTGCAGATCGCGGACTACTTTCAAAGGATTGGCAAAAGGAATTTCCGAACCAGTCAACCCCCTATACGTCTACCATTGTGTTTCTTGTGAAGAAAGGAAATCCAAAGAAGATTAAAGACTGGGATGACTTGATTCAACCAGGCGTGTCCATTATTACGCCTAATCCAAAGACGTCCGGCGGTGCAAGGTGGAATTACTTAGCCGCATGGGCATATGCCGATAAAACCTTTCATGGTGATGAAGAAAAAACAAAGGATTTTGTCAAGAAGCTATATGAACATGTCGAGGTCCTTGATTCAGGCGCCCGTGGAGCCACCACCACCTTTGTTGAACGGGGCCAGGGTGATGTGTTAATTGCATGGGAAAATGAAGCCTATTTGACACTGCATGAATTAGGCAAAGACAAATTTGAGATTGTCAGTCCATCCATTAGTATTTTAGCAGAGCCGCCCGTTGCCGTCGTTGATCAAAATGTGAAACGAAAGGGAACAGAGAAAGTGGCAAAGGCTTATTTAGATTATTTGTATTCCAAAAAAGGGCAGGAAATTGCGGCGAAAAACTATTATCGGCCAAGAAATAAAGAAGTGTTAAACAAATATAAAGACCAGTTTAAAGAAATTGATATGGTGACAATTGATCAAGCATTTGGCGGATGGAGAAAGGCGCAGAAAAGATTTTTTGATGATGGCGGATTATTTGATCAAATATATAGTGGACAAAAATAGGGGGCGATGTGATGAAGAAAGTGCATGTTGCCGCCAATAAAAGAAAACATGTATTGCCTGGTTTTGGGCTGAGTCTTGGGGTGACGCTCGTTTATGTGAGTGCGATTGTCGTCATTCCTTTATCCATGGTATTTATCTGGACCGGTTCATTAGGGGCAGAGGGGATATGGAAGGTTTTTAGCGATGCACGGGTGCTGAAGTCGCTTCAGCTGACAGTTGCGACTTCCTTTGCTGCGGCCCTCATCAATGTAGGATTTGGTGTATTGATTGCATGGGTTCTCGCGCGGTATTCGTTTCCTGGAAAGAAAATGTTGGATGCGCTCATCGACTTACCGTTTGCTCTCCCAACGGCTGTTGCGGGGATTGCTCTCACTACTCTTTATTCTCCAAATGGATGGATTGGGCAATTTTTGCATATGAAGGTGGCATATACACCACTCGGTATTATTCTCGCACTCATTTTTATTGGCATTCCATTTGTGATTAGAACAGTTCAGCCGGTCATAGAAGGGCTTCAGCAGGAGGTGGAAGAGGCTGCGGCGATCCTTGGTGCAACAAGGGGCCAGACCTTTTTTCATGTGTTGCTCCCCGCCTTGTTTCCAGCGGTGATGACTGGCTTTTCTCTTGCATTAGCAAGAGCACTAGGTGAGTATGGCTCTGTTGTGTTTATTGCTGGAAATATTCCGTTTAAAACAGAAATTACACCACTGATGATCATGTCTAAGCTTGAGCAATATGATTATCACGGTGCAGCAGCGATAGCCTGCTTCATGCTGCTCCTTTCATTTTTCATTCTGTTATTGATTCACGGAGTGCAGTGGTTTGTAGAGCGGAAAAAACAAGTGGAAGTGAGGTGAGACGATTGGAAAGAGAGCTTCGTAAACAGCACCGCATCACATTCAGGAGCCCTGTGACGGAATCAAAAGCGGTGAAGGTCATTTTCATTACCGTTGTGTATGCGTTTTTGATTTTGTTTTTATTCATGCCGCTGATCGCCGTGTTTTCAAAGGCATTTGAGAAAGGATGGAGTTCTTACCTTCTGGCCATCTCTCATCCAGATACACTTGCCGCAATCAAATTGACTGTCTTTATTGTAATCGTGACACTGCCGCTTCAAATCATCTTTGGGGTCAGTGCTGCATGGCTTATTACAAAATTTAATTTCCGCGGAAAACGTTTGTTAACGACTGTGATTGACCTCCCGTTTGCCGTTTCACCGGTGATTGCTGGACTTGTCTTTGTCCTTTTATTTGGTTCAAACGGACTTTTAGGTCCATGGCTTTTAGCAAATGGATGGAAAGTTATTTATTCTGTACCAGGCATGATTCTTGCAACTATATTTGTCACGTTTCCGTTTATTGCAAGAGAGCTAATCCCGTTTATGCAAAATGAAGGTATTCATGAGGAGGAGGCATCGCTCACGCTTGGTGCAAATGGGTGGAAGACTTTTTTTCTTGTGACACTGCCAAATATCAGATGGGCACTTTTTTATGGCGTCATTTTAGCAGGGGCAAGGGCGATTGGTGAATTTGGTGCAGTGTCGGTTGTATCTGGTCATATTCGCGGGATGACCAATACGATGCCGCTTCATATTGAAATTCTATACAATGAGTACCAATTCCAAGCCGCTTTTGCTGTAGCGTCTCTTATGGCGTTTGTGGCGGTCATCACTTTAATCATCAAGCACATCATTCAGCAGAGGGAACACAGGCTCAGCAAGCGGTCAACATAAATGGAGGGATCGGCCTTGGGGATTACAGCGAAACAAATATCAAAACAGTTTGGGCAGACGAAGGTTTTGCAAAACGTCGATTTGTCTATTAAAAATGGCGAATTGATATCTTTATTAGGGCCATCTGGCTCTGGTAAGACGACTTTATTAAGAATTATTGCAGGGCTTGACTACGCAAATCACGGACAGATTTTATTTGGAGATCAGGATTATACTCATATTCCTGTGCGAAAGCGGCAGATCGGTTTTGTGTTTCAGCAATACGCTCTTTTTCGAAATATGACGGTATTTGATAATGTTGCGTATGGTTTGAAGATGAAGCCAAGAGGAGAAAGGTTGCCTAAAAAAGACATCAAAGAGCGAGTATATGAGCTACTAGAGGTCGTTCAGCTAACGCAGTATGAGCACCGTTATCCAGAGCAGCTGTCAGGCGGACAAAAACAGCGTGTCGCACTTGCACGCGCACTTGCCGTCAAACCGAAGGCACTCCTATTAGATGAGCCCTTTGGCGCTCTAGATACGAAGGTAAGGAAAGAATTAAGACATTGGCTGAAAAAAGTCCATCGAGAATTTCAAATGACAACCATCTTTGTGACACATGATCAAGAAGAAGCATTCGATATTGCTGATCGTGTCGTGGTCATGAATGAAGGCAGAATCGAAAAGATCGGGACAAAACAAGAAATGGCAGAGCAATCAGACAATCTATTTGTATCTGAATTTTTAGATATAGGAAACTATATTTAACAAGGTGTGTACAAGGTTCGAAGAGAGGATGCAGCATAAGCTGCGTCTTTTTTTATAAAAATTTCCCTAGGAACATTGACTTATAATTTCGAATATTATAATATCTTTACAAAGGTAACATCATTGAACATTTTTAAGAACATATAATTGTAAGCGCTTTATAAAAGGTTCTGTTCTAAAATGTTCTTTCGTTTTGTTACATGTGTTCATAATTATACCAAATGAAAGAGGTGGTTGTTTGAACAACTTGTTTGAGTTAGATGAACAGCTGATCAAGCTGCAATACGAAGCATCTTCGGGAGAGGAGGTGACCACATATTTAGCAAAGCGGTTAGAAGCTGGGGGGTATATTAAATCGAGCTTTCTGCCAGCAGTGCTTGAAAGAGAAAAAACATATCCTACGGGCCTGCCTCTTGCGACCTTTGGAGTGGCAATTCCGCATACAGATCCTGAACATGTAAACAAACCGGCGATCAGTGTAGCGACATTAAAGGAGCCTGTTATATTTCATAAGATGGGTAGCCCTGATGAGACAGTGCAAGCCAAAATTGTGTTCGTCCTTGCAATCTCTGAACCTAGTAAGCAGCTTGTGATGTTAGAAAAGCTGATGACGCTTTTTAGAAAAGAAGAGGTGATGAATCGGCTATCTCACATGACATCGTATGAAGAAGCTGTTGATGTCCTGCAACAAGAATTAAACCAATAGTCATTCACGAAAGAATGTAAGCGCTTCATCTGAAAAAATCAGGAGGTGGATGTATGATCAAGCAAGCCGTCGATTTTATATTAGACCTTGGACCAACTATTATGCTCCCGATTATTATGACGCTTTTCGGTATGATTTTAAGGCAAGGCTTTAAGAAATCCTTCCGAGCCGGTATTACGATCGGAATTGGCTTTGTCGGTGTCAATCTTGTCATTAATTTGCTTGTCAGCGGTCTTGGACCAGCAGCAAAAGCCATGGTCAATTCCCTTGGGTTAAAGCTCGATATTTTAGATGTCGGCTGGCCAATTGGAGCCGCCATTTCATTTGGTACACCTGTTGCCCCTTTGATGATTCCTCTTGTTCTTTTGTTAAATGTCATCTTATTGTCCGTTAATTTTACGAAAACACTGAATGTGGATATTTGGAATTTCTGGCATTTGATTTTCGCAGCCTCTGTTACTTACTATGCTTATCATAATATGTTCTTGGCTCTTGCTGTTGGCTTGATCGTTTCTGCCATCACACTTAAGTTAGCCGACTGGACGGCGCCGACAATTGAACATCATTTCGGATTAAAAGGCGTATCGATGGCTCATGCTGAAACGGTCAACTTCGCGCCGCTTATGTATGCGTCCAACCGCATCATTGATAAGATCCCTGGTTTAAACAAAATTCATGCTGATCCAGAAACATTGAAGAAACGCTTTGGCATTTTTGGCGAACCACTTGTGATGGGTCTCATACTTGGTATCATTATTGGTCTTCTTGGCGGGTATGATGCGAAAGGCGTCATGACGCTTGGTATTCAAATGGCAGCAGTTCTTGTGTTAATGCCTAGAATGGTTGCGTTATTAATGGAAGGACTGATTCCAATCTCTGAGGGCGCACGTTCTTATATTCAAAAGCGTTTCCCAGGAAAAAACGTCTATATTGGCTTAGATACAGCGATTGTGATCGGTCATCCGGCGAATATGGCGGTAGCTCTTTTGATGGTGCCAATTACGATTTTGCTCGCTGTTGTTCTTCCTTATAATGGCATGCTGCCATTTGCGGATTTATCGGTTCTGCCATTTACGGTGGTATGGGCAGTAGCAGCCGCTCGTGGAAATATTATACGTGGTCTTATTAACAGTATTTTCACATTAATGATTGTCTTCTTTATCGCAACGAATCTCGCACCACTTGCGACAACGATGGGGAAAGCAGTCGGCTTTGATTTCCCAGAAGGGGCAAACATGATTTCTGGTATTGACCTTGGTTCCCACGTCATTCCTTGGATCATGGTGAGACTTCTTGATCCGAGCAACCCTTACTTTATTGCAGCGATTGTTTGTGCACTGGCTTACGCGCTTCTATGGTACTGGGTACGGAATGATATTAGAAGGCAGTATGCGAAAGAAATGGGCTTAGATCAGAAAGATCAATAAATGAGCTGGAGGGATTTTTATGGCGAAGAAAATATTGGTATCGTGCGGAACAGCGGTTGCAACATCTACGGTTGTTGCAAAAAAAGTAGAAGAGACGTTAAAGGAAAAAGGATACGATGTCGTCGTTGAACAATGTAAGGCATCTGAAGTCCCGCAAAAAGCAGAGGGCGCCGATTTAATTGTGACGACAACACCAGTAAGTGATACAAAAGGAACGCCTGTGATCCAAACATTATCCTTTTTAACCGGATTTGGCATTGAAGATGATATTGAGAAAATCATAGATCATATTAAGTAAATGACCACTTGCATGAAGGAGCCTTCGTCGCTCCTTCCATGTCATCTGAAAGGAGGAGGTCTCATGCAGCATCATGCTTATAGCCGAACGTCTGCGGTGTTTTCTATTTTTCTTCCGGCCGTGCTCATCTGTCTATTTTTTCTTTGGTCTCTTTATACGTTAATGTCAGCAGGACCTGAGCCGTTAGCTGTGTTAGGAGTTTATACGCTGCCTATCCTCATGCTTTCTAGTATCACGGGTCTGAACCAGCCGACAAACGTCATCATAAGTGAAGATAAGCTGAAGATAGGGGCTTTTGGCAGATGGCACACATATGCTGTTTCTGATATTAAAGGGAAGCTTTTTTTAAAGCCATATCCTCATATTGGGAAAGTATATGTCAGGGTGGGCCCAGCGCGCATATTCGGAGGACGTTACTGGATATCAAGTGAGATGAGTGAGTATAAGCAGCTTGTTCAAACGTTACAGGATTTTGCGAAGGGTGATGAAAAGGAGGATGCAGCGATATGAAATCAGCTGTCTTTTATTCTTCAGAGGACATTCGATATGAGGAGAGGAACCGGCCTGCAATTGGTGAAGATGAAGTTCTATTAAGAATGCGTGCCTGCGGCTTATGCGGGACGGATATTTACAAAGCAACACATGAGACAGTGCCTCCTGGAACGGTGCTAGGACATGAAATCGCTGGTGATATTGTGGAAACCGGCAAGCACGTGACAAAAGTCAAAACGGGAGACAGGGTCTATGTCGCGCACCATGTACCTTGCTTCACCTGTGACTTTTGTCAAAGGGGATTTTATACAATGTGTCCGCAGTTTACAGCCACGAATGTAGAGCCGGGCGGGTTTTCAGAGTATATCCGTGTACCTGCTTTGCATGTCAAACACACAATGGGGAAGCTTCCGCATGGCGTCTCATATGAGCAAGGGGCGATGGTTGAGCCAGTCGCCTGCTGCTTGCACGGATTCGAACGAGCACCTGTACATCCAGGAGATTCTGTGCTGATTCTTGGAGCGGGACAAATTGGCTGTATTCAATTACAGCTCGCCCAATATTATTTGGCTGGGAAAGTGATGATAACGGATGTGAATGAAAACCGGCTGCTCCAAGCGAGGAATTTAGGTGCAGATATTGCTTTTCACCCAGCATCTGAGCCAGTGGAAAACCGGGTGATGAAAGAAACGAATGGAAAGGGAGCAGACCTCGTCATTATTTCTGTTGGGAGCAGTGCGCTTTTAAAAGAGGCGTTTCAAGCTGTAGCGAGAGGCGGGACGATTTTGGTGTTTGCTCATTTTCCGAAAGGAGATGTCTCCATTCCAGCAGAACGATTTTTCCATGATGAAGTGAAAGTAGTGGGAGCCTATTCCTCACATCCTTATCATTATCGTGAAGCGCTGGAGCTTTTAAAGGCGAAGGTCGTTCATACAGAAAAAATGGTGACACATCGTTACCCGTTAAGTCAGCTGCTTCAGGCGATAGAATGTGCAAGGCATCCTGAAGGTGAGAGCGTCAAAATCATGATGTATCCAGATGAATGAGAATGCAGAAGATTGAAAGAGAAAGAGAAGTTCTTTGGAAAAGGGCTTTGCCTTTCTCTTTTTTTCTGATAAAAGATGAAAACGCTTAAAAATGAAGGAGGAATGCTTGACTTCGGTGACACTTAAACGTATGATGATTACAAATGTAACATATAAGAACAAATGTAAAGGGGAGAGAAAAAATGCAAAAACAAATCACTTTGCCTGAACAGATTAGTCATGAGAAATTAGCAGATTTATATAAACAAATGTGGTTAGTGAGATATTTTGATGAAAAGGTCGACCAATTCTTTGCAAAAGGGCTCATTCATGGAACGACTCATTTATGTGTTGGACAGGAAGCGTCAGCTGTTGGATCAATTGCCGTGTTAAAGGATGAGGATAAGATCGTCAGCACACACCGTGGACATGGTCATTGTATTGCAAAAGGTGCAGAGGTCAATAAAATGATGGCTGAGCTGTTTGGACGTGAAACCGGCTATTGTAAAGGAAAAGGCGGCTCGATGCATATTGCCGATTTAGAAAAAGGGAATCTTGGAGCAAATGGAATCGTTGGCGGCGGTATCCCGCTTGCAACTGGCGCAGCGCTCACATCTAAAATGAAGCAGGAAGGCTTTGTTGTCCTTTGTTTCTTCGGAGATGGTGCAACAAATGAAGGCAGCTTCCATGAGGCATTAAACCTTGCTTCCATTTGGGATTTACCTGTTGTGTTTATTTGCGAAAATAACCAATACGGCATGTCTGGTCCTGTGAAAGAAATGATCAACATTGAAGACATCTCAACAAGAGCAAAGAGCTACGGAATGCCAGGGGAAACTATCGATGGAAATGATATGGTTGAGATTATGAACACAGTAGATGAAGCGGTCAGCCGTGCAAGAGCTGGAAAAGGTCCATCACTCATTGAAATGAAAACGTATCGCTGGAAGGGGCATTCTAAGAGTGATGCGAAAAAATACCGTACACGTGAAGAAGAAACAGAGTGGAGACAAAAAGACGGAATCAAACGCTTTAAGTCTCTCTTAATTGAACTAAATGTTTTGACAGAAGAGCAGGCCGCAAGCTTACAAGAAGAAGCAAAGCAGGAGATCGAGGCATCTGTTGAATTTGCTAAAAATAGTAAAGAACCGTCAATTGACACACTATTAGAGGATGTATACGCCTAATTAGGAGGGGAATCACGTGACAAAAACAACAGTGAGAGAGATTTCGTATTTAGAAGCCGTTCGAGAGGCTATGAGTCAGGAAATGAGAGAAAACCAAGATGTCTTTATTTTAGGTGAGGATATCGGTGTATATGGAGGCGCTTTTGGGGTCACGCGCGGTATGATCGAAGAATTCGGTCCAGAGCGCGTTCGCAATACACCGATCTCAGAGGCTGCCATCGCAGGGGGCGCAGTCGGAGCTGCTTTGACAGGTATGCGTCCGATTTTAGAGCTTCAATTCTCTGACTTTATTACAATCGCGATGGATCAGCTTGTGAACCAAGCAGCCAAAACACGCTACATGTTTGGCGGAAAAGGAAAGGTGCCGCTTGTTGTGAGAACACCAGCAGGGTCGGGAACCGGTGCAGCGGCGCAGCACTCACAAAGCTTAGAAGCGTGGATGGCTCATATTCCGGGACTAAAGGTGGTTCAGCCTTCCACAGCGTATGATGCAAAGGGACTTTTAAAAGCGGCTATGGATGATGACAATCCTGTCATTTTCTATGAACATAAGCTTTTATATAAAACAATCAGCGAAGTGCCAGAGGAGCAGTATTCGATTCCTTTAGGGAAAGCGGATGTGAAGAGAAGCGGAAAGGATGTCACGATTGTCGCAACAGCCATTATGGTGCACAAAGCGTTAGAAGCGGCGAAGGAATTAGAAGCAGAGGGAATCGATGTCGAAATCATTGATCCAAGAACACTTGTACCTTTAGATGAAGAAACCATTATCGAATCTGTGAAGAAAACGGGTAAATGTATCGTTGTTCATGAAGCGGTGAAACGAGGCGGCTATGGCGGAGAGATTGCGAGTATGATAGCGGAAAGTGAAGCCTTTGACTACTTAGATGCTCCGATTAAACGACTTGGCGGTCTTGCGGTACCAATTCCATATAACCCGACGCTGGAAAAAGCGGTCATTCCACAAGTGCCAGATATTATTGAAGCAGCAAAAGAGCTTGTGCGCTCTTAAATAAAGGGGAGAAGATCATGCCAAAAGAGATATTTATGCCGAAGCTAAGTAGTACGATGGAGATCGGTACCTTGCTTCAATGGTTTAAAGAAGAAGGAGATTCGGTTGAAATCGGTGAACCTCTTTTTGAAATTATGACAGACAAGATCAATATCGAAGTGGAAGCCTATGATGATGGTATTTTTCTAAAAAAATATTATGAAGCTGATGATCAAATTCCTGTCAATGCTGTCATTGGCTATATCGGAGAGGCGAATGAACAGGTGCCAAGCGAGCCGCCTGCACAAGCAGATGAAGATTCCCCTGGCAGCGGTGAATCGTCTTCATCAGACACTGCTTCATCCGGTTCTACCGAAGCCCCAAAAACGTCTGATGAAAAAGTACGTGCCACCCCCGCAGCGAGAAAAACGGCAAAGGATCATCATGTACCGATTCACGAGGTATCTGGCACAGGACCAAAAGGCAGAGTTCAAAAGCGGGATGTCGAAGCAGTCGTTCAAACGGGTGAGAAGGATCAGCGTGTGTCCCCGCTTGCAGAAAAAGTCGCTGCGCGTGAAGGAATTGATTTAGCAGCAGTTTCTGGATCTGGCGCACACGGGAAAATCATGAAGAGTGACGTACAAGCAGCAGCTGTACGAGCAGCAGAGGCTTCGCCGGTGAAAACACAAAAACTAGCTGGCATGAGAAAAGTGATCGCAGATCGCATGTCACAAAGTGCCTTTACAGCACCGCACGTCACATTAACAAGTGAAATCGATATGACCAAAGCAAAAGAAGTGCGCAAACAGCTACTGCCGGCGATTGAAAAAGAGACAGGGTACAGATTGTCGTTCACAGAGCTCATCATTCATGCGGTCAGCAATGTCCTGACGCGCCATCCGCAGATCAATATGACGTTTGAACAAAATGAGCTCCACTTCCATGAGGATGTGCACATTGGTCTCGCTGTTGCAGTGAAAGACGGCTTAATGGTTCCAGTCATTTCTCATGCGAATCAAAAAGGCTTAAAACAGCTGACAAAAGAGGCAAAAGAAATTGGCCGAAACGCACGTGATCAAAAACTGCTCCCAGATCAGTTGAAAGGGTCGACATTTACCATTAGTAACTTAGGCATGTATGCCATTGATACCTTTAGTCCGATCATTAATCAGCCAGAAGTGGCCATCTTAGGTGTTGGGCGCATTCAAGAAAAACCTGTAGTGATAGATGGAGAAATTCAGGTGCGGCCAATGATGGGTGTTAGTTTATCGTTTGATCACCGAGTCGTAGATGGTGCACCAGCGGCTGCCTTTTTAACAGATCTCAAAAAAGTACTTGAACAACCATTTGAATTGCTAATGTAGGAGATGAATTGGATGACGAAAACGTATGATCTGACAGTCATTGGTGGAGGGCCTGGCGGGTATACTACTGCCCTTCAAGCAGCGGAGCGAGGACGAAAGGTTGCTTTAATTGAAGAGGATTTTCTGGGCGGTACGTGTTTAAATCGAGGCTGTATCCCCTCAAAGACACTGCTCAAACATGCAGAAGTCATTGAATCAATTGAGAAGGCGAAAAGCTGGGGAATCGAAACAGGTGACATGATCCTTTCCTTCGATAAAATGAGAAAACGAAAAGATGACGTGATTGAAAAGCTCAGAGGCGGAATCGCCTTTTTATTAAAACAAGGAAAGATTGATGTATATAACGGCAGAGGCACAGCTGTTACAAGGCACCGGATTGAGATTGAAAAACAAGACGGATCAGAATCGATTGAAACGAAAGAGCTTATTATTGCGACCGGATCTTCACCAGCCATTCCGCCAATACCGGGGCTTCAAGAGACTCAATTTGATACAAGTGATACGATCTTTGATATCCCAGATATTCCTGCTTCTGTCGTTATTATTGGCGGAGGTGTCATTGGGCTTGAGCTGGCTTGTATTTTCCAGAGTCTTCAATCCAAAGTCACGATTATTGAAGCGGCTCCGTCCATTATTCCGCAAGAGGATGAAGAAGCATCTAAGCTACTAGAAAGAGAATTGAAGAAAAAGGGCATCCATATCGCAAAGAAAACTACTGTGACAGAGGTGACCGAAAGCGAAGGAGTTAAAGCGGTTCATGCAACAGATGATAAAGGGGAGACTCACATTTTTACAGCTGAAAGACTGCTTGTATGTGTAGGGAGAAGACCGAATGTATCAGCTGTAAGTAAGCTTGATCTCAAGCTGGATGGCCCATTTATCAAAGTGAACGACCAGATGCAGACAAGTGCTGAAGGTGTATATGCAGTGGGCGATGTCGCCGGCGGCTATCAGCTGGCTCATGCGGCGATGGCAGAGGCAGCCGTTGCGGTCAGCAATATATGCGGCGTACCTGAAAAAATGAATGCTGATATCATGCCGAGATGTATTTATACATTACCAGAGGTGGCAAGTGTCGGTCTTACAGAGAAAGAGGCAAAAGCCAAAGGGCTTAACGTGCGGGCAGAACGATTTGATTTAGCGGCAAGCGGAAAAGCATTAGCGGCAGGTGTTCAAACGGGCTTTATTAAATTGGTGTACGATACTGCATATGGTGAAGTGATCGGCGCCACAATGGTTGGTCCGCACGTCACAGAGATGATTTCCGAAGCTTCCTCATTTATGTATTTAGAAGGAACAGCAGAAGAGATGGCGAAAATGATTCATCCGCATCCAACCATCTCAGAAGGCTTTTACGAAGCAGCCCTTCATATCGTGAGTAAGCTGAGAAAATAAATGCCAAACAAGGGATAGGGAGGAGATGCATGTGCACGTCCAGCTTCATCAGAAAGCGGCACTTGTGACAGGTAGCACAGATGGATTTGGAGAAGCCATCTGCCTGGCTTTAGCCCGGGCAGGTGCACATGTTTTTATACACACGTTTCATGATGAATCAAAGGCTAAAACCATTCGGGAAGACATTCAAAAAATGGGCGGAAAAGCAAGTATTATCATGAATCCACTTAAGACACCGCGTGATGCTACGAATATGATGAGGCGAGTGATCGATACATGCGGTAAGCTTGATATTTTGGTCAACCAAGCAGAGCAAAAAGCGGGCACAGAGCTTACCGGCGTCAGCCCTGATAGATGGGTGGATGAAGTGGAAGCGACCGTCAACACAGCTTTTCTTTCAAGTCAAGCCGCCGTATGGCACATGATTGACCATAAGCAAGGCTGCATCATTAATATATCGTCCTCAGGTAGTATAACAGGTGATGGCGGGATGTCACATGCGACCTCGAATAGTATGCTGAATGCGATGACAAAAGGGTTAGCACGAGAATTTAAAGACAAAGGCATCCGGGTACTGGCCCTATTGCCGCCTCCTCTTCATTTGCTTCCGGACACAGATCAAATTAAGGAAACAGTGGCTCATATGACGGTGTTCCTAAGTACATCGTATGGGGCATTTACAGATGGAGCAGCGATTATGCTTGACGGGGGTGAGAGCGCTGGCTAATCATCAAAAACCCGTTCTTATCGTTGGCGGGGCCCAAGGGATCGGCAAAGAAATTGCTCAGCGTTTTTTAAAAGAAGGGCATCGTGTAGCTGTGTCAGATATAGATGAACAAGGACTTTCGCTTTTAAAACAACAGCATCCTCAGCTACTGACATTCCAAGCTGACGTTTCATCGTGGGAAAGTGTTCAGCAGATGACGTCAGCAGCTGAAAGGGAGCTGGGTGGCATTGGGCATCTTGTCTATTCAGCAGGAATGACGAAATCCCTGCCTTTTTTAGAGGTTGATGTTTCACTTTGGAAAAAGACACTGGCTGTGAATCTACATGGTCTTTTCTACTGCATCAAAGCATTAGCGCCCTATCTATGTGAGCGGAAAGAAGGCAGCGTCGTCATTATTGGATCAGGATCTGCGATAACAGGCTCTGGCGGCGGCATCCAGTATTACGCATCAAAAGCAGGTGCTTTTGGTCTGATGCGTTCGCTCGTAAAGGAATTAGGTTCCCATCATGTACGCATCAATGTCATTGCACCCCGCGTGATTGAATCCCAGATGCTTGATACCCTTTATCCTACTAAGGGGGAAAAAGGGAAGCTCCAGTCGCTCATTCCTATCGGGAGATTAGGAAAACCTGAGGACATCGCAGGTCTCACTTTATTTCTCGCAAGCGACGAGGGAAGCTATTTGCACGGACAGGTGATTCTGTTAGATGGCGGGAGAACGTATCAGCCGAAATATACTGAGGGAAAAAGAGCGGAGAGGTGATCGCTCTTTTTGTCATTTTCATAACAATTGTTCCAATTAGAAACGAATGTTTGGTATACTGGTAATCATAGTATATTAAAAGGATGATGTCACATGCTGAATTGGGAAGAAAGACGACAGCTCGTCAAGGTTGCTCATCTTTATTATACAGACGGGTGGACGCAGCAGGAAATTGCAAAAAAGCTCAATGTCTCAAGACCAGTCATTTCAAAGCTCTTGCAAAAAGCAAAAGATGTGGGAATCGTTGAAGTGTACATTAAAGACGAAAGCATTCATACGGTGGAACTGGAAAAGCAGCTAGAAACAACCTTTCAATTAACAGATGCTGTTGTTGTCCCAAGTGTCGGGACAATGCCTGAGATGGTCAAGCGGGCAGTCGGTCAGGCAGGCGCCTATTATCTGTCTAAAAACATGAAAGATGCAGAGAAAATCGGCATTTCTTGGGGAACCACACTTGCTGAGCTTGTGAAGGAATATCCTTTTGAACGAAGAAACGAAGTGAAAGTCATCCCTTTAGAGGGAGGAATGGGCAGACAGGCGGTCGACATTCACGCCAATCAGCTGGCGTATGAGCTGGCAAAGAAGATGAATGGCACATGCTCCTATTTATATGCCCCTGCGATTTTAGAAACAGAAGAATTAAAAGAACGGCTCATGGCGATGCAGGACATAGAAGCTGTGCTTGAAGAAGGCCGAAATGTGGATATTGCCCTTATCGGTATTGGCAACCCGCATAAAGGCTCTACATTAAAAACCGTTGGATATTTAAAAGAAGAGGATTTATCTGGTTTAAGACAATCAGGGGCTGTCGGCGATATTGGCTTTCGCTTCTTTGATGGTGAAGGAAAACCTGTCCAAGATGAATTGAACCAAAAGGTCATTGGATTATCGCTAGAGCAATTAAAGAGTGTCAAAACGGTCATTGCTGTTGTGGAAGGAACCCATAAAGCTGAAAGTATTTTAGGGGCTTTAAATGGCGGATTCATCCAAGTGCTGGTGACAGACGAGCTGACGGCAGCAGCCATTTTAAAGGAAGCATCTGTCCAATAAATGGCTGAGAGCGATCGAATGGTATAAAAAGAGCAACATCAAACGAGAAAGGAGCTGTGTATCTTGAAGAAAACCGAAATGGAAGCAAACCTACACTGTACTCGGTGCCAAGAAGAGACCCTCCACAGCATCGTTTATGTGAATGATCAAATGAAAAGCGTTGAGTGTACAGAGTGTCATCAGAAGATCAGTGTGCAAGTCGACATCATGAAGGAATTTTACAAAGAAGTATACGAAAAAATTGCGACAAAGCCGAAGCGAATGACGCAGGAATATAAGGCGAATCTGAATGGCTTTCTCTCAAGGCTCCCAATCCGCGTTCTCAGTAAGCCATACCGGCTCATGCGATATTTAAACGAATCATACAAAGTGATCAAGCAATATAAAAAATAAAGCAGAGGCTGTTTAGCGCTCTGCTTTATTTTGTGTTTTTTTCATATAATAATAAATCGGCAGTCCAGCAATTCCGATCAGCATGGAGAAAAGGCAGCTTTTCAAATCCGTGATCATCGTGCTGATTAAGACGAAGAAAGAGCCGATAATCGCAATGATCGGTGTGAGCGGATAAAGTGGTACGCTATAAACGCGCTTCATTCCCTTGTTTTGTTTTCTTAGCTTAAAGACAGCGAAAAAGGCCATGACATAAAAAATATAAATCATGAAAATGGAAACCTCTGACAGCTTCTCTGGATTACTGACGATCATAAACACAATGGCAATCAAAATTTGCACAAATACAGCAACCCAAGGTGTTTGGAAGGTAGGATGAATCCGTGAAATGGCTTTGGCGAAAGGGATTTGCTTTCGTTCTGCCATCGCAAATATCACACGTGGGAATGAAAGAACCTTTCCGTTCAAGCAGCCGAAGATACTAATGATGATTCCAATACTAATGATTTTACCGCCGATTGGACCAAAGAGCATTGTAGCCGCAGTACTTGTCGCATTTTCACCTAGCTGGACGATTTGATCAGCAGGTAACACGTGCAAAAGTGCAACATTAATAAAGAGGTAACAAGCCGTGACGATTAAAATCCCGCCTGCCATCGCCCGAGGAAGCAGTTTCTCAGGGTTTTTCATTTCTCCGCCAAGCGCAGCAAGCAAAATCCAGCCATCATAAGCAAACAACGTAGCCAAAATCGCTGCACCGAAGTTCATTTGAGCGATACTATCGTTGACAGCCATGAAGATATTTTCATTTCCTTTCCATAAGCCAAACACAATAATAGCGGCAATTGGGACAAGCTTTCCGATCGTGGTTAGTCCTTGGACAAATCCGCCGTATTTTGTTCCCATGATGTTGATGACACATAAAAATAAAACGGTGATAATGCCAATCGTTGTAGACCAAAAAGAAGAAAGAGAAAATAAATTGGCTAATAATGAACCAAAATAAAGACCAAGAGCACCAATAATGGCTGGTCCGTAAATAATAATTTGCACCCAGCCGCATAAGTAGCCCCAAAATTCACCGTACACTTCTTCGAGATAGGCATATAACCCGCCGGTTCGCGGAATTTGTGTACCAATTTCAGCAACAGTTAGTCCGCCTGCAAGGGTTAAAATTCCACCTAACAGCCAAGCGAATAAGGCGATGCCTGAGCTTCCTGAATAGGAAAGGACGTTGCCTGGCTTCATAAAGACGCCGGACCCGATAATGGTCCCGATGACAAGAGATAGGGCAAAAAATAAGCCGATGTCTTGTTTTAACGCTGGTTGTTCTTTGTTCATTACACACGACCTCCTGCATCACTTTCGTACGTTACTGTGACATGTATTTTGTTCATTGTAATACGATTTTAGGAAAACAAGAATTAAAAAAATTTTCTGACTTTCGTATTTGTAATTGAAAGTGTTTGTTTATTGGAGATATCAGGGTAAATGTTATGTTAAAGACGAACATTATTAGATTATTTTTGTCTTAATGTTAATTTGAAAGGTGAAAACCGAACATCCAGTAAACATGCAGCCAAATGGTTGACTTTTCTTGAAAAATGACCTATTTTATTCATAAGGATATTATCTTGAATTCGAGATATTTTGAAATAGGAGTGAAAATAATGAAAATAAATGGGATTCACCACGTATCAGCTTTAACAGCCAATGCTCAGAAAAATGTTGATTTCTACCGACAAATCCTTGGCTTGAAACTTGTGAAGAAAACAGTCAATCAGGATGACCCTTCTATGTATCACTTGTTTTATGGAGATGAGGTCGCCTCACCAGGAACGGAGCTTACATTCTTTGAAATTCCAATGCTGGCCCGCCGTTTAGAAGGAACAAATGCCATCACACGCACAGGCCTTCTCGTTTCTTCTGAAGAAGCACTTTCATTTTGGGAAAAGCGGTTTGAAGAAAAAGGCGTGCAGCAAGAAACAGCTTCCTTAAGAGGCGGCAGACCTGCCTTGCGCTTTACTGATCCAGAAGGGCAGCAGCTATTCTTGACAGTAGAACCGAATGGACATGAGGCAGGCTCACCGCCAGTACATGCCGAAATTCCGGCAGAGTTTGCGATTAGAGGGCTGGGTCCAGTTGAATTAACCGTTGCAGAAGCGGATAAAACAATCCGTGTTTTAACGGACATTCTTGGCTTCACTGAAAGAGCACGTGAACAATCAAGTGATGGTGAGATTGTGACCATTTTTGAATCAGGAAATGGCGGAGCTGGAACAGAGATTCATGTGATCGAAAAAGCAGAAGGTCCATCTGAGCGTTCCGGCAGAGGGAGTGTACATCACGTTGCCTTTCGTGTGGAAGATGCAGAGGAGCTAGAAAAATGGTATGACAAAATATCAAAAGCAGGCTTCACAAATTCTGGTGTTGTGGAACGCTTCTACTTCAAAGCCCTTTACTTTAGAGAACCGAATGGTATTTTGTTTGAAATTTCAACAGATGGCCCTGGGTTTACAGTAGATGAGGGAGTGGATGAGCTTGGTGATCAGCTTGCACTTCCGCCATTTCTAGAGCACAAACGAGCAGAAATCGAGAAGCGATTAGCTCCAATTCAGTAATCATAGTAAAAGCAGCTCAGTTGATGAGCTGCTTTTTAGATTGTTGACAAAGGGCTAAAATGGTGTTTATTTTAGCCTTTTGTCTTCTTTTCAGCGTGATAGAAAGCCCTTGAAGTCTAGGAAGGGCGAGCACCGGAGCGGAGCGAATTGGACATTCGTGAGCACCGGCGCGCAGACCTGACAAAGAATGCGAGGGGTTGTCTACATGCTGAAAGCAGCTCAGTTGATGAGCTGCTTTTGTCGTTAGGAGCTTACTTGCTTTGATTCAGATTGTGTTAATGTCACCTGTTTTGTTTCTTCTGTTCCGTTTCGAATGAGTGTGATTTTCACTGTGTCTCCTATTTTTGCATTCGTGTATAGCTCGTGTCTTAATTCACTGCCAGTTTCTACTTTTTTGCCATTGATGGCGGTAATGACATCCTCTGATTTTAAGCCAGCTTTTGCGGCAGGGGAGCCGGCAGCGATTTCTTTGATGTATACGCCTTTATCTAGCTGACTGCTTTTGAGTCCTAGTGTTTCCTTCTGATACGCATCCGGAACTTGTTCAAGATCTAGCATGCTAATGCCGATGTATGGACGTTCAATTTTTCCTTTTGCGAGAAGCTGCTCGGCGATTGGTTTGACATCATTGATTGGAAGCGCGAACCCTATGCCTTCAACACCTGTTTCTGAGATTTTCATACTCGTGATTCCCACAACCTTTCCGTCCGTAGTGAGAAGCGGGCCTCCGCTGTTGCCAGGGTTAATAGCTGCATCTGTTTGAATGACATTAATGCTGCTCTCGCCAGCTGATGTATTCATAGAGACCGTACGATCGACACCGCTCACAATTCCTTGCGTTACGGTTCTTGATAGGTCTTCACCAAGCGGGTTACCGATTGCGATGACGGTTTCTCCAGCTCGAAGTGAAGAAGAATCACCTAATGTCGCAACTTTTGTGACATTGCTGCTGCTAATTTCTACAACCGCTAGGTCAGTCAGCGGGTCTGCTCCGACCAGTTTTCCTTCAACTGTTTTGCCATCATGCAAGGAGACCGTTAGTTTGTTTGCCCCTTCAATAACGTGGTTGTTTGTTAATACATAGGCTTTACTGCCGGATTTTTTAAAAATTACGCCTGATCCTGTACCAGTTTCTTCCTCTTGGCTGCTTTTGTTTTGATTTTGCTGTGATTCATCAAAAGGTGTGCTGGTATCGCCAAAGCTCGTGTCTGTTTGACTTTGCGCTTGGTAGTTTGTAATGCCAACAATGGCTGGTGATACATTTTCGACCATATTGGAAATACTGCTTGATGAAGTTGATGTTTGTACAGCTGTTGTTTTTGACGTATTGGCACTTGTATCATTTGTGGATACAGCTTCTGTTTTTGTTGACGATTCATTTGCTGTACTGCTCTCTGTGTGCTGCGCGTATGGCGTGAGGACATAGACACCTAATGCTAACGTACCGCCTGCCAGACCGCTGACAAAGGGCTTAAACCAGCCATTTGGCTTCTTCTTCGGTTTTTTTGGTTGTTCAATTGTTTGTAATTCATAAGAAGGTTGTGTTTCGTCTTTGTGATGTGTCATTTGGATCACTCTCTTTCATTCAATTTTTTCATGTATGTGTTCAAGGTGTTTTACTGTATGTGGTGGATCTGACTTTATCGTAAGAAAAAAATGTGGGATAAAAATGAAAACATTGTGGGAAATTGTTAAAATAAGTAGTGAATCTAAGCAAAATAGAGGAGATTAAACTGTGGAGACAATCGGAATCATTGGTTATGGAAGTATGGCAGATATGATGGTACAAAAATGGCTGGAAAAAGGGGGGCTAGATGCCCGTCAGTTCATGATCCATACAAGAAGTGATACGGAGCGGCTGCATCAGCTCAAAGAGAAGCACCAAGATGTAAACATCTGCTCATTAGACGAACTTTCTGCGGCATGTGATGTGCTTTTTGTCTGTGTGCCGCCGCTTGCTGTATGCGACATTCTGGATCAGCTTCCCCGTGCAAAAAAAGCAATACATATCGTGTCTGTAGCAGCGGCTGTGACGTTAGAAAAGTTATCAAAGCATACGACTCAGCCAGTATCCAGATACATCCCAACGCTCACGTCAGCCGTTGGGACAGGCGTATCACTTGTGGCTCATGGAGAAACCGTAGGGCATGAGGAGCAAGAACGTTTGCACCGTCTGCTTTCAGCTTTTAGCATCGTCCGGGAAGTAGAAGAAGACCGATTTGATGCGGCGAGTAATTTGACAAGCTCCTCTCCTGGCTTCATCGCTGCTATTTTTGAAGAAATGGCGAAAGCCGCTGTGAGAAATAGTGAGCTTTCCTTAGAGGAAGCATATGAATTTTTAACTTATGCGCTTTTAGGCACAGGCCAGGTCCTTGTAGAACGTGGGCTTACATTCGCCGAAACTGTTGATAGGGTGGCGACAAAGGGCGGAATTACTGGAGAAGGCGCTGCGGTCATTCAAAAGCAGGCACCCCAGATGTTTGATGACTTATTTACACAAACCATGAAGAAATACGATCAGCTGAAATCACAGATCGACGAAGCAGATAAACACCACTAAAGACATAGTTAGTGGTGTTTTATTTGTTAAAAAAACCCTTTAATCGTTATTCTTTTGACCCGTAGTAGATGAGTCTAAACTCCTTATTTTTAGAAGATGTATTGAAAAATCAATCAAGTTCTCATATAATTTTTTAGAAAATTTAGAAAAATATACACAAATTTTAAGTTTAATTAAAGGGGGATGGGGATGAAACTCTATGTATCTGTCGATATGGAGGGGATTACTGGTCTAGCAGATCATACATTTGTTGATAGCCGTCAGCACAATTATGAACGGGGCAGACGCATCATGACAGGTGAAGTGAATGCCTGTGTAGAGGCTCTTCTTGAGCATGGTGCAACCGATATTTTGGTCAATGACAGTCATTCTAAAATGAATAATCTCTTGATCGAAGAACTTCATGAAGAGGCAGCCCTTATATCAGGCGATGTAAAGCCTTATTCAATGGTTCAAGGATTAGATCAAACCTATGATGCAGCTGTTTTTTTAGGCTATCATGCGAGGGCATCAATGAAAGGTGTGATGTCCCACAGTATGATTTTTGGAGTCAGACATTTTTACATAAATAATCATCCAATTGGAGAAATGGGCTTTAATGCGTATGTTGCAGGCTATTATGGTGTTCCAGTGATCCTTGTATGCGGGGACGATCAAGCGGCATTTGAAGCAGAAAAGCTGATGCCTGGTGTGAAAACTGTTGCAGTGAAAGAAACCATTTCAAGATCTGCTGTGAAATGCTTAACTCCTGCCAAAGTCAATCAACAAATCTCGCAGCAAGTAGAAGCCGCGATGAAACAGATTCATCAAATCAAGCCGCTGACGCCTCCTAATCAGCCGCTGCTTAAGATCGAATTTGCCAATTATGGACAAGCCGAATGGGCGAATTTAATGCCGGGTACTACCATCCAAGAAGGAACAACGACTGTGACCTATCAGGCAGACAATATATTAGAAGCCTACCAAGCGATGCTAGTCATGACAGAGCTTGCCGCACGTACAACATTTTGTTAAGCGAGGGGGAGACAGCAGATGGCCAGCTTTTTGCTCAGGCGTTTTATGGCGATGATTGCCACGATCTTCATCATTACGACTTTAACGTTTATTTTGATGAAGGTCATTCCAGGATCGCCCTTCAATGAAGAACGAAATACAAACGAAACTGTCCAGCGAAACCTCGAAAGCTACTATCACTTAGACGAACCACTCTATGTTCAATATGTCATCTATTTAAAATCCATCGTTACCTTTGATTTTGGTCCTTCCATTAAAAAGCCTTCTGAAAGCGTCAATGATCTATTGGCGAGAGGCTTCCCAGTCTCATTAGAACTTGGTCTTATCTCAATTTTGATTGCTGTCATCTCTGGCATCCTGCTAGGGGTCATGGCTGCCCTCCGGCATAATGGTTTGATTGATTATATCGCCATGACCATTGCTGTTTTCGGAATATCCATTCCAAACTTTATCTTTGCTACCTTATTAATTCAGCAGCTTGCTGTGAATTTGAAGCTCTTTCCTACTGCGATGTGGACAAGTCCGATGCATATGGTGCTACCTACAATCGCTCTTGCTGTCAGCCCAATGGCCATTATTGCCAGGTTAACGAGATCAAGCATGATAGAAGTGCTCACGCAGGACTATATTCGCACGGCCAAAGCGAAAGGACTTTCTCCTTTTAAGATTGTATTTAAACATGCACTTCGGAATGCGCTTTTACCCGTTGTGACCATTCTAGGGACACTTGTCGCAAGTATTTTAACAGGAAGTTTTGTCATTGAAAAAATATTTGCCATCCCTGGAATGGGAAAATACTTTGTCGAGAGTATTAACAATCGTGATTATCCTGTGATCATGGGGACCACTGTTTTTTACAGCATTATTTTAATCACGCTTCTTTTCATTGTAGATGTGGCATATCGTCTCCTTGATCCAAGGATTCAGCTGCATCAGAAAGGAGGAAAGGCATGACTGTACACCTTCAGCACGATCAGCCGAAACGAAATCATGAAGTGCCAGATGAATGGTTTTCACCTAGAGAGCAAAAGAAGACTGAAGCCCATGCCATGAAAAGACCCTCTCTTTCGTATTGGGCAGATACATGGAGACGGCTAAAGCAAAATAAGCTTGCGATGTTTAGTCTATCTGTGCTGATTTTCCTTTTCTTGATGGCTGTATTAGGTCCAATCCTTGCGCCAAATAGTGTGACAGAGCAGCGTCTTTCAATGCAAAATCTGCCTCCATCGGCTGCTCACTGGTTCGGAACGGACGAGCTTGGACGAGATGTGTTCACGCGTACATGGTACGGAGCGCGCATTTCGTTATTTGTGGGTGTGATGGCAGCCCTGATTGATTTTGCCATTGGTGTGATTTATGGCGGTATTGCTGGGTATAAGGGCGGGAAATATGACCATGTCATGATGCGAATTGTCGAGGTGCTCTACGGTCTTCCTTATTTACTCGTCGTCATTTTATTGATGGTCCTCATGGGGCCTGGGCTTGTCACCATTATTGTAGCGCTCACCGTCACAGGGTGGATTGGAATGGCGAGAATCGTGAGAGGTCAGGTTCTTCAGCTGAAAAGCCAGGAATATGTCCTTGCTTCGAAAACCTTTGGTGCAAAAAGTCTGCGTATCATCCGCCGGAACCTGCTGCCGAATACGATGGGACCGATTATCGTCCAGATGACTTTGACTGTGCCGACTGCGATATTTGCTGAAGCGTTCTTGAGCTTTCTCGGTTTAGGAATCCAGGCGCCGTTTGCAAGCTGGGGCGTGATGGCCAATGATGCTTTGCCGACTGTGCTGTCAGACAATGGTCACTGGTGGCGTTTATTCTTCCCAGCATTTTTTATTTCACTGACGATGTTTTGCTTTAACAATTTAGGTGATGGCTTGCAAGATGCGCTTGATCCAAAGATGAAGAGGTGATGGCGCTGTGAAAAAAATTCTTCAAATGATCGATCTGCATGTCAGCTTTCGGACATATGGCGGCTCGGTTCAAGCAGTACGCGGGGTGAATGTAGATGTGTATGAAAATGAAACCCTTGCCATTGTTGGAGAATCAGGCTGCGGAAAAAGTGTGACGTCACAAAGCATCATGCAGCTTCTCCCGGCATACAGTGCTCATGTCGATCAGGGAGAAATATGGTTTCAAGACCGCAACTTACTGTCATTATCTGAAAAAGAAATGCGCGCCATCCGAGGTGTCGATATCTCGATGATCTTCCAAGATCCGATGACCGCATTGAACCCAACCTTGACAATAGGGGATCAGCTGATGGAGGCGGCGAAGGAGCATCAAAAGCTGACGAAAAAAGAGGTGAAAGAAGCTGCCATTCGGATGCTTAATTTGGTCGGCATTCCGCAGCCGAAGGAGAGACTCAAGCAATATCCACATCAATTCAGCGGTGGTATGAGGCAGCGGCTCATGATTGCAATGGCACTCATTTGCGAGCCAAAGTTGCTGATCGCAGATGAACCGACGACCGCCCTAGATGTCACCATACAGGCGCAAATTTTAGAGCTGTTTAAAGAGATTCAAAGGAAAACAGGTGTCACCATTATCTTAATCACACACGATTTAGGGGTCGTAGCTCAAGTCGCAGATCGAGTGGCGGTCATGTACGGAGGGAAAATGGTTGAGACCGGGACGAGGCGAGATATCTTTTACAGCCCGCAGCATCCGTACACAAAAGGACTGCTACAATCCGTTCCAAGACTTGATATGAAAGATGAACTTATTCCAATTGAAGGGAGCCCGCCTGATTTATTTGCTCCACCGAAAGGATGTCCGTATACAGATCGCTGCCCAGCCGCCATGAAAGTGTGTGATCATCTCATGCCGCACGAAACGCAGCGCTCACCTACCCATACAGTGCATTGCTGGCTCCAGGATGAGCGAGCGAATCAAACGATATTATCTGCAACACAAAGGGGGAGTTTTTCATGAGAAAAACAGGTTGGATCGTCAGCATATGTTTATTAACGATCATGCTGCTTGCAGGATGTACAGCCAATGAGCAAGCAGGTAAAGGATCATCAAGCAATAAGGATGAAGAGAAAGTGTTAACCTTAAATAACGAAAACGAACCGACGTCTTTTGATCCGCCCATTGGCTTTAATAATGTATCGTGGCAAGGGCTGAATAATTTAATGGAGGGATTAACGAGACTGAATGAAAAGCACGAACCATCTCCTGCTATGGCGGAGAAATGGGAGATTTCCAAGGATGGGAAAACGTACACATTCCATTTGCGAGATGGCATCAAATGGTCGAACGGTGATCCAGTCAAAGCGAGTGACTTTGAATACGCTTGGAAGCGGCTACTCGATCCGAAAACAGGTTCGTCTGCATCGTTTTTAGCTTACATGATTGAAGGCGGAGAGGCGTTTAACAGCGGAAAAGGTAAGAAAGAAGACGTGAAAGTGACCGCTGTAAATGACAAAACGCTTGAAGTTCAACTGGCGTATCCGCAGAAATCTTTTTTAAATATGACCGCAAATCCTGCCTTTTTTCCTGTGAATGAGAAGGTAGCCGAGAAGGACCCAAACTGGGCAAAGGATGCGAAAACCTTTGTTGGAAATGGGCCGTTTAAGCTAACAGAGTGGAAGCATGATGAGAGCTTCACGATGGAAAAAAGTGAAACGTATTGGGACAAAAAAACGGTCAAGCTAGATCAAGTGAAATGGCTGATGATCAGTGATCGAAATACGGATTATCAAATGTATCAATCAGGAGATTTAGACACTGCCTTTGTCCCAGCAGAGCAAAGTGAAAATCTGCTGAAAAATAAAGATGTACAAATTGAGGATCAGGCCGGACTGTTTTTTTATCGTCTGAATGTAAACATGGAACCTTTTCAAAATAAGAACATTCGCAAAGCCTTTCAAATGGCGATTAACCCGCAAGATATCGTGGATTATGTGACGAAAAATGAAGAGAAGCCAGCTCGTGCCTTCGTCTCGCCGGGGATTCTAGATTCAAAGGGAGAGGACTTCAGAGAAGCTGGCGGTGATCTTGTGAAAAATGATACGAGTGAAGCGGCGAAGCTGTTAGAAAAAGGACTGAAGGAAGAGAACTATTCGAAGCTGCCGCCCGTCACATTAACATATAGTACAAAGCCTGAGAACAAGAAAAAGGCGGAAGCCATTCAGCAGCAATTAAAAGAAGCGCTAGGAGTAGACGTGAAGCTTGCGAACATGGAAGCGAATGTGTTTGCAGAGGATCAAAAGGCACTGAAGTTCCAATTCTCGCAAAGTTCATTTTTAGCAGACTATGCAGATCCGATCAATTTCCTAGAGAGCTTCCAAACAGGGAATGCCATGAACCGTACAGGGTGGTCAAACGACACCTATGATCAGCTGATCAAAAAGGCGAGCCAGGAAGCAGATGAACAAAAGAGAAACAGCATCCTTCATGATGCGGAAGCACTTCTCATTGAAGAAGCACCAATCATTCCCATTCATTTTTATAACCAAGTACATCTTCAAAAAGAAGGCGTGAAAGGCATTGTCCGTCATCCTGTTGGGTATATCGATTTGAAATGGGCGCAAGTAGCTAGAGAGTAATTGAAGTAAATGAGGAACACGGACGCTTTGAATAAAAGCATCTCAGATTGTTGACAAAGGGCTAAAATGGTGTTTATTTTAGCTCTTTGTCTTCTTTCAGCGTGATAGAAAACCTTTGAAGTCTAGGAAGGGTGAGCACCGGCACGCAGACCTGCGGGCGAATGCGAGGGTTTGTCAACACACTGGGACGCTTTGAATAAAAGCGTCAGTTCCTTTATTCGTTCATGTTATGAAGAAGATGCCCATAGATTGAAAGAAATGAAGAGAAAGAGGGGATATGGCATGAACCAGCGGCCAGCGGCACTTCAAACAGGGGATACGGTGGGAATTATTGCACCAGCAAGCCCGCCTGATGAATTGAAATTAGCGAAAGGGATTGCCTTTTTAGAAAGCCTTGGGCTGAGGGTGAAAAAAGGGAAGTATCTGGGCTGCCGGTATGGGTATTTAGCAGGTCGTGATCATGAAAGAGTGGAAGATCTCCATGGCATGTTTCAAGATCCAGAAGTGAAGGCGGTGATTTGTGCTTGCGGAGGATACGGGACTGGAAGACTTGCAGAAGCCATTGACTATGACCTCATTCGCCGGAATCCAAAAATCTTTTGGGGCTATAGTGATATTACGTTTTTACATACGGCGATCCAGCAGCAGACGGGTCTTGTGACCTTTCATGGTCCAATGCTTTCCTCTGATGTGGGAAGTGAGGAGGTCCATCCGTATACGAAGGATACCTTTTTGCAGCTGTTCACACCGAAGACCTTTACGTATGGGCATCATCTGTCACCTCTTCAAACCTTCTATCATGGCACTGCCTCAGGCGAAATGACAGGAGGGAACCTTGCTCTGATCGTCACTACACTTGGTACACCGTTTGAAATCGATACGAAGGGGAAGCTTTTGTTCATTGAAGATATTGACGAAGAGCCCTATAAAATCGATCGAATGATGCAGCACCTTACATCTGCTGGAAAATTGGATGATGCGGCTGGATTCATCATAGGGGATTTCCATCAATGTGAGCCAAAAAAGAAAGAGCAGTCCCTCACGCTGGAAGAGCTATGGGAGACCTATATCGTGCCGCAAAAGAAACCTGCACTTGGCGGCTTTCGGATCGGTCATTCATCCCCGAACTTTGCCATTCCAATCGGCGTGCAGGCTACACTAGATGCGACAGGAAAAAAACTGCACATTTCCCCAGGTGTCACAGCGAAAGAGGCGATCAAATGAAAATTGTGGATGTTCGTACATGCAGAACGAGTGTACCGCTAAAAAAACCGTTCAAAACTGCTTTAAGAACGGTGTATGACGCAGCTTCTCTGATTGTCATCATGACATATGATCAAGGTGACGTCAGCTACGGGGAGGCAGTTCCCACAGCGGTGATTACAGGTGAAACGCTGGAAAGCATCGACTATGCCATTTGTGAAGTGATAAGACCGATTTTGCTCGGGGCTTCCTTGGCGGAATATGAACACATCTTTTCAGCTATGGACCGCGTGCTCGCTTGCAACACAAGCGCAAAGGCTGCGATTGATATGGCGATTTTCGATGGTTTAGCGAAGCAGGCGGGGCTACCGCTATATCAATACCTTGGCGGATATCGCAATCAGCTTGAAACCGATTATACGGTCAGTGTAAACCGGCCGCTCGAGATGGCAGAAGATGCGAAGCAATACGTAGCTGAAGGCTTTCAAACCTTAAAGATAAAAGTAGGGAAAGATGACATAGACACTGATATTCAGCGTATGAAACGGATTCGAGAAAAAGTTGGACCTGATATTCAGATCAGGCTCGACGCGAACCAGGGCTGGACGTGGAAGGAAGCGATTGTGGCCATTCGAAAAATGGAGGAGCTGAATATTGAACTAGTCGAGCAACCAGTGCCGAAAGAAGACATCGAAGGTCTGCGCAGGGTGACAGAAGCCACAGATACATTGATTATGGCAGATGAAAGTATTTTCGGGTTCCATGATGCGATCAAGGTGCTAGAAACGAGAAGCTGTGATCTGATCAACTTAAAATTAATGAAATCAGGCGGTATAAAGGAGGCACTGAAAATCAATGGTTTAGCAGAAGCGTACGGCGTAAAGTGCATGGTTGGCAGTATGATTGAGTCAAAACTTGGTATTACAGCAGCGGCTCATCTCGCCGCAAGCCAGCCGAACATCACCCGCTATGACTTTGATGCCCCGCTTATGCTAAAAGAGGACTTAATAGACGGAGGAATCGTTTACAGGGGAAAAGATCTATTCTTTCCGCCGCATCATGGGTTAGGCATTCAAGGGGTGAAAGGAGTCTCGTGATGATTTATGAATCAAAGGTTCCAGTCGCTAACGTATGGACAGCGCCGCAGTCGCCAAGAGACATTGATCGAAAGGTACTTCAGGATGCCATTAATATCAAAGAGTGGATTGACCAGCAAACGTATGAAGAAAAATTGGCTTTATGTGAGGAAAATCTAATTCAATCGCAAGTGCTACTCGGCGAGAGAGTCATTGGATTAGAAGAGACAGACGGCTGGATGAAAGTCGTCATTCCCCAGCAGGCCAGCCGGAAACATCCGCAAGGCTATCCTGGTTATATGCCTGCTAAGCAATTAAAACAAGTAACAGAGGGAAGTGCGCCAGCTGCATCTCTTGTCGTTTGTCAGAAAAAAGCCGTATTATATCAAAATGGACAAGCGGATATGGAGATTAGCTTTTTAACAGAGCTGGCAGCTACCAAAGAAACAAGAGATCAATTTCATGTTATGACCCCAGTCGGAATAAGAGAAATCAACAAAGAGGATGTGCGTCCGGTTTCGCAAGCTTCCTCTATGACCGGCAAGGATGTGGTAGACAGGGGAAAACAATTTATTGGCCTTTCGTATTTATGGGGGGGCGTGAGCAGCTTTGGTTATGATTGTTCTGGCTTTGCTTACAGCATGTACAAAGCATGCGGATATCTTTTGCCAAGAGATGCAAGTGATCAAGCAGTTCAAGGAACCCCAGTCACAAGCCATTTAGAACCAGGCGACTTACTGTTTTTTGCAAACGAAAACGGCAAGGGAGCTGTCCGCCATGTTGGGATATATGCGGGGGATGGCCTCATGCTTCACTCGCCTAAAACAGGCAGACAAATTGAGCTTCTTTCCCTTTCTGGTACTTCATATGAAAAGGAATGGGCAGGTGCAAGGCGGTATTTGCCAAGCGAAAGGGGGAATGTGTGATGGCAGTTGAACCACTTTTACAAGTCAACAACCTCAAAAAACATTTTCAACTATCCAAAGGAAAAACCTTAAAAGCACTAGACGGCGTCTCATTTCAGCTGAAACAAGGTGAAACCTTTGGTCTCGTTGGCGAGTCTGGCTGCGGGAAATCCACACTTGGGAAAGTGCTCATGCGGCTTTACGACCCGACAGATGGTGAAGCCTTGTATGAAGGGAAAAATCTCCATCATCTGTCTCAAAAAGAGTCATTTGATTTCAATAGACAAATCCAAATGGTGTTTCAAGATCCGTATTCATCTTTAAATCCAAGGCTGTCAGTAAAAGATATTATGCTGGAGCCAATGGAAATCCATCATCTTTATGGCAGTCAAAAGAAAAGAATTGCCCGCGTGAAAGAACTGCTTGAAGCGGTAGGACTAAGCTATGATTTCGCCACCCGTTACCCGCACGAATTTAGCGGAGGGCAGAGGCAGAGAATCGGTATTGCAAGGGCACTCGCCTTATCGCCAAAGTTTATTGTGGCAGATGAACCGATTTCTGCACTCGATGTGTCCGTTCAAGCGCAGGTCGTGAATTTACTGAAAAAGCTGCAAAAAGAGGAAGGATTAACGTTTCTATTCATTGCCCATGATTTGTCGATGGTGAAATATATTAGTGATCGAATCGGTGTCATGTATTTAGGACATCTCGTGGAAATGACCAGTAGTGAGGCTTTATATAAGACGCCGCTGCATCCGTATACACAGGCTTTGCTATCTGCGATCCCCATCCCAGATCCTGACGTGGAGGACAAGCGCAAAAGGTTTATTTTAAAAGGAGAAATTCCAAGTCCAGTGAACCCGCCAAGCGGCTGTGTATTTAGAACAAGATGTCCTGCTGCAATGGACGTGTGTGCTGAAAAAAAGCCAACATTACAAACAGCGGAAGAAGGACATGAAGTTGCCTGTCATTTATACGATAGGAAATAAAGACATGCATCAAAAGCCACCAAGGAGAACAGCTCGTCTACTTGCTGGCTTTTGCATTTACGAACGCCGAATAGGCAATGTGCAGCATCTAAAAGAGCCGCCAGATTTAATGATTTCTGAAAAATCGACTTCAATGACGGTGTACCCGTGAGCGGTTAGTGCAGCGTTTGTTTCTTGATTGATGGGCAAGCTGATCACTTTTTTCTGCCCAATAGATAAAACATTTGATCCAAGTGTGAATTGCTCTTGTTCACTTATCTCAATCAGGTCATAATGCTTTTTGAGCAGTTGAAGATCCTTTTTGGAGAAGGCTTCAGGGTAAATCAATAACTCATCCTGAGAAAGAATGTTCATCACACAATCGAGATGCAAAATGTGAGGAGGAAGAGGAATGGAAATGATGTCGTAATCCGGCAGTTCCTTTTTTAGCTGATGGATGGCGGCTGGGTTTGTTCTTTTGCTCATGCCAACAAACACACGGTTCTGATCCACAAGCACATCGCCGCCTTCAATCGTTCCAGCTGGCAGGGTGACGGCTGTCCATCCTTTTGCCTGAGCCCACTCTTTTAGGCATTGCTCTTCCCCCTGCCGAACCGGAGCGGCCATGTTTGACACAAATAATGTATGTCCAATCGTAAATCCAATATCCCGAGTAAAGACTTGTTCAGGAAAGCGGTCATTTGCAGGTAGCAGGATGGACCGTACTTGATGTTCTTTTAGTGTTTGGATCAATTGCTTATGCTGAGCCACTGCTTTGATTTGAGAAATATTTTCTCTAGCAAAATGCTTTTGGGTTTCGTTGATGATTTGTTTAATTTCCATATAAATAGGGCTGCATAAGAGGACTTCTTTTAAATCATCATATTCACTCATACATTGCGGCATTTTGTACACTTTCTCTGATTTCATAGAATCCATCAAAGGGCCTCCTTGTTTGTAGATAGTTCTATTATTCCTCCTTCTAGTCAAGGTTGAAACATTTCCGAAAGAAAATCTCTCACATGAGACTAAAGCAAAAAGTTTAGACAAACCTAAAAGAATAGTGTTTAATAAAAGTCGTTCCGCTTCAACGAAAACAGCAAGAAGGAGCTATGATGATGAGTGAAGAAAATTTCAAATACTGCAAGGAATCGAAAGTTGTCAAAACCAGCAGGGTATTCCCTCTCGATACGAATAACCACCAAACCTTATTTGGCGGGAAATTAATGAGTTATATAGATGACATTGCTTCGATCTCGGCAGCAAGACACAGCCGCAGTGAAACGGTCACAGCTTCCATGGATTCAGTTGATTTCTTAGAGCCGATTGGACAAAAGGAATCAGTATGCTTAGAGTCCTATGTGACTTGGGTTGGCACGTCTTCAATGGAGGTATTCGTCAAAGTCATTAAAGAAAACTTGATGTCTGGAGAGCGCAGACTCGCAGCCACTTCATTTCTTACCTTTGTCTCGCTTGATGAAAACGGAAAGCCGAAACGAGTCCCGCAGGTCATGCCGGAAACAGAGGAAGAAATCATGCTGCACCAAACAGCAAAGCAGCGGGCAGAGGAAAGAAAAAGCCGCCGAAAACATAGCAAGGCGCTGGCTGACGCACTTGGGACAGATAAACCATGGGCGTAAAAATCACCCTTTAAGTGGTGATTTTTTTATAAGATGGTATCTTGCATGGCAAGATAGTGTGTGGTAAGATGAAGCTATCTTGTGATGCAAGGTACTGAAATCGGAGGAACAATGATGACAACATCCACACAAATGCTAAAAGGAATTTTAGAAGGCTGCCTGCTGTCAATTATTTCTGAGGGTGAGATTTATGGGTATGAAATGACGAAGAAGCTCGCGCATTATGGGTTTGATCAAATTAGTGAAGGAAGTATTTATCCCATTCTGCTGCGTATGCAAAAAGAACAGCTGGTGAGCACGTCCGCAAAAGCATCAGCAAGCGGACCAAAAAGGAAATACTATACGCTCACGCAAGCGGGAGAACAAGCGCTAACAGATTTCATTGAACGCTGGTATGAGCTGTCAGGAAATGTAGAGCGCTTATTACAAAAAGGGAAGTGAGAAGATGGTATCAAAAGAAACAAGACACATCTTATTAGAGCTACAACTCTATCTTATATCAAAAGGGAAAAATCAGGACGAAATTGACGAGCTGATGGATGAACTGACGACACACGCGGTCGAGGCTGAAAAAGATGGCAAAACAGGGGAGGATGTGTTCGGCAAAGATCCGCGGAGCTTTGCTGATGAACTGGCAAAAGAGCTTTCTAGAAATGATAAAGACTGGGTTCCGTTTGTCAGTGCTTTTTTAATTGGATCGCTCTTTTACATGATTTTAGCAGACGCCATCAGTCAAAATTTATCGTATTCTTGGTATGCACTCATTGGTTATCCGCTGATTATAGTGGCCAATGTGATCATGACCATTGTGATGTTTAGAGCTTCTGCCTTTCAAACAAGCAGGCGGGCATTTTTTTACTTTTGGATATTAGGTATTTTTCAGATGACCGTCATGATCACAGTGAAATTGTTGGACCAAAAACTCGGCACACCCTTACTTGTGCTTACCTCGAGTCAAAGATGGGGCGTCATTCTTCTGATCCTGCTGTGTATTGTCTTACTGAATGCCATATTAAAGGCGAATATGGTGTCGCTCATTCCGATAATCTTCTTCGGACCGCAGCTTCTATTCGAATGGATTGGGTGGACATCGCCTACTATGCTTCTTTTCATAAGTCTGCTATCCATTGTCATTTTAGTCTTGCTCACGATTGTTTTTTTAAGGAAAACAGACAAGAAAAATAAACATTCAATGTAAACTGAGCACATCCTCTTCGATGTGCTTTTCTTTTTCTAAATAAATGTAGAAATGGTATCGTGTTTTTCTTTACAATGGGAAGAGGACAAAAATGAAAAGGGGTTCTGTTTTTGGATATCATATGGGGGTATGTACTCGTTTTTGTATTGGCTGCTTTACCTTTCTTTGAAGTGGTTGGTGTCGTTCCGCTGGCGATTTTAAGTGGTCTGCATCCTGTGACAACGGCTGTTATTGGTTTTGTCGGCAACTTTCTTACAGTCTTGCTTCTCATTGTTTTCGTCGACCGATTTAAAGCGTGGTGGTTGAAGAGGAAAGAGGAGAAACCTGATGAAAAAGGAGAGAAAAAACAGCTGAAAGCCAGAAAGATTTGGGAACGGTATGGTCTCCCTGGTCTGGCACTTGTCGGTCCTTTTATCATTGGCAGTCATTTAGCTGCTTTTATGTGTATGAGCTTCGGTACGAAAAGAAAGCAAGTCGCTGTGTGGATGACGGTCAGTTTAATCATATGGACAGCACTCGCAGCAAGTTTAACCGGTGCAGGCTTCCAGTACTTTGCCCCAGATTCAAATGGATTGTTCGGAGATATTTTTAGCAAGTAAGCAGGGGGAGGATAACAAATGACACATCAAACACGGATCGTGCTTGAAACAGAGCGCCTAAGACTTAGAACAATGGATGAACACGATGCGCCTTTTTTATATGAAAAGCTGTTCCAAGATGAAGAGGTCATGAAATATTATCCTTCACTAAAGGATGAAAAGCAGACGAAAGAGTGGATTGTCTGGAATCAAAAGAATGACCGCACGTACCATACATCTCTGTGGATCATTGAAGAGAAAGAAACGAATGAACCACTTGGACAAAGTGGAATTGTTCTGCAAAACATCGAAGGGCAAACAGAGCTTGAAATTGGCTATATGCTAAAGAAAGCGGCATGGGGAAAGGGCTATGCTGCTGAGGCCGCAAAAGGCTGTCTTACCTATGGATTTGAAGAAATGAAGGTCAGACGGATGGTAAGCTTAATTCGTCCTGAGAATGAAGCGTCAGTGAAGGTCGCTGTAAAAATGGGCATGAAAAAAGAAAAAACCATTTCAAAATGGGAGCAAATCATTGATGTATACAGCATCACCCGTAACGGAGAAAACGGCTCGCTTACCGAATAAGCTAGAGCCGTTTTTTCTTTTATCCACGCTGTTCTAACTGGAGCAAATATTTCTTCCGTTCAATTCCTCCGCCGTAGCCTCCGAGCTCACCGCTTGTTTGAATAACGCGGTGACAGGGAATAATAATCGCCAATTGATTGGCACCATTTGCATTGCCAACCGCCCGAACCAAGTGCGGATCACCAAGCATTGTGGCTAGATCTCGATAGGATCTCGTTTCGCCTGCTGGAATGCGTAAGAGCAGGTCCCATACCTTCATTTGAAATGGGGTGCCATGTAAGGAAAGCGGCACAGTAAACTGCGTGAGCTTTTTTTCAAAATATAAGGATAATTCCTCTGCTAATTGCTGATGAACGTTTGTTTCCCCAACTAAAATACGGGCATGATGCTTCTTTCTCATGGTCTCGATTTCTTTTTCAATTCCCCGCCTGTCCATGAATTCCAGTAAATACACATGTGTGGCATCTGTCACGCTGATCATCCGTCCGATCGGTGTGGAAATAAAGTTGGCATGGAGAATGTTGACCTGCGCCTTTTTAGGGGGATTCCCCATGATTTTCGTAAATGCATCATTGAAGGCACTTGAAGATTCATAGCCAAGGGAGACTTGTTGATCAATGACTTTTTTTCCGTTCAGGATTTCTTTAAAGGCAAGTCCCATTCGGCGTGATCTCGCATATTGAACAAAGGTCATCCCGTAAATGTCTTTAAATTTTCTTCTTGCCGTTGCAGAGTGAATCCCTAACTGGCGAAAATCCTCTTCCTTCCAGCGTTTCTCAGGATTTTTTTCAACTGCTGAAACGAGTGTTTTGACTTCTTCGGGAATGCTGTTAGGGTATGTTAATGGAGTGCAGCGTTTGCACGGACGATAACCTGCTAGCAGTGCTTCTTCGGCTGTAAAGAAAAACTCACAATTTTCATATTTTGGTTTTCTTGCGGTACATGTGGCATGGCAGAAGATGCCGGTTGTTTTAATGCCAGCAAAGAATGTGCCGTCATATTGCGGGTTTTTTTCAACAAGTGCTTGATAGAATTCATGTTTTTGATCGTCGGTCATCATCATTTGATCCACCTCTTGGTTTTCTCTTGTTTTATTATATCAGCGATGTGGTCGTTCCTCTTTCTAACATTTAGTATACTTCGCTTTCATCCACTTTCTTTCGAAAAATGAACAAGTATATTTAAGGGGAAAAGCAAAGTGGTAGACCGGCATATCAGGGTGTGATACACTTTTTTATACAGAATCTGCTCTACGTTAGATCTGCTTATAATGAATTGGTTTTCTAGGGTTCCGTGCGTTGACGCAGTCTGGACCGAGAGAAAACACATAGGGTCTTTAGAAGAGACCGTATGGACACGGAGGGATAAAAGCCCGGGAGATTTGATCAAACGATCGATTTCCAGGCTTTTTTTGTTGCTTGTAATCGGTCAGAAAGGAAGAGATCGGATGAAATGGGGAAATGTATTCATTGCGGCCATCTTTGAAGTCGGCTGGGTGATGGGACTGAAATATGCCCACTCCCTGCTGGAATGGAGCGCAACCATTGTTTGTATTATCGTAAGCTTTTATTTACTCATGAAGGCAACGAGTGTGCTGCCAGTTGGTACACTTTATGCCGTCTTTACCGGGCTTGGAACAGCAGGTACCGTCATCTTAGGCATGGTACTTGGTGAGCCGGTTCAGCTAGTTAAATTACTGCTGATTGTGATGCTTTTGTGCGGTGTATTAGGACTGAAGCTGACAACAGGTGAAAAGAAAGGGGAGGCTGAATCGTGAGCTGGCTTTTACTCATTGGGGCAGGCATCTTAGAAATGCTTTGTGTCACCATGATGAATCAATTCCAGAAAGATCGACATGTCAAATGGATTTTATTCATTGCAGCTGGATTTTCGCTATCCTTTCTGATGCTGTCTCTTGCGATGAATACAATTCCGATGGGAACGGCGTATGCCATTTGGACTGGTATTGGGGCGGCCGGAGGAGCCATGGCCGGTATGCTGTTTTACGGTGAGTCAAAAGACGCGAAACGCATTTTCTTTATCGCACTGATTTTATCTGCGGCAGTAGGGTTAAAAATCATTGAATAAGAAAAGGCTGGCACCTGTTTGCCAGCCTTTTTGTCACATCGAATGATGATTGGAATCGTTTTCATTTTTGCGGTAAAGCTGACTCACAAGCAGAAAACATACACCAAACGTGAGCAAAGGAATGAGTCTTTCTCCGGTCATAAAAAGATAAATGCCCGCAATCAAACATATGATGCCGAGCCAAAAGCTCACTTTACCAAATAAAGTCATGCCTTGCATCTCCATCACTCCTTTTGGGATAAAAGGTCTATTCACATTATATCACGCCAGGTGCAGAATTGAATGAATATTCAATAAAAAATCAGGCTCTTCATTGCTTTTTCTCTTTCCAGTCCAGTATAATATTTCATTAGAATGAAAACGTAAATGAGGTCATGATACATGAGAACATTGATTACAGAGAAACTTGAATTACACAGACAAAAGCACGAGCAAAAAGGCAGGCTTTTAGTTAGCTGTCCGGATCAGCCTGGTATTGTGTCAGCTGTTTCTACTTTTTTATTTGAGCATGGAGCAAATATCATTGAATCCAGTCAATACACAACAGATCATGAAAGTGGACGGTTCTTTTTAAGAATTGAATTTGATTGGAAAGAGATCTCGGGAAATATGGATCAGCTAAAAAGCAGCTTTGAGCCAATCGCTGAATCATTTCAAATGGCATGGAGCATGTCGCGTGCTAGTGAGCTGAAAAAGCTAGCAATTTTTGTGTCAAAAGAACTACACTGCTTACATGAGCTTCTGTGGGAATGGCAGAGCGGAAATCTAATGGCTGAAATAGCGGTTGTCATCAGCAATCATGAAACGGCAAAGGATACAGTCGAAGCACTTGGGATCCCGTTCCATCATGTGAAGGCGAATAAAGACATTCGCAAAGAAGCCGAAAAACAGCAGCTCGCATTACTAAAGGAGTACGACATTGATGCGGTTGTACTTGCTAGATACATGCAAATTTTGACGCCAGCCTTTATTGAACAGCACCCGAACAAAATCATCAATATTCATCATTCCTTCCTACCGGCATTTATAGGGGCTAACCCATACAAGCGTGCATATGAGCGAGGGGTTAAACTGATTGGTGCGACTTCTCATTATGTGACAAATGATTTAGACGAAGGACCGATCATTGAACAGGATATTGAGCGTGTAGATCACCGGGATGATGCGGAGGCATTAAAAAATATTGGCCGCACGATTGAGCGAAGTGTGCTGGCACGTGCCGTCAAATGGCATCTAGAAGATCGAATCATTGTGCATGAGAATAAAACGATTGTCTTTAATTGACCCCTTGACTTTTCTGAAGCAATTGGTGATAATATAAAAAAATTAACGAGCGTTGAAAAGGAATAGTAAGCAGGAACTGGTGCGTAAAGAGAGCAAATGACATGCTGAAACATTTGCCGCAGACAGCTGCTGAACCTACCCTTTGAGCCTTAGAGGAAAAATCTAAGCGCATGCCTGGCGTTACAGGAGTTGAGTGGAATAAGCGTTTGCATGCTTATTCAATGAAGGTGGTACCACGGAAAATCCCTTTTCGTCCTTTACATAAGGAGAAAAAGGGATTTTTTTGTGCCTAAAGGTATAGCGGAGGGAATCAGTGATGAAAAAGCAAAGGATCGTCATAAAAATTGGCAGCAGTTCATTAACAGAGCAAAAGGGAGCCATTGATGAACAAAAAATGCGGGATCATGTGAGAGCCATTGCAAAGCTCAAAGAAGCAGGGCATGAAATCATTTTGATATCGTCAGGAGCTGTTGCAGCAGGCTTTGGCAGCTTAGGGTATCCATCAAGACCTGTGACCTTAAAAGGAAAACAGGCGGCTGCCGCCGTTGGTCAGAGCTTGTTAATGCAGAAATATACAGAACTATTTTCACAGTTTCATATAACACCTGCGCAAATGCTTTTGACACGTAATGATTTTTCAGATCGTACAAGATATCGAAATGCTTATGCAACGATGATGGAGCTGCTGGAAAGAAAAATTTTACCGATCATTAATGAAAATGATTCAGTTTCGATCGAGGAGCTTACCTTTGGGGATAATGACATGCTGTCAGCTCTTGTCAGTGGATTAATCCATGCAGATCAATTGATCATCTTAACGGATATTAACGGAATTTATAATGCAAATCCAAATGAGGATCCCGAGGCGAAGCGGTTTGATGTACTGACACACATTTCGGAAGAATTGTTTTCATATGCAAAGAGCACTGGTTCAAAGGTGGGAACAGGCGGAATGAAATCAAAGCTGTCTGCTGCACAAACGGCACTTTCACTTGGCGTCAAAGTCTTTATTGGCACGGGTACAGGGGAAGAGAAACTGCTTCACATTCTCGCAGGTCAAGGTGATGGAACATATATCGGTGAACAAGACTTGTCAGCTGTCAACAACCGTCGTCAATGGATTCAATTCCACTCACCCGTGTCCGGGAAGATTATGATTGATGCAGGAGCAGAAGCCGCGATTTTGCATAACGGCAGAAGCCTTCTTCCGGCGGGTGTCATTGATGTCGCTGGTGACTTTTCTAAAGGAGAGGTCGTTGAAGTCGTCGGTCCGAACGGATTAGTGGGTAAGGGACAAACATTGTACGCATCCGATGAGCTTCTTGGCATTAAAGGGATGCGAAGTGATGAGCTTTCACATGAGAAACCTGAGGTCATACACCGAGATCACTGGGTACAGCATGTACAAAACTGAGGAGGGAATACGATGAATGAAGTTCTTGAAAAAGCCAAAAAGGCCAGTGCAGCCAAAGATCAGCTACTATTAAAAACGACGGAACAAAAGAATGCTGCTTTACACGCCATTGCAAAAGCTCTAAAAGCATCTTCAGCTTTTTTAATGGAAGAGAACCAAAAGGATGTTCAGGCAGCTGAGGAAAAGCAGTTCACCCCATCTGTCATCGACCGAATCACACTCACGGAAGAGAGAATTGAAGCAATTGCAGATGCAACGCTTCAACTGATTGAGCTCAAAGACCCAATTGGTGAAACGTTAGAAACCATTCAAAAAGAAAACGGTCTTTTGATTGAAAAAGTGCGGGTGCCGCTCGGAACGGTTGGGATGATATATGAAGCAAGACCGAACGTAACAGTAGATGCTGCTACCCTTTGTTTGAAAACTGGAAATGCTGTCATTCTAAGAGGAAGCTCATCGGCTATTCATAGTAATAAAGCGATTGTGAAGGTGATCCATGAGGCGCTACAGACAACGGATATTCCAGTAGACAGTGTGCAATTGATTGAGGATACAGGCCGAGAAACGGCTAAAACGCTGTTCACCTTAAATGATTACCTAGATGTCCTCATTCCGCGCGGCGGAAAAAATTTAATTGATCTAGTAGTAAGAGAGTCGACCGTGCCGGTGCTTGAGACAGGTGCAGGGAACTGTCATATCTACATTGATGAAACGGCAAAAAACGAAATGGCTGAACAAATTGTGCTGAATGCCAAAACCCAAAGACCATCTGTTTGTAATGCCATCGAGAGCATTGTCATTCATGAAACATGGGCAAAGGCACATGGCGCTTCATTATTTGATGCCCTTCATGCAAATGGGGTAGAGATACGAGGAGACGAAGCCGTATGCGCGCTTACTCCGAACGCAACACCTGCGACAACAGCTGACTTTGAAACGGAATTCTTAGCACCCATTGTCAGTATCAAAATCGTAGAGAACATAGAGGAAGCGATTCAGCATATTCAAACATATAGCTCTAAGCACTCTGAAGCGATCATTACGGAAAATGATCAGCATGCGGCATTATTCTTAACAGCCGTTGACGCTGCGGCTGTTTATCATAATGCCTCTACTCGATTCACAGATGGCTTTGAATTTGGCTATGGCGCAGAAATAGGCATTAGTACACAAAAACTGCACGCAAGAGGACCGATGGGTTTGCCAGCCTTAACCTCTGAAAAATTTGTCATTCGTGGTCAAGGACAAATAAGAGAATAACGATATCAACAGAGAGTCTCGTCAAAGCAGGCTCTCTTTTTCCTTTCATTTTTGTATTTCTCAGGTCAAGTATGATAAAATATGGTAATGTTTTATATTTTGAGAAGATTGGAGAAGGCAACGTATGGCGAAAATCATTCCCTCTTCGGATATTGGAGTGAAAATCAATAAGTGGTATGAATTAATCCGCAGATTTGATTCAGAACAAGCAGAACAGTTAAAGCAGGAAATTCGCACCTCTCTTGATTCAATGGAAGAAGATCAGAATTTGCTTCTCTATTTTTCTTTAATGGAATTTAGGCATGAGGTCATGCTCGATTATTTAAAGCCATTAAAGGAAGGAAAGCTTCGCGCCAACTTTTCCGAGCTTTCGAAAGAAATAGATGAGCATCAAACGCATGTCACAGGCATGCTTGAATACTACTATCATTTCTTTAGAGGTATGTATGAATTCGGCCGGAGGCAGTACATTGCTGCCATATCGTCATATCAAAAGGCAGAGCATAAGCTTTCTTTTGTATCAGATGATATTGAACGTGCGGAATATCATTTTAAAATGTCAGAAATATATTATCACATGAAACAAACCCATATCTCGATGCACCATGCCAAGCTAGCGCTGGATGTCTATGTTCAGCACGAACTGTATGCGCTTCGCACCATTCAGTGTGAATTTATTGTGGCTGGTAATTATGATGATATGAGAAGGCATGAAAAGGCACTACCACATCTCGAAAGAGCACTTGCGAGATCAAGAGAATTTCAGAATGTGCGTTTTATTGGTTCCTCTTTGTTTAATATGGGCAACAGCTATTACAGAATGGGAGATTTGAACCGCGCACTCGACTTAATGAAAGAATCCATCTCGTTATTTGATCAGCATCAATCCGATCATCTTCGTCGATCTATAGACCCTCTTTATACAGCCGCTCAAATATTATACAAACAAGGTAAACACGAAGAAGCATTATACTACAGAGAAGAATGTATGAAACGAGCAGAATCTCTTCAGGATGACATTCATATTCAAAAGACAAAATTTCTAGAAGCATTGTACTTGAGACAAGATGCCGAGCATATTAAACGAATTTTCCACTTTTTAGAGTCTGCCTATGCATATCCAGATATAGAGGAGCTAGCATTAGACACCGCAAAGTATTATAATGAAATGGAGGATTATGAAAAATCTTCCATGTTCTACGAGGAAGCGGAACATGCTCGAATCTATATTCAGAGAGGGGATTGTTTATATGAATTTTAAAAAATGGGCAGTCGTCTGTACAAGCATCACCATCCTGGCATTGTGGCTGGCAGCAGCAAATGCCGACCCGGATAACAGAAACCATACGCTAGAACAACCGAATCCGCAGCATGACACCATCTAAAAGCCCTGTTTAAAGGGCTTTTTTTGATGGTTGCCTGCCTTAAATTGAACCCGTGTAACATGTTCATAAAAATGAGGCATGTAGGAAAGCTTAATAAGAGTGTTTTTTCATTGACTCTTAGAATTAGATTGTGTACAATTAAATTGTAGAAAACATTAATGGAGAGAAAGAGGGTTATATTGATGTCAGACGTTTTATTTACTGCAACGGTATCAGCTGTAGGCGGAAGAGAAGGAAAGGTAGTTTCAACAGATGGAGTACTAGAGCATGATGTGGCAATGCCTGGAACACCAAGAGCGAAAAAACTTGAAAAAGCAACAAATCCAGAGCAATTATTCGCAGCAGGCTACTCTGCATGTTTTGATTCAGCCCTTCAAATGGTAGCAAGACAAGAGCGTATCCGTTTTGAAAGTGAAGTAACGGCACATGTGAGCTTAATCAAAGACAGTTCAGATGGTGGCTTTAAACTAGGCGTGAAATTAGAAGTAAAAGGAACTGGAATCGAGCAATCGGCATTAGACGAACTGGTTCATAAAGCACACGGCGTATGCCCATATTCAAAAGCAACTCAAGGAAACATTGAAGTAGAGCTAGTAGCTGTCGCACAATAATGGACAACATAAAAGGCTGAGGGGATATTCCCTCAGCCTTTTGGTTGTGTTAATTTTTTCAAAAGCTCATGTAAAGAGGCGCGCAATATTTTAAGTTCCTCTTCGGATCTGCCTGTCCCAGACAGCATGCGAAAGGGAATCGCAGTGGCCTTCTCTTTTAGCTGTTTTCCATATTCCGTTAACCGAATTTGCACAGACCGCTCATCCTCTTTCGAACGCTCTCGGATGATCAGTCCGTTTTGCTCCATCCGCTTGAGCATAGGTGTGAGTGTGCCGGAGTCTAAATACAGAAGCTCACCCATTGTTTTCACATTTAACGTCCCATGCTCCCACAATAAAAGAAGTGCCAGATATTGCGGGTAGGTGATGTTTAACTCTTCTAATAACGGTTTATACTGCTTCGTCATCTCTCTAGAACTTGCATATAACAGGAAACAAAGCTGATTTTCTAGCTTCATATGTTCGAATTCATTTGTCATGTCAGTCACCAACTATTTTTTGTCATACTTATCATTGTATAAGATTTTCTCCCTTTTTAACATAAATACAGACGAAAAATGAAAAATTCTTCAATGTGCCATAAATGTTTGAGCAATGAATAGAACGTGAAAGGTATAAGTAGAAGAAGGAGGAGATCAAGATGAAACCATTATTCACTGCAAAAGTAAAAGCACAGCATGGAAGAGCAGGACATGTTCGTTCTGATGATGGTGTGCTTGACCACAACATTGTGATGCCAAACGCAAAGAAAGATGGAGAAACTGGTACGAATCCTGAGCAATTATTTGCAGCGGGCTATGCAGCCTGCTTCGGAGGGGCACTTGAACAAGTCGCCAAGAAGCAGGGGGTAGACATTGAATCAGAGGTAGAGGGACATGTTAGTCTATTAAAAGATGAAAGCGATGGGGGCTTTAAGCTTGGTGTGAAACTGATTGTGTCCGCGAAAGGACTTGACCATGACAAAGCGAAAGAGCTTGTTGAGGCTGCGCATGAATTCTGTCCATATTCAAAAGCAACAAGAGGAAATATCGAAGTGGAGCTTGAAGTGGCTGAGTAATGAAAAGAAAAAAAGGGCTAACATTTAGCCCTTTGACAATCATCTGCAACACCTGCTGTCAAGCAGGTGTCTTTTTTAATATTCTTTCTTTTTGTCGTATGCTTCCCACGCTTCAAAGGGCGCAAGGGTTTTTTGTAGAGACAGCTGGTAAAATGGAATGTTCCTTGATTCGTATTCTTTGTTGATTTCTTCATAAATAAATGAATCATCAAAACCAGAAGTTGCGGCATCTTGGTGTCCAGCTGCAAAATAAACTGCCTTTGGTCTAGCCCAGTAGATAGCGCCGAGGCACATCGGGCAAGGCTCACAGCTTGTATATAAAATACATTCTTCTAATTGGTATGTATGTAGAGCCTGGCACGCCTTTCGAATGGCTGTGACTTCTGCATGTGCAGTTGGATCATTATTCGTTGTGACATTGTTGCTTCCCTCTGCAATAATCTGACCATCCTTGACAATGACTGCTCCAAAAGGACCGCCAGTACCACTATTGACTCCTTCTACAGCAAGATCAATTGCGCGTTGTAAAAAAGCTTCGTGATTCATTGTCTTCCTCCCTTTGTTCGACTGACTTCTCTAGTATAAACGAATCATGCTAGAAAAGGAATCATCCTCGTAGATGATCGAACAGGACAATATGCACATAAAAAACCCCTGCCATGTTCAGCAGGGGAGAGAAATCAATTATGCATGCTGCGCTAGCTTTTTACGAGCCACTTCAGCAGCTGTCACCATGTTTTTCAAGGCAGCAATGGTTTCAGGCTCTTGTCTTGTTTTTAGACCACAGTCAGGGTTGACCCAGAAGCGGTCTACCGGACATACGTTCAGTGCATCATCAATGATTTTGCTCATTTCTTCAACAGATGGAACGCGCGGGCTATGGATATCATATACTCCAAGTCCAAGTCCTTTTAGGTATGGATGTTTTTCTAAATAATCAAGGAATCCGCCATGACTGCGTGAGTGCTCAATCGTGATCACATCGGCATCGAGGTCTTCGATGGTATCGACAATATCCTCGAAGTTACTGTAACACATATGTGTATGAATTTGCGTTTCATTTTGAACAGAAGATGTTGATAAACGGAAGGACTCGGCTGCCCAGTTTAAATATTCTGCCCAATCACTTTCTTTGAGCGGAAGACCTTCTCTTAGCGCAGGCTCATCCACTTGAATAACCTCAATACCTGCTGCCTCTAACGCTTCTACCTCTTTACGTAATGCGAAAGCGATCTGGAAGGCAATGTCTTTCCGGGAGATATCTGTTCTTGGGAAAGACCAGTTTAAGATCGTAACAGGTCCTGTCAGCATTCCTTTGACCTTTTTCTTAGTTAGACTTTGTGCGTAAACCGTCTCCTTCACTGTCATTGGCTCTGTAAATTCTACATCTCCATAAATGATTGGCGGCTTCACGCAGCGCGATCCATAGGATTGTACCCAAGCAAATTTCGTAAAGGCAAATCCGGCTAGCTTTTCACCAAAGTATTCGACCATGTCTGTACGTTCAAATTCTCCATGGACAAGAACATCTAGACCAATCTCTTCCTGAATATCAATCCATCTTTTTGTTTCTTTCTTAATAAATTCATCATATTCTGCATCTGTCCACTCGTTTTTACGCCACTTTTGACGAGCGCTGCGTACTTCAGCTGACTGCGGGAAGCTACCGATCGTTGTCGTTGGAAGAAGCGGCAGTTCAAGAGATTCGTTTTGGATACGAAGGCGTTCTTCAAAAGCAACTGGACGTTTAAAATCTTTCGATGAAAGATTGTTGCGTTCTGCTGTTAAATCCGCATTTGTTCCTTTCGCGAATTCCTTTAAGGTAAGAAGCGCTTGTCCTGCCTCATGAATGTCTGCATCAATGGCAGCTGCGCCCTTTGTTAACCCTTCTTTTAATAGCGTTAATTCAGCTAGCTTTTCAGTAGCATAAGAAAGTCCGTTTAATAGTTTTTCTTCAAGCTGTTCGCTTGGGTGTTTCGCAACTGGCACATGAAGTAAGCTGCTTGATGGCTGTAGCCACACTTCTTTCGGCTGAACATCGGCAATCACTTCAGAAATAAATGTTAATCTTTCGCCAAGGTCTGATCTCCAAATATTTCTGCCATCAATAACGCCTGCTGCTAAAATTTTATCTTTCGGGAAGCCATGCTTTTTCACTTGTGCAAGATTGCGTCCTTGATCATGGACAAAATCAAGGCCAATGGCTTCAACAGGGTAAGAGATAAGCTCTTCATAGGCATCCACTGAATCAAAGTATGTTTGAAGAAGAATATTTAAGGCAGGTACGGCTTCTTTGATTGTTTGATAGATTTCTTTTACTGCTTTTACGTCTTCACTTGAAGCGGTGACAAGTGCAGGCTCATCAATTTGAACCCATTTGACGCCGGCTTCTTGAAGCTCTTTTAAAACTTGAATATAAAGCGGCACTAGACGCTGCTCGATCTCCTTCACTTCATTTGCTTCATAGCCTTTAGAAAGTGAGACAAATGTATAAAGACCAAGAACGACAGGTTTTGTTTCAACGCCAAACGCCTTTTTTACCTTTTCGTAAGCTTCAAGCGGTTTGTTGTGTGTGAGTTTGAATTCGGTGCTTTTTTCGTATTCTGGAACGATGTAGTGATAGTTTGTATTAAACCATTTTGTCATTTCACTTGAGACAGCATCTTTTGTTCCTCTTGCCATCGCAAAGTATGTATCTAGCGGGTCTTTCAAGCTGCGGAAGCGTTCTGGAATCCAATTGAACATAACAGCAGTATCCAGTACGTGATCATAGAAGGTGAAGTCACCAGAAGGAACCAGATCAATTTGCTGGTCAATTTGTGTTTTAATGGCGGTTAAAAATTGTTCATCCAGTGTGCTTAAAAGGGTTTCACGGTCCGTTTGCCCCTTCCAATAAGACTCAAGTGCCTTTTTCCATTCTCTGTTTAAACCAATTCGCGGAAAACCTAGATTACTTGTTTTAACAATTGTCAATTCCAATTCCTCCTCTAATAAATATAAAAAGACATCTACACTCACGATCAAGATTGATGAGGGCAAATGTCTGGTTTAAAAGACAAAATGTGTGTGCGAAATAAGGCGTGAGCATAACTAACGCTTTTCCGACATCTCCTATCAACCGTAGGGGGTTTGATGTGATAGAGCGGCTGGTATCCTGGCTGGTGAATCTTCAAGCTTTTCATCCTTCCCATCCTTATGACAGTGGATCATAAAGAAAAGCTCTCCTCACTCACAGTGGCGGGACCGCGCCGGATTTTCACCGGTCTTCCCAATTAAAATTCGACATATCATCGAATTACCGACTCTCAAACTATGAATTTATTGTGTTCGATTATATAACGTTCACTTCATTTCGTCAAAGTAAATTTTGAATAATTTTAATTAAAAAAATCCTGAGAAAATTCTATCTATTCTCAGGACTTCTATTTTAGCTATAGAGATAAAAGATCCGCTTCCAATGTCTTTTCTAACAGGACATCAGGCGCAGTTAAATATAAAAATCCATTTCCTACAAGGGTTTTCGATTGTTTCAGCGGAAGAGTTCTTCTCACAAGCTGAGCATAGACCTCAGGCTCTGTCAGCTTGCGCTGGAACGCTTCTTCCTCGGCATTTTTAATAATGGCCAGTGCACCGCTCACGTGAGGGGCAGCCATTGAAGTACCTGTCAGTCTGCCGTATTTATGGTTAGGGAGAGTGGATAAAATGTCTTCTCCTGGGGCGACGAGGTCGATTTCTTTATTGGCATTGGAAAATTCAGAGGATTCTCTTGCAAGGGAGACAGAGCCGACGGCAATGACCTCATTGTATGCAGCTGGATAGGAGAACTCTTCCGTACGCTCGTCCCCGTCACCTTCATTTCCTGCTGCGCAAACAACAAGTACACCGCTTTTTACCGCATGTTGAATAGCTTCCTGTAGGGCTGGCTCATTGCTTGGACCACCGAGAGACATGGAGATAATATCAACTTTCTGTTCAGTAGCATAGTTGATGCCATTAATGATCCATTCGTATTTCCCGCTACCATTTTCACCGCCGAGAACCTTCACAATAAGCAGCTTAGCTTCAGGGGCAACCCCTAGAATGCCGCCATTTTGATCTGTTGCTGCAATCGTTCCTGCTACATGGGTACCATGCCCGTTGTAGTCTTTCACATTATCCGCATCTCCGTTATCATCATCGGTAAAGTTCTTGCCGCCGATAATCTGATCTTTTAAGTCGGGATGCTCCGTGTCGCAACCTGTATCAAGGACAGCAACGGTTATGCCTTTTCCTTTGAAGCCACTTGACCAAAGTTCGGGTGCTTTAATCTCCTGAATACTTTCCGGCGTCTCTTTCGCTTCCATCACATTGGCTTTTACTTCATACGGAATTAAGCGAATTTCACCTTTCATAAGAAAGCCCTCCTTATTTTGTTTTCAAAGTAGATTCAGGCTGCGTAATGTTATTGTATAAAAGAAACTTTTGTTCGGAAAGGGTCAATTGTAATAATTTTTCAAATAATCAATCTATTATCGAAAGTGCAGTTCTCCTCACTTATTGACGAAGGAGCTCACTTTTTGAGGAAAACTCTTGATATCATATGAAAAAGAAGGAAATGCTGCATAGTGAGCTTGCACCTGTATAGATAAAAATGGGTTGAAAGAACTAAAAAGGGCAGACTGAAAAAACAGCAAAATCAAATGATAGATGAGAGATGAAGAGAAGAAGTCATGTGCAAAATATTTTTGTTCGAAAATAAATGTCTCTTTCATAAAAAATAGATGTGAAGAATGTGACTGTTCCAAATGTGAAAGTCAACATATAATAATGAAAAGACAAGCCTGCCTTTTAGATAGGAGAGATAGAGATGAACAAAGGGAAGATACTCGTAGTCGAAGATGAAAAGAAAATTGCAAGGGTGCTGTCACTTGAACTTGAATATGAAGGATATGAGGTCACAGTCAAAGAGACAGGCATGAACGGACTTCAAGCTCTTGAAGAAGACAGCTTCGATTTGGTGCTGCTTGATGTCATGCTTCCAGAATTAAGCGGCCTTGAAGTGCTGAGAAGGATTCGGAAGACTAATACATCGACACCTATTATTTTGATTACAGCAAGAGGAAGTGTTCCTGATAAGGTAAGCGGGCTCGATCTTGGAGCGAATGATTATATTACAAAGCCTTTTGACATAGAAGAATTATTGGCGCGAATCCGCGCGCAGCTAAGATTGAATATTCATGCGCAAGAAGAAAAGGAAACAGAGCTGAGCATAGCGGATTTGACCGTCAACGAGAAAACAAGAGACATACAAAGAGCCGGACAAATGCTTGAGCTGACACCAAGAGAGTATGATTTGCTTGTCCACTTGCTAAAGCATCAGCAGCAAGTGCTTACAAGGGATCAGCTTTTAACAGCCGTTTGGGGCTTTGATTACTTCGGTGACACGAACGTGGTGGATGTGTATATTCGCTATTTAAGGAAAAAAGTCGATTACCCATTCGAAAAACAGCTGATTCACACAGTGAGAGGTGTGGGTTATGTGATGAAAGGATAAAGAATGAGATTAAAAAATAAAATCCAGCTTTATACGTCGTTGTCTTTGTTTTTAATGGTGCTGCTATTCCATACAGCCATATATTTTATTTTTTCGATGACCTTGACGCAAAAAGATATGTCTCGGCTGTCTGAGGTGGCTGAAAATATTGCCATTGCTTTAAAAAAATCAGAAGAAGAGGGCCTCCCATCCTCAGAGCTGCTAAAGGCATATCTGCCTCAAAATGGCATGATCCGTGTCGTGACAGAGAAGGGTCAATCGAAGCTGACGGTCACAAAGGAATCAACGTTTAGCTCACTGCCTTTTACATATGAATCTAGTCAGACAGCAGAAATTAAAGAATACAACAAGCAGATGATTGCATTCGCTGCGATCCCGGTCATTTGGACAAATGGTGAGATTGTGTCGCTTCAAGTATATGAAGAAATCGAAAATACGGAAGAAAATTTGGCATTATTAAGAATGATTTTAATCGCAGCAGGCGTTTTGTTTATTGTGCTCTCCTATTTTGCTGGCCATATTTTAACAAAACAAATCGTCCGGCCGATTAGTAGAATGACGAGTACAATGAAGGCAAGTATGAAAGAGAAGGCGTTTAAACGGATCAAACTAGCCGGCGATTCTAAGGATGAATTGTATCAAATGGGCCAAACCTTTAATGAAATGTCAGAAATTCTCGAGACGCATTATGAAAAAGAGCAGCAATTTTTGCATGATGCCTCTCATGAATTGAAGACACCGATTACCGTCATTATGAGCTACAGCAATTTACTAAAGCGCTGGGGGCAAACGCGCCCAGAGGTGGTAGAAGAGTCCTCTCAAGCGATTCATGATGAAGCGAAAAAAATGAAGAGACTGACAGATCAATTATTAACACTTGCGAAAAATGGTCAGCCGCTATACTTGGATATGAAGCCAGTTGATCTGGGTCATTTGTGCAAGCAGGTATGTCATACACTTGAAGTCGCAACTAATCGAACCATTCACCCTGACGTGCAAACAGGTCAGCCGCTCGTCGCTGAAGGGGATGAAGAGAAAATCAAACAGCTTTTGACCATCTTGATTGATAATGCGGTTAAATATAGTGCAGAGCCAGTTGGTGTGATCTGCGGGAAAGCAGGAGACAGGCCGTTTATTTCAGTCATGGATAAAGGAATTGGCATAAAAGAAGAGGATCTGCCGAAAATCTTTGACCGCTTTTTCCGTGTGGATGAAGCGAGAAACAGTGAGACGGGTGGAACCGGTCTTGGTCTTGCAATTGCGAAGCAAATTGCTGAAGAGCACGGGGCCGAGCTGAAGGTAGACAGCCGTATAGGCGAAGGGACAACCATGACCATTCTTTTTCAGAAATAAATGGGTCTTTTCTCATCAATTTCTCATTTCCTCCTTATAAAATAGGAAATAGGAAGGAGGCGCTGCATGTCTAGAAAAACGAAAATGGTGCTTGCGCTCGCAGGATGCTTCGTCATTCTTGCGGCCTTTGCAATGCTCATGATTCAAACCCTTGATCAAAAATTATTGAGTGAAGCAGAAATCAAAAACATCATCGCAAAAGACTACAATGGCCATATTACACATATTGATTTAATTAATCATAAACAGGATTATACTTTGACACTTGAAAATTCAAATGGCATCTATCAAATCATTGCATCTTCTGCAAGCGGTCAGATGAAAGAAATCAAACAGCTAAAAAGCTATCAAAAGCCAAATGAAAAAAATGCTGAACTTCTAGCAGAAGAAGCGGCCGTTAAAAAAGTGAGTGGAACCGTCATTCAAAAGAAAGAGAAGTCAGATCGTTTTATCTTTACGATCCAATCAAAAAAAGAATTATATCAAGTCGATGTCGATAAACAAACCTTTAAGGTAATAGAAGCAGAAAAGAAAAAACCAACCTCTAAAGAAAAGAAGCTGACGAAAATCACGGTTGAGGAAGCCATCAAAATTGCCGTAAAAGAAGTCGGGGGGACAGTGGATGATGCCGATCTTGAAACATTTAGCGGCATGCTCGTGTTTGAAGTAGAGCTGGATTTGCCTGACGGAAGAGAGGCAGAGGTGCTTGTGAACGCATATACAGGAGACATTGAAGGCATTACGTACGAAAACTAATCCTTTTCTCATGATTTTCTCATGTTTCTTTCCTTCCTTTATCATCTTGTTTTTTTAAGATAAAGGAGAAATCAAACAGAGGAGGACATGAATATGATGAAAAAAGTACTAGTAGCTACAGCATTAACAGGAACTCTTGTCGCAGGTGGCTTCACTCTCCAAGCGCAAAATACAAATCAAACAGCAAATGCCGAGCAAGTGGTGCAAAAGAAATCATCGTTTGTCTCAAAGAAACAAGCTGAAAAAGCAGCACTAAAAGTGGTGAAAGGCTATGTGGACGATGTGGACCTTGAGCGTAAAAAAGGAAAATGGGTGTATGAGGTCGAGATTCAAAAAGGCGGCTTTGAATATAAAGTATATGTCGATGCAAAAACAGGCAAAGCACTGAATGATCCAGTGAAAGAAAAGAAACAAAATGTGAAAATCACCAAAAAGCAGGCTGAGCAAATTGCACTTGCAAAAGTAAAAGGCACAGTCACAGATTCAGAATTAGATAAAGAGAATGGCGTATACATTTACGAAATCGAAATCACCACTCCAAGCGGCGATGAAGTTGATTTTGAGATTTCCGCTAAAACAGGCAAAATCCTAAAGCAAGAATGGGATGATTAAGCCATGATTGTACCTTACACTTGTAAGGTTTCAGATTGTTGACAAAGGGCTAAAATGATCTTCATTTTAGCCCTTTGTCTTCTTTTCAGCATGATAGAAGCCCTTGAAGTCTAGAAAGGACGAGTACGGGAGCGAATTTGACATTCGTGAGCACCGGAACGCAGGACTGACATCAAATGCGAGGGTTTGTCTACACGCAGGAACCTTACACTTTCATGTGTAAGGTTTTTTCATTAGGACAAACTACTGGAAAGGAGGCGAGAGAATATGATGAAGAAAAAAGAAGAAGAGCAGACGATGGATCATGCGGAATATGTGCCGCACCCTGATGGAGAAGGATATGCTTTGTTTTTGCATGATTCCTTTCATCTCCTCTCCCAAGAGGATATGAATCAGCCGGAAGAGGAATAAAAGACATGAAAGGGCGATGGTCACTTTGCTATCGCTCTTTTTTTGAAAAGTAAGCGAATACATGTGGAGACTTGGCATCTTGCTTATTGACATCATTCCGCTTTTTCTGTAATCTCATTGTGTTAACAATATGAGAACTTCGTTAGGTGAGGCTCCTGTATGGAGATACGCTGCTGCCCAAAAATGTCCAAAGACGCCAATGGGTCAACAGAAATCATCGACATAAGGTGATTTTTAATGCAGCTGGATTTATCCTATGCCATACAGTGCTAAAGCTCTACGATTGAAGGAGCAAGTGTTTATTTTGCCATGCTTACAAAGCGCCTTCATTCGGTTGAAGGTGCTTTTTTATAGGAAAAGGAGGTGTGGGGATGGATCATCCCGATTCGAGACACATAGAGAGTATGTCAAAAGAGCAGATTGAGACATCAGATAGAGGAGATCCTGACCCCCGCACATTCTAAGGGACTCGGGTATCTCCTGACTTTGGGGAGGTAACAGCGATGATACAGAACATTACGTACGATGAACTCATTTTAAGAATCATTATTTTATTAAGAGACGGCAAACGCAAGGAATTTAAAAACATTATGGAAGAGCTTCAGCCATATGATATGGCCTACTTATTTAAAGAGCTTCCAGAAAAACACCGCGGGCGCTTCCTTAGCTTTTTAACAGTTGATGACGTGACGGAAATGATGGGTGAGCTTGAGCGAGAATATCAAGAGATTGTCCTTGAAAAAGTAGGGAAAGACAAAGCCACCTTCGTTACAAACAAAATGGATAACGATGACCTTGCCAACTTGTTCGATGAAATGGATGATGAGCTAAAAGATCAGCTTTTATCTAACATGGAAGCAGAGGAATCAAAGGCCGTCCAGCTTCTGATGAATTACCCTGCTGAGACAGCAGGACGGATCATGACCAACCGGTACGTATGGATTCCTCAGCATTATACAGTTCAGGATGCGGTTGTGAAGCTGAAAAGCTTTGCTGAAATAGCAGAATCGATCAACTACTTATATGTCATTAATGATCAAAAACAGCTTGTAGGGGTCCTCTCATACCGTGACCTTATTTTAGGAGAACCGGATGAAAAGGTGCAGGATCTCATGTTTACAAGAGTCATTGCCGTTGGAGCATTTCAAGATCAGGAGGAAATCGCAAAGCTGATTGAACGATATGATTTCCTCGCCATTCCTGTTGTGGAAGAAAATAATGTCCTCGTCGGAATTGTCACAGTCGATGATATCATTGATGTCGTCATTCAAGAAGCAGGCGAAGACTATGAGAAATTTGCTGCCTCTGGTAAAGATATTACGTTTGACACGCCGGCATTTGTTGCCGCATACCGCCGTCTTCCTTGGCTCATTTTACTCTTATTCATTGGGCTGATTTCAGGCAGTATATTAAATTATTTCGAAGATACCCTTCAGCAAGTTGTTGCTCTTGCGTTCTTTATGCCGATGATTGCAGGGATGACAGGGAATACAGGTACACAGTCTCTTGCGGTTGTCATTAGAGGGCTTTCAAAAGAAGAATTAACGAAAAAAACCATTATGCGCCTTATTTTTAGAGAGCTGAGAACAAGTATTTACATTGGGATTGTCTGTTCCATTATTATTACCGTCGTCGCAATGGTTTGGCAGGGCAATATGATTTTAGGCTTTGTGGTCGGTTCCTCGCTTCTTGCGACACTCATTATTGGAACAATGGCAGGTACGGTCGTGCCGATTATTTTACACAGATTAAATGTGGACCCGGCCATTGCATCTGGGCCACTGATTACAACATTGAATGATATTTTATCACTGCTGATCTATTTTGGAATTGCAACAGCATTCCTTCATACACTGATGTAGCAAAAAGAACTGTAAAACGTGACGTTTTACAGTCTTTTTTGAATAAAGATTGCATATAGCGCTTCCATCCTTTACATTTTAAGGAGAAGGTGGGAGAGAAACATGAAAAAGCTCTTATTCATTTTGTTGTGTATCCTTTTGCTTAGTGCATGTCAAAGGGAAGACGAAGGGAAAGACAGAAGGCTTGTCGCTGCAGAGCACATGCTTGAAGCGATCGCTGAAGGAAATAAAAGAAAAATGGAAGACATATATGTGGAAGGTGCGGTCCCTCGCCCAAACGATATACTAAAATTGAAAAAAGAATGGGGCATTGAGAAGCTTTCCTATCAAGACTTTCAGATGGAAGAAGCAAGTATTCATGTCTTTCATGCAAATTACGAGGATACTCGAACTGGAGAGAAAAAGGCACTTGCCCTTCGGGTGAAAGAAGATCCGGAAAGAGGCGTACTCATTGACTTTGTAGGGGTTGTTGAAGGAGATGACGCTTCGTCTAAATAAAAAGAATCGTTCAAAAGAGCGATTCTTTTTTGATTATCGATTTTTGTACCGGAAGTGTGCGTTGATCTGGCCTTCCAGCATTTTTTTCTTGAATTGTCCGCTTTTTAATGCTTGCTCTTTTTTCTTCATATCTTTTAAAATTTCGGCTGTCTGCACACCATCTTCTCGTTTATTGGCGATGTCCATTAAACGTTCTACATCAGAAAAAGAATATTTCCGCGTGCCTCTTGTTGAGCGCTGGGGGTAAATGAGTTTACGTTCCTCATAATATCGGATTTGCCTCACGGAAAGCCCTGTTAATTCACTGACAATTCCGATTGAAATGACTTTTTTATCTTTATACGATACATCTTCCTGCGTCATATACTCACCCCTGCAAGTCTTTTTTTCTATATTATATAGAACGGCAAGTAAAAAAACCTAACGTTTGTTAGAAAATATAACACAAAAACGAAATAAATGAAAAAACCATGGAAGGAAACTTGACATTAAAGGTGTAATCCATCTTGCGAGCGCATATAATAATGGGGAATTGACATAGGAGGAGGAGCATATGATGGAGCAATCACAGATCATTCGTATGGCAAAAGAAATCATCGCTTTAGATGTAAAGAGGGATGAATTACTGGAGCAATTCATGCAGGCTGCGGGGCATAATGCACATGCTCTTTTAAGAGCCGTACAAAATGATTTGTATAAAAGGTCTTCATAAGCACCCGATCCACATCAATGAATAGGAGGGGATAACCAGTGCGGCGTATATTAAAAGAAGCTTTAGCGAAAGAAAGGCATTATTATACGAAGCAGCTGTGTTCGTTAGGGGTATACAGCCCTGATATGACCAAAAACATGACAATTAGTGACTTAAAAAAAGAGTATCATTTCTTTTTCAACAAATCAGAGCGCTATTTATGAAAATCCCTTAAAATGTGCACACGTCACATAAAGGGTTCTTTTTTTGTTCAATATTATAGTAATATTGAATTTTGTAGAAATTTGACGAATGGATTGTAAGAAAACAAAGAGTCTTTACAGATTATGTTAAAATATGTCGTAACTTGATGGTTTGCTAAAAAAGCTTTTTTTCGAGATGATTGTGAAAAATAAGAAGGATTTTAAAAGTTTATATCGAAATCTTATACATAACACGAATGGAGTCACTTATGTGGTTGAAAGGGTTTTCAAAAACGTACTTCTATTTTTTACGAAAGGCTCCAACTGCACCGCAAGAAAGCCTTGAAGTTAAAAAAATATTATAAGAGGTAGATATGTGATGAGACTATCGTTTAATGAAGAAGAAGTAGAACGTTCAATGACACTTTACAAGGTTTTTGCAAGAGCATTTAAAAGCGTTTCAGAACACAGTATTAGAGATAGCAAAGAGCATGGATTTAATCCAACTGAATTTGCCGTGCTTGAATTACTGTACACAAGAGGTGCTCAAAAGCTTCAGCAAATCGGCTCAAGACTCCTGCTTGTCAGCGGGAATGTCACGTACGTAATTGACAAGTTAGAACGAAATGGTTTCATTGAAAGAGAACAGGACCCAAAGGACAAACGGTCGGTTTATGCCCATTTAACAGATAAAGGGCGCAGTTATCTTGATAAAATTTACCCGATCCATTCTCTTCGTATTGCGCGGGCATTTTCTGGTCTGACGCGTGAAGAACAAGAGCAATTGATTAGTCTGCTGAAAAAAGCAGGCATTCACAGTCAGCATTTATTATTTAGATAAAACGAAAAGGTGCCATGGTTGGCACCTTCAGATTGTCGACAAAGGGCTGAAATGATCTTGGTTTTAGCCCTTTTTCTTCTTGTCAGCGTGACATGAAAACCTTTGTAGACCTAGGAAGGATGAGTACCGGAGCGGAGCGAATATGAGATTCGAGAGCACTGGAACGTAGAACTAGCGCACAATGTGAGGGTTTGTCTACACGCTGAAAGGTGCCATGATTGGCACCTTTTTTTATGTCTCTAGCTCATGTGCAGGATAGGCAATGAACTTCTCGATATCGCTTGCTGGAAGGGGCTTTGCATAATAAAAGCCTTGCAAATCGTCACAGCCCTGCGCAGATAACAACTGCGCCTGAGCAAAGGTTTCAACGCCTTCTGCAATGACTTCGAGAGATAATTGATGCCCCATCGCTATAATGGCACCAGTGATCTGTTCAGACTTTGAATCACTTAAAATATCCTCAATGAAGGATTTGTCGATTTTTAGACGGTGAATGGGCAAATCCTTTAAATAGCTTAAGGAGCTATGACCTGTACCGAAATCATCAATACTAATGCGAACGCCAAGATGCTTCAGCGACGTTAACACCTGTTTTGACTGCTTAATGTTGTCCATTGTCATACTTTCAGTCACTTCAAGTTCGAGCAGTGACGGGTTAAGGTCGTATTTTTTCAGTGTCAGCTTCATCAAATCAATTAAGTCTTCAGAATTGAATTGTTTAGCAGATAAGTTGACAGCTACGGGAATCCTTAAACCATTGTCATACCACATTTTTGCCTGCTTACATGCAGTATCAATGACCCATCTGCCAATATCAATGATAAGACCAGATTCCTCGGCTAATTCAATAAAATCCTCAGGAGACTTTAAAGAACCGTCTGGTGCTTTCATTCTTAAAAGGGCTTCCACCCCTGTCATTTTTCTTGTTTTGGCACTGACTTGAGGCTGATAGTGAAGCACAAACTGCTCTCTTTGAATGGCATCTCTTAACTCCATTTCTCGATTTAGCCTGTCTTCACTAGACCTTTCCATTGATTCGGTAAAGAACTCATAACGGCTTTGCTTATGCTTTTTGGATAAATACATCGCCATGTCCGCTTTTCTCATCAGCTCCATCCCGTCTTTGCCATTTTGCGGAGAGATGGCGATTCCAATACTGATAGAAGTAATGAGCTGATGATTCTGGATGAAAAAAGGGCGTTCAAATTGACGGATGATATTTTCAGACAGCTGTTCAATTTTATGTGTCCCATGCTCCATGTGAGGAAAGATCATTAAAAATTCATCTCCGCCAATTCTTGCAATGAAGCCGTTATCTGGTAAACATTGCGTCAGTCTGTTTGCGGCGGCTTTGAGCAGTAAGTCCCCAATGTTATGCCCTAGTGCATCATTAATAATTTTAAATCGATTCAGGTCAAGAAAAAGAACAGCCGTTGATGTCCTTGTCTCTCCTTGTGCGGATAGAACATCATTTAAATGATTGATGCCGTGACGCCGATTAGGAAGCTCAGTTAATGCATCATAATGTGCCATCACATGAATTTCTTTTTCTGCAATCCGCTGCTGCGTTAAATCCTTTAAAACAAGATAAATACTGTCAAGTGTATTGTTGACATGAACAGGTATGTAAGTGACATGGTAATAATAAAAGCGATCTGCTGCTTTTAGTTCTGCTTCACGTGACATAGCCTTCTTTGACTGGTAAATGAATTTTTCCCACATCTCAGTCGGCATCACATATTGGCTGACATCATCACCGATCCAAGAATTGCATATTTTTAAAATTTGCTTACCAGAGTCATTCGCAGAAAGCACCTTTCGATCGACAGATAACACGATAATGCCATCGATATTATGTTTGATGAGTGATTGGAACCGCTGTTCATTTTCCTTTAGCTTATCTGACTGCTTCATGATTCGGTAATCAATATAAGCACCGAAGATCATTAGCGTTTGGACAACCAGCGTCATAAGGCCGATGAAAATAGATAGACTAAATGGCGACATTTCAAGAGAACCGCCCGCAGCTGCCTGCCCATCTGAATGAAAAAACATCGTAGAAGCAGCCATGCCGGTATAATGCATGCCAGCAATAGCACCAGCCATTATGAGTGCACCAGCTATTTTGAACAGCTGGTCCTTCTGTCTTTTCTCAGATCGATGGAGTCGAAAAAAGAAATGTAACGAAAAGAAAGATGCTAGTGCAGCAATGAAAAACGAAAGAAAAAAGAGGACTGGGTCATAGCTAATTGTGACATTTGCCATTGATTCCATTCCGAGATAATGCATGCTGCAAATCGCCGATCCCATGGTGATTGAACTAATCAGCAGTCTTCTTGTGGAGAGCTGCTCTTGAATGCATATCGAAAAAGCGATCAAAGAACCGATAAAAGATGCCATAATCGATAAAATCAGTAAAGGGGTTTCGTATGTAATGCCAGAGCGCATGTGGAATGCCATCATACCGATAAAGTGCATCGACCATATCCCCATCCCCATGATCATTGCACCAATGATCAGCCATACCTTTTTCTTTGCGCCGCTTGACTGTATCACTCGGCTGGCTAAAAGAAGAGCTGAGTAGGAGGCACCGGCGGCGACAGCGACTGACAGAAAGACAAGCCATCCGTTGTAGCTTCCTGTTAACTGGGTCATATGAGAAAACCTCCTGTATCCTAAAACAGACATATACTTCATATATCGGATCGATTGGCCCCGGTGTTCACTTTTCCTTCACTTAAAAAGAACAATCAACATTTTTTTCGTTCATTTTTTATAGTAAAATCAAATTTAATGTAAAAAAACGATGAAAAGTGAATCGTTTCTAAGGTTTTATACGTTTAATATGTGACGCGGTTCTAGAAGCGATAGAGCCTGTCAAACTGATTATGTGTGAAAGGGATTGATAAGCATCGAAGATTTCATTATTTCTTTGGCTGATGCCTTTAAGAATTTGTCGTACTTTGGCATTTTCCTCGCATTATGCATTGAATTTGTTCCTGCTGAAGTGGTTTTGCCTCTCGCGGGTTACTGGGTCTCAAAAGGGGACATGACCTTCATCGGTGTTGTGGCTGCAGGATCGATTGGCGGTGTGGTGGGTCCTTTGACCTTGTACTGGTTAGGGCGTTACGGCGGCAGACCCTTTTTGAATAAATATGGGAAGTACTTTTTTGTGAAACCTGAGTCGCTTGATCAATCGGATGCTTTCTTTGAAAAGCATGGCGGCTTTGTCGCGTTTAGCGGCCGGTTTATTCCGGGGGTGAGAACCCTTATTTCCATCCCATGTGGTATTGCCAAGATGAATGTGTGGGTATTTTGCCTGTATACGTTTTTGGCCATTACGCCGATTACGTTTGTGTATGTGTATCTAGGATTTATACTTGGGGAGAATTGGAAAGAGGTTGGTGCCATTTTAGATCCATATCTTTTACCGGTTGGAATCGGTATTGTGATCTTGTTCGTTCTTTACGTATGGCTAAAGCGAAGAAAGAGAAAAACAGAAACGCCAACGGTCTAAACATGGTATTCAGATGAACATAACGTGTTGACAATCCAGTGTTTATTGATTAAGATAAAAGTAATCTAAATATTCTTAATCCCACCAAAGGGGAGTAGCGTCCGGTTTTTACCGGAAACAAAGTCGTCATTACATGGACTTACGTTCCATCGGCTTTGTTGGCATGATTTTACATATCACATGTCTAGCAAGACCTTTGCCATCTCAGGCAAAGGTCTTTTTTGTATTCATAAGCCTTTGTCTGTTGTGGGACAATAGATAAAAACAAGGAGGAATGATGATGGATGCAGCAATAATTTTAGAGTACGGGTGGGTTCTTCTCGTATTGATTGGATTAGAAGGGATTCTAGCAGCTGATAATGCGCTAGTCATGGCCGTGATGGTCAAACACCTTCCTGAAAAGCAAAGAAAAAAGGCATTGTTTTACGGACTTGCAGGTGCGTTTGTCATGCGATTTGGTTCTTTATTCCTGATTTCGTTTTTAGTGGACGTGTGGCAGGTTCAAGCAATTGGCGCCATTTATCTTCTTTATATTTCTATTCACCATATTTTGAAATCTCATGTATTTAAGAAAAAGGAATCAGAGACAAACATGAAGCAAAGCGGCTTCTGGGCAACAGTCGTGAAGGTAGAGCTTGCTGATATTGCCTTTGCAGTAGACTCTATTTTAGCAGCTGTCGCTTTAGCGGTGACACTGCCGACAACAAGTCTTCCGCAAATCGGCGGACTTGATGGCGGTCAGTTTATCGTGATTCTTTTAGGCGGTATCATTGGCCTTGTGATCATGCGATTTGCAGCAACGGTCTTTGTGAAACTTCTCAAAACAAGACCAAGCCTAGAAACAGCAGCATTTGTCATTGTCGGATGGGTTGGTGTGAAGCTCACACTTTATACACTTTCACATCCTGCCATTGGAGTCGTGTCCTCTCATTTCATTCATTCAACATTATGGAAAGTCATTTTCTGGACGGTGCTTCTCTCGATTGCAGCATTTGGCTGGTTTTTATCAAGTCCATCCAGAAAAGGCGGGCAAGATCATAAGGAAAAACAAGAGGTGCGCCTAGAAGAATAGGTTTTTTGAAAGAAATATCATTTCATTTTCATAACACGTATATTACAAAAAAGGGGGAGATACCCCCTTATTTCTTTGCTTTTAGACGAAACGTTGTAAAGGAGATCATGAAATATGTGTCATAATTGAGTAACAGGAAATGAATTCCTCATTTCTTCCTTTGCGCTTCCCTCATAAATTAGCTATCATAAATGAGTAATATAGGGAGAACTGAGGTGAAACCATTGCTTAGCCTTTTGTTTAAAAAAGGAAAGAAAAAGCAAACATTAGAGCAGTCAGCTATCAGTATCCAAAAAGGTGATAGCGAGCTGCAAAATGCATTAATAGAGCAATACAAACCATTTGTCGCTAAGACGGTTTCATCCGTTTGTAAACGATATATAGATGAAAAAGATGATGAATTCAGCATAGGCTTAATTGCCTTTAATGAAGCGATAGAAAAATACTCTGCCGAAAAAGGAAACTCACTCCTTGCGTTTGCAGAATTAATTATTAAAAGAAAAGTGATCGACTATATTCGAAAAGAAGCAAGAAATGCGCCAACGGTTCAAATGGACCTTCAGGAAAGTGAAAATGGCGAATACTCTCAAAGTATGATTGAAGCAGAGCTTTCTGCAAATGAATATAGACGTTTAATTGAACAAGAACACAGAAGAGAAGAGATTGAACATTTTAAAGAACGATTGAAGGTATACGGTCTCACGTTTCAAGAGCTGCTTGAGCATTCACCAAAGCATGCAGATGCCAGGCAAAATGCCATTAAAGTGGCTCATACACTCGTTGAACACGATGAGCTAAGAACCATTTTATTTCAGAAAAAACAATTGCCAGTCAAACAGCTCGAAAAGCTAGTGGAAGTCAGCCGCAAAACGATTGAGAGAAATAGAAAATATATCATTGCGATGGCGATCATTATGACAGGTGATTATGTGTATTTGAAAGATTACCTTAAAGGGGTGCTTAATTCATGAGAAGAGGCATTATAGTAGAGAAAAACAAAAAACATGTCACGCTGCTGACCCCTGATGGACAATTTCTGCGGACAAAATACGAACAGCAAGACTATGAAATCGGTCAAGAGGTGACATTTCCAAATGAATCACGTCTCGAAAGAAAAAGAGCCGGTTTTTTTGACCTGCTCCGTTTACGTCCTTTAAATGTAGGAATTCTATCAATCGCAGCGATTATTGTCGTGATTTTCACTATGATGCCATCTTTCTCAAGTCAAAAAGCATATGCGTATATGACAATTGACATTAACCCAAGCTTTGAGCTAAAGCTGGATCACAATTATCAAGTGATCGGTGTCACACCACTGAATAAAGATGCGAAACAAGTGCTCGCCAATATGAAGAATTTAGAAAAAAATGACATGACCCAAGTCGTGCAGGAAATTATAGACGATTGTGATAAAAAGGGATACGTGAACCGCTCTAAAAGCATTTATATTTCAACCGTTTATGAAAACAAGCAGGATCATACATATAAAACAAACGTAAAAAGTAAAATTAACACCATCTCTGGTGAATATCAAAAGCGCGATTACAAGCTAGAAACTGTGGAAGGTGACCTGGAAACAAGAGAAAAAGCACAAAAGGCAGGCATCTCCACAGGAACATATATTAGAAATCAAGAACTGCACGACAAAGAACAAGAAGACATCAAAAAGGATGAAGCTCCAGCAGACGATGACGCGGTCAAAGAAGAAGAGCCTAAGAAAGATGATGAAGATCAAAAAGGCAAAGATGAACAAGAAGAGGTAAAGCCAGACGATAGCGAAGAGGTGCAGCCAGATCAAGAGGCTCCTGAAGGCGAAGACAAAGACAAAGAGCAGAAGGAACTAGAGAGGGAAGAGCAAGGGTCTGTTCAAAAGCCTCACCAAACAAAGCCTAATGATGAAAACAAAGACAAAAAGATAAAAGAGGAAAAGGACCGCTCTTTTGATAAAGAGCAAAAAAAAAATCACTCAACTGACCAAGAGCATAAAAAGAATTCGAACGATACATCACATGGTCATGCTGAAAAGCACGCAAAAAAAAACAGCAGCGATCAGAAACGACCGTTCGGTGAACAAAAAAGAGAACATGCAAAACAAAAAGGAAAAGATGCGCGCCCGCATATCGAGGGGAACCGTCAAGAGCACACATATGAACAATAAAAAAACGCCAGAATAGCTCCGGCGTATTTCACCATGTCTTTATTTAGATTGATTGCCCATTTGTGATTGAGCCTGTTGAACGAGTCTTTTTGTGATCTCACCGCCAACAGAACCGTTTGCTCGTGCGACTGTATCTGAACCGAGAGTCACGCCAAATTCTTGAGCGATCTCGTATTTAAATTGATCTAAAGCTTGTTCCACTCCAGGAACAAGAAGTTGATTTCGGTTTGCCATATGATATTCCTCCTTTCACCTCATGTTTGTTACGCCTTCTTATTTTGAAAAAAACGGCCCGCAATTATGCTGGCAATTGCTGCACAAAAAAACCGAGGTGACCTCATCACCTCGGCTCTTATTTAATCCTTTGTAAGCTGCAACGTATTAAACATCATTTCCTGCGCGGTGCTTTGCAAGTGAGAAGTGAACACAGAGAAGACCGTAGAACTAATAATGCCTTTAATTAAATTCCATTGTTTCTTCGTTAATTCTGTAAACTGTTCATGGAGCTTGTCTGTCTGTTCCTCGGTCATTTCTCGTAAATTTGTTTCCTTTAACGGAAAATGTGTATGGTGATAAATAAAATCAAGGACGTGCGCATATGCTTCATAAAAACGGATGGGACTAATAATATCATCCGTTCGATCTGTGATCGTGTTAAATAAGGCAGATAAGATCATACGAATGGCATCAAAGTCAAAAACGGATTTTAAATCCCTGACAATTAATAAAATAACGACTTGATCAATGGAGTACTTCTTGCCAAGCTCTGGATGACCAATCATATCTTTAATATCACGTTTGATCCAGTTTTGAATCGCCGTCGATTTAAGAGAAGTCAGCTCACACAAGTTGCCAAGCTCAACAATTTCATTTGTTGATAGTCCGTGCTCTGATTTTTGCTTCCGCCGTTCGAGCTTCTCAAAAAACGAAGGGATCTTTAATTCATCATATTCATGATCTTTGTCGCTTTTTACAGATAGATTCAAAAGCTGAAGCGGAGTCAGATCTCCCTCTCCTTTTAGAGAATACAGAAGTCTCGTCATGTCAATTCTCGTTAATTTAAAAGTCACCATGTTCCACCTCATTTTGTACGTCAAAAACGTGATTATTGATCTAATTCAACATCATAATCTCTTTTTGATGAAAATGCAAAATAAACTAAAAAACGGGTTGGTGCGTCACAATTTGTTCACTTTTCTTCTGTAGCAAATGTCGTAAACATTGAAGTGACAGTGCTTAAACCGTTATGATAAACATAGAAAACGATTCCTTTTCCCTTGCAATTTGAGACGTTTATTTCTATAATTTTATTAATAAGTTCATTTGAACTTAATATGACAGCGGAGGTTATGTATGGGTAAAAGAATATTTCTGTTTATATTAACGAACATTCTTGTTATCACTACGATTGGTATTGTCTTATCGGTTATTAGTGCAACAACTGGTGTTGGTTCTTATATAGGAGCAGACGGAAGACTTAATATACTTTATCTTCTCATATTCAGTGCAGTTGTTGGTTTTGTAGGCTCGTTTATGTCACTTGCGATGTCTCGCTGGATGGCTAAAATGATGATGGGTGTGCGCGTGTTAAACCCTGAAAAGGATTCATTAACATATGATGAGCAGCAGCTTGTTGACCGCGTTCACAGGCTATCAAGAGCAGCAGGCCTTTCTAAAATGCCTGAGGTCGGTATTTACCAATCATCTGAAGTAAATGCTTTTGCGACAGGTCCTTCTAAGAGAAGATCGCTTGTTGCAGTATCAACTGGATTGCTTCATGAAATGGATGATGCAGCAGTTGAAGGTGTTATCGCTCACGAAGTCGCTCACGTTGCGAACGGTGACATGGTGACAATGACGTTACTACAAGGGATCGTCAACACGTTCGTTGTTTTCCTTTCAAGAATTGCGGCATGGATCGCAAGTCGTTTCGTTTCACGTGAAGAGCTTGTGCCGATTGTCCACTTTATTGCGGTGATTGTGTTCCAAATCATCTTCTCTATCCTAGGAAGCCTTGTCGTGTTTGCATACTCTAGACATCGTGAATTCCATGCAGACCGCGGCGGTGCTGACCTAGCTGGAAAAGACAAAATGATTCATGCACTTCGTTCCCTTGAGGCATATACGTCAAGAATCAAAGATGATGATCAAACAGCAGTTGCGACATTAAAAATTAGTGGAAAAAGAAAAGCATCTCTTTTCTCAACACACCCTGATTTAAACGAAAGAATCAGAAGACTAGAAGCAAAATAAGAAAGACCAAAAAGGCATTCTGTTACAGGATGTCTTTTTCTTTTTGATGAAAAAGAAAATAAAGCACAAAATACCTTTAAAATCATGTCTCTTTTCATTAAAATGATAAAGTATTCGAAAAGAAAGATAAAAGAAGGAATGACAATGAATCCAATTAAAAAGTTAATTGACCGGCTGTCAGCATTCCAGCTGATTGCCCTTTATTATTTTCTGGCTGTTACAGTGTCGTTCATTCTTCTCAGCCTCCCAGTGGCGCATCAAGAGGGAGTGAAATGGACATTTATTGATGCCTTATTTACAGCTGTGAGTGCTGTAAGTGTCACAGGACTAACCGTTGTCGATACTTCGCAAACATTTAGTGTCGCAGGTATGTGGATCCTTGCGTTTGTTCTGCAAATCGGAGGCATCGGCATTATGACCCTCGGTACCTTTGTGTGGATTGTCATGCGAAAAAGAATAGGTATTAAAGAAAGAAAGCTCATTATGGCAGATCAAAACCAGAGCAATTTATCAGGAATTGTGAAATTAATGAAGCAGGTTTTATATTTAATTTTGCTTATTGAGTTTGTAGGCGGTCTGATTTTAAGTATGTATTTTCTCAAATATTACGATGTACAGACAGCATTCTTACATGGTTTCTTCTCAAGTATAAGTGCGACCACCAATGGTGGCTTCGATATTACAGGGAATTCGCTCATCCCATACAAAGATGATTATTTCGTCCAATTTATTACGATGCTGCTGATCATCTTTGGCGCGATTGGCTTTCCTGTGCTCGTGGAAGTAAAGGATTACTTATTTAATCAGGACCGAAAGCACGCATCGTTCTCGTTGTTTACAAAAATCACAACGATTACGTTTGGCAGCCTAGTTATTGTTGGCGCTATTGGGATTTATGCTCTTGAAGCACGGTTTACGTTTTTAGGAAAGAGCTGGCACGAAGTGTTGTTTTATTCATTGTTCCAATCGACAGCTACAAGAAGTGGGGGACTTTCCACATTAGACATTACACAATTGACAGAACCGACGCTGTTATTTTTATGTCTGCTCATGTTTATCGGGGCTTCTCCAAGCTCTGTCGGGGGCGGAATTCGGACAACCACGTTTGCCCTTAATTTACTCGCGTTGTTTCATTTTGCCCGGGGAAATAAGTCCATTAAAATTTTCAAAAGAGAGCTGCATCAAGCAGATATTACCAAATCCTTAATGGTGACAATGATGGCCTTTATTTTGGTGTTTGGAGCTACGTTCCTGTTAACCTTATCAGAGCATAATACACTTCTTGAAAATTTATTTGAAGTCTGTTCTGCTTTCGGAACAACAGGTCTATCACTAGGGATTACCTCTGAGCTCTCTGTTTTCGGTAAGTGTATCATTATGATGGTCATGTTTATTGGGCGAATTGGCATTCCAAGCTTCTTATATTTAATTGGTCGTCGTGAAAGTGAAGCGAATTATCATTATCCGAAAGAGCGCGTCATCATCGGCTGAACAGCATTCCAAGCGAATGCTGTTTTTTTATTTCCATTATATAACTGGCTAAATCATGCGTTATGTTCGCAATCTATAGGTAAGAGGTGAACGAGACGTGCTGGATGTTTTATGGAAAGCGATTGTCATGCTGCTAGTTGGAACTTTGCTGCTGAGAATAGCAGGGCCTAAGTCCATTAGTCAATTAACTGTACAACAAACAGTAATCATGATTTCAATTGGGTCGATTATTATCCAACCCTTTATTGAGCATAATTTACTTGATACTATTTATGCAGCAGCCATCTTTATTGTGGCACTTGTGATTATGGAAAAGCTGTCAATTCAATTTGATTTCTTTGAAAAGTTGGTGTCAGGGAAATCGGTGGTGATTTTAGAGGATGGCGAAATGCTTGATCATAAGCTGAAGAAAACCAGGCTCACAAGGGACCAATTTAAAATGCGCTTAAAGCAGCAAGGTATTTCAGACATCAGTTGTCTCAAAAAAGCCACACTAGAAGCAAATGGACAAATTGGCTATGAGTTAAAATCTGAGGAAAAGCCAGTGACGGTTAAACAAATGAAAGAGCTCTTTGACCAATTAAAAGAAGAGCTAAACATGTCAAAAAAGGACTGATTTCAGATGAAAAGAAAAGCAGCGAAAAATGAAGCGCGAACAAACAATATGACGCCTACTGAAAGCATGGCACATGATCAAGGACAAACACAATTTGACGAACAATCAAAAGATCGTCAGGCAAACCGAAATTCTCAGCAAGGCAAACAAGGAGGAGCATCTCGTGACTAAAAAGCATGTGAAGAGCAAGGATATGAAAGACCATAAAAAACCGATGAACCCAGACATTTTAGAAGAGGAATTTGGCAGCGAGCTTGGAGATGTGAACAGCAGCAAATGGCTGGATACCCTCGGCCAGCCAAAAAAGGATGCTGCATGTCATACTGAACAAAAGAAATAGAAAAAACGATCCTTCTCGCGGGATCGTTTTTTATTTGATATAACTGCTTTGCCTGCCGGTGATTGTTCGCATGAGATGGGTCATTTTGAGCTCAATCACTGGCTGTGCGACGGTTTTGACAAAGGTACTAGAAAGGGTAAAGGTTAAGAGAATCGTCAGCAGCAATAGAATCAATACACTTGCCGCATTCAGTGCCCAATCATCAAACCAAATCGTTCTGAGCAGCTTGATGATAAAGCCGTGCAATAAATAGACATATAACGTTCTCGTGCCCCATTTCGTGAAGAAGAATCGGCGCGTTGGGACTAATGCAAAGAAGCTAAATGTAGCGCCAAAGGCCAGCAAATACCAGGCCATTCGTTTCATCGCCGCAATCAGCCCTTCATCTCCAAGCGAAGCGTATGACTGGGATCCAAATAAGAACGAATAATCGAATTCATAGAAATAGCAAAACATAAATACACCTATGAAGACAAGAAGTGCTGTTATTTTCCCTTTATTTGTTCTGATAAATTCAAAGTGCTGCTTCTTTAAATAAAAACCAGCCAAAAACATTGGCAAAAAGACAAATGTACGCGATAAACTAAGCGTATTACTAATGTTGTCCACGTAACCGACAAGTAATGCAATTGATAAACTGACGATCATCGCCCATTGGAACGGCAGTTTGGAAAAAGGAATGAGCAGCAAATTCCAAAAGAATAAACTAATTAAAAACCATAAGGACCATTGCGGATCTATTGGATTTAAATTGGACATGCTTTGATCCTGCAAGAAATAATAGTACACAGAATAAATCACCTGGAAAATGAAATATGGGATGATTAGCTTAACGGCGACTTTTTTCATAAAACCAGGCTTTCTAAATCCTTTTGCAAAGAAGCCAGAAACCAAAATAAAGGCCGGCATATGGAATGTATAAATAAACTTGTATAAATAGAGCATCCAATCATTATCATGAATAAATGATCGTAACAAATGACCAAAAACGACTAGAAAAATCAGAAGAAATTTTGCATTATCAAAATAACTATCTCGTGAAGCTGCCATAACATCACCTTTCCTGCTTCATTTCAAACATAAATGTTCTAAGTGCACTGTTCCCTCATTTGCCCCATTTTAAAATACATTTTGGATCATTTCGCTATTTGATTTGAAATTGTACAACGGTTGTAAAAGAAGCGTAAGAAAAGAGATTCATTATCCAATCGTGTCATCCGAATGCAATAAATGAAACAGTCGTCATGTAAAAAGTTATCTTTTTTTATGAGTCGAATGAAGGAACAATGAAAATATTGTAGAAATATTGTAGAGGAACGAGGCTGGAAAAGGAGTGTAAGAGAATGACTGAAACGCTCGATGGCAAGCGAATCATCTCCGAGGGAGATATCAGAAAATTAGAAAAAGAGAACGAATATTTGCGAACTGAGTTGATGCAGCAAAAAATGCTGTTAAATAAGACGTTAGATGCCATTTTTATATTTGATCAGCACCTCAACATTATCGAAGCCAACGAAGCGACATGCAGACTTGTGCAGACACCGAAAGAAGACCTCCTCAATAAATCCATTCTAGATTTCCTTTACGGCTTCCCGAAAGATAAAATTGAATGCTCACTCGAGATCTTTTTTCGAAAAGGAACATTAAAAAGAGAAATCTCCATCCAGCTTGAAAATGGCGAGACAAAATACATTGAATTTGTCGCAGAAAAAGACGCCTTGAATCAACAATATATTGTGGTGATGCGTGATATTTCTTCAAAGAAAATTTTAGAACGGGAACGCTCCATGAATGAACAGCTGTTCAAAGATTTGTTTGACCGAGCGATTGATGGTATGGTCATATTTGATCAGGATGGCTGCATGATTGATGCCAATCACTCTTTTTGTCAGAGCTTTGAGCTTCAAAAGACAGATTTAACCGATCGTTATTTAAATGAATTTGTCAAAGAAGAAAATCTTCCAGCCTTGCAGCACCTTTTAACTTCATTAAAAGAAACAGGGAAAGCAAAGGGAGAGCTGCCCGTTACCCTTCAATCTGGTCAGCACAAATTATTCGAACTGACGATTACATCAAATGTCATGAGCGGTTTTTATATGTCTATCATGCGGGATATTACAGAAAAAAGGTTAATGGAAGAGAAGCTGTTAAAAAGTGAAGAACGCTTTAGAGAAATTTTCGAAAATGCAATGGATGCCATCATCATATGGGCGGACGATGGAGAGATTGTGAGAGCCAACGAATCGGCCTGCCGTATATTTGAATTACCAATGCATCAGCTGATTGGCAAGAAACTGACAGACTTTCTCGTCAAGTCTGATAAAAGATATAGACCGACAAGAAGACGTTATATGAGGCATCATGAAATAAGAGAAGAACTCCTGTTTAGAATGGCCAATGGTCAATTTAAAGAGCTTGAGTTCACCTCAAAGCATGCGGTATTAGAGGGGCAGCACTTAACCATTTTACGTAATGTAAGTGATCGAAAAAGAATGGAGCAGGAGCTGCGTGAAAGTGAGCTCAAATTCCGTAAAGTATTTAATGGATCAATGGATGGCATTGTTCTTTTCGATAATCAATACCAGATTATTGATGTCAATCCTTCCGCAAGCGAACTGTTAGAACTAAAGGACGATCATTTAACTGAAATGAATCTCTTTCATATACTTGCGCCATATCAGGTTGAACATTTGGCGCAGCCCGCTCAGGAAATGTCATTAGATGAGATGGATAATGAAGTTCCGTTTGTGCTGAACCATCCAGATCAGCGCATACTTGAATTCTCCTTTAAACGCAATATTATTCATAACATGAATCTAGCGATCTTTAGAGATGTGACAGAGCGGAAGGAATTAGAAGAACGTGTGAGAAAATCAGATACACTTCATGTGGTCGGAGAGCTTGCCGCTGGCATTGCACATGAAATTAGAAACCCGATGACAGCATTAAAAGGCTTTATTCAGCTGCTTAAAGGAAATATTGAAGGGGAGTATTCGCTCTATTTCAATGTCATCACATCAGAGCTGAAAAGAATTGAATCCATCATTACAGAATTTTTAATTTTAGCGAAGCCACAAGCCATTGTGTATGAAGAAAAAAATGTCGTGCAAATTGTAAAAGACACGATGGATCTTCTGCACGCACAGGCGAATCTTGGTAATGTCCAAATGCACCTCAATGTGATGGATGAGATTCCGCCGATCTACTGTGAACAAAATCAATTAAAACAAGTCTTCATTAACATTTTAAAAAATGCAATTGAAGTGATGCCGCGGAAAGGAAATGTATACGTGAGCATTCAGCGGAAGGGCGAGGAGCATATTATCATTTCACTGCGTGATGAAGGCTGCGGAATGACAGAGGATAAGCTAAAGCGTCTTGGCGAACCATTTTATACAACGAAAGAACGAGGAACTGGACTTGGTCTAATGGTTAGTTATAAAATTATTGAAGAGCATCAAGGAACCATTGAGGTAGAGAGTGAGGAAGGTGTAGGGACGGTCTTCCATCTCACGCTGCCACTTAGGCAACAGAAACAAGAAGGAGAGCTTTAATGTGTATTATACAGTCTATCACGCACCAATCGGGGCATTATACATACTAGAAAAAGACGGTGTCATCATTGAAGTGAAGTTTGATGATGAACCGTTTTTGGCAAAAAAGCAGACAGCCGATCTTAAAAAGGAAGATACACCGGTCTTGCGAGAAGCAAAAAAACAGCTTGATGAGTATTTCAAGGGTGATCGTAAAGTATTCGATCTCCCGCTCAAGCAAGCTGGCTCTCCATTTCAAGAGCAAGTATGGGAGGCCCTTTCAGCTATTCCATACGGTGAATCAAAAAGCTATGCAGACATTGCAGAAGCGATCGGCAACCCAAAGGCTGTCAGAGCCATTGGACAAGCCAACAGGCGCAATGCTTTGCCTATTTTCATCCCGTGCCACCGGGTCATTGGAAAAGACCGGACTCTCACGGGCTATGCAGGAACGAAGACAGACATGAAAGCGGTTCTACTTGAATTAGAAGGCATCCCATTTGTTCAAAAATAAATCGATTGACCTGTTCCAAATGTTTATCAAGCGACATATCCTTTTACTAAGCTAAAAAAGTTGGTTGAGGGAAAAAAGGGGGCCGCTAGGATGTTTTGGGGCAAAAAGGATAAAGTGTATGCCATCACGTCACTATGTGTCAAAATGAACGTCTTGACAGAGGAACAAAAGAACGACATATTAGCCAAAACAATCGAAATAAAAAAGCGCGGTGCTCTTAAATGATGAGAACATCGCGCTTTTTTCATATTAGTGGGAGATGCTTTCAGTGAAAAGGGCATCAATCTCCTCTGTATAATTGGAGGTGATGATTCCTTTCTCTGTAATGATGCCTGAAATGAGATGGTGGGGAGTGACATCAAAGGCGGGATTAAATACCTGGACATCAGGCGGTGCAATTTGTACGCCGTTTAATTCCTTTACTTCCAGTGGATCGCGCTCTTCAATCGGAATATCTGCCCCTTCGCGTGTTGATACATCAAAGGTTGAAAGCGGTGCTGCTACAAAAAACGGGATGTGAAAATGATTAGCTAAAATGGCAAGACCTAACGTGCCAATCTTATTCGCCGTATCCCCATTACGGGCAATGCGATCAGCTCCAACAATGACAGCAGAAATTTGTTTTTCTTTCATCGTATGGGCAGCCATGTTATCTGTAATGAGTGTCACATCTACGCCGCCCTGCATGAGCTCCCATGTCGTTAGCCGAGCGCCTTGAAGAACGGGCCGTGTTTCACAAGCATAAATGTGAAGATCGAGATTTTTCTTTTTGGCTAAATAAAATGGAGCAAGCGCTGTTCCGTACCGGCTTGTTGCGATGGAGCCTGCATTACAAATGGTCATAATGCGGTCACCTGATTTAAAGAGCTGGAGGGCATTTTGACCGATTTGTTTGCATGTTTCTTCATCTTCAATTTGAATTTGAATGGCTTCATGAACAAGGTCTGTTTTGGCTGCATTCACAGAGGAGGCACGTTCAATACGCTGAAGCAGCCGGTCTAATGCCCAGGCAAGGTTCACGGCGGTTGGACGAGCACTGTTTAAATATTCCTTTAGCCGAGTGACTTCTTGTTGAAAGACATCAATATCTTCTGTCTCAATCTCTTGGGCACTGAGCGCAAGTCCAAAAGCGGCTGTAATGCCAATCGCAGGTGCTCCGCGCACTTTTAACGTCACAATCGCATCATATACATCCTCTTTAGTAGACAAATGCTCAAATACGGTGTCGGCCGGTAATTTTTGCTGATTCAATATTTTAATATGATTTCCTTCCCATTCGACGGAACGGGGAACTTCAAATTCTTTAGACAAAACCCGTCACTCCTTTACAGATTGCTGGAATAATGCGACGAGGTCAGACGCTGTTTCCACTGCATGATATTGTTTGATGAATGTTTTTCCGAGCGTAAGTGCTGCTTTTTTCTGCTGAATTCGTTTAGTAGGTGATGGAATCGCATCAAGATCAGCCGCATGAGCAAGACCAATGGTTCGGCGGATAAGCTCACAGCCGGCAAAACCTGTCGCTTCTTTTAAAATACGGTCAAAGGTTGTTTCTAAAAAGCTGTTTGATACACTAAACGCTTCAATGCTGTCTTCTTTCCAGGCCTTTGTAAACACTTCTTTAAATGTTGCCCATACATGAACAATATGATCAAAAAGGTGCTGCTGATCCTGCTCATTCTCATGAGATAAAGCATTCAGGAGCAGATTGGCAATAAAGTGACCGATATCGAATCCAAAGGGACCGTAAAAAGCAAATTCTGGATCAATGATCTTTGTTTCAGTCTCGCTTGCAAAAATACTGCCTGTATGAAGGTCTCCATGAACCAGTGTTTCCGCTGAGGTTAAGAAAATACGCTTCAGCTCTGCGGCTTTGGCTTGCACTTCAAGATCGCTCCAAAGCGCTTCGGCATCTTCTCTTAATTCCTCTTCGAAGTCATTCGTTTCGCTGTCAAAGAAAGGGTCTGTGAAGACAAGTTTTTCTGTGATATCACAAAGATCAGGATTCGTAAACTGCTTCACGAATTGTTTTTTTATTTTAGGATTGATGGCAAAGTCAGAGGTGTAAAATAGTGTTTTGCCTAAAAATTCACCGACATGATCTGATAAATGTGGATATTGTTTTCCGGCAATTAGCCCTTTTCTGACGATTTCTAGGTGTGATAGATCCTCCATTGCCGTCACAGCAAGAGCTGTATCAGAATAATAGACTGCTGGTACGAGGTGCGGCGTATATTCTGACTGCTTGATCAGTGCGGCACTTTCTATTCTTGCACGGTCTAATGTCAGCGGCCAGCTCTCTCCAACCACCTTTGCATAGGGCAGTGCCTGCTTAATGATCAATCCTTTTTCAAGTTTGTGATCAAAAATATGAAAGACGTAATTTAAATTCCCGTCACCGATTTCAGTACATGTCAAATGACTGCTTTCTTCGATCAAACCAAGTCTAATTGCGAGTGCAACTGCCGAGCTTTCTGTTAATTCTTCATATGATGCCGTAAGTGTAACCAATTGCTTCCCCTCCAAATCATATAAAAAAGCCTCTTTCTCCTGAGAGAAAGAGGCTTGATAGCATGTATGCTCAAAGCCTCTCTTATCTCTCAGCACATACGTCTGATGGAATTAGCACCGTGCCCTATAAGACAATTGTCTTGGCGCTTTACTTGCTGCGCCCCACTTCACAGTGGTATTAACGGTCGGTTGCTGTTGGGGTCAAAAGGCCAAATCCCTCGCCCAACTCTCGATAAGAGAAATCAATATGTCATTGTTTTGTCTGTGTGTATTTCTTAATTCAAGATATTATCAGAGCTGTGCTTCACATGTCAATCTTTTTTCAAAATTGCTTTACAATTCATAAAACGATCTATTACAGTGATTGTATTGTCATGTAACTTGAAGAGAAGGTGAAGAAAATGGAATTTCAGCAATCAGATGTGTTGAAACAATTACCGAAACAATTTTTTGCGTCGCTTGTCCAAAAGGTGCAGAAAAAAATGCAGGAAGGGGCCGATATCATTAATTTAGGTCAGGGAAATCCTGATCAGCCAACCCCGCCGCACATTGTAAAAGCCATGCAGGAAGCGGTAGCAAAGCCTGAAAATCATCAATACTCCTCATTCCGCGGGACAGCGAAACTAAAAAAGGCCGCCGCCGCCTTTTATGAAAGAGAATATGGCGTCACGCTTGATCCGAAGACAGAGATTGCCATTTTATTTGGGGGGAAAGCGGGACTAGTCGAATTGCCGCAATGCTTACTAAATCCAGGTGATACACTACTTGTTCCAGATCCAGGTTATCCTGATTACTGGTCAGGTGCTGTGCTTGCCGGGGCTCATATGGTCACAATGCCTCTTCTTGAACAAAATGATTTTTTACCTGACTACCAACAACTGTCAGAGGATGATAAGAATAAAGCAAAATTGATGTACTTAAATTACCCCAATAATCCTACTGGTGCGACTGCAAGCCGTGCATTTTTTGAGGAAACTGTTGCGTTTGCAAGTGAACACAGCATGTGTGTGGTACATGACTTTGCATATGGCGGCATTGGATTTGATGGGAAAAAGCCAATCAGCTTCCTGCAAATAGATGGAGCGAAAGAGACTGGTATTGAAATTTACACATTATCTAAAACGTATAACATGGCCGGATGGAGAGTCGGTTTTGCAGCAGGAAATTCCTCTGTCATTGAAGCCATTGAGCTTTATCAGGATCATCTGTTTGTCTCGCTGTTTAAAGCCACTCAAGATGCAGCAGCGGAAGCCCTTTTAAGCGATCAAACGTGTGTACAGGTGCAAAATGATCGATATGAGAAAAGGCGAAATGTGTGGATCGCTGCCTGCAAGGAGATAGGGTGGGACGTCAGTGCACCAAAGGGATCATTTTTTGCTTGGCTAAAGGTGCCAGAAGGATTTACATCTGAATCCTTTTCTGACGTATTGTTAGAAAAAGCACATGTTGTCGTTGCACCGGGGAATGGTTTCGGTGCTCACGGTGAAGGCTACGTCAGAGTAGGGCTTTTAACAAGTGAAGAGCGGTTAAAAGAAGCCGCCCGTCGCATCGCTGCCTTGAAGCTGTTTGAAAAAAAGCCATTGACAACATAAAAAAATGGTGCGATAATTCAGGCAATATTTAAGGAAATTGAATATTCTTATCAAGAGTAGGCAGAGGGACTAGCCCAATGAAGCCCGGCAACCGACTTCCATGAAGCACGGTGCTAATTCTTGCAGCAAGCGCTGAGAGATAAGATTCGGATGAACGACACGAAACAACCTCTTTAAGGCGCAGATGTAGCACTTGAAGAGGTTTTTTTATTGAACATATAAGGGCAGAAGCGAAAGGGGATTCCTAGTGAGTGAATTACTGGCAACATACGTATTAACACATCGAGAGAATGAACAAATGGACCGAAAAGCGGAGCAGATCGCGCTTGGATTAACAGTTGGATCATGGACGGATTTGCCGCAGCTTCAAAAGGATCAGCTTCAAAAGCATAAAGGCCGAGTCGTGAACGTGACAGAAAAGATTGCTTCAGCCGAAAATGGCTTGTATCAATCAGAGGTGACCATTGCTTATCCTGAGGCTAACTTTTCAACAGATTTACCAGCTGTTTTCACGACAATTTTCGGAAAGCTGTCATTAGATGGAAAGGTAAAGCTTGTTGATATAGCATTTTCGGAAGGGTTTAAAAGAAGTCTGCCTGGACCGGTATTTGGAATAGAGGGGATACGAAAGAGGTTAGGTGTGTTTGATCGTCCATTATTGATGAGTATTTTTAAAGGTGTGATCGGCCGTGATATGGCAGATTTAAAAGAGCAGCTCCGTTTGCAGGCATTAGGCGGTGTTGACTTCATCAAAGATGATGAAATTTTATTTGAAAGTCCACTGGCCCCCTTTGAAGAACGAATCAAAGAAGGAAAAAGGATTTTAAAAGAAACATACGAAGAGACAGGGCACCGTACGCTATATGCCGTCAATTTAACTGGCAGAACCTTTGAGCTGAAAGATCGAGCAAGAAAAGCAGCTGAACTCGGAGCAGATGCGCTTCTATTCAACGTCTTTGCCTATGGACTTGATGTGATGCAAAGCTTAGCGGAGGACCCAGACATTGCATTGCCGATTATGGCACATCCAGCAGTGAGCGGCGCATTGACTTCATCTCCTGAATATGGATTCTCGCATTCTCTTCTTTTAGGTAAATTAAATCGATATGCTGGCGCTGACTTGAGTCTCTTTCCCTCACCCTATGGGTCGGTTGCACTTCCGAAAAAAGATGCCCTGGGAATCTATGAAGCTTGCGTAAAAGAGGATACGGTTCAAAAAACATTTCCAGTTCCATCAGCAGGCATTCATCCTGGAATGGTGCCGGTTTTGATCAAAGATTTTGGACTTGATCATGTCATTAACGCAGGTGGAGGCATTCACGGACATCCGCGGGGAGCCATCGGCGGAGGGAAGGCATTTCGCTTGATCATTGATGCAGTGATACATGAAGAGTCCATCGAGGATAAGGCAGCTTCCTGCCAAGACTTAAAAGCAGCACTAGATCTTTGGGGAAGGGTAGCAGAATAAATGAAAAAACCAATTGTATGTTGTGATTTTGATGGAACGATTACGAAAAATGATAATATCATCCGCATCATGAAACAGTTTGCACCAAGTGATTGGACGAAGCTGAAGGATGGGGTCCTGTCAAAGGAGATCACCATTCAAGAAGGCGTCAGTCAGATGTTTCAATTACTGACAAGTGATCAGAAGGAAGCCATTCAATCATTTATTTTAGAGGATACAGAGATTCGAGAAGGATTTAAGCAATTTGTGGATGAGGTAAAAAAAGCAGACATTCCATTCTATGTACTTAGCGGCGGTATGGACTTTTTTGTCTACCCCATTCTCGAAGGTCTTGTCGATCGAGACGATATTTATTGCAATCATGCGTCATTTCAAGAAGAACATATTCAGATTGAATGGCCACATGCCTGCGACTCACAATGCCAAAATGGCTGCGGGTGCTGTAAGCCCTCGATCATTCGAAAGCTGACTCATGAAAATGACTTCATCATCATGATCGGAGATTCAGTGACCGACATCGAGGCGGCAAAACATGCGGATCTCACGTTTGCGCGCGACTACTTGCTCAATGAATGTCAAGAGCTTGGGCTCGTACATAAGGAGTATGACACATTTATCGATCTAAAAGCGCAATTTGTTCAAATAAAGGAAGTGAAGGAATGGCAGATGCAAAAAGCAAACGCTGGCAGGAGCTAGCAGACGTTAAACGTGAACTGGCACAAAGAGACTGGTTTTTCGGAACAAGCGGTAATTTATCAATCAAGGTGTCGGATGATCCAATCACGTTTTTGGTGACGGCAAGCGGCAAAGATAAACGAAAAGAAACGAACGAAGATTTTGTGTTAGTCAATGCGGCAGGCCAGCCTCATGATCCGAACGAGCTGCTTAGACCATCAGCTGAAACACTGCTTCACACATATGTGTATGAGCGGACGAAAGCAGGTTGCTGTCTCCATGTCCATACAATCGATAATAATGTGATATCTGAGCTGTATGGGGATAAGGGTGAAATTCGTTTTAAAGGAAACGAAATCATCAAAGCGCTTGGTTATTGGGAAGAGGATGCAGAAGTGTCGATTCCGATTATTGAAAATCCAGCTCATATTCCTCATCTTGCAGAGCAATTTTCAAAACATCTGACAGAAGAGTCGGCATCAGGTGCTGTGCTTATTCGCAATCATGGCATCACTGTCTGGGGAAAAACAGCCTTTGAAGCAAAACGAGTATTAGAGGCATATGAATTTTTATTTAGCTATCACTTAAAATTAGCACTTTATCAAAAGCAGCTTGTGAGATAAAAAGGAGGAAAAGCACATGGCGACGATTTTGATTCATAATGAAGAGAATACATTACTTGAAAGCGAGCAAGAGGTAGCAGCATATTTAGAAAAACAAGGGGTTATTTATGAACATTGGGAGATTGAAAAGCTGCCAAATCGTTTATCAGAAAAGTATGATTTAACGGATGAGGAAAAGGAAGAGATTTTGACTGTTTTCCAAAAGGAAATCCAAAGTATATCTGAAAAAAGAGGGTATAAGGCGCAGGATGTGATTTCATTATCTGATGCCACGCCGAATCTTGATGAGCTGCTCCAAAACTTTAAACGTGAGCATCACCATACAGATGACGAAGTACGCTTTATTGTGAGCGGACACGGAATCTTTGCTATTCAAGGCAAGGATGGCGTCTTTTTTGATGTGAGACTGAATCCAGGCGATTTAATTTCTGTGCCGCCAAATATTCGTCATTACTTTACACTTCAAGAGGATCGCAAAGTGGTCGCAGTTCGTATATTTGTCACAACTGAGGGCTGGGTGCCAATTTACGAAGAAGAAACGGTTTAATGAAAGGAGCTGATCTCCGCCTCATGCGGAATGATCAGCTTTTTTTTAGGAAATTAGACATAAAATGAGAAAGAAAATAGTTGATTTTCATCTTCTGCATAGGATAAAATTCTGTTTAATCAATGTGTCAGTCCTGTCCAAATTTGAAGTTTACCCCCAATTATGATTGGGTAAGAGGTCTTTAGGCTGTAAAAAATTAAATAAAATAAGCATATTTAATTTAATTTACAAATAAAGTATAATTTTGGTGTCGGATCATTTAGAGCATAGACAGACGAATTCATTGCGGGAGCTGAGATCATGAATATTTATGTAAGGAAAGAACAATTGCTGATGTCCATTGATGAGAAGAGAAAACAAATGGTAGAAGCTGCGCAAGTGGAAGGGTACACAGGTGAGACGACCATTAAATATAGTCAAGAACTGGACAACCTGATGAATGAGTATCAGTATCTTCTTTTTCATGAGAAACAACCTGTTGCATCCTTTCATGATCTTGTGTCCCAAATGAGTCTCCTATCTGTGAACCGTCCCTCTTATTGACATGAAAAACCGGTCTTGCATAAGCAAAACCGGCTGAATTCTTCAGCTATACTGAGTGAGCAGAAGGAAGCATGATCATGACAGTTGTTCCTTTATTCACTTCACTTTGAATATCAATTGTCCCGCCATACATCGAAATGATTCGTTTACACACGACAAGCCCAAGACCTGTGCCTTTTTCCTTCGACGTAATAAAGGGGAGGAAGATATGCTTTAGCATCTCTTCTGGTATGCCTTCACCCGTATCCTTCACTTTAATAATGACATGTTCTTTTTCTGCCTCAATCACAATCTTCAAATGACCGCCGTTTGGCATCGCTTCTAAAGAGTTTTTCGCTACGTTTAATACGACTTGTTTAATGTGATCCTTCGTACAATACACACCAACATCTTGAATCGTATTGATTTGCAAATCCACCTCGACATTATAAAGGTTCGCTTCAGAGAAAACGATCGGCATAATCTCACTTACAATTTCTTTTACAGAGTTATTCTGCCATTTTTCTGCCGTTGGTTTCCCTAATACAAGAAACTCACTGACAATTTGGTTGATCCGTTTAATTTCTTCCTCGATGACAGAAAAATAGAGCTGATCTTCTTCTGAATGATACTTCTTTTGCAAAAGCTGTATAAACCCGCTAATCCCTGTTAATGGGTTGCGGATTTCGTGTGCTGTACTTGCCGCGAGTGTTCCGATCAATTCAAGCTTTTGCGCCTCATTTTGGTGACGCTCCTGCTGGGTTTGTCGTCTTAAAATGATATATTGGACAAGTGTGAATAAAATATTCAATAAAATAAAAGCACTGGATAAAGGAATTAGCATCACAGACATCACTTCACTCGTTGAAGCGCGCTTTGGAAATACTTCCAGCTTCCAGCTGTTTTCATCTAAATATGTAGACACGGTGCTGTCATTTTCTGATGCTGGCTGCGGGCCACTCGTAAATACAACATGTCCATTTTGATTCAGCATTTTAAAATGAAGATCTGGGTTCAATACATTCATAATATTTCTTAAATAGTCAATTTGAATGGCGGCGACTAACACATTGGTGACTTCTTCGTTTTCATCCAGAACAGGGACACATATAGAGAGAATCCGCTGTTTTGTAATTCGGCTCACATAGTTATCTGTGATCACGGTCTGCTTGGTCACTTGAATGCGCTTAAAATAATCTCTGAATGATAGGTTGATTTTTTCCTTTAACGGTGTGGTACTTGCTGTGACATTTCCTTTTTTGTCTAGGAGATACAGGCCTGAAAAACGAGGTTCTTGTTTATAGATTTTCTCTAGGATGTTTTGTACCTTTTTCGTTTCAAGCGGCTGGTCAAATCCCATGGCAAGGGAAGTTAATCTCGCTTCTGTTTCGCTAATTAAATAATTCATCTGGTTTTTGTGAATATTTAACATAAGTGTAGCGGTTTGTTTGTTTTTTACATCGATTTTTTCAGTTTCTTTTTCGTAGATAAAATAACTAATGATTAGGGTTGGAATTATCACCAAAATAAGGTACAGCCTGATCTTCTTCCATAACCCTTTCAGTATACTCATCATTCATCGCTCCAACGTATTACCTAATAGACTTATTATAGCATTGAACCTATCTTTATTACGATGACTTGTGTAATTTTTAAAAAATTAGGTGATTCGTTCTGGTCTCATTTTCATGCTAAAGATAGGTCAACATATTGACATTTTACTTATTGTTTATTAATGTCACATTAGTGGGTTGCATTTCATAAAGGATGATAAAAAATGGAAAATCATAATGTTGAGAAATCTTTGAAATTATTTATTGTATTATCACGTGCCTATCGCTCAATTAATCATCACATGAACAAACATATTGTGAGGCACGGTCTGAATCCGACTGAATTTGCTGTACTAGAATTGCTGTATCATAAAGGGGATCAGCCGCTTCAGCAAATCGGGGATAAAATTTTGCTCGCAAGCGGAAGCATCACGTATGTTGTCGATAAATTGGAGAAAAAAGAACTCCTCAGTCGTAAGGCTTGTGCGGAAGACCGCAGGGTGACATTTGCGCATATTACGGAACAAGGACGAGCTTTACTTGATGACATCTTCCCAGATCATGCGAAAGAAATTCATGAGATGATCAGTGTGCTGAGTGAAGAAGAGAAGGATGCCTGCATCGAAATGCTTAAACATGTGGGGCTTCGTGCAAAGCATTTATATGATCATAAAGAATAAATGAAAAAGGAAGCCAGCGGCTTCCTTTTTTATTTTGCTTTTTTCTCAATCGGTAAAATCAGTACTTCTACACGTCTGTTTTTACTTCTTCCTTCAGCAGTATCATTTGAGGCAATCGGTTTGAATTCACCGAAGCCTTTTGTGCTAAAGTTCTCTTGGTCTAAGTCGCTGTTTTCAAGTAGAATACTTAAAAAGTTTACAGCACGAATGGCACTTAAATACCAGTTGGATTCAAATTCTGAATTTCTAATCGGTACATTATCTGTATGTCCGCTAATCACAATGTCACGAGCGGGATTAATGACGAGCAGCTTTGAAATTTCTTTTGCTAATGGAACATCCTGCGGTCGAATAACCGCTCTGCCGGAATCAAAGAAGATACTGTCTTCAATCGTAATGAGCAGACCCTCATCCGTCAGCTTTGTTTCGAGCTTGGAACCAAGTTTTTTATTTGCAATGAATGAATCTACTTGTTTTTTGACCTTTGTCAGAACTGCATGATCTCGAGCCTTTGCTTTGGCTTCTTCCTCTTCTTCTGCTGACTTCTTGGTTTGATTGCTGTTTTCGGTTTCCTCTGTGCTTTGCATACTGGATTGATCCATAACACCAGTGCCGCCAGTGAAGACAACATTGAAAGACTTGGCCATCTGTTCATATTTTGCCGCATCAATCGAACTAGAGGCAAAGAGCACAATGAAGAGGGCGAGAAGAAGCGTCAGAAGATCGGCATAAGGAATGAGCCAAGATTCATCTACATGTTCATCATCATCGTGTTTTTTACGTTTTCTAGCCATTCTGCTTTTCTCCTTCTTCAATGACAAGATTTGCACGTTCTTTTGCTGGTAAGTACATCAGAAGTTTTTGCTCAATGACTTTTGGAGATTGCCCTTCAAGGACAGAAAGAATGCCTTCGATCATAATGAGACGAAGCTTTACTTCTTCCTTAGATTTACGCTTTAGCTTGTTGGCAAATGGATGCCACAACACGTACCCGGTAAAAATCCCGAGCAGTGTGGCGACGAAGGCAGCACTGATTGCATGTCCAAGGGCTTCAATATCTCCCATGTTTGCAAGTGCGGCAATAAGTCCGACAACGGCACCAAGTACCCCTAGCGTCGGAGCGTATGTACCAGCTTGTGTAAAGATTAATGCGCCTGACTGATGTCTTTCAGACATGGCATCGACTTCTTCTGTTAAGACGTCTCGAATAAATTCAGCACTTTGACCGTCAACCGCCATGCTTAAGCCGTTCTTTAGAAAATCATCATCGACTTCTTCAAGGCTAGCTTCTAATGCCAAAAGACCTTCACGACGAGCAATTTGAGCCCAATTTGAAAAAAGAGGGATCATTTCTTGAATCGTTGGAAGCTTGTTATCTTTGAAAATTTTCCCGAATAATTTTGGTGTTTTCTTAATTTCACTAGAAGGGAATGCGATGACAACAGCTGCAACCGTCCCAACGATGATGATTAATATAGCCGCCGGGTTGAGAAGAGCAGTTAGACTCACACCTTTCAAAACCATACCGACACTCAGTGCAATAAATGCTAAAATAATACCTATTAACGATGTTTTGTCCATTATCTCACCAAATCCTTTAACTATCTTTTTCTATAGTTAATATCGGTGTCTTCTAGAAGGGTTTTAGTCAGAATATAAAATTAAGACAGTTTATGTGAAGAAATTTTGACGAAAGCGCTTTCTATAAGACATAAAAAAGAAACTCCCTCATATAAAAGGGAGTTTTCAACTTCATCTTTTTTGAGTCGCTTCATCTAAAAGCAATTCTTTTAATTTTTCTTCATGTATGATTTTGATCAAATCGTAGTTCCAATTGATCATGTGATCCATGTGATCCACCTCTTTTTCTTTTATCGTAAAGGAAAAGAGGCGGGGGAGCGTCAGCGTTCAGTTGGAACTTAGACGCCACAATATGATGGAACTGCTCATCCTCCTTAGGATGTACTTATCCTTTTTTCACAACGATTTCGTCGTGTTCAACATCCACGGTAAATCCAGAAAGATGTTCTTCTTCAAGCAAAATCTCCGTCATTTGATCCTCAATGTGCTCTTGAATGGTTCTGCGCAGTGGACGAGCACCAAACGCAGGATGATATCCAAGCTCTGCGATTTTTTCTTTCGCTTCGTTTGTTACATGGACTGTTAAATGTTGTTCTTTTAACTGCTCTGACAGCTCATTGAGCATGAGGTCAACAATTTTCACTAGATCGTCTTTATCTAATGAGTCAAATTGAATGATGCTGTCAAAACGGTTTAAGAATTCTGGTTTGAAGTAGGCGCTGAGTGAATCAATCAATGATTGTTCCTCAATGGCTTCTTCTTGATCAGACTGGAAGCCGACTTTGACTGTTTTATCCGTGCTGCCTGCGTTACTTGTCATAATGATGACCGTATCTTTAAAGCTGACAGTTCTGCCTTGGCTGTCTGTTAACCGGCCATCTTCCATGATTTGAAGGAACATGTGCTGGACATCAGGATGTGCTTTTTCGATTTCATCCAGCAAAATGATACTATATGGTTTTCTGCGAACCTTTTCAGTCAGCTGACCAGCTTCATCATGACCGACGTAACCAGGGGGAGAACCGATGAGTTTAGACACGGAGTGTTTTTCCATGTACTCACTCATATCTAAACGAATGATCGCATCTTTTGAACCAAATAATTCTTCAGCTAACGTTTTAGACAGTTCGGTTTTCCCAACACCTGTTGGTCCAACGAAAAGGAAGGAGCCAGTCGGTCTATGTTTCGATTTTAGGCCAGCTCTGCTTCTTTTCACGGCTTTCGCCACTTTTTCAACCGCATGTTCCTGTCCAATGACCCGAGCTTTTAAACGGACGTCAATTTCTTTCATTTTTGTTTGTTCGTCTGCTTGCAGTTTGCCGACAGGGATGCCTGTTTTTTGTTCCACAATGGCCTGGATGTCCTCTGCTGTGACGACATGTTCTTTTTGATCGGTTTTGTTTTGAAGTCTTGCTTCAATCGCTTCTTCTTCATCTCGAAGCTTTGCTGCTTTTTCATATTGTTCTTCTTTTAAAGCAGCCTGTTTTTCAGTGGCGATTTGTGCAAGACGGTTTGTTAATTCATCTTCACTTGCTACATCAAGAGAGAGGTTCGCTTTTGAACCAGCTTCATCCATTAAGTCGATGGCTTTATCCGGCAAGTGACGGTCTTGAATATACCGTGAAGATAATTGAACACACGCTTTAATGGCTTCATCAGAATAGGTGACACCATGATAGGCTTCATATTTATCTTGAATGCCTTTTAAGATGTCGATCGCTTCATCCTGTGTTGGCTCATCCACGATGACGGGCTGGAAGCGGCGTTCAAGTGCAGCGTCTTTTTCAATTTGGCGATACTCTTTTAAAGTGGTTGCACCTACTAGCTGCAGCTCGCCTCTTGCAAGTGCTGGTTTTAAGATGTTTCCAGCATCCATTGACCCTTCGGCAGATCCTGCGCCTACAAGAAGATGAATTTCATCTACAAATAAAATGATATTTTTACGGCTTTGTAATTCTTTGATTAACTGCTTCATTCGTTCCTCAAATTGACCACGTACACCTGTGTTCGCGACAAGTGAGGAGACATCTAATAAATAGATTTGTTTGTTCTTTAATTTATTTGGCACATCGCCACTCGCAATTTTTAGTGCAAGTCCTTCTGCGATCGCTGTTTTACCAACGCCTGGTTCACCAATAAGAACAGGGTTGTTTTTATTTCTTCTATTTAAAATCTCAATGACTCTAGCGACTTCTTCATCACGACCAATGACTGGATCGATTAAACCAGCATTTGCGCCATCAGTTAAGTTCCGGCCAAGCTCATCGAGTAAGCCTTTTTGTTTAGGCTGCTCCACGTTCGGAGCGTGTCCTGTTGACTCGGAGAAGAATGAGCTTCCTCCAAACAATTGAGGTCCCATTTTCATTTTTGACTGCTCCATCAAAGAGGTGTAGCAGTCTTCACATAAAACCATTTGGGTGCGGGACGAATTCACTTGCATATTCAGGCGAATAGTTGCTTCATTTACTTGACAATGTTGACAACGCATATGCCATGACCTCCTTAAATTAAAGTCTGACTTTATTTGACCAATGAATGTTAAATAAAATGGTCTGTTGTTTGACCATCTTTGACTATAGTATACTCTGACCTATTTTGACTTTCAACTGTTTTGCTCAAAGCCGGATGAAAAATCCTTTTTTGCATTTAATCATGGTTTGTCCTTCTTTTCAAGGAACTTGTCTCATAGGATAAAAAAGAGACAATCGAAAGTGATGGGTGCGGAGGGGTCATATGAAACGTTCAAATGAATCCGCTTTTCAGCTTGCCTTTGTATATGTAGGAACTGTGGTAGGAGCTGGGTTTGCGACAGGGAAAGAAATCGTAGAATTTTTTGTTCGTTTTGGCTGGATTGGACTATTCGGAATCCTGATGAGCGGTGCTATTTTTACTTTGCTTGGTGCAAAAATGATGCTTATTTCTAAACGAATTCAAGCGGAGTCTTATCAGGATATGAATCGTTTTTTATTTGGCACAGCTGCGAGTCGATATATTAATGTCGTCATGTTTTTTATTTTACTTGGAGTTACCTCAGTGATGCTTTCTGGCGCAGGTGCTATTTTTGAGGAGCAGCTTGGGATATCGAAGGAATATGGAATTTTTATGACGATCATTCTAAGCGTCATTGTGCTTTTTAAAGGGTCGAAAGGATTATTTGGTGTCAACGTACTCGTCGTCCCGATGCTGATTTTCTTTTCATTGATCGTCTTTCTTGATTCGTTTGTTTTTAGCAGCAGTGAAAGTTACGTTCTTGCACTGCAAATGGGGGAGGGCGAATGGATTCTTTCTGCTATCTCATATGGGGCCTTTAATTTAGCGCTGTCGCAAGCTGTGTTAGTGCCCGTCGCAAATGAAATGACATCTGAAGCCGTGATTAAAAAGGGAGCGGTGCTTGGGGGCGTTATGCTCACACTCATTTTGCTTGCTTGCTTTTTATCTCTTTCTTCATTAGATATGCTGGAGGCGTATGATATTCCAATGGCACAAGTGGTGTATCAAGTAGCAAACTCCATTCACCTCATTTATTTATTCGTGATCTTCGGTGAAGTCTTTACATCCGTCATAGGCAATTTATATGGGCTGGAAAGACAAGTCAGGGCGTATATCCGATTAAACAGCACCTATACAATATCTCTGATCCTCCTATGCTGCTATGTGATCAGTAAAATCGGATATGGGACACTGATCTCAACGGTTTACCCTATTTTCGGTTATGTCAGTCTCTTTTTTATTCTCTTTCTTTGTCTGAAAAAGGTGCCTGAATCTTGGAATAAGTAAAGAGGGGATAGCCTGCACGAAAAATATGTGGTACACTATGCTCTGTGAAAATTGAACAAAAATCCGTGAAAACGGGAGAGGTTCTAGCAAAACCCTCTATAAAAAACTAAGGACTTGCCGTATCCTTGGATGTGGCATTTTTTATTTTTTATGGCTGGGACACCTCATATACAAGTGATGGTGTCTTTTCTTTTGAGAAAATAGGGGTTTTTATGAGCCTTTCAGATGCAGCTTTGTGCGATTGTACTTATCTGCAAAAGGAGGAGAACAGAAAATGAAAAATGAAAAAGCAGTCGTTGTCTTTAGCGGGGGACAGGACAGTACGACATGTTTATTATGGGCACTTCAACAATTCGAAGAGGTAGAAACAGTGACCTTTCATTATAATCAGCGCCATCAAGAAGAAATTGATGTAGCCAAAAGAATCGCTGACAAGTTAGGTGTGAAGAATCATCTATTGGATATGTCTCTTTTGAATCAGCTGGCACCAAATGCTTTAACAAGAGATGACATTGATATTGTGGAAAAAGAAGGAGAGCTGCCTTCTACATTTGTTCCAGGGAGAAACTTGGTGTTCTTATCCTTTGCTTCTATTCTTGCGTACCAAATCGGAGCAAGACATATTATCACAGGTGTATGTGAAACAGACTTTAGCGGCTATCCAGATTGCCGTGACGAGTTTGTAAAGTCTTGTAATGTCACAGTGAATTTGGCGATGGAAAAACCATTTGTCATCCATACACCACTCATGTGGCTCAATAAAGCAGAAACATGGAAGCTAGCGGACGAGCTGAATGCATTAGATTTTGTGAAAAATGAAACGCTCACTTGCTATAATGGCATCATTTCTGATGGCTGCGGGGAATGTCCTGCGTGTAAGCTTCGGAAAAATGGCTATGACACTTATATGGAAATGAAGGAGGCAAAATAAATGCTTTCTCAAATTTATCCACAAACGAATCATCCATTTTCATTTGAATTGAACAAAGATATGCATCTATCTGCAGCACATTTCATCCCAAGAGAGGATGCCGGTGCATGCAGCCGTGTACACGGTCATACGTATACGATTAACATCACGATTGCAGGAGACGATCTAGATGAATCGGGCTTCCTCGTCAATTTCAGTACATTGAAGAAGCTCATTCATGGACAGTACGATCACACGCTACTCAATGATCATGAAGAATTCTCATCAAACGATCCATACGCGATGCCAACCACTGAGGTTGTGGCAAAAACAGTACATGACAAAGTCGCAGCGTATTTAGCGACCTTAGCGAACAAACCGACATGTGTTCAGGTCTTTGTCAGGGAGACGCCAACAAGCTACTGCATTTACCGGCCGAAACGAGTTGAGAGCAATGGCTAAAGCGATTCCTGTATTAGAAATCTTTGGGCCGACCATTCAAGGAGAAGGAATGGTCATCGGACAAAAAACAATGTTTGTCAGAACGGCTGGCTGTGACTACTCTTGCAGCTGGTGTGACTCATCCTTTACATGGGATGGCTCAGCGAAGCATGATATTCAGTGGCTTCAAGCAGAAGACATTCTGAAAGAGCTGAAACGAATAGGTGGACAGGCTTTCTCTCACGTCACCATTTCAGGAGGGAATCCTGCGCTATTAAAGCAAATGGAATCACTCATTGATTTGCTTCACGCAGAAGGAATTGATACAGCGCTTGAAACACAGGGAACGATGTATCAGGATTGGTTTTTAAAAATTGATGATTTAACCATTTCCCCAAAGCCGCCAAGCTCGAATATGAAAACAGATTTTACGAAACTAACACGTATCATAGATGAGCTAAAAAGCGGAAATAGATTGCAGCATGCAAGCCTAAAGGTCGTGATCTTTGATGATCATGATTTAGCCTATGCGAAGGATGTTCATGCGAAATACCCAGAGCTTCCTTTTTATTTGCAGGTAGGAAATGATGACACGACGACAGGTGATGATGCGTACTTATTGACGCATTTATTAAAGAAATATGAAGCGCTTGTCGATCAAGTAGCGCAAGATCCAGACTTAAATCGCGTTAGAGTGTTGCCGCAGCTTCACACGTTATTGTGGGGAAATAAACGAGGCGTATAGAAAGGAAGAGACGATATGACGACAAGAAAACCAGAAGAATTAGAAGGTGTCACTTTATTAGGAAACCAAGGGACCAATTATTTGTTTGATTATGCACCACAAGTGCTTGAAACGTTCCCGAATAAACATACAAATAGAGATTATTTTGTGAAGTTCAATTGCCCAGAGTTTACGTCACTTTGTCCGCAAACAGGACAGCCAGACTTTGCGACAGTTTATATCAGCTATATTCCAAATGAAATCATGGTCGAGAGTAAATCGCTAAAACTGTATTTGTTTAGCTTCCGTAACCATGGTGACTTCCATGAGGATTGCATGAATATTATCATGAACGACCTCATCGACTTAATGGACCCAAGATATATCGAAGTATGGGGCAAATTCACACCAAGAGGTGGCATCTCAATTGACCCGTATACGAACTACGGAAAACCTGGGACAAAATATGAAGAAATGGCATCGTATCGTATGATGAATCATGATATGTATCCAGAAACGATTGATAATCGCTAATAAATAGGAAAAGACATGGCGAATGACATGTCTTTTTTTATGAAATCTAAGCGGAAATATGAGGGTGAAGCAATAAAAAAAGAGAAGAGTCATGTCACTCTTCTCATACCAATAGGAATAGAACTTGCTAGGACGGCTGGGGGCTACCAGCTCGTAAATATATTATATATGACAGAACGTATGTTTGTAAAGGTAGGTCGTGCTTTTTTTTGCTAATCCCATTTGCTTTGAGATAAAATAGAGGCAATGAACGGAAAACGGAGGCGTTTTTAGTTGGCAAACAAAGAAGAGAAAACAGAGAAGCTGCTGATGGAGCTAAAAGAAGAGCTTCAGATGCTTGAACATCAAAACAAGGAACGATATAAATGGAGTGCCTCCACATTGCTTGGGGTGATTGCACTTTTAATTGATAAAGGCGTTATTACACCTGAAGAAGTTGACATGTACAAAACAAAAGCGGAAATGCAAACCTTTCACGCGCAAAAAGACTGACGCCCCTCTACATGGTTGTCAGTCTTTTTTATATGTGATTGTCAAAGAGAGCAGAGCTGTCAAATGAGGGCAGCTTTGCTTCGTATATATTTATGTAACGATAATCTAAATTGAGGATTGCAAATTAATGTACGGAGTCTTTGATGATTTTATAGTTTTTATGATTAACGACTGTTAGTGAGTCCAGTTCTAAATCTCTATAGTTGTCCATGATGGTGACGTCCACAATGACAGAGTTTTCATTCACTTTTTCAACTACACCTGTTAAACCATTTCTAAATTCGATCACATTTCCAATTTTTGCAATCTTCAACCGATCCCTCTCCTTTAAAAACAGATTTCATTCCCTATTAAAAAGTATTTTGCAATATTTTCATACCAATGTAAAGGATAAAGACGTTTTTGTTTCGTTTTCGTTGTACGCTTTTCAAACGAATGGTATATTTAATATTTGATCATGGCATTAAAGGAGCGGTTTTTATGACTGAAGAACAAATCCTCACAATACTTGAATCATTACGGAATGGGGCGGAGAAGCAAGTGACCATTCAAAAAGATGATTTTTTAACTTTCCGTTCTGTTTTGGTCAAGCAAGATGATTTTAAACATTTTCGCGGAATAGCCAAACATCGAGGAGATGTTATTTTTGAATATCTTAAAGAAGCAAGAAGCTAAAGCCTTTTCTCATGAATGAGAGAAGGCTTTTTATTTTGGTTCATTTGTCATACTTCAAACCATCCTGATACATATGAAAAGAAAATGTAATAACCCATAATCAGGAGCATAAGGATGATTATAGGCTAAAAAGAGACCTTTTTAAGCGCTAACATTTCCAGTAAATGCCCATTTCAACTAGGACATGCCATTTAATAACGGAATTTGGACAGGCATGCAAATCTTTGTGCGTGAAAATAGAAGAAGCTCTTGTTAGAGTGGACAAGTATCTTACGGCCTACATTGATTAAAGGGGGAATGAGGAGAATGATAAAAATTCATACAGCTCTATTTGCCATCCTTATGCTCATCTCAGCGATGAAAATGGACAATATACAAGAGCAGCAAGGCACATTAAGTCACAAACTTGCGCAAGCACCTGCTAAGCATCAGCTTTCATATATAGATCAAGATGATCACCACAAGATAATTCCGGCATTTTCAGAAAAGAAGCGTCAGCCGAAAGTCAACATGCTAAGTACGTCAACGAAAGAACAGTCTTCAAAACCGAAGCAAAAGAAACAGGTGAAGTCTGAAACAACGAAAGAGGCAAGCTCAAAAAAACAAACACGTTATTCTAATGAAGAAATGGACTTGCTATCTCGCTTGGTACATGCTGAAGCGAAAGGTGAATCTTACGCAGGAAAAAAAGCTGTGGCAAGCGTCGTCTTAAACAGAGTGGAGCACCGCTCTTTTCCTGATAGCGTCAAAGGCGTGATTTATCAGCGGAATGCCTTCCAGCCAGTATCGAATGGAAGCATTCATGATCAAGCAGATCAAGATTCCGTGAAAGCTGTGAAAGAGGTAGTGAAAGAACGTGACAGAACGACAAAGGCCATTTATTTTTATAATCCAAAAACAGCAACAGATAACTGGATTCGTTCTCGTAAAATTGTGGAACGCATTGGCCGTCACGTATTTGCTGTATAAAGAAAAGGAGCGATCAACAGGTCGCTTTTTTTTGTCTTCAATTATCAAAATATTTTCAGGACTTGTCTCATAGAATGTGAAAAGAATTTGCTTTTAGACAAGGGGAGGCTACATGAATCGATTTGTAAAAGGGGTTATTTTGCTATCTGTCGCAGCTTTCATTGCGGAGTGTATAGAGTTCTTAGTCAATATGATATTAGCGAGAGAGCTTGGAGAACATGGAATGGGTCTATATATGAGTATCCTTCCAATCATCATGCTTGTCCTTGTGATCGCTAGCCTAGAGCTGCCAGTCTCCATTTCTAAATTCATTGCAGAATCACACGAGCGGCTTCACAAAAGTATGCTCCGCCATGCTTTTAAAATGACGCTTGTCGTGACAAGTACAACAACGGGGATAGCAGCGATTGTACTGCCTTTTATTCCCGTGTTTCAATCGTATCATCCGCTTATGAAAGGCATGGTGCTGTCTCTTATTCCGATTATTGCGTTTACCTCCATTGCACGCGGTTATTTTATGGGAAAGCAGCAAATGGGCAGAATCGCCCTAGCCAATATGCTGAAAAAAACGATCCAGCTCATCTGCTTGTTTTTATTTTTCCATTGGTATTCCTTTGATATTGAAACAGCGGTACTCATCGCCATCGGTGTCATTGTTGCGAGTGATCTTGTCGTTTTTATTTATTTATACTCCCAATACGTCATGGCGAAAAATGCTGTGAATGTCAGGTCTGTTGAATTAAGAGGAATTGACGTGAGAAAGCGCCTGTTGGCCGTTTCCATTCCGACAACTGGCATGCGTATCTTTCATGCGGTCGCTAATGCCGTTGAGCCCTTTTTAATCAAAGGAGCGCTCGTTGCAGCAGGTATCTCTGGAACACTTGCTGTCGATCATTACGGCATGCTAGCTGGTGTTGCGATGTCGATCGGTTTTTTTCCAGCGTTTATTGCCCATTCCATCATGATTGTGATGATTCCGAATGTATCTGAGGCCTATGCCTTAGGGCAGTATGACCTTGTGAAAAAACGTGTCAGGCAAGCGATTCTCATTACGTTTGGGTATGGAGTGCCGGCAGTGATGGTGATGTATTATTTTGCTTATCCGCTCACGCAGCTCTTTTTTGACTCACCGCAAGCTGCAGTCTATCTGCAGCTGCTCTGGCCGTACTTTTTATGCCATCTGTTTGTGATGCCATTTCAAGCGTGTTTAATCGGTATGGGGCTGATTAAAGATGTGTTCCTACATAATATATGGGTGCATGTCGTCTCATTTTCTATGGTGTATTTCCTCGGATCCATTGAAAGCCTGAATATGATGGGGGTTATATTAGGGATGAACACGGGCATGCTGCTATTGACTGCCCTGCATTATGCAACCATTTGTAAGGAGCTCGGCGTTTCAATGTTTCTTAGAATAAAAAAAGCTTGAATGTCATCTTCATCAAGAGGGCAAGCTATAAGAAAACTGGGAAGGAAGATCCTGATGAAACGTAAATATCTACCCGCCAGTCTTCTCATGATGACCCTTCTTTTATTTCTGATGAACACAGAGGCAGAAGCGAAAAAACCTGTAATGGCGCCGAGAATAGAGGTGCCTACACTAACTGGTGAAACGCAAATCGTGCCGCCAAAAGGAAAACGAACGATCCTGCATTTTTGGACAACATGGTGCCCGTCCTGCAAAATGGAGCTACCAGCCTTTGAGCAGATCGTGAAAGAAAATCAAAGTGATGTGAACATTCTGACCGTTAATTTACTAGGTGCTGAACAAAGTAAAAATGCTGTCGCCCAATTTGTGAAAGACAGAAAGTTTACTTTTCCGATCGTTCTTGATGAGCACGGAGAAATGATGAAGAAATATCAAATCATCACGATTCCGACCACTTTTTTTATTAATGAAAAAGGAGAAGTGGTGAAAAACCATGTAGGTCCACTGACGAAAAAGCAAATCAAAGAGTGGACGGATTCATAAAACAAATGCTCAACTGTCAGAACCAGCGGCTATTCCGTTGGTTCTTTTTTAGTGTTCAATTGCTTTTCATCTGAATAAACTGTGCTCAGAAGAGAATAGAAGGGTCTGCAACAATAATGATAATTATTATCAAGAAGAAATTATAATAATTATTAATTGAAAATTAGTGAGAACCTGTTATAATGAGTTACAGACCGATAAAAAGCTTGAAATAGCAGAAAATATAGATGGAAAACGGAACAGGCAACGATTGGTGATGTGAAAATCATTATCAATTAGAGAGGAGAAAACAATCATGAATGAGAATACAGCACTTTATCAAACGACAAAACAAGAGGAATCGAAATGGTCCTTCCGCAAATGGGCACAGCATGGAGAATTACTGGCAGCAGGCATCTCGGGAATTCTCATCTTGATTGGATGGGTTCTAAAGGATGAAAGCATGTGGAGTATCCCTCTTTTCATCCTTGCTTTTGTCATTGGAGGATTTGCAAAGGCGAAAGAAGGAATCGAAGAAACGATTTCGTCTAAGACACTGAATGTTGAACTTTTAATGATTTTCGCAGCGATTGGCTCAGCTATCATTGGATATTGGGCAGAGGGAGCCATCTTAATTTTTATTTTTTCATTGAGCGGTGCACTTGAAACGTATACGTCAAATAAAAGCAAGAAAGATTTAACAGCATTAATGAGCATTGCACCAGATGAAGCAACTTTAATTGAAGAAGATGGTACGACCATTCAAATAGCCGCTTCATCATTGACACCAGGTGACCGTATTATGATCAAAGCTGGGGAACGCATTGCAGCAGATGGTGTGATTATAAGCGGGCGAACAAGTGTGGATGAATCAGCACTCACGGGTGAATCCGTTCCTCAGGAAAAAGGGCAAGGCGAAGATGTGTTTGCAGGAACAGTGAACTTAAATGGTTCATTAACAGTAGAAGTAACGAAACATAATGAAGAAACGCTTTTTCATAAAATTATTAAGCTTGTCGAATCCGCTCAAGAAAGTGTTTCGCCAAGCCAAGCATTTATTGAAAAATTCGAAGGAGCATATGTAAAAGGGGTGTTAATCACCGTCGCGATTTTAATGATATTGCCTCATTTTGTGCTCGGGTGGAGCATGAGTGAAACCTTTTACCGGGCAATGGTGTTTATGGTTGTTGCTTCACCATGTGCGCTTGTTGCATCGATTATGCCAGCCGCACTGTCACTTATCTCAAATGGCGCAAGAAACGGAATGCTTGTGAAAGGAAGCGTCTTTTTAGAAAAGCTAGGCACAAGTAGCATGATAGCTTTTGATAAAACGGGGACGATTACAAGCGGGAAGCCAGCTGTAGAACAAGTTGTGATAGCCAAAGGGCAAGATGCATCTGCTTTTTATCAGGCGCTCTATCAAATTGAAAGTCAATCAAACCACCCATTAGCTAAAGCAATTTCGGATATGGCAAAAGAGCACCAAACTGAAAGAGCAGCCCATGTCACCATTGAAGAAACCTCTGGTTTTGGTGTAAAAGCACAATTAAATGGAGAAACGTGGCGGATTGGGAAAAAAGACTTTGCTGGCAAGGCTTCAATGGCCCGCGAGATTGAAGAGACGGCTGATGATCTTTCGGCACAAGGATACACAGTGGTATATGTTCAAAAGGATCAAGAAGTTGCCGGTTGCCTTGGTCTTAAGGATCAAATCAGACCTGAAGCCAAAAAAATGATTCAAGAGCTAAATGCTTTAGGCATTCAAACAGTCATGCTGACAGGAGACCAGCAACAAACAGCTGAAGCCATTGCGCAGGAAGCCGGCATCCAAACCGTTGTGGCTGAATGCCTTCCAGATGAAAAGGTAAACGAAGTCAATCGATTAAAAAAACAAGGTGATTCGATCATTATGGTAGGAGACGGGATCAATGATGCACCAGCGCTTGCCACGGCAGATGTTGGGGTTGCAATGGGCGGGGGCACAGACGTTGCCTTAGAAACAGCGGATCTCATTTTAATGAAGAACAATTTAAATAACTTAACAAAAATGATCCGCCTTTCAAGAAAGATGAATCGAATCATTAAGCAAAACATTATTTTTTCATTAACAGTCATTTGTCTGTTAATTTGTGCGAATTTCTTACAAGTCCTTGATTTGCCTGTTGGTGTCATTGGGCATGAAGGAAGTACAATTTTGGTCATTTTAAATGGACTGCGTCTGCTCCGTGCATCTTAAGCAACACAAAAGCGCACCTGGCTTCTGCCAGTGCGCTTTTGTGCGAAATACAGTAAAAACTGATACAATAGATCAGTAGTAAAACGTGTGAGGAGGATCACGATGAACCGAATGAAGAGCTTGTCTTCTTGGCTAAAGAAAAAAGACATTCAAGGTGCATTTATACATACAAAGGAAAATGTATTTTATCTATCCGGATACTTCACAGAGCCACACGAGAGAGTGATGGGGCTGTTTGTGTTTCAAGAAGCAGATCCATTTTTCATTTTACCTAAGATGGAAGTCGAGCAGGCAAAGAATGCTGGATGGTCAGGTGATATCATTGGATATGAAGACCACGAAAACCCATTTGATTTCATTCAAACGGCAATAGAAAAACGAGGTGTACGAGCGACCCGTCTTGCGATTGAAAAAGAGTCGATTCCGCTTCAAAGAGCAGAACAGCTTGAGGCCGTCACCGGGGCAGAAACATTCGTCCGGGCAGAAGAGGAGCTAAACCAGCTAAGACTGATTAAAGACGAAACAGAGATTGCTACACTGAAAAAAGCCGCTCAATTGGCAGATGAAGGTGTAAAAATTGGGGTCAATGCCTTAAAAGAAGGTGTCACAGAAACAGAAGTACTCGCTGTCATTGAATATGAACTAAAGAAAAAAGGCATCCAAGGTATGTCCTTTTCCACAATGGTTCTATTTGGAGAAAAATCAGGCGAGCCTCACGGAAATCCAGGTCAGGCAGCCTTAAAAAAAGGCGATTTTGTGTTATTTGACCTTGGCGTGATTGTCGATGGATATTGTTCAGATATTACAAGAACATTCATCTACCAAGAAGCATCTGAAAAGCAAAAGGACATCTATCAAACTGTCTTAAAAGCAGAAATGGCAGCACTTGAAATGAGTCAGCCAGGCGTGAGAATCGGTGACCTTGACTTAAAGGCAAGGGGGCTAATCACAGAAGCGGGCTATGGCGAATTTTTCCCTCACCGACTTGGACATGGATTAGGGGTTTCTGTTCATGAGTTTCCTTCTATGAGCCAAGCGAATGATGATCTTTTGCAAGAAGGCATGGTGTATACGATTGAACCGGGGATTTATGTCCCAGGAGTCGGCGGCGTGAGAATTGAAGATGATGTTCTTATTACAGCAGATGGTCCAGTCACCTTAACCAATTATCCGAAAGAGCTGACGATCATCAAGTAAAGAAAAAAATCACGATGAACGTCCAAGTATTGGAAGTGTCATCGTGATTTTTTGTCACTCTTTTCGATCCTTATCAACAAAAAAATCATCAATTGATTGAAACGGTTTGATTTTATGTTCTTTTCCTAAAGGATGTAGTGCAAAGCGAGCAGAAAACAAAACAGCCATACATAATATGATCCATATGATGATACCCATCTTGAATTCCCCTTTCCATCCAGTGATTTGTTCAGCTCACATACATCTTAAAGTATGAAACGCTTACCATATCAAGAGAAAGTAGGAGGAAAAATGCCAAACATAAGGGAGATTGCGAAAAGAGCGGGCGTATCTGTGACAACCGTATCGCGTGTGATGAATCATCATCCTTATGTCAAAGAAGAAAAACGAGCACGTGTACTGAATGCGATGAAAGAGCTTAAATATACGAGAAATATTCAGGCTGTGCATTTAGCAAGGGGCTACACGAATATGTTCGGAATCGTTCTTCCGACGATTGATCACTCTTATTTCAGCGGACTTGTCACAGGTATTGCCGAGAAGGCACAGGCACGCGGCATGCACTTTGCTTTGTTTCAAACGGGGTATGATCCTTTAAAAGAAAAAGAAGCATTGATGAGCTTAAAGGAGCGGCGTGTGGACGGATTAATCTTTTGCTCAAATGCATTAAGTGATCGAGACATTTTAAAGTGGCAGGAATCTGGTCCTATTATTTTTTGTCATCCAGCGCCATATGATGACTGTTCAGCAGTGTCGATTGCACATGATCAAGCATTGAAAGAAGGACTTCGTCATTTAGTGGCTTGCGGGCACGAGCGAATTGCAATTGTTCTTGCTAGAACAGAAGGCGCAAATAGTCAGTCGCGCCTTCAAGCTTATCAAGATATGATGCAATCGCTCGGGCAGGACATTGATGAGGAATGGATCATCGAAGGGAAGCTAACGCTTTTTGATGGAAAGCAATTATTTGCAGAATGGCAGAAGATGAAGAATCGCCCCACTGCATTATTCATCACAAATGACGACGTGTCAGCAGGCTTTTTATTAGAAGCGCAGCGTCATCATATAAAAGTAGGGGAATCACCAGCCATACTCGGCTTTCAAAACGGACAATTGAGTGAGGCTTTAGGGATTTCCAGCATTGACATTCCGCTCAAACAAATGGGTCAGGAAGCATTTGATTTGTACGAACGGGCGTTAAAGGGAGAAGCCCCAAAAAAAAGAGTGCTGCCATTTCGCCTGATTGAGCGGACAACCACCGTATTGAAAAACAATCGTTGACGCACGTTTCATCTGTTTTGTACGATAAGAGGGATTGAATAAGAAGGAGGTGGGGATGTTCATGGAATCCTTCACCGTTGATAAAGCGTTAAATAATAATGTCATCATCGCAATACACCCTTCTTTGGGCGAAGTGGTTCTGATTGGAAAAGGAATCGGCTTCGGAAAAAAATCGGGTGATGTCCTCGACCAAGCAGCGTTTGAAAAGATGTTTGTATTAAAAAACACGAAAGAACAAACAGAATATAAACAGCTGCTTCATCACATTGATGAGAACATCATCGAGCTTGCCAATGACGTCATTTACCATATACGAGAAAAAATGGGTCATCGCCTGAATGAGCATATTCATATCGCACTGACTGACCATATTGCCTTCAGCTTTAAGCGAGTGCAGCAAGGGTATGATATTACCAATCCTTTTATGCTGGAGACACAATCGCTGTACCCGAAAGAATACGAGGTCGCAAAGGAAGTTGTTGAACTGATAAATGCGCGGCCTGATGTTGAAACAAAGCTGCCAGAAGGAGAGATCGGTTTTATTGCGCTCCATATTCATTCGGCTTTAACGAATCGGCCTTTATCTGAGGTGAACCGTCATTCTCAGCTCATCACGCAAATGGTCCAAGTCATAGAAGATTCATTTCATATGAAAGTAGACAGAGAAAGTATTCATTATTTACGCTTATTGCGCCATATTACGTTTTCGATTGAGCGTATTAAACGGGAAGAATCATTAGAGGAGCCAGAAAAATTGCTTCATCTATTGAAAAATGAATATCCTTTATGCTACAATACTGCTTGGAAAATGATCAAAATTTTGCAACATGCATTGAAAAAGCCTGTACATGATGCAGAGGCTGTCTACCTGACACTTCACCTGTACAGATTGACGAATAAAATTTCATAGTTTCCTTGAAACGTGTAACTGATTCGATCAGGCATGAGTGACTTAAGGTAAATACAGGATAAGATCCTGTTATTTGCGCAACCTTATATCACCATGCCTTTTTTTGTGTTTGAAAGTGAAATGTAAACGGTTAATTATGAAATGTACGTCAAGGAGCCACCCGAATGTATGTTGTAAGCGAAAACAAAAGGAGGTTCAACCAGTGTTTAAATCACTTTTTGGTGTGTTGCAAAAAATTGGACGAGCACTTATGCTTCCAGTTGCGATCCTTCCTGCTGCCGGTATTTTACTAGCACTTGGAAATGCGATGCAAAATCCGCAGCTGATTGATGTAGCTCAATTTTTAAACAATGATACAATTCAGCTTGTTGCAAGTGTCATGGAAAACGCGGGGAATATTGTCTTCTCGAATCTTCCACTCTTATTTGCTGTAGGGGTTGCCATCGGTCTTGCCAATGGGGACGGAGTGGCGGGAATTGCCGCGATCATCGGTTATCTTGTCATGAACGTGACGATGAGTGCCGTATTAATGGCCAACGGATCGATTCCGTCAGATTCAATCAAATTGGCCAAGTTCTTTAAGGAAAGCCATCCAGCGTATATTAATATGCTCGGCATTCCGACCTTGTCTACCGGCGTTTTTGGCGGGATCATTGTCGGGGTATTAGCAGCTTATATGTATAATAAATTTTACAAAATTGAGCTCCCGCAATATCTTGGTTTCTTTGCAGGTAAACGTTTTGTTCCAATCGTGACGTCCATTTCAGCACTTATTTTAGGACTTTTGATGCTAGTCATCTGGCCGCCAATCCAAGGTGCACTGAACTCGTTTTCAACAGGACTGCTTGCAGCGAATGAACCGCTTGCTGCCTTTGTATTCGGTGTGATTGAACGCTCACTAATTCCGTTTGGTCTGCATCACATTTTCTACTCGCCATTCTGGTATGAGTTCTTTAGCTATAAGAGCCTATCAGGAGAGCTTGTCCGTGGTGATCAGCGTATCTTCATGGCACAAATCAAAGATGGTGTTCAGCTGACAGCCGGAACATTCATGACTGGGAAATATCCGTTCATGATGTTTGGACTTCCAGCAGCAGCACTTGCGATTTACCATGAAGCAAAACCTAAAAATAAAAAGCTTGTAGCTGGAATTATGGGTTCAGCTGCACTGACTTCTTTCTTAACAGGGATTACAGAACCGCTTGAGTTCTCATTCTTGTTCGTTGCACCAGTATTATTTGCCATCCACTGTGTATTTGCTGGATTATCCTTTATGATCATGGATCTTCTAAACGTGAAAATCGGTATGACTTTCTCAGGAGGGTTAATCGACTTCTTCTTATTCGGTATCCTGCCAAACAGAACAGCTTGGTGGCTTGTGATTCCAGTTGGACTCGTACTCGCTGTCATTTATTACTTCGGATTTAGATTTGCCATTCGCAAATTTAATCTGAAAACACCAGGCCGCGAGGATGAAGCAGCAGATGGTGCAAGTGAGGCGAAGTCTGAAAAAGGTAACGACTTGCCGTATGAAATCCTTGAAGCAATGGGTGATCAAGAAAACATTAAGCACCTTGATGCTTGTATCACGCGTTTACGTGTCACTGTTAATGATCAGAAGAAAGTCGACAAAGACCGCTTGAAAAAGCTTGGCGCATCAGGTGTGCTCGAAGTAGGGAACAACATTCAGGCAATCTTTGGTCCGCGCTCTGATAATTTAAAAACACAAATGCAAGACATCATTGCAGGCCGCACGCCTCGTCCAGCGAAAGACCCTTCTGCAAAAGAAGAAGTCAGCCAGCAGGTCGAAGAAGTCATTGCAAAGCCGCTTCAAAACGAGCAAGGGGAAGAAATCTTTGCTTCACCAATAACAGGGGAGCTTCATCCGATTACAGATGTACCAGATCAAGTATTCTCAGGGAAAATGATGGGTGACGGTTTCGCCATCTTGCCAAAAGAGGGAACGGTGGTTTCACCGGTCAAAGGGAGAATCTTAAATGTGTTCCCAACGAAACACGCAATTGGCCTGCAATCTGATGGTGGACTTGAAATTTTGATCCACTTCGGTATTGATACGGTCAGCCTCAAAGGAGAAGGATTTGAAGCATTTGTACAAGAGGGAGATCAAGTAGAAATCGGTCAAAAACTTTTAGAGGTTGATATTGATAAAATTAAGTCAGAAGTACCATCTTTGATGACACCTATTGTATTTACAAACTTAGCTGAAGGACAATTTATTGACCTTCAAGAATCCGGTGAAATCAAAGCTGGCCAAGAAAACATCATGAAAATTTCAAAATAATTTTCATAACTGCCGTTCTTGTTAGATGACAAGCTCGGCAGTATGATATAATATTGTGGATGTATTAATTGTATAAAAAGGAGATTGATAAAAATGGCTCAACAAACATTCAAAGTAACTGCAGATTCTGGAATTCACGCACGTCCTGCAACAGTTCTTGTACAAACTGCTAGTAAATATGATGCTGATATCAACTTAGAATATAATGGTAAAACAGTGAACCTGAAATCTATTATGGGTGTAATGTCTCTAGGAATTGCGAAAGGTGCTACGATCACAATCTCTGCTTCTGGTTCTGATGAAAATGATGCACTTGCTGCGCTTAAAGACACAATGAAAAGTGAAGGCCTAGGCGAGTAATGCAACAACTGAAAGGAATCGGTGCTTCAGCAGGCGTTGCGATTGCAAAAGCATATCGTCTGGAAGAACCAGATTTAACAGTTCACCAAAAAGACATCAATGATCCAGAGACAGAAGTGAAACGTTTTGAAGAAGCAATTCATGTGTCTAAACAAGAACTTGAAGCAATTAAAGAGCATGCGCTAAAAGAGCTTGGCCAAGACAAAGCAGATATCTTTTCTGCACACCTTCTTGTGTTAAGTGATCCAGAGCTGCTAAACCCAGTAAAGGATAAAATCAAATCTGATAAAGTAAATGCTGAATTTGCTTTAAAAGAAACAGCGACTATGTTTGTCACAATGTTCGAAGCAATGGACAATGAATACATGAAGGAACGTGCAGCTGACATTCGCGATGTAACAAAGCGTGTCACTGGACATTTGCTAGGCGTTGACATTCCAAACCCAAGTATGATTTCTGAAGAAGTCATTATCATTGCAGAAGATTTAACACCGTCTGATACTGCTCAATTGAACAGACAATTTGTCAAAGGTTTTGCGACAGATATCGGTGGTCGTACTTCTCACTCAGCCATCATGGCAAGATCAATGGAGATTCCAGCAGTTGTTGGAACAAAAGAAGCAACAAAAACGGTGAACAACGATGATCTCATCATTGTTGATGGTATTACTGGAGACGTCATCATTCAGCCTTCTGAAGATGAAGTGAAAGCGTATCAAAAAAAGCATGAAGACTTCTTAGCTCAAAAAGCGGAATGGGCGAAACTTGTTGACCAGCCAACGGTCACAAAAGACGGCGTTCACGTAGAGTTAGCTGCAAATATCGGAACACCTGAAGATGTAAAAGGTGTGCTTGAAAATGGCGGCGAAGCAGTCGGATTGTACCGTACAGAATTTTTATACATGGGCAGAGATCAGCTTCCAACAGAAGAAGAACAGTTCGATGCGTATAAAACAGTTTTAGAGAAGATGGAAGGCAAAGCAGTGGTTGTTCGCACACTTGATATTGGTGGCGATAAAGAGCTTCCTTACTTGCAGCTTCCAAAAGAAATGAACCCGTTCCTTGGCTACAGAGCGATCCGCCTTTGCCTAGAGGAGCAGGAGATTTTCAGAACACAATTACGCGCCTTACTTCGTGCAAGTACATATGGAAACTTGAAAATCATGTTCCCTATGATCGCGACGTTATCAGAATTTAGACAAGCAAAAGCCATTTTACTTGAAGAAAAAGAAGCATTGGTTGCCGCTGGTACAGACGTATCTGATTCGATTGAAATCGGGATGATGGTAGAAATTCCATCAACAGCTGTTATCGCAGATCAATTTGCAAAAGAAGTCGATTTCTTCAGTATTGGAACAAATGATTTGATTCAATATACAATGGCTGCTGATCGAATGAACGAACGAGTGGCTTATCTCTATCAGCCATACAATCCAGCGATTTTACGTCTGATTACGCTTGTTATTGAAGCAGCGCATAAAGAAGGTAAATGGGTTGGCATGTGCGGTGAGATGGCAGGAGATGAAATCGCCATCCCGCTTCTACTTGGATTAGGGTTAGATGAATTCTCAATGAGTGCAACATCTATTCTTCCTGCAAGAACGCAGCTAAGCAAGCTGTCTAAGGAAGAAGCTGCATCATTTAAAGAGCATATTTTATCACTTAGCACGACAGAAGAAGTTGTTGACTTCGTCAAGAAAACCTTCCAAAAAAACTAGGTGAATCAAACCAGACAGGATAAACTGTCTGGTTTTTTTGTCGAATTTTATCATTTTAGGTCATATCGAGCAGAGAGAAGGGCATCCTAAAATAAAAAAATGGAGGTGACGAGATTGCCTTTTTCAGACTATAAGCCAGGTGATCAAGTGTATGTCATTTATCGAAATCCACATGCAGCAAATGTAGCTCAAATTAAAGAAGCAGAAATCGTATCACATCCATATAATGAAGAAGAACTAGCCCTGTTTTTATTAGAAACGTATCATCCATTAGCGCCAGATGATGCCGTATTTCCAACATACGAAGAAGCAGAAGCTCTTTATCAAGACTTGTTTGAATAAGGGAGATATTAGAAAGGATAAAAGCCATTCTTAGCGGTTAAAGTAACCGTATGGAAACCTTAAAGGTAAGGATGTGCTAAATATGATCAAACCTTTCGTCCCCCAGCTTGTTTATATTGAACCTCGGGCGCTGGAGTACCCGTTAGGACAAGAGCTGAAGGAAAAGTTCGAAGGTATGGGAATTGAAATAAGAGAAACAACTTCACATAACCAGGTGAGAAATATCCCCGGGAAAAATGACTTACAAAAGTATCGTAATGCAAAATCAACGCTTGTCATTGGTGTGCGGAAAACATTAAAGTTTGATACATCTAAACCATCTGCGGAGTATGCCATCCCATTTGCGACAGGATGTATGGGACATTGTCATTATTGCTATCTGCAAACGACAATGGGAAGTAAGCCGTACATTCGCACGTATGTCAATGTAGAAGAAATATTAGATCAGGCTGAGCAGTACATGAACGAGCGTGCGCCGGATATCACAAGATTTGAAGCCTCTTGTACCTCTGACATTGTAGGGATTGACCATTTGACACATACACTGAAGCGAGCAATTGAATATTTTGGACAAACCGATCTTGGTAAGCTTCGCTTCGTCACAAAATTTCATCATGTCGATCATCTATTAGATGCAAAGCATAACGGGCGAACAAGATTCCGCTTTAGTATCAATGCAGATTATGTCATTAAATATTTTGAACCCGGAACATCACCGCTGGATCAGAGAATTGAAGCGGCTGTCAAGGTGGCAAAAGCAGGCTATCCACTTGGCTTTATTATTGCTCCGATTTACATTCACGAAGGCTGGCAGGAGGGGTATAAAATTCTCTTTGAAAAGCTTGATGCCGCCCTTCCAGAAGATGTGAGGCATGATATTACCTTTGAAATGATTCAGCACCGCTTTACAAAACCAGCGAAGCGTGTCATCCAAAAAAACTATCCGAAATCAAAATTAGAATTAGATGAAGAAAAAAGAAGATACAAGTGGGGTAGATACGGAATTGGAAAATATATCTACCAGAAAGACGAGGAAAAAGAACTAAGACAGACGTTAGAATCATATATCGAACAGTACTTTCCGTCTGCAAAAATTGAATATTTTACTTAAAACAAGCCTTATCGGCTTGTTTTTTCTATTTAAATTTTCTTGCAACTATTGAATGCGGTACCAATTTTGCCGATATACAAAATAAGATGCGAAAGTAGGATGTAGGGGTGATGAGATGTTTAAGAAACTTCAAGTGAGGATAGCTGTTTTTATCTCAGTTATTTTAATTTTAACTGTCGTGGCGGTTCAAGTGGGTTCCAACATAGTGTTAAGACCACTCATTGAACGAGATGCAAAAACCTCCACAGCAGCAACGGCAGAAAGCATGAGAGACATCATAGCACTAAAGCTTGATAATTACGGTAATACGATAAACAAACTGGCAACAAGTACACTTACTGAGGATTTTGCGCAGAAACAAACAAAACAAACATTGGCATTTGAAAGCGATGAACTAAAGGGATTACAGGAGCAGGATGAACTCATTTCGCTTGCTTATATTGGAACAAGTGATGGCAAAATGTTCGCTTTCCCAGAGTCCGATTTTGGCGAAGGATATGATCCTTCTAAACGAGATTGGTTTATTCAATCCGCTGAAAAGCCTGATGAAGTGCTGTGGACAGACCCATATATTGATAAAGCAACGAATGAAATGGTTGTCTCAGCCACTAAGGCAATCGTCCAGAATGGAAAAGTCATTGGGGTCGCTGGACTTGATTTGAAGCTGTCGTCCATTCAATCCTTTATAAATGAACAAAAGATTCCTTATATGGGAACCGCTTTCTTAGTTGATGGCACAGGCACCATTTTGGCCCATCCAACAGAGCAAGGGAAAAATATATCAAAGGTCGCTTCTGTGAAAAAAGCGATCGACAATTCTGGAATTGATGATAGCAAGCAGCTGACTGTTATATCTAAAATTAAAGAAGCCAATTGGACGATAGGAGTCAGCTTTGAGAAAAAGAAACTGCTTTGGATCACTGAACAAATGAATCAGACAAGTATCATCATTTCTGTCATTGCCATTATACTTGCCATGATTTTAAGCTTTTTATTAGCAAAAAGCATTACAACACCAATCAAACGTCTAATAGAGCATGTTCGTAAAGTGTCTGAAGGCGATTTAACCAGCTCGCTTGATACAAAATCCCAGGATGAAATCGGTTTCCTCACGAAAAGCTTTAATCAAATGACAGAGGGGATTAGGGATTTAATTGAAAAAGTAAAAGGTGCTTCAGACCAGGTTGTGAAATCAACGGATGAAGTCACGCAAATTTCAAATGAGACCTTGCTGTCTAGCGAACAGATTGCAACGGCCATTCAAGAGGTAGCTGCAGGGGCGACTAAGCAGGCATCAGAAGCTGAAACAATTAATGAGAAATCAGAGCATTTGTATGAAAAAGTACGTCATATGGGCGAGCTTGCCACGCAGATGCAAACCAACTCAAAATCATCTGAAGATGCGAGCTATAGAGGGCTCGATGCGCTAGGCCAGCTCGTCCAAAAATCAACACAAGCGAATGAAGAATCGAAGAAGGTAGAGCAAATGCTGCTTGACCTTGAGCATAAAACGAAAAATATAGAAAACGTCGTGACAGCGATCTCTGAAATCTCAGATCAAACGAATTTACTTGCTCTGAATGCAAGTATAGAAGCAGCGAGAGCAGGAGAAAGCGGACGAGGTTTTGCAGTAGTCGCAGAAGAAGTCAGAAAGCTTGCTGAGCAATCTGCACAATCAACAAAACATATTAGTGAAACCGTGAAACTCATTCAAGATGAATCGAAAAAGGCAGCTGAAGCCATGACGGCAGCAAGCAAGATGAATGAGGAACAAGGTGATGCCATCAATGCAACAGGTGAGGCACTCAGCAGCATCACAATGGAGATGCAGGCACTTGTCGGCTCCATTGACAGCATTCATACACAAATCAATGAAATGACAGAAGAACAGCAAAAAATGAATGATTCCATTCAGAGCATTGCGGCCATTTCAGAGGAATCTGCGGCTTCAGCTGAGGAAGTACATGCTTCTACGGATGAACAAGTACAAGCTTTAGAAAGAACAAAAACCTCGACTGAAATGCTGAACGAATCAAGCGAGGCATTACGTCAAGCGGTTGACCGGTTTAAGCTGTAATCGAAAGGAAAGGAACCTTGCAACGTGAGCAAGGTTCTTTTTGTATGCTAAAATAAGAGCAAAAGGAGGTGTTGACATGGATGTCAATCTATCTGGAAAAAAAGCATTGGTCGCTGCGAGCAGTCAAGGGATCGGAAAAGCAATAGCCTTTGCTTTAGCAAAAGAGGGCGCAGATGTGATGCTCTCAGGAAGACATGAGAAGACGCTGAAAGAAACAGTCAAAGCCTTGTCCCCGCATGTAAAAGGGGAGCTGACTTATCAAGTATGTGATCTATCTGACGCCGAGCAAATCAAGGCGCTTGTCGAGGCAGCGGCGGGTGATGAAAAGCGTCTAGACATTCTTGTGAACAATACAGGCGGTCCTAAAACAGGGACGCTCGAAACCTTAACTGATCAAGATTGGATGGAATCATTTCAGCTTCATTTACTAAGCTATATTCGATTACTAACAGAGGCTTTGCCTTATTTAAAAAAACGCGGCGCACGCGTGTTAAATATTGCGTCGATGTCGGTGAAAGAACCGATTCCAGGCTTAATGCTGTCGAATACATTTAGACCGGCGATTGCTGGATGGACAAAAACAGTCGCTCAGGAGCTTGCGCAAGATGGCATTTTGATCAATACCTTAGCTCCGGGAAAAATTGAAACAGAGCGCGTCAAACAGCTGGACAAGCACCGCGCACAAACAGAGCATCAATCGGTTGAAGAGATCAAAGCACAAGCAGAACGTGCGATTCCGCTTGGCCGGTACGGACAGCCACAGGAATTTGCGGCATATGCGGCTTTTCTTTTATCTGAAGCCAATACATATATGACAGGTCAAACACTGATTATTGATGGTGGATTGACAAAGTCTCTTTAAGGAGGAACACGTGATGGCACAAATCAAAACAGTTGGTTTCATTGGAATTGGTGTTATGGGACGCAGTATGGCAGGACATTTAATGGACGCAGGCTATGAAGTTCTTGTCTATACAAGAACGAAGACGAAAGCAGACACATTGATTCAAAAGGGCGCTTCATGGAAGTCGACAGTGAAGGAAATTGCAGAAAGTGCGGATGCTGTTATCACGATGGTCGGGTACCCATCAGATGTGGAAGATATCTATTTAGGAGAAGAAGGGCTCGTGGCACACGCTTCTCCTGGTACTTACCTCATTGATATGACCACATCGAAGCCTCAGCTAGCAAAAGAAATTGAAATGAAAGCGAAGGAAAGAGGTCTATTTGCGTTAGACGCGCCAGTATCAGGTGGTGATGTTGGAGCAAAAAATGGAACGCTGGCCATTATGATTGGCGGAGAAAGATCAGCCTATGAAGCTTGTCTGCCTCTATTTGAGCAAATGGGTGAGAATATTCAATACCAAGGACCGGCAGGAAGCGGCCAGCATACAAAAATGTGTAACCAAATTGCCATTGCAGCAGGCATGGTGGGTGTTGCAGAGGCAATGGCCTATGCTGAAAAATCAGGTCTTGATCCAGAGCAGGTGCTAAGTAGCATCACAACAGGAGCGGCAGGAAGCTGGTCCTTGTCAAACCTTGCGCCAAGAATGCTAAAAGGTGATTTCGAGCCAGGATTTTATGTGAAGCATTTTATCAAGGACATGGGCATTGCACTTGAAGAAGCAGAGTTGATGGGAGAAGAAATGCCGGGCCTCTCACTTGCGAAATCACTTTATGAAAAGCTTAGCGAACAGGGCGAAGAAAACAGTGGAACGCAGAGTATTTATAAGTTATGGGTAAAATAAAAAAATCTGTCCCAGCTCGGGACAGATTCAGCGTGTAGACAAACCTTCGCATTCTTTGTCAGTCCTGCGTTCCGGTGCTCACGAATGTCCAATTCGCTCCGCTCCGGTACTCGTCCTTCCTAGACTTCAAGGGCTTTCTATCACGCTGAAAATAAGACAAAGGGCTAAAATCAAGATCATTTTAGCCCTTTGTCAACAATTATTATTTTCCGATGAATTGCTGCGTCCAGTAGTTGCCAGATTTCACATAACCAACACCGATATGTGTATAGTTTTTGTTTAAAATGTTCGCTCTGTGGCCTTCACTGTTCATCCATGCTGTCACAACTTCTTGAGGGGATTTTTGACCTTGGGCAATGTTTTCACCTGCTGATTTGTAAGTGATACCGAATTGCTTCATTTGATCAAATGGAGATCCATAAGTTGGGCTTGTATGAGAGAAATAGTTTTTATCTTTCATATCTTGAGATTTTGCGCGAGCAGATTTGCTTAATTTAGAATCAACAGAAAGCGCCTTTAATCCTTGTTTTGCACGCTCTTTATTTGTAAGCTCTACCACTTCTTTTTCAAATGCATTTAAGCTGCTGTCTGCTTTCGTTGCAGTGGTGTCTTTTTGGTCAGCTTTTGTATTGCTGTTGTTGTTTGTGTTTTCTTTTGCTGGAGTGCTTGGTTTAGAAGCAGTTGGTTTTTTCACTGAATCTTGTTTTTGTTCATTTTTCGCTTTGTTTACTTCTTTCACCACTTTTGTTCCAGTAACAGGTTGACCGCTTTTGATCAGCTTGTTTAATAGAGCTTCGATCTCTTTTTGATCCTGCTTGCTTAGCTTGTTTACATCTGAAGAGATATGTAATTTTGCCGCTAATGTATGAAGATCAATGGCTTGATGCTGTACGTGTATGACTTGTTTCAGGTTAAGCTCCTTCGCATCAGCTGAATGTCCTCCAGTGAACGTGATGAGTGCAGCAGCTGTTAGCGCTGAAAAAAAGAATGATTTCTTCTTCATATTGTAACTCCTCCTAAAATCTTTGTTTTGTTTTCTCACAGAAAATCATAACATGGACTTTTTGTTATAAACGTTCCAGCATCCTCCATTGACAGGCGCCTGTTTGTCATTTTTGTTAAAGTCATCGAAAGAGCCTCTTCATATCAAAGAATAGGAAATTCTTCCATTTAAACAAAACGACATAAACATACCAATATTTTAAAGTGTTAGTATATTTTTTTTCAGAATAGGGATTGACAGCTTTTTTTCACTTGTTTCGCTGTAACAACTATTACAAAAGTGTTACAATAATGAGTGATAATTGTAAAAGATTGAAAGGATGAGAGGAGCTACATAAGTGGGAGAGAAACAGCATCAAGGTGCTGCCGAGCAGAAAAAAATGAAGCGCCGGAACGCCTGGAGAATTAATCTCTTTTTCTTCGCTGTATTTAGTTTATTTGCTGTACTTGTGATCAAGCTAGGTGTGCTGCAAATCGTCAATGGTGAGGATTATAAAAAGCAAGCAAACCGAACAGAGGTCAAAACAGCATCATACCCGTCTCCAAGAGGAAAAATGTATGACGCGAGAGGAAGAGTCGTCGTTGATAACGAAAGTGTACCTGCTATCGTTTATACATCAGAAAGCGGTGTGAAAGCGGAGGATAAGATTAAGGTAGCAAGAAAACTTGCGACTTATATAAAAATGGATACAGATTTTTTGAGAGAGCGAGACATTCGAGATTTCTGGTTGGCGAGCCACCCGAAAGAAGCCGATAAGCTCATTTCAAAAGCGGAAAAAAAGGATATTGATGCAAAAGATGTTTATCCGCTTCAAGTAGAGCGTGTGCCAAAAAAAGAAGTAAAGGCTATTAAAAACGATGCAACCGAAAAAGCAGTGGCAGCGATCTACCGAAGATTTACAGGCGGCTATGCCTTTGAGCCTCAAATTGTGAAAGCAATGGACCCAAATGAAGAGAAAAAAGGGGACGAAAAGGTTGCTTTACTCGATGAAACAAAGGAATCAAAACAGACATCATCAGTGAGTTTGACATACGAAGAAATTTCACTCGTGTCAGAGCATCTGGATGAACTGCCTGGTGTGAATGTCATCAATGACTGGACAAGAAAATATCCGTATGAAAAGACCCTCTATAATGTACTTGGCGGTGTCACCACACCAGAGCAAGGAATCATGAAAGAGCGTGAAGATTACTATATGGCAAGAGGCTACTCGCGAAATGACCGGGTAGGAAAGAGCTATTTAGAATATCAATACGAGGATTTTTTGAATCCAGAGAAAGCGACCGTTCAATATACACAGGTTGGCGGTAAGCTCCTCGATGAAATTAAGCGGACAGAGGGGCGAAGAGGACTTGATCTTGCGCTGACGTTTGATATGGAGCTGCAAAAGGAAGTCGACAAGATCGTCGAATCAGAGCTTAGGTCGGCTAGCGCAAGAAACTATATGATGGACCGGGCATTTGTTGTGATGATGGACCCTAACACAGGGGACATTCTCGCCATGTCAGGCAAGAAAATGGACGGCAGAGATGTCACAGATTATGCGATCGGGACATTTACAACCCAGTACGAAATGGGATCTGTCGTCAAAGGAGCCACAGTACTATCTGGCTATCAGGATGGGATGTCACACAATCAATCTTATATGGATACACCGCTCTACTTTGCAGGGAGTGGGGGAAAGGCGAAGAAGTCTTACAGCAATCTTGGGTGGGTCAATGACCTTCGGGCGCTTCAAAAAAGCTCGAACGTCTATATGTTTCATGTAGCGATGAGAATGGCAGGTATCACCTACCAAAAGAATGGCCCATTACCAGCAAGACCTGAGCACTTACAAAAAATGAGAAACTACTATGCGCAATTCGGCCTTGGCGTGAAAACAGGAATCGACCTGCCGCAGGAATCAAGCGGAATGCAGACGCATCCTAAGACGGTCGGCGGGCTCTTACTTGATGAAGCAATTGGGCAGTATGACACGTATACACCGCTTCAAGTTGCACAATACATGTCGACAATCGCCAATGGAGGCAACCGTGTTCAGCCAAGAGTGGTGAAAAGTGTTCACCTTCCAACGAATAAGGAAGAAGTAGGCCCGGTGGTGAAAAAATATGAGCCGAAGGTGCTAAACACGATTAACAATTCGAAGGCAGATATTGACCGCGTCAAAATGGGACTGAAAATGGTCACATCCGCTGGCGGGACTGCCGCTGGCCGGTTCGGTCAGCATGATGTAGCAGGAAAAACAGGCACAGCCCAAACCTTTTACTATGGTGCCAACCGCAGCTGGTGGGGAAATGCCACGTACAATTTAACCTTTGGAGGATATTATCCTTCCTCTAATCCAAAGGTGGCCTTTAGTGTCGTGACACCCTATGTCTCAGATAAGGACCCTGTCATTAAAACCATCCCAAGTAAAATTGTGGATAAGTACGTTGAATTACAAAAGAAATATGAAAAGCAATAAACAGCAGAGAGCACAGCAAGAGAATGTGCTCTTTTTTGCTGAAAATATGGACGTTTCCCTCGATGACGGAAGGAAAATACGGGTTTTCTAGCGAATCTTTTTTATACATCAATCTAAGGACAACCCTAAAAAATGAAAAGGAGGGTCGGACGACGATGGAACAAAAAATGAAAGATTCGAATCAGCTGTATTCGAATATTGATTTACATGCCGTTCTTTCTTCTAATGGCCGCTTTCTCTACATTTCTTCCAACTGTAGGCAGCTATTGCTCTATGAACAAAAAGATTTACTAGGGTGTTTTTTGAAAGACTTTGTTCATACTGAAGATCAATTTCTCGTCGAAAGTTATTTCTACAATCAGCACATGCTAGAGACTTGCCACTTTAGACTGCTTAGAAGTGATCTGACAGCTGTTTGGGTCGAAGCAAGCATTGATTTTGTTGCTTGTGATGGGTTAGACAACGAATTAGGTAGAGAAATGATCCTGAAATTGAGGGTGCTGGACTCTGAGCCAAAAAAAGCCGCATTTCAAACAACATCAGAAGTGTCAGAACAGTCGTTAGGCAGTCTGCCGGCTTTCCAAAATGTCAGTGAAGCTGAAAAATTGATTGCTGTGCTGCCAAATCCGTTATGTATTACGATAGTAGGCAAAATTGTTTATGCGAACGATGCGATGCTGCAATTAATGGGGGTATGCTCAAGAGATGACATGATCGGCAAGTCCGCATTTGATTTTATTGCCGAGGAATACCACGACATTGTCAGAAGCCGAATTACAAGGCTGCAGCAAGGTCTTCCAGTCGGAATGATTGAGCAAATATGGAAAAGGAAAGATGGGAGCAGCATTCACATTGAAGTAAAGTCATCGCCTACGATCTATCAAAATCAGCGGGCAGAGCTTTTGCTACTAGTGGACATCTCATCTCGCAAAAAATTCCAAACCGTCCTTCAAAAAAGCCGAGAGCGGTATCAGCTGCTTATCCAAAATTCAATTGATACGATTGCGGTCATCCATGATCATAAATGGGTGTTTATGAATGAATCGGGCATTAAATTATTTGAAGCTGAGCATTACGATAAATTAATAGGTAAGGATATCTTTCATCAAATTCATTCTTGTGATCAGCAAAAAGTGAAAAAGAGCTTATCGCGTATTATTGAAAGAGCATCAGATTCTGAGATTGTGACGATGAGCTGCCATACGTTTAAGCACAAGCTGATTTATACTGAAATGGTATGTATCCCAACCACATTTTTTGGAGAAACAGCCGTTCAAATTATTTTAAGAGATATATCGGAACGAAAGCAGACCGAAGAGCTCATGCTGCGCTCTGAAAAATTATCGATTGCCGGCCAATTGGCAGCGGGCATTGCACATGAAATAAGGAATCCATTGACCGCCATTAAAGGCTTTTTGCAGCTCATTAAACCGAAAACAAAAGATCGTGATCAATATTTTGATATTGTTTTCTCTGAGCTGAGCCGGATTGAAATTATATTAAGTGAGCTGTTAATGCTGGCAAAACCGCAGCAAACAGCATCGATGCAGACGCTTGATTTGAAAAAAATCATTAGCGAAGTTACGGCTTTGTTAGAAACACAGGCTAACTTAAATGGGATTTTGATGAATACAAGTGAGATTGAGGAGGATCTCCTGATGAACGGGGATCAAAATCAGCTCAAACAGGTGTTTATCAATTTAATCAAAAATGCTGTAGAATCCATGCCGGACGGAGGAAAGGTAGACATTACGGCCAAAGCAGAAAGAGATGGGATTCTTGTCACCATTAGAGACGAAGGAGTCGGCATTCCTGAATCAGTCATGAAACGAATAGGGGAACCCTTTTTAACCACAAAAGAAAAAGGCACTGGACTCGGCCTCATGGTGACATTTAATATTTTAGAAAATCATAACGGGACGATCAGTGTCGATAGTCAGCCTGAGAAGGGTACCGTGTTTCACATCATGTTTCCTTCAAAATAAAAACAACGGCAAGAGAGCCGTTGTTTCATCCGTCTGTGGAAGGGATTGAACGTTTTTCAAGTACAAATTGTTCTAGACGGTCAAGTCCTTCTTTGAGCGTTTCAAGTGAATAGGCATAGGAAAGGCGCACATACCCTTCGCCGAGGGGAGAGAAAGCAGAGCCAGGTACGACAGCAAGTCTTGTACTTTCTAACAGCTCCATGCAAAAATCAAATGAACTCATTCCAAACGATTCAATGGAAGGAAAAATATAAAATGCGCCAGAAGGTTTAATGACCGGAAGCCCCATAGAAATGAGCCGATCATATACATAATCGAGCCTCTTCTTATATTGCTCTCTCATGATGAGTGCATCATCCACACCATTTGTCACAGCTTCAAGTGCCGCCTTTTGTGAGACAGCCGAGGCACAAGACACGTTATATTGATGTACTTTTAATACATGTTTAGCTATTGGAGCGGAAGCAAATAAAAAGCCAATTCTCCATCCGGTCATGCTATGAGATTTTGACAGTCCATTGATCACAATCGTCTGTTCCTTTAGGAAAGAGGCAATTGAATGATGCGGACGATCGAATGTCAGCTCACTATAAATTTCGTCGGATAAAATAAAGATGTCCTTTCCTTCAAGCAGAAGGGCAATTTCTTTCAATTCTTCTTCTGAAAGTGTGACTCCTGTTGGGTTTGAAGGGTAAGGAAGGACAACACATTTTGTCTTTTCCGTTAATGCATCCTCAATCAGCTTGGCATTTAATTTAAAACCGGCATTCGTTGTGTCGATATGGACGGGCGTCCCGCCGCACATTCGAATGATCGGTTCATAGCCAGGATAAACAGGTCCGGGTAAAATGACCTCATCACCCTCGGTCAGAATGGTTCGAAACGCAGCATCAATTGCTTGACTTGCACCTGTTGTGACAATGATTTCTGACTCTGCATCATAATCAAGATGGACTTTCTTCTTGATGTAACGCTGGATCGCTTGTCTTAGCTCTAGGAAACCAGCATTATGAGTATAAGAGGTAAAATTCTCGTCAATGGCTGTTTTGGCAGCTGTTTTGACATGATGCGGCGTATAAAAATCTGGCTGACCTATCGTCAATGAAACGACATCCTCATATGACGATACGAGATTTGAAAATGTTCGAATGCCTGAAATTTCAATACCCTTAACTCTTGGATTCAGCAAATGCTCCATTTCTCATCACCTTAAAAAATTTATGTTTTATCCTATTTTACCATTCACTGCATAAATGTCACCTGCGGAAGGGCACTGGATATCGTTATATGTAGTCTATTCTCCTATCCATCACAGCATGAGTGATATTATTGAAGAAAGAGCAACATTTATTATAGCGTAACCTGCTCGGAAAATACAGGCTGTGATGAAGATGATTAGAAAACGTCAAAACTGCGTAAAATGAAAGAACGTGAGAATCAAGTCATGAAAATGGTCAAAACAGACATACGATCTCCTGAAGGAGGAGGACGATAGATGGAACAATCAGCGAAGACATCGAAAATAGCGTTTCTATCCGTCATGAGTAACACATTTGTTGTGATCCTAAAAATCATTGTGGGGCTGTTAACTGGATCTGTTGCTGTTTTATCAGAAGCCATACATTCCTTTCTCGATTTAATGGCATCTTTTATTGCATTTATCTCTGTTCGTATTTCAAGAAAGCCAGCAGATTCAAAACATCCTTATGGTCATGGAAAAGTCGAAAATATTTCTGGAACGATCGAGACCCTGTTGATCTTTGTTGCTGGCATTTGGATTATATATGAATGTGTTCACAAATTAATGCATCCAGAGCCTGTCAAGCTACCTGTGCTTGGCATTGTGGTCATGCTAATAGGCGCACTCATCAATTTTATTGTATCGAGGGTTGTGAACAAAGAGGCAGAGAGGGTACATTCTGTTGCCATGAAATCGAATGCGCTACATCTTTTAACCGATGTGTATACTTCATTAGGGGTGGCATTCAGTTTATTGCTTGTTGCATTAACAGATTGGTATTTCCTTGATCCGATTATTGGGATGGTTTTAGCCCTCTTTATTATGCGAGAAGCCTTTAAACTCATGAAGGAAGCCTTTCCACCACTTGTAGATGCCCGGTTAACACCGGAGGAAGAACAATCAATTGAAGCGATCATTCAAGCATTCAGCCAAGAATTTATTGAATATCATGACTTTCGAACAAGACGGTCTGGTGCAGAGGAATATATTGATTTTCATTTGATTGTGGACGGGAAAACAACCATTGAAGATGTTCACCAATTATGTGATCGAATCGAAGAGAGGATTCAGCATGCCTTTCCGCATGCGCAAATCTTTATTCATGTAGAACCTGAAAGTGAAAGAAGTGTACAAACGTAAAAAAGGCGATCAACCTTTTCCTAAGGGTTGTATCGCCTTTTTTCGATTCGTCTATGAAATGAAATCAATATCCATAAGCAGTATCGTAATCCTCATACCAAGAGATATAAGCTGTGTCATCATTTAATAAACCATGTTTCATGTCTAAAAAATCAGCTTCGCAAATATCTTCAATCACAGTCATTTCGTTGTTCTTTAATAGTACGACAGTTCCCATCATGAACACCTTTCTTTAAAAAATCCTTGACTATTGTACCATGTGAAGCGCGATTGTCAACAGAAGAATGAGAACAAGACGAAAATATCACAAAATGTTAAAAAATCAGGAGGTGAAAGAACTAGAAATACCATGATTTTCACAAATTTTCAGTATTTATTCACATAAATCGATCTTGAAACACTGATCTAAAATATATGTAAAAGTGTAAAGTTCCATTGATCTTGCTATATTCATAAGATATAATAACGAATGATTATAAGAAATTTATAGAAAACATACATAATAAAGGAGAAATAGGATGGAAACAAACATAACAGAACCACACATTCAGGAAAAGAAGCATCCTGAACTAGCAGGCGTTGGCTATCGTTTTCTTGCTCATCTTTTGGATGGTGTCATTATCGGTGTACCGTATGCCTTCATTATGTTTATTTTAGGAACACTTTTTTTTGTCTCAAGCCCAGAGGCAGCATTGATGCTAGAGGACGACAGCTATTACTATTCCACAACCGTCATGACGGATGAAGAGTGGGCTGTCATGATGGGACTTATCTTTTTCTATATAGGAGCGATCTTGATCGGTATCGTGGTGACATGGCTTTATTACGCCATCATGGAATCATCAAAGCTGCAAGGAACGCTTGGCAAGATGGCTCTTGGGATCAAAGTGACAAAAGTAACGGGCGAAAAAGTAACCTTTGGACGAGCAACAGGCCGCTTTTTTGCAAAAGGCTTTTTATCTCCAATCTTATATATTGGCTACATCATTGCCTTTTTCACAGAGAAAAAACAAGCACTTCACGATTTGATTGCAAGTACCATTGTTGTGAAGAAATAATGAAAAAAAGCACCTCTGCTATATCGGAAGAGGTGCTTTTTGCATAGATCGCTTGTATGGAAGAGGGAAACAGCACATAAAATAGAATGATAGTGAAAATTCAGGCAGGGAAGGGAGATAATCTATTGAAAAGAGGAAAAAAGACCGTTCAGAAAAAAGGGGCAGGCTTCGGGCTGTTTTTGACAGCACCAGTTTTGGCCTGGGCACTCTATGATTTTGCAAATACGATATTTTCATCAAATATGATCACCATTTTCTTCCCGTTTTATTTGCAGGAAACGATTGGTGACAGCGCGAGAATGGACCAGATCGCCAGTACCTTTATTTCTTATGCGAACGCACTCGCTAGCTTTTTCCTCGTGATTTTTACGCCTTTATACGGTGTGCTGATCGATCGTACAGGGAAAAAGAAGCGGTACATCACGGTGTTTACCCTGATTTGTATTATCTGTACGTTTTTGATGGGAATCTTTGCTGGGACTGAATTCTCAAGCGAATGGTTTGGTCTGCCTGTCTCCTTATTAGTAGTGGTTACCTTGTTTGTCATCGCAAAATTTTTCTATCACTCTAGTCTTGTTTTTTATGACACCATGCTGCCCGATCTTGGGACAAAGGAAGAAATTCCTCTGATTTCTGGATTCGGTATTGCAGTTGGCTACTTAGGTACACTTGTCGGCCTTTCTGTATATTTACTTGTCGGCAATGACCAGTTTCATGAAGCCTTTATCCCAACAGCTCTTTTATTCTTTCTCTTTTTTCTCCCCTTTCTCTTTTTTGTAAAAGATCCTCATCCGCTGCCGCAGCAAGTGAAAAAGTCGTCTTTTTTTAGCGGATATAAAGAGATTATTCGCACGTTTAAAGAGATGAAGCAATACAAGCCAGCTTTTATCTTCATGATCGCTTTCTTTTTTATGAATGACGCCTTACAAACGGCGATTGCGATGATGGCTGTTTATGCCAAAATTATCATTGGCTTTACCGCCGGACAATTTATTTTGCTTTATCTTGTGTCGACCATTTCAAGTATCATTGGGTCCTTTCTATTTGGCTATATCACAAAAGCGATAGGAGCAAAGCGCTCGATAACAGTCGTCTATGTCATTTTAATTGTTGCGCTGATTCTAGCTGTGACAGCTTCAGCAGAATGGGTCTTCTGGGTAGCAGGTAGCTTATTCGGCATTTCACTTGGCGCAAGCTGGGGGGCATCACGCATATTGATTATTGAGCTGACACCGAAGGAAAAGCGAGGACAATTTTTTGGTCTTTTTGCATTTTCAGGGAAGGTGTCTTCAATTGTCGGACCCATCATTTATGGCTCAGTCACACTGATGTTTGCAGAGCACGGAAATCTCGCAAGCCGTCTTGCACTAGGGTCATTACTGATCCTTGCAGCGATAGGACTTGTGATTCATCAATTCGTACGAGAGAAAGCGTAAAGAAACGTCAACTTTTTACCCATGCTGCCGATATAAAAAGTACAATCTTATATTGAAGAATAGAGGGATTTCCGTGGCTTTAAACAAACAAGAAATTTTACTTGACTCTGGTACAAATGAATTGGAAATTGTGAAGTTTGAAATTGGTTCAAATCAATTCGGCATTAACGTAATGAAAGTAAGAGAAATCATTCAGCCAGTTGAGGTGACGGTGGTACCGCACTCTCACCAAGACGTAGAAGGTATGATTAGTTTACGAGGCGAGATTTTACCAGTCATCAATCTATTTTCCTTTTTTAATGTCGAGTCAGATCAGTCCGAACAAGAGAAATATATCGTGACTGAATTCAACCAACGGAAATTTGTGTTCCATACAGGAACGGTGTCACAAATTCACCGCGTCAGCTGGGAAGAGATTGAAAAGCCAACTGCACTCAATCAAGGAATGGACCGGCATTTAACAGGCATTATTAAGCTTGATGGAAAGATGATTTTCCTTCCAGATTACGAAAAAATCATTTATGATATTGAATCTGCTTCTGGAGTAGAGACGTATCATATGTTTGACGGTGAGAAGGATGAGAGAAGAACAGGGAAGAAGCTATATGTTGTGGAAGATTCTCCGCTGCTCATGCGTTTATTAACAAATGAATTAACTGAAGCAGGCTATAAAAACATTGTGACCTTTGAAGATGGCAAACAAGCATATGACCACGTCATGGACCTTGTTAGCAAAGGAATCAGTGTAACAGAAGAAATTGATATGATCATTACAGATATCGAAATGCCAAAAATGGATGGTCATCGATTAACAAAACTGTTAAAAGAAAACCCTTTAACGAGCTCCATTCCAATTCTGATCTTCTCTTCGCTCATCACTGAAGACTTGAGGCATAAAGGGGAAACAATTGGTGCTGATGATCAAATTAGTAAACCAGAAATTCATCAGCTTATTGAAAAGGTTGATCACTTTATTATTTAACGAAAAAACCACTCGGCATGAGTGGTTTTTTTCTGTTTAAAAATAACTTTCCCCGAGTCGTTTGAAGACGGGTTTTGTGTAATGTGATTTTTGTTTTGTGGCGGCAGGTTTTTCTTTTAAACCAACATACGTTTGAAGGATTTGTTTTGCTCGGTTTAATGGCATATTCGCCTTCGGATTGCGATATGATTGATTTAAATTTCCTAAGTGTGGCAAAAATTCGAAGTCTTCTTTTGTTGGTGGCAGGTGAAAATAATAATCTCCAATTTCAATCAGCACGTCGGACTGTTGTTGACTATATTTTGGATTATTAGAGAAATGTAGGCCCACTTTTCTTCCTTTACCTTCTTGCAAGAGTTTTTGCAGCGCACGTTTTTTCAAAAGATAAAGAAACTTGGGATTTGGTGCGGTTTTAGCATGGCGGTTAACAGTATAAATGGCTTTTGCGATATTTTTTGCTGTAGGTTCTATGTCTTTAGTATGAGCATAATCGTCCATTTTTTCTCTCCTTTGTCTTTCGTCTTCCTGTGCTTAATATAAATTATACGATTTTATTAGTAAATTGCAAATAGAGTTATTGTAAAAAGTAATAGGACGCGAACGCCTTTTATTGAAAATAGCCATTCCTGATGATGTTGAAACGTGGTTGAACGTCTTATCAAACACACTACCATCCATCCGCCTTCGTGTTTCATCTAGCTGTTGAATGCGACTCTTTTCATTTTCTATATGCTAAAGGTGTCGTATTAGAGCGTATGTCTATTTATTGTTTGTCACCATATTCGGAACGATAATCGCTTTTTGGTTGGTTTTACATAAAAAGTTTGCAATATTTATCCCCTAAAGAGTCAAGTTTAATTGGAAGTGTCGAGCCTCTTGTAGCAGTCGTAGTCACTTTGTTCTCGTTAAAAGAGCCATTTCAATGGATGGGTACAGCTTGTATAGTATATATGATTTTATTCATGGCACTATATCAGCTAAACAAATAAGCGTTCATAGCAGGAATAAAAGAGAGATCCAATGTTGGCCTTGAGGTAATTTTTTTGGGGGGATAAGAACTGATGGAAATGAAATATATATAAAGTGAACTATTAGAGCTAGATAACTACCTATTTAAATAAATGGGTAGTTTCTCAATTTGTCTTTATTTCCTATGTTGAATCCTATAATTACGTTTGAAACCTTAACCATATGCCTGATAACAGAGTCGAACATATGGCTTGAAAAAATGGACTATTTTGTATGACTAGAATAAGCGCAATAAAAACAGCCATTAAAATCAGTTTCATTTGTCATTTGTTTGGCTTCTTCAATAGCACTTTCACCATTCATATGTAGACCAATTAATGTACGACTTGTAGCATCACCTAAAAATGCACAATCTTCTGTATGTACCACATACTGTCCATGATCATTTTTTGAATGAATGAAATAATAACTTTTTAGCATACCCCTCACCTCCAACCTGACCATCCTACTATAAAACTTCCAATCATGTAAAGGATTTTTATTAAAATTGTTACCATTTTATACATATTCCTGTAAAAAATAAAGAGTGATGAATGATATGTTATATAATGGATATGAGAGGTCTTAGCTCAATAAGATGCATATGATAAAAGAAAGGAATGTGTAGATTGAAGGACATTTTGACTCCTTTATTCATCGCTTTGGTCGTTGGAGGGATTGTGTATGTAGTAGACGATCAGCCAATCCACCCTTTACTTCTTTTCCTCATGTTATTTATTAGCATTTATGTAGTCGAAAGAATCGTTGATTTTGCTTCAAATCGGTTCAATCAACAGAAAAATTAAAATTCCTTAGACACAAAGACATTTAAGCGATCAAAAAAGGACTTTCTTTTGAGAAAGTCCTTTTAAATGCTCATTTATTGAACTCCTTGGCCTTTTAATTCACGCTGCACATCTAAGTCGGCAGCTTCTCTGCTGAACTTTGGCAGTGTAATGAAGTAAAAAAGGAAGACGAGTAAAATTATAAAGCCCATTCCGTAATAAATATAAGAAACATTTGTGATAAGCTTTGGAAATAGTACGGCAATCAAACCTAATGTCAACGATTGGGCAAACATGGTGAGCGGATCAACCCACCCTGACACACGTCCCATCAGACGAGGGTGGACGATTCTCGGCAACCAGCCGCCGATGACGATGTTGACTGGACCAATGCATGTACCAATGACAAATGATGTGACATAAAATAACCATAATGTATGGGTAGAACCAAGTACAAATATAAGAATGCCTGCAATCAGAATTGGAATCGACATCAGATATTGCATCTTTACTCTTTTAGCGAGGACAGAGCCCATTATGCTTCCAACAAGAAGCCCTGCACCGATTGCGATTGTAAAGAAAGATGTGTGCAATTCAAAATGATCTGGTGAAAGACCATATTTCATTGTAAACATTGGAAGGACTGCAAATGCGCCATTGACAAGACCGAAAACGAAGAAGCCAAAAATTAAGGAAGCCAGTAATTTATTTTTTAAAATATAAATAATGCCTTCTTTAAAATCCTTAAGAGACGTTTTAATGGTCATACTTTTCCAGCCTGCTTGTCCATTTGGCTGACGCGCTTCCATTGGAATGTTACATGACCGAATCAGGATGCCGGAAATAATAAAGCTGATCAAATCGATCGTAATGGCACCATGAAGCCCAATGGTTTTATACATAATGGCACCGATTCCAACTCCAAATACCATAAATAAACTAAATAGCATTTGATTTAAGCCGGCGGCTTTTGCATATTGATCTTTATTTAAAATCGCCTGTACGAGAGATGCTTCAGCTGGATAGAAGAACTTCGTAATGGCACTTCGTATAAACAAGATCAAGAAAATAAGTGGAAGTGAATTAAAATAAATGACGATAAATAAAACAATCGTCAGCCCAGCTCGTATCCAATCACAATTCTCTGCGACTTTTTTACGATCAAAACGGTCTGCGACCACACCAACCATAAAAAAGACAAAGATCGTAGGGAGTGAATACATGAGCTCTGCCAATGTGGCGTAGGCCGGCTGATGACTAAAATGGTCGAGCAAATAAAAGGCAAACGCCATATTGCCTACTGTTGTCCCCATTTGCGAGGCAAGTGCTGCAAAAAAGAGACGAACAAAATTTCTGTTTTTAAAAATATCCATAAATACGCTCCTTAACCTGAAGATCCCACTTTATATCATATAAAATTTTAACGATTCATACAATTGATATCTCTTACTGGCTAATTGTCACAGGGGTTCCGTTTGGAACGAGTGAAGCAAGTTCGATGACATCCTGATTGTACATACGAATGCACCCTCTAGAAACAGCTTTACCAATTGAAGACGGGTTATTCGTACCGTGAATGCCGTAATGAATTTTCGAAAGGCTCAGCCAATAGGCACCAAAGGGACCTCCTGGGTTTGGCTGTCTGTTCACAACATAATAAGAACCTGTCGGGGTCATATTCAATATTTTTCCTGTTGCAATCGGGTACGAGCGAATGAGCTGTGATCCAGAAAACAAAACAAGACGTTTCGTTGAAATCGACACAGACATGCGGTAAGGAATTGTGCTAGGATCCGGCAAACCAGGAATCATGATGACCTCATTTTGTTCAGGTTCGCGGGCTCGAAGTGACGGATTTGCAGTCTTTAAGGCATCTGTCGTTGTTCGGAAATCAAGCGCTATAGAAGCAAGTGTTTCTCCACTTTTTACCGTATACGGTAGCATCAAAGGACACTCCTTTTGCTAAAATAAAAGAAGCCATGATGCCCGTCACTAGATATACTATATGGACGGAATCAGGCCAAGTAAGGTTTCTCCTAACATTTGTCATGAGAAATACTTAGATTATACATATGCAAAAGAGGGCGGTTTGGCTTCTGTTTACACACGAGAGGTCAAGGTGAAAAAGGTTAATTCAGGCTTGGCTAAAAATCGAAGCGGCAGTCTTGTTGTCCCGAGTCCACGGTTGACATAGATGCGGCGCTGATAGCTGCCGTATAAACCTTCTACATATGTATGGCCGTAAGGTGCTGTGAGAATTGGTCCATAAAAAGGAAGCTGTACTTGGCCGCCATGCGTATGTCCAGATAGTTGCAAGTTAATGGGCACTTCGTTCAGCTCTAGTGCAGCATCAGGCTCATGTACGAGCAGTAACGTAAATAAATCAGTGGATACTTCCCGTTTGATAAGGTCATAATCGGGTATGCTCATCATGAGGTCATCCAGAGCAGCAATCTGAATGTGCGCGCCTTCTTTTTCTAATAGAAATACATCATTTTTACATAATGTAAATCCACAAGCTTCCATTGTTTTCTCATAAAGCTCTACGCCAAATGGCCCGTAGTCATGATTTCCGCATATTGAAAGCTTACCAAACGGAGCATGCAGCTTCGTCAAATAAGCTTTGGCTTTTTCATGTTCATCAACCGATGCTTGAAAATCAACAAGATCACCTGTGAACACAATGAGGTCTGGAGACTCAGCATTGATTTGCCGGACGACGCCTTCTAGTTCCTTCGCAGGAAATGTATCACTTAAATGAACATCGCTAAATTGGGCTATTTTAAACTGGTCAAATGAAGCTGGAAGCTGAGCATCCCGAATGGTCAATGACACAGCATCGATCATGCGCGGTTCGATGTACCTGGCATATCCGTATCCACATGTTGTAGCCAAAAAGCTGAGAATACTAGCACCAGCTGCTCCTTTTAAAAACTGTCTGCGGGAAAGTTTCTTCATATAAGACTCCTTTAAAAATAAAATTAAGTATAGCATGATATTTGTTAAATCTCCCATATGGTGCATAGAGGGGAAATCATGGTATGATAGAAAAATAATGAATGAATAGTCATTCAAAATGTACAAAGGGGGAGAACAAATGACGAAACAAACAGTGATTGTCACAGGAGGATCAAGCGGAATGGGGAAGGCGATGGCTGCCCATTTGGCACTCGGAGGCTGGAATGTTGTGATTACTGGTAGAACAGAAGAAACGTTGGAAAAGACCGCAAGTGAAATCAAGCAGGAAGGCGGATCGGTTGCTTACTTCCAAATGGATGTGCGAAACCCAGAGGATGCCGATCAAATGGTAAAGTTTGCGGTAGATACATTTGGCGATGTGGATGCGCTCATCAACAACGCGGCGGGGAACTTTTTGGTCCCGGCAGAAAAGCTGTCTCCAAACGGCTGGAAAGCGGTCATTGATATTGTGTTAAATGGTACATTTTTTTGCAGTCATGCAGTGGGCAATTACTGGATTCGTCAAAAGAAAAGAGGAAGTATGATCAACATGGTTGCCACATATGCATGGGGAGCTGGTGTTGGTGTCGCCCATTCAGCAGCAGCAAAGGCAGGCGTTCTATCTCTTACTCGAACGCTTGCAGTAGAATGGGGAAGGCAATATCGAATTCGCGTGAATGCCATCGCACCAGGACCCATTGAGAGAACAGGCGGGGCTGATAAACTATGGGAATCTGAAGAGGCAGCGCAAAGAACTTTAGATAGTGTCCCTCTTGGCAGACTGGGCACACCAGAGGAAATTGCAGAGCTTGCGGCCTTTCTATTATCTGAACATGCGTCTTATATTAATGGAGATTGTATCACGATGGATGGGGGGCAATGGCTCAACCAATCACCATTTTGAATGACCGTGTAAGACCTGCTTTTGATGTGGTATAATCACACAAAGAGAGAAGCAGGTGGTGATGAAAATGGTCGATCCATTGGATATTTTAACGAATATTGAAGATGTTTTCCCGCACTATCAAGCAATATTCAGTGCGGAAGAGCAAAAAGTGATAGGCTATGAAATTCTAGGAAGAATGAAGCTTGAGTCGGAAACGGTTAGCCTAGGCTCCTTCTTTACGGATTCATCTATTCCTGACGAATATAAATTGGAAGTAGATCAAAAAGTACTTAGTCAAGCACTTGATCTCTTCACAACAGCTGATGAAGATTTGCTTATTTTTATTAATCATGATGCCAATATCCTTATGCTTGATCATGGCGAAAGCTTTTTAGAGCTTTTAAAGGAATATGAAGCAAAAGGCATTCAGCTTAACCGGTTTGTCATTGAATTTACTGAACATACGTTTAGCGGCGACATTGAACAGCTTTACCATACGTTAACGTATTATCGTACATATGGTATTAAAATCGCTGTATCGAATATAGGAAAAGAAAGCAGTAACCTTGACCGGATTGCCCTGCTTTCACCCGATCTATTAAAGATAGATTTACAGGCATTAAGGGCATCATCGCCTTCCCCTTCCTATGAGTATGTCTTGTACAGCATTTCATTGCTTGCGAGAAAAATAGGGGCGGCCTTAATTTATGAGGACATTGAAGCAAATTTTCAGCTCCAGTATGCATGGAGAAATGGCGGGAGATACTTTCAAGGGTTCTATCTGCATGAGCCAACGGCGGAATTAATCGACCGCAACAAACGAAAGGATCAGCTGAGAGAAGAATTTCAACAATTTATTGCCCATGAAAAAAAGAAACTTCAAGCTGTTTACGAACATTCTGAAACATTTTATAAGCGAATTCACCAAGCTGTCACGACCTTAAAAAAATCATGTAGCACAAATGATGAACTCATACAAAAACTAGCACTCGACCTAACAGATTGTAGCTTTCGGATTTATATGTGTAATGAGGAAGGCTTTCAAATCACCGGAAATGTATTTAAAAAAGAAAAAGAATGGCTGTTTCAGCCGGAGTATATAGAGAAAAATTGGAGCTGGCGTCCTTATTTCCTGGCGAATATTCTTCAAATGAGAATTAGCGGGAAGGGATTCTTCAGCGATATTTACAGTGATTTAGAAACGGGTGAGAGGATACGAACGTTTTCCTATCCTTTAGAGGAGGACGTGTATTTGTTTATTGATCTACCGTATGCCTATCTATATGAGCAAGATGGATTAATTTAAAAGCAGCCGCGCTGGCTGTTTTTTTTTATAAAAAAGAAATAAAAAATAGTTGACAATGAAACTGATAATCATTATCATTTAGTTATAGAGAGAAGCTACTCTCTGTTCCCCAACCCCTCTATCAGATCAAGATCCAAAAAACTTGGCGCTACCCCCGCCAAGTTTTTTTTGTGCTTCAATCTTTTCCTTTATGCATAGGACAGCCCAAATTCTCCATACATCTTAAGTGATGATAGTTAGACGGTAGGAGGGGAACATCATGATTAAACGTGATAAGCGGCTGCTGATTGAATTGCCAAGACCAGATCACCCAGATGCAAATGGGGCCGCAGCTGTGCAAGAATTACTTGGCGGGAAATTTGGTGAAATGTCCACATTAAATAATTACATGTTTCAATCCTTTAATTTTAGAGGGAAACGAAAACTCAAACCGTTTTATGACCTCGTATCAAGTATTACAGCTGAAGAATTCGGTCATGTAGAGCTTGTGACAACGGCTGTGAATCTTATGATTACGGGGACCACCCATGGCGGAGATCCAGATACGACACCGATGAAAGCGGCTGTTGATAAACGAAACACACAGCATTTTATTCAAACGGCACAAACAGGCTACCCATTTGATTCAATGGCAAAACCTTGGACAGGAGAGAATGTGTTCTCAAGTGGTAACCTGATCCTTGATCTTCTTCATAATTTCTTCCTTGAATGCGGAGCTCGTACGCATAAAATGCGTGTATATGAAATGACGGATCACCCTACAGCAAGAGAGATGATTGGATATTTACTTGTAAGGGGCGGTGTGCATGTTGTGGCATATGCAAAAGCGCTTGAGGTAGCCACAGGAGTAGATATCGGGAAGATGCTGCCAATTCCAAACCTCGACAACAAATACTTTGACTCTGCTAGAAAATTTGAAGATCAAAACATTCATACAAAGCTTTACACATTTAGTGACACGGATTACAAGGATATCAATAAAATTTGGAAAGGTAGCCATCCGATTGATGGGAAGCCGCTGACAGTCATTGAGGGCACCCCGCAAGGTGCACCTGTACCAGATTATAGAGAATTACCGGAAGAGTTCGCCCCAGGTATTTCAAAAGAGGATTTTGACGAAATTGCCAAGCGGCTCATGAGATCAGCCGGTTTATAAAAAACATCTTGTATGAGAAGAGAAAAAAGACTCAAAATAAAAAAACAGATTCTTTTTCTTTTTTTGAATTCAAGAGGAAAAATATCATCTGAGAACACTTTATGGTATGATGCTTTGTAGGACTTGTGTATAATCAATACGGGTTCATCTTGAGTTGTTTTTTTGAAAGGAGTCTTTTTTTAGAATGTCACAATTAATGGGTATCATTACAAGGCTGCAAAGTCTTCAAGAGACAGCAGAAGCTGCAAACGAGCCGGCACAGCGTTATTTCGAAGTGAACGGTGAGAAAATCTGTAGTGTTAAGTATTTCGAAAAGAATCAAACGTTTGAATTGACTGTTTTTCAACAAGGGGATAAGCCAAACACTTTCCCATTTGACAACATTGATATGATTTCGATTGAAATTTTTGAACTTCTACAATCCTAAGCTGAATCGTATGAAATGTTTTTTCTGAGAATTCCTTCGTGTATTGCAGTAATATACACTTGTCATCATAGGTGATGTACAAATGGAAGATGATCAATCAGCGCATTTTTCGGATAAGAGACCATTAAAAAGGAGTTCCTTTCTGTGAGTGATTCTTTTTTCTACAATCTTTCTGAAGAGCATTTAGCGTTTTCTGATGTCGTCATGAGAATGAAAGACTTTATTCGAAAAGACCCTAGATCCGTCTATGTGTTATCAATTGGTACGGACTCTCAGGTCAATCAGAATGTCACAAAATTTATGACTGCCATTCATCTTCACCGGATTGGCAAAGGAGCTTGGGGCTGTCTCACACAACAAGTGATCAACAGGCCTGTGCAAAGTCTTAGAGAAAAAATTTCATTAGAGACAGCGTTTAGCCAAAAGGTATGTGCAGACATACTAGAGGGGCCTTTAACAGAACTGATGGATTTGCTTCTTCCGTTTGCTGAGGAAGGGGCAGACCTCCGTTTTGAAGCTCATCTAGATATTGGCAAAAAAGGAAGTACGAAAGAGCTGATCCAGGAAATGACCGGAATGATCACAGCTATGGGAATTGAAGCAAAAATAAAACCCGACTCATATGCAGCATTTTGCTATGCTAATCGATACACAAAATAAATTCCGTCATTTTTCTCCAAACCTTGTCGAAACGTGCGGTTGACGATTCGATTCTAGTTCCTTATTCTAGCTGTATAGAGAGGAAGCAGACATTCAAAAGCCTGCTAATCAATATAAAAGCATATATGAAACAGGGGGCCTGATGTTGAATGAGCGTCATCGAAAATCGTTTTAATGAAGAAGAGAAAAAGCTATTATTAAACGTATTGCTGAATCAGGAATATGCTGTCGAATTACTAAGCAGTGAGATCAATGATATAGAATGTGGGACAAAAAATGTCGACGACAATACGTATAAGCAATTGATCACATTGTATGACAGAGTAAGGTTTGAGAATTAATATTGGTTTAACATTCTATTAGATACTCGGGGGCTGAGTATCTTTTTTATGCAGAAAAAATCTTTCGACAAATTTCGTTTTAGTTTATGCTTAATCGTAAAGGGGAATGTATGATTGATGATTGAGAGAAAAGGGGTCGAAGAAACATGATAGAGATAGAACCGACTCAATTACTTGAGTCAACAGTAGCAGAGCATATGATTGATGCAGATAAAGTGGCACATGTTCAAATTGGAAATAATCTTGAGCATGCCCTATTGGTTCTGACAAAAACTGGATATACAGCCATACCAGTATTAGATGCTTCCTACCACCTACACGGGTTGATTGGAACGAATATGATCATGGATAAAATCTTTGGTTTAGAACGAATTGAATTCGAGAAACTGGACCAGTTAAAGGTAGAAGAGGTCATGTTAACAGATATTCCAAGACTCAAAACGACTGATCCTGTGCTAAAAGGCGTTCATGCTGTGACGAATAATGGATTTGTTTGTGTAGAAAATGAGGAGCAAGTATTTGAAGGAATTTTTACTAGGCGTGTTGTATTAAAGCGCTTAAATGAGGTCATTCATTCCGCGAAAAAATGAGCTGTAGCCCAGCTTATTTTTTTTGCCTTCATAAGTTAAAATTTATATAATGATCATAAGGAATAAGAAAAACTTATAGAGGGAAAGGGGACGCCCATGCAGCTTCAAGAGTTACATATGCTTGTTGTGCTAAGTGAAGAATTGAATATGAGAAAGGCTTCGGAGCGGCTCTTTGTCTCTCAGCCTGCTCTATCTCAAAGGTTGCAAACGATCGAAAAGGAATGGGGAACTAAAATTTTTTTTCGTTCACAAAAAGGGCTGACAGTGACTTCAGCAGGTGAACAGATTATCCAGTTTGCAAAAGAGGTCACGACGGAGCAAGATCGAGTGAGAGAGAGAATCGATGAACTCGAAGGAGAAATTCATGGCACACTCAAGCTTGCCGTTGCGTCTATTATTGGACAACACTGGCTGCCTAAGGTGTTAAAGCGGTATGTTGAAAAATATCCGAATGCCAAAGTTTCCCTCGTCACCGGATGGAGTAGTGAGATGCTCAAAAGCTTGTATGAAGACCATGTGCACATTGGCATCATTCGCGGAAACCCTGATTGGAAGGGGACAAAGGAATATTTGATGACAGATCATTTATATTTAGTTGATTCCGTGATCAAGGACGTGGATGAGTTAATCGAGACAGAACGCCCATTTATTCAATTTAAAAGCGACAGCACCTATTATCAGGAAATTCAGCACTGGTGGCACCAAAAATTTAAAGTGTCCCCAAAGCAGACGATTCTTGTGGACCAGATTGAGACATGTAAACAAATGGCTTATCATGGGATCGGCTATGCCATTTTGCCGTCTGTTACCTTATATGACCACGAAAAAAGTGTTCATAAAACCCCGCTCGTCGATGTAAATGGAGAGCAAATTGGACGTGACACATGGCTTCTAGGCTATGAAGCGTCTTTTCAGTTAAAACAGGTTCAAGCATTTGTCGGTGTGGTGAAAGAAATGCTTGAAAGTGATGCTGTGTAAGTACCTTCTTAAAATAGGAGGTGCTTTTTTTATGAAATCATTTGACAATGAAAATCATTATCATTTAAAGTGTACATATAATAATTGAAAATGATTATCATTTAGATGAGGTGACCAATAGATGAAAGCACTAATTGCATTTGCAAGTATGTCTGGCAATACGGAAGATATGGCAGCGATCTTAAAACAAACGCTTGAAGGAAAAGGGATAGATACAGAGATGCTGGAATTTGATGATACGAACGCAGAGGACCTTTCCTCATACGATTACGTATTCATTGGTTCTTATACATGGGGTGATGGAGATTTGCCTTATGAAGCAGAGGATTTTTATGAAGAGGTCTCTACGCTTGAGCTTAGTGACATCAAAGCAGCTGTGTTTGGATCTGGCGATTACAGCTATCCGAAGTTTTGCGAGGCTGTCCATACATTCCATGACATGCTGAAATCAACCGGTGCATCCGTTTTTCCTGAAACATTGAAAATGGAGCTTGCCCCAGATACAGATGAAGATGTGGCGTGCTGTCAGGAATTTGCCACCAGCTTTTTAACATGGGCCTCTTTGTCTGAGAAACGAGTTGAAAATCATGTTTCATAAAGGAGCGACAGCCGTTGCTGCTTCTAAAAGTGGCGGATACTTTGTCGCTGTAAAACGGGAAGGTATTTTTCACTATAGTGTTGAAAGCGGGTGGCAGCAGCTGTTTAAGCTTAAGCATAAAATTCATGCCATCAGCTATATTGGGCCTTATTTATTTGGAGTTGGTGAAAATGGAACAGTGATCAGGTCAGGAGATGAGGGCAATACGTGGGCGCTATCATCATTTCCAACAAATGCAGTCGTTTGGTCTATTACAGGACGCAAAGATGGATTTGTGTGTGCCCATGGAAAGCACAGTATCTATGTGTCAACTGATTTCGGAATTTCCTGGGAAATTATGAAGCCATTTGCGCATGTGAATCAGCCTCCTGTCATTCGCTCTTTATGTGCTGCAGGAGACCACCTTTATATCGGTACACAAATTCATGAGGTTCATGGAGGAATATGGGTGTATGACTTACAAAGTGAACAGGCTTTTCTACTAAACAGAGAAGAGCACCGAATGACAGCTTCTATGCTGCTCTGTCAGGAACATCTTCTTGTTTGTGCATTAGGCTCAAAAAAAGGCAAAAAAGGGTCTGTTCAAATCTTAGATTTACAGACAAATATCCTTCATGATATTCAATCGCAGGCCTTCGCTAGAGAAGAATCGTTTTTGGATGTGTCAGAGGATAATGGCATTGTGTATGTGACCACCTCACAAGATGAACACGGATTTTCTAAAGTGTATCAGCTTGATATAGAGCAAAAAGAGCTTAAATGGTTTGATACGATCAAGGGACACGGTTTTCGTGTAGCCAATCAAAACGAAAATTTTTTCTGCGCGGGTTTGTATGAAAGTAAGTTTGTCAGACCTTATGAGGAGCCTGCGCTGATTCATTAATAAGGAGGAAGAAAAGTGACTGAAAAGGTTTTATTGGTATATGCCACGATGTCTGGGAATACAGAAGCCATGGCAGATTTAATTGAAAAAGGATTAAAGGATGCAGGAGCTAGCGTGGACCGGCATGAAGCGATGGATATTGATGCCGAGCTGCTCAATGATTACTCGCATATTATGTTAGGTGCGTATACATGGGGAGATGGTGATCTTCCAGATGATTTTATTGATTTATATGAAGAAATGGAAGAGCTTGATCTAACGGGGAAAGCATTTGCTGTTTTCGGTTCTGGAGATACATCTTATGAGCATTTTTGTGGAGCTGTTGACTTGATTGAAGAAAAAGTGAAGGAGCTCGGGGGTGACATTGTCCTGCCATCAATTAAAATTGAGCTGAATCCAGAAGGAGACGAAGAAGAGGAATTGATTTCTTTTGGCAAGCAATTTGTTCATCTTCACCAGCAAGAAGCGGGATAATCGGACCCGCTTGTTTTATTTGCCAATGGGAAGACAATGGTTTCACTTGTCATTAAAACTCTCCTTTGGTACAGTAATGAAGTATAAATTAAGAGGAGGACATACATACATGAAACAAATGGACGCTAATGAAATTATTTCATTTATTCAAAATAGTACAAAATCAACACCTGTCAAGGTCTATATCAAAGGAGACTTAGAGGGTATTGAATTTGGTGAACATGCAAAAACGTTTATCACAGGGAACACTGGTGTTGTCTTCGGTGAGTGGAGTGAAATTCAAGAAGCGCTCGCATCAAACAAAGATAAAATTGAAGACGTTGTCGTTGAAAATGACCGCCGTAACTCTGCGATTCCTATGCTAGACTTGAAAAACATTAAAGCACGTATTGAGCCAGGTGCAATCATTCGTGACCAAGTTGAAATCGGTGATAATGCTGTCATCATGATGGGTGCTTCTATTAATATCGGTTCTGTGATCGGCGAAGGTACGATGATTGACATGAACGTGGTGCTTGGTGGCCGCGCAACAGTAGGTAAGAACTGTCATATCGGTGCTGGATCTGTTCTTGCGGGTGTGATTGAGCCGCCGTCTGCTAAACCAGTCGTCGTAGAAGATGATGTTGTCATCGGTGCGAACGCTGTTGTTTTAGAAGGTGTAACAATTGGTAAAGGTGCGGTTGTAGCGGCTGGTGCAATCGTTGTCAACGATGTAGAGCCTTACACAGTTGTAGCAGGTACACCTGCAAAGAAAATCAAAGACATTGATGAAAAAACAAAAGGTAAGACTGAAATCAAACAAGAACTGCGTCAGCTTTAATTTATACAATTCGCAGCAGAAGACATAGACGTGGATGATATATCCACGTTTCAGATTGTTGACAAAGGGCTAAAATGATCTTGATTTTAGCCCTTTTTCTTCTTTTCAGCGTGATTGAAAACCTTTGAAGTCTTGGAAGGACGAGCACCGAATGCGAGGGTTTGTCTACACGCTGAGAAGTGGATGATATATCCACTTCTTATTCGTATAGTGGAAAGGAAGCGAGTTCACTTGTTAAATCACGAGCAATTAATAGCCATTCGAAGAGATTTACACCAAATTCCTGAGCTTGGTTTTCAAGAATTTAAAACACAAGCGTATCTCATCAAGCATCTCGACATGTATTCAAAGGAGCGAATAGAGATTGAAACATGGCGGACTGGGCTTTTTGTAAAAGTAAAGGGAACAAATCCGGCGCGCGTATTTGCTTATCGTGCAGATATGGACGGCCTGTCGATTCCTGAGGAAACTGGGTATCCATTTCAATCTGTGCATGAGGGGAACATGCATGCATGTGGACATGACCTTCATATGACCATTGCTCTTGGTATCATTGATCATTTTGTTCATGAGCCGATCAAAGAGGATCTATTATTTATTTTCCAGCCGGCAGAAGAAGGGCCAGGCGGAGCTGAACCGATGCTTGCAAGTGATGTCCTGAAAAAGTGGACGCCAGACTTTATTACAGCGCTGCATATTGCACCTGAATATCCAGTTGGAACGATTGCAACAAAGCCTGGGATATTATTTGCCAATACGAGTGAGCTTGTGATCGATTTAGAAGGAAAAGGCGGACATGCCGCTTACCCCCATTTAGCAAATGATATGGTTGTTGCTGCAAGTGCACTTGTAGGTCAGCTGCAATCGGTCATTTCACGTAACGTTGATCCTCTTGATAGTGCGGTGATTACAGTTGGAACGATTACTGGCGGAACGGCTCAAAACATCATTGCGCAGCACGCAAAACTCGATGGAACCATTCGTACACTTTCACCAGAGTCTATGGATAAAGTGAGAAAACGAATTGAAGCGCTAGCAAAAGGGATTGAAATTGGCTACGAATGCAAGGCAACCGTTCGATACCCTTCCTCTTATTACGAAGTAGACAATTCAAAGGAACTGACAGAGGAATTTATGTCATATGTAGCCGAAGAAGGGCTTGCGAATGTCATTGAATGCAGAGAAGCTATGACGGGAGAGGATTTTGGCTACATGCTGAAAAAATATCCCGGATTCATGTTTTGGTTAGGGGTCGATTCAGAATATGGCCTGCACCATGCAAAACTCATGCCTGATGAAAAAGCGATTGAAACAGCTGTGAACGTCATGACGGCTTATTTTAAAAAGCAATCAGGTGAATGAATAATCGAGCTGCCTCCTGTACACCTTATGAACAGGAGGTGTTCTTGATTATGACAAGAATTGGTGTAGAACCATCTTTATCCGATGTAGAAGAACTGTTGAAGCAAAAAGGGTATGACGTCGTACGCATTCAAAATGAACAGCAAATGGATCAGTGTGATTGCTATGTGGTGACAGGGCTAGATTCAAATGTTCTTGGCATTTCAGACACAACGACAAAGGCATCCGTTATTACAGCGTCAGGTATGACGGCTGATGAAATTTGTCAAGAAGTAGAACAGCGTGTTCAATAAAACAAGAAAAAGAACCGGTAGATTAGGAACCCGGTTCTTTTTGCTTTTTCTCTATATCGAGCACTTCTTTCATTTTTTTGCGTAAGATTCGTTCTACCCGCCATTGCTCCATTGTTTCGGTTTTCGCAATGATGCGCAGCACAAGGGAAGACGAACCGAACGCCTCCACGCCGACCACCTGAGGACCTTCGATAATTTGAGGGGTTTCCTCTCGTACCTCATCACAGGCAGTTTGTAGGGCTGTAATCATCTGATCCACATTTTCGTCTGGAGATAGCTCAATATCAACGAGTGCCTGCATGGTTCCTCTTGAATGGTTACTAACATTCAGTATGCTTCGATTTGGAATGAAATGAAGGGTGCCATCAAAGCTTCGAAGCTGCGTTGTTCTAAGCCCAATTTGTTCTACGATCCCATCAAAGCCAGCGACCGTTATATATTCGCCCACATCAAATTGTTTTTCTAATAATATAAAGAATCCTGTCACAATATCACTCACTAGCCCCTGAGCCCCAAAACCAATCGCAAGCCCAACAACACCTGCACCAGCTAGTAAAGCGGTCGGGTTATAATGAAATAAGTCGAGGATCATGACAACTAGAATAAAAATTAATAAATAGGCGAAGATATTTAGCGTAAGACTTTGCAGTGTCTGAGCTCGTGATAAAGAGACTTCATGTTTCTCAGAGAATGTGGAATAGGCGCGCTTAATCATCTTGTTCCCTATGGCTCTGATGACAAAATAAAGCACAAAAATAGCGATTAATTTTAGCAAAATCATACTGCTATTGAGGATAATGGAACCCCAATCAACTTGTTCAAATGCTTTCATGTTCTTCAAAACCTTTCTATGTATGCTCTTTAAGAGAAGCTAATCATTTGTTCCCTTATGCAAGTCATGTTAAACTTTTGTTAGTTGAATCGAGAGATTGTCACAAATCGTTAATTAAATTTATTATTAATTAATATTGACTAAAAATCGCTTAAGTATTATAATTGTAATTGTGAAGTTATTAACTAAATGAGAATTTTAACTTTTGATTCTCATTTTATATACAGCTAAGAAGTCTGTATAAAGATATTATTTTATGGAGGGATTTACATATGGCAGAGCGTTTTGTAGGAAAACAAGCTCCACGTTTTGAAATGGAAGCAGTACTTGCTAACAAGGAATTTGGTAAAGTAAGTTTAGAGGAAAACATCAAGAATGACAAATGGACAGTACTTTTCTTCTATCCAATGGATTTCACATTTGTTTGCCCAACTGAAATTACAGCAATGAGCGATCGTTATGACGAGTTCGAAGACTTAGATGCAGAAATCATTGGTGTATCTACTGATACAATCCATACGCATCTTGCTTGGATCAACACAGACCGTAAAGACAATGGTCTAGGTGAATTAAAATACCCACTAGCTGCTGACACAAACCACACAGTATCTAGAGAATACGGCGTTTTAATTGAAGAAGAAGGAATTGCACTTCGCGGTCTATTCATCATTAACCCAGAAGGCGAACTTCAATATCAAACAGTATTCCACAACAATATCGGTCGTGATGTAGATGAGACATTACGTGTTCTTCAAGCATTACAAACTGGTGGACTTTGCCCAGCGAACTGGAAGCCTGGTCAAAAAACACTTTAATTGATAGTTGAAGAAACAGTCTAACTGATGTTAGACCTTCAGATTGTTGACAAAGGGCTAAAATGTTGTTTATTTTAGTCCTTTGTCTTCTTTTCAGCGTGATAGAAAACCTTTGCAGCCCTAGGAAGGACGAGTACTGGAGCGGAGCGAATTCGATATTCGTGAGCACCGGCACGCAGGCTGACACCGAATGCGAGGGTTTGTCTACACGCTGGGGTCTAACTGATGTTAGACCTTTTTGTTTCGAGACATACAATGGATGGAGGCGCTTCATAATGAAATTACGTCAACCAATGCCAGAACTAACTGGTGCAAAAGAATGGTTAAATGGAGAAGTAACAAAAGAAGATCTGATTGGGGACAAACCAACCTTGATTCATTTCTGGTCAGTGAGCTGTCATCTTTGTAAAGAGGCGATGCCTCAAGTCAATCAATTCCGTGATGAATACAAGGATCAACTAAACGTTGTGGCAGTTCATATGCCGCGTTCAGAGGATGATCTAGATCTAGAAAAAATCAAAGAGGTTGCAAAAGAGCATGAAATCACGCAGCCAATCTTCGTGGACAGTGACCATCACTTAACAGAAGCCTTTGAAAACGAATATGTACCAGCATATTATGTATTTGATAAAACAGGTGCTCTGCGCCACTTCCAAGCTGGCGGAAGCGGGATGAAAATGCTTGAAAAACGTGTCAATCGAGTTCTTTCTGAGTCTGAAAAGGCTGCAGAATAGACTTCCCCCCATAAATGGGGGTTTTTTCATGGGTAAAAATAGGCGACATGTTGCACTGGATGGACCTTTCATGTAGGTGTTCTTCCTAAGAAAAGAGAAAATGAGGGAGAAGATTAAAAAATATCCCTGAAACAAAAAGGTATTACGACCTATTTACTTTTTTATTTTGAAATGAAAATGTAAAGATTTTAACTTTTTACTATTCAGAACGTTTTTGCACAAAAGAAATTTCAGTTTGGTAAATAACGATGTAAATCAAGTAGTATAAGCGTTTATTCAAATTTTTTACAATATTTTATAGTTTGTCAAAAGCCTATAGTGGCAATGAAATGGGTGCCGATTTTTCCTCTTTGGCAAAATTTTAGTTGAAAATACCTATCTGTTAGTAAACTGTAAAATGATAAAAAAATAGTTGATAAAATTAGTTTTCTAATCTAATATTTACTATAGAATATTTTTTATATGATGAGGGGGAAAATCCATTGTTTAATGAGAGGGAAGCGTTACGTTTACGATTGGAACAACTAAACGAAGCAGAAGTGAAGGTCATTCGTGAATATCAAATTGAACGAGATGCGATTTATGCAAAATTAAGAGAATTAGACCGTCAAGGAACAGGTCTAGTGACAGATACGAAAAAAGAAGTGCGCACAGAAAGAAAGACGGATTCATTGCCTGTATTAGCTGAGCTAGCTGCGCAAGAAATGAGAAGCTATCAGCAGCCGGCGCAATCACAATCAAATACTACATCACCATTAGGAACAGGTCAGCTAAACGGTGCACCTGTAGGTATTCCTGAAGGATCGACAAGACGCAGAAGAGGCACAGCTAGACCTGGTTCAAAGGCAGCTAAGCTTCGCGAGGCTGCGATCAAAACGTTAAAGCGTCATAATGCGGCAATTAAAAGCTCAGAGCTTCAAAAAGAGATTGAAAAAGAGAGCGGTCTTGAAATTCCTAATATGACCACGTTTATGCAAAGCTTAATTAAAATGTATCCTGAAGTGAAGAAGCCTTATCGCGGACAGTATATTTTAGAAGGCGACATTCAAACAGAAGACGAATAAATAAAAAAGAAACTGCTGGGCGTAAAAGCCGGCAGTTTTTTTATTTCTTACATCATGAGCTATTCATTTCTTTTGGTCAACTGTATAGACAATCTTTCGTTCTTTCGGCATGAGATCCTGCTGCTTTTTGAATCCGTCGATCTTCACTGTCATGACCTCTCCATTTCGCTGCACTGCATCGACTTGTGCCTGTAGTGTCTGAACTTGTTCATTTAGTTTTTTCAAAATAGGTTCAATGCCTTCCATTGTTTGCAGGATAGGGTCTCGTGAGAAGGGCTGTGGATTTGTTTGAGCTGACTGGTCAATATCAGCAAAATGAGATGCGATCCATTCCTCGCTTTCTGCTAACTGTTTTTGATAGCTGGTAAGCGTTTCGTAAAAAATCGTTTCTTTTGTTTTTTCAATGTGCAGTACTTTCTCTTGTGTTTCATAAAAACGCTCCTGAAGGTGCCTGACGCCTTCTTGTAATAACTGGAGCTCTGCGTTTTTATCGCTTAGTGTTTGCTGCAACTTTTCAATCACAGCGGATAAAGTATTTCCTTTTTTCTCCTCTTTTGCAAGCCGTTTATCTTGATCCTGCACGCGTTCATTTAATTGTTGAGAGATTTCCTTGTATTTGACAACTTTTAAATGCAGCCGGTGTTTTTCTTCTGTTTCTTTTCTTCTATGATAGGTTTCCTTTTGCAGCATCTCATGGAGAAGGACGATTTTATGTAATAATTCTGATTTGCTGTAGGAGAGATCCTGTATTTTAGAGGCCGCATCGTCTTGATCAATGGTCATTTCATCCAATTGCTGTTTTAATTGCGTGAAATCTTTTTTCATCTCATGATATTCTTGAGTTAACTTCTTATTTTTAGAATACGTATATGAGGACTGTAAATCAGAAATCATCTGTTGATATTTGGCGTTTTCAGCTTTTAAATATAAATTCTCTTGCGATAGATCATGGAATAGGGGAGAAGCGTGGCGCCGGTTCATAGATAGACCTCCTTATTCATGTTACCAATAAAGTATGCGAAACGAGTGTAATTAGAACAACCATATCAAAGGGGGATGAGACGATGAGCGTAGTGAATGTGATATTAGCTGGAGGAGCTTCCAGACGTTTTGGGGAGCCAAAGGCAAGTCATATGTATCAGGGGAAACCACTGTATGAGCATGTTAAAAAACAGCTTTTGGATGGTCAAACCATCATCATCAGTCATCCAGCACTTCTGCCTTTTTTCAAAGCAAGAGGTGAACAAGCTGTCTGGTTAGATGATGAACAGATGCGCGGGTGCGGGCCGCTTGCCGGCATGTATACCGCTATGCAAAAGCAAGAAGCGAACTGGTATTTAGTGGCTGCATGTGATATGCCTTTTATAAAAAAAGAGACAGCCGAGGCATTAACGTCCTATTGCAACGAGCATGTAGATGCCGTTATCCCGCTTGTGAAGGGCAGATTACAACCCTTGTTTGCGCTTTATCACCGCCGCTGTTTACCATGTATTCATGCGTGTTTAAAAGAGAATCAATTAGCCATCAAAGACTTGCTTCAAAAGCTTCGGGTGCGCGTTGTTCAAGAGGACGAACTAAACGTGACATCAAACGAATTTCACAATATCAATAAAAGAAGCGATTTACCTGAAAACGGTATGATATGATACATAAAAACGATGAGGAGAGAACAGCATTGAAGGAGCGATATTCAAGACAAATTTTGTTCCCTCCGGTAGGGGAAAAAGGCCAGCATGCGCTTGCTGAAAGTCATGTCCTGATCGTTGGAGCTGGTGCACTTGGAACGGCATCTGCTGAAGGGCTTGTCCGGTCTGGAATCGGCACTTTGACGATTATAGATCGTGATTATGTAGAGTTCTCAAATTTACAGAGGCAGCAGCTTTATACGGAACATGATGCAACAGCACATGTGCCAAAAGCGATTGCGTCAAAAAAACGTCTCCAAGAGATCAATCATGAAGTGACCATACATGCCCTTATTGAAGATGCTGGACCTGAGCTGTTAAGGCCATTATTTCAGAGAGCGGATATCGTCATTGATGCGACAGATAACTTTGAGACAAGAATGGTGATGAATGATTTATCGCTGGAAACGAAGACGCCGTGGATATATGGCGCCTGTGTGAGCAGTCAGGGAATGTATATGACCATTCTGCCGGATAAAACGCCGTGCTTATCATGTGTGTTCACAGCAATGCCTGTTGGCGGCTTAACGTGTGATACAGCGGGGATTATTTCTCCTGCTGTTCAAATGGTCTCTGCTTATCAGCAAACTGAGGCACTAAAATATTTAACAGGACATGAAGATCAAATCGAGCGGAAATTTGTCACATTTGATCTTTGGCAGTCTACATCGTTTAAAATGGATGTATCTCGTACGAAGCAGCAGGACTGTCCATCTTGCGGCACGAAAAGAACCTACCCATATGTGCAGGATCAGCGTAAAAAAACGACGATCCTCTGCGGGCGGGACACAGTTCAAATCGTGTCGAAGGATTTAGCGAACCTATCATTTGAGCATTTGAAGGAGCGCTTGACATCTGTTTGTGAGGTGGAAATGAACGACTTCTTAATCCATGTACGCTATGAAACATACCGTATTGTCTGTTTTAAAGGAGGACGTGCATTAATTCATGGGACAAATGATGAAAAGGTAGCCAATTCATTACTAGCAAGACTGCTAGCCATATAGGAGTGAGACAAGATGGAAAGACGACAGCCAATTCCAGTAGAAGAGGCAATTAAGAAAGTCAAACAATATGAAAAGCATGGAGAGGTAGAATGGGTTCCTTTAAAGGATAGTCTTGAGAGATTCATTGCAGAGGATATTGTGGCAGATCATGATGTTCCTGCCTTTGATCGATCTCCGTATGATGGCTTTGCACTTCGGGCAGAAGATACAAAGGAAGCATCAAGCGAGCATCCGGTTGAATTTGAGGTCATTGATCATATTGGTGCAGGAATTGTTTCACCCAAAACCATCGGCCCGTTTCAAGCCATTCGCATCATGACAGGTGCAAAAATTCCAGATGGGGCAAATGTTGTCATCATGATTGAGCTGACTAAGACATTCAAAAAAGACGGCAAATCATTTATGTCACTTAAAAGACCTCTGCAAAAAGGGGATCATATTTCTCGTCAAGGAGAAGAAACCCTCAAAGGGAAAGTAATGGTTAAAAAAGGAACAAAAGTGACTCCAGGCGTCACGGCCATACTGGCGACGTTCGGATATGCAGTGGTGCCAGTTGTCAAAAAGCCTGTGATCGGCATCATTTCAACAGGCACAGAGCTTCTTCAGATAAGTGATGCCATGGTGGACGGCAAAATTAGAAACAGTAATCTTAGTATGGTCTTCGCGCAGGTTCTAGAAGCTGGAGGAGAGCCGCTTGATTTAGGTGGTGTATCCGATGATTTTGATCAAAGCTATCGTGCAGTAAAAGCAGCTTTGAAAAAGGTAGACATGCTCATCACAACAGGTGGTGTGTCAGTGGGTGATTTTGACTTTCTGCCTGCGATTTATGAAAAGCTAGGTGCGGAGGTTTTGTTTAATAAAGTGGCCATGAGACCGGGAAGTGTGACGACCGTTGCTGCGCTGCCAAATGGTCAATTGCTGTTTGGGCTGTCAGGAAATCCTGCTGCCTGCTTTGTTGGCTTTGAATTATTTGTAAAACCGATCATCTTTAGATGGTGCTTGAAAGAAAATCCATATCCTTCTTTTGCCTTGGCAAAGCTGACGCATGATTTTCCAAAAGCCAATCCTTTTACTCGATTTGTCAGAGCAGCATTTAAATATACTGGCAGCGAGCTGAGTGTGACGCCAACTGGTCTTGATAAATCAAGTGCAGTGACCTCTATTGCTGATGCCAACTGTTTGATCGTTTTGCCTGGGGGAACAAGAGGTTTTCAAGCAGGTGATCAGGTCAATGTTCTGCTGTTTCAACACGAAGGTGGTGGCTCTCCATGCTGGATGACAAATTAAGCATATTACAGGTGGTCGGCTATCAAAATAGCGGCAAGACCACATTAATCGAAAAATTATGTCAGTTGGCTGATCATGAAAAACTTAAGCTGGGCTGCTTCAAACATCATGGACATGGCGGGAAACCAGATCGTCTTTTTAAAGAAAAAGATACCGATCGATATGTTCGAGCGGGTGCATTTGCCGCAGGTGTTGAAGGAGAAGGTGAATGTCACTTTTCAATGCAGCACATGACGTTAGAGCAATTGCTCAATATGTGTAAACATCTCCCGTTAGACGCCGTCCTCATTGAGGGATACAAACAGGCACCTTATCGCAAAATCGTTTGCGTAAAAAATGAACAGGAGCTCATCGACCTTTCAACACTTTCCAATATACAAGCAGCCATTTATTTTTCTCAAGAATTTCAACTAACCGAAAATTACGCGTTTCCTGTGTTTTCAGCCTTTGAAAATCGCGGGATGACATGTGCTTTTCATTTATTGAAGGGAGGCAGTCTTGCTTGAGTGAACTTTTTAAAATAACAAAAAAGCCAATTGATGTAAGTGAATTGATTCAGCATGTGACAAGACGAAAGGCAGGAGCTATTACGACGTTTATCGGGACGGTCAGAGAGTGGACAAATGGCAAAAAAACCTTACGTTTAACCTACGAAGCATACATACCAATGGCGGAAAGCATGTTGAGTCAAATTGGACAAGAAATCATGAAACGGTGGCCTGATACGGAAGCAGCCATTGTGCACCGGATTGGGACACTTGAGATCACTGATATTGCTGTTGCGATAGCCGTTTCGTCTCCTCATAGGAAGGCTGCATACGAAGCCAATGAATATGCCATTGAACGAATCAAGGAAATCGTTCCAATTTGGAAAAAAGAATACTGGGAAGATGGAGAAGCCTGGATAGGTGATCAGCTTGAAACAGTTTCTTATCCAGAAGGAAAACCTAGCGATCTTCAACTGAAGGAAAAAGAAGGTGATCGGCATGATTAACGTATTATTGTTTGCCGGCCTCGCTGAGAAGGCCGGTAAACAACACATCATCATTCAAAAAGAGAAAACAACGGTTGATGAGATTAAAATAGAATTACAGGAGGTATATGGTGTTGATGCTGCACAGCATGTGATGGTTGCAGTCAACGAAATATATACGAGGGAAAACACAGAAGTGCGTAGCGGGGACACTGTTGCACTCATTCCTCCTGTAAGTGGTGGATAATAGATATTAGAGGATTTGGTTATGGCCAGCGGCTGTAACCAATTTTTTTATGTGTGAAAAGCTTGTAGAGGTACTTGGGTATGATCTTCGTAAATAAAACATCCCCTTCGTGCTTTAGAAATGTGAGGATCGAGCTGCTGGATGAGATCATACAATTCGCTGATTCGTCTCACATTGAAATCTGTTTGAGCTTGAAGCTGTTCTTTTAATTCTTTTGTGCTTACGATGCTTCCCTTTTTCTCTTTAATAATATCTACACATCTTGCAGCGTAGTATATTTTGTCATTAGAGGGTCTGCTTTCTTTCATATCAAGTAATTTGAGCTCATGATAAATCAGTTCTCTTTCCTTTCGAAAGTATTGCCATGCTTCTTGTTCCTTTTCATAAAGTAAAATCAATTGCATTTTCAATTTTTCTCTTAACATTCACTTGACTCCATTTCCACTATCATTTAACCTACCTCTATTTTACATTATATGAAAAAATAACTTTTGATCAAGTAAAATCCTTTTATTTTTAATTTTTTAATATGAAAGTATTGATACTAAAGTCTCTGTTGTTCTATAAAAGAAACCGATCAAGGCCCTATAAAGCCGGGATTCGTCATCATTACTAGGATTATTTTAACAAAAAATTGTTGTGTTTAACTGTGACCATCCGAATCCATAGGAAAAGGATATTTATTCCGATAGGCATGTTGTTTACTTGATAAAATGTTTTTAGGTAAGTGAAATCCTTATTTTTTGCTATGAATATGGTCTAATCAAGGTGTGATTTGGAGGTTGTTGTTTGTGAAAGTAGAATAATAGGTACAATTCTTCCTTAATGAAAAAATAAGAAAATCAAATGATCTATCACTTATTGGCAATCTTTTGATAAAATAGAAACAATAAGAGAACGGTGGAACGTTTTTGGATTATTACTGCATATGGAGAGGATGACATCTGATGAAAAAAACATTAAACAAGCCTACGATCATAGGCGTGAGCATAAGACCAACAGAGCATTTAAAAAGAGTGTGGGAAAATCCAGTCGTTTGGTGGCCATTATGCTGCGTGCTTGTATTGACAGTCATTGTCACTTATTTATCTGAGCTCGTAAATGCTGGATTGTGGGCGGAATTAAGCGTACCGCTACCTGTTGTGTATGTGACGACGCTAATTGGTCTTATTCTAGGGATCGTCATCAACGCTGCAATCTATAAATTTATCGTCTTTTTAGCAAAAGGAGATGCGTCGTTTCAGCAGCTGTTTTCAGGTGTGCTGTATATCACACCAATTACGATCATAGGAACGATTATTTCTCATTTGGCAGTCGTCTTGTTCCATGTTCCAAAGGATATCACTGTCACGTCATTAAACGCGCTCATTCACCTATCAGGTCCTTGGCATGCTGTGTTAGCCAATATTGATCTGTTTGTCATTTGGAGTCTCGTTTTAACAGGCTTTTTATTTATCCAAGTCGGCCGTATTTCGCCGAAAATATCCTGGACCATTGTCGGCGTTTTTTATGTACTTTCTTTAATTTTCCAATATGTAGGAAACGCAATTAACATATCAGTAAGCTGGGGGTAGAATGTCTTTATGAGAAAGAAAATCATCATCGGATCCATTTTGATCATTGTGATTGGTCTATTTATTGGATTTAACATTGCAAAAAACCAATCAAAGCCTGCTTCTACAGCAGCATTTAAAACAGTGAAACTCACGCCAAAAGAAATAACATCAACTGTGATGACACCTGGGACACTTTCATTCTCTGAGGAGCAATACATTTATGTAGAAGAGGAAAAGGGGAAACTGAAAGAGATTGCTGTGAAAGAAGGGGAAAAGGTAAAGGCTGGAACGCCGCTCCTGACTTATGAAAATAAGGAACTGGATCTTGAACAAAAACAGCAAGCGCTAGCAGCTGAATCAAGTACGTTAAAACTAGAACAATTGCAAAATAGACTTGGTGAATTAAAGCAAACAAACACAGACGAGTCGAGCTCTAACCTTAAAAACGAGCGAGATCAGCTTGAATTAGAATTGAAAGCTGCTCAATTAGAACAACAACAAGCCGAGCTCAACCAAGAAAAAGTAAAAGCACAAATAGAAGATTTAACGATACATAGCAAAATTGAAGGAACAGTGATCTCCATAGAGCAAGATGCTGTAGCAGGGAAGCTGGAAGATAGACAGCCGGTAATCCATATTGGCAATGAGAAAAAAATGATCGTGCGAGGCTTGATCTCTGAGTATGACGCTATGAAAGTCAAAAAGAAACAAAAAGTAAAGATAACGTCTGATGTCATTCGCGGAAAGAGCTGGCAAGGAGTGGTGAAAAAAGTGGGCGCCGTTCCTGCCCAGTCAACAGCAGAAACAAACGCTAGTGATCAAACGGTTCAATATCCAGTTGAAATTGAAATAAAGGGGAAAAAACCTGAGGCAAAACCAGGCTTTAAAATGATCATGGAAATTGAAACGGACAAGCGCCAAGCGCAAACGATTCCTGAAACATCAGTGAAAAAAGAGAATGATGGACCATATGTTTATGTTGTGGAGAAGAATGTACTGAAAAAAGTAAAAGTGAACCTAGGGGAAACGTCAGGTCATGTTCTTGAAGTGACAAAAGGTTTAACAACAGAGGATCAAATCATTGCAAATCCATCAGATGACATGTATGACGGAATGGAAGTGAATGCTGAATGATTCAGCTTTCAAACGTGACAAAAAGCTATGAGGTTGCACAAGAAACATTTGATGTATTAAGTGAAATGGATCTTGTCATTGAAAAGGGCGAGTATATGTCGATTATGGGGCCTTCGGGGTCTGGAAAGTCGACGTTAATGAATATCATCGGCTGTTTAGACCGCCCAACCTCAGGACAATATCATTTTCAAGGAACAGAGCTGTCAGCAGCAAAGGATCAAGAGCTTGCAGTGATTCGAAATCAATCCATTGGGTTTGTTTTTCAGCAATTTCATTTGCTGCCTAGATTAAATGCGAGGAAAAATGTTGAACTCCCGATGATTTACGCTGGTATCGGTCAAAAGGAAAGAAGAGAACGTGCGGAGATAGCACTTCAAAAGGTTGGTTTGGCGGATCGAATGAAACATATGCCAAGTGAGTTATCAGGAGGTCAAAAGCAAAGGGTGGCGATTGCACGTGCAATTGTCAATAAACCCCAGCTTATCTTAGCGGATGAACCGACAGGCGCTCTTGACTCAAAAACAAGCTTCTCGATTATGGAACAGTTTTCACAGCTGAATGAGGAAGGGACAACGGTTGTGCTTGTGACTCATGAAGAAGAAATAGCTGCATATACAAATCGGACGGTCATTGTGAGAGATGGTCGCCTCGTTGAAGATAGTTGGAAGCAAGGGGACGCTATGAATGAAACTCTTTGAAAATATCAAAATAGCGCTGAATTCTGTATTAGCTCATAAATTACGTTCTATTTTAACGATGCTTGGGATTATTATTGGTGTTGGGTCGGTCATTGCAGTTGTGGCCATCGGTCAAGGCGGTGAGCAAATGTTGAAAAAATCGATTTCAGGGCCAAACAATACCATTGATATGATGTATACACCTTCTGATGAAGAGTTACATGCGAATCCAAATGCCTTATTTGAAGCCGCATTTACTGAAGAAGACATAAAAAGTATTCAAACAATCAATGGGGTGAAACAGATCGCCTCCTCGACGGCACAAGGAATGCAATTGAGATTTCAAGAGACGACAGTTGATGCTACAGTGAACGGCATTAATGAAGGTTATACGAATGTACATTCATTACAAATAGCAGAAGGACAGGATTTAAAAGATATTGACTTTAGAAGCGGCAGAAGAGCAGCTCTCATCTCAGAAGGTCTAAAAAAAGAACTATTTAATGGACAAAAGGCATTAGGCGAGATGATTTGGATGAACGGACAGCCTGTTGAAGTCATCGGTGTTTTAGCAAAACAGGAAGGGATGTTTTCATTTGATCTGAATGAAATATATGTCCCATTCGCGATGCTCACCTCAACATTTGGTTTAAATGAATATGATAAATTGTCTATTCAAGTAGCGCATGCTGATCAAATGAAGGAAGTAGGAAAGAACGCGGCTGCTTTATTAAATGAAAATCACCGTACAGAAGATGCTTACGAAATGATGAATATGGAAGAAATCGCTGCAGGCATCGGTCAAATTACATCTATTATGACAACGATCATTGGCTCCATTGCCGGTATCTCCTTACTTGTCGGCGGCATCGGTGTCATGAATATTATGCTCGTTTCTGTGACAGAAAGGACAAGGGAAATTGGTATTCGAAAGGCACTTGGGGCAACCAGGGCTCAAATACTTGTTCAGTTTTTAATTGAGTCTGTCGTTTTAACACTCATCGGCGGGTTGATGGGGATCGCACTTGGCTTAGGTGGTGCCTCGCTCGTGTCCCTATTTGCCGGCTGGCCATCTCTTGTGTCGTGGCAAGTGGTGTGTGGCGGTGTGCTGTTTAGTATGCTTATTGGGATCATTTTTGGGTTAATCCCTGCGAATAAAGCAGCAAGACTTGATCCCATTGAATCGCTTAGGTATGAATAATACGGTGAAGGAAAAGAGCAACAAATCGTCTGTCTTCATCCTGAATGAAGCATCTGAAGCTTTTATGCAAATCGCATAAAGGCTTTTTTTAGTTCCTCTGAATGAAATGAAAAATGATAGAAATGCTAATATCATGACTTTCATCTTTATGTCACATATTTTTCAGTTTACAAATGGTACATATAAAGGTAAGATGACCATTGTGAAAGATTTTGATAGTTATTGAATGTATTTGATTGTTTTGTATTGATAATGTAGAAAAAAGCGATTACAATAAAGGTGCGCGCAAAATGAATACGTTTTCAAAAGGGGGTGTTTTCATGTTGACACCGGAAAGACACCAACTCATTATCGATTACTTAGAAGAAAATGATGTCGTCAAAATACAGGACTTAACGATGATGACAGATGCTTCTGAATCTACAATTAGAAGAGATTTATCAGCCCTTGAAGAAAAAGGATTCCTCAAAAGAGTACATGGGGGAGCGGCGAAGATATCGAGTATTCGCCTTGAACCAGATGTATTCGAGAAATCTGCCAAAAACCTTCAAGAAAAGTCATTGGTTGCACAGGCAGCTGCATCGCTTTTAAAACAAGGCGATTGCATTTATTTAGATGCTGGTACGACGACACAGCAAATGATTGAATATATCGACCCAGATCAAGACATTGTTGTGGTGACAAACGGTGTTATGCACATTGAAGCACTCATGAGAAAAGGCATTTCTTTTTACCTGATAGGCGGATCAGTCAAACATCGAACAGGAGCCATGGTGGGAGCCGCAGCTTTGACAGCGATGGAGAATTACCGTTTTGACAAAAGCTTTGTTGGGACGAATGGCATTCATCCCGAGGCGGGGTTTACAACACCTGATCCAGAGGAAGCGCTCATGAAAAAAAGAGCCATGAAGCAGGCGAAAAAAACCTATATCTTATCAGATGCCTCAAAGTTTGGCGAAATATCGTTTTCGGCCTTTGCTAGTTTACAGGAAGCGACCATTATCACAAACGATGCAATAGAGGATTCATTCGATAATTACCATGAAAAAACGGTTATAAAGGTAGTGAAAACATGATTTATACAGTTACTTTAAACCCATCAGTTGATTACATCGTACATGTAGAGAATTTTGCTGTCGGCGATTTAAATCGTTCAACCTACGACAAAAAATATCCAGGTGGTAAAGGAATCAATGTCTCAAGGCTTTTAAAACGTCACGGTGTTGAATCGAAAGCACTTGGATTCATTGGCGGTTTTACAGGCAAATATATTCAAGACTTTTTACAAAACGAACAATTACAAACAGCCTTTCACGAGGTGTCAGAAGATACACGAATAAATGTGAAACTAAAAACAGGTGAAGAAACAGAAATCAATGGACTGGGACCAAGTATTACAGAAACGCAATTTGAGTCATTTCTATCCCAATTTACTTCATTGACTGAAGGAGATCTCGTTGTATTAGCTGGCAGCATTCCTTCTTCATTGCCTCATAACACGTATGAGCGTATTGCTGAAGTATGCGCGCAGCAAGGCGTAAAAGTGGTACTTGATATTTCTGGGGAAGCGTTAAAAAAAGCTGCACATTTGAAACCGTTCTTAATGAAACCAAACCATCATGAGTTAGGTGAAATGTTTGATACAAGTATTTCGTCTGCAGAAGAAGCCATTCCTTATGGAAAAAAGCTGTTAGAACAAGGTGCTGAACATGTCATCGTATCCATGGCAGGGGACGGAGCCCTTTTGTTCAGTAACGAAGGCATCTATCAGTCCAATGTTCCAAAGGGCACGCTCATCAACTCAGTTGGTGCAGGGGATTCAGTCGTTGCAGGGTTTTTAGCCGGCGTTTCGAAAGGTCTTTCAATAGAAGCGTCATTTAAGCTTGGTGTTACATCAGGAAGCGCTACAGCATTTTCTGAGGAGCTTGGAACAAAAGAGCTTGTTGACACCCTATTACCACAAGTAAAAGTCACACGCATTTAAAGGAGGAGTCACCATGAAAATTACAGAACTACTCACGAAGCATACGATTAAGCTTCAATTAGATAGCCAGCAGAAAGAATCAGTCATTGAAGAGCTTGTCACTGTATTAGATACAGCAGGCAAATTAAATGATAAAGAAGGCTACAAAGAAGCTGTTATCAATCGTGAAAAACAGAGCTCGACTGGTATTGGCGAAGGAATTGCGATCCCTCACGCTAAAACATCAAGTGTGAAAGAACCTGCCATTGCATTTGGACGCTCGACTGCTGGTGTAGACTATGAATCACTTGACGGACAGCCAAGTCATTTAGTCTTTATGATTGCAGCAACTGAAGGCGCAAACAACACGCATTTAGAAGCACTTTCTCGTTTATCAACACTTCTTATGCGTGAAGAAATCCGCAAGCAACTGCTTGAAGCGGCAACTGAAGATGAAATCATTGACATCATCAATACACATGACAAGGATGATGAAGAAGAAGAGGAAGTCAATGAGGAGCCGGCTGCATCAGGAAAACCTGCTAAGATTTTAGCGGTGACAGCTTGCCCAACTGGTATTGCACATACCTTTATGGCGGCAGATGCTTTGAAAGAAAAAGCAAAAGAAATGGGCGTTGACATTAAAGTTGAGACAAACGGCTCAAGTGGAATTAAACATGCCCTGACAGCAAAAGAAATTGAAGAAGCACCAGCCATCATTGTGGCAGCTGACAAACAAGTTGAAATGGAACGCTTTAAAGGCAAACATGTCATTGAAGTACCTGTGACAGCTGGAATTCGCCGTCCGCAGGAATTGATTGAAAAAGCAATCAATCAGGATGCGCCGATCTATAAAGGCTCAGGCGGGAGCTCTTCAAAAGACGGAAATGAATCATCTGGTAGGGGAAGAAGTGGATTTTATAAGCACTTAATGAGTGGTGTAAGCAACATGCTTCCATTTGTTGTTGGGGGCGGTATCCTCGTTGCGATTTCATTCTTCTGGGGAATTAAGTCAGCAGATCCTAATGATCCTTCTTTCAATTCATTCGCAGCTGTATTAAAAGGAATTGGCGGAGATAATGCGCTTGCCTTAATCGTTGCTGTATTAGCTGGATTTATCGCCATGAGTATTGCAGACCGTCCAGGTTTTGCGCCAGGTATGGTCGGTGGATTTATGGCCTCTGCTGCAGGTGCAGGATTCTTAGGCGGACTAATTGCTGGTTTCCTTGCTGGTTACATCGTGGTGCTCTTGAAAAAGGTATTCACAATCGTCCCGCAGTCACTCGACGGGATTAAACCGGTACTGCTGTATCCGTTGTTCGGTATTTTCTTTACAGGTATTATTATGCATTATGTTGTCAACACGCCAGTCAAAATGGTGATGGACGGATTAACACACTGGCTTGAATCATTAGGTACTGGAAACCTTGTCTTAATGGGAATTATTTTAGCTGGTATGATGGCGATTGATATGGGTGGCCCAATTAACAAAGCGGCTTACACATTTGGTCTTGCGATGATCGCTGCTGGGAACTATGCCCCTCATGCTGCGATTATGGCAGGCGGAATGGTTCCACCACTAGGTATTGCTCTTGCGACAACGATCTTTAGAAATAAATTCTCAAAACGTGACCGCGAAGCAGGTATTACATGCTACTTCATGGGGGCCGCTTTTATCACTGAAGGGGCGATCCCGTTTGCAGCGGCAGATCCTCTGCGTGTGATTCCTTCAGCTGTTGTAGGTGCAGCAGTTGCTGGCGGATTAACAGAGTTCTTTAGAGTCACGCTTCCTGCACCACACGGCGGACTATTCGTTTTCTGGGTAACCAATCATCCAGTTCTTTATATCATCAGCATCTTAATCGGTGCCGTTGTCACAGCGCTTTTACTTGGTATTTTGAAAAAACCAGTCAATCAAGAAGCGTAATTGAAAAGAAGCATCGTGAAAAACGGTGCTTCTTTTAGTTTAATCATCAACAAATTAGGAAAAAATATCTAATTGAATGGTTGTCTTGTGAATTTTTAAATGACATATGATAAAGTAAAGTTATTCAATTCACGTTTCAAGTCTTTTAGCAGAAAGTCTTAGGAGGAAGCAGTATTTTGAACGAAGAAAACAAACAAAACGAAAATGACATTCAATCTGATGCAAAGCAAGCCAAAACAGAGAAGAAAAGTTCACTGTTTGAATGGATCAAAGCCATTTTGATTGCACTTGCGCTCGTCTTTCTCATCCGTACGTTTATATTTGAGCCGTATGTAGTGGAAGGAGAGTCAATGGAACCAACCCTTCATGACGGGGAAAAGCTGTTTGTCAACAAAACCATTAACTATCTCGGTAGGGTCAAACGCGGTGACATCGTTATTATTAATGGAAAAGACGGTCAGAAAATTCATTATGTAAAACGATTGATCGGCCTTCCAGGAGACACGATTGAAATGAAGGATGATACCCTTTACATCAATGGTAAAAAAGTAGACGAGCCTTATTTAAAAGAAAACAAGGCGCATGCGAAAGAGTATGAAGTGCATTTGACGGGGGATTTTGGTCCAGTGAAAGTACCGAAAAACGATTACTTTGTGATGGGGGACAACAGACTTAATTCCATGGACAGCCGAAATGGACTTGGACTCATTGAAAAGGATCGGATTGTCGGGACATCAGAATTTGTTTTCTTCCCATTTGGCGACATTCGGCAAACAAAATAAAAGCACCCTTCTCAGGTGCGTGAGAAAAGTGCTTGAATGGACGACCCTTAAAAGAAGGGTCGTTTTTAATTTGGCGTGAGCACCGTCACAATGAGCACAATCGCCAACACAGAAGCGAAGACAGACCCAGTAATGGCTAAAACGGACCGAAACAATCCGATCTTCTGATTTTCTTTCCCTCGCTTTTGTAAAAAGCGTTTCGAAAAGATGTGTACCAGTGTGTAAATAAGCACAAGCCCAATATAAAGGCCAAAATCCCTCGCATTAAAGCCTGTTGCAGATAAATAAATACCCATAAAGAAAATCAATAAACAGTATTCCATCAGTGTAAGTAATCTCAAATCGCACGAACTCCTTCAACAAATCATTCCCGCTTATTATACCATAATGGACAAATTGCCTTCGTTCTTAGCAAGAGACGTTTCTATCAAACGTTATTCATGTTATACTTCATAATGATGAATGAGTGATGGAGGATTAATAAATGATTGCAGTAAATAATGTTAGTTTGCGCTTTGCTGATCGTAAACTATTTGAAGAAGTAAATATTAAATTCACTCCTGGCAACTGCTACGGTTTAATTGGTGCCAATGGAGCTGGTAAATCAACGTTTCTAAAGATTCTTTCAGGTGAAATTGAGGCTCAGACGGGCGATGTTCATATGAGCCCTGGTGAGCGTTTAGCGATTTTAAAACAGAACCACTTTGAATACGAAGAATTTGAAGTATTAAAAGTCGTCATGATGGGTCACAAACGTCTATATGATGTCATGCAGGAAAAAGACGCGATCTATATGAAGCCTGATTTCTCAGATGAAGACGGGATTCGTGCAGCGGAGCTTGAAGGTGAATTCGCTGAATTAAACGGCTGGGAAGCGGAGAGTGAAGCCGCGATCCTATTAAAAGGTCTTGGCATTCCAGAAGGCCTACAATCTAAGAAAATGTCTGAGCTTGGCGGTTCTGAAAAGGTTAAAGTGTTACTGGCCCAAGCCTTATTCGGTAAACCTGACGTTCTGCTTCTTGATGAGCCGACGAACCACTTAGACTTACAAGCGATTCAGTGGCTTGAAGAATTCCTCATTAACTTTGAAAATACAGTGATCGTCGTATCGCATGATCGTCACTTTTTAAACAAAGTATGTACACATATTGCGGACCTAGACTTCGGAAAAATTCAAGTATATGTCGGTAACTATGATTTTTGGTATGAGTCCAGCCAATTGGCACTGAAACTAAGCCAGGATGCAAATAAGAAAAAAGAAGAGCAAATTAAGCAGCTTCAAGAGTTCGTTGCCCGGTTCAGTGCGAACGCTTCTAAATCGAAGCAAGCGACCTCAAGAAAGAAATTGCTTGATAAAATCTCTTTAGACGACATTAAGCCATCTTCACGTAAATATCCGTATGTTCATTTTGCGCCAGAGCGCGAAATCGGAAATGATGTCCTTCGAGTAGAAGGTCTATCGAAAACAATTGACGGTGTGAAGGTACTTGATAACGTCAGCTTTATCATGAACCGCGAGGATAAAATTGCGTTCCTAAGCCGTAATGAGCTTGCTGTGTCCACTTTATTTAAAATCCTTGCGGGTGAGATGGAGCCAGACGGCGGGACATATAAATGGGGCGTGACAACGTCTCAAGCCTTTTTCCCGAAAGACAACAGTGAATACTTTGAAGGAAATGATGTCGATCTAGTGGATTGGCTTCGTCAATATTCTCCTAATGATCAAAGCGAAAGCTTCTTACGCGGATTCTTAGGACGTATGCTTTTCTCTGGGGAAGAAGTAAAGAAAAAAGCAAGCGTGTTATCAGGAGGAGAAAAGGTTCGTTGTATGCTATCGAAAATGATGCTGTCAGGAGCGAATGTGCTGCTTCTTGATGAGCCGACGAACCACTTAGACCTAGAATCAATTACGGCGCTGAATAACGGTTTAATGAGCTTTAAAGGAGCTATGCTCTTCTCATCTCATGACCATCAGTTTGTTGAAACAGTGGCAAACCGTATCATCGAAGTGACGCCAAATGGCATCGTCGATAAACAAACAACATATGATGAGTTCTTATCAGATCAAGACATTCAAAAGAGACTCAATGAGCTTTATGCGTAAATAAGAAAAGACATCCAAAAGTGGATGTCTTAGCGTGTAGACAAACCCTCGCATTCTTTGTCAGGTCTGCGCGCCGGTGCTCACGAATGTCAAATTCGCTCCGCTCCGGTGCTCGCCCTTCCTAGACTTCAAAGGTTTTCTATCACGCTGAAAGAAGACAAAGGGCTAAAATAAACACCATTTTAGCCCTTTGTCAACAATCTGAGACATCCAAAAGTGGATGTCTTTTTTTTCGATTAAATCGCCCAGTTTCCATTTCGGAAGATCGGTTCGCGTTTCCCGTCTTTTGTGATTCCGTCAATATTCATTTCCTTTGAACCAATCATGAAATCAACGTGTGTAATACTGCTGTTCACACCCGCAGCATCCAATTCCTCTCGTTTCATTTCTTTTCCGCCTTCGATATTAAACGCATATCCGCTGCCGATGGCAAGGTGGTTTGATGCATTTTCATCGTAAAGTGTATTGTAATAAAGAATATTTGAGTTAGAAATTGGTGAATCATCTGGTACGAGGGCAACCTCACCTAGATAATGAGAGCCTTCATCTGTTTCAACGAGAGATTTTAAAATATCTTCGCCTTCTTTTGCTTTCACATCCACAATTTGGCCATTTTCAAAGGTTAATGTGAATTCATCAATGATATTTCCTGCATAGCTGAGCGGCTTTGTGCTTGAGACAGTACCGTTTACACCATCTTTTTTAGGCACGGTAAATACTTCTTCTGTCGGCATATTGGCCATGAATGATATGCCGCGTTCACTCACACTTCCAGCACCTACCCAAATATGCTGCTCTGGAAGCTCAATCGTTAAGTCTGTACCTGGTGCCTCATAGTGCAGCTTGTGGTAGTGACGTTCATTTAATATCTTTACTTTTTCATTGAGTGACTCATCATGCTTTTTCCACGCCTCAACAGGATCTGCTTGATCAGCGCGTGCGACTTTAAAGATTTGATCCCATAATAAAGCGACAGCTTCTTCATCTGTATGGTCAGGGAAAATCTTTTTCGCCCATTCTTTTGATGCAGCACCTACGACCGTCCAAGCGACTTTGTCTGATTGAACGTATTGACGATATGTATGAAGGGCTGAACCAGCGGCTTTTTGCTGTGCAGCGATTTTTTTCGAGTCAATGCCTCGCAGAAGATCAGGGCTTTCTGACAAGATGGTAATAAAAGCGCCGCCGCGTTTTGCGATGGTTTCCATCATCTGTGCTTCCCATTCTGGGAATTGCTCAAATACTTCCTGTGGCGCATGTTCATATTTTAGACGAGTGAGAACACCATCACTCCAGCGGATATGTACGTTTTTCGCCCCGCGCTCATACGCGTGTTTCGCTACAAGACGAACAAGGTCTGCAGATTCAGTAAATGCAGATACGACGACTTCCTGTCCTTTTTGAACATTCACACCGACTTCAACGATGGTCTTAGCATATTGATCTAGTTGTTTTTCAAATGAACTCATAAAAACCCTCCTTTAGTCATGTTCATCATATCAGATTTATGACCGAAAAGGAAAATGAGGAGTCGCTTTGAAGCCAAAATAAAAAAGCCGCTTTCGTGCGGCTTTTTTAGCGGTTCAGTTGTTTCACAGGCTGTGCATTAGAAGGGGGCATATGTGAAAACGACAGGCTCATTCCTCCTAAAATAATACCCGTTAAAATGACTGTGACAACGACCCGTTTACCTAAATCAAGTAACATGTTCTTCCTCCTTCACGGTTATCCATTTCTCACGATATGATTGAAATGATGAAAAAAGAAGTAGAACAGGAAGATTATTTTAATGTTTTTTGCAATTTGTGGATGACTTCTAATGAACGACCCGTTCCAATTGCAACTGATTCAAGCGGATTTGCCGCAATATGGACCGGCACGACGATCTCTTGAGAGAGCCATTCTTGAATTCCATTTAAAAGAGCACCACCACCAGTTAAGATCACGCCGCGGTCCACAATATCACCACTTAGCTCTGGGGGACTGTCCTCTAATGTCGCGCGAATTGCTTCTAAAATATGAAGAAGTGATTCGCGCATGGCACCTTGTATTTCATGAGATTCAAGTGTAATCGTTTTTGGAAGACCTGTCACAAGATCGCGTCCACGCACTTCTAATGACTCAGGCTCATGTTCAATGAGCCCATACCCAATTTCCATTTTTACCTGCTCAGCTGTCCGCTCGCCGATGAGTAGATTGTACTTCTTTCTGACAAACGTAATGATATCTTCATCTAGCTGATCTCCGCCAATTCGAATGGAATGACAAGAGACGACACCGCCAAATGAAATGATTGCAACTTCCGTTGTTCCTCCGCCAATATCTACGACGACGTTTGCAACAGGCTCGTCTACTGGTAGATCAGCACCGATTGCAGCTGCGACAGGCTCTTCAATCAAATGCACATGCTTTGCCCCGCAATTCTTTACAGCATCACTAATTGCGCGGCGCTCGACAGCTGTTGAACCAGAAGGGGTACATACAACGACGGTCGGCTTTCTAAAGGTAAAGCCAATATTTTTCCCAGCTTTTTTCATAATTTGTTTTAGTAAATCTGTTGTCATATCATAATCAGCGATGACACCGTCTTTCATCGGGCGGATCGCCACAATTTTCCCAGGAGTTTTCCCGATCATCTCTTTGGCTTCTGTTCCGACGGCAAGTACAGTTTTTGTTTCTGTATCTACAGCCACGACGGACGGTTCATTTAAAATAATTCCCTTGTTTTTACTATAAACCAATATGTTAGCAGTTCCTAAATCAATTCCAATTTCGGCATTTTGAAACATGTTTTCACCCAATCTCTATTTTTGCTGTTTTAAACAATTTTACATTTAAAAGTTCAGAGGTCTCCTGTCATTTGTGGGGGTTTGTGATGACCTTGAAATGAATCTGTAAAATTCAAGTCTCATTTTGACAATCGCAATAAATTTTCCCTTTGTTTTTTCGTTTATGAAAAATTTTTTTAATCAGGAGAAACCTTTTAAGAATCTCTTACGTCTACGATATATCAATTGGTGAATAACAGATTGATCTTGAGCTAATGAAAGAAAGAGGGAACGAAATTGAAATCTATCGGAGTCGTAAGAAAAGTAGATGAACTAGGGCGTATCGTCATGCCAATCGAATTGAGAAGAGCACTTGATATCAAAATTAAAGACAGTATGGAATTTTTTATAGATGGAGAGAAAATCGTCTTGAAAAAATATCAGCCAGAGGGCGTTTGTCTCATGACTGGTGAGATTACGTCAGAGAACCATGAATATGGAAATGGTCAAATTACATTAAGCGCTGAAGGCGCAGAACTACTGCTAAAAGAGCTGCAAGAAGCCCTTCAGCAGTAACTAAAAATAGCCTGCTCTCTTGCTTCGTGCTGAGAACAGGCTATTTTTTATGAAAAAAGTTCCTTAAAAATGCCTCATCTCCCTCAAAAAATAAGTGGAAAATGGTACAATTGACAAAGAATCTCAGGGCGGAAGGTGGAATCATTTGAACAAAACATATCAAGTGCGGATCTTGTTATCTGTTCTTGCATTTATATTAATCTTAAGCTGGGATTTCTTTTATTATCTAGGCGGCTACCAAATTAATTGGCCGCTCGATCTAGCCTTTACAGTCGTAGTTTTAACTGGTATTTGGGTCGTATCAGGCTATGTAGACCGGTTGAACTTACTTGTGTCAGATTTAAACAAACGAGAAAAAGAAGCACACGAACTGACAGAGCGGCTGAATCGAATAACAGATAACTTGCAAGAAATCGTCTTTGAAACAAATGAAAAGGGTCAAATCATTTTTTTAAATCAAGCATGGAAACAAATGACGGGCTACGACATAGATGAATGTCTAGGCACGATGTACAATCAGTACTTTGATCAAGAAGATCGTGTTGTCGAGCATTTGTTATCTGTGATAAAAGAGCATAAGGATGCGGGGCGAATTGAACTGCAGCTCCTCCATAAAGAGGGAAAGAAGGTATGGGGAGACGTTCATTACAAGCTCTACTTTGATGACCAGCACCAGTTTACCGGAGGCATTGGAACGGTTGCTGATATCACGAAACAAAAGCAGGCAAAGATCGAGCTTGAAAAATCCAATCAGCAATTGCAAATGCAGGCACAAAAGCTCGCCGTTGCAGGACAAATAGCCGCTGGAATTGCCCATGAAGTCAGAAATCCGCTGACATCAGTAAGCGGATTTTTACAGCTGATGAAAACACAATATCCCGAAAGAACCGATTATTTTGACATTATCTTTTCCGAAATTAAACGGATTGATTTTGTTTTAAGTGAGCTACTTGTGTTAGCAAAGCCTCAATCGGTCCATTTTCAAGAAGTCCAGCTTCATGAGCTCCTAGAACAGGTGATTACCCTGCTCAAAACAAATGCAGTTCTTTCGAATATTGATCTCAAGCAGCCATTTAAAAAGCAGGATGCCGGGGCTATCCTAGCAGATGCCAATCAAATGAAGCAGCTGTTCATTAATTTAATCAAAAATGCCATAGAGGCAATGCCTGAAGGCGGGAGCATATACATATCAACAGAGAAAGTGTTGAATGAATGGAAAATCACCATTCAAGATGAAGGAAAAGGGATGTCTGAAGAGGATATTCAGAAAATATATGACCCATTCTTCTCCACGAAAAAAGAAGGAACAGGTCTTGGTCTGACCATCTGTGCAACGATTTTAAAAGATCATCACGGAAGAATGGAAGTATCCAGTGAACTCAGAAAAGGCACAGCTTTTCATATTTATTTACCTGTGTGTTAAAAGAACAGACAGCAGCAAGGCGAGAGGACGTGATTTCATGACGATGAAAACTTTATTTGTATATGGGACGCTTCTAAAACATGAAGAGCACCACATGTCGTATATGGAAGAAAGTAGGTCATTGGCTAAATCAGCTTGGATAAATGGACGGTTATACGAGACAGATGCAGGATACCCTGCATGTGTTCCTACAGAAAAAAGCACAGTATACGGGGAATTGTATGAGGTGACACCTGACACGCTGAATAAGTTAGACGCGCTAGAGGAAGGGTATGACAAGCAGGAAATCGATGTCATGACTGATCAAGGACCAAAGGCAGCCATTGCATACACATTACCAGAGCAGAAGGCATCAGGGATGAAGGAAATTGACAGCGGAAGCTGGAAAGAATACAGACTGTGGCAGCGTAAGCCGTCATCCTTCTATTATTTTGCCTATGGCTCCTGTATGGATGATGCAAGGTTTAAGCTTGCTAAAGTCGATCATTACTTCAAACGAATCGTCGGAGGCGGTGCACTTGACCGCTTTACAACTAGATTTACATTGGTGCGGCCTGATGGATCAAGAGCCGATATGGTAGAAGACGGCGGAGAAACAGAAGGCGTTTTATATGAGGTCCCTTTTGATGCCATTCGTTATTTGTACAAACGAGAGGGTGTATATGAAGGGACTTATCGTCCAGCTTTTGTCGATGTCCGAATGGGTGATCAAGTATATGAGGACTGTTTAACCTTTCTCGTCCTCCAAAAGAGCGAAGAAACCGCTCCGCCAGGTCATTATCGCAGTGAAATTGAAAAAGGAGCAGACCTTTACTTAAGTGAAGCGTTCCGTAAAAAAATTCGTTCGCATATGGATTCATTAATCAAACCGTAGTAAAATGCATGGTAAGTGAGATAAAAGGAGTCTGAACATGAAAAAGGAATATGCAGTCATTGGTCTTGGTCGCTTTGGCGGAAGTATTTGCAAGGCGCTAAGCGAAGAAGGACTTGAAGTGATGGCCATGGATATGAATGAAGATCGAGTAAACGAATACGCGAAAATTGCATCACATGCGGTGATTGGAGATTCGACGGACGAATCTGTTTTAAAGAATCTCGGCATTCGCAATTTTGATCATGTGATCGTTGCGATTGGAGAAAACATACAGGCAAGTATTTTAACCACCATTATGCTGAAAGAGCTTGGCGTCAAAATGGTCACAGTAAAAGCGCAAAATGACTACCATGAAAAGGTGCTCAACAAAATTGGAGCGGATCGCATCGTTCATCCAGAGCGAGACATGGGCAGACGGATTGCACATAAAATTATTTCCAACAACGTGCTGGATTATCTCGAGCTGTCAGATGAGTATAGCCTCATTGAAATCGTTGCAAACAGCAGGCTTGCTGGGCATTCTCTTTTAGATCTCGATATTAGAGCAAGATACGGCATCAATATTGTGGCGATTAAACGCGGGAAAGAAGTCATCGTTTCCCCGCTTGCAGATGAAATGATCCAAAAGGAAGACATCCTCATCGTCATTGGAGCGGTAACCGATATAGGACGCTTTGAAAAACGAGAAATGCAGAACGACGATTAAACACTCCGAGGGTGGGGTGTTTTTTTATCTCATTGTGTACACGACAGGTGGACAGTGAAGGTAGGAAAGAAATTGAAAGGAGCTTATTTTGCTTCTGAATAAAGGCAAAAGTGAGCAGTCGTATTTTTCATGCAATTATCACTATTCAGAAATAAAAATCAGTGCTGTTATATGGTTGATTTTCACTAAATGTCATTGACTGGGCAAACAGATTCGTTTACGATAAGAAACATTATATTGTTTACTTGGAGGAGGCAGTGTCGTTGGATAAGGAGCTTTTCAGACATCAAATTGAGGTAGCTGCAAAGAGAAAAAAAGCAGCCCTAGTGATTAAACATGCGAAGGTTATGGACGTGTTTAACCAGGAATGGATAGACGCTGATGTCGCTGTTGAAAATGGAAAAATAGTAGGGATTGGAGAATACGAGGGAGAGCAGGAGCTGGATGCAACTGGTCAAATGCTTGTACCTGGGTTTATTGATGGCCATGTTCATATTGAGTCCTCCATGGTGACCCCTGCTGAATTCTCCAAAGCTGTCGTTCCCTGCGGTGTGACAACTGTCGTAACAGACCCGCATGAAATTGCCAATGTTTCAGGTATAACAGGCATCCGTTTTATGCTGGAAGAAGCGAGAAAAGCAGCCTTAAATATATATTTCATGCTGCCATCCTGTGTGCCGGCTGTCAGCTTTGAACGATCAGGTGCTACCCTAAAAGCAAAAGATTTAAAACCTCTTTATCAAGAGAAAGAGGTTCTTGGTCTTGCCGAGGTGATGGACTATGTTGGAGTAGAGCATGGAGAAGATGATATGCTTCAAAAACTGCTCGATGCTCAAAATGAGCATAAATTGATTGATGGCCATCTAGCAGGCTTAACAGACCGATTAATCAATGTCTACCGAACAGCAAATATCCAAACAGATCATGAGGTGACAACAGCCGAGGAAGCCCTTGAACGTATAAAACGAGGCATGTATGTCATGCTGAGAGAAGGGTCTGTTGCCAAAAATGCGAAAAATGTTTTGCCAGCTGTCAATGAGAAGAATGCGAGACGCTTTTTCTTCTGTACCGATGATAAGCATTTAGATGATTTACTGGCGCAAGGAAGTATTGATGAACAAGTACGTATGTCTATCAAGGCAGGATTGGACCCCTTTTTAGCGTACCAAATGGGCAGTTTAAACGCTGCAGAATGTTTTGGCCTCAAAACAAAGGGAGCTATTGCACCAGGCTTTGATGCTGATTTTATGCTAGTTTCTGACCTTGATCAAGTAAACATCACAAGCGTCTTTATTGCAGGTGAGTTGGTTGCGCAGTGTGGAGATTATCTGCCAAGTGTTGAAAGAATCGCACCGAGTCCTGCATTATTACAATCTGTCCATACAGTGAATGTTCAACATAAGGATCTTGCACTTCCTATCACAGCTCATCAAAAGATGAACGTCATTCGCATCATACCAAATCAGCTTGAAACAAAGTTAGAACAAGTCTCTCCTTCAGAAATGAACGGACAATTCACTAGTGATACAGAAAGAGATGTATTGAAAATGGTGCTTGTCGAACGACATCAAGGTCTATCTGAAATTGGGGTAGGGATTGTCAGTGGATTTGGTTTAGAAAAAGGAGCGATTGCCACAACTGTGGCGCATGATTCCCATAACTTAATTGCTGTTGGCACAAATGATGCCGATATGATCAAAGCCATTGAGACGTTAAAAGAAGCAGGGGGCGGATTGACGGTTGTAAGGGACAGGCAGCCTCTTCATACACTTCCATTACCGATCTCTGGTTTATTATCAGATCAACCAGCACATCTAGTCAATAAAAGTCTTCATGCACTCCATGAAGCATTGAAAGAAACAGGTTTTGACTTAGATTTTAATCCGTTTTTAACGCTATCCTTCTTAGCACTTCCAGTCATTCCTGATGTAAAAATGACGACTAAGGGATTGTTTGATGTTAGAAGCTTTCAGCATCTCCCGATTCAATCATAAAAGAATGAAGGAGAAACCGCATGTATCTTTGGATACATGCGGTTTTTGAATACCGGATGAAAAAAAGAGACACAGCCAATGGGCTTGTGTCTCTTTGTCTAATTACACTTCCATAATAATCGGTAAGATCATTGGACGGCGTCTAGTTTTTTCATAAAGGAAAGGTGCAAGTGTGTCAGTAATTTCGTTCTTAATTTCTGACCATTGTGTTGTCTTGCGTTCCATCACTTTTTCAAGATGCTTTGAAATTAAATCCTGAGCGTCGTTGATAAGGTCTCCCGATTCTCTCATATAGACAAAGCCTCTTGAAATCAAATCAGGACCAGCAGAGATTTTGAATTCTTTCATGTCCATGCTGACGACAACGATGACAAGACCCTCTTCTGAAAGAATGCGGCGGTCTCTTAAGACGATATTTCCGATATCACCAATGCCACTTCCGTCAATATACACATTGCCTGATGGAATTTTGCCGGCAACACTTGCTTCGTCACCTTTCAGTGCAAGCACTTCACCGTTATCCATGATAAAACAGTTTTCCTCAGGAATGCCGCAATCATTCGCAAGTTTAATATGCGTTTTTTGCATGCGGTATTCACCATGAATCGGCATGAAGAATTTTGGTTTAATTAAACGGAGCATCAGCTTTTGTTCTTCTTGCCCGCCGTGACCAGATGTATGAATATTATTAAGTGAGCCATGAATGACCTCAGCGCCAGCGCGATAAAGCTGGTTGATGGTACGACTTACGCTAATATTGTTACCTGGGATCGGTGAAGATGAGAAGACAACAGTGTCTCCAGGATTAATGGAAATCTGGCGGTGAGTACCGTTTGCAATACGAGAAAGAGCTGCCATCGGTTCACCTTGGCTACCAGTACAAAGAATAGTGACCTTGTTTGCTGGAAGACGGTTGATTTCATTATGTTCAATGAACGTGTTTTTTGGACATTTAATGTAGCCAAGATCTTGTCCAATATCAATGGCAGATTCCATACTGCGTCCGAATACAGCGACTTTTCGGCCGTTGGCAACAGCGGACTCAATGACTTGTTGAAGTCTGTGAATGTTTGAAGCAAACGTTGCAAAGATGATACGTCCATCTACTTTTCTAAAGATGTCATCAATGCTTTCACCTACGCGTCTTTCAGACATCGTAAATTCTGGGATTTCACTGTTTGTACTGTCAGATAGAAGACAAAGGACGCCTTCCTTGCCGATCTCAGCCATTTTTGTTAAATTGGCAGGCTCGCCAACAGGGGTAAAGTCAAACTTGAAATCACCTGTATGTACGATGTTACCAGGAGGTGTCTTCACGACAATTCCATAAGAATCTGGAATACTGTGTGTTGTTCTAAAGAAAGACACAGCTGTTTTTCTAAATTTAATGGTATCTTCTTCTTCATAAATGTGAAGCTTCGTCTGTCTCAACAGACCATGCTCTTCCAGTTTATTACGAAGTAGGCCGATTGCGAGTTTGCCCCCGTAAACTGGAATATTCACTTGCTTGAGAAGGTAAGGGATACCGCCGATGTGGTCTTCATGTCCGTGAGTGATGAATAGACCTTTGATTTTATCTTCGTTTTTAACTAAGTACGTATAGTCAGGGATGACGTAATCAATTCCGAGAAGTTCATCTTCAGGGAACTTAATACCAGCATCAATTAAAATGATTTCATCTTGAAATTGAACGCCATACGTGTTTTTGCCGATCTCGCCTAATCCGCCGAGCGCAAAAACTGCCGCCTGATCGTTTTTTACAAATTTCATTCCTCTCATAGCTCCAATACTTTAAAATTTTCACTTTCTCGTTCATAGTCTAAAAAAGCACCGTCTACAGGCTGAATGAATTCAATATTGTAGTTATGTTTTTTCAACTTATTGCGTACGTCTCTTTCAGAAACCGCTTCAACGTATAGTGAATCTGTGTGTTCTCTTACAGGTACCTCAGTAGTGCTTGCCTGAAAATATACCTTATATATCATCCAAATCTCTCCTTAAATACCGTATGTTACACTCGCTTATTCTATTATATTAAAAAAACGCGCATAAGAAAAGGCTCTGAGAAAAAAGGACCTTCAGCAAATGTGCGGAAGATCCTTTTAAGCAATCGATTTTTTACGAAGCATGTCCTTCCATTGTCTTCGAATTTTCTTACGCAGACGGCGAAGCATCACAGATCGCCTCCTCTCGGTAGATGTCATTTTGGGGCAGTGCGTTCCGTTCTTTCTTTATACTTGTATTATATGATGTTTCCATCTAATGTTACATGGTTATATGTGGGAAATGGGCGTTTTAAAAGGAATTGGTTTCGAAAGCGGAAATCTTTCTGTATGATGAAAGGGAGAGTATGTACATAACGAGAGACAGGAGACGAGATATGAATAAAAAAGTCATCTTCTTTGATATCGACGGTACTTTATATGATCATGATAAAAAAATACCTGAATCAACGAAGCAAGCTGTTCGTTTATTAAAAGAAAAAGGACATCATCTATTCATAGCATCTGGCCGTTCGCCTTTTTTAATCCAGCCTATTTTACAAGAATTAGCACTTGACTCATTTATTGCTTATAACGGTCAATATGTCATGTTTGAGGGAGAAGTCATTTACGGCAATCCGCTCAAGCAGGAGCTGATGGAGCAAATTTATGAAACAGCAGATCGTCATGATCACCCGCTTGTTTTCATGGGAGAAGAAACGATGAAGGCTTCTGTGCCGAACCATCCGTTTATTCATGAAGGAATTGGTACGTTAAAAACAGAGCACCCCGAGCATGATTTGACTTTCTTTAAAGAAAACGACATTTATCAAATGCTGCTATTTTGTAAGGCAGAAGAGGAAGTCCAATATGAGGCGTTCCGCGAAGAAATTGACCTTGTCAGATGGCACGAGCTGTCAACAGACGTCCTGCCAAAAGGCGGATCAAAAGCCGAAGGAATTAAGCGGGTCATCGAAAGACTGCCCTACGATCAAAAGGATACAGTTGCCTTTGGAGACGGTCTGAACGATAGAGAAATGATTTCGTTTGTTGGAACAGGTGTTGCCATGGGGAATGCTGTGAGTGAATTGAAAACATTGGCTGATTTTGTGACAAAACCAGTTGATGAGGACGGCATATTTCATGCAGTGACCCAGTTAGGTCTCATTGAAGAATAAAAAAGAAGACCCTCACTTGCTGGGTCTTCTTTTTTATGATCTGCCGATCGCAACAGAGTTGTCTGGCTCTGCGAATGGCTGATCCTTTTGAATATGATCATAAAACATGATGCCATTTAGGTGGTCAATTTCATGCTGAAAGACGATGGCTGGGAACCCTTTTAAACGGATATCAATGTCCTCACCTTCAAGCGTTGTAGCCTTGACCCTGATTTTTTCATAACGAGGGACGAATCCAGGGATGGCTTCATCAACAGATAGGCAGCCTTCTCCAGTTGCCAAATAAGCTCTTTTGACTGAATGACTGACAATTCGAGGGTTGAACAGGGCGTAGCTGTATTGCTTCCCGTCCTCATCCTCACAGTGAACAGCGATCATACGTTTACTTATATTGATTTGCGGAGCTGCGAGTCCTACGCCGGGTCTCAGTCCATATTTTTCAGCCATGTCTTCATCCTGACTATTTTTGACGAATTCGATCATGTCAGCTAATTGCTGTTTTTCCTCTTCTGTTGGCGGGAGTTCGACCGCTTCAGCTGTTTGCCTTAAAACGGGATGCCCGTCTCGTACGATATCATCCATGGTAATCACAAAACTTCACTCCTATTTCCTTTGTATGTAAAGTATATAAAATGATACACAACATATGCAATGAAATAAAGAAGACCGGTCATAAGAGACCGGTCAGAGGCTTAGACAGCCATTAGCAGCAGCCGCCGCCTAAGAATGCCGCGCCTACAATGATCAATAGGATGAAAAGGACGACGATTAAAGCGAATGTACGTCCACCACCATATCCATATCCACCACCATAACTTGGATAACAACAGCCACCACCGTATCCGTAACCGTAACCGCCGTATCCACCATACAAACTTCCATGACTATAATTAGACATATTTTTGACCTCCTTTGGAAATACACTCGGCCTTTTAGAAGTGAAGGCGAAGCGTGTAATATAAACTATGTATGAATGCACTATTTGTATAGTCATGAGCCTATAGCTTGAAAAAAATCTTCTTCCCCCTAAAAAGGCTATCCTCTTTCCTTGTCACAAACGCCTATAAAAATTATAGTGGTATGTGGAGATATAAAGGGGGACCTTTTGATGAGACAGAGGAACAGATACATAAAAGCAGGTGCGATTTTAGCAGGGATATGTACACTCTTACTTGCAGGATGCGGTGGTCAAAGCCCGTTCAATGAGATGCAAGATGCGATGACAAAAATGAGCGAAAAAGAAAAATCATTTGAAAAAGAGCAGGACGCACTGCAAAACTATGAGAAAAAAGAGCAGCAGCTGTATACAAAAATGATACAAACCACAAAGGACCATACAAAAACAGTGTCAAGCCTTTCTGATCAGGCGCTAGCATCAGCTGCGAAGAGAGAAGAACATTTAAAAACAGAAAAAGATAGCATGGATCAATCGAAAAAAGAATTACAAACTGTAAAGGAATCTGCCGGGCGGATACAAGATGCAGCATTAAAGGAGAAAGCTGATCAAACGGTGAAATCAATCGAGAAGAGATATGCGTCGTATGATCAGCTTTACCGAGAGTATCAAAAGGCGCTGAAACAAGACCAGCATTTATATCATTCTTTAAAGAAGAAAGACTTAGGATACGAGGAACTGAAATCCAAGCTGAAGACAGTGAATCGTTCCTACAGCAAGGTCAGAAAAGAAAGCAAGAAGTTCAATCAATATACAGACCAATTGAATGAGCATAAACAGGCGTTGTACAAAGCGGCAGATAAAGAGTCAAACAAGAGCTGAAGAACAGCTCTTGTTTTATTTTTCGACAAAAACAAACATTTGCTATTGTAGTACAGTGATGCCCTCTATACTAGTACAGTTCGCGCTACTCGTTAAACAGATTGATACAGTTCACCATAAAAAGTAAAGCGAATACATTTATTTAAATAAAGCTGTTAAATCAATTGACGGACTATTTTTCTTGTTGTAAACTAATCCTTGTTAACAGAAGTTGTATTAGTTTTTTGTGAACTATCGTTAATACAGTTAGAAGGACTCAAAAGTAAGCGATCATCCAATGTTTCGACAACACCCTTTGTGGCTATTATATACAGGAGTCATATGAGTATTTTGGGTTATCCTATATCTGTATGTATAAATGGATTCACGACAAATTGACTGTTAAAAGAAAGGAAGAGGTGACTTTAGAATGGCTGCAAAAACAAAAAAAGCAATTGTTGATAGCAAAAAGCAATTTGATGCCATCAAAAAGCAGTTTGAAACGTTTCAAATTTTAAACGAAAAAGGCGAAGTCGTAAACGAAGCGGCAATGCCGGATCTTTCAGATGACCAATTAAAAGAATTAATGCGCCGTATGGTGTTTACACGTGTATTAGATCAACGTTCAATTTCATTGAACCGTCAAGGACGTCTTGGCTTCTATGCGCCAACTGCTGGACAAGAAGCTTCTCAGCTTGCAACTCACTTTGCACTTGAGAAAGAAGATTTCATTCTACCAGGATATCGTGATGTACCACAATTAATCTGGCATGGTCTTCCGCTAACAAAAGCATTCTTGTTCTCTCGTGGACATTTTGTTGGTAACCAAATGCCTGAAGATGTAAATGCACTTTCTCCGCAAATCATTATCGGTGCACAAATCATTCAAGCTGCTGGTGTAGCCCTTGGTTTGAAAAAGCGCGGTAAAAACGCTGTTGCAATCACTTACACTGGTGATGGCGGAGCTTCACAAGGTGATTTCTACGAAGGTATTAACTTTGCAGGGGCTTACAAAGCGCCAGCGATTTTTGTTGTCCAAAACAACAGATATGCGATCTCTACACCTGTTGAAAAGCAATCTGCAGCACAAACGATTGCACAAAAAGCAGCTGCAGCTGGTATCGTAGGCGTACAAGTTGACGGTATGGATGCATTAGCTGTATATGCAGTGACTGCTGAAGCTCGTGAGCGCGCTGTAAATGGTGAAGGTCCAACATTAATCGAAACTCTTACATTCCGTTACGGCCCACATACAATGGCTGGTGACGATCCAACAAGATATCGTACTAAAGAAGATGAAAACGAGTGGGAGCAAAAAGATCCATTGGTACGCTACCGCAAATTCTTGGAAAACAAAGGCCTATGGTCTGAAGAAGAAGAGAATAAAGTCATCGAAGATGCAAAAGAACAAATCAAACAAGCGATCAAAGAAGCTGACGAACAGCCTAAGCAAAAAGTCACTGATTTGATTGAAAACATGTACGATGTGAAACCGTTCAACTTGGTTGAACAGCTTGAAATCTACAAACAGAAGGAGTCGAAGTAAGCCATGGCGCAAATGACAATGATTCAAGCGATCACTGATGCGTTACGCACAGAACTGAAAAATGACGAAAACGTTCTCGTTTTCGGAGAAGACGTTGGTAAAAACGGCGGCGTATTCCGTGCGACTGAAGGATTGCAAAAAGAGTTTGGTGAGGATCGTGTATTCGATACTCCACTTGCTGAATCTGGTATTGGCGGTCTTGCAATTGGCCTTGGACTACAAGAATTCCGCCCAGTAATGGAAATTCAATTCTTCGGATTCGTTTACGAAGTATTAGATTCTATTTCTGGACAAATGGCTCGTATGCGTTACCGTTCTGGCGGACGCTGGCATTCTCCAGTGACAATCCGTTCTCCATTTGGCGGAGGAGTTCATACACCTGAGCTTCACGCTGACAGCTTAGAAGGTCTTATCGCACAACAGCCTGGTATCAAGGTTGTTATTCCTTCAACACCTTACGATGCAAAAGGACTATTAATTTCTTCAATTCGTGACAACGATCCAGTCGTGTTCCTTGAGCATATGAAACTTTATCGTTCTTTCCGTCAGGAAGTTCCTGAAGAAGAGTACACAATTGAAATTGGTAAAGCGGATGTGAAACGTGAAGGTTCTGACCTTTCAATCATCACTTACGGTGCAATGGTTCACGAATCACTTAAAGCGGCTGAAGAACTTGAAAAAGAAGGCGTTTCTGCTGAAGTCATCGACCTTCGTACAGTGAGCCCGCTTGATATTGAAACAATCATCGCTTCTGTTGAAAAAACAGGTCGTGCGATCGTTGTTCAAGAAGCACAAAAACAAGCTGGTATTGCGGCAAACGTAGTAGCTGAAATCAATGACAGAGCAATCCTTAGCCTAGAAGCACCAGTACTTCGTGTAGCTGCACCTGATACTGTATTTGCTTTCTCTCAAGCTGAGAGCGTATGGCTTCCAAACCATAAAGACGTGCTTGAAACAGCTAAGAAAGTTCTTGAATTTTAATTAAATGACAGAGGGGAAAAGAATTTATTTCTCTTCCCCTTTATCAATTACATGACCGTGTAATAATGACAGAGCAAGGATTTAACATAATTTAGGAGGCGAAAAACAGTGGCATTTGAATTTAAACTTCCGGACATCGGAGAAGGTATCCACGAAGGTGAGATCGTTAAGTGGTTTGTAAAACCAAACGACGAAATCAATGAAGATGACGTTTTAGCAGAGGTACAAAATGATAAAGCAGTTGTAGAAATTCCTTCACCTGTTAAAGGAAAAGTATTAGAATTAAAAGTTGAAGAGGGAACAGTTGCAACTGTAGGACAAACAATCATTACGTTTGATGCACCTGGTTACGAAAATCTTCAATTTAAAGGCAGCGAAGAAGAAGGCGAAGCGAAAACTGAAGCTCAAGTACAAGGTACTGCTGAAGCTGGTAACGAGCCTGAAAAGAAAGAAGTAGCTCAAGAAGAAGCGGCAGCAGCAACTGGTGCAGGCGCACAAGAGCAAGTAGATGCTGATCCAAACAAACGCGTCATCGCTATGCCATCTGTACGTAAATATGCGCGCGAAAAAGGCGTTGAAATTTACAAAGTTGCAGGTTCTGGTAAAAATGGTCGCGTGCTAAAAGAAGATATCGACAGCTTCCTTAATGGTGGTTCTGCAACTCAAGAAGCAGCACCTCAAGCAGCTGAAAGTGCGAAAGAAGAAGCAGCTCCAAAAGCGGCAGCAGCTCCAGTTCTAGAAGGAGAATTCCCAGAAACTCGCGAGAAAATGAGCGGAATCCGCAAAGCGATCGCAAAAGCAATGGTGAACTCTAAGCATACAGCTCCTCACGTAACATTAATGGATGAAGTTGATGTAACAAACCTTGTTGCACATCGTAAACAATTCAAACAAGTTGCAGCTGATCAAGGAATCAAGTTAACTTACTTGCCTTACGTTGTAAAAGCTCTAACTTCTGCTTTGAAAAAGTACCCAGTACTTAACACTTCTATCGATGATAAAACAGATGAAGTTGTTCAAAAGCATTACTACAACATTGGAATTGCAGCTGACACTGAAAAAGGCCTGCTTGTTCCAGTTGTGAAAAATGCAGATCGCAAAGCGATTTTCGAAGTATCTAACGAAATCAACGAGCTTGCAACAAAAGCACGTGAAGGTAAATTGGCTCCAGCTGAAATGAAAGGTGCATCTTGCACAATCACAAACATCGGTTCTGCTGGTGGACAATGGTTTACTCCAGTCATCAACCACCCAGAAGTAGCGATCCTTGGTATTGGCCGTATCGCTGAAAAAGCGGTTGTTCGTGATGGCGAAATCGTTGCAGCTCCAGTCTTAGCTCTTTCCCTAAGCTTTGACCACCGTATGATTGACGGAGCGACTGCGCAAAATGCCCTTAACCACATCAAGCGTTTATTGAATGATCCACAATTAATTTTAATGGAGGCGTAAATTCATGGTAGTAGGAGATTTCCCAATCGAAACAGATACTCTTGTCATTGGTGCAGGTCCTGGTGGATATGTAGCTGCTATTCGTGCTGCACAGCTTGGACAAAAAGTAACAATCGTTGAAAAAGGAACGCTTGGCGGTGTATGTCTAAACGTCGGCTGTATCCCTTCAAAAGCATTAATCAATGCTGGTCATCGTTTCGAACATGCAAAGCATTCTGAAGACATGGGTATCAAAGCTGAAAACGTAACAGTTGACTTCTCAAAAGTTCAAGAGTGGAAAGCTTCTGTTGTGAACAAATTAACAGGTGGAGTTCAAGGTCTTCTTAAAGGAAATAAAGTAGACATCGTCAAAGGTGAAGCTTATTTCGTAGACAGCAACTCTGTACGTGTAATGGATGAAAATTCAGCACAAACTTACACTTTCAAAAACGCAATTCTTGCAACTGGATCTCGTCCAATTGAATTGCCTACATTTAAATACACGGATCGCGTCATCAACTCAACTGGTGCTTTAGCGCTTAAAGAAGTACCTAAAAAGTTAGTTGTGATCGGTGGCGGATACATCGGTACTGAGCTTGGAACTGCTTATGCAAACTTTGGAACAGAAGTTGTCATCCTTGAAGGTGGAGACGAAATCCTTCCAGGCTTTGAAAAGCAAATGAGCTCATTGGTTAAACGTAACCTGAAGAAAAAAGGAAACGTTGAAATCCATACAAACGCTCTTGCAAAAGGCGTTAAAGAAACATCTGATGGTGTCACTGTTACTTTCGAAGTAAAAGGTGAAGAAAAAACAGTTGATGCTGATTACGTACTTGTTACAGTTGGCCGTCGTCCAAACACGGATGAGCTTGGTCTTGAGCAAGTTGGTGTTGAATTGACAGACCGCGGAGTTGTCAAAACAGACAAACAATGCCGTACAAGCGTATCTAATATTTATGCAATTGGTGACATCGTTGATGGACCACCACTTGCACACAAAGCTTCTTATGAAGGTAAAATTGCAGCTGAAGCAATCGCTGGAGAGCCAGCTGAAATTGATTACCTTGGTATTCCTGCTGTTGTATTCTCTGAGCCAGAACTTGCAACTGTTGGATACACTGAAGCAGAAGCTAAAGAAGAAGGAATCGAAATCGTTGCAGCGAAATTCCCATTCGCAGCGAACGGACGTGCACTTTCTCTTGACGCAACTGATGGCTTCATGAAAATGATCACTCGTAAAGAGGATGGTCTAGTCATCGGTGCACAAATTGCAGGTGTTGGCGCTTCTGATATGATTTCAGAGCTTAGCCTTGCCATCGAAGCTGGCGTAACGGCTGAAGATATCGCAATGACTATTCACGCTCACCCAACTTTAGGTGAAATCACAATGGAAACGGCTGAAGTAGCAATTGGAAGCCCAATTCATATCGTAAAATAATCATCTATAAAACCCTCTCCTTTTGGAGAGGGTTTTTTTAAACACTAGTAAAAGGCTACTCAAATGTCTCCATCAGAAAAACCCCTCATGAGAAGAGGGGTTTTTTCATATGGTTATCTATAAGTGCAAGGTCGAACGTTAATTTGTATTCACGCGGTCTAATGCATGACATAAAGGTGATAAGATATCCTCTTTACTGCGGACATTTCCTTCAACCTTCACAATGACTTTTTCATCATTGACAAGTAAAATAGCCGGTACTTCATCTACTTCGTTTTTCCAGCCTTTACGATCTTCTTTGACAATCATTTTTGACATTTCCTTTGGGTACTCGTTTTTCAAATCGAGTACTGCATCATAATAGGGACTTTCTTTATCAAGATTTTCTGCATCAGTAAAAAAGAGAATTCTTGGTTTTTGAATATGACGGACTTGGTCTGTCTGATTCGGTATGATATAAGCAAATGAGCATGAACTAAGTACAAAGAGCATGGGGAATATAATGAGAAGTGTCCTCATAAAATTCAATCTATTCACCTCAAAATCCTTTGGGGGTATCCCAACATTTTTAGGAGTCAGTTCCCTTTTTGTCACTCTAGTGTATCATGTCCATTTTGACAATTTTCGATTGTTACTCAATTGTTACAGAATTGATATGAAGCAAAATACAATTGAAACGTTCCCTCAATATGATGAGGAAAAAGCATATTTTTATAAAAATGATTAAATGTGTCATACAATTAACCGTTGACAACTCAAATGTGACATCATATTATGGAGATAAGAAATAGATTAAACGCTTTCAAACAAACTATAAGTGAAGAAAAGGGGAATGTACGTGGGTACAATTATTTGTCAGGATTGCAATGAAACCATTGATCAATTTGAGAATGAAAAGGTGACAACGTTATATGGAACGTGTGGTCACTGTCATTGCTGTGATGATGCCTCTGAATAAATAAAAAAGCATGCAGCTCCGTTTGGGGCTGCATGTTTCTTTTTTATAAAATTGGTTTTTGTTCCTTTATCACTCGGATCATCTCTAGCGATGAATCTTCAGGTCCTTGGACAGGGAGGCCAATTTCAATATTTTTAAAAATATACGAGACATTTTCTTCTGTGATAATTTCACCTGGGATAAAAATCGGAATGCCTGGCGGGTATACCATGACAAACTCTGCAATGATGCGGCCAGCTGCTTCTTTAAATGGAATCACTTCTGTTGTGGCGTAAAAGGCGTCACGCGGCGTCATGGCAAGCGATGGGATCTCAGGCAGCAAGACTTCTGTTACCGCTTGTTTGCCGATTTCACATGTAGACGATGCGGCAATTTCTTTCATAGCCGTCACAAGCGTATCAATCGTCTCCTCAGAATCGCCAGGGGTCACGATACATAAAATGTTGTAAAGGTCAGAGAGCTCCACTTCAATCCGGTAGCTTTCTCTCAGCCATTTTTCGACATCATGTCCATTTAGCCCAAGATCTTTAATCGAGATAATTAATTTCGTTGGGTCATAATCGTAAGTAGAGGCCGAACCGAGTATTTCCTGACCAATACAGGTAATGCCGTTAATTTGATTCAGGCGTTTTCTCGCTGATTCAGACAACCGAATCGCTTCATCGGCGAGCGCCTTTCCTTCAGTGGCTAATCGCTTTCTAGCGACATCAAGTGACGCTAAGAGCAAATAAGAAGTGGACGTTGTCGTCAGCATGCTCAAAATCGATTGCACGCGGTCCTTTGAAACAAGTCCTTCCTTCATATTTAAAATAGAGCTTTGTGTGAGGGAGCCGCCGAGTTTATGGACACTTGTTGCCGCCATGTCGGCACCCGCCTGCATCGCGGACAGCGGTAGCTCATCGTGAAAATGAATATGCACACCGTGTGCTTCATCCACAAGGACAGGCACATGAAATGAATGAGCAATCTCTACGATCGATTTTAAGTCAGCAGAAATGCCAAAATACGTTGGATTAATCACAAGTAACCCTTTTGCGTCTGGATGCTCTGTCAGTGCTTTTTTGGCTGAGTCTGGTGTAATGCCGTGAGAGATACCAAGCTCTTTATCGATTTCTGGGTGAATAAAAACAGGAATTGCGCCAGAAAATACAATCGCGGACATAATTGATTTATGGACATTACGCGGAACAATGATTTTATCTCCAGGTCCACAGACCGTCATCACCATTGTCATGATTGCGCCGCTTGTTCCTTGAATGGAGAAAAACGTATGGTCAGCACCGAATGCTTCAGCAGCTAAATCTTGTGCTTCTTTTATCATCCCTCGAGGCGAATGTAAATCATCGAGAGGCTCTATATTAATGAGGTCAATGCTTAATGCATTGTCACCAATGAATGCTCTAAATTCAGGATCCATTCCGGCTCCCTTTTTATGGCCTGGAATGTGAAATTGGACTGGATTGGTTGCAGCGTGTTTTTTTAGTCCAGTGTATAAGGGTGTATCATGTTGTGACAATTGCTTTCCCACCTTCATCGAAATACCTGCTATTATTGTGCCAATAACGGCAGATTTCATTGCATAAAACAAAAGAATTATATTATGAACTGATCGGAATGTAAAGCATAAAATCAATCGGTTTCTGATAGATCAAGTGCTATAATGAAAGTTCAAATAAGAAATGAGTATTAAAGTGAGGGACAAGTAAATGGAATATCAATATCCAATGGATGTCGACTGGACAACAGAGGAAAAAATTGCGGTCATTTCGTTTTTTCAAGCTGTTGAAAAAGCGTATGAAAAAGGAATAGCCAAGCAGGAATTATTAAATGCTTATAAACGATTTAAAGAGGTTGTGCCATCGAAAGCAGAGGAAAAGACGCACTCTGCGGCGTTTGAAAAGGGAAGTGGGTATTCCCCTTACCGCGCAGTGAAAAGGGCTAGAGAGGCGGAAGAAACAGCGATTATACGTATGTAAAAAAACGAGCCGTGTAATAGGCTCGTTTTTTTATACAGATTCTTTCTGTGTAAAGCGGTATAGATAAGTCAACGTGCGGAAGGCATTTTCAATTTTCGATAAAAACTCTTCATTATTCATTTGAACGACCTCTTCTCTAGGCAGCTGGATGCCGCAAAGAAGTTCGGCTTTCTTTACCGTTTGAACACGTTCAAATAGTGTTTTTAGCTGTTCAGCATCAAGCTCACTGTGACGAAGTACGTCTGGTTTCATATGATCTTTAGACCAAACGAAATCTTGCGGTATTTTCTGCTGGATGGCGTCTAGCTCTTTTTCGAATAATTGTCCATACTCACCTTTAACCGGAGATTCATAAATGAGCGCAAACCATACAAATACATGAGTTTTCCAAAGCCCAATTTGAAAATGAGGGAGCTTTTTATATCCGCGTTTACTGTTTGCAAAAGCAACCCACGTATCATTTGGCGGGTTAACGGATCTTCTTGCATGCTTTGCTACATGTACATACATCTCGTCTCCTGTAATAGAAGAAAGAAGCGGTGCGAAATGTTCGCCAAGTGCTTCAAGCTTTGGACGGACTCTTTCTTTTAATACGGTCATTCGTTCATCTAAACCGTCAACTGTGAATGTTTCAAAATCTTTATCTCTAAAACGCATCTCACTCATGTTATGCCTCCTGTATCTTTTCGCTGATCATATTTTATCATAGCTTGGGTCAAGCTCAAAAAAAGATGCATCATCAGGAGAAAGGTTGCTGAGGAGGTGATGCGGCGTTTAAAAACATCGAATGTGTGGTACATAACAAATAGGTAAAAACACAATTTTCAGAATGTCGTTGCGGTTATGCGATCGCTTCATACGATATAAGCAAGAAACAATTCTCTTATCGATTGAATTTTTTATCAATGAAAACTGACAAGGAATGAATCATTCTCTGGAAGGGGCGTTGACCAATGAAGCAAATCGTGAAGCAGGGGTATAGACAAGAGAAGAAAAATCGCATCGCTGTGTGGAGATTAGAGGTTGATTATGAGCTCTCTACGCTTCATGAAGCCATCGAGCAAAAAGATGATATCCAAATCGAGCGCAGCAAACGAAAGCTTGAGCGCCTAAGAAAAGAATGGGAGCAGCTTCAAGGGTAAAACAAGGTGAGGTAAAAACGAACCAATTCATCGGTTCGTTTTTGTATGAAGCTGCTTTTTTCTTGCTTTTACGTACATAATATCAGTATGCTAATACAAATAGGTCCTACATAGAAAAGAGGTTTACAGTCTGATGACAAACTGGGTGGAAATTGACCGTCTTGCAAAGCTTTGGGTAAAAGAAGCAGGAAGCCGTATTAAAGCGTCCATGCAGGAAGGTCTATCAATTGAAACAAAATCAAATCCAAATGATCTTGTCACAAATATCGATAAAGAAACAGAACGTTTTTTCATTGAAAAAATACAATCGACATTTTCGGATCATCATATTTTAGGTGAAGAGGGACAAGGGGAAGAGGTGACCTCACTCGATGGGATCGTGTGGATCATTGATCCGATTGACGGCACCATGAACTTTGTCCATCAAAAACGCAACTTTGCCATTTCAATCGGGATATTTGAAAATGGTGTTGGGAAAATCGGTCTGATTTATGACGTTATTCATGACGAGCTATATCATGCAATCAAAGGAGAAGGGGCTTATATGAACGATACCCTGCTTCCGCCATTAAAAGATGTAGCGATTGAAAAAGCCATTGTGGGCATTAACCCGACATGGGCGATCGAGAGCCCATATTTTGATGCCAAACCGTTTGCCCGTCTCGTGCGTGACGTCAGAGGGACTCGTACGATTGGATCAGCTGCGCTTGAACTCGCTTATATTGCAAGTGGAAGAAGTGACGCATACATCACGTTAAGGCTTGCACCATGGGATTATGCAGCCGGCTGTGTGCTGCTTGATGAAGTAGGTGCTGTTTACTCGAACATTCATGGAGACCGGCTGACGTTCCTAGAAAAAAACAGCATTGTTGCCGGAAATCGATCCATTTGCGAAAAAATTTTGCGCGATTACATAAAAGGAAGCGGAAATAAAAGATAAATACCATCACTTCATGAGAATGAAGTGATTTTTTGTGTTCAATGAAACTTTTTGGTAAGACAAATGTCTATACGAATGAGGCCTTAATTTCATGTAAAGGATTGTGTATCAATGTTTGATTTGTTTAGTGATGTATCCCTCCATTTTGAAAGGTATTTGATTTTAAATGAGTACAGTATCCACATCATTCAATGGTGTGTACTTGGACTATTTGCCCTTTTCATTACACTTCCCATCTGGAAAGAAAAGAAGAGTGCTTATTTATTTTATGCTGGAATCGTATTAAGAGTCTTTTCTTTCGCTTATTTTGGCATCAGAAATGGAAGGAATTATTTTTGTTCTATGGCCTGATCTTCGCTGCCCTGCTTTATATTTTTTATCCTTCTATCTCAAAATATGAGCTTCAATCTTCATTTAAATCCATTGTGATTTTAGCGGCGGCAGCAGGAAGCTTTATGACGATTTATTTGTTATTTGCATTACTACGGGACAAGGTGAGGTTAAGGCAGTGGGGCGCTGGGTGTATAGCAGTCTTTTTTCTACTATTACTCAACCCGATCGTCAATATCCCTCACATCATGTTCCAGAGCTTAGCGTTTGCCATCTGGAAAAAAGGGACGCTTCGACAAGCGCAATACGGAACGCCATCTTTCAATTGAAGGATATAAACGGAATCAATTTAACAGAAACGGAGATAAAAAACACAATAAACAGTATTTATAAAAATTTAAATCTAAAGCCGTCAGCTTATCAAATTACAGGCATAGATGATTTTTATTTTGAATGGCAGCATGAAGTGAATGTGACAACAAGAGATCAATCTCAGTTTCAGTTTAATGGTTCAACAAAAGAATTAATGAAAATCAAGCTGTCGAAAGAAATTCTTCAACAGAAAAAAGGAAAAATCAGCGACGAAGATTTGTTAAAGATCATAGGGGAAAAGCCAGAAGATGTAAGGAAAGAAACAGGGAGTAGTAAAAGCAAACAGTATACATTTAAACGATCCTCTCAAGTGCTTAATCTGTTTAGAGTGGATGATGGAATTGAGTTGAACTTACAATCAATGTCTTCTTTACCACAAGTAGTATCTAATCAAGCTCGTGATGAAGTCTATCAACAAGTACTAAAAAGGTATAAACCATATATGATCTATAAAAAACAAATAAAACCTGTGAGAATGATCGACAAAGAAGGGAACATGGACATTTCATGGCTTGTCATCATTCAAACCTTCGGATCAAATGAGCGTAAAATCTATGAAGTAAATGGACGAACAAAAGAGGTGCACCGTTTTGACAGATAAAGAAAAGCAAGCCATCTTTCAAGACTTATATGAATTGTATCAAGAAGGGGAGCTGGGAGAAGAGGCAGCCAGCTGGATGAAGAGACACGAACAGCAATTTCAGCATCCTTTCATGGAAAATGAACAGTCTTCAGAGTTAATCGAGGATCAGAATGGCTATAACGAGTTAAAACAGATGAAGGGGTTTATGTACTCGTTATACCTCTTTTTTATTGTCTTATCTATTTGGATGACTGTGTGGTTTTATTTTTGATGTCCAGACCAGCTGATCAAATTGAAAAAATTTATGAAGATTATTTTCAGGAAATCACCAAATATTTGTATCGCCGGACAGGAAATATGGAAACGGCCAAGGATCTTGCACAGGATGTATTTATAAAGGCACTGCATGGGTTATCCTCGTTTAAAGGACATTCTAGTATGAAAACATGGCTTTATACCATTGCTTATCACACATTTGTCAATGACTATCGTCGAAAAGTAAAATGGACATTTACGAATGTAGAGGATGTTGATTACTTAGAGCACAGTCCTTCGTTACACCGGAAAGCCACATCGAAACACAAGCTGACATTCAAAGGCTGTGGCATCATATCAACCAATTGAAGGATTCTTACCGAGAGGTCCTCATTTTAAGAAATTTACAGGAGTTGTCATATGAAGAAGTGGCTGAAATTTTGAATTGGTCTTTATCTAAAGTCAAAACAACCCTTCATCGAGCCAGGTTAGAGCTGAAGCGAATGCTACATTGTGAGGAGTTCAATAAATGAGCTGTTATTTGATTGAAGAATTGTTACTACTTTATATAGAGGGGGACACAAGTGCAAAAACAAATAAAATAGTCGCCGAGCACTTACAATCCTGCGAGAGCTGCCGTCACCTTTATCACGAAATGAAAGAGCCAATACCTTTTATCATGACACCTGACCTCATGCCATATATAGACGAAAAGGAAGAAAAGCGAAAATTCGAGGAGCGCTACTACGGGAAGCTATTATGTCGAGCGAGTATGGTGTTTAGTTTAGTGTTTGTCATCATGATCATTTTGTATTGGCTGAATTAAAAAACCCCCATCTGGACGAACCAGATGGGGGTTTTAGAGCTTAGTTTAATTTCTCTTTAGCAAGTTGAACTGCATCATAGAAAGTTTTTAATTGCTCTTGAGGAATTTTTTTCAGCAATTGGTTGACAACAAGTAATTCAGTAGAGCTGAATCCAAGACCTTTTGCAATTTTTGAATCAATTACAACGTTTCCTTTTTTGTCTAGAACAAGTGCATCACCAGCAAGATCAGCAATTCTGATCACTGATTTGAAAAGTTTTTCGAACTTAGCTGCTTCTTCTTTCGTTAGACCAAGTTCAACAGCTTTCGCTGCATCAAAAACCAATTTTCCTTTTTCGTTTTTAGAGATGCTTTCACTGAAAACGATTGTAAGAACAGCTGCGCGATCTAAGAATTTCTCAGCAGTCGCCGCTTCTTCTTCAGTCAAACCGAGCTCAACAGCTTTTTTCACATCAAATGTGTAGTTGTTGTCTTCCTCAACAAATGAATTGATGAGAATGTTGATGACACGCTCGTTTTTCTCCAATAATTCTTTAATAATTTGTTGCTGCTCAAAAGGAATCCCTTTGAAAGTTGCAGCGCTTGCTTGCCCAGGAGCTACTGTTGTGAAAGTAAGAATGATAGCTAAAGCGAAAAATACAACAGAGCTGAGCGATTTGCTCAAAAACTTCTTCATGCTTCTTTTCTCTCCCTTTTCTGTTAAATTTTGTTGCAAGAACAGCATACCACGAGAATGTTTGTGGAAGAATAGGAAAAATGTAACTTTGTGTTTGATTTTGGAGAACTATAAAAGTTCTTGTCGAAAAATGGAGAGGTTCAGATTGCTTACTTTTGCCAGTTCTATATGATATGTTTCGTCACGTTATATGATCTTTCATAGGTGGTTAGTCTTGTTTTACTCAAAATAAAAAGCCTTCTACATGTAGAAGGCAAAAGGCTTTTGATAAATTTTATGATTGCACGTTTAATTTTCTTTTTAATGTAAATCCTGTACCCATGAAAATCATGGCGAACAAGATACTAAGGCAAGTTCCCAGTATGCTTTTTTCCGCAACAGATACCCCAATAAACGCCATACTGACGACTGCAAGTAATGCACATAATAATAGAAGCCATTTGATTTGTTTCATTTGTCTCCATCCCTTTTTTTTAGAGTTAATATAAGTTTACAGAAAAACAATCGGATTTTAAAGGGGATTGTGATATAATATGAAAGTTATCTAATTATTTTAGGAGATGAAAATGTGAAACTTCGAAAAGACCTTCGCAACATCGCAATTATTGCCCACGTTGACCATGGTAAAACGACGCTTGTTGACCAATTGCTCCATCAAGCTGGTACTTTCCGTGCGAATGAAAATATCGCTGAGAGAGCCATGGATTCAAATGATTTAGAGCGAGAGCGCGGTATTACGATTTTAGCTAAAAATACTGCGATCCATTATAAAGATACACGCATTAATATTTTAGATACACCAGGACACGCCGATTTCGGTGGTGAGGTTGAGCGTATCATGAAAATGGTAGATGGTGTACTTCTCGTTGTGGATGCTTATGAAGGCTGTATGCCTCAAACACGATTTGTGCTGAAAAAAGCACTTGAGCAAAACTTAACACCAATTGTTGTCGTTAATAAAATTGACCGCGACTTTGCTCGTCCGGCTGAGGTAGTCGATGAAGTCATTGATTTGTTCATTGAACTAGATGCAACAGAAGAACAGCTTGAATTCCCAGTTGTGTATGCATCAGCCATCAATGGTACAGCAAGTAATGATGCGAGCAAGCAAGATGAAAACATGGAATCTTTGTTTGAAGCCATTGTGAACCATATTCCAAGCCCAATCGACAACCATGAAGAGCCGCTTCAATTCCAAGTGGCGCTACTTGATTACAATGATTATGTTGGAAGAATTGGAATCGGCCGTGTATTCAGAGGGACAATGAAAGTAGGACAGCAAGTCGCCCTGATGAAAGTCGATGGCAGTGTGAAACAATTCCGTGTGACGAAGATTTTTGGTTTCCAAGGGTTAAAACGAGTGGAAATCAACGAAGCAAAAGCTGGAGATCTTGTCGCTGTATCTGGTATGGAAGACATCAACGTAGGTGAAACGGTTTGTCCGGTAGAACACCAAGAGGCGCTGCCAATCCTTCGTATTGATGAGCCGACACTTCAAATGACGTTTGTTGTCAATAACAGCCCATTTGCAGGCCGTGAAGGAAAATACGTGACATCACGTAAAATTGAAGAGCGTTTAGAGCAGCAGCTTCAAACGGACGTAAGTCTTCGCGTGGATCCAACTGATTCACCTGATGCGTGGGTCGTATCTGGACGCGGAGAGCTTCACTTATCAATTCTGATTGAGAATATGAGACGTGAAGGATTTGAGTTACAAGTATCGAAGCCAGAAGTTATTGTAAAAGAAGTGGATGGTGTTCGTTGTGAGCCTGTAGAACGCGTTCAAATTGATGTACCAGAAGAGCACACTGGCGCTATCATGGAATCAATGGGTGCAAGAAAAGGTGACATGATTGACATGATCAATAATGGGAACGGTCAAGTTCGCTTGATCTTCACAGTTCCATCACGTGGTTTAATCGGATATACAACTGAATTTCTTTCATTAACTCGTGGTTTTGGTATTCTGAACCATACGTTTGACAGCTATCAGCCGATGCAATCAGGTCAAGTTGGCGGACGCCGTCAAGGTGTACTTGTTTCAATGGAAACAGGTAAAGCGACTTCTTACGGAATCCAAGGCGTTGAAGAGCGCGGTGTGATTTTTGTTGAGCCGGGTACTGAAGTGTATCAAGGAATGATTGTTGGTGAGCATAACCGTGAGAACGACCTTGTGGTCAATGTGAGCCGTATGAAGCAACAAACGAACGTTCGTTCAGCCACAAAAGACCAAACGGTTAGTATGAAAAAACCACGTATTATGTCACTTGAGGAATCTCTTGAGTACCTCAATGAAGACGAATACTGTGAGGTTACACCAGAATCGATCCGTCTAAGAAAGAAAATTTTAGATAAAAACGAACGTGAGAAAGCAGCGAAGAAGAAAAAGCTAGCAGGATTATCTTAATTCCATGAAGAATTAAAAAGATAGAACCCTGAAAGATAAGGGGAGGGAATCTTTTTGAATGATCAGGAAGTAAGTGAGAATCTATCCTTTTTCGCGATGCTGTTTCGTGTCGATGAAAATCCGCAAACAGGGATGTGGCTCCTATATGGCACCATCCTTGTTTTAGCGATTATTGTTTTTAAGCTCGGCTTTGCTAGACGCTTACCGATTTTAAAAGCGCTTGTGATTTATTTGTTTTTGATTTTTGGCTGCACGTTTCTCACATTTCTAGGAATTTTCCTGCCAGTAGCGGAAGGCCTGGTCGTGGCAGCTGCCATTTTGATTATTTATAAAATACGGCTGCATCGTGCGAAAAAAGAAGGGACAGTAAATACGTAAAAAAGACCTGAACATGTGTCAGGTCTTTTTTATATTTTTTGTTCTTTTTTTCCTTTTTTCTTCTTCTTCTCTTTCGTCGCAGGATCTTGATAAAGAGAGAATCTGCCAGTTTTGATGCGTGCTTCTGTTTTTACTTTAATTCTTTCTTGGCAGTCATCGCACATATATGTATGAATCGGTCGATTTCTTAATCGCTTCGCAACGAGTGTATCATCATCAATGGTTTCAAGCTTTTCACATAATGAGCACTTCACTCTCATCATTTTCACCTCACTTTATTGCATTCATTATAGCATGTTTTTTCGGCCACTTGAAATCAGCGTAGAAAAAGGCTTATACCACAGGAGATATAAGCCGTTCTCATTATTTTTTCTGATTCATATGATGGTTTGATTGATCGTTTTGATTTTTTTCTAACTGCTTTTGATCGTTTTGTTTGAGCTGATGATTCGGGTCATTTGTCGGGTCCTTTTCGCTGCGATCGATTTCATTTCGCGGCATCTCTGGCATCACTCGTCCGACAATGGCAGCTAGTTCATCCATAATACCACTTACGGGACGGCCAGCTTGTATTTCTTTGCCCATTTCTTTTAAACGGCTCACTGTATCTGGGTCAGCGACCACAACAGCATTTGCGCCCTCTGGGTCATTTTTCAGCGCTTTTGCAACTGAATATTTAATGGTTTCTACTTTGCTTCTATCTAAATCATCTTTTACATCAATGCCAACAACAGCATAAGGGCCGATGACGATAGCCGTTGCATCATTAACATCTGCTACGTGCTCTGTCACATTGACAAGATGCTGAGCAACATCTGTTGACGGGCGGGCTTGTCCAGTATTTTTCTTGGTTGAATCTGACACTCGTACTAAGTGCTGGCGCCCATTTTGCTTGTCTAGAGCTTCTGGCTTTTCCTGCTGCTGGCAAGCGCCCAACAGAAAGATGGTATGAATCATGAATAATGTAACAAATAGTCGCATGTGTATTCCCTCCTTCACAAACTGCATGATTTATTTTATTGTTGAATTAACCTTCTAACTTTATTCATGAAAACATATATTTTAACAATTGTTTTGGGAAAGACAAGGATGAATGAAACCCCGATCAGGAGGCGAAGGACCTGAGTAAAATTTATGTATTAGACACGAATGTGTTATTACAGGATCCGAATTCAATCTTTTCATTTGAAGACAACGAGGTCGTCATTCCGGCTGTTGTGTTAGAAGAAGTAGACTCGAAAAAGAGATATATGGACGAGGTTGGGCAAAATGCTCGGCGTGTTTCACGTTTAATCGATGGTTTGAGGTCAAAGGGGAAACTGCATGAAAAAATTACGCTAGAGTCAAAAGGGACGCTACGCATTGAACTCAATCATCGCTCTTTCCATGAGCTTCAAGAAATTTTCATCGAAAAAACGAACGATAACCGGATTTTGGCTGTCGCAAAGAATTTGAGCTTAGAGGAAGAAACGAAGCCTGATGGCCGGCCTGTCATTTTAGTCAGCAAGGATGTCTTAGTGCGAGTGAAGGCTGATGCGATTGGGCTGCAAGCAGAGGACTTCTTAAGTGATCGTGTACTGCAAAATGAAGACATTGATAATGGCTATCACGAGCTCTATATTCCGACTGAACAGTTGAATACATTTTATAAGCAAAATCAATTGCACGTAAAAGATATCACCAATGACTCGTTAAACCCTCATCAATTTGTCATTATGAAGGGAAATGAAGGCGGCTCGGCTTTAGGAATGCTTGATCAAAAAGGAGAGCTTGTCAAACGTCTCATATATGATCAAGAATTTATTTGGGGAATCCGCCCGAAAAATGTTCAGCAAACAATGGCACTGGAGCTTCTTTTGCGCCGCGATATTCCGCTTGTGACACTTATCGGAAAAGCGGGAACAGGCAAAACATTGCTTGCACTTGCTGCTGGCTTGATGCAAACAGAGGATCTCGGCATGTTTAAAAAATTGATTGTGGCCCGGTCAATTGTCCCTGTTGGTAAGGATTTAGGCTATTTGCCAGGTGAGAAGGAAGAGAAGCTCAGACCGTGGATGCAGCCGATCTATGACAACCTAGAATTTTTATTTAACACAAAAAAACCTGGAGAGCTTGATGCGATCTTAGCTGGGATTGGTTCGATTCAAGTAGAAGCTTTAACGTATATTCGTGGAAGAAGTATACCTGATCAATTCATCATCATTGATGAGGCGCAAAATTTAACAAAACATGAAGTGAAAACATTATTAACGCGAGTGGGAGAGGGAAGTAAAATTGTGCTGATGGGAGACCCAGAGCAGATTGATCATCCTTATTTAGATAGCTTAAATAATGGGCTAACGTATGTCATTGAGCGATTCAAAGGACAGCAAATATCTGGACATGTCAAGCTTATAAAAGGAGAAAGGTCTGGACTTGCCCAGCTTGCGGCTGACTTGTTGTAGTCCAGACCCTCTTTCTTATGTAATGATGAGTTCTTTTACACCTTTAATCGGCTGAGTGAAGTTGGACTGATCCTCGAAATAAACGTGGATGGGTCCTTCTTCTGTAATAGGCTTTCCATTTTGGCTGAAATGGGCAATGCTTTCCATTGCCTGAGAAAGTGGAACCGCAATTGTTTCCGTTTCTGTGACAAATTCACACGTTGCCGCCTCATCAAGCGGTTCTGCATTTTTCAGCATGTCGCCAAGCTTCATACCGAAGCTGCCTGTGACGAGTCTTTCCTTTTCGAACTTCTTCTCTGTTTTTAAAGTGGGTGGAAGTGTTTGACCTTCTCTTATGACCCGCTCTTGGTCAAGCTCTTGATCAAGCTGATTCTCTTCACTTGCTGCGCTTTTCTCAAAAAATGAATCCATCAAAAATTTGCGGTCATCAAAAATCCATACACTTGGATCAATGGTGATCTTGTACCTTACGTTCCCCTTAATTTGAATAATGCTCATGTTCAAGACAACCCCTTTCCACCATAAATTATAGAAGTTTTCGCCCGCTTTGTCACTTTCATAAACATGCTTCTCTTTGTGCACACTAACCTTACATGAAAAATAGGGAGGATGTTGGGCATGGCATGTCGTGACAATGAAGAGCTTCAGCGATTTGTAGAAGAAGCAAAAAAAGTCGCCAAAAATGGCAAAGTAGCATCCTATATTCCTGCGCTCGGTAAAGCGGATCAGACGGATTTATCTGTGGCTGTTTATCATGTGAGTAATACTTGCCACTCAGCAGGAGATGTAGATAAACGATTTACCCTTCAAAGTATTTCAAAGGTATTATCACTTGCACTCGTGCTTTCAGAAGAAGGGCCTAAAAAAGTGTTTCAATTTGTTGGGCAGGAACCGACAGGCGACCCGTTTAATTCGATGATTAAACTTGAAACAGCAAGCCCGAATAAGCCGCTGAATCCAATGATTAATGCGGGAGCGCTCGCAGTCACAAGTTTAATAAAAGGGGCGACTCCGCAAGATCAGCTCAACCGATTGCTAGGCTTTATTAGAGAGCTTGCAAATGACACAAGCATTACATACTGCAAAGAAACAGCTGCTTCCGAATTTGAGACATCAATGATTAACCGGGCCATGTGCTATTACATGAAGCAATATCATATTATTAGAGGGAATGTAGAAGAGGTCATGGATGTCTATACGAAACAATGTGCCATCATGATGAATAGCTTAGATTTGGCGAAAATAGCTTGTGTATTTTCATTAGACGGCAGGCATCCAGAGACGGGGAAGCAGATCCTTTCAAAAGACGTCGCTAGAATTTGTAAAACCTTTATGGTGACTTGCGGAATGTACAATGCAAGCGGAGAATTCGCCATTAATATTGGCATTCCCGCTAAAAGCGGTGTGTCCGGCGGGATTATGGGGGTGGCGCCATATGATTTTGGAATTGGCATCTTTGGACCTGCACTGGACGAGAAAGGGAATAGCATTGCTGGTATTAAGCTGCTTGAGCTCATGAGTGAAAAATATGAGATGAGTATCTTTTAACAACGCATGTCTTCTTTTTATTTTTACAAGGCGAACTGCATAAATCTGCTTGCATTTTTGGGCGTTTCGCTTTATGATAAATAGAAGAATTAGGTACTCGCCTGGGGAACGGAGGGATACTTTTGGCGTCAGAAATTTTAGTCGATCATCGACAAAAAGCACTGTCTTTATTAAAATTGGATGCAGATAAAATTTTAAAATTGATCCAAGTGCAAATGGACAACTTAACGATGCCGCAATGTCCTCTTTATGAAGAGGTTTTAGATACTCAAATGTTCGGATTATCGAGAGAAATTGATTTCGCTGTCCGGCTTGGATTAGTTGATCAACATGAAGGCAAGAAACTACTCGATAAACTTGAGAGAGAGCTTTCCGCACTTCATGATGCGTTCACAAAAAAATAATGATTGAAAACTCAAACTTCCACAACATAAGTTTGAGTTTTTTTGTCCGCCATTTTCTTTTGATCATTTGAGAACAAACGGACTAGATTCTTTCATGAATGACGAACAATATAAAAGAGGTAAAACGAGATCAAACGGAGAAAATGTAGTAGAATAAGAACAGCTAAAAGGATAGCAAGCAGAAGAAACAGACGTTAGGAAGAGGATTATATGTTAAAGAGAATGCTAAAATCGTATGACTACTCATTATTGTTCGCCATTATATTAATTAGCGCATTCGGTTTGGTGATGGTGTATAGCTCAAGTATGATTACATCTGTCATCAGATATGATGCTGCGCCAGATAATTTTTTTAAGAAACAGCTTTTATTTATGATTGTCGGGGCGGTCATCTTGATCTTGACAGCCCTGGTTCCGTATCAGCTGTTTTCAAATAAAAAATTCCAGATCGGCATGCTGCTGCTTTCTGTTTTTTCACTTATCTATGTGTACTTCGGCGGTCACATTGCAGGGAATGCGAGAAGCTGGATCAAATTAGGACCATTTAGTCTTCAGCCAGCAGAATTTGTGAAGATTGTCGTCATCATCTATCTTGCTGCTGTGTATGCAAAAAAGCAGCACTATATTGATCATATTTTAAGAGGGGTCACACCTCCAATTGTGATTGTCTCGATCTTATGCGGCTTCATCATTTTGCAGCCGGACTATGGGACAGCCTTTATCATCGGCATGATTGCCCTTGCGATGATTTTGTGCTCCGGCTTTAGTGGTAAAACGCTTGCGAAGCTGTTAGCCCTATTTAGTGCCGTCATGGTCGTTGTGACACCGTTTATTATGCTGTTTTGGGATAAAATTTTCACGCAAAATCGTCTAGGACGTTTTGAGAGCTTCCAAGATCCTTTTAAAGATGCAGGTGCCTCTGGGCATCAATTAATTAATTCATATTATGCGATTGGGTCAGGTGGCTTTTTTGGTCTTGGACTCGGAGAAAGCGTTCAAAAGTATGGCTATCTTCCAGAGCCGCATACAGATTTTATTATGGCAATCATCTCGGAAGAGCTTGGCTTTTTCGGTGTATTTTTTGTTCTAGCTCTACTTGGCTTCATCGTCGTGAAAGGTTTTTATATTGCGAGAAAGTGTGAGGATCCGTTTGGAAGCTTGCTTGCAATAGGAATTTCTTCGATGATTGCGATTCAAACCTGCATCAATTTGGGCGGTGTTTCAGGTCTTATTCCAATCACTGGGGTGACACTTCCATTTATCAGCTACGGGGGATCGTCTATCATTTTACTTAGCGGATGTATGGGAATCATGCTGAATATCGGTATGTTCACTGAATATAAAGAGCGCTATAAAAAGAAAAGATCCATCAGCAAACCAACAGTTCAAAAAAATGGATTGCAGAAAACTTTGAATCTTTAGAAAACAAAAGTGTACAGTTTTCATTTCTTCCTTTATTATAGAATACATATAAAATTTTAAGGGATATGGAGGAGTGAGAATGTCACAGAGAACAATTCAAAAGGTTCTAGTTGCAAACAGAGGGGAAATTGCTATCAGAGTTTTCAGGGCCTGTACAGAGCTCAATTTACGTACAGTGGCCATTTACTCCAAAGAAGACTCGGGCTCTTATCATCGCTATAAAGCAGATGAAGCATATCTAGTTGGAGAAGGGAAAAAACCGATTGATGCCTACCTTGATATCGAGGGGATCATCGACATTGCAAAACGAAATGACGTGGATGCGATTCATCCAGGATACGGATTTTTATCCGAAAACATTCATTTTGCAAGACGATGCGAAGAGGAAGGTATTCAATTTATCGGTCCAACTTCTCAGCATTTAGATATGTTTGGAGATAAAGTAAAGGCGAGAGATGAAGCGAAAAAAGCTGGAATTCCAGTCATTCCAGGAAGTGACGGGCCAGTTGATTCGGTCAAAGAAGTCGAAAAATTCGGTGAAGAATACGGTTACCCGTTTATTATTAAAGCTTCACTTGGCGGCGGAGGCCGCGGTATGCGGATTGTCAGATCAAAAGAGGAGCTGAATGAAGCCTATGACCGTGCAAAGTCAGAGGCAAAAGCTGCTTTTGGAAATGACGAAGTATACGTTGAGAAGCTGATTGAAAATCCGAAACACATTGAAGTGCAGGTGATTGGTGACAATTACGGCAATATCATTCATTTATATGAACGTGACTGCTCTGTTCAAAGGCGTCATCAAAAGGTCATTGAAGTTGCACCAAGTGTGTCACTTACAGATCAATTACGTGAAGACATCTGCGAAGCGGCTGTGAAGCTGGCTCAAAATGTATCCTATATTAACGCTGGGACTGTGGAATTCCTAGTAGCAAATGGTGAGTTTTATTTTATTGAAGTCAATCCAAGGGTACAGGTGGAGCACACGATCACAGAAATGATCACAGGCGTCGATATCGTTCAAACTCAAATACTTGTCGCAAAGGGACATGATCTCCATAGCAAGGAGATCGGCATTCCAAAGCAAAAGGATATCTTTACACATGGATTTGCCATTCAATCACGGGTCACAACAGAGGATCCTTTGAATGACTTTATGCCAGACACAGGAAAAATTATGGCCTATCGTTCAGGCGGTGGATTTGGTGTACGCCTAGATACTGGGAACAGCTTCCAAGGTGCAGTCATTACGCCTTATTACGATTCATTATTGGTCAAGCTATCCACTTGGGCGCTCACATTTGATCAGGCGGCTGCTAAAATGGTCCGAAATTTACAAGAATTCAGGATTCGCGGGATTAAAACGAATATCCCATTTCTTGAAAACGTGGCAAAGCATGAGAAGTTTCTAAAAGGGGAATACGATACGTCGTTTATCGATTCAACACCAGAGCTATTTAATTTCCCTAAGCAAAAAGACCGCGGAACGAAGATGCTGACTTATATTGGTAACGTGACCATTAATGGGTTCCCAGGTATTGCGGAGAAAAAGAAGCCTCATTTTGACAAGCCAAACGTACCAAAGCTTCCTCTTCATCAAGAGATTCCGTCTGGGACAAAACAATTGTTAGACACGCATGGACCTGAGGGGCTTGCCAATTGGGTAAAAGAACAAAGCAATGTTCTTTTAACAGATACAACCTTTAGAGATGCGCATCAGTCTCTGCTTGCGACACGCTTTAGAACCCATGACTTAAAGAAAATTGCTCAGCCGACAGCAGGGTTATGGCCAGAGTTATTTAGTATGGAAATGTGGGGCGGCGCTACATTTGATGTTGCGTACCGCTTCTTAAAAGAAGATCCTTGGGAAAGACTGAAAGAGCTTCGTCAAGAAGTGCCAAACACGTTGTTCCAAATGCTGTTAAGATCATCAAATGCTGTCGGATATACAAACTATGCGGATAATGTAATTAAAGCATTTGTTAAGGAATCGGCTGAGGCGGGCATTGACGTATTCCGTATTTTTGATAGCTTAAACTGGGTCAAAGGCATGACGCTTGCCATTGATTCTGTTCGTGAATCAGGCAAAGTGGCTGAGGCAGCTATTTGTTATACGGGGGATATTCTTGATCCAGCTCGCCCGAAATATGACCTTAAATACTATGTGTCTCTAGCGAAGGAACTTGAAGCCGCAGGCGCTCATATTTTAGGCATTAAAGATATGGCGGGATTATTAAAACCACAGGCAGCTTACGAGCTTGTCTCTGCTTTAAAAGATGAGCTGACGATCCCCATCCATCTTCATACGCATGATACAAGTGGAAATGGACTGTTCACCTATGCAAGAGCGATTGATGCAGGTGTTGATATTGTGGATGTTGCCGTTAGCTCTATGGCGGGGCTCACATCGCAGCCAAGTGCGAGCTCATTATACTATGCTCTAGATGGGCATGAAAGAAAGCCAGATATGGAGGTCAAAGCTGTCGAACGTCTTTCTCAATACTGGGATTCCGTTAGAAAATACTATCATGAATTCGAAAGCGGCATGAATTCGCCGCATACAGAAATTTATGAGCATGAAATGCCTGGCGGTCAGTATAGTAACCTGCAGCAGCAGGCGAAAGGTGTCGGCCTTGGTGACCGCTGGAATGAAGTGAAGGAAATGTACAGACGTGTGAATGACATGTTTGGTGATATTGTGAAGGTGACACCATCCTCTAAAGTGGTTGGAGATATGGCACTTTATATGGTGCAAAATGATCTAACAGAAGAGGATGTTTATGAAAAAGGAGCAACACTGGACTTCCCAGATTCTGTTGTTGAATTATTTAAAGGCTATTTAGGTCAGCCACATGGCGGATTCCCAGAAAAACTGCAAAAGCTGATTTTAAAAGGGGAAGAGCCACTTACTGTGAGACCAGGTGAGAAGCTGGAGCCAGTGGACTTTGAAGACATTAAAAAGCAATTCAAAGAATTACATGACCTCTCCCTGACAGAACAAGATGCAATTGCGTATGCCTTATATCCAAAAGTCTTCTCTGAATTTGTCCAAACAGCAGAAAGCTATGGGGACATCTCAGTTCTTGACACACCGACGTTCTTCTATGGAATGAGACTTGGCGAAGAGATTGAGGTAGAAATTGAAAAAGGAAAAACCCTTATTGTCAAACTCGTGTCAATTGGAGAACCGAATCCAAATGCCACAAGAGTGCTTTACTTTGAGCTAAATGGGCAGCCGCGTGAAGTGGTGATTAAGGATGAAAGCATCAAATCCTCCGTTCAAGAAAAGAGGAAGGCGGACCGTTCAAATCCAAATCACATCGCCGCCTCGATGCCAGGCACTGTCATCAAAGTACTCGTTGAAAAAGGGCAGAAAATCTCGCAAGGTGAGCATTTGATGATCAATGAAGCCATGAAAATGGAAACGACTGTACAAGCACCATTTTCTGCGGTCGTAGATGAAATACATGTGACAAACGGAGAACCAATTCAAACCGGTGATCTGCTGATTGTATTAAAGCCTGAATAATATGTGAGACACATCCATCGCGATGTGTCTTTTTTGAGCGCATTCAAATGTGCAGCGGTCTGAAAGAGTGATTACACTATAGAATGAGGTGAAGAAATGTTGGAAATCGTTGTGATTTGGTTTCGCCGAGATATGCGATTGGATGATCATATCGCCTTATCAAAAGCGATCACATATGCAAAAAAACATGAATACAAATTATTTGCTTTTTATCATCTAGATCCATATTTTACTGAAATGGAGCTTGATTTAAACCATGAACATTTCTTTCAAAACTTGGCTCATTTCGTCAAGGAAGCGAGAGAAGCTCAAGTTTATGTTCACCTTCTCCATGATGATATCTTGCGCGCCTTTCAGCAGGTCATGGATGTTTATGATTTGAAAGCCATCTTTTTTAATGAAGACCAAGTGGGAATCGGTCAAACACGGGACCTTCAAGTAACCGATTTTTTAGAAGAAAAGGGCATTCATGTATCAAAGTGGCAGGATACACACCTTCACGGAGCGCGAGATATTTTAAAAGCGGATGGGTCTCATTATCAAGTATTCACTCCATACTATCAATCATGGCGGAAGCAAGAGAAGCAGCCTGTGATAAAAGTTGACAAGTCTTTTTTTAGCAGTGAGCATACGATTTGTGATGAGTCACTTTCTGAACAGGGAGATGAAAAACTAAGAGAGATCATGAAAAAGTGTTCAAGGACATTTGATCAAATCGGCTCAGACAAAGCGATGAGTACTTTACACACCTTTATTCAAGAAAGATTAACGCGCTATCATGAGAAACGGGATATTCCGTCAGTCTTTGGAACGAGCAAACTGTCACGTTTCTTAAAGACAGGGACAATCTCTATCCGAACGGTCTTTCATGCGTTACATGAGGAAGTGCTCTATGAAGATGAGGGCAAGGAAACCTTTATGAAAGAGCTAGCATGGCGTGATTTTTATCATATGGTGTTTGCCCACTATCCAAAGATGAAGGAAAAAGAAATCAATTCTGCGTTTCAAGGGATGAAATGGAATGAAGATGAGATGCTTTTTGAAGTTTGGTGTAAAGGTGAGACTGGCTTTCCGCTCGTTGATGCAGGAATGAGACAGTTAAATGAAGAAGGCTGGATGCATAACCGCTTACGAATGGTGACTGCATCATTTTTAACAAAGGATTATTTGATCGATTGGAGAAAAGGCGAAGCATATTTTGCGAAAAAACTCGTGGATTATGATGAGGCTTCGAATATCGGAGGATTTCAGTGGGCTGCTTCTGTCGGAACGGATGCTGTACCATACTTTCGCATTTTTAACCCAACGACCCAGTCCAAGCGATTTGATCCGAGCGGGGAATATATTAGAAGATATGTACAAGAGCTAAAGCATGTTGATGAAAAATGGATTCATGAACCAAGTAAAATGCCGATAGATGAACAAATAAAATCGGGATGTGTGCTAGGTAATACATACCCGCTGCCTACAGTCGATCATCAAGAAAGACGCAAAAAAGCCATTTCGCTATTTGAAGAAGCGAAACAATCATAAAAGAAACCCCCTTTCCTAATGGAAGGGGGATACAAGCTTTTATCTAAATGGTTCTTTGTTTTCATATTTAAACCTGGCAATGAGTAAGCAGAAGTAGCATAATACCCCAAACAAACAAGAAATAAAGAATGAATGAGCAAGCGCATAACCAAGTGCAAGGTGAGAATAAACACTCATCACACCTGAAATGGCTTGAAGTGTAATCAGAATGGCTGAAATGATCCATCCATAATATAGCTGCTTCTGATCTTTATAATGTTTCATGGCATGAAGCATGGCGACAAATATCCACACGAATAAAAGAAGTGCTGCTGCTCGGTGAGACATTTGCACCCACTGATTAAAATATGCCGGAAGTGCGCCGTCTTTTGAACAAAACGGAAAGACGGAACAAGCAAGGCTTGATTTTGTATGTCTCACATAAGCGCCCGTATACACCACGATATACGTATATGTGATCAAGCCATAAATATGGAACTGCATTCTTTTTCCAATATGAAGCGGCTTCACAAGCTTTGTTTCAGATCTGGTTGCCTCAAACACAAGAAGAGCAAGCAGTAAGATTGAAGCAAAAGAAATGAGTGAAATACCGAAGTGTAGTGCCATCACAAGTGCGTTAGAACCAAATACAACGGCCAGTGCCCCTAACAGCGCTTGGAGCAGTAAGAATATAATGGACATGATGACTAAAAATTTGGTTTCACGGAATACTGGACTAATTTTTTTCCAGCATAAAATCGCCAGTGCCAGTACAAGAATGGTGGAAACCCCTGTTGACATGCGGTGACTCCATTCAATGATGGAAGCAGGGTTCATTTCAGGGAAAAAACGACCGTGGCACAGGGGCCACTGTCTACCGCAGCCAAGACCCGAGCCGGTTTTCGTAACAAGCGCGCCGCCAATCAGAACGATCAGCATCACAAACGTTGTGACAACGCTCAATAGCCTTAAAGCAAATTTCATCAAATTATTTCACCTTCTCTAAAAAACTTCTGTTCTAAATGAAAACCTCACATGCTCTCAAGTTTAAGCCAAATGCGTGTTCTGTTGCAATTCATAATGACCAATGTTCACAAAAAAAATGATAAGTTAGTTCACAAAGTTTACAGATTTAGAGTGCTTGATCTTTCTTTGACAGTCTGATAGAAATAGAGGAGAGAATATTTCATGTTGCACCGCCTTCAGAAACACACATATATCCTAATAAATTCACGAAAAGTTCACAAATAACTTCAAGTTTGTCGTTTATTATTTAATAGGATGTTTTTTTACAGCTCTTTATCTTGTATGATAGAGTTGTAACGATTTTACGTTTCATTTGCGTTTGAAGGTTTGGGCAAGGGAGGTTATACACATTGGCAAATTCCAAAACAGCCGCGGAAGCAGCTATTCATGGACAAATAGAAGAAACAACAGCTTGGAAAGATTTTCTTGCTCTTATTAAAATGGGCATCGTCAATTCCAACTTCATTACAACATTTACTGGAATGTGGCTTGCTTTTTATTTTACAGATATGAGCTTCCTTGGAAATCTTGATATTGTACTATTAACAATGATTGGTTCTTCTCTTATTATTGCCGGTTCATGCGCCATTAATAATGCGTTTGACCGTGATATTGATATATTAATGGAAAGAACAAAAACAAGACCGACGGTTACAGGTAAGATTCAGCCGGGGCAGGCATATGCATTTGGCATTTTACTTGTTGTACTTGGACTTATTATGCTTCTGATGACAACCATTACATCAGCAGTGATTGGATTTATTGGTGTCTTTACTTATGCAGTTCTTTACACCATGTGGTCTAAACGTCATTACACCATCAATACAGTGATTGGAAGTGTATCTGGAGCGGTTCCGCCATTAATCGGCTGGACAGCTGTCACAGGCACAATCGACACAACGGCTTGGGTTTTGTTTATGATTATGTTCATTTGGCAAATCCCGCACTTCCTGTCACTTGCCATTAAGAAAACGGAAGATTACCGCAAGGCAGGCATTCCAATGCTGCCAGTTGTTTATGGCTTTGAAGTCACAAAGCGCCAAATCATTATTTGGACAGCATGTCTTCTTCCACTTCCATTTTTCTTAGGTGGATTAGGGTGGCCGATTGTTGCACTTGGCACATTGCTTAATATTGGATGGCTAGTGATTGGCCTTATGGGCTTTAAAATGAAAGACGTCATGAAATGGTCAACACTTATGTTCGTTTATTCATTAAACTACTTAACCATCTTTTTCGTTGCGATGATTATTATTACACTATTCTAGAGTGAAATACACTTTGATCACATCAAAACAAAGGCTATATCTTATAACACCACATTTTCTAACAACTATGAAAGCCGCCTGATATTCAGTTCTATTTAGGCGGCTTTCTGTTTATACATAGATGGTATTTTGAGTAAAAACATCATTTTTTTATGAAAAGAGGAAATGTAAGTGCTTTTATAAGGGGCGGGGGTTATTGATGAGTAAGAAGTGATTTTATAAATAAGAGGTAAAAAGCGAAAGGCAAAGGAGATCAAGCAAAAGGGGTTGGGACAAATTATGATAAGAAAATGGCGTGTTTATTCACTGTTTCTCTTACTGACGCTCGTTTTGGCGGGCTGCGGTGAACCATACTTATCAACACTGAGGCCAGTTGGGGAAGTAGCAGATAAACAGTTTTTCCTAACGGTACTGAGTACACTGATTATGGTTCTTGTCGTCATTGTTGTATCGATCATTTTCTTTTACGTCATCATTAAATTCAAACGTTCTAAAGTGGGAGAAGAGAGGATTCCAAAACAGGTGGAAGGGAACCGTAACCTAGAAATTACGTGGACAGCGATTCCAATTCTTCTACTCATTATTCTCGTTGTACCTGTTGTGGCATACACGCTTGAGCTAGGGGATACAAGCGCAATGGATAAGAAAAAACGAGATCCTGAAAAGACACTTGTTGTCAATGTAAGAGCCAGCTTATATTGGTGGGAATTTGAATACCCTGATTATGGGATTGTCACAAGTCAGGAATTGATTGTACCGACTGATCAAAAGGTGTACTTTAAGCTGAAAGCATCTGATGTGAAACACTCTTTCTGGGTTCCATCAGCTGGGGGTAAGGTTGATACAAATACAGACAACGAGAACAAATTTTATTTGATATTTGACTCAAAACGAACAAAAGATGCTGGAGAATATTTCTACGGGAAATGTGCGGAGCTTTGCGGCCCATCACATGCCTTAATGGACTTTAAAGTTAAAACGCTTTCTCAAGATGAATTTTTAGGGTGGACGAAAAAAATGGCTGATTACAAGAAGCCTACATCCACATCTGATCTAGCTCTTGAGGGTGAAAAACTATTTAAAGAGAAAAACTGCTTAAGCTGTCACGCAGTAGAACCTGGTGACGAACGCCCAGAAGCGGCAAGGACGGCTCCAAACCTTGCAACCTTCGGAGAGCGAACAAAAGTAGCCGGGATCAAAGACATGAATAAAGAAAATGTAAAAGCATGGCTGAAAGATCCAGAGAGCTTTAAACCAGGTAATAAGATGACAGGGACGTATCCTAAATTAAATGACTCAGAAGCAGATGCACTCTACGAGTATTTAAAAGGTCTTAAAATAGAGTAAGATCTAGAGCGTATATTCAAGAGGCATGTGAACTATGTGAAGTTTTTGTTAAGAGCTCCCGAATATGTCTCTACAACCGAGAAGCAGTCATCTGTCAGACACAGTCTGTGTAAAGAATATCTATATGAAAAGGGGCAAATGGGAGATAAGAGGGGGATTTCATGGTGAGTACAATAGCTAAAAAGCGGGGGTTTGGCGCTGTCTTATGGGATTACTTGACGACGGTTGACCACAAAAAAATTGCCATACTATATTTAGTGGCAGGGGGATTTTTCTTTTTGGTTGGCGGCCTGGAAGCGATGTTTATCCGTATACAGCTAGCCATCCCTGAAAATGATTTTGTAAGTGCTGGGGTTTACAATGAAATCATGACAATGCATGGAACGACAATGATTTTCCTTGCAGCAATGCCGCTTTTATTTGCATTAATGAATGCGGTCGTACCCATTCAAATTGGTGCACGTGACGTAGCATTTCCATTTGTGAATTCACTTGGGTTTTGGCTGTTCTTTTTCGGAGGAATTTTCTTAAACCTTGGATGGTTTATGGGAGGAGCACCTGATGCAGGCTGGACGGCATATGCTTCGCTCACACTGAATTCAGAAGGGCATGGTATGGATTTCTATATTTTAGGTTTGCAAATAGCGGGGATTGGGACACTGATTGCCGGGATCAACTTTCTTGTAACGATCATTAATATGAGAGCGCCTGGTATGACGTATATGAGAATGCCGCTCTTTACTTGGACGACATTTGTTGCATCTGCACTTATTTTATTCGCATTCCCACCGCTGACAGCAGGGCTTGCGATGCTGATGCTTGATCGAATGTTCGATACGAGCTTTTTCAATCCAGAGCTTGGAGGAAATACGATCATTTGGGAGCATTTGTTCTGGATTTTCGGACACCCGGAAGTATATATCTTGATCCTGCCAGCATTCGGTATTTTCTCTGAGATCATTCCAGTGTTTGCAAGAAAAAGATTGTTCGGCTACTCGTCCATGGTGTTCGCTACTGTATTGATTGGATTTCTTGGATTCATGGTGTGGGCGCATCACATGTTCACAACGGGGCTTGGACCAATTGCAAATGCGATCTTTGCCGTAGCCACGATGGCGATTGCGGTACCGACAGGAATTAAAGTCTTCAACTGGCTCCTCACCATATGGGGCGGTAATGTGAAGTTTACGACACCGATGCTGTATTCGGTTGCGTTCATTCCGTCATTCTTACTTGGCGGGGTAACCGGGGTCATGCTTGCAGCAGCTGCAGCCGATTATCAGTTCCATGATACGTATTTTGTTGTGGCACATTTCCACTACGTGATTATCGGTGGTGTGGTCTTCGGTATTTTAGCAGGTGTGCATTACTGGTGGCCTAAAATGTTTGGAAAAATACTAAATGAGAAACTTGGGAAAATTGGCTTTGTGCTCTTTTTCATCGGTTTCCATTTAACGTTCTTTATCCAGCATTTCCTCGGTCTATGGGGTATGCCGCGCCGGGTCTTTACATTCCTGCCAGGTCAGGGACTTGAGCTTGGGAACTTCATCAGTACGATCGGGGCACTCTTTATGTTTGTAGCCGTTGTCATCATGCTGATTAACGTCATTTGGACAACAGCAAAGGGAGAGCGTGTATCGAGCGATCCTTGGGGAGATGGGAGAACACTTGAATGGGCAGTGTCTTCACCTCCGCCAGAATATAACTTTAAACAGCTTCCACTAGTAAGAGGACTTGATCCATTATGGATTGAGAAAATGGATGGTAAAAAAGGAATGACAGCATCTGAACCGCTCGATGATATTCACATGCCGAATAATTCCATCCTGCCTGTCATTATCTCCTTCGGTCTATTTGTGTCAGCGTTTGGTTTCATGTATCGTCAAGAGCACAGCTGGGGTCTTCCGGTCATCTTCATTGGTCTTGGCATTACGTTTGCGACCATGCTGGTCAGATCTCTTAAAGATGATCATGGCTACCATATACACAAAGAAGAGTTGACCGATGACGATGATAAAGGGGTGAAAGCATAATGGAACCACAAAAAATGACAGCGGAAACCTTTCCAGCTTCGCCTGAGAAAGCCACATTAGAAGGAAAGAATAAGTTCGTCGGGTTCTGGTTGTTTCTTGGGGGAGAAACGGTTCTGTTTGCATCTTTGTTTGCCACTTACTTGGCGCTGAAAAACTCAAATGCAGGCGGAGCAAAAACAACTGATATGTTTGACATCACACTTGTTTTTATTGCTACAATGCTCCTGCTAACGAGCAGTTTAACGAGTGTGTATGCAATGTATCATATGAAAAACTTTGCCTTTAAAAAAATGCAGCTTTGGCTCGGTGTGACCGTTCTATTAGGCGCTGGATTTTTAGGGGTTGAGATTTATGAGTTTTATCACTATGTGCATGCGTACGAATTTACAATTACCAGCTCTGCTCTTGGTTCTTCCTTCTATACACTTGTAGGAACTCACGGGGCTCACGTTGCTTTCGGACTTTGCTGGATCACCGCTCTTATGATTCGAAATATGAGACGCGGACTCGATTTATACAATGCGCCAAAATATTATGTGGCAAGTCTATATTGGCACTTCATTGATGTTGTGTGGGTCTTCATCTTTACCGTTGTATATTTAATGGGAATGGTGGGATAAGAATGGGAAATAAAAACACAAATCAGTCAAAAGTCGATCTTGTATACCGTAAAAAGAAAAATGCCGAAGAAATGAAGCATCAGCTCATTTCTTTCGGCTTGATGATTGGATTAACATTCGTTGCCTTTTTAACGATCGCCTCTGATGATGTCGGGAATTGGTTCGCAGTACCATTTATTTTACTGCTCGCGGGCATTCAGGTGGCCTTTCAGCTTTATTATTTTATGCACATGAACCAAAAAGGGCATGAAACACCCGCGTTGTTTCTTTATTCAGGTGTGTTTGTCGCGTTTATTACCGTTTTAGCCTTTTTGACCATTATATGGTGGTAAGTCCGCTTTGCCCTTGAAGGAGGTGCAGCAATGGAGAACTTAGAGATATTCGGATTTCGAGCATTATGGAGTCCCTACTATTTGATATGTATTGTATTAGCAGCAGCTTTTTATCTACTTCTCGTTACAAAGGGAAAGCACCGTGCGACGGTGAAAGAGAAAACGCTATTTCTGACTGGGCTTGTTCTGTTATATGCCGTAAAAGGCAGCCCAATTGATTTAATGGGACATATTATGTTCAGTGCGCACATGGCGCAAATGGCGGTGCTATATTTAGTCATTCCGCCGCTCCTTATCACAGGTTTACCCGCGGCCATTTGGGAGCGGATCATTCACACACCAGGCATTCAGGCGATTTTTCGTTTGTTTTCCAAGCCTTTGATTGCTCTGCTTGGATTTAACGGGTTATTTTCGCTTTATCATATCCCGCTTGTGTTTGATTTTGTGAAAACTGATCCATTTTATCATGCGTTGATGACGGTTGTTATTTTTATCGCTGCCTTTTTCATGTGGTGGCCGCTTGTCCATAAAGTCCAAAGTCAGCCGCAGATTACGGGCATTTTAAAGCTTGGTTATATCATGGCAGACGGTATATTGATGACACCTGCCTGCGCCCTCATCATGTTTAGTGATGCACCGATTTATGCGACCTATTCAGATGCCGGCGCGTGGATACAAGCTCTGCATCTATGTGTGCCGAGTGATATGCTTGCAGGCCTTGCACTAACTGGCCCTGACATGTTTCACACCTTGCCGCTGCTTGAGGATCAGCAGCTAGGCGCTATTTTGATGAAAATTATTCAGGAGATCGTATACGGCTCGATTCTTGCTGTTGTCTTCTTTGACTGGGCTAGAAAAGAAAGAGCGAAAGATGCCGTACCAGATGCGCTCATTCCGAAATATGAATAAAGAAAAAGCACAGCCTTATGGGCTGTGCTTCTTTTATGCTTCAGCAGTTATAGCTTCTAGTTTTTCTTTCAATTGGTTCAGCGTTTTTTTGCTTGATTGGATAAGAGATTTAGGGAAATCTTCGCCTTCGCCGTATTCAACACCATGCGGATAATAGTGTTTTCCAAGTAAAGGTGTGAGAAGCTGAATGTGTGCCTTTTTGGAGCCAACATCTCCTTCAGTGGCGTAGCCGGAGATCCGTAAATAAAATGTCCCCTCTACCATGTTATACTTCCTGTCGTACGTCACACGCTCATAATCCCATTGGTCGGCTCGTACAAATCCTTCACTTTCCATGATGAAATCCAATTTATTTAAGTCAGCTGATACCTTTTCAATCCCCGTACCTTCAAACTTCACCCAAAACCCCTCCTTATAAAAATTCCCTTTACTGACAATCATAGTATGAAAGCGTTAAACTTTCAACTGTGAAAGGTATGTTCTTTTATAAGCTGGTTACAGTAATAAAGAAAATAATAGATGGAGGAATTAATGTGAAAACGAAAAAAATCAAAGATATTATGACAAAAAAAGTAGTGACGTGCCAAAAGGACGACAATGCTTATGAAGCGGCAGTAAAAATGAAAGATGCAGATATCGGTGCCATTCCAGTGGTTGACGGAGATCAGCTCATTGGAATTGTGACTGACCGTGACCTTGTCCTTAGAGGCATTGCTGAGAAAAAGCCAAACTCGCAGGAAGTTGGGGCGCTTATGACGAAGGAAGTACTAACAGCTGAAGAAGATGCAACGCTTGAAGAAATTGTCCGCTTGATGTCAGAGCATCAGCTCCGCCGAATTCCCGTTGTGAAAAACGGTGCATTAACAGGGATTGTCGCTCTTGGAGATTTATCAGTCGAGGATTTATCAAATGATCGTGCGGGAGATGCACTCACTGAAATCTCTCAACAGGATCAAGATCACGGGCAAGGATTTCTTCATTAACTGGGGCATATTTTAAATTCGTGTTAAATAGGCTGTATTGTCGTTGATAAATGGAGCAAGTTTTGTTTAAATGACAGTAGAAGGTACTTTTTGTACCTTGCCAATTTAACGGAGGTGTTTATTTGAAAACTGTGCTCAAAACACTCCTCATCCTCCTGATTATATCTGGAACGTACGTTCTGTTTATTCAATATGGATCTTCACCAGAAAAAGAAAGCAGCAATGAACCGAAGGTGTCTAATGAAGAAACATCTAGCGATAAGCCGATCAACATCCCAAAAAAGGGGCTTATGTCCTTTATGGGGAAATCATCAAATGAAGTGCTTAAACAGCTGGGAGAACCAGATCGCATTGATCCTTCCGCATATGATTACGACTGGTGGATATACAACCAATCGAAAAAGCACTATATTCAAGTAGGGGTAAAGGATAGTAAAGTGGTGACGTTGTTTGCAACAGGAGACGGGCTGAACGTTGAACCATTTAAAATTGGGCAAGCCACAAGTGAAGTGTTTAAAAAAACACAAATTGCGCCTTACATCCATGTAGAGGATGATCAAAATTCATATCGCTTTGAATTCTCAGAAGATGATATGAACACAAGACCTACCGTGAAAGTAGGGAAGGATGTCTATGTCCAGCTTTACATGGATAAGTTTGAAAGCACCCTTTCAAGTATTAGGGCCTTTAACGCAGATACATTTGTGAAACAAAAACCGTATGAGGTTGTCTATCAAGGTCAATTGATAGAACCCGAAGCAATATCAGGGAAAAAATGGAAGGATATCGAAGCTTCCAGCCAAAAACAAATTTTTGATATGACCAATATTATCCGTCATAAGTACAACCTGCCGACCTTAAAGTGGGACGATGAAACCTCCGAAGTGGCATTTATGCATAGTGAGGACATGAAGGAAAATCATTATTTCTCTCACGAATCTAAAAAATACGGTACGCTGAAAGACCGATTAGAAAGAGGCGAGGTGGCATTTCAGCTCGCAGGTGAAAACATTGCATATAACTATGTAGATGGACCAGCAGCTGTAGAAGGCTGGCTCAATAGCGAAGGTCACCGGAAGGCGTTATTAAATGGAGACTATACACATCTTGGCGTAGGTGTGAAAGAAAAATACTATACACAAAACTTCATCAAGAAAACATCTTAAACGAACGAAAGTAGCTGCACAACCGCAGCTGCTTTTTTTATGAAAAAAGAGGCTCACCAAAACAGATGCTGGTGTATATAGTATAGTAGGCATTTGTATAGGGGGTGAGGATATGACAAACAAGCAAAAGCAAACATCCATTGATGAATTTAAACAATTTGTCAGACGCCATCCGAAATTAATTCAAGAAGTGCAAGCGCAAGAAAAAAGCTGGCAAAGCTTATATGAGAATTGGGTCATGTTTGGTGAGGAAGATGAGATGTGGTCTCCTTACCGGCAAACGCAATCTGAAGAAGCAAAAGAAGAAAAAGCATCTAAGCCAAGAGCAGCAGGCAAAGCAGATTTTATGTCTAAAATGGTGACTGCTGTGAAAAAAATGGACGCTGATCAAATGAATGAACAGATTAACAAAATGAGCCAGTCTATTTCCTCTTTACAAAGCTTACTCGGACAATTTTCATCAAATGGCTCAAAAAAAGGTTCATCTGGAGGCAGCCAGCACCCATTCTCCTTCAGGAAAGATTAATTGAAAGGGGATGCTTTTGGTGCGAAAAGAAGTACAGGAGTTTGTCATGGCCGAAGAGGATCGAATCAAATTTATTAGACAGCGTCCTCTCTGGTACAGACAGCTGACTCGACATCCTGAAAATCTTTCTTCCTTTGAATTAGATAAAATGAACTTTTACGAAAAAACCATTCCTCATCGTGTGAGTCAGTTGAGCAATAGTGTCCAAATGGCTGAAATGATGATTCAAATGTTCCAAGCAATGCGCAATCAAAATGGAGCCGGGTGAGGCTTTTTTGAGTTGATTAAGATGTCTATTTCATGAGCATCCTATGGAAGTAGACGAAAGGAGAATCAGATGATGAAATGGATGCTGTCGATATGCGCATTGCTTTTTCTTATCACCGGGTGTCAAAGTCAATATGAAGAAGAGCAAGTGAACAATCAAGAACCAGCTGTACAAGTCATAAAGCAAGTCCAAAGTGAAATGAAGCAGCAAGGCTTTTTAAAATACAAAGTGCAGGGGTCAGCTGTCTATATAGAAAGTACACTTCAAGATTTCCATCTTGAGCCTTCACTTGGAAATAAGGCAGAGAAGGCTGGATATTTTACAGTATATGTAGACGGAAAACGTGCGGGTAATGAGTATACAGCTGCGTTTGTGGTCAAGCACCTTTCAAAAGGAAAGCATAAAATGACCGTTGTGCTGAATTCCCGTCATCCTGATTTTAAACAAAAAAGAGAAACGTGGGATGTATTTGTCACGTAAAAGCATTTTCTGATCCGTAGGTTTCGTGGTAAACTATGAATTGGAGGTGCAACATTTATGTATGCGACAATCGAATCTGTGGAGCTCCAAGAGGAAGCAAATCAATTGGCTGCCATGATTCTTCAGTCGGAGGAGGCTGAACATTACCGCAACTGCTTTAAGCGTCTCCAGCAAGACGAAGAAGCCCAACAAATTATTGCCCATTTTACAAAAGTAAAAGAGCAATATGAGGATGTGCAGCGGTTCGGCAAATACCATCCGGACTATAGAACGATCTCAAAGGAAATGCGTGAGGTCAAAAGAAAGCTAGATCTTCACGATACAGTGGTTGATTTCAAAAAAGCAGAAACAGCGGTTCAATCCATCTTAGATGAGATTAGTATTGAAATTGGTCAAGCTGTATCAGCATATATTAAAGTTCCAACAGGGAACCCATATTTTGATGGTCTATCATCATGCGGCGGTGGCTGTGGATCTGGAGGCAGCTGTGGCTGTAAAGTATCTTGACGAGACTTGAACGTCTCGTCTTTTACATAATGAATGGAAGAATTGAAAAGCGGCAGGTGAAAAAATGGAAACCAAACGTCAAGGGATGGTCGTTTGGCTGCATTCGTTAAAGCAGTCAAAAGCGCTAAGGAAATTTGGGAATGTTCACTATATTTCAAGAAAAATGAAATATGCAGTGATTTATTGTGATATGAATGATCTCGAGCGCCATATGGCAAAGCTGAACTCATTGCCATTTGTAAAACGTGTTGAGCCATCATATAAACCTTTTATTAAATTAGAGTACGAATCCAAATTGGACAAAGCCAAAGAGTATGATTATAAGGTGGGCTTTTAAAGACACAAAAAAACCCCCGCGGCATCACCCGCGGGGTCCTTCTATTCTTAATGAATCATTAAGGAGAAGGCAAAGGGAGAGGAGAAACCGGAGGAAGAACTTATGGGGAAACGTAAGTCTTCTCCGCGGTTGGCAACAGCACCACATCAGATGCTGTTATAAATAGTATGACCCCGCTTCCTGTCATCTATACATAGAAAATGAATGAAATGACACACATTGTCTCGTGCGGAGTGGATGTGGTAAGATAATGTTGAATTTTTTGTCATAAGAGACAAATAACCAATAGAAGCAAGTAGAAAAAGTGGTGGGAAAATGAGAGTGATCTCTGGAACGAGAAAAGGCCGCGCGCTTAAAGCGGTACCAGGTCAATCAACAAGACCGACGACAGATAAAGTAAAAGAATCCATTTTTAATATGATAGGCCCGTATTTTGATGGCGGGAAGGCCCTTGATTTATTTGCAGGAAGCGGCGGTTTAGGAATTGAAGCGCTCTCTAGAGGATTCGATCATTGTATTTTCGTTGATCGAGATATGAAAGCGATTCAGACGATAAAAGGAAACCTGAATCAATTGTCGCTCATGGACCAAAGTGAAGTATTTCGAAATGATGCAAAGCGTGCGCTCTCAGCCGTAGTAAAACGAGAGGAATCCTTTCAAGCGATCTTTCTTGATCCGCCGTATAAGGATCAAAAGCTCAAGGCACTTCTTGAAATGATTGATGAGCACTCTTTATTAACAGATGATGGTGTGATTGTATGTGAGCATGATAAGGACGTCACGCTGCCTGAGGAAGCTGGACAGCTCCACATTTCAAGGCGGGAACTGTACGGTATGACTGGCATTACGATCTATAGAAAGCGGGGAAATTAAAGCATGGGGAACATAGCCGTTTGTCCGGGTAGCTTCGATCCAGTCACATTGGGCCATTTGGATATTATTAAAAGAGGCGCAAACATCTTTGATGAAGTGTATGTATGTGTATTAAATAACTCATCAAAAAAACCGTTGTTTACAGTTGAAGAACGGTGTGAGCTCATTAGGCAAGCGACAAAGGATTTGCCAAATATTAAAGTTGAATCCTTTCATGGCTTGCTTGTTGATTATGCGAAACAAAAAGAGGCCAAAGTCATTTTGCGTGGTCTAAGAGCTGTGACGGACTTTGAATATGAGATGCAAGGCACCTCGATGAATAAAGTTTTAGATGATGAAATTGAAACGTTCTTTATGATGACCAATAATCAATACTCCTTCTTAAGCTCAAGCATCGTGAAAGAAGTAGCGAAGTATAATGGGTCTGTCAAAGAGCTTGTACCAAAAGAGGTAGAAGCAGCGCTGAAAGAAAAATTTAAAGGATGAGTGCCTTGAGCCCTCATCCTTTTTTTAGTTTCTGATAATATAGCGCAATATACACGATCAGGCTGAATAAAGTGATGAAAGGGCCCGCCGCCACAAGGTGATTCCAAAGCACGCTACTAAACATCATGATTTGCTCATTTGCTTCAAAGGCTCCTGCTGGAAGAGCGATGTCTGATCGAGAGACATAAAGAGGTTTGAATAATAAAAAGGCAAAAACAGCTGCATAAATCCCGTGGAGCAAACGAGCGAAGAAAAACGGTTTAAAGCGTATATCAGTTGCTGCTAAAATGCCCGCTACCTGGGCTTGCACAGAGAACCCGCTGAATCCTAAAATAAAGCTGACGACAATTGTTTTAGCAAGTAGTGTGACCTCTTGTGCCCCGGTTAGCTGACTTCCTAATGTGATTTCAAATAAACCGGCAATCATGGCTAGATCTAATTCTGGTGGAAGATGCATCGTTTGCAGCATATACCCGATCCCTATGGAGAAGAGGTCTGTCACATGCACAACTGCCAGCATTTTGCTAAAGACAGAAAACAAGATAATAAAGCCGCCAATCATAAAGAGTGTTTGAACGGATGACATGACAGCATCGCTTAAAATTTGGCCGAGCGGTCTTTTCTCTGCAAGTCTTGCTGTATGGAGGGCGTTGAAAGCCTCTTTAAACGGTGGAAATAAAAATCCTTTCCGGCTTCTAAGGTGCGCATCATGCCGGGCTTTATACCCCCGCATCGTCACACCAACAGCGAGATTCCCTAAATAATGTGCGCAGGCTAAAACAATCCCTAAGGCTGGGTGATGAAAAAAACCAACAGCCACCGCGCCGAAAATAAACAATGGATTCGATGAATTTGTGAAGGAAACAAGGCGCTCTGCTTCGATTCTCGTTAGCTGCCCTTCTTGCCTGAGTCTTGTCGTTAATTTAGCGCCAGAAGGAAAGCCTGAAGCCATTCCCATCGCTAGTACAAATCCGCCGACACCAGGTACTCGAAAGATGGGGCGCATAAAGGGCTCTAATAGCACCCCGACAAATCTGACAATCCCGAAACTAATTAATAGCTCGGACAAAATAAAAAAAGGAAGCAATGATGGAAATACAACCTCCCACCACATTGCAAGTCCATTTTTCGACGCTTGCAAAGAGGCTTGTGGATGTGTAATCACAGTGGCTGTTAAAAAGATAAAAAAAGCAGCGATGAACAGAGTGTTCCATTTTGTCATGGAGATTTCGCCCCTTGCCGTTATGATCTATTGGCGAGCTCGTGATCAAAGAAAAAGGAAGAAACTAGCCGAGCCTGTCTTCTATTACTATACGAGCAGAAGGGGCATGTTTAGACCTATAGATTCGTATATATGCATAGAAAGAGGAGGGAGGATTTTCATGAAGCGACCGGTCATCGGCCTTGCGTTAGGCTCCGGGGGTGCGAGAGGAATGGCACATATTGGGGTTTTATCTAGTCTTGAGAAACAAGGAATTCAGGTGGATATGATCGCTGGTAGCAGTGCTGGGGCACTTGTTGGGAGCTTTTATGCGGCGGGACAAGACGTAGAAAAAATGAAAAAACTTGCACTTGTCTTCAGAAGAAAGTATTATGCTGACTATACACTGCCAAAAATCGGTCTTTTAAAAGGCAATCGAATTTTGCAGTTGATCCACACGTTTACATATGGGAAAAAAATTGAGGAATTACGAATGCCTCTTGCAATCGTCGCGTGTGACCTTGCGACAGGAGAGAAGGTTGTGTTTAAAGAAGGGTCTGTCTCACAAGCAGTTAGAGCAAGCATTAGCATTCCGGGCGTGTTTGTTCCGCACGTTATGGGCGGCAGACAGCTAGTGGATGGAGCAGTGGTTGACCGCATTCCTGTGTCTGTTTTAAAGGAAATGGGTGCAGACCTCATTATCGCCTCTGATGTATCAAGGGTGAAAAAAACAGAAAAGGCGACGAGATTATCGGATGTGATTATGCAAAGCCTTGACATCCTTCAAAATGAATTGGTTCGTCATCAAACCATTCACGCAGATGTCATGATTCGGCCGAGGCTTGAAACATATAGCTCTAGTGCATTTACACAGATTCAAGAGATGATTGAAGCAGGTGAGCTCGCCGCAGATCAACTAAAAGAGAAACTGAAAGATGTCATTGATAAATGGGAGTGTTAATCGAATGAAAAAATTGAATATTCGCTGGCTCAGCTTTTTTGTGGTTGTCCTTGTATTATTTGGCTTAACCTTTGTTAAACTGCCGTATTACGTGACAAAGCCGGGCGATGCAACAGAGATTGCACCGCACATTCAAGTAGACGGAGCATATGGCGAGAAGGGCAGCTTCTCTCTTATGACCATTAAAGTAGGTCCAGCAAACCCATATACGTATTTGCTTGCAAAAATGAACAAGTATGACGAGATCGTCCCGGAAGAAAACATTAAAGCGGACGGAGAATCAGATGAAGACTACATGAAAAGGCAGCTTCAGCTGATGAAAAGCTCTCAAGAAAATGCAATGATTGCTGCTTATACAAAAGCAGGCAAAAAAGTAGATTATACATTTAACGGAGTATATGCGAGCTACGTGATGAAAGGAATGCCTGCTTACGGAAAAATTGAAGTAGGTGACCGGATCAAAAGCGTTGATGGCAAGACCTATGATTCTGCTGATAAAATGGTTTCATATATCAGCAGTAAAAAAGCAGGCACAGCTGTCCGCTTTGTCCTTGAACGAAACGGCAAAGAAATCACGCAGCAAGTGACGTTAAAACCATTTAAAGAAGAGCCAAAACGTGTCGGAATTGGTGTGTCATTGTTTACAGACCGTCATGTGAAAGTGTCACCTGCGATTAAAGTAGATATTGAAAATATCGGTGGTCCATCAGCAGGCTTAATGATGTCGCTTGAAATTTATAACCAGCTGACAAAAGAAGACGAAACACATGGCTATGCGATTGCGGGGACTGGAACGATTGACGCCGATGGAACGGTCGGCCCAATTGGAGGGATCGATCAAAAGGTTGTAGCTGCAGATAAAGCTGGAAAAGACATATTCTTTGCACCAAACGAGAAAGGCGATCCAAACTCTGACTACCAAAATGCAGTCAAAACAGCAAAAAATATTAAAAGTGATATGAAAATCGTCCCTGTAGACACAATGCAGGACGCACTAAACTATTTAAACAAGTTAAAAGAGAAAGCATCTTAAGTAAAAAAAGAGTAGCCTTAATTAAGGCTGCTCTTTTTATCGAGATTGGAAGAGTCCGGTCTCTTCATCATATCGGATCGGTGAGGTTTTAAACTCTGCTTCCGTTAATTCTGTTTGCATTGGCTCACGGATGGGAAGGCTGAAGACACGGGAAGCGCGAATGTCAAGATCAAGTGCTGGATGTGAAAAGGAAGACAGCTTGCTCACAAGCGGTACGTCCAATTCTTTTTTCACAAGAGATAAGTATTGCTGTCCTTTCTTTGACATACCGAGTAACCGAATGTAGGGTGCCTTTTTCTCTTCAAGCAGTTGATGCATGTCCTTTTTCTTCACTCTCATTAAGAGGTGCGTATTCATCCGTTGCAGTCTTGTCCACGTATAGCGTTTTGTTTTCACAAGTGATAGATATTCCTCATAGGAGGACGCGTGTGTGATGGCTTTTTGCATGCGGTGTTCGATTCCTTCTTCCATTTCATAGATACCCTCTAGCTCTGCCGCATTCATTGTGTGAAAGACATGTTTTAAGAAGCTAAAATAGGCTTCTTTTGTATGTAAAAGACCGTATGAAGAATGATAGTCATGTAATTGCTTTAAAGTATTATCCGGGAGATAGGGGGTGACCGCTTCAAATGAGCCGTGCTCTTTTAATGCTTTTCGAATACTTGTGGCACTTGCGATTTTCTGATTGACAGGAAGTTTTTCATCATGATAACCAGATGCAATTCTTTTAGAGGTAAAGGGCTGCATGTGAGGGGATCGCTCTAAGATGGCCTTTACATAATGGAAGCCTAAAATGTTATTCGGTTTAGATAAATCCAGTAAGTGCTCAAGGTAAATGGTCTCTTGAAATGCAGCGGCTGCCGCTGCCGGATAACTAAGGCCTTCTTTGACCTTCTCCTTTGTTAAAAGGTCAATCTCTGCCTTTTTCTCCTGCCATGCGTGAGCTGTGCGCTTAAATACGTTGATATCACCATCCTCGCTTCCGAAAAATAGAGAGCGGCATTTTAAAGCGTCTAGGATGGACACAGCGCCATTTGCAAAGGTTTCTGCCTTTTGCACAGCGTAAATGTATGGAAGCTCACACACAATGTCTACACCGTTTTGCAGTGCCATTTTTGTACGTGCCCACTTTGAAACAATTGCAGGCTCTCCGCGCTGGAGAAAGGAACCGCTCATAACGGCAATGGCAACATCTGAAGAGGTTTGTTTTTTCGCCTGACGAACATGATGGGCATGTCCATAATGAAATGGATTGTACTCTACAACGACTCCCGTTGCTTTCAATAGATGTCCCGCCTTTCTTGCTATGGTGAAATGGTCTATGCTACAGTAGCATAAGGGAAAAATGAAGCTCATTTTTTTCAGTGTAGGCATTCCTGGAACTGATGTCAAACAACCAGTTGCCATCACAAAGGACTGTAAAGAAAAAATATTGACAAATAGCATGATGAAAGCTATAATCATGTTTGTTGCTCTTAGAGGTGATACAATTGAAATGGACAGTTTATCAGTTACATCAAAAAGCTAAAAACAGCTTCGATTTTCATGAGACGGTTGACTTAAATGAACTTACTAGCCTTCATTCAGATATACGTCGCATTTCACCAGTAGAGGTGAAAGGGACTGGAGTGATCGAATCAAAGCAAGTCGCATTTGATTTAACCATCACAGGTGAAATGACATTGCCTTGTTCAAGAACGCTTGTTGATGTAAATTATCCATTTGCGATTTCAACGAAAGAACTATTTGTACTTCATAAGACAGACGATATAGAAGATGAAGACGTTTCTATTGTAGAAGACGATATCATCGACTTAACGCCTTTAGTCAAGGAAGAAATACTTCTTGAAGTGCCGATGCAAATCTTTTGCGACCAAACAGACGTAAAAGGTGCTGCACCACAGGAAGGGAATGACTGGGCGGTCATTTCGGAAGATGCACATCAAAACCGAATTGATCCGCGTCTGGAAGGCTTGAAGAAGCTCTTAGAAGAAAATAATGAATCTTAACTCTTTAAGGAGGTGGGAATAATGGCTGTACCTTTTAGAAGAACTTCTAAAATGAAAAAAAGATTGCGTCGTACGCATTTCAAACTACAAGTACCTGGTATGGTAGCTTGCCCAGAATGCGGTGAAATGAAAATTTCTCATCGTGTCTGCAAATCTTGCGGAACATACAAAGGCAAAGACGTAAAAAGCAATTAATTCTTGATAAAAAAGCGTGAGGGAATCTTCCCTTGCGTTTTTTTATTTGTCTATTTTTTAGGTTTCTCTCCTGTAAATAGTCTATCTACTCTAGTAAGCGCATATGATGTGGTATTCAGATTCAGGGGGGATGATTAATTGACGATGACAAGGCAGGACGCATGGACACAAGATGAAGATTTACTTTTAGCAGAAGTCGTCTTAAGGCACATTCGTGATGGAGGGACCCAGCTTTCCGCATTTGAAGAAGTCGGGAAAGCACTATCAAGGACAGCTGCAGCATGTGGATTTAGGTGGAATTCTTACGTGAGAAAACAATACCAAGCAGGCATTGAGCTCGCGAAAAAACAGCGAAAAGAACTGCGTAAAAAGATCGGTATTCATTCCTCAGGTTTACCACAGCATGCGTTGACAATAGAAGAGAAGACATCTTCGGATCATGCTGAATTGACCCTTCGAGAAGTGATTCAGTTTTTAGAGCAGCTTGAGAAAGAGCCCTCTGGTCCCGCTTATTTACGCGAGGAACTAAAGGATGCACATCATCAATTAAAGTCACTCACAGAAGAAAATGAACACTTAAAGCGCCAATTGAAAATGACAGAAGAAGATTACCGGGCACTCATTGGGATTGTTGAAAGAGTCAAACAGAATATCAGCTTAAAAGACTACGCAAAATAAGAAAACGCCCCTCACACATAAAAGGAGGGGCGTTTTGTCATCGATCATTAAGCGGATTCACCTGTATTTTTTTGGATATGAGCAGGCTCCCAGATGAGTGGATTTTCACCTTTATCGCGTTCCATATCATATTTCACTGCTTCAAAGCCCATCTTATCCCAAAAACCGGCAGATTTGACGCGTGGAGCCGTTCGAATCGGCAATCCGAAAGATTTGGCGAATTCAACAAGTGCTTCGCCATACCCTTTGCGTTGATACCCAGGAAGCACTTCTAGCTTCCATAGCTCTAAATAATCATGGTTATGGTCAAAATACGTCGTCGTCGAGCCATCCACTTGATATAGGCTCATACGTGCCACAAGCTTATCTCCGAAATAAATCCCATAAAATGGAGAGTTGCTGTCATTTTCAATCATATTGCTTTCAAGGTCTTCAAGCATGGACAGCTCTTGAATGCCATATTCCTTAAATTGTTTAAATTCCTCTAACGTTTTGTAATTAATTAGAAGACGTTTTACTTGTGCCATGTGATCTTCCCCCTTACACACATAATGTCGACAGTGATGTCATTGAAGGCGTTTTCATCCCATCCGCCTAAAAAAGTTTTTACACTTATTATTATAGTTTTTAAATTAAAAAAATTCAATCATAGTGCGTCCTCTGCTTTTTGCATCATGACATGAAACTGTTAAAATAGTGGATATGATGAAGTAAACAGAAAAAGGGAAGTGCGGCAGTTGAAAATTGGAATCATTGGCGGCGGTGCGATTGGTCTGCTTTGTGCTAGTTATTTATCACAGCATCATGATATCACTGTCTTTACAAGAAGAAACAAGCAGGCAGAAAAGATTCGAGCATCAGGAATTAAGCGAACGGTAGGAGGAGAAACATTTCAGACGGCTGCCCATGCACAGACAGGGATAACAGAAATATGTGATCTGCTCATTGTGACGGTAAAATATCATCATTTGCAAGATGTACTCGATGAATTATCGACATTACCTCGTCAGCGGATCTTATTTTTGCAGAACGGAATGGCCCACCTATTCGATTTAAAGAATTGGGAAACGCCGCATCAATTATATATAGGTGTGGTAGAGCACGGGGCCATGAAGGTGTCAGATCATGCAGTTCACCATACAGGTATTGGTGTGATCAAATGGGGGGCATTTCATCATAAGGAAACAGCAGATGTGAGGAATGCATTGAATATAGCATCTTCCCATTTTCAGATGGTCTATACAGATGAATGGAAAAAGGTGCTCGAGGAAAAACTGCTTGTCAATGTGTGCATTAACCCGCTGACGGCTTTATTACATGTGAAAAATGGGGAACTGATCGCAAATCCCTCATATGAACACATGATGAAATGCGCATTTGAAGAAGCTGTTTCCATTTTGGGCTTGTCTGAAAAAGAGCGGCTCTGGTCCCATGTGGTCTCTATTTGTGAGAAGACGGCCGCTAATCAATCGTCGATGCTGCAAGATATCGTTAATGGCCGCCAAACCGAAAGAAAAGCCATCCTTGGCTATCTTTTAAAACAGGCTCAAGTTCAAGAGATTCAGGCACCACATCTTACTTTCTTCAATAGAAGCTTGGAAGTATTGGAAAAAAAGCAAACAAAATCTTTTGAGTGAACTCATTTACATGCTATACTTTTTTCGGGAAACTAACTATTTATTGAAGAAAGGAAGTTCTAAACATGCAATTGACTGAACTTTCCATCCGAAGTCAGAATTTATTCATACGTGATTATATAGAAGAAAAAAAAGAGATGACTGCTTTTTTTGATTATGATATACATTCTGAGTACACATGGAAAAAGAGATACGACGATCTCATGGAAAGGAGCTTCCCGCGCGAGGCTTTAGCTGATTATATGAGCGCATATCATGCAAAGTTTGAATCAGCAGCGATGCGTCAAAACATTGAAAAAATCCGTGATGAACGGAGTGTCATGGTGGTGGGAGGACAGCAGGCAGGCCTACTGGCAGGACCGCTTTATACCATACATAAAATCATATCCATTATTCGGTTTGCAAAAGAAAAGGAAACAGAGCTTGGCGTTCCTGTCATTCCGGTCTTTTGGGTAGCCGGTGAGGATCATGATGTAGATGAAATTAATTTTGTGTACACGTCTAGTGAAAAAGGCCCGGTCAAACAAAAGCTGCCGTTACATAACGTCAAAAAAACTGCTGCAAAAAGAACACCACTGCAGCAGGAGAAAACAGAGAAATGGCTTCGTGATGTGTTTTCAACCTATGAAGAATCTGCTTACACAAACGACTTGCTTGATCAGCTTCTTCGATGTTTACGCAAATCAGAAACGTTTACTGATTTCTTTGAATGGATTGTGAGTGATCTCTTTGAAGAAGATGGGCTGCTCCTTTTTAATTCAGGAGATTTAGGCGTAAAACCACTTGAGCGAACGCTATTCAAACACATTGTCGAGTCGAGTGATACGATCACAGCTCGCCTGAATGAAACGCAGGCTGCCATGAAAGAAGCGGGATATCAGCCGATTATTGAAGCTGGTGACCATCAAGCGAACCTGTTTTACGAATATGATGAGGAGCGTTTCCTCATTGAAAAAGAGCAGCATCAGTTTTCTGTATCTGAAGTGGGGCTTACGTGGACAAAGGAAGAGCTTTTGCAAGAAGTCGAGGAGCACCCAGAAAGGTTTAGCAACAATGTGGTGACGCGCCCCTTAATGCAAGAAACCCTCCTCCCGACACTTGCTTTTATGGCAGGACACGGCGAAGTCAACTATTGGGGAGAGTTGAAAGGAATTTTTGAATACTTTGAAGTGAAGATGGCACCTGTTCTTCCGAGACTGCACGTCACCATTCTTGAAAGGCATATTGACAAAAAACTGCCAGTCAGAGATCTGTCACTAGAAGAAGTGCTGACAAACGGAGTCAAAGAAAAGAGGGACGCGCACTTTCAGCAAAGCCTTCCCGACAGTTTCGTTCAAGCAGTTCAACAGGCCAAACGTGAATTAGCAAATGTTCATGGCGTGATGAGACAAGAAGCGCTGGAGATTGAACCGAGCTTTGAGCAGCTTCTAGATAAAAATGCCAAATTTATTGAAGACCAGCTTCAATTTGTATATCAAAAGGTGGCTCAGCGTGTGGAAGAGAAGGAAAGATATATCCTTCGTGACTTTGAACGGATTGAAAATAGTTTAAAACCACTAAATGCACCTCAAGAAAGAATTTGGAATATCATGTATTTTTTAAACAAATATGGTCCAGAATTCTTCAAAACATTCAAAAATATGCCATTTTCATTTCAAAACAAGCAACAAATTGTCAAACTTTGAAATAAAGTTTTAATGAACCCTGACTAGTTCAGGGTTTTTTTTTATGTAGAAACAGTGTAGAATAAGTTTTGTGGAGAGAAGTGGTGGATAGTGGAGAGTATGGGTGAGAAAGTGGGGCTCTGTTTATCATGTTCATGGGTGAATACCAACATACGATTGATACAAAAGGGCGCATGATCATCCCTGCTAAATTTAGAGACGGTCTCGGAGAACAGTTTGTGCTGACGAGAGGGCTTGATCAATGTTTATTTGGCTACCCTATGAGTGAGTGGAAACTAATCGAAGAGAAACTCAAAGCACTTCCGCTAACGAAAAAAGATGCACGTGCGTTTACCCGTTTTTTCTTCTCTGGCGCAGTCGAATGCGATCTGGACAAGCAGGGACGCATTAACATCGCATCAAACCTACTCCAATATGCAAAACTCGAAAAAGAATGTGTGGTCATCGGCGTTTCAAATCGAATTGAGTTGTGGAGTAAGTCGATCTGGGAACAATATACAGAAGAGCAAGAAGATTCTTTTGCTGAAATTGCTGAAAACATGATTGGATTTGATATATAATAATCCCTTGTGCAGCAAGCTTTCTACACATTCATTTCTATTTGAAAAAGGTGGGACCATAACATCATGTTTCAACATGAGACAGTATTATTAAAAGAAACAGTTGACGGTTTGAATGTCAAAGAAGACGGTACATATGTGGACTGCACGCTAGGCGGCGCAGGTCATAGCTCATATTTACTATCTCAATTATCAGAAAAAGGTACATTAATTGGTTTTGACCAAGACGATGCTGCACTGGATTATGCACGAGAGAAGCTCGCAGATTCAAAAGCGAACATTCTTTTCATAAAAAGCAACTTCCGATATTTAAAAGAATGTCTGAATGAACAAGGCATTACAAGCGTAGACGGTTTTATCTTTGATCTTGGTGTGTCGTCTCCTCAGCTCGATACACCAGAGAGAGGCTTTAGTTATCATCATGATGCACCTCTTGATATGCGAATGGATCAATCAGCTGCATTGTCGGCAAAGCAAGTGGTGAATGAATGGCCGTTTGAAGATTTAGTTCGGATTTTCTACAAATATGGGGAAGAGAAATTCAGCAAGCAAATCGCACGCAAAATTGAAGAAGCTAGAAAAAAAGCACCGATTGAAACAACGGGGGAGCTTGTCGACATTATCAAAGAAGGAATTCCCGCCCCTGCAAGACGAACGGGCGGACATCCAGCAAAAAGAGTGTTTCAAGCGATCCGAATTGCCGTAAATGACGAATTGAAAGTATTTGAAGAAGCACTAGAACAAGCAATAGAGTTACTCAATCCGAAGGGGAGAATTTCTGTCATTACATTCCATTCACTTGAAGATCGGATTTGTAAAAGTACATTTAAAGAGATGTCTTCTCTTCCAGAACTTCCGCACGGACTACCAGTGATTCCAGAAGGACTTGAACCAAAACTGAAGCTGATCACGAGAAAACCGATCGTCGCATCAGAACAAGAGCTGGAACATAACAACCGTGCCCGTTCAGCGAAGCTCCGAATTGCAGAAAAAAAGTAAATGACACCATAGATGATGATAAAAAGGAGGTTTCTTATGAGTAATTTGGCTTACCAAAGAGAAGTAAAGCAACATCAAACAGAGCAGCAAGGCCAAGCGGTTGTCATTAGAAGAAGAGGTTCTATCACACTTGGTGAAAAAGTCTTACTTGTCATGTTTGTCATGGCTCTTATGTGCAGCTCCATTCTCATTATTTCTAAAGCCTTTGCTGTCTATCATGCCAACATCGAAGTGCAGAAATTAGAACAGCAAGTATCTTTAGAATCGAAGAAGATCACAGAGCTACAAAAGGAAAAAGACTTGCTAAGTGAACCAGAGAGAATCATCGAAGCCGCTAAAAAAGCAGGCTTAAGCATATCGAAAGATGTTAAGAAGGTCGATTAACATGGCGATGCCTAAAAAGAATAAAATGATGAACAGAGGCGCGGCAATTGCGAGTATTTGCTTCGCCCTGTTTTTCTTTATCATCCTTGTACGTTTTATCTATATTCAGATTACTGGAACGGTTGATGGACAGGTTCTAGCTGCCAAGGCAAATGAACAATATCAATCGAAGAAAACGCTTGAAGCCAAAAGAGGGTCCATTTTAGACAGAAATGGAAATGTGATTGCAGAGGACACCTCTGTGTATAAACTCATTGCCATCATGAGCAAGAAAATGACGGTAGATCCAAAGCACCCGATGCATGTCGTCGATAAAGAAAAGACAGCAAAAGAGCTGTCAAAAGTCATTGATATGAGCGAAAGCGAAATCTTAAAGCGTCTGAATACAAAGGGTGCGTTCCAAGTCGAGTTTGGTAAAGCCGGGAAAGACATTAGTTTTTCAACAAAGGAAAAAATTGAAAAGCTAAAGCTTCCTGGGATCGCATTTGAAAAAGACACGAAGCGATATTATCCAAACGGCATGTTTGCTTCTAACTTAATTGGTTATGCAAGATTAGATGAGGCGACGAAGGACATGTCAGGTGCGATGGGACTTGAGAAGGCGCTGAACAAATATTTAAAAGAAAAAGACGGCTATGTGACATATAATAGTGACAGAAGCGGATGGGCGCTTCCTAATAGTAAAGAAGACATTGTCGCCCCAAAGGACGGGAAAAACGTCACGCTGACCATCGATCAAAAAATTCAGGCGTTTCTTGAAGAAAGCATGACGCAGGTTGCTAAAAAATATAAGCCGAAGAAAATCATTGCGACAGTTGTTGATCCGAAAACCGGAAAGGTTCTCGCGATGGGACAGCGGCCGAGCTTTAATTTAAATGAACTAGACATTACGAACTATAACAATGATGTGATTTCATACGCGTTTGAACCAGGTTCAACGATGAAGATCTTTACACTCGCTGCGGCAATCCAAGAAGGGGTCTACCAAGGCAGTGACAAATATCAATCTGGTACTTATAAAGTAGGCGGCGGTCTTGTAAGGGACCACAACAACGGAAATGGCTGGGGGAAAATTGATTTTCATCAAGGTGTTCTCCGTTCTTCAAATGTGGCCTTTGCAAAGCTGGCAAAGGAAAAGCTAGGCTTCACGAGATACGAACAATATTTGCAAAAATTCCATTTCTATGACAAAACGGGAATTGACTTGCCAAATGAAGCGTCTAGCAAAATCAACTACAGATACGAATATGACAAAGCGTCGACGGCTTATGGTCAAGCGTCTGCCATTACGCCAATCCAACAAATCGAAGCAGCGACTGCGATTGCAAACGGCGGAACGATGATGAAGCCATATGTCATTGACCATATTACAGACCCGAACACAAACAAAACGATTTTACAGCACGAACCAACAGTAGCTGGAAAGCCGATTTCATCTGATACAGCGAAGAAGGTTCGTGACATTTTAGGTGAGGTTGTGTCCTCGAAAATTGGTACAGGTCAGCCTTATCAAATCAAAGGCTTTGACGTCGCTGGAAAAACAGGGACAGGACAAATTGGTGGTGCCGGCGGTTACCTTCAGGGAAGAAACGATTACGTTTTTTCATTCATGGGCATGGCGCCAAAAGATGATCCGAAGCTGCTCGTTTATGTGGCCGTACAGCAGCCGCAGCTGTCTGAAACAGAAACAGGCTCTGCCCCAGTTTCACAAATCTTTAACCCTGTCATGAAAAATAGTCTGCTATATTTAAATATCGCACCAACAAAAACAGACGATAAAAAATCAGGCGAACAAAAGGTGAAACAAGAAACCATGCCTTCATTCCTCGATTTAGAAGTGAAGCAGGCAGAAGCAGAAGCGAAAAATAAAAACTTAACACCTGTTGTCATTGGCGATGGTCTCTCCATTAAACGCCAGTGGCCGAGTGCGGGCTCTGAATTCTCTGAAAGCCAGAAAGTCTTCTTGAAAACAGCAGGGAAAACCATAAAGATGCCTGATATGACGGGCTGGTCCAGAAGGGAAGTCCTCCAATATGCATCCATTTCCGGTGTGCATATAGAAACAAATGGACAAGGATATGCTGTCAAACAAAGTGTCAAAAGTGGAGCGGAGATTTCAGATAAGGTCGTCACTGTCACATTTAAAAGTCCAAATTAACTGCGAAACCTAGCAAATCATTTGCTAGGTTTTTTCTATTGCTCCAGTGGGATAGACGAGACCGTTCTATAAAAAGACGAGCCTGCATATGATGGAAACAAGCCATATGTAAGGAGTGAGCCGGGCGTGCGAGTGTCGAGTGTAACAGTGAGAAAACGATTGCTTTTCGTGCTGCTGTTTGGGGTGATCATTTTTTTCATCATAGATACTAGATTAGGATATGTACAGTTTATTATGGGCGAAAAGCTGACAAGCTTAGCAAAAGATTCATGGAGCCGGAACCTCCCATTTGAACCGGAACGAGGAGATATTTTGGACCGGAATGGGATAGAGCTGGCGACGAACAAAAGTGCACCATCCATTTTGGTCGTCCCGCGGCAAATTAAAGATCCTGCAGAAACAAGCAAGAAACTGGCGGCAGTGCTGAATATGTCTGAGGAGAAAGCGTACAAGCACGTCACGAAGAAAACATCAATTGAACGAATTTCTCCTGAGGGCAGAAAAGTATCTCATGAAAAAGCAAAAGAAGTAAGAGAGCTTGATTTAGAGGGTGTTTATGTAGCAGAAGACAGCATCAGACATTATCCATTTGGCAGTTTCCTATCCCATGTACTAGGCTTTGCTGGAATTGATAATCAAGGTTTGCTTGGGCTGGAAGCCTATTATGATGATGACCTAAAAGGTGAAAAAGGCTCTGTGAAATTTTATTCCGATGCAAAAGGACAGAAAATGCCAGATGAAGCAGATGATTATACACCGCCTAAAGATGGTCTTGATATGAAATTAACGGTTGATTCGAAAGTACAAACCATTATTGAACGAGAATTAGACAATGCGCAGGCAAAATATCAACCAGATGGCATGATCGCTATCGCCATGAACCCGAAAAATGGTGAAGTACTTGGGATGTCAAGCAGACCGGATTTTGATCCAGCTGACTATCAATCAGTTGATCCTAAAGTATTTAACCGGAATTTACCAGTTTGGAGCACATATGAGCCGGGATCAACGTTTAAAATTATTACACTTGCAGCAGCATTAGAAGAAAAGAAAGTGAATTTAAAACGCGATCACTTTTTTGACAGCGGATCTGTGACGGTCGATGGAGCAAGACTCAGATGCTGGAAAAAAGGAGGACATGGTTCACAGTCATTTTTAGAAGTGGTGCAAAACTCCTGTAACCCGGGCTTTGTAGAGCTGGGTGACCGTCTTGGAAAAGATAAATTATTTTCCTATATTAAAAATTTCGGTTTTGGCCAGAAAACTGGAATTGACCTTCAAGGGGAAGGGAGAGGCATTTTGTTTCCCCTTGATCGAGTAGGTCCTGTAGAGCAGGCAACAACTGCCTTTGGTCAAGGTGTCTCCGTTACGCCGATTCAACAAGTAGCCGCAGTGGCGGCCGCAGTAAATGGCGGGACACTTTACACGCCTTATATTGCAAAAGAATGGATAGATCCGGTCACAAAAGAAATTGTAAAAAAGCAATCACCGATTGCCAAAAAGAAAGTGATCTCAGCAGAAACATCAAAAGAAATCAGATATGCACTTGAAAGTGTAGTCGCTCAAGGAACTGGACGAAATGCATTTGTTGAAGGGTATCGGGTTGGCGGAAAAACGGGAACAGCACAGAAGGTAAAGGACGGAAAATACATGGAAAACAACCACATTGTGTCATTTATCGGATTTGCGCCTGCTGATGACCCTAGCATCGTTGTATATGTAGCCGTTGATAACCCAAAAGGAACCATTCAATTTGGTGGGACAGTAGCCGCACCAATAGTTGGTCATATTATGCGAGACAGCCTGCCTGAGATGGGTGTGAAAAAAAGAAAAGGACAAATTGAAAAGAAGTACCAGTGGCTGGACACAAAAACCATTGAGGTACCGAATCTTGTAGGGGGATCTGTTTCTGACCTTGAATCCCTCCTGATTAACCTGAAGATCGATGCCTCAGGTACTGGTAGTAAAGTGGTGAAGCAATCACCTGCTGCTGGGACAAAGGTGAAAGAAGGCTCAACGATCAGATTATACTTAAACGATGAATAATAAAGAATGAACAGAGGGTAGCCGCACTCATTCGGCTGCCTCTTTTTGTTGAAAGAGAAGGGCAGTTTTAAAAAAAGAGCACAAAGTGTGTTTTTTCCAAGAGAAACTTAAGGAATACGCTGGATGTATCCTTTTTTTTACGATAAAATATAGACTGTGTGTTTTTTTCACAAGACATGCACGTGAACGAATTTGAGAGGTTTGATATAAAAATGAAATTACAAGAACTCCTTACATACTTTAAAAGTGAAAACAACGAATTGATAAACGAAAATCCCGAGATCATTTCTATTGAAATGGATTCAAGAGAAGTGAAAAAAGGGAGCCTTTTTGTCTGTATAAAAGGCTATACAGTAGATGGACATGATTATGCTGAAAAAGCGGTGAAAAGCGGGGCTGCGGCGATTGTAGCAGAGCACCCTCTTAACATAACTGATGTACCAGTCATTATTGTGAAACACTCTCAAAGAGCACTTGCACGAATCGCTGATGCGTTTTACAGGCAGCCAACTCATAAGCTACATCTCATCGGGATCACAGGAACAAACGGAAAAACATCAACAACACACATGATCGAACAGATGATGAGAAAAGCCGAAAAGAAAACTGGCTTAATTGGTACGATGTATATGAAGGTGAATGATGACATTCTCGATGTGAAAAACACAACACCTGAGAGTGTTACACTTCAAAAAACCTTTAAACAGATGCTTGATCAAGGTGTAGATACGGCCATTATGGAAGTATCCTCACATGCACTCCATCTTGGCCGGGTGCATGGATGTGATTATGATATTGCTGTTTTCACAAACCTGACGCAGGATCACCTTGATTATCACAACACAATGGAAGAATATAAACACGCGAAAAGCTTGCTATTCTCCCAGCTTGGAAGTGCCTTTCATCATGATAAGCCGAAGCACGCAATTTTAAATGCTGATGATGACGCTTCGAGTTATTTTGAAAAGGTCACAGCTGCTGAAATTATGACATATGGCTTAGAGCAACAAGCAGATGTCATGGCAAAAAATATTCAAATCAAGCCTAAGGGAACTCAATTTGATTTGATCACACCAATCGGCACAAAGAAGGTGACAGTTGCCCTTATCGGGAAATTCAATGTGTATAACATTCTGGCAGCTGTATCAGTAGGAATTGTATCTGGCTTAACGTTTGAGACAATCGTTAGTGCTATTGAAGAGCTGGAGGGAGTCAAAGGAAGATTTGAACTTGTGAACTGTGATCAAGACTTCCCTGTCATCATTGACTACGCGCATACACCTGACAGCTTAGAAAATGTCCTCACAACATGTAGAGAATTAACTGAGGGCAAAATTTTCTGTGTGATCGGCTGCGGTGGAGATCGTGATAAAACAAAGCGTCCTCAAATGGCTCAAATCGCTGTGAAATATGCAGATGAGCCTGTATTTACTTCAGACAACCCAAGAAGTGAAGATCCATCAGCTATTTTAAAAGATATGGAAAATGGTGTACCTGAGGCATATTACCATAGCTTTGTGAATCGTAAACAAGCCATCTTTTTTGCGATTGCCAATGCAAAAAAAGGCGATACCGTCTTAATTGCGGGAAAAGGCCACGAGACGTACCAAATTATTGGCGATCAAGTCTACGACTTTGATGATGCAAAGGTTGCAGTGGACGCTATTTTAGATCTAAACAAATCTTAAAATTGATGAAAAGAGTGTAATGAAATGAAGCATTTTGTACAAAAACAACATATGAAAGTTTCGAATGAATATCATAATAATGAATGCTATTTTCTGATGGAAAACGGCTTTGGAAATTCGGAAGGAGTAAAGAACGATGCTTGAACAGGTGATATTGTTTACAATCATAATGGGATTTTTAATCAGTGTTCTTTTATCCCCGATTTTTATACCGTTTTTAAGAAGACTTAAATTTGGTCAGAGTATTAGAGAAGAAGGTCCACAATCTCACCAAAAGAAATCAGGCACACCGACAATGGGCGGAATTATGATTATCTTTTCTATCACCATTACAACAATTGTGATGATCAATAAATTCTCTGAGATTAGTCCAGAAATGTTCTTATTGTTATTTGTCACGCTTGGCTACGGTTTATTAGGATTTTTAGATGATTATATTAAAGTAGCGATGAAGCGAAATCTTGGATTAACATCGAAACAGAAATTGATCGGTCAAATTGTGATCGCAGTGATTTTTTATGCAGTCTTCCATTATTATCAGTTTGCAACGACGATTCGCATTCCAGGAACAGATGTCAGCTTTGATTTAGGATGGGCTTACTTTATCCTCGTCATTTTCATGCTTGTCGGTGGTTCTAATGCGGTGAACTTAACAGATGGACTTGATGGTCTATTATCTGGAACAGCTGCCATTGCTTTCGGAGCCTTTGCCATACTTGCCTGGAATCAATCTCAATATGATGTGGCGATCTTTTCAGTAGCTGTTGCTGGAGCCGTCCTTGGTTTCCTTGTGTTTAATGCGCACCCTGCAAAAGTATTTATGGGTGATACAGGATCACTGGCTTTAGGCGGAGCCATTGTAGCGATTGCGATTTTAACGAAGCTTGAAATTTTACTCGTCATTATTGGCGGAGTATTTGTTGTTGAAACGTTATCCGTTATCCTTCAAGTTATCTCCTTTAAAACAACTGGAAAAAGAATCTTTAAGATGAGTCCGCTTCACCACCACTATGAGTTAGTTGGCTGGTCTGAGTGGAGAGTGGTTGTCACCTTCTGGACAGCTGGTTTATTACTTGCTGTTTTAGGAATTTACATCGAGGTGTGGTTATAATTGAATAAGATGCAAATGTTAAAAAACGAACATGTACTAGTATTAGGTCTTGCAAAAAGTGGATATGCGGCCGCCTCAATTCTTCACGAACACGGAGTAAACGTAACAGTAAATGATCAAAAATCGTTTGAAGAAAATGAGCCAGCACAGCTACTTTCTGAAAAGGGGATCGATGTCATTTGTGGCAGTCATCCTCTTCGTATATTCGAAGATAAAGAAATTACGATTTTAATTAAAAATCCTGGAATTCCATATGAGAATGTGATGGTTCAAGAGGCACTTCGACGCCAAATTCCAGTTTGGACTGAAATAGAATTAGCTTATCATTTGACCTCATCTCCTTTTATTGGGATTACCGGATCGAATGGGAAAACCACTACGACTACACTGATTTATGAAATGCTAAAAAAAGACAGTCAAAAAACATTAGTGGCAGGTAATATTGGAACAGTTGCCAGCGAAGTCGCTGCAAATTCAACTGGTGATGAATGGATCGTCACTGAGCTCTCTTCCTTTCAGTTAATGGGGACTGTTGAATTCAGACCCAAAATCAGCTTGATTTTAAATATTTTTGACGCACATTTAGACTATCACCATACTCGTGAAGAATACGAAAAAGCAAAGCAGAAAGTATACGCACATCAACATGAAAATGACGTAGCTGTGATCAACCTAGATGATCCATCTGTCGTTAAGCTAGCAGAAGGATCAAAAGCGAAAAAGGTGTTTTTCTCGGTGAAAGAGCCAGTAGAACATGGTGCCTTTATTAAAAATGGCGCTATCTACTACATGAATGAACATATCATTGATCTAAAGGATGTTGTTCTTCCTGGTGAGCATAATCAAGAAAATATTTTGGCAGCCATTTGTGTCGTGAAAAATGCAGGCTGTTCAAATGAAGCGATCACACATGTTCTCACAACATTTAGTGGAGTAAAGCATCGTTTGCAGTTTGTCGATACAATTCAAAGTAGAAAATTTTATAACGATAGTAAAGCAACCAATATACTGGCAACAAGTAAAGCTTTGTCAGCCTTCAAGCAGCCGACCATTTTACTAGCAGGTGGACTAGATCGAGGCAATGAATTTGATGAATTGAAACCTTTTATGAAAAATGTGAAAGGAATTATCACATTTGGCGAAACTGCACCTAAGTTTTTAAAGCTTGGTGAAGAGCTGGGAATACATCACGTCAAACATGTCGATAATGTTGAACAAGCAGTACCTGCGGCGTTTAGCATATCTGAAGAAGAAGACGTGATTTTATTATCTCCGGCTTGTGCAAGCTGGGATCAACATAAAACATTTGAAGAACGTGGAGACATGTTTGTAAACGCCGTGCATATGCTTAAATAAGGGCTTGTCTCTCATATGACTGACAGCCCAAATGAAATTATGCTTGGGGTGTCGGTCTCGTGACGAATAAGAAAACTTCTCCGGATTTTTTGCTTGTTGTCATTACGTTACTTTTATTGACGATTGGTTTAATTATGGTGTACAGCGCAAGTGCTGTGTGGGCATCATATAAATTTGATGATTCGTTTTATTTTGCAAAAAGACAGCTTTTGTTTGCCGGAATCGGAGTTATCGCGATGTTTTTCATTATGCGAGTCGATTATTGGACGTGGCGGACTTGGTCAAAGATATTGATTGCTGTTTGTTTCCTCCTCCTGCTACTTGTACTGATTCCTGGTATTGGTATGGAGAGAAATGGATCAAGAAGCTGGATCGGTGTCGGTGCGTTTAGTATTCAGCCCTCTGAATTTATGAAGCTTGCGATGATTGCGTTTCTCGCAAAATTCTTATCTGAAAAACAAAAAAATATCACGTCCTTCCGTAAAGGTTTTGCGCCAGCGTTAGGTATTGTGTTTTCTGCATTTGCCATCATTATGCTGCAGCCGGACCTGGGGACAGGAACGGTTATGGTTGGAACTTGTATTATTATGATTTTTGTTTCAGGTGCGAGAATTGCTCACTTTATCTTTCTCGGTCTTCTAGGGCTAAGTGGCTTTGCTGCACTTGTCTTATCAGCACCCTATCGAATAAAACGAATTACGTCTTATTTAAACCCTTGGGAGGATCCACTAGGCAGCGGGTTTCAAATTATTCAATCCTTATACGCTGTTGGTCCAGGCGGATTGTTCGGAATGGGTCTAGGTCAAAGTAGACAAAAATTTTTCTATTTACCTGAGCCTCAAACGGACTTTATTTTTGCGATTTTGTCTGAGGAGCTCGGCTTTATAGGCGGATCACTCATTTTGTTGCTCTTTAGTGTTCTGTTATGGAGAGGCATACGGATAGCACTTGGGGCACCAGACTTATACGGAAGTTTCTTAGCAGTTGGTATCATTTCAATGGTTGCCATTCAAGTGATGATTAATATCGCAGTTGTCACTGGACTTATCCCTGTGACAGGCATCACGCTCCCATTTTTAAGCTATGGCGGCTCATCACTAACATTAATGCTGATGGCAATTGGCGTACTTTTGAATGTAAGCAGATACGCTAGATATTAATGTACTGCTAGTTCATGAAACCATATCGACTTTTATTTTGCAAAAGTACAAAAAAATGATTTGAAGAGTGAAAATGACAGTTTTTGTTTCGGAAACGTGATTTTTGACTCTTCTTTACAGGTTTTAACGGAGCCCTGTTGTTTAAAACAGGGTTTATACTTTGTTCAGAGCAGAAAAAAAATGAGGGGAAATGGTATAATGCGTATAGTAATCAGTGGAGGCGGAACAGGTGGACATATTTATCCGGCCTTAGCCTTTATTAAAGAAGTAAAAAAGCTACATCCTGATGTGGAATTTTTATATATTGGTACTGAAAATGGACTTGAAAAGAAAATTGTAGAAAGAGAAAATATTCCTTTCAAGTCAATAGAGATTTCAGGTTTTAAAAGAAAGCTTTCCTTTGATAACGTAAAAACAGTGATGAGATTTCTAAAGGGCGTTCAAAAAAGCAAATCTTATTTAAGAGAATTTAAGCCTGATGCTGTCATTGGAACAGGCGGTTATGTGTGTGGTCCTGTCGTTTATGCGGCTTCTAAGCTGAAAATTCCGACCATCATTCACGAACAAAACAGCCTGCCTGGTATCACAAATAAGTTTCTTGCGAGATATGTTAATAAGGTAGCCATTTGCTTTGAAGAAGCAAAGGCGCATTTTCCTTCTGAAAAGGTTGTTTTTACGGGAAACCCAAGAGCCTCTGAAGTCGTCTCTATTAAAGAGGGGAAATCTCTTAAAGAGTTTGGTCTAGATGAAAAGAAAAAAACGGTTCTTATTTTTGGTGGGAGCAGAGGTGCAGCTCCGATCAATAGAGCAGTCATTGACATGCAAGATGAATTAAAGACAAAAAACTACCAGATTTTATATATTACTGGTGAGGTTCATTATGAAAAGGTGCTGAACGAACTAAACGACAAAGGTGCAGCACCAAATATGATCACAAAACCTTTCTTGCATCAAATGCCGGAGTATCTGAAATCGATTGATGTAATTGTTGCAAGGGCGGGAGCCACAACGATAGCTGAAGTGACAGCTCTTGGAATTCCAACCGTTTTCATTCCAAGCCCATACGTGACGGCAAATCATCAGGAAATCAATGCTAGATCACTTGAAAAGCATGATGCTGCGATCGTTTTAAGAGAATCAGAGCTTTCAGGAGACCGCTTGCTGCATGCAATTGATGAAATTGCCGGTAATGAAGAGAAACTAATCCAAATGAGCCGTTTAACAAAAGAACTCGGAGTACCAGATGCGGCTACACGTTTATATAATGTGTTAAAAGAAATTACGACTACATGATTGAATGATATTAGGTAAGGCGGAGGGTAATATGGAGAACTTGAAGAATGAATTATTAGAAGCGCAAGTTGGTAAAGTACTTGAAAATGAGCCGCTTGCAAATCATACGACAATGAAAATAGGCGGACCAGCAGATCTATTGATCATTCCAAAAGATGTCGACGCAGTCAAAACGATCATGGATCAGGTGAAAAAACATCATGCGGATTGGACGGTCATTGGGAGAGGGTCTAATTTACTTGTACTTGATAAAGGAATACGTGGTGTCGTCCTGAAGTTAGGCGCTGGACTTGATCATTTAACTGTAAATGATGAAGAAATTACAGTTGGCGGCGGCTACTCTGTTGTCAGGCTCGCAACGTCTCTTAGTAAGCAGGGCCTTTCAGGATTGGAATTCGCAGCTGGTATTCCAGGGTCTATTGGCGGCGCCGTTTATATGAACGCAGGTGCACACGGATCTGATATCAGTAAGATTCTTGTGAAGGCTAGAATCTTATTTGAAGATGGAAGCATCGAGTGGCTAACAAATGAGCAAATGAACTTTAGCTATCGAACGTCTGTACTTCAAAAGGAACGGCCTGGCATTGTCCTTGAAGCCGTGTTTAAGCTCAAACAGGATGATCGCGAGAAAATCACAAAGAAAATGCAGCAAAATAAAGATTATCGTAAGGAAACACAACCTTATAATCGACCATGTGCCGGTAGTATTTTTCGAAATCCGTTGCCTGAATATGCAGGACAGCTTGTAGAAAAGGCGAATTTAAAAGGATACCAAATTGGCGGGGCGAGAATTTCTGATATGCATGGAAACTTTATTGTCAATGCTGGTGGCGCTACTGCTCAAGATGTGCTGGATTTAATTCAATACATTCAAAAGAAAATTAAAGAAGACTACAATGTAGATATGCATACAGAAGTAGAAATTATTGGTGAAGCAAATTAAAAGCTATTTTTTATGAATGATGGCATCGCAGGAAAACAAACGGCATTTTTCATGCCGTTTGTTTTCTAATCAAAATGATGATCCAAAGGTGTGTATCAGCAGCTTTGAATGAGGTGAAGAGTATATATGCGACCTGATCATGAAAATGAAAAGATCGTCAATATAGAAGAACGAATTCCTAAAATTAAAGAACAAAGAAAGCAGAAAGCGAATCGGAGACTGATCTCTTTTATTCTGCTGTTTTTTATCATGGTTTTAATTATTATTTATTTGCAAACACCCATCAGTAAAATTTCTTCTTTAACCATCACAGGTAACGAGCATGTATCAACAAAACAGATTGTTAAACTTTCACAAATTAAAGAAGGCGAGACAGAGTTTTGGAATTTAAATAAAGACATAACAGTAGATCATATTAAACAAAATAAACTGATTAAAAGTGTCGATATTAAAAAACAATTCCCAAATAAGGTCAGTATTGCAGTCAAAGAATATGCAAATATTGCGTACCTTCAAAAGGGGAATCTATATTATGAGCTTCTTGAAAATGGGACAGCTTTACCAGATGAAGTAACGCCCAGTCATGCAGGACCTATTTTTGTCGATTGGGACAATAAAGAGAAGCTGAAGCAAACAGTCAAATCTTTAAATCAACTCCCAGCCTCTATTCAGGAACTCATCTCAGAAGTATACTATGTGCCGACAAGTTCGAACCAGTGGCTCGTTAAATTTTATATGAATGACGGGAACACTGTGATTGCGTCAATTAAAACATTCGCCGATAAAATGAAAACCTATCCGGCCATTGTAAAAGAACTTTCGCCATCTGAGAAGGGCACCATTCATATGGAAGTCGCAACGTATTTTGAAGCTTTTAAATCTAAGAAAAAGGAAGATGAACGTTGAGAGGCAAAACAGTTATATTCTCAATTGTAATGCTTGTTCTTGGTTTTCTGATTTCTTTTTCATACCAATACACAAAGCAGCATCAGGCAGATGTCATTCGAACGGAGCAATGGAAAAAAGAATACTCATTGAAAAGTCAGCTGACAAAACAAGAAAAGGCAAACCAGAAACTTGAAAAAGAATTATATAGCCTTCAATCAAAGGTTCAAGCAACAGAAGCCAGTTTGAAAAATGAAAAAGAGCAGTATTTTAATGTATTGGAAGATGTTGAGAAATACAGAATGTTTACAGGAGAAGTCGGTGTGAAAGGAAAAGGGGTAAAAGTATCCCTTGAAGATGCATCTTATATCCCGAGTGGACAAAATGTCAATAATTACATTGTGCATGAGAGCCATATTTTCCATGTGATAAACGAACTATTTATATCAGGGGCATCTGCTGTATCAATTAATGGACAAAGAATTACACACCAATCATACATACATTGTAACGGACCAGTCGTTACAGTTGACGGAGTTCAGCATCCAGCGCCATTTGTCATTTCTGCTATTGGGGATCCTGCTGTGTTAATACCCGCTTTAAATATTGCAGGCGGAGTAGTTGATCAACTGACAAGTGATCACATTTCGATGACGATTGAAAAAAAGGAGATTCGTATGAATCCTCTTTTCCGAAACAAAGATTAAAAGTGAAAAGGTGAATGGTGTTGAGGAAAAAGAAGCCTTTACTTAGCTTGACAGTCTTGATGGTGATATTTGGCATCATGGTCGCTATCCAATTTAACTCTTTACAAAAACCTAAAATTCGTGATACTCGCGATGTGTGGGAATTAAGAGAGGATTTATCTACATCTAAAAGTAAGGAATTGGATTTACTGAAAGAAATTGATAAATATGATGAGATGCTGAAAAAATATGGTCATCAAGGGAATCAATCAAAAGAAGCACAATTAACAAAAACGTTAAAAGATTTAAAAGAAAAGGCCGGTTTTACAGAGGTAACGGGCGAGGGGATTGAAATTGAAATTTCTCAGCTCTTTTCTAAGGATCTGACCGGAGAAGAAGTAAAAAATATCCCGCCTGATCTTCTGAAAAAGTTAATCAACGAAGCTAATATGTTTGGAGCAAAACATATTTCCATTAATGACCACCGGGTGATTAATACAAGTGTCATTCGTGATATTAATGGGACGACGAAAATGGATGGCTACAGCATAGATGGAGATACAGTGACCATTAAGATGATTAGCCAGCAGGCAGACAAATTATACAGCCGTTTAAATGTCTCAGATATAGGTGATTTGTTCGCCCAAGAAAATTTCAGCTTGAGTATTAGCCAGCCGAAGGAAAAGATTGATTTAAAAGCATATGACGGTACAATTCAGATAAACGAATTGAAGCCTCTAGACGATGTAAAGGAGGGAAAATCTTAATGTGGCTTCCTGTACTTGGCTTAATCATAGGAGTTGCCATCGGTTTCTTAACAAATTTTACGATACCGAGTGAGTATTCTAACTATCTTTCCCTCGCTGTACTTGCTGCGCTTGATACATTGATTGGTGGAATCCGGGCACACCTGCAAGGGGCATACGATGAACTTGTGTTTGTATCAGGCTTTTTCTTTAATATTATACTCGCAATAAGTTTAGCTTTTCTGGGCGTCCATCTTGGTGTAGACTTGTATTTAGTCGGAATGTTTGCATTCGGAGTTAGATTGTTTCAAAATATAGCAGTTATTCGAAGAATTCTACTAACAAAATGGACAATTTCTAGAGAAAAAAAGAAAAAAAGTGAGTCATAAAAAAGGATATACATATGATGTAACGAATATTTTCAGTAATCCTAATAAAAAATGTTGATTTTTTAAGTTTTGTTACACACTTGTAAAAACACATGCATTGTATTGTTGTTCAGCAAATAATAGAATAGAAAGTATTGATATGTGAGGAGGTGCCATAGAATGAACAACAATGAAATTTACGTCAGCCTTGACATCGGTACATCCAATATAAAAGTCATCGTCGGAGAAATGGCGGATGATTCGCTTAACATTATAGGTGTTGGAAATGTCCCTTCTGAGGGGTTAAAAAAAGGATCGATTGTTGATATAGATGAGACAGTTCATTCTATTAGACAAGCATTTGAACAGGCTGAGAGAATGGTAGGTTTTCCTTTACAAAAGGCGATTGTCGGAATTAACGGAAACCACATTCATATTCAGAATACGAGCGGCGTGGTCGCAGTATCTAGTGAAAATAAAGAAATACATGCTGAAGATGTGAGACGTGTTTTAGATGCTGCACAGGTAGTATCTATTCCTCAAGAACATCTCGTCGTAGACGTCATTCCAAGACAATTTATTGTCGACGGAAGAGATGAGATCACAGATCCGAAAAAAATGCTTGGTGTTCGGCTAGAAGTGGATGGATCGTTAATTACAGGCTCTAAAACGATTCTACATAACTGGCTTCGATGTGTAGAGCGAGCTGGTATTGAAATTATGGATATTTGCTTGCAGCCACTCGCATCGGGCTCAGCAGCGTTATCGAAAGATGAAAAAAATCTAGGGGTAGCTCTTGTCGATATTGGCGGGGGATCTACAACGATTTCTGTATTTGAAAACGGGCATCTCTATTCTACTCACAGTATCCCTTTGGGCGGAGAGAACATTACAAAAGATTTGTCTATAGGACTTAGAACTTCCACTGAAGAAGCTGAACGAATCAAAAAACAATTTGGACATGCGTTCTATGATGAGGCATCGCCTGAGGAAACATTTGAAGTTTCTGTCATCGGTACCGATCAAAAACAGACTTATACACAACTTGAAGCGTCTAATATTATCGAAGCGCGTTTGGAAGAAATTCTGCTCTTTGTGGCAGAGGAATTAAGAAATATGGGTGTCCATGATTTGCCTGGCGGATTCGTTCTAACAGGTGGACAGGCAGCTATACCTGGTATTCTTTCTCTTGCACAAACGGTCTTACAAAACAATGTAAGAATTGCAAGTCCTAATTATATTGGGGTGAGAGAGCCTCAATATATGACGGGAGTGGGTCTGATCCATTTTGCTTACCGCAATGCAAAGATCCAGGGCAGACAGGTTGGATTCCAAATGCCGGATGAGGCGTTTCATGAAGTAGGCGCGTCCATGGAGCCGGTTTCTGCAACATCACAAGTGAAAGAAGCACAGCCAAGACCGAAAGTGAAACAAAAAGCACAACAAGAGACAAATAAAAAACCGGGCAAAATGAAAAAACTATTTAATATGTTCTGGGAATAGAATTAGATTTTCGACGGATTAGGAGGATTCAGCATGTTGGAGTTTGAAACAAATATAGACGGCCTAGCATCAATTAAAGTAATCGGAGTAGGTGGAGGCGGAAATAACGCTGTCAACCGAATGATCGAAAATGACGTACAGGGTGTCGATTTTATTGCAGTGAATACAGATGCACAAGCATTAAATCTATCAAAAGCAGAAACAAAAATGCAAATCGGTGCTAAGCTGACAAGAGGGCTTGGAGCAGGTGCGAATCCTGAAGTCGGTAAAAAGGCAGCTGAAGAAAGCAAAGAACAAATTGAAGAAGTATTAAAAGGCGCTGACATGGTCTTTGTTACAGCTGGTATGGGTGGTGGAACTGGTACTGGTGCTGCACCTGTCATTGCAAAGATTGCAAAAGATTCTGGGGCTTTGACAGTTGGTGTCGTCACTCGTCCTTTCACATTTGAAGGAAGAAAGCGTCAGCTTCAAGCAGTTGAAGGAATTGCTTCTATGAAAGAAGCAGTTGATACATTAATCGTGATTCCAAACGATCGCTTGCTTGAAATTGTTGATAAAAATACGCCAATGCTTGAAGCATTCCGTGCAGCGGATAACGTGCTAAGACAAGGTGTTCAAGGAATTTCAGATTTAATTGCAACACCAGGTTTGATTAACCTTGACTTTGCTGACGTGAAAACAATCATGTCTAATAAAGGTTCAGCCCTTATGGGAATCGGTGTCGCAACAGGTGAAAACCGTGCCGCTGAAGCAGCGAAGAAAGCCATTTCTTCACCACTACTTGAAACGGCGATTGACGGTGCACAAGGCGTCATCATGAATATTACGGGTGGTACAAACCTAAGTCTTTATGAAGTACAAGAAGCCGCTGATATTGTTGCATCAGCATCTGATGAAGATGTAAACATGATTTTCGGATCTGTTATTAATGATAACTTGAAGGATGAAATTGTGGTGACAGTAATCGCAACTGGATTTATTGAGCAAGAGCCAGAGGTGACAAAATCACAAAGAAATCCATTAGGTCAAGGATTAAAACAAAATCAATCCATTCCACAAAAGCGTGAAGTAAAACGCGAGGAACATCAGCAAACATCATCACAGCCAAGACAAAATACACAACAATCAAGCGATGATACACTCGATATCCCAACGTTCTTACGTAATCGCAACAAACGCTAATTGAACATGGCTCATCCCCTTCCATAGGAAGGGGATTTTTTAATGCCTTAAATGATAAAGGGACTGTTGTTCTTCTAACAGAAAAGTCTCGAACATGTAAGAATCGTTAATCTACCATACGTAATTTGTCTTATGTAGATTAAGCCGAAAGAATCATTTTTGATTCCTGTTACAAAAAACGACAAAATGATGAACTTTATTTGACTACATTAAATAGAACACCATGAATCTTGTCATGAACAAAAAGGAAGGAGAGAAGAGCGGGTTACACGTTGATTGACCATTTGAGGAGGAGGGATTTGATTGAAAGTGAAGTTTCGAAAAACCGCCGGCTATCGTTTGATGAGTCTATTGGTGATTGGTACTTTAACGATGACAAGCTTTGGGATGGTTCAGGCAAAATCGACTTCTACCTCATATCAGGAGGAAGCTGTTTCCTCTAAGACAACAAAAGCAAAGATTTCATCTAGATTAATGAAGCAGTTTGAGCAAAAAGACAAGGTGACCTTTTTAGTCAAAATGAAGGAACAAACAAATGCGCAAAAAGTGGCGAAGAAAGCTGTGTCAAAAGCCAAAAAACAAAAACTAACAGCTGCTAAAACGCAGTACACAAAAAGATCAGCTGTTGTATCTGAGCTAAGAGCAACGTCTGAAGAGACGCAACAAGCGCTACTTGCGTATTTACAAAAAGAACAAAAGAATAAGCAAGTGAAGGACATTCATTCGTATTATATTGTAAATGGTCTAGCTGTGACGGGAACGAAAGAGGTCATGGAAAAGGTGGCTTCCTTTCCGGAAGTAGATCAAGTGCTGCCAAATGAAACCCGTCAAATCCATCGTCCGGTTGATTTGAAGAGTGCTAAGCAGAAAAAACAAATCAAAGCAGTAGACGGAATCGAGTGGAATATTTCTCAGGTTCATGCCCCAGAAGCGTGGGCTTTAGGTTATGACGGTACTGGTACCGTTGTGGCAAGCATTGATACAGGTGTGGAATGGGAGCACCCTGCTTTAAAAGAAAAATACCGCGGATTTGATCCAGCACGGCCGAATGAACCTTCTCATGAATTTAATTGGTATGATGCAACGACAGGATCTGAGGCACCATACGATGATTTAGAGCACGGGACACATGTGACTGGAACGATGGTTGGCTCTGAGCCAGATGGAACGAATCAAATCGGGGTTGCACCAGGTGCAAAATGGATTGCGGTGAAGGCTTTCTCAGAAGATGGTGGTACAGATGCTGACTTGCTAGATGCAGGTGAGTGGATTTTGGCACCAAAGGATGAGAACGGAAATCCGCATCCGGAAAAGGCACCAGATGTTGTCAATAATTCTTGGGGCGGTGGACCTGGGCTAGATGATTGGTATAAAGATGTGGTCAATGCTTGGAGAGCAGCAGACATCTTCCCTGAGTTTTCGGCTGGCAATACCGATTTATTTAATCCTGGTGGTGAGGGATCGATTGCAAATCCTGCGAACTATCCAGAAGTCTTTGCGACAGGTGCAACGGATCAAGATAACAAATTAGGTTCTTTCTCACTGCAAGGTCCATCTCCATATGGTGTCATGAAACCAGATATTGCAGCCCCAGGGGTAAACATTCGCTCTTCAATCCCGCAGAAAGGATATGAGGATGGCTGGAATGGCACTTCGATGGCAGGCCCGCATGTTTCAGCGGTTGTTGCTCTTCTTCGGCAAGTACAATCAGACCTTTCTGTTGAAGCGATTGAGCAAATTCTCATTGATACAGCGAAGCCTTTGACAGATGAAAAATTCCCAGAATCACCCAACAATGGCTATGGGGCAGGTTTAGTTGATGCAATAGAGGCGATCACGGCATTAACAGATGGAATCGGCACGATTGAAGGACAGGTGACAACAGAAGGAGAAGATACAGAACCACCGGTTTTTTCTCATAAAGGACCGAATGAAATCTTTGCCTCCACGCCAACACCTTTGACCATCACAGCGGAAGATGAAGTAGCTGTGACGAATGTCTCCTTGACTTATCAAGTGGATCAAGGGAAATGGGAGACGCTGCAAGCAAGTCGAACGGATGGAAATCACTTAAAAGGAACCTATGTTGTCAAGCTTCCTGAACTTGAGGGTGAAAACGTCACGTATCGATGGATTGTGAAAGATTTTGGGGGAAATGAAGCGGCATCAGAGCCGTACACGCTACCGGTTAAAACATCTGTCACCACGGGCTACATGCAAGACTTTGAAGCATGGCCAAGTGGATGGTACAGTGGGGGAACGAAAGATCCTTGGCAGTGGGGGAAGCCGTCTACAGGTCCGAAAGAAGCCTTTACTGGAGAGCATGTCTATGCCACAAACTTAGACAGTCCTTATGAAAATCAAACAGATGCCAATTTATCAATGCCGATGGTATCTGTACCAGAGTCAGGCTCCTCCTTTTTGCAATATCAATACTGGCATGACCTTGAAGCAAATTATGACTATGTGCATGTACATGTGCAGCCGGAGGGTGAAGATGCTGTACAAGTGGCTGCCTATACAGGTAAAACAAACGAATGGACAGCAGGTGAAATCGATTTATCTGCCTATAAAGGTCAAAAGGTGAGAGTGAGTTTTCAGCTGAGAACAGATGGCAGTGTCACAAAAGACGGCTTTTATTTAGATGACGTGAAAATAACAGATCAAGCCTTGCCTCAAAAAGCAAAGAAACAACTTGGCGTCATCAAAAAAGAAAAGCCTGCCCGCCACAATAAAAAATCCGTCGATCCTAAAAGTGCAAAACCTGCTAAAGTAAAAGAAAAACATGTGCAGATGAAAAATGAAAAAAGTCTAGATGCTCCTTCCATCAAAGCCCTTCCTATGAAAGCGCAAATCAGTGTCCTTGAAAGCGGAAAATCAACGTACACTGATGAAGCGACAGGAAAATATCAGCTTTCCCATGGAGCGGGAGAATTTACAGTGAAAGCGGAAGCCTATGGCTTTGAATCACTCACCCAAAAAGTCAGCATTTCCTCAAATGAAAAGGCAGAAGCAAATTTCTCCTTACAGCCACTTGAAAAACGGACCATATCCGGCACAATCGTTAATGAGACGACAGGTGAAAAGGTAAAAGGTGCTACGGTTTATCTTGTAGAGGATGCGAAAATTGAGCCGGTGAAAACAGATGAATCCGGTGAGTTTTCTCTAGAGGCATTGAGCGGCGTCTATACAGTCAAAGTATTTGCGAAAGGCTTTAAAGGATATTCTTTTACAGCGGATGTCACAGAAAAGCCGCTGGCAAAAGCAATCAAGCTTGAGCCTTTTATCGGTTTTGCTGGGGAAATTGGCTACGATGACGGGACAGCTGAAAATGCACGGGCTTTTTATGATCCTGGCAATGGCTGGGCTGTGAAGTTTTCACTAGAAAAGGGGAGGAAACAAGCGCAGGTCACAGGGGGGCTATTCCGATTCTGGACATCAGAGTGGCCAGCTCCAGGCGGGAATGAATTTGCGGTTGAAGTGTATGACGCTTCTGGGAAAAACGGAGCGCCAGGTGAGAAAATGGCAGGACCATTAAAAGCAAATGCGCTACGTAATGGTGAATGGACAAAAGTAGATTTAGAAGATCAAGCCATCACTGTGGATGGAGATTTCTATCTCGTCTACATTCAAACGAAAAAGAATACGGAATCTCCGGGGCTTGCAACAGATGAAGATGGGCCAAACACTGAAAGAAGCTGGCAACTGACGAGCGGTGCCTTTTCGCCTTCTCCAAAAGAAGAGGGGAATTATATGATTCGTGCGCTTGTTCACTATGAAGCAGATGTGCCAGAAATTACATCTCCAAAAGCAGGAACGATAACGAACAAAGATGAACTGGAGATTGAAGGCGAAGCCTCACCTGGGCTTGATGTGGCGATCTATCAAAACGATGAAGAGATAGCCAAAGTGAAAGCAGATCAGTCGGGCACATTTAAAGAAAAGATCACTGTTTCAAGTGGAGAGCATGTATTCACAGCTGCGACTGTTACGGATAAAGGCGCAACAAAACGATCCAAATCAGTAAAGGTGATCATTGATCAAACAGCTCCAGCGCTCACCATAGATACACCGAAAAAAGGAGAAAAGACGAATAAAGAATCGCTCACTGTAGAAGGAAAGGTCACAGATGATCATCTTGATCAAGTCACTGTAAATGGAAAAAAGGCAACCATAAAAGAAGGGAAATATTCCGCAAGAATACTGCTTGAGAACGGGGAAAATACGATCAAAGTCACAGCGAAAGATGCAGCAGGAAACAAAACAACTAAAAAAGTCAATATTGATGTCCAATACGAGGCGCCTGAGATTTCTAAGCTGACTCCAGCAGAGAATGTCCATCTGGCATCAGGGGAGTCTGTTAACATTTCATTTCACAGTAGAGAAAAGCTAGATGCAACATTTGTCATTCACATGCCGCTGACAAACGCGAGATCAAAGCTTCAAAATACTACAGAGCTGCCGCTTCGCGAAGTATCGAGCGGAACGTATGAAGGCTACTGGACGGCTACATCTACCGCAAAAGCAAAAGGCGCAGAGATTGAAGTGATTGTTCGAGATGATTACGGAAATATCACAAGACAAAAGGCTTCTGGCACATTAAACATCAACGAGAAGTAATCCTGAGCAAAAGACACGACTCCTTGGAGCGTGTC
>NZ_JACXXE010000029.1 GCF_014764715.1 Bacillus crepusculi | reverse complement strand
CTAGGAGGCTCTTTTTTAATTGAATAAATCGAAAGAAATAGGTAATTATGCTTATTTTAGTTGTTTCTTGAACATTATATCTTGAAAAATAATTCATATTACCTAAGAATAGAGATGGAAGACCAAAAAACATCAATCAAAAGGAGTATAGTCATGAAAAAAATCAACTTTTTTAAGCACTTTACGATGTCAAAGAAATTAATTACTGCATTCTTAGCAATTCTCCTAGTGCCAATTCTCGTATTGGCAGCATTTTCTTATGAAGTAGCATCCAAGTCTCTCAATGATGAGATTATGTCTAGTGCTGCAAATGGAGTGAATCAATTAAACGAACTGATTACTAAAGATGTACAGCCCAAAATTGATGTTGTTTCATATTTATCTAAATCGGTGAAAAAGAAGGAATTGGCCTCTAAAAACAAAGATTTACTCAAAGTGAAATTAGAGCAATTATCAGAAACCGATGAAGATGTAGTAGAGGTATTCATTGCAGATCAAAATGGTCAACTAACTGAATACTCCAAGATCCATAAAGGCGGTGCAAAAAGCGCAAAAAATGAACCATGGTTTCAACAATCGATGGGAGATGAGAAACTCTTCATTTCAGATCCTTTTGTAGAAAAGTCATCTGATGACCTGCTCATCACAATATCAGAACAATTAGCTGATGGTTCTGGTGTGATCGGAATCAATGTGCGATTGAACACGGTTTTGAAAGATACAAACAGCATCAAAATTGGCCAAGAAGGCTATGCGTTTGTCGCCACCTCAGATCAGCGTTATATAGCCCATAAAACGGAAAAGGCCGGGACAAAATTGACAGGTGACTTTATCGCAAAAATGTATGACTCAAAGAAAGGCAGTTTTGAATATGAATACAATGGACAGCCGAAGCAAATGTTTTTTGACACAAATGAAGCGACAGGCTGGAAGATTGCTGGGACAATGTATGTCAACGAAGTGAAGGAAGCCGCACAGCCAGTGCTTCACTTAACAATGATCATACTTGCTGCGGCCATTGTCGCAGGCGGAATCGCGATTTATTTTATTATTAAATCGATTCGAAAGCCACTAATAGAGCTCTCTGAATCGGCTGAGAAAATTAGTCAGGGAGATCTGACCCAGCACATTGAGGTGCGTACTCACGATGAAATCGGAAAGCTTGCGCAGAGCTTTAACGATATGTCAGCGAAGCTGAAACAAGTCATTCAAGCGGTCCAGAATTCAATTGAAAATGTGGCTTCCTCCTCTGAAGAATTAACGGCAAGTGCAGGTCAGACAGCCCAAGCGACCGAGCATATTACATCATCCATTGAACAGTTCTCAAACAGCACGGAGCATCAAAACGAAATGATCGAAAGAAGCTCAGTCCAGCTCAACGAAATGGATCGCAGCTTATCGCATATGGTCGACACCACGTCTCATATGATGGAATCGTCGATTGAATCGAGCAAAACCGCTCAGGCTGGTGGAGCACTCGTTCAAAAAACAGCAGGTCAAATGCAGACAATTGAGCAGGCAGTGAAAGAAGCAGAGCAGGTGATTGCAGGCTTAGAGCAGAAATCAAAGGACATTACAAGCATTCTCGGTGTCATCAACGGCATCGCAGACCAGACGAACCTTCTTGCTTTAAATGCAGCGATCGAAGCCGCACGAGCAGGTGAGGCAGGAAGAGGCTTCTCTGTTGTCGCAGAAGAAGTTCGCAAGCTGGCAGAGCAATCAGGAAGCTCTTCAAAAGAAATTGAAAGCCTGACGAACGAGATCGTAGAGGAAATTGAAAAATCACAGAAAATGTTTAAACAAGTAGCGGGCGAAGTTCAATCAGGATTAAATATTACAGATGAAACGAAGGTGAGCTTTGAGAAAATCACCGATAAAACATCTGAAATGACCGAGCAAATGAAACAAATGAACGGATCAGCCAAAGAACTATCGCATGGCTCAAACGATATTTCACAAGCGGTCAATCAAATCAAAGAGCTTTCTAGAGAAAGCTCTGCAGGCTTCCAAGATATTGCGGCTTCTGCAGAAGAACAGCTGGCATCAATGGAAGAAATCAGCTCTTCCTCCGCCACTTTATCTCAAATGGCAGAAGAACTAAGAGCGCTCATCAAACAATTTAAAATATAAATATAGTGAAACACCTGACACCGAATGTCAGGTG
>NZ_JACXXE010000028.1 GCF_014764715.1 Bacillus crepusculi | reverse complement strand
GTTTATATCCTTCCAATGGAAGAAGTTACTTTATCATTCCGCAGTAGCTCAGTGGTAGAGCTATCGGCTGTTAACCGATCGGTCGTAGGTTCGAGTCCTACCTGCGGAGCCATGCTTCCATAGCTCAGTAGGTAGAGCACTTCCATGGTAAGGAAGAGGTCAGCGGTTCGAGCCCGCTTGGAAGCTTTCCTCTAGTATAATGATGAATCTTAAGGTTTCTCGATGATGAGAAGGCTTTTTTTGTTTGTTTAAAAATATGTGGAGCCTGTTCGATGATGTAAATAAGCAAATGAATGGATCGCTTTGCTTGAAGCTATTTTATCTTAGCTTTCTATATATCCCTCCTTTTGGTTCTTGCTTCTTTAGCTCATTTCTTTTATTCTGACTAAAGTGATAAAATCCTCTCTAACAAAAGACTCTGTACGTTCCTCTGTTTCCCCGAAAGTGAAGTGTTGTGTGTTTTTCCTTTCTTTATTTCCAGGTTTCGTTGATCTTCTATTTTCCTGTTTGGTCATGGTCAATTTGGTCGGAGACCATGGATTGCAGTATTTGTTTGCAGCTACGATTTTAACAGGTCTGATTCAAATTGTGTTTGGATTGTGCCGTGTTTATTCCAAGGTCCGTGATGGTAGGTTTTGTGAATGCATTGGCGATTATGATCTTCATGGCTCAGCTCCCGCATTTTTTGGGGGAATCAATGGCTATGTATATCATGACAGGTGGTGCTTTGCTAATCATTTATGTATTGCCGATGATCACAAAAGTGATCCCCTCTCCACTTATTGCGATTATTGTGATGACGATGGTTGCTGTATTTGGACATATTGATGTCAGAACGGTTGGAGACATGGGAGAGCAAATGGCTGCGCTTGTGGCAGTGATGATCATGGTTTCGATTGGTACTTTTGATTGGAGTTCATTCAGCAGCTAAAAAAGAACCCGAAGGCCGATTAAAATGTGATGCTGACTCATGATTTATCAAAGGGTGTTTTTGCAGGTGTGCTGCTTAGTGCGGTTTTCTTTGTAGCTAAAATATCAAAGCTTCATATTACCTCTACAGAAAGCAAAGCGGGAAATTGGGTTTATCGAATTAAGGGACAAATTTTCTTTGCTTCAGTCACTGACTTGATTTCAGCATTCCATCAGGTGAAAGATCTTCCATCCGTTGTGATTGATTTATCTGAAGCGCGTATATGGGATGAATCGGGCATGGCAGCGATTGAACGTGTGAAGCAAAAATTTCGAGCTACTGGTGTAGAAGTGGACGTAGTTGGAATGGATACATCTAGTCAAAAGCTTGTGAAACAGGTGATGGGTTCTTAAAAAGATCTTTCTGTTTGTTACAATAGAAAAGGGAAGTAAGTGAAGGATGGAGGTGGCCGGCATGCTTGTGCGTTTGAACCAAGTGCTCGGCCGGATGATGCCGCTCATTACGCCTGTGAGTGTGTTACTTGGTGTAGTATTTGCGGTTTATTTAAAGGATTTTACGTTTTTGGTGCCATGGGTATTCGCCGTAATGACATTTGCAGGGAGCTTGTCTGCTACTTTTTCAGCTTTAAAGCATACGGTGATGCATCCATTACCTTTGATTTTAACGTTTATGATTTTGCACGTATTGATGCCACTTTATGCTTGGTCAGCGGGGCATCTAATATTTGCGGGTGATTCCATGACGATCACGGGCTTGACGCTTGCGATGGTAATTCCGACAGGTGTTTCTAGCTTAATTTGGGCGGCGATGTATAAAGGGAATGTTGGGTTAACCTTATCTATCATTTTAATTGATACATTGCTGTCACCATTTATTGTGCCAGCCAGCTTGTCACTCTTCGTCGGTACACAGGTCCATATGGATATGGTGGCCATCATGAAAGGGTTGTTTGGGATGGTGGTGCTCCCATCTATATTAGGAATGCTCGTTCATCAGTATGCAAAGCCAGAAGTGACAAAAACGATCAGTCAGACCCTGTCACCTTTTTCAAAAATAGGCTTGTTTGTTGTGGTCTCGATTAATAGTTCTGTTGTCGCACCATACTTGCGTGAGCTGAATGCGGCATTTTTTAGTAAAGCAGTGGTGGTATTCCTCATTGCGATGAGTGGATATGCCTTTGCATGGTTGATTGGAAAGGCGATGAAATGTACTCAAGGGGAGATTGTGGCCATTGTGTATACGGGCGGCATGCGAAATATTAGTGCGGGGGCTGTTCTTGCCATTAGCTTTTTTCCGCCTGCTGTCGCTGTCCCTGTTGTGATTGGTATGCTGTTTCAGCAAGTGCTTGCTGCCTTGTTTGGCTTTTTACTCAATCGTTTTGAGCTGAAAGCACCTGCTGTGACTAAGTCATTATCATGAAAAAACCTCCATCTCTCAAAGGATGGAGGTT
>NZ_JACXXE010000027.1 GCF_014764715.1 Bacillus crepusculi | reverse complement strand
TGTTCTTTGAAAACTAGATAACAATAAGTAATACATTCACATTGAATGCAATGCAAAGTTCATCACACATAGTGATTCTTTCTAAAGTAAGAAATGGTTAAGTTAGAAAGGGCGCACGGTGGATGCCTTGGCACTAGGAGCCGATGAAGGACGGGACGAACACCGATATGCTTCGGGGAGCTGTAAGCAAGCTTTGATCCGGAGATTTCCGAATGGGGAAACCCACTGCTCGTAATGGAGTAGTATCCATACTTGAATACATAGAGTATGAGAAGGCATACCCGGGGAACTGAAACATCTAAGTACCCGGAGGAAGAGAAAGCAAATGCGATTCCCTGAGTAGCGGCGAGCGAAACGGGAACAGCCCAAACCAAGAGGCTTGCCTCTTGGGGTTGTAGGACACTCTATACGGAGTTACAAAGGAATGATATAAGCGAAGAGGTCTGGAAAGGCCCGCCAGAGAAGGTAACAGCCCTGTAACTGAAATGTCATTCTCTCCAGAGTGGATCCTGAGTACGGCGGAACACGTGAAATTCCGTCGGAATCCGGGAGGACCATCTCCCAAGGCTAAATACTCCCTAGTGACCGATAGTGAACCAGTACCGTGAGGGAAAGGTGAAAAGCACCCCGGAAGGGGAGTGAAATAGATCCTGAAACCGTGTGCCTACAAGTAGTCAGAGCCCGTTAACGGGTGATGGCGTGCCTTTTGTAGAATGAACCGGCGAGTTACGATCCCGTGCAAGGTTAAGCAGAAGATGCGGAGCCGCAGCGAAAGCGAGTCTGAATAGGGCGCATGAGTACGTGGTCGTAGACCCGAAACCAGGTGATCTACCCATGTCCAGGGTGAAGTTCAGGTAACACTGAATGGAGGCCCGAACCCACGCACGTTGAAAAGTGCGGGGATGAGGTGTGGGTAGGGGTGAAATGCCAATCGAACCTGGAGATAGCTGGTTCTCTCCGAAATAGCTTTAGGGCTAGCCTCAAGGTAAGAGTCTCGGAGGTAGAGCACTGATTGGACTAGGGGCCCCTACCGGGTTACCGAATTCAGTCAAACTCCGAATGCCGATGACTTATCCTTGGGAGTCAGACTGCGAGTGATAAGATCCGTAGTCGAAAGGGAAACAGCCCAGACCGCCAGCTAAGGTCCCAAAGTATACGTTAAGTGGAAAAGGATGTGGAGTTGCTTAGACAACCAGGATGTTGGCTTAGAAGCAGCCACCATTTAAAGAGTGCGTAATAGCTCACTGGTCGAGTGACTCTGCGCCGAAAATGTACCGGGGCTAAACGTATCACCGAAGCTGCGGACTGTTCTTACGAACAGTGGTAGGAGAGCGTTCTAAGGGCTGTGAAGCCAGACCGGAAGGACTGGTGGAGCGCTTAGAAGTGAGAATGCCGGTATGAGTAGCGAAAGACGGGTGAGAATCCCGTCCACCGAATGCCTAAGGTTTCCTGAGGAAGGCTCGTCCGCTCAGGGTTAGTCGGGACCTAAGCCGAGGCCGAAAGGCGTAGGCGATGGACAACAGGTTGATATTCCTGTACCACCTCCTCACCATTTGAGCAATGGGGGGACGCAGGAGGATAGGGTAAGCGCGGTATTGGATATCCGCGTCCAAGCAGTTAGGCTGGGAAATAGGCAAATCCGTTTCCCGTAAAGGCTGAGCTGTGATGGCGAGCGAAATTTAGTAGCGAAGTTCCTGATTCCACACTGCCAAGAAAAGCCTCTAGCGAGGTGAGAGGTGCCCGTACCGCAAACCGACACAGGTAGGCGAGGAGAGAATCCTAAGGTGATCGAGAGAACTCTCGTTAAGGAACTCGGCAAAATGACCCCGTAACTTCGGGAGAAGGGGTGCTTCTTAGGGTGTTAAAGCCCCGAGAAGCCGCAGTGAATAGGCCCAGGCGACTGTTTAGCAAAAACACAGGTCTCTGCGAAGCCGTAAGGCGAAGTATAGGGGCTGACGCCTGCCCGGTGCTGGAAGGTTAAGAGGAGCGCTTAGCGTAAGCGAAGGTGCGAATTGAAGCCCCAGTAAACGGCGGCCGTAACTATAACGGTCCTAAGGTAGCGAAATTCCTTGTCGGGTAAGTTCCGACCCGCACGAAAGGCGCAACGATCTGGGCACTGTCTCAACGAGAGACTCGGTGAAATTATAGTACCTGTGAAGATGCAGGTTACCCGCGACAGGACGGAAAGACCCCGTGGAGCTTTACTGCAGCCTGATATTGAATGTTGGTACAGCTTGTACAGGATAGGTAGGAGCCTTGGAAACCGGAGCGCTAGCTTCGGTGGAGGCATCGGTGGGATACTACCCTGGCTGTATTGACCTTCTAACCCGCTGCCCTTATCGGGCAGGGAGACAGTGTCAGGTGGGCAGTTTGACTGGGGCGGTCGCCTCCTAAAATGTAACGGAGGCGCCCAAAGGTTCCCTCAGAATGGTTGGAAATCATTCGCAGAGTGTAAAGGCACAAGGGAGCTTGACTGCGAGACCTACAAGTCGAGCAGGGACGAAAGTCGGGCTTAGTGATCCGGTGGTTCCGCATGGAAGGGCCATCGCTCAACGGATAAAAGCTACCCCGGGGATAACAGGCTTATCTCCCCCAAGAGTCCACATCGACGGGGAGGTTTGGCACCTCGATGTCGGCTCATCGCATCCTGGGGCTGTAGTCGGTCCCAAGGGTTGGGCTGTTCGCCCATTAAAGCGGTACGCGAGCTGGGTTCAGAACGTCGTGAGACAGTTCGGTCCCTATCCGTCGCGGGCGCAGGAAATTTGAGAGGAGCTGTCCTTAGTACGAGAGGACCGGGATGGACGCACCGCTGGTGTACCAGTTGTTCTGCCAAGGGCATCGCTGGGTAGCTATGTGCGGACGGGATAAGTGCTGAAAGCATCTAAGCATGAAGCCCCCCTCAAGATGAGATTTCCCATTCCGCAAGGAAGTAAGATCCCTGAAAGATGATCAGGTTGATAGGTCTGAGGTGGAAGCGTGGTGACACGTGGAGCTGACAGATACTAATAGATCGAGGACTTAACCTATATTCTAATGTGAAGCATGAACATTGTTATCTAGTTTTGAGAGAACATT
>NZ_JACXXE010000026.1 GCF_014764715.1 Bacillus crepusculi | reverse complement strand
ACTACTCTTTTAAAAAGAGTAGTTTTCAACATTATATGAACAGGATCAATAAAATCACACCTAGGATGATTCGATATATCGCAAAAGGCACCAGTTTGATTTTATTAATCAGTTTTAGGAAGAATCGAACAACGAAGAGAGCCACAACAAACGCACTCACAAAGCCAACGATAAAGAATGGAAGCATGTCTGTTGTTAAATATTCAGCATTTTTCACGAGTGTTAAGAGGCTTGCTCCCGCCATAATCGGCATCGCCATGATAAACGTAAAGTCAGCCGCCGCGCGGTGATTTAAGCCAAGAATAACACCACCTGCGATCGTAGAGCCTGAGCGCGAGAAACCTGGCCATAATGCTAGACATTGAAACAGTCCGATATAAAGTGCCTGTCTGTATGTCATGTTATCCACAGAGCTTGTTTCTGTTTTACGTTTATTGATCCAGTCAGCGACAAGCATCAGCACTGCCCCTAAAATCAAACCAATAGCAACCGTTCTGACGTCAAACAAATATTTATCAATATAATCTTCAAGTAAAAATCCTAAAATGACGGCTGGGACGAGTCCAACAGCAATTTGAGCAATGGTCAGCTTATGTCCGCTGCGCTTTTGTTCTTCTGTGATATTTTTCTTTAAGCCTAACAAGTTCAAAATACGATCTTTAAACACAATCATCACAGCTAGAATAGAGCCTAACTGAATGACGACTTTAAATGTATTTGCCGCCTCTGGTGTAATGATTTCTTTTGATTTTAACCAAAGATCATCGACAATGATCATGTGTCCTGTAGAAGAGACAGGTGCATACTCTGTTAATCCTTCGACAATTCCTAAAACCAGTGCCACGAATAAATCCCATAGATTCATGATTTTCTTTCCTTTCAATTCTGATCTTTTGAGCAGGCCAAACATCTATGTCCACATAAAGACAAGCTTTCTTTTTCGAAAGCTCGTCTTTATGATACTATATTTTTTTCAAAAAAAGATTATGACATTAAACCTTTTCTTCTTTATACAAATTGGATCGCATTTTGAACCAATCAAACAAGTGGGTCGTGATGACCTTCAGAACGGCATACGTCGGAATCGCGACAATGATACCAACTACGCTGAATAACTTACCTGCTGTCAATAGTACAAAAATAATCGTGATCGGATGGATATGAAGGTTTTTCCCCATAACCTGAGGAGAAATAAATTTCCCTTCAATGAGCTGAACCACTGTCCAGACAATGATTAGTTTTAAAAGCATCACTGGTGATGTCACAAGCGCAATCACAATCGCTGGTGTAATCGCAATCGTTGGACCAAGGTAAGGAACCACACTTGTACATGCCGCAATGATCGCCAGCAGGAAGGCATAGTCAAGTCCAATAATCAGGTAACCGATTAAAAGAAGAACACCGATACAGAAGCTGACTATGATCTGTCCAAGAATATAAGAGCTCAGGCGATGGTTCATTTCGTGAAGCACGATATGTGTATGTTCTCTAAATTTATTCGGAATAAATTTCAGGAAATAGTCAGGCAATTTCTTGCCGTCTTTTAATAGATAAAACAGAATGAATGGAACTGTGACAATCGAGATGATAATTTCAGTGAGCGCACCTAAGAATGTCCCTACACCGGTAAAGGTACTTTCCAAAAGACTCGTCGCTTGATTTGATGCTTTACTTGCTAATTCAGATACATTAAAGTTCATCGTACTCTGTACTTGATTAATGAAATTGCTGCCTGTTAATTGCCTAATTTGATCCTCTACCGTATCGACATATTTCGGAAGGTTATGAAACAGGCTCATAGTTTGGGCTTGTAAAAAAGGAATGATAGACACAATGGTCACTGTAATGACGCCAATAATGACAATATATAAAAGCAAAATCGAAAAGATCCGCTTGACTCTAAACCTCTCTAACAAATTGACGACCGGATTTAATAAATAATACACTACCCCGGTTAAAATAATCGGTAAGGCAATGGTTTTGACGAGTACAATGAGCGGTGTGAAAATAAAAGATGTTTTCATGAAAACAAGGATATTCAATCCGATTAATAGCAGGATGAGTAAAAAGAGAACAAACTTGTTATCAAGAAAAAATTTTCTAAATCGACTGCTCCACATTTGCATAGAATTCATATCGTTCCTCCAAACACGGGCTTATTTTTTTAGTAAATTGTACACTACTTGATCATAATATGGTGATCATTGTTTCAGCTTTTTTTCCAATTGCGCAATGGACATGGCCCATCCAATAAGAATAGGCTGTCCAATGAGCCTCATCCATAGCAAAGATCGTTCTGTGCTCTCTTGACCTGGAAATGGGATTCCCTCTCGCGCCGCAAATAGGTTGGCTGGGAAAATGAGCACAAGATAGACAGCCATGGCTTTTGCTGCTGCGACCCTGGTGTTTGGCAGTAGCAAAAGCACTGCAAGCAGCCATTCCAAGCATGCAGTAGCATACACCATCACATACGGAAATGGCCAGCCATTCATCATGCGGGCAAAGCCGTTCGGCTCTATCACATGAAAAACACCGGCTGCTATGAATAATAGCGCAAAGACGTATGTACTTCCTATATGCAGAATGCGCTTCATGTTCGTTTCCTCCTCCCCCTTCTTTCTGAGTATTACCCGAATGAAGGAAGAAACTACCCACTTTTCGTACATTTATATCCTTTATGTAAGACGCATCAGCCTAGATAAAGGTTTCATCCTCTTTTTAATAAAAAGAGGATTCTTTCATACAAACGCTTTCAAAGCATGTATAATCAGAGAAAAGCAGAAGGAGGGGATGACATGATTCGATTTGCTGTTATCGGAACGAACTGGATTACAGATCGGTTCATACAGGCCGGGGAAGAGATTGCAGATTTTACATGCACGGCCGTCTATTCACGATCCGCTGAAAAGGGACAGGCATTTGCCAAAAAATACGGAATTGATACGGTCTTTACCAGCTTACAGCAAATGGCGGCAAGCGATGCGTTTGATGCTGTTTATATCGCGAGCCCAAACGCCCTTCACAAAGAGCAAGCCATGTTGATGATGGAGCATCAAAAGCACGTTTTATGCGAAAAGCCATTGGCCTCCCATCGAAAGGAAGCCGAAGAGATGATTGCCGCAGCGAAAAAATATCAAGTTTGTTTGATGGAAGCGATGAAAACGACATTTCTACCAAATTTTCTTCAAATCAAACAGCATCTTGATCAACTAGGTCCTATTCGGCAAATCGTCGCCCATTACTGTAAATATTCCTCAAGATACGATGCCTACCGAAACGGTGAGATTCCAAATGCCTTTAAGCCAGAATTATCAAATGGCTCTTTAATGGATATCGGTGTGTATCTCGTCTACCCGGCCATTTATTTATTTGGCCTCCCGCATCAAATCACAGCGAGAGGCTATAAGCTTTCTTCTGGCGTAGATGGAAGCGGCTCAGTCCTTTTACAGTATGACGGGCATCAAGCGCTTTTATTTCATTCAAAAATTTCAACGTCTCATTTGTGTGCTGAAATTCAAGGAGAGGATGCCACGATGGTGATTGATCAATTCCACCGTCCTTCTCGTATCACGATCCATGATCGTCATGGCCACCAAACCGATCTCTCTCTCAAAGATGACCAGCCAGCCATGTATTATGAAATCGCTCATTTTATTGAGTGTATTCAGCAAGGGAAGGGGCAGTCTCCGGTCAATACCTTTGCCTTATCTATTCAAACCATGTCCGTCATGGACGAGGCAAGAAGGCAAATGGGCATTACGTATCCTGCCGACAGACAAACATAATGGGGCATGAGATGATGAACAAAGGGCGGAAATATTGTTTATTTTCACCCTTTGTCTTCTTTTCAGTGTGAATCAAATGATGTGGCCGCTAACACATCAGCAAATGCTTTCACATATGGCGGTAGATCTGGTGGACGTCTGCTACTGACGAGATGACCATCAGTGACGACTGCCTCATCAAACCAGTCTGCACCTGCATTTGTCATATCATCTTTAATCCCAGGTGTACTGGTCACTTTTTTGCCTTGCAGAATTCCTGCTGAAATCAGCACCCACCCGGCATGGCAAATTTGCCCGATTGGTTTCGCCTTCGCATCAAATGTACGGACGATGTCTAGCACTTCTGGATAACGGCGCAGTTTATCAGGCGCCCATCCGCCTGGGACGAGCACAGCATCGTAATCGTCAGCTTGAATGGAATAAAAATCTGCATCAGATACAGCCGGCACACCATACTTGCCGATGTACTCATGATCTGCTTTTTCTCCTACAAGGTGGACAGTTGCTCCTTCTTCTCTTAAACGCAGAACCGGATACCACAGCTCTAAATCTTCAAAATCATCACTGACAAACGCAATGACCTTCTTATTTGATAAACGCATAACATCTCTCCTATTCTTTCGATTTCCTCTATTGTACGAGATGACCTCTTAAAAAGAAAAGCGGTTCCCCTTGAGGAGAACCACTTGACCTTATTCACTGATCTTGAATTTTTTAATTAAATCACGTAATTCTTCCGCCATTTGGGAAAGAGTCGTAGATGAAGAACTAATCTCTTCCATAGAAGCAAGCTGCTCTTCAGCAGATGCGGCGATATCTTGGATACTTGCTGAACTCTCTCTCGATACATCTGCAATTTCATTCACTGCTTTAGAAATTTGCTCAGATCCTTTTGAAAGCTCACGTACCGTTGTATTCATATCATTGATTCTTGTTGCGATTTCCGCTGTTTGCTCATTTATTTGTGAGAAGCTTTCTTTCGTTTGGTCTGTAATGGAAAGACCATTCTTCACTTCTTCATTCACTGATTTGAACATGTTTTGAGATGTTTCAATTTCAGATACGATTTCTTTCACAAGCTTTTCAATTTCCTTTGCTGAATCCGAGGATTGAACCGCTAGTTTACGCACTTCTTCTGCGACAACCGAGAAGCCTCTGCCTGACTCGCCTGCACGCGCTGCTTCGATTGCGGCATTGAGTGCAAGTAAATTCGTTTGATCTGCAATGCCGTTAATCACGCCTAGAATGTTTGTGATATCTTTTGATTTATGCTCTAGCCCGTTGATGACCCCTTCCGCTTCTTTTACTGAATGGTCGATTGTTTTCATTTGACCAACGGTTTGCTCTACAAGCTGTCCGCCTGTTTCCGCTACTGTTTTTGATTGAACAGATGATGCTGTGATGACATCAGAGGTTTGTGCGACTTCGTTCAATCCTTCATTCATTTGTTTCAAATGGGCCGCACTTTGTTCAACCATTTCACTTTGATTTTCATTGCCGTTTGAGAACGTTTCAATAGATGCTGTAATATGTTCAGTTGCTTTTGTTGTTTGACCTGCGCTTGCCGTCAGTTCTTCAGATGATGAAGCCACGTTCTCAACAGATGTTTGTACGGCTTGAATGACATCTCTTAGTGACTCACTCATTTCATTAAAGCTTGTGCCTAGCTGTCCAATTTCATCTTGTGATCTGACGTCAATTTTTTCTGTCAAATCTCCCTCACTGATCTTCTTCGAGGATGAGACAAGCATGGAAAGAGGTTTTGTAATGGATCGGATGATAAAGAAGATGAGAATACCACCTATGATCAAGGCGCCGACTAAAATAATGGCGGCCATGTTGAAGACTGGCTGCGCAGCATCTTCTACTTCACTGACAAACATCGTACCGACAATCTTCCATCCAGTCGCTTTGTTTGTGGTGAATTCCATTTGCTTTTCTTTTCCTTCAAACATGTAGCTCATAGAGCCTTTATCTTGTGAATACAGTTTTTCTAACCACTCACCAGATAATTTTGTTCCAGCTTTTTTCGTTGGATGGGCAACAAAGGTACGATCCTTACTTCCGATAAAGGCATAGCCTTGTTTCCCAATGTTAATGCTATTAGACTCTTTTACTAGATTTGCAATGTCTAGGTTCATTGCTATGACACCTGATCCATCCTCTAGTTTTTTAGAGATGGTCACAACGATCGTACCGGTCGATGCCGTTGGGTACGGATCTGAAACAGACAGCTCACCGTTTTTCGCCCAGCCATCTTTATACCAATCTCTCTCAGTTGCGACATAGTCAGCAGGCATTTTTTTATTCGGATATCTTGAGAACACTTTGCCATCACTTGAAGCGACAAAAATGCCTTCTGTGTCGTCATTCATCCTCATGAACTGCTCAAAGCGTCCTTGAATATCAGTCGTTCCTTTTTGCTTGAGCTTTTTCTCCGTAATCCATTGACTAAAGTAATCGGCTGCGTCTGTTTTCACTTTCACAACCTTCGTAATATTTTTATCTAACTGCTCTACATTTTCCTTTGCGCTTTGCATGATTTGATCATTTAAGGAAGTGCTAGCCGTATGATATGAAGAGAATGCCAATACAATGATTGGGCATAAGAGAATAAATAAGAAAGAGAATACGAGCTTTTTTGATATAGATGGCTTTCTGAAATACTGTATGAATTTCATAAAAAAGAAAACTCCTTTTAGTAAGATAGTATATATATCGGAAGTACTACTAGGTTGTTTACTTTTTTAACTTATTAAAGTCTAAATAAGTCCAAAATAACCAATTTATATGCAGTGAATGGAAAAAACACCTGACATTCGGTGTCAGGTG
>NZ_JACXXE010000025.1 GCF_014764715.1 Bacillus crepusculi | reverse complement strand
CCGTCTTTTTTTCTTTTTTATCCACGTTCGGGACGCAGTGCTTTTTCTAAGATGGCTAGACCTTCATTGACCTTTTCCTTTTCCTCATCATTGAGCCGTTGCAGGGAATTTTTAATTTTTTCGTGTCCTTTTTGATAAATACTTCTGAAAATATTTTTGGCTTCCTCTGTTAGTTCTACGACAATGATTCTCCGGTCACGCTCAGAGTGTTTTCGCTCGACAAAGTTAGCCTGTTCTAACCGGTCAAGCAGACCTGTCATATTGGACAAAGAAGCGCCCATTTTTTCAGCGATTTCGGATACCTTGAGAGAGCCATGGTTATTGAGCAGCATGAGCACCTTCATTTGAGGCATACTCATATCAAGCTTCATCCATTCAGACACATCTCCAAGACCTGCAGCCGTGAGCACTTTCATATATAGCACCCATGTCTTTTTTTCCTCGGGAGATAGAATCTCTTCTTTTAATACGGTGGTGTCATGAATATTATATTCCACGCTTGTTCACTTCCTTTAAGCGGCTCTTTTCTTTATATTACTGATTTTTACTTCTAATTGAAAGGTTCGTCAAGCTTTTGAATGTAAAACTGCATGAATCAAGTGGTATTTGTTGTATAATAATGGTCAGTTGAAATAAATGAAGCAACCTAGAAAGTTGGGAAAAACATGTGGAACAAAAAAACGGGTATGACGGTCTTGAAAATGCTTTTTCCGATCGTGATTATCCTTGTCTTGATTTTTGTCGCCAAGCAGGAGCTGAGCGGCCTTTCCATTAAAAAGACGTTTTATATTATTGACAGCTTGAATCGAATGGACTTGTTTATTCTTGTCTTTCTTGGACTTGTTGCAGTTCTATCAATGTCCTTATATGATTTCATTTTAAGAAGAAGTCTTGATATGCCCATCAGCGGCTGGAAAACGATTCGCATTTCTTGGATTGCGAACTCCTTTAACAGTGTACTTGGTTTCGGCGGCTTATCAGGAGCAGGGCTTAGAACGCTTCTATACAAGGAGTACATAACAGATACGAAAAAACTGCTGAAAGGCATTGCCCTTTTGACCTCCTCTGTCCTGCTCGGCTTATCTATTTTCAGTGATTTGATCTTGGTCAGGGTTCTGCCTGTTGAAAGTATTATTAGCCAGGAGCCATGGCTATGGGCATTTGTGATTATCTTTGCCTGTATTGTGCCAATTTACATCATTATGGCGTCCGTTCGAAAAGGCTCGATTGAGAGCGGTGAAAATGGACTGAAGCATCCGATTTATGCTTATATTGGCGCATCGTTTTTAGAATGGCTGGCAGCTGGTCTTGTCATGTACATGGCTGTCGTCTCTATGGGAATGAACGTCGATGTCCGGATTATATTAGGCGTATTTGCGATTGCGTCAATCGGCGGTTTAATCAGTATGGTTCCGGGCGGATTTGGTTCGTTTGATTTGATCTTTTTACTCAGCATGCAATACATTGGTTTTGATAAAGAGATGGTGCTGACGGCACTTGTATTGTACCGCTTTGTGTACTCGATCTTCCCATTTATCCTTGGGCTTTGTCTAGCTGCTTACGATTTAACAGGAACGACGCTTAGACGTCTTGAAGGCAATCCGAAAATGGCACCTGCCATAGAAACAACGAACGTCTTAATTGTGTTGCACCGAGCTTTATTAATCCGTTTATTGTACGGATCTTTATCGATTTTAACCTTTGGAAGCGGCCTGCTCATTATGGCGTCTGTTGTGCTTCCTGTCGATCGTTTAGGCGTGATTACCAGCATTCCGCGCTTTTTGTTATCAGGATTTAATGGTCTTTCTTTAATGTTCGGGATCATTCTGATGATTTTGTCCATTGAAGTGTATAAACGGACAAAAAGATCTTATGCGCTGACGATGATTGCCTTAGCTGGCGGCTTTGTGTTTACGTTGCTAAAAGGATTTAACCTGAGCCTGATCTTTATTCTACCAGTCATCATGGCGGTGTTTTTCTCTCTTCGAAATCAATTTGTGAAGCAGCAGGCACCTTATTCCTTGTATCAGTTTGTGGCGGCTGCTGCGGGATATTTACTCGTGTTGTTTAACTATAATGTCATTGGCAACTTTATTTGGACAAAAATCGGGCATTTCTTAAGTAAGGATTACTTGGTGCATAATGAACGGCACATCACGATGACAAGCATGATTGCTCTTATCGGTGTACCGCTGTTCTTTTTCATTAGTAAATTGATTTTTAATAAAAAAGCATTTCCAATTGGAGAAGAAGCAGATGAGGAAAAGTTAAAAGCATTTTTAGAAGAAAAGGGAGGAAATGCCCTCAGTCACCTTGGTTTTTTAGGAGACAAGAAGCTCTTTTTCTCAAGTGATGGAGAGGCGATGCTTCAGTTTGGACGAATTGGGCGCTGCGTCATTGTGCTCGGAGATCCTTCTGGACGTAAAGCATCTTATCCGCTTGTGCTTGAAGAGTTTTTGCAGCAGACGGAAAAAGCTGGCTATCGTGTCGCTTTTTATCAAGTAGAGCGGGAAGGGATGGCGCTCTATCATGACTTAGGCTTTCACTTCTTTAAGCTAGGGGAAGAAGCCATTGTCGACTTAGAAACGTTTTCTCTATCAGGTAAGAAAAAATCAAATTTACGAGCTGTCGCGAATAAGTTTGAACGAGAAGGCTATACCTTTGAGATGATCGAACCACCTTTTTCAGAGGACTTACTCTCTACCTTAAAGTATATCTCTGACAGCTGGCTCGGGAAGAAAAAAGAAAAAGGATTTTCGCTCGGCTACTTTCATGAGGACTATCTTCAAAAAGCACCGGTTGCGATTTTAAAGGATGAACAAGGGGAGATCATTTCCTTCGTGTCGTTAATGCCAATGTATCAAGAAGGGGAGATTTCCATCGACTTAATGCGCCATATGCATGATGCACCGAACGGAATGATGGATGCGCTGTTTATCCACCTGTTTCAATGGGCGAAAGAAAAAGGCTACAAATCCTTTAACATGGGGATGGCACCATTATCGAATGTGGGGACGTTCCATCAGTCCTTCCTCACGGAGCGGCTGGCGAGCGTCATTTTCAACAACGTTAGATATATGTACAGCTTTAGCGGGTTACGGTCATTTAAGCAAAAATATAAACCCGAATGGCGAGGAAAATATTTAGCCTATAAAAAGAATACATCACTGCCTGTCACAATGGTGCTTGTCACCAAGCTGATCGGGATGGACCCCAATCGCAACCGGCGCCTATAGATCAAAAACCTTTACCTTTCACTAGGTAAAGGTTTTTTTAGACAAAAGAATAGCAAAAGTGGTAAAGTTGAAGGGTAAGGGGGATGTTCATATGACATTGAATGAATGGTTTACAAAGGGATTAACTGAACGTACATATGTACACAACATGGAGAAAAACCGAGAAAATCTGCTCACGGTGTACAACCAGTACGCAATTCATCAAAAAGAAAAAGAGCTGCTTCAAAAGCTGCAAAAGAAAAAGCTCAGAGCACTTGTCATCACAGCGGATTGGTGCGGAGATGCGATGGTCAATGTACCGATTTTCATGCGTATTGCAAATGAAGCACTCATCGATGCGCGCTATTTCATTCGGGACGAGCATCTAGACCTGATGGATCAGTATTTAACGAACGGGACCGCAAGATCGATTCCGATTATCGTCATCATTGATCAGGACGGAAATGAAGTGGGGAAATGGGGACCTCGCTCAGCAGAAGCACAGCGCTTTGTCGATGAGAAAAAGCCAGACAAAGATGCACCTGACTTTGAAGAAGCATTTAAAGTATTTGCGAAAGAAGCCGCACATCGCTATACGACAGATCGTTACCTATGGAAAGATATTGAGAAAGAATTAGTAGAAGTTTTGGCAAAAATATAAACCAAAAGACTACTTCGCCGCAATGGGAAGTAGTCTTTTTTTATCTTGTTTTTGCGTTTTACCTACAAAACACCGCATAAAGTTGTAGAAAAACCGCAGAATTCTACCAAATACCGCAGAAAACCGCAAAGCACCACGATTTTCCCAACCACTTTTAGTTGAAAAACCTCATATATGCCATGAAATCAGCAATTTTGCCCTTATCTAAAGGCTCATATAACGCACGTCGGTTTGCTTTTTCCCAATACAAGAGGCCCAGCAACTATAGTAATCTAATTGTAATCTCCTTTGAACGAACTAAAAAAACAAATGACGGAAAAGGACTGGCGATCAATCTATGAAAAAAATCATTTATCTCGATCAAGAAAAGAAGAAGCTCGCTGAATCAAAAAAAAGAGAACAGCGTTCCATCAAATCACTCAGGCTGCTTGTGTTTTATGATGGACAAAGTCCTTCATGTGCAAAAGCGATTGACCTGTTAAAGTCACTTGATTGGAAGAACCGTATCCACTTTGAATCCTTTAGACACTCGCAGCTGCTGAGGCTAAATAAAATTAGTCAAGAGAAGGCCGAAAAAAGAATTGTGTCTATTTCCTTAGCCAAAAATCAGAAAAATTCAGGGATTTATACTTGGCTACGTATTGCTTGCAACATCCCAGCACTATGGGGAACGGTCCCATTCATTGTGCTCAGCATTTGGCTAGGCTTTGGGCAGCATGCGTATGATTATTTTGCGAGAAAACGGTATATTCATTCTGTTGAACAAGTCACCCGTCCTGATACAGATCAACAAAAAACGATTTAAAGAATAGAAAAAGCATGACCTTCGATCGGCAGAAGGTCATGCTTTTTTGTAATAGGGTACATATGACGCTAAGTGATCAAGTAGCTTCCTCGTGTAGGACATATACGCACGTTCGTCAAGCTCAGAAGCCGCATAGGAAAGCAAGGTTCTAAGAGCAAACAAGTACTCACTGTGCAGCTCATTGTGTTCAAAGTAAGGAAGGGCTGCTTCGACTAAATAGGTTTTTAAATCATGAGGATTTTCCTCAATCATCAATTTATAGATTTTAATCATATATAAACAGTTTGGCTGAATACGAGGCTGTTTTAACAGCTCGTGTATGTAGGGAAGAGCCTTTTTACGGTCATATTCAGCATATAATGTCGCAATTTCATATAGCGTTTCACAGTAACGATCTTCTATCTGTTCTTGATTAAAATAATTAAGTGAATCTAGTAAATATGGCACAGCTGAAGATAAATCACCTTCACGTTTTAAGAGCACCCCGTAATAAAAATAAGCCGTCATTTTAATATAGGCATCAGGGTGAAGGGACGTGTGCAAAATCACTTCTTTTAAATATTTCTTCGCCGTTTGAAAGGCTTTTAATTCGAGTGAGATCACGCCATGAATGAGTGTACAATGAATGATCCGCTTGAAATTGTTTTTTTGTCTATATAAATCCATCGCTTGATGTGTGGCTTCAAGCGCATCACCAAGCTGTCCCATGTTTCCAAGTGCTTTTGCATAGTGATAATACAGGTCACTCTGTTCAACAGACGCGTAAGAAAAGCAGCTTTCAAGTTTTTTTAAACCTTCTTCAAGCTGACCATTTTTAATCTGATGGATGCCATCTAAATATTCGAAAATTTCTTTTTCTGCTTTAATAAAAGTTTTTTCAAACTTTTTGAGCACGCGGTGTGTTTTCAAGGCAAGTGGCTGTTTTTCCGTTAATAAATAAAATTGAAATAAGGACAAATGATACTGAATCCCTAAATCTAGCGAAAAGAACTGCTCCTCGTGCTGAATGATCATTTCTGCATTTTGTTCAGCTTGATCGAGTGCATAGAAATACATATTCATTTGAAACTCATCCAAGAGTGACAGCAGGTGACGCGCCTTTTGCGACAGTGTTTCTAGACTGATGCCAAGCTTTTCAAGCAGCAAATTGATCGTATCTTGATTGGCCTCCTTTGAGCCATTTTCAATTTTACTTAAATGAGAGACAGAACAAATTCCTTCTGCCAATTCAGATTGGGTCATATTTTGTTTATAACGATAGAGCTTGATGATTTGCCCAATATTGATTTTCATTCCATCCAGAAGCCTCCCTTCCAATCATGGGTTGAAAGCCTTTTGAAAAAATGGCCGAATCAAATGAAATGGGAATACCTGATATCATTTCATCATCTTGGCTGATTTCTCAAAATTTGTTTAAAACGTAATATGATTGTAACATTACTTGAAAAAGTCAAACAACTTTTTAGCAGAAGGAGAGGGATACTCTATTTGCAACTACACGCAATGATGTTTATAATGTGAATGAGAATCAATTTCAATTAAGATTGATTGAAAGGATGACATATATGCCAGAAATCAAACAACAAACAGAAGCGTTAACGGTTCGAGACGCTGTCAGATATAGACGATCAATTCGAAAATTCAAAGAAACGCCGGTGACCATTGAGCAGCTTCAGCCACTATTGGAGGATGCGGTCTATGCACCGAACCATAAAATCACTGAGCCATGGCGCTTTCTATATGCGGTGACCGATGAAGCTAAAGCGACTTTTGTTGAGCGGTTCATTGCTTTCTTCAAACGCAACAACCCAGATGCAAAGGAAGAAAAGATCAATCAATACAGAGACTACTTTTCTAAAGTCCCAGCGCTTTTACTTGTCGTGTTAAAGGAAGACGAGAACCCAGTGGTGAGAAATGACGATTTTGCCGCAGTGAGCGCACTTATTCAAAACTTCCAGCTACTCGCTTGGGATCAGGGAATTGGTATGGTATGGAAGAGCGGCCGCATTTTATACGACAAAGGCTTTCAACAGGACATGGGATTAAAGGAGAACGAGCGCTTTGCAGCGATCCTTCACATCGGGTATCCAGAAGAGGTGCCTGAGGAAAAATCACGTCAGAAAGCATCAAGCTTGCTTACTGAAATCAAATAAAAAAAGAAAAGCAGACCCTGTCTAAAGGTCTGCCTCAGCGTGTAGA
>NZ_JACXXE010000024.1 GCF_014764715.1 Bacillus crepusculi | reverse complement strand
CGGTATCTCGCAAACGTTTTTTAAAATGAATTCAGCAGACAAAACGAAAAAACGCATTTAAAGCCCTTATAAGCGTTTTTAACTCATCCCCCTATTTTGATAAACGAACAAAAATAAAAGCGCTCAGAATCGAATCTGAACGCTCTCAACGGCATTTTTGAAATACAGCCTTGATATTTTTATAGGTTTAATCATTCAAATCAATCTTTGTCACAAAGTCAAAACGAGTCAATCCATTGCTATGACTAGCTTCAATTTGTTTTTTTCTTCCGTAGTACCCCCCTGTTAGAGTGGGGGGGTTCCCGTTTGGCTCTCGGTGCTTCGCTTTTCGTTGCCACTCGACGACTGTCGTCGTCTTCCGCTACGCACCTTCGCCAAACAAAACAAACGCACAAATATTTCTTTAATCTTATCATTTTTGACTCTTTCATGCCAACGGTACAATGCCTCGCATTCTGCTTTGAACGGAGAGAAAACCCACAGCACCTATTTAGGTGCATAAGTGGGCACTGGTTCTCCAGTGACTCTTTTCGGGCTCTGCCCAAACCCGCCAACGGTCAGCCCGTTGGATCGCAAATATTCAAACCCCCTACCCCCGATCTTCGGGGGATGCCCCTTCGGCGGGCGCAAACAAACGGAGTTTGTTTGAATCAATAGGCTTTGGGTGTGGTGAATGAGTCAACTCCTTAATGCTCACTTTCGTTCCGCTTACCGTTGACTCATGCCGAATGTTTTTCACTCCATTTTTTAAACAGTAACGCTCCTTTTGAGTGCACACTTTTCCGAAACAACACAAAACAAACACGAAACTTAATTCAAAGCTTTTGAACCCTTGTTGCTACTGATTTTTTTGCAAAACGCTCCCTTTCTTTGTGTGCAGGTGCGCTCCTTTTCAAACACAAAACGTTACTCAATTCTTCTCACTTTTCCTTTTTATGGTGTGGCAGTTTTGCCGTTTCTGCCACATTACCGCATTTTTCTCCTAAAAAAAGGTGTGTCAGAATTTCATTTTTAGGCACATTCCTTTCAAAAATCGCAACCGCCACGAAACAAATCACACTGGGATTTCAAACATAAAGTGGTTGCAGTTTTCCCTTATGCTCTTTTCACCTTTTCCTAAATGTCTCCGGCGACACTTATCAAATTTTTTCTCTTTCAACCCGCTACGCAAAACAAAAACATTTTGCCTTTTGATCTAGGAGGGCGTAGCGTATACCGTAGCGAATGAATCATAAAGAGGTGAACCCGCTATGAAACCCGAAACCTACCTTTCTTCACAAGACATTGCAAACAAGCTCAATGTCTCCAGCGTCACGATACGTAAATACGCCGCCATGCTTGAGAAAAACGGCTATAATTTCGCCAGAGACACTAAGGGATGGCGTCAGTATAATGAGTCTGATTTATCCGCTATGGAGTATATATACACACACTCTAAATTGAGTGGTAAATCACTAGAAGAAGTAGCCAAACTTGTAGCGACCTTGTATCGGTCAAACTTGTCCATATCGGATACCGCTACACCGCTACAAGATGTCAATGTCGCCGATCTCATTCAAAGACAAGAAGAATTCAATCGTGCCATCCTAAAACGACTCGAACAATTTGAAGAACAGCAAAAAAAGCGAGATGAAAATCTCATGCTCGCTTTGAAAGAATCCATTGAAACAAAAAAAATGATTGCTGCTGCTCAACAAAAAAAGTGGTGGCAATTTTGGAAATAGGACCACCCATGACAGCAGCTCACTTATACACGTACGTTCTTAAATCTCTAGATTTCTATAAATTCTCTTTTAAAAAACTAAACAACTGTCGACTTCTTTCGTTTATACGCACGCAATAATCATAAAAATACAAAAAAAGCAGGCTCTATTAGCCTGCTTTTTGATCAAAGAATAATACTTTAAATATTTAAAAATGAAGCAAAACCTATAATCATACCTAAAGCAAATAACCCCAAAATAGAATAAATAGTTACTTTCCAACCTTTTGTTAAAGCCATCAGAATCACCTCTAATCAAATTTAATCTTATTATAACTATTCTTTCCAATAATTTGTATAAGTTCTTGTTCCATTTTTATTTCCTACAGTTTTAACAGTAAGAGTACCTAGACCAACAGACAAATCCTTTAAAGGGCCGATATTATAATAAAAGTTACCAGTTACAGCTGCCTTATTATCTGAAGTCACCCAAGCATTTTTACCATGAGAATTTAATCCAGTTCTAACAACTGGATTATAGTTACTAACTACATAGGCAGAAGAAGAATTAATCTTTTTAACTTTTCCACCCTTTACATTATAAGTAACAGAGACTTTATACTTAGAAATATCTGCTCCGAAAATTCCTACTCCTACAGTATAAGAAACAGTATAATCTTTTGAAGATGCTGAAGCTTTTGCCATTAATGATGATTTTAACAAACTATCTTTATTAGTGTCCTCTTCAAGAACTGTTTGCTCAGAGAGAGACACATTAAACAAAGATTTAACAAATAATTCCTGATCATCTCGAGACAACGCTCTAAACTCTTTTAATTGTTTTTTCGCATTCAAAACTGCAGATTGTAAATATTCAGTTGAAACACCTGCATTAATAGCATCAGACTGATCATAATTAGCCAAATACTTTTCATAATCCTCTACCGTATAACCTTTAGAAGAAACATCTTTTGCAAAAGTATAATTAGGTAATGATAAACTCAAAACAACAACAAATGCAAAAACAAATAAACAAATTTTTTTCAATTCAATTCACATCCTAGTAATTTTATACCAATACAATATAAGCATATAATGGATTTATCAACATTTAAAGGGAATTTTAAGAATAAATTAAACTTAATAAATGATAAAATAGAACATTATACCTCTTTCGAAACAATAAAAAAGTTGCACAAATTCAACAAAAAAGTGGCAGCGATTTTGGAAATACATAACAATGGCGCACTTATACACACCCCCTGGTGAGTGCTGAAATCTCTCGATTTCCGTCAAGCGTGTAAAGAAGAAGCCGACTTAATAGCCGGCTTCTTCTGATTCTTCAAACCACAATGCAATGAACAGCAAAGTACAAAAAATGAATGCTCCTAAATCCATCACATGAATTTCAATGGTCATCATGTTCACCTCCACAGTGAACGGATTCTACCACAGAAATTTTCATCAAAACGAAGCTCTAAAAAATAAAAAAAATGATTGCGGTCACCGCAACCAAAAAAGAAATTTTCCAACGAATTCCCAACGCTAAATCATTCAATGTTAGGATGAAAATATACCCAAAAAAAGGAGTGATTTCTATAGATCAATTCTACAAAAACGGTGGTTTATAGTAAGCCAAAACGATACCAATTATAGCTTCAATAAGTGAGATCACTATGATGATCAAATGATTAATAGGGCGATCTTTAGTAATTAGTTTTTGACCTAAATAATTCAGTAGATAGAAAACCAAAAACATTATTAAAACCGTATAAATAACAGCTAGCATACACAATACACCGTCCCTTATTTGTGGTTGTTTAACCAAATTTTGTAACCGCTTGTAATACTATCATTTCAGGAGGATTTGAACAATATGACTTCAAAACTATCAAAAAAATCAATCAGCTCAACTGTTTTAATGGGACTTGCTACGATTACTCTATCTTTAGGAATATATGCTCCAGATGCGAAAGCAACACAAAGTGAACCTGTGGCATATACGAAAGAAGTTGAAAAGATCAATCACAAACTAGATAAACTAACTGATAAAGCAAACACTCAACTTAAAAAGGGTGCAGATAACGTTGTAGTACAAGAACCTCTCAATGTACAGGGAGACAAGCTTGAGTTATCTATGAAAGTTGATGACATTTCAACAAAAGCAGTACAACAAAAGAAATTCAAAGCAAAGGTCACAAATACCACTCCTGTTTTTGGCTTTGCTCATGAAGTAAGTGGTAAATTCACTTATGAAAAAGGCAAACTGAAAAGTAGCAGTTATGATGCTTATTTAACTGGCGTCTTTTATTCAAAATCTCACTCAACAAAACAACACAAACTAGACCCTAGCGTTTGGGAAGTTCGCAGTAGAGGAACTTTCAAGGCACTGAAATACACACCTGTTGAATACTCTTCTCGTGTTGACGTAGGACTTTACGGCAGTGGAGATTATAGAGTTCTAAAAGCTAAAATCAACTAATCCATACAAAAAAGCAGGCTCCAGTAAGCCTGCTTTTCTATGTGATTATGTAATTCTTGATACCAACATGCCAATGTGCCATGACTTCAAACGTCTCATTGGCTACCTCATCATCATCTTCTTCAATTCTGATCAGATCTCCATCTTCCGCATCCGTCAAATTCAGTTCCTTATGAATCTCTTTCAAGATCCCGCCGTACCCGATCAACCGCCTGGCACTTAATGCATCATCCAAATAATAGACCGTATCCAAATTTTCCTCGGTCACTTCATTCCCACGTATGACATCCGTATCCTTCACAGGATACTTCGAGATTTCAAGAATGGCTTTTTGTTCTTCCATTGCTTCGCGGACTTCTTTTTCAATCGCTTCCGCATCGATTCCCTTTTTTCCTTTGACCCGCTGCACATGCACAATTGGTGTGTAATCCAATTTCATGGCACGCTTCCAAAGGCTTGTCCATTCTTTTTGATTAATATAGTTTTTACCAAAGTAACCAGTACGAACAGGAATCAACACATGAAAATGCGGGTGATATGTATTTTCTTCATGATTTTTCGTGATCTCTAAAGCTCTGAAATATCCACGCACCGCAGAATCTACTTTCTTATATTTCATCAATCTATTAAAGCCTTTCATCATATCCGAAATGGTCTGTTTCAGATCATCGCCCTCAACGTTTTTTACTGTCAACGTGAGAAATATCCATGCTGGCTTATATTGCCGATTGGCTTCTTCAACGATCAATTTGTTGTGATAAGCAATTTTCAATGACCTTCGCCACGCACACATAGGGCATAACCTCACTTTACAAAAATAGGCTTGATATAATCGTAGTCTGCCCGTTTTTCGATCTCTCTTAAACGCAAGACATTCCGCACAATCACATACTTTCTCTGCCTTTTTTCCGTAGTAAGGCGCACCGGTACGCTTTTCAAGTCCTTCATAATGAGCCGCCATAAGTGACGATCTCACCTTTTTCCCTCGCCAATCCCGCTTTTTACCTGTTGCGGTTTTGTCCTCAAGGATGCTATAATTCGATTCAGATGAATACAAAGTGAAAAACCCCTTCTGACGCTAGTTCTCTAGCACTCTATTATTTTTGCTCGACACTTAAATAATAGCAGATGGGGTTTTTCACTGTCAAATTGCCCTCAAACCCTTGACAATACTGGATTGATCGCACTTTTTGAAAATCTCATTGTTTCTATATGTATCAAGATAAGAAAAGACACGATTCTGACTCCGTCAAAATCGCCCAAAAAGCTGGCGAAACCGCCATCTTTTTAAAAGATCAAAACCCAAAAACCTAAAAGACCAAAGACTAAACCAAATTTCCCCGCAGGGGGAGATTTTTTTTGATTTTTTGCCCCCCTACTCAAAAATTGAGTCCCCCCGTTTTTATAGCCTTAACACTTTTTTTGTAGCTTTTAATCACTCAAATACATATCAAAACCCTGCAATCATAGGGTTTATTTTGCTAAGAAAACACACCACACCGTTTCTGTAGCCTTTACGATCAGAAACACCTTTTCTGTAGCCTTTTGACTAAACCTCACACCAGAACGTGATAATCACAACCTGGATAATCACATTCTGGTAAGCACGTTCAAAAACCTAATCGTTTACGTCTTATTTTCAAGTAACTACACATGATATTTCCACAAAAAAACAGACCTAAAAGGTCTGTTAATTTTCATGTTACAAATCGAATACGATACATCATGTTGCATTCCTTGACGCAACAGAAACGCTGTTATCTTGCGTCGCTAAACCATAAACCGGCGCAACAGTCACAGCTAAAATCAAAACGGCAGCCATAATTTTTTTAAACGTCATATTCAAAATCGCCCCTTTGAATCAGTTTCTGAACTTGGATCATCTTCTTATAAAAAAATACAGAATCATCCAGTCGTTCTATGTCATTATAAAATCTTCCAGCCTCTAAAGCTAGGTCTTCTAAATAAGGATAACCACGACTATATAAAAGTTGATCGAATTTTTGATTGACTTCAACACTAGGCGAAACCGTCACATATAACTCATGAAGCACATTAAAAAGATCGACAAACATAGAATCATCATACTTTTCAGCATAGCTCTTTCCTTTCACACAATAATCAAGAGCTTCTTCTTTTCGTCCCTGCTTAAAGAAAATGATGGCTAAATCATAACAAGCTTGTACAACCTCTTTAGCACCGATCTTCTCGCCTAACTCTAATGCACGTTGGTAATATACTGTTGCTTTCGCAACATCATCTTGTTTATTAAAACAGTTTCCTAAATTCAACAAACCCTTAGTCGTAATGTAATCATGGCCAAGTGCAATAGATTCCTGTAAAGCTCGTTTCAAATGGGGAAGTGCCTTCTCATAACTGACCAAATCGTCATAATTTCCCGCAATCACGAATCTACACTGGATTAACCTAACTTGATATATACTGTTTGCCTTATAAGCATGATACGCCTGTTCAACATAATACATAGATAGATGTGTTTGCTTCATGTGATAAAAGATTTCTGCCATTTTGAAAAAGAACTCCGCACGCTCCAATTCATCAGCTACTTTATCAAGTTTTCTTTCCGCATAGCGATAAAATGTAATAGCTTTTATGTACTCCCCTTTAGAAAACTCATACATCCCTCTGAAAAAATTGAAGTAGTACTCCATAATACCAGTAAGCCTTTTTCCTTCACCTTCGACAGCTCTCAAATAATCAGCTTTGTTGACAGTATTTTTTGATGGATTTACGTATTCAAGCATCTGTTCATGGCGAAATTCCATTAGCTGAAAATAAAGAACAACCTGTTCGTCTTCCTCCATCAAATCCAGTTCATTCTTAACTTCGTTACGGAGAATCTCTGCATCTGTCACATTCAACCTTTTGATATGCCGATACCACTCATTAATCTTCTGACCAATCACAGGCGCTGCAATAGTTCCCATACCATCAATCCCCCGATACATCGCTTTTTTATGTTAAATCCTAGCACATGAAATACGGCTATAACTTGCTTGCGTTTCCATTTTTGAAAATTTT
>NZ_JACXXE010000023.1 GCF_014764715.1 Bacillus crepusculi | reverse complement strand
GCTAAGCAGTACAGTCGTTACGGTAGCAACGACCATCTGGTCAAGCCTAGTCAATGCCTGGACGTGGATTCAAGAAACATTCAGTGCAGTTGCAGGCTGGTTTATCGAAAATGTTTGGACACCACTAAGCAGTACAGTCGTTACGGTCGCGACTGGGATTTGGACAGCATTATCAAATGCATGGAAAACGATACAATCGATCTTTGGAGCTGTATCGTCTTGGTTTATGGAGAATGTGTGGAATCCACTTGTAGATACCGTAGGAACCATTAAAGATAGCATCGGGAAAAAGTTTGAAGAAGCGTATAAAGTAGTGACAGATATATGGGATGGATTATCCAAATGGTTTAAAGATAATATTCAGACACCGATCGTAAAAGTGGCAGGTGCCATTAGTGATGGTTTTTCTGCAGCATTTGGTTGGGTTAAAAAGATTTTTGACAAAGCAGGCGGTATTGTAGATGTAGTCATAAATTGGATTGTTGGGAAGAAAAAACCTGATAATAATGCCACAGGCGGCTATATCACCCAGCCAACCTTATCATGGGTAGGGGAAGCGGGTAACGAATTTGTTATTCCAACACAAAATAACCGAGGACGCGGGAAGATGCTGCTTGCCCAGGCTGCTTCTCATCTTGGAATGTCTGTTATGCCAAGCGGAGCGGCAGGAAATCACGTGTCAAGTATTCCAGCTTCTACAGCTGTAGCTTCATCATCTTCTGTTGGTGGTTCAATTGATGGATCGGTCTCGATGACTGGGAACATTCAAGCCTCCAGCATAGGTGAGCAATTTAATCATGATTTTGAACAAGGGCTGAATCAAAAGGTGGTTTCACTTGATCAATGGAAGCAAAAAAATATTCAGCAACCATTTAATCAATTGACATCAGATTCAGGAAAGTACGGACAACAAACGGTTGCTGCTTTTGCAACTGGCCAGCAAACGACACCAACAGGTACAGATAGCTTTTTGCAAAGTCGTGTAAAAGCACCATACCAACAAGTCATGACAGCCTCGCCAACTTGGGGTTCTGGAACAGTTAGTGGTTTTGCAGCAGGTCAAAATGCCACAACAATTGGCACAAGCCAATACGTAGATCAACACGTCAAGCAACCATTCCTGCAAGTAAAACAAGAATCACCAGGCTGGGGTTCAGGAATAATTGATGCCTTTAATAGCGGCATGCGTTCCAAAGGAAGCGAAGTGACACAAGCGGCCAAGGACATGGCCAAGAAAGTGGAGCAAGCTTTCCGCGAAGAATTAGACATTCATTCTCCTTCACGCGTCATGATGAGTCTTGGGAAATTTGCATCAATCGGTGTCGTCAAAGGGCTGGACTCAGTTGATGTGAAAAAGTTTGCTGAAAATCAGGCTGGTTCGTTAATCGGTGCCTTCAGCGGTATGGGCGCTTCAGGTCTTAGTGTTCAGCAATGGCTCATGGCAGCTCTGATGGCAACTGGTACATCTATGAGCTGGCTTCCAGGTCTGATGACCATCGCACAGCATGAATCGAATGGAAATCCGAAAGCCATCAACCTATGGGATTCCAATGCCAAGAAGGGAACACCTTCTAAAGGCTTAATGCAAACCATTGGACCGACATTTAACTCCAATAAAGGCAAAGGCATGAATGACATTTGGAACCCAATTCATAATGCCGTAGCAGCCATTAATTACATTAAGGGCAGATATGGAACAGTATTCAACACGCCAGGATTACGAAGTATGAAAAGAGGCGGTCCTTATAAAGGCTATGCAAATGGCGGGCTGATTACTCAGGAGCAGGTAGCTAGAGTCGGTGAAGGGAACAAACGCGAATGGATTATTCCAGAAGAAAGAGGCATTCGCGGAAGATATTTATTAATACAGGCAGCCAAGGCTCTTGGAATGCAAGTATTTGATCCATCAAATGCATCTGCTCCTTTACCAGAAGCAAAGATGCAGCAAGTCACCTCAGCTCAGTCTGCTGGCAGTACAACATCGTCAGGTAATAAACAAATCACCATTCAATTCAATGGGGATCAGCATTTCCATAATGGGCAAGATCAACAATCACTTGTCGAAAAAATTAGACAAATGCTTGTTGACGAACTGGAAGTAGAGCTTCATACAGGAACGAAGGGGGTCGTGATTGATGGGTAAATCAGTGTATCAATTGTGGATTTCCCAAGGAAAGGACAAGCTGCGATTCCCTGTTCTTCCATCCGAACTCGAAATCACAAATAACGTACAAAATGAAACGGTGAAGGTCGCTTCTTTTGGAGAACTGACCTTTATTGATGTACCTTCGGCTAAACAAGTATCATTCACCTCATTATTTCCTAAGAAATATTCGCCGATTGCTGAATATAAAAGCATTCCATCACCAGAGAATGCAATAGCGAAAATTGAACGAATGATGCGTTCAAAGAAGTCCGTACAGTTGATTGTTACAGGAACAAAAATCAATATGACATGCAGCATTGAAAGCTTCACCCACAAGGAAGGGTCATATGATATTGGTGATCGTGAATTTACGATCGAGTTAAAGGAATACAAAACCGCTTCGCCTAGGAAAATCAAACGAAAGAAAAAAGCGAAACAAACCAAAAAGAAAAGACCATCAAAATCACCACCAAAGTTGTACACCGTCAAAAAAGGCGATACTTTGTGGGCCATTTCAGGCCGGTTTTATGGTGATAGTACAAAATGGCGGCGTATTTGGAATGCCAATAAAGCAGCGATGATTAAACGAAGTAAACGCAATATTAAACAGCCAGGACATTGGATTTTTCCTGGACAAAAATTAAAAATACCACAATAGGGGGGCTGACATTGATTGAGCTTTTTGCCATCAGAAGCGGCACCATATATGAGCTTGTCACAGAAAGTGTGACACTTCAGGGGCAAAGGTATCAAGCCCCTCGCTCTATTCAGGCAAATATTATCACAAAACAAGGCAGTCAAACATATTACCGTGTCTCAGAAGGGGACACGGTTCTTTTTAAATGGAAGGGAAAAGAGCTGTTCAGAGGCATTGTGTTTTCCCGTACACCTGTTGAAGGTAAGCTGACCTTTACTGCATACGACATGCTCCAATATTTAGTGAAAAACCAAGATGTCTATGTTTTTTCAAATCAAAGAGCAGATCAAATCTTGAGACGAATTGGAACTGACTTTCAAATTCCAATGACCACAATCTCAAATACAGGACATGTCATAAAATCACTTGTTTTTAAAAATGATACGAGCTTATATGACATCATACTGAAGGCATTAAAAGAAACAAAGCAGCAAACCGGCAGAAATTATCAAATGTATTCTGCTAAAGGCAAGATGGGGCTGAGAGCTTGGCCTGATCCAGAGGACGTATGGGTCATTGAATCAGGCGTCAATCTCATCGGCTATCAGTACAGCACCTCTATTGAAGAGACAGCAACACGTGTGAAAATGCGAACGTCTGTAGATGATCAGGGGAAGAGTAAGAAAAAGGGCAGCAAATCAGATCTTGTGGTGATCGAACAGGATAAAGCAGGTCAGAGTAAATACGGCATTTTACAGCATGTTGAGACGGTCACGGGGCAAATCAACCAGCCGCAGCTGCAAAAAAGAGCCAAAGTACGGCTAGCAGAGAAGAAAGGCGTCAAACAAGAAGTGAAAAGCATACAAGCGCTGGGAATTCCTGAACTGCAAAGCGGTCTCCCAATCTATTTGAAAATTCCTGAAATCAACGTAAAAAAAACCTACTGGATCGATCAAGATAAACATGAATTCAGTGGGGTGAAACACACCATGACAATTGATGTCGTTGAGAAAAATTCTTTGCCAAAGGGTGATCAAGCGTGAGATTAAGTGAAGCGATTAAACGATTAGCTGTCAATGCAGTAGACGCAGCCTCACCGATTGATCTTGTCATTGGAGAGGTCACAGCAGTTGCCCCACTGAGCATCCGATTAAATGAAAATCATAAGCTGATTATTCCAGAAGAATTACTGATTTGGCCAAAGCGTTTAAATAAAGGTGAGGATGATGAACTAAAAACGGGAGACAGCATTATGGTGCTCGCAATGGCAGGAGGACAGTCCTTCTACATCATCGATAAATTGTAAGGGAGGTGATGAACGTGGCACTTTCACCAGAAGAAGAAATCGAGGAAACAGAAGAAGACGAAGAGATAGAACCCTCAACGACGTATCGCATAGATTTTGAACATGGCAGGCTGACAAACGAAACCATTTCAGGCATAGAGGCGATCCGGCAATTCGTTTACATGACATTGAGAACAGAGCGTTATGCACATCCTATCTACAGCCACGACATTGGCACTGAAATCCAGGAGCTATTGACGGACACAGAAGCAACGGATGAATACAAAGAAATGGAGATTCCAAGGCTGCTAGAGGAAGCACTGATCGTTGACGAGCGGATTGAACATATTGAAGAGATAGAGGTCACGAAGCAAAATGACACGTTTCAAGTCAAACTAGCCATCATCACAGATGAGGGCACATTAGAAATAGAGGAGGTGATGGAGGGCGATGTTTGAGGAGCAAACATATGAAGCATTGATGGAAAGAATGCTAGATAGACTGCCAGATGATATAGATAAACGAGAAAACAGCGTAATTTGGAATGCCTTGGCACCTGCTGCGGCTGAACTGGCACAGTCCTATATTTGGCTTGATCAAGTATTCGAGCTTGTTTTTGCAGATACAGCACAGGGAGAATTTTTAGATCGACGGGCTGCTGAAGTCGGTATTGAAAGAAAGCCTGCCACCAAAGCAGTTTGGTCCGCAGCCATTCAGCCAAAGAATATCAACATCCCAGATGGCTCACGTTTTTTTATTGAAGACGTTTATTTCCAATATTCGAAGGATGGCACATTAGAATGCGAGACACCTGGCAGAGCAGGCAATGGTCAATTAACAGGTCAGCCACTGCTATCCCTTGATACAATCCCAGGACTCGAATCAATTATTATGAACGAATTGGTGATACCAGGGCAAGAGGAAGAAGATGACGTTTCCTTATATGATCGATACTTAATACGTGCTAGGCGGGAGGCTGTCAGTGCCAACAGGGCGCATTATAAAAAGTGGGCTGAGGAAGTGACCGGGGTTGGCAGAGCGAAAGTGTTTCCGCTTTGGAACGGAGAAGGAACGGTCAAAATTGTCATCACAGACGGTAATCTAGATGTTGCATCAGATCTACTTGTCAAAAGGGTACAGGAATATATCGACCCAGTGCCAGGAGAAGGGGAAGGACAAGCGCCTATAGGCTCAAAAGCAACCGTTGAAAGCGCCAAATGGCTGGATATCGACATAGAAGTGGCTGTCGAACTTCAAATGGACTGGACCCTTGAAGGAGCTCAAAAGGAAATAGAAGAAAAGGTCAAAGCCCTGTTAAAATCAATCGCATTTGAAAAGAGTACCATTCGAATGTCCGCCTTAAATGATATTCTGTACCATTCAGAAAGTGTGTCAGATTATGCAAACGTGTTATTGAATGGGGAGTCGAAAAACTTAGTATTACAGGACATTGAGATACCGCGTCTGAGGCAGGTGAAGGTTATTGAGCAAACAGGATGAAATGAAAAACTACTTGCCGCCATATTTTACAGAAATTTATGAAGTAGATCATTTACTCAAGACGGAAGCACCGGAATTTGAGCAATTGGACGAATCTATTTTCGACGTAACGGATCAGTTCTTTCCTTTAACAGCGACATGGGGATTGAATAGATGGGAAAGAATGCTGAAGGTGCAGCGGGAATCAGACGATTCCATTGAACTGCGCAGGGCGCGCTTACTCAACATGATGTCGAACATTCCACCGATCACGTATCTGTCATTAGAAAAATCAGTGAATCGATTTCTCAAGAATCCAAGTGCGATCATCCGTCTCACAGCCAATCGCTATCATTTCGCCTTGCGTGTGAACCTAGATGATCTTCAAAACACTAGGTATATTGTAGACATACTTGAAACGTTAAAGCCGGCGCACTTAGCTTATACGTTCACGGCTTTTCACCATACCGATGTGCAAGAAGAGAATGATCATCAACAGCGGCTCACACTGCGAAGCAGAGTGGGTTTTTTCGATCATATCCCGATTTTACTCAATGGTGAATTTGTATTAAATGGTACGTTCTACCTCAGTGGAACACGAGGCACAGCAGATATCCCTGTTCGTTTTCAGCATTCATTGAAGATGAGAATGCCGCTTCAACATGAGCTGGAAACAGCGTATCGCATGAATTATGTCATGACTGGGGCAGTGTATGAAACGAAGCAAGCCCAAGCACTGACTTTACGCACAAAGAACAAACTTTCGCATCAAACCAAAAAGAAAATGACGTTCCGTCTGCCAGTACATGTTCAAACTGAGCAGGGCGGCAGCTTACTGATCAAGGATCATTACTGGATTCTCGATGGAACTGTTCCGCTGGACGGATCAAAAATGCTAGCAGCAACTTCTAAAAAAATAGAGCTATAAGGAGGATCACAATGGCTGATCAACTAACCGTAACAACACTGTATGCACGTCAACAAATGGCAAAGGCAAGAGCAGAAGGAACAAAGCTCACAAAAGTCGTTAAAATGGCATTTGGAAATGGAGGAACAAAGGATGGAAAACCAATTTCTCTAGACGGCACTGAACAAAAACTTAAAAAAGAACTAGTCCAAAAAAACATTGATTCGTTTACCTTCATGGAACCAGCAAAAATCCGTTACACCTGCACGATCGCCGAAGGAGAACTCGCAGGTGAAGTCATTAATGAATTAGCCCTTGTCGACGAAGCCGGCAAATTCACCGCCATCCGCACCATGACTGACAAACAAAAAGACGGCGACATCGAATTCGTTTTTGAGATTGATGATATTTATTAATGGAGGGGAAAGAAGTGGACATCAAAACACCTTTACCGTTTGAAACCTCTGACAAAGCCCATGCCAATTTGTTTAATCGGATGGTCGACACACTTGTAGAGAATGATAATGCGCTTAGTAGGCAAATAGCAGGAATCACGAATGAAAGCTTATTCAAATTAACAGGAGATCAAGCCATTCAAGATGCATCAGTCAGTGGCGAAGAATATCCAATAGGGATTACGTTCATGGATATTGGTCAAGCCAATGATACGGGCTATCCTACGAGATACGGCTTTGTGAAAAATGAAAAATATAGTAACTTTCGATTTGTACAATACTACTATGGCACTGGAAACGAAGCAGGTAATTATTTTGATAGTACGGGTATTTGGTGCCGTCATTGGTGGACGGGTTCTGGCTGGACTGAATGGCATAAAATCTCTGGTTTTCTCCATACCAATATTGGGACAACTGGTAAGCAGTTGCTTAATAATGCTGAGCGACAAAAAATCCTTTTTAATCGAAAAATCAAAGATAGTCACAATAATTTTGATATAAAAAATAGTCGTTTTATTTGTCCGGAAAACGGAATGTACCTAGTAAACGCTGGAGTCTATATTGAAACGGTTCAAATGTATGCAAATTTTGAGCTGTCTATCTTTTTAAATGGTAAAAATTATAAAAATATATCTCATTATAGACATCTCCCTGCCACACCCTCTGAAACGGCAAAACTTGATATAGGTTTATATGGGGCTGCGAATGTGCCAGCGAATAAAGGAGATTACGTTGAAATTTACATGTATATAGGCTATGCGGGAAATTCTGATCGTTATATATCTGATAATTCAGGCTGGTACAACTATTTCGACATTACGGAATTAGGCGGCCGCAATTTCCCGAGAGTATAGGAGGATTCTAATGAATTTATATGAAGCGATAAAATATAAATACCCCGATGCGGACCCGCAAAAGGATTTTGAATTAAGAAATGACGGAGATGGTTCGTATATAGACGAGTGGCATTTAGATGTACCAAAGCCAACGATAGAAGAATTGAAAAAATGGTGGGAGGAAGCCCAAACCAATCCGAGGTATCAACCCCCTCTTCCACTAGATTATCTAGCGCAAGAAGTAGCAAAAGAAAAGCTGGTGAGAAAGCAGCTTGAACATCAATACGATCTTTTAACAAACGAACTAAAGGCGCTAAAAAACCAGATCCTTTTATTTAAAGGAGAGAGTGAAATATGAATTATTGGGTAATGGCATTATATTTCAAATGGGTGACACCTGAAATGATTAAGCAAGCAATTGAACTAGGTGATTGTTCACTGGAAGATCTAAATACAGGATATCACCAAAGGGTACTCACTCTAGAGCAGCTACAAGAGATTGATCCACACTTCAATGCAGGGGAGTGAAAACAGAATGGAAATAAAAGAACCAAAACCTTTTGAGGTCAATGATAAAGCGCATGCCGATTTGTTCAATGACATGGTCAAAGTGCTGCTTGAAAATGATACTGGGATATTAGAGCAGCTCTTAAAGCATGCAAATGATACAAGAGCACATGCATCTGAAACAGAAAAGAAGAAATGGAATGAATCCCAGAGTTATAAGATCACCGCTGATAGTGGAAGACAGCTCATCAATGTGCCGGTTGGCGAAAGCATATTTGATGCGATAAAAGATAAAGGAACATGTACATTTTTTGCAGCTGCTGGCGTGGAGGATTCTCCTGCCCCACCGGATGTCTCAATAAGAGGGCTGCAGACAGTAGGTCAAGAAAATATTGGCTCTGGCTTTGCAATTGATAGTTCAGGTAAAGCTTACTTTTTCTATTATTATGCCGGACATACGTCGATTACATGGACAAAGCTGCCTACAGAAAGCGATAGGAACAGGTGGGATAACGGTCAATTAGCAAAAATCACTCAAGATAATGGAAAGCCCTTTTATCATGGATTTGCTAGCGTGACAGACTATAATACCCTTACTCAGACAGGAATGTATCTCATTTATAACTCTGGAATAAATGGTCCATCCTCCTTTAATAAAGTGTTTTTATTGGTCATGAGTTATGGCAATACCTTAATACAAATAGCGTACGAATCTGTTTATGGGAAAAACACTTATTTTAGATTTCGTCAACGAGATTCAGAAACATGGACACCATGGGAGAAACAAATTACGTTATCAGATCTATCAGAAGGTTCTTGGAAAAAACCAGATGAGATTATAAATAGTTGGAAGGAATATGACCCTATTAATTTGCCAGTAAAATATCGCAAGAATCTCTTAGGGGAAGTCGAGATAGTAGGTGCTGTAAAAGGTGGGATTTTAGGAAATAACCCCGTGTTTATTTTGCCTGAAGAATATCGGCCGCAGCAGGCGATTCATTTTGTAGGGATCGCTTCAAGTATAGGGACACCAGGAGTACCTCAATTCCATCGTACGTTAATAGATCAGGGTGGAAAGGTATGTGTGCAATCTTCTTCAAACAATGCAAACCCCACTGAGTTTATTACATTTGGTTTTAAGTTCAGTACAAGATAATTCGATAAAACTGAAATGTGAAAGGAGAATCACATGGAGATAAAGACACCTCGTACTTTCAAAACCAGTGACAAAGCCCATGCAGATCTGTTGAATAACATGGTTAAGGTGCTACTTGAAAATGATATTGGATTATCGGGGCACATCAATCAACACGAAAATGATGCATCTCATGCATCCGAAACAGAAAAGAAGAAATGGAATCAATCTCAGCTATATAAACTGACAAATGATAACGGTTCCCAATTGGTCAATATTCCTGCTGGCGGCAGTATCTATGAGGGAGTAAAATCGCTAGGTGCCTGCTCATTTTATGCGCCAGGTGGTTCTGGAGTAATTGATTCTCCAGCTACAGGGAATGCTGCATTAAGAGGCTTTCAGCTTGTAGGTCAAAATAATATTGGCGTAGGAATCGCAATTGACACGTCAGCCAATGCGTTTTGTTTCTCCTATCATGTGAATGATGTCCGAATTAACTGGCTACAATTGCCTACCCAAAAGGAAAAAAATAAGTGGGATGCAGGGCAATTATCTAAAATCACTGCTGACGATGGAAAAGCATACGAAAGAATTAATGCAAACGATTCTAGTATTTTAGATAAACTCATAAAATTGCCAGGAGTGCATTCTTGGTATATCCATGAAGCACATCCCGACCTGCCAACAAAAAGTTCTATGAGAGCCTTATCAGTCTTTAGTGAAAATATCTACGGCTAGATTATTGGAGCAAATAATACAGGCGATGTCTACATCAATCGATCAACGACGGATGTTACTGGTACTCAGCAAGAATGGAGCGGATGGAAGAGGCTGAACGAGCACCCATTATTGAAAGCGAATGGGAATAGAATGCTTATTCCTACTGGAACGGATGTACTCACCCTGCCTTCTGCTAAATGGGGAAATACATTATTGCTGAGAGGCCACTTAAAAGCAAATCAAGAAGTTATCTGTGGAAGTATTCCAAGTACGGGCTTACCAGACAAAGGTCTAGTAGTATCAGTTCCAGTATCAGGTACAACGGGTCATAGTAAACTACTTATATATAAAACAGGAGAGCTAAAGCTAACCGGCTCATTATCCGCAAATGACAGTGCAGTTATTGGTTACTATCTGGACACAGTCATTCCATTAAATTAAGGAAGTGATAGTATGATACAAGTTTATGAATACGATCATCAATATGAACTGGTCAGACCGATAGAAGTGTTTGAGAGAGATGATGAAGGAAATTATGTCATTCCAGATCAATGTACAACAATTGCTCCACCAAATAATCCTTCTTTTTATAAAGCAGCATTTGATGCGGAAAAACAGCAATGGTATGAAGCAGCGACACAGGAGTATATAGATAGCTTAAAACTAGATCCTCTCCCGCCAAGTGATATAGAGCTTTTAAAGAAACAAAATGCTTTATTATCAAAACAATTAACGCAGCTATTGGCTATGCAAAAACGGGGGGCTTCAGAATGATGTTTCCAACTGTAGAAGATATCAAACAATTTTGGGACTGGCAGTGTTACGGACCAGAGGATATTGCATTTTATGTAAGCATTGGCTGGATCTCATCAGATGACTATCAAGACATAACAGGAGACAAATACGAAGCCTAATGGCTTTATTTTTTTGTCGGAAAGAAGGTGATTCCAATGGAAGTGGATGTCGTTCAAAATTTAATGACACAAGGCCCATTTGCCGTTCTCTTTTGCTGGATTTTGTTTTATGTTCTCAATACAACAAAGGAACGAGAAAACAAACTCAATGAGCAAATCGAGGCGCAAAATGATGTGTTAGCAAAGTTTAGTGAGAAGTATGACGTCGTGATCGACAAGCTCGATAAAATTGAACGGAATTTAAAATAGGAGGAAAACACATGAAATCATTCGACAAAGGCACTGTGATTCGCACAGTGCTTCTTTTTATTGCCCTCATCAATCAAACGCTTGTGATGTTTGGACAAACGGTGCTTCCGATTAGTGAGGAACAAGTGCAAACCGTAGGAGAGGCACTTTATGTGGCAGGTTCCACGATTTTCACTATGGTCACTGCGGTGATGGCCTGGTTTAAAAATAATTATGTGACCTATAAAGGTCAATTACAAAAAGATGCCTTGAAACAAAGAGGGCTAACAAAATAATACTTGAAGGAGACATCATATGGTTAAGATCATTCAAGCCTACATCCCAAAACACAACGGCAATAGACCAGGAAACATGATGAAGCCGCTCTATATTACGGTGCATAATACCTCCAACACTGCAAAAGGTGCGAATGCGGCAAGTCACGCAGCGTTTGTTGCTCGTGCAAGTACTGGGGTTAGCTGGCACTACACTGTCGATGATCAGGTCATTTATCAGCATTTACCGTTAAACGAAAACGGCTGGCACGCAGGAGATGGCAGAGGAACTGGCAATATGAAATCAATTGGAATTGAGATTTGTGAAAATGCAGATGGCAGCTTTGAACAAGCAGTAGAAAATGCCCAATGGCTCATTCGAAAATTGATGGGCGAATTGAGGATTCCTTTATCAAACGTGGTGCCACATAAACATTGGAGCGGGAAAGAGTGTCCAAGGAAACTGCTCGGACGGTGGGATCAATTTAAAGCTGGAATAGCCACAGCTCATACCGGCAGCAAAAGCACAAGAAAACCAGTTCAGGCAGAAAGCTTGAGCCACAAACCACCCGTCATCAAACAGACATCATCAAATCTGCCTTCTGGCATTTTAAAAGTAACCAACCCCTTAACAAAAGGACCTCAAGTGACAGCGGTGCAAAAAGCATTATCATCTCTGTATTTTTATCCAGACAAAGGAGCAAAAAACAACGGGATTGATGGGTATTATGGACCGAAAACGGCGAATGCGGTCAAGCGATTTCAGCTTATGAATGGGTTAGTTGCAGACGGAATTTATGGACCAAAGACGAAGCAAAAAATGGAACAATTACGGACAAAGTGATATTCAAGAAAATGCTATCAGTAAGTAAAATCGCTTTACTTGCTGATAGCTAACAAAAAATGACATCATTTATGATATAATCGACCAAATCACTATCATGAAAGGAAAGAAAAATGAAAAAAGAACTGTTCCAAGTCATATTGTTGTCAGTGCTGCTCATCTATTTCATTTATCACGGAATCACGAGTGATTTCCCTGTATTATATACGCTTATTCTCATCACGGCATATCTTTCTGTGATTACGTATCGCATCATAAAGTTGTTAAGATTAAGAAAAAACAAAGAACAAACAGAGCTTTAAGAAATATATACATAAAAAAACCATCCTTGATTTCTCAAGAATGGTTTTTCGTATGGAGCATAGCGGGATCGAACCGCTGACCTCTACGCTGCCAGCGTAGCGCTCTCCCAGCTG
>NZ_JACXXE010000022.1 GCF_014764715.1 Bacillus crepusculi | reverse complement strand
ACTACTCTTTTTAAAAGAGTAGTTTTTTGTTTTTCCGCCTTCTTTAAATAGTAAAAATACCCTCTTAATTGATAGAAAATGACGTTTTTTCTTAAATTAGTGTTTAAGAGACAAGTAAAGGGGTAGTACATAAACATACCAATTAAAGGAGGAGTTAGAAATAATGAGAAAAACAAGTAAATTTTTCGTCAGTTCTGTGATCGCTACTTCAATGGTTGCTGTCCCTCTATCTCTTACGACTTTTGGTCAAAAAGCTGAAGCTGCTACGACAACCGGTGTTGATGGAAGTGTCTCTATTGATCCAGTTGCCATTGCCGATAAAATTGAACAAGCAGTAAAATCATCTCAAAACCGTGATGGATTTGTAAAAAATGCGGCATACAGTGCATTCTATGAAGCCGGTCAAAACTACAATGTTGTTGTCCAAAACTTAAGCCAAGATCATGACTTTAGCGGACTGAACAATGTTGTCTACTATGATAGTGTTGAATATGACGGTATTACGTTTGGGATTTGGGTCTTTGAAGATGGTACGTTTGTCAACAATGGTGACGGCGGCTATATTAACTGGACTTTTGTTGGCAGCTTTGACCGTGAAGAAGGAAGCGGAACTGTCGATTTCCATAAAAGATTCTAATCTTAATGTCAAAAGTCTGCCGATCACCGGCAGACTTTTTTTATAGCGCACATTCTTCTATTTCAAATCCTAAATCCTCAATGATGTGATGATCAGTTTGGACTTGCTGACCTTTTGTTGTTAAATAATCGCCGACAAAAATGGAATTCGCCGCATAAAGTGCCAGCGGCTGAAGCGTCCGTAAATTGAACTCCCTGCCTCCAGATACTCGAATTTCCTTGGTTGGATTGATGAATCTCATTAATGCCAACACTTTCAATGCTTGTATCGGATGTGTTCGTTCTTGATGCTCAAGGCGAGTTCCTTCGATGGCATGAAGAAAATTGACTGGGATTGAATCCGCATCAAGTGCTCTGAGAGCAAAAGCCATTTCAACGATTTGCTGATTGGTTTCGCCCATACCAATTATGACACCTGAGCAAGGTGACATCCCTGACTGTTTGACCTGCTCAATGGTCGACACGCGATCATCATATGTATGAGTGGTTGTAATGTGAGCATGATGATCCTGATGTGTATTGATATTGTGATTATACCGATGCACACCCGCTTCCTTCAGCCGCTTCGCTTTGTCTTCATTTAATAACCCAAGACATGCACACACCTTTAAAGGCATCGTTTCAGTGATTTCCTTAACTGCTGCCGTTACTTCATCTAATTCCCTGTGAGAAGGGGCTCTTCCGCTTGCCACAATACAATAAGTCCCCGCTTTTCTTTTTAGCGCCTCACGCGCGCCCGCCACAATGCTTTTTTGATCGAGCATTGTATATCTCTCAACAGGCGCTTTTGAAATCACCGACTGTGAACAATATCCGCAGTTCTCAGGGCAATATCCACTTTTTGCGTTAAAGATCATATTTAATTTCACCTTTTTTTGAAAAAAATGAAATCGTACTTGATAGGCTGCATGCATGATTGGTAACAATTCTCCATCGTCTGCTGCAAGAATGTCTAGCCCCTCTTGCATGGTGATCGGTTCATTTTTCATCGCTTTCTCCGCTATCGCTTCCCAAGAAAAAGACGTTTGTTTCCCCATTATAAGCCCCTCTCTTATGTTAACTTATTTTTATTAAAAGTTAACATAATGGGTAGGCTTTGGCAAGCATTGGATAAATGGTGCCTGTGAATCTACATGTAAAAACACAAAAAGGCGATGATTATGAGTCATCGCCTTTTCATATGTAAAGCTAGATCGCTTATCGAACAGTAATATAGTTAATCACAAGCTCGCCTAGTGAATTATAGTAAGAAACCGTCACAGAACCGCGCTGAACGGCACGAATCCAAGTGAAATTCGGAGCCGTTTGATCTAATTGAATCGCATACGTTGCGCCAGACACAGAAATTTGGCTTGCAGGAAGAGAGACAGCGATTGATGAACCTACAGAAAGCGTACGGTTTACCGTAATCACTTTATTCATAATAGGAGCCTTTGCTATGACTGGTTCTTTAGGCTGTGCAGCTGCATGAGCACCTTCAGTTTGGAAGAACGTAAGAGCACCTAAAGCAGCTAAAGACAATGAACAGGCTTTCATAATTTTTTTCATCGGTAACACTCCTTTTTTTGGTATATACATATATTAAATATAATAGAATTATATGTCAATGAAAATATGTGAAAAAAAGAGTATTTATGGTGAAATTTGTCACATATTATGTATTGAAAGATGAAATAACCAAAAAAAGCATGATTTTCTATTCATATGTCATTCTCTTTTTTATGGGAAAAAGAGGCATAAAAAAAGCTGGGCTTATCCCAGCAATGTAAAGCTTTATAAAAAGAGATCATCAATTGTCGTCTCGCTGTTTTGGCTGACGGCCCTTTTGCTTCTCTTTCTCTCTAATGTAGTGAATAAAATCGATGGTTTGTCTTCGTGCTTCTTCGGAAAAATCAGAGGCAGCTTTAAACGCAATTTGCAAATCAGGATCGTCTGCAAGATCGTATTCCGTTCCGCCTTTGTCCTTACCCGTGAGGAGATAATCAGTTGAGACGCCGTATAACTCGGCGATTTTGACAATCATTTCACCGTCGGGCTTTCTCAATCCATATTCCCAATTTGCATAGGTAGACATCGCCTTCAATCCGAGTTTTTTCGCAACGGTTGACTTACTCCATCCATGCTTCTCTCTTAATTCAGTTAAAATCTTTCCAGTCAAATTATCCATTGGAAACACCTTTTTTCATATTATGTGTAAATTTTATCATGAATTACACGCAAAAGATAAATAAATACACAAAAAGAATAAAAATAAGATTGACTTACTCGTTTCGTGTATATTATCATAGTGAATATAATTTACACATATTGAGTAAGAAATAGGAAGATGAAACTTGGCTATAAGTACACAAGCGGCTGTGAGAATAAAGAAACGATGAAGGAATCTCAGCTTAAACATGGTGAAGCATATTGCAGAGCTGTTAAATATCGCTGTTCAGGAGATTTTTTTGATCAAAAGTTACACAAAAAGAGTAATTATTTAGAGGAAGACCTTACTTAGGAAAGGGGAGACGAACCGAATGCAGATTGAACATCCGGTGGTGACGCAGATGAATGATTTTGGATATCCGAAAAATTATTGGTCATATGAGATAAAACGATGTGGTTATCAAAGAGAGGCAGAGGACAGTCAGGAGGGACAAGACGATGATCAGACATCAGCTGACGTTTGATGCTCGAAAAGAAGCGCAGCTTTGTTTAGTACAAGCTGGCGGCTGGATCGCCTTTCATCATAAGGAACCGATGTTTGTTTTCGCCACGGCAGAAGAGAAAGAGACATACATGACCCTTCTGGCAGCCAAAGCTGCTGACGCAAAAAAGAAGGGGGACAGCGCGACATGAATCGATTGAAGCAAATCGTGACATTCATGAAATGCTTGCTCAAAGCGAGTAAAAACGAACAAGACATCCGCCAGTGGGCAAAAGATGACGGGAGATCATAACATGGTCATCCATTTTATCATTGAGACAGGACATGTATTCACAAGAGAGGCATTCATGAAAAAAATTCGAGCAGCTGCAACAGCGCAATGCCCGAATAAAATAAAAGGCGCTCTATCAATCGACATTCGCTTATTTGACAACATGCCGCTTGACATAGCTGACTGCCAAAACAAGCGTACATACGCAGAAAAAGGCTTGATACGCCCGGTGCACGTCAGCATCTTTCAGCCAAGTCTACAGCATATTCAAGAAGCGCTTCATTCCATTGCTGATGAAGTCCATCTACAGATTGTTGATTTAAGAGTTTCCCAGTTTTATAGCATGCATCCAAGAGTTGAAATCATTTTAAATACGGTAGGTGATGGCACGAAGTCCTCACCAAATAAGGAGACAAGCATATGAACGAGCCAAAACAATTATTCATTCAAGAAAATCAGACATTCGTCGGTGAGATGGAAACAGGAAAAATTCAAGTCATCGTGTTAGATGGGAATGTAGGAACGGCTTATAAGATAGATGTACCTGAGCATGGAAAAACCATTATTCAAACGGCAAAAGGTCATTTTGCAAGAGTGGATCACGAGATTGGTTTTAAAATCAGCTAGCCTGATGAACAATGACAACACAATAAGTCCAAGACGGAAAGCCTGCGGACACTGATCAAGACCCTATGAAAGAGGGCTGATTGGTGTCCGTTTTTTATTTTCTTAAAAAGGGAGAGGGTACACATGCAAGATTTACTCATCGAATACAAACGAGCATTAAAGGACGCTAGAAAAAGATATGAACGATATAGAGAAAAAGAAGACAAGCAGCTGTCAGATCAAGACAAACATGATCAAAAAATGATTGCAAGTATAGTAAGCGATCTAGAATACGTTGTAGAATGGCTTCAAATCGGCAGAGAGCCGGGTGCGCGAAGGGGATTAGACAGACGTTCAGTCTATCAGCGCACCATCCTGGCAAATCCTGAAGTATTAGAGGCCTTATCACATGACTATACCCTCATACAAGAAAAAGAAAGAGAGGTCAGTGAGCGTGACAAAAAACGAATTGACGAAGCTTTGTCCGTTTTAACAGATCGAGAGAAGGACGTATTCTTTATGCACACAACACAAGGGTTATCGTTTAGCGAGATTGCGATGATGCTAGATGTCAAAAAAGGAACTGTACAAAAGCATATGGAAAGAGCTCGGACAAAAATGTCCAAAAAAGTGCAAGAACGCCTATTCAAAGCTGCTGAATAGGCATTTTTTTTTGAAAATAATCAATTAGAGCTTGTCTTACAGTTGCCACCTATAGTTAGAAAGACCAAACGGATGTTTGCTATCCCTACACAAATGATTTCTTTTTAGGGATCATTCGAACTAAAAGGAGGCGGCAGGTGAATGTAAATGAAAGATAAACGGATAGAGGCCAAACAGGATTATATAAGAGGGATGACGTACCAGCAGATAGCTGATCATTACAACGTCTCCATCCATACCGTCAAATCATGGAAAAGACGATACGGTTGGGAAAGACAACAAACATCGTCAAAGCAGGCGCACTCGATCTTCAATCAATTTCTTTCGAATGAAACGATTGAAATTATGGAGAAAATGGGTGGGCGTACATCAATTGATATCATCTGGGACCAAATTCAAATTCAATATGCAGCCATTATTCGGGCGCAGCGAATCATGTATGTCACAGATCAAGAGGACATGATCAAAGAGCTGAAAAAGGCGACATACATGCCTTCTTCATTAGAGGAAGAAACAGTAGAAGGCAGTCAGCCAGAACCAGAAATCACAGCAGAAGAATATTCGTTTCAATTTTCATGGGATCGGCATGCGACTTTTTTAAATGCCCAATCTCGCGCAATGGGGGAGCTCAGACGTCTGATTAAACAGTTTGAAGAGCTTGCTCATGCGAAGGATGAGCGAAGATTAAGACTGAAGCAAATTGAACTGACGATCGAAAAAACAAAAAAAGCAGTGCGTGAAGAAAAAGAGGAAGATCTTCACATCATGATCAAGCGAAAAGAGGACGACTCATGACGCCATTGATTGAAAAAGAAGTTAATCCTCACTTTGAACACTTTCTATTCGATTGGAATCAAAAGTTTCAATTTTTAGTAGGCGGCTACGGCTCCTCCAAAAGCTATCATATTGCTTTAAAACTCATCTTAAAGCTGCTGGAAGAAAAGCGAACAGCCCTTGTCATTCGAGAGGTGTATGATACGCATCGGGAATCGACGTTTTCTCTATTACAAGAGATCGTCAGCGACCTTGGTATCAATCATGTGGTAAAGTGCCGCAGTTCGCCGCTTGCCTTGACGTTTCGAAATGGTAGCAGCATCTTATTTAAAGGTCTGGACAAGCCTGAGAAATTGAAATCAATCAACAATATCTCGATCATTTGGATTGAGGAGTGTTCAGAGGTTTCTTATGAAGGCTTTAAAGAGCTGCTTGGAAGGCTGAGGCATCCTGCCTTACCTCTTTATATGATGTTATCGACCAATCCTGTTGGCCAGGATAATTGGACGTACAGACATTTCTTTCGGGATGAACAGCTAAAGCGATTTGTGCTTGATGACGACACATTATACAAAAAGCGAACCGTTGTTATCAAGGATACGTACTATCATCACTCGACAGCAGAAGACAACCTATTTTTGCCTAAAAGCTATGTGAAGCAGCTGGATGAGCTAAAAGAGTACGACCCGGACCTTTATCGAATTGCGCGGAAGGGGTATTTTGGGATCAATGGTACAAAGGTTTTTCCTCAATTTGAGGTAAGAAGCCATTCTGACGTATTAGAAGCCATTCAGAGAATTGACAGACCGCTGAAACGAGCAGGTATGGATTTTGGATTTGTTGAATCGTACAATGCGCTCATTCGATTAGCTGTCGATCATGAAAAAAAGTACTTATATATTTATTGGGAATATTACGACCGCGGGAAAACAGATGATGAAACTGCCTGTGACCTGAAAGAGTTCATTGAATCAAAGGAACTCATTAAGGCAGACGCAGCAGAGCCTAAAACCATTCACTATTTTCGGCAGCGCGGATTTCAAATGGTGGCAGCCCACAAATTTCAAGGCTCACGCCTGCAATATACAAAAAAGATCAAACGGTTTAAGAAAATCATTTGCTCTGATGCTTGTCCGTATACAATTTATGAACTTCAATCACTGACCTATAAGGCAGATAAGGACGGACGCCTAGAGGAAGATGAATTTCAAATCGATCCGCACACATTATCAGCGATCTGGTATGCACTGGATGATTATGAAGTGACGGATCTGAAACAGACTGCTACGGAGCGTGTCCGTCCAAACAGAGAGAGGAGGTCCATACAATGAAACAATTGAAAGCAACGATTATGAAGGCAAACATGTCTGATCACACAAAACAAATGTATGAAGATGAATTTTCCTACGAAAAAGATGACATTGTTCCCCCGCCTTACAACATCAATGAATTAAAAAGCATGGCAGAATATTCAACCATTCTTCAGCAATGTATTGATGCCTATAAAACAAACATTTTAGGCTTTGGTTTTGGTGTAGAATACGCCTTTGATTTTAATGCAGAAGGTGTGAAACCGGGTAAAAAGAAAATTGCAGAAAAGGAATGGACAAGACTTGAAGAGTTTACGAAATACATGAACTACGATGAGTCTGCCGATGTGATTCTTGGCTATGTCCTCGAAGACCGAGAGAAAACGGGCAATGGGTTTTTAGAGGTGCTGCGAGATGGACAAGGAAAGCCAGCAGGAATCGAGTATTTAGATGCACGGCATATCCGCATTTGCAAGCTTAGTGAGCCAGTCGACGTCGAATTCCGCTACACAGAAAATGGCGAATTGAAGACGATGAATCGAAAGAAACGATTCAGAAAATATGTGCAGGTGATCAATGAAAAGAAAGTCTTTTTCAAGGAGTATGGTGATCCGCGCATATTAAATTATGAAACAGGCAAATACGATGACACCACGCCAGAGCCGCTTCAAGCAACTGAAGTGGTCCATTTTAAAATCGGCAGTGGAACGTATGGGATTCCCCGCTGGATTGGCAACATCGTCAATATGTACGGAGCGCGCAAGGCAGAAGAGCTGAACTATCTTTATTTTAAACAAGGACGTCATGTACCTGGTGCTATTATTGTCGAAAATGGCATGCTGTCGGAGTCTTCCTATCAGCAGCTTCAAGATTATATGGATGATATTGAAGGGTCTGATCATGCGCATAAGTTTCTATTGCTTGAAGTAGAGGGTCTACCGACGGAAAAAGGGTTAACTGGAGAAGAAGATGTCTCAAATGTCAAAGTAAACTTTAAATCCCTAGCTGAAATCCTGCAAGAGGATGCGCTCTTTTTAGAATACGATGAAAAAACGAGGAACAAAATCCGTTCTGCGTTTCGTCTGCCGCCAATATACACAGGTGAGTCTCAAGACTATAACAAAGCGACGGCAGATACGGCGCGGAAAACAACAGAGGAGCAGGTATTTCAGCCCGAGCGGCATCTCATCACAGGAAAGCTTAATACGCTTTTCCTACCAGACCTTGATATATGGCATGTCCGTTTTCTATTACATGGTCCTGACTTTAGAGACCCATTAGAGATTGCCAAGGTTCTGACGCCATTTATTCAGGCTGGGGCAGTATCGCCAAACGATTTGCGAGATTTGGCGGGACGTATTCTAGGAAAAACGTTAGAGGAATGGCCAGAGGATCTCTATCACAGGCCTTTAGAAAACCGCGTAGCATCAGGCGAGGAACAGCCTCAATCAAAGCCGAATCAGCTGGAGAAATAGACAGAAGGACGTGAGCTTTTTTTGAAAGGGGGTGAACAAATGCCAAGAGAATTAAAAAACGCAAAAATTACGCATGTTTCCTATGTGGACAGGGCAGCAAACCAAAAGAAATTCTTTTTGATGAAAGCAAAGAAAAGGCAGCCTGACTTTCAAAAGGAAGTCAGTGTTCTGACAAAGGCAGAAGATGCTCATCGCCTCGTGTATGGTGTCGTGTATGAACCGAATACACCAGATGCACACCAAGACTTTATGTCAGCCAAGGAAATTGAAAGAGCGGCACACGGCTTTATGAAGGATGCCCGTCATATTGACAAGCAGCATGATTTTCAGGATGGTGTTGGCGAAGTGGTTGAATCATACATTGCCCCGGCGGATTTTGAAGTAGGTGGAGAGCTGATTCGAAAAGGGTCTTGGGTACTTGTCACAAAGGCTTCCGAAGATATTTGGAACCAAATTCAACAAGGCCACATTACAGGCTACTCAATGGCTGGAACGGCAGACATCGTGGCAATAGAAGATCAAGATCAGCTCCTATCTCAAAGCACGAATGAGAAAGGGCTTTTTTCTTTGCTGAAAAATTTCTTTTTGAAAGAGGAAGGTGCAAACATGTCACAACAATTTTGGAGCGTTTTAGACCATCTGCTGGAAACCTTACAGTCAAGTGATGGTGATGAGGCGGGTGTAAGAGCTGCGCTTGAAGAGCTGCTTCCAATCGTGCAGGACGTATTGAAAACAGAGGATGTCCTTCAAACGATTGGTGAAAGGCCAGCCTCCGTACAAAAGGAAGCTGCCGCTTTGACGACGGATCAAGTACGAGAGCTCGAAAAAGCAAAAATGGCCATCGAAAACGTCTTAAAGCAGGCTGAACAACTTGAAACAGATCAAACAGGAGAAGAACCTGTTCAAAAGGTGCTCGAGCAAGTCGTTGCACCAATTCGTCATCAGCTCTCTTCATTAGAGAAATCAGCCAGCAGAGAAAAAGCAGCGATTCAGGAAGTGCTTCAGCAGCAGCTTTTGCCAATTTCAGAGCGGATTCACATGCTTGAAAAAGCGCGAGGTATATCAAAACAAACAATTCACGATACACAAAACGACAGTACAAAGCCCATATGGGATGGCTTACTATAAGCCTAAATAAGGAGGAAACAGTGTGAGAAATCAAGAGTTGATTCGCAAGGCTGAAATGACACTTGCCAGCTTAAAAACCGGCGGTCTCATGAACGCAACCCAATCTAGCACATTCATTAGAATGATGCAAAACACACCAACCGTTTTAAATGATGCCCGCATCATTCCGATGGAAAGTGATTCACAAAAGATCGAAAAAATCGGCTTTGGCCAGCGTATTTTGCGCCCGGCAGAAGAAGGAAAAGCCCTTGATGCAAAAGACCGTGTTGTCCCAGCGACAAGCACTGTCCAGCTAAATGCGAAAGAAGTCATCGCAGAGATTCATATGACCTACGACAGCATTGAAAACAATATTGAAAAAGACGGAATTCAGCAGACCATTATGCAAATGCTGGCAGAACGAGCGGCGGTCGATATTGAAGAGCTGATCGTCAATGGTGATACGACTTCATCAGATCCATTTTTAGCACAAATAGATGGCGTAAGGAAACAAGCAGTATCTCATATTGTCGATGCAAATGGAGCAGAAATTAGCCGTCAAATGTTTAAACAAGCCTATAAAGCGATGCCATCAAAATATTTACGTGTTCCTCAGGATTTCCGTTTCTACACATCCCCAAGTCTAGAGGTCGAGTGGAAGGATCAAGTAGCAAACCGTCAGACAAATCTCGGAGATGCGGCCATTCAAGGCGGGCTGTCCTCTGCATTCGGTGTGCCGGTCAAAGGCCTTGCCAATATGCAGCCATACGATGAAGCAGGAACAGACGTCTCAGATATTTTACTGACACATCCTAAAAACATTATCGTAGGTTTTTCTCGCAATATTCGGATTGAAGTAGAAAAAGATATTCGTAGTCGTAAATTTATTATTGTCCTAACAGCGAAGCTAGACAGCAAATTTGAGGAAGAGGATGCTGTAGCAAAAGTGATGAAAGTGAAAGAGTAGGTGACGGCAGCCCATGATCATTTCTGCTGAAGAACTACAAGCCTATTCTGTATTTGATCGTGTGAAAAATCGATCTGTAGAAAGACTGACAACAGATATCATCGAAGCAGAAGCTGCGGTATTTCAGATCGTAGGTCACGATTTCACAAACGAAAAATATCAGCCCCTCCCTGAAAAAGCAAGAATCGCATTATTAAAAATGGCCCAATACTTTGCCATGCTGAATGATGATGAATCGATGATGAAAGGCTTTACGTCAGAAAAAATGGGCGATTATTCATATGCGAAGGCAGCTGATCAAGTCAAAGGCAGGCCCTATGTATATGCCCTGCTTGTTGATTACATTGAACCATCATTAACTCACGGCAGTACCAAATTAAAGGTGAGAACATTATGAGTTATCAATCTCTATTAACGGATCGCTGTGATCTTTTTCACCTTGAACATGAGGAGGCTGCCCGCGGGAAATTCGGGATTCCAGCTGGAGATTTGCAACTGACACTCTCCTATCCAGAGTCTCCGAGCACGAGCGATCTCTCTTGCTATGTCATAGAAAAAAACCAGTCACTCGTGCAGGAAGAACCGAATACAGTGATTTATCAGTCCTATCTTGTCCATTTTCCTTTAGCAAGTGATATTCGCTTGCATGACAAAATGGTGTGGAGCGGGGTCTCGCTTCAATTGCAGCAGCCTAAAATAGTGAAAAATCATCATATTGAAGTGTTGGCAGTCAGGAAGGAACGTCTATGAAAATCGCTGGACTTGACCGGCTGCTTTCACAGCTGCAGACAGCATGTGATGGCGGCTTAAAGGCGGAGTATCAAGATTGGTTACAGGAGATGGGCTTACAGCTTTTAGACATCATTCAGGATGAGTTAATCAAGGAGAATGCGGTCGATACAGGCCGGCTTCTCAGCTCCTTTAGGCAAGGTGACAAGGAAAATCATTTCCTCATCTCACGTGGTGGTCTCACGCTTGAAGTGGGGACGCAGCTTGATTATGCCTCATACGTCAATGACGGACATGCCACTTCTTCAAATGGAGAGCGAAGATGGGTGCCTGGCAGGTGGACAGGTGGCCGCTTTGAATATGATCCGAATGCAAGTACAGGGATGATGCTTGCCTCGCAATGGATTGATGGAAATGGCTACTGGGACCATGCTGTCATGCTGTATGAGCAAATGTTTGAACAGTCGCTGGATCGAAAGCTTCAAAGCTGGATCGATCGACATTTTGGGAGGTGATGGAATGAATCAAGAAGTCGGGGCAATCATGCATTATATCTACACACACTTTCCTGTTACCATGTATGATCGTCTTTTGCCAGAGCGCTTTCAAGTGCCATCCGTTTATGTGCCGCCCGTGACAGTCATCAGCGGTCCAGATACGGTATCTACCTTTATGAAATCTTATTTTCTGCAAGTAAAAGTGTTTCATATCGATACAGAGAAAGCGCATGACGCGGTAGAAACAGTCGTCGATGCATTGCTCGCTGATCGTCAAATCATTCAAATGATGAGTGAAGATGGAGAGGTGCTTGATGATTATGTCCGCATAAAAAGAGTGGAAACAAGAATCATAGATCAAGGCGTAGCAGCGATTGTCCTGACGTGGGATAGTAGCTATTGGTACAACCGAGACAAACAACCGAGCCTTGAAAATATCAATTTTTCAGATGGGGTGATCAAGCGTGAGCAAGACTAAAAAGGCACAGCTCAATCAAACAGCTGGCGAAGAAAAAGAATTTGGCTTTTCATTTGAAGCCTTAAAGGAGCACAGTAAGGATCTTTTTGGGGTCAAACCAGAAATCCTTGAAGGTGCTCTTTTTTATATTAAACATCAACCAATTACAAAAACAGAAGCAAAGAAGCACATTGATGCTTTTTTGTCCAAGGAGGTTTAAAGGATGAACGGAGGCACTTTTACACCAGGTACAGAGAAAAAGCGTCCTGGCATTTACTTTAATTTTAAAACAACAGCAGAGCAGCGAATTACTTTAGGCGATCGAGGTACGGTAGCACTTCCGCTTGTGATGAGCTGGGGAGAACCAAAAACCTTTATTTCCATTTCCAATATGGAAGACTTAAATAAAAAGGTTGGACTGAACATTGACGACAAGTCACTCCTTCTTTTCCGTGAAGCAAAGAAAAAAGCGCAAACGGTCTTGCTTTACCGCCTAAATGAAGGGGAGCCAGCCAAAGCCGAAATCGCTGAAAATTTTGTGGTCACAGCAAATTATGGCGGCCAAAAAGGAAATGAGATCACAGTACAGGTCGCAGAAAATGTACTTGATAGCACAAAGCGCGACGTCATCACCTATGTTGGAACAGATATTGTCGATAAGCAGGTTGTCACCGATGTCAAAGAGCTTGTGAAAAATAAATATGTTCAATTTTCTGGTGAAGGTGAAGCGGTCATCACAGCTGGCGCGGCTTTAAGCGGCGGTAAAAATGGTGTGGCAAGTGTCGCAGATTATACAGCATTCCTAGAAGCAGCTGAAACAGAATACTTTGATGTGATTGCTCTTCCAGTCGATAATAGCGAGCAATTAAAAGCAACCTTCGCTTCATTTATCGAGCGTTTACGTGATAAGCAAGGACGAAAGGTGCAGGGGGTTGTGGCCAATTATGCAGCTGACCAAGAAGGAATGATCAATGTGACAAGCGGTGTTGTGCTGGAAGATGGAACAGAACTAAAGCCCGCTCAAACAACAGCATGGGTCGCAGGTGCAAGTGCAGGAGCGAACTTCAATCAGTCACTGACCTTTGTTGAATACGAAGGGGCCGTCGATACATTAGAACGCCTTGATAATGATCAAGTAGAATACCGATTATCACAAGGGGAGTTTCTTTTCACCTTTGATGCGCGAGACCGCACGGTGAGTGTTGAAAAAGATATTAACTCCTTAACAAGCTTTACGGCTGAAAAGAATCAGCAAATGGCGAAAAACAAAATCATTCGTGTGCTTGATGCGATCAACAATGATTTAACGTTCGAATTGAAAAATTTGATTAAATTACGTAAAGCCAATGGCAACGACATTCCAGCATCAGATGATGGTGTGCAGCTTGTGAAAACACTCATTACGCAGTATCTCACACAGCTTCAAGATGGCAGCGGCATTACAGGCTTTAACTCAGAAACAGATATCGTGATTGGTCTCAATGAAGATCGTGATGGATTCATCATCGATTTAGCGGTTCAACCAGTAGATGCAGCAGAAAAATTCTATTTCAATGTGGAGGTGAAGTAAGATGGCTTTTAAAGCGCAAAACACAATTTCAGGTAAGGAAGGTCGTCTTTTCTTAGAAGGTGAGGAGCTTGCATTTATCAAAACCTTCGAAGCAAACGTGGAAAAAAACAAGTCAGAAGTCAACGTCATGGGCCGCCGAATGACTGGTCATAAAACAACCGGTGCAAACGGAACAGGAACGGCGACGTTCTATAAAGTTACGTCACGTTTCGTTCAATTAATGCTCAACTATGTGAAAAAAGGAGAAGATCCATATTTCACTCTTCAAGCGGTGATTGACGACAAATCATCAGGCCGTGGCACTGAGCGTGTAACATTATTTGATGTCAACTTTGATTCAGCTAAAATCGCTGGACTGGATGTTGATTCAGAGGCGCTTGAAGAAGAAGTTCCTTTCACATTCGAGGACTTTGATCTGCCTGAAAAGCTGAAGAATTCATTTTAAACTTAGATAAAAAGACAACATTTTTTTGTTAAAAAAATTATCGTTATGTTATAATGACATCAATACTAATACTAATATTAGTAATGATACTATGTTTACATGCAAAGCAATTTGCATACAATAAAAAGAAGCCAAGATGCTCTAACATCCTGGCAATGTACAATGAGGCCCTTCAAGGGGCTGGCTTATCGAATAGGTTCTTTAGGTAGACTTCCCTTTAACCTTCCACAGCTCAAGGGGAGTCTATTTTTTGTCTATATACGTCAACAAAGTAAAGATAAACATCCCGAATAAAAGCATGAGGGAAATCGCTTCAAATGTTGACATATGCATCACCCCCTTCCTATCGGGGATGAGCCAGACGCCCTTGAGCAAGCCGTTCAATTGTACAATTTAAATTATACATGAAAAGATTGGTAAGCACATTCAAAAAATGGATGTGCTTTTTTGCATTCAAAAAACAAACAAAAGGGAGTTTTTAAACATGAGCGAAAAACAAACATTTGATCTTTCATTTTTTATGCCAGGACAAACAGTAGAAGCGGAAGAAGTCAAAGTGCCGATTTCTAAGCGTTTTGTAGATAAAAAAGGGAATGTCATTCCTTTTGTCTTCAAAGCCATTACAACTGAACGTATTGATGAATTAGAAAAAGAAAACACAACCTTCAAAAATGTCAAAGGCAGAGGACGTGTGAAGGACTTAGACAGTCAGCGCTTCTATGCACGTATTGCGATTGAATCTACTATTTACCCAGATTTCCGTTCAAAGGAATTAAGAGAAGCCTACAGCACTCAAGATCCAGTTGAAGTTGCAAAACGTGTCCTGTCTGTCGGCGGTGAATATGCGAACTGGTTAAACAAAGCCATCGAAATCAACGGATTCGAAGATGAAATTGAAGATTTAGAAGAAGCAGCAAAAAACTAATAAAAGATGGGGATAAAGAAGCAGTGTTTTTATATTATGCCATGCACGAGCTTCACTACTCCCCATCTGAACTCCTCGATTTATACGAAGCACCAAGACAATTCAAAGCGTTCCTATTCGGACTCATCAGCTACAAGCTAGACATGCTAGAAAAAGAAGCAAAGAAAGGAGGGAAATAAATTGGCAAAACTCACTGCACGTTTTGAACTAGAAGACCGGGTGTCGAAGAAGCTATTACGCATTCAAAAAAGGTTTCAAACGTTTGAGAAGCAACTCAAACCATTTAGAAAACCGGTGAAAATAAGTCTGGAAATGGATGAAAAGAAGTTAAGAAACCTCACTTTATCGCTTCAGAAAATTTCAGTATTTTCCATGAAGCTAGATCAGGGAATCTATCGTGAGCTAAAAGCATTAAACAATCAGTTAAATAGGATACCAAATCATCTAGTCATATCCATTCAAGCGAAGGGGTTAGATGTCATTAAATCCAGCATAAATCGTTTGAAACAAGTGGGGACAAGTCCCATGATGCTGACGTTTAAATTGAATGATCAATTGTCAGATAAAATGTCATCGATCAAAAAATCAATCCTTCAGCTCATGAACAGAACGTACTATATGAAATTAAACATGATTGACCAAGCAACCGCTGCAATCCAACGAATCAAAAAGACACTCAAAAGCTTGACAATGTCTAAACACGAAATCAGAGTGTCTGTTCAAGATAATGCAAAGAGTAAGTTGAAAAAACGAGATCAGGCAGATTCGGTTGTGAAAGAACAAAACATAAAAAAAGAGCCTGAGTCTGTAGCTCCTTCAGTGAAAACGGATGATCATAAACAGAGCTGGCTCCAGAACCTGGGCAATCAAGGATTAAAAGAAATCCAAAAGTATGCAGGTGACGTTGCGGATAAAGTAAAGGAGAAATTGAGCCCTAGAAAGTTTTGGGATGAAAAAGCACTTCCTTGGGTTGAAAAGAAAATGGAAGATTACAAACAAGATGTGATCGGAAGAATTAAAGAAAAGATTAAATTTAATCCTGAAAAAAAACTAGATCAATTGGTGAAGACTGGATTAGATCGTCTTTTTGGTGTAAGTAATCAATCAAGTGAAAGTACCACTCCGGCACCAACAACAGCACCAACAACAGCACCACCAACAGCACCAACAACAGCACCAACATCAACACCATCAAATCCAGCTCCCAAAACGAAACCTCAGCCGCGAGGTGGAAAAGGCTTGTTTCGTAATAGTTGTTGCCCCTGTTGTGCAAGAGGTTTAAGCAGGGGAGGATCTACTAAAACTAAAAATAGAAATGGTCAATCACCAAGACAATCTACAAATCCAAATGCCACAACAAGAACCGAAATGAATAGAAGACCTCCAAGTAAATTAGGGAAACTGAAAACAAATGCAGGCAAATTATTTGGAAAAATCCCTAGTGGACTAAAGAAAGGTGCGGGTATCGCAGCTTCAGTTGGCGGGCTTACGGGTTTAGTGAAAGGTAGCAAGGGGTTAAGTGGATTAGGGGATGCGGTGAAAAATATAGGTAAAGGGAGCGGTAAGTTATTAAAGAAAGTACCTATTCTAGGAAGTGTACTTAGTGCAACAAATCTAATCGGTATGAAAAAAGAGAATGCTGGTGAAAAGATCGGTACGACTGGAGGCGGTATCGCCGGCGGAATGGCAGGTGCTGCAGCAGGTGCAGCTATAGGAAGCGTCGTCCCTGTAGTAGGAACAGCGGCCGGTGGTTTAATAGGCGGTATTCTCGGAAGTATGGGTGGCGAATCTATCGGTGAAACGATTGGAAAATGGTTTGATGGCGGCGGGTTTGAAAAAATTGGACAAAAGGCCATTGAAATCAAAGATCGAATTGTTGAAGTGTGGTCAACAGTTGCCGAT
>NZ_JACXXE010000021.1 GCF_014764715.1 Bacillus crepusculi | reverse complement strand
GATTTTTTATAAAAACTCGAATTAACAGGTACGTTTTGTCTTGTTTAGTTTTCAAAGAACTTGTTTACCGCTTCAGAAGCGACTAGAACATCTTATCACATCTAAATTGTTAGTGTCAACAACTTTTTTGTTATGATGTTTTTTCGTTTCTTCGTCATCAGCGACGTATATTAATTTACCACCATACAGAATCAAAGTCAACAATATTTTTCATTAAATAATAAATTTTTCTATTACTACTAAAGCCGCTACGCCTGGAATACCCAATAAGCCGCTAATTCCACTTGTTACAGGGTTAATTGCGACATGTAGCCCTAAACTTTCACCAAATAAATTCAAGCAAAATAAAAAAAGAGCACCCGCCACAAACTTCACTCCGATAAGCCCTAACCATTTGAATGGATTCGCTTGAACACCCGACATAAACAACAATAATACAGCAAGCAAAATTGAACCAATCACAATAACAGGTTCCATAATCCTCTCATCTCCTCTTCATATGAATAGTACAAGCATATGAGAGGACTATGTAAAATAGACCTGCTACCTCCAGTTGTTTAAACGCAAATTCCTCTTTTTCGCTTCTCTCAGATAGAAAAAGTACTTCGCTTGAGCAAGCTTTAATTCGAATAGAATGTCCGGTGAAGGCTCAACGCTATTTGCGACAAGCTTTTTTTGTCTGTTCCATTCTTCCTTTTGCTTAAAAAGCTGTTGAATTAGTTTCTCATCGAATTCTTTTCGAATTGATTTTCTGCGAAGAAAACCCATGTACCGTACTTCCCCTTCCTACATCTCACGTCTGCCTTCTAGAGCCTTAGAAAGTGTGACTTCATCTGCATACTCTAAATCTCCGCCTACCGGGAGTCCATGAGCAATGCGAGAGAGTTTAATTCCTGATGGTTTCAACAATCTAGAGATGTACATGGCTGTAGCTTCTCCTTCAATGTTTGGATTGGTTGCAAGAATCACCTCTGTCACTTGATCGTCTTGCAATCTTTTTAATAAGTCAGGAATCTTAATATCTTCCGGTCCAATTCCGTCCATTGGCGAAATGGCACCATGAAGCACATGATATAAGCCGTTATATTCTTTCATCTTTTCCATTGCGATTACATCTTTAGGATCTTGTACTACACAGATAACAGATTGATCTCTCCTTGTATCTTCACAAATATAGCAGGGATCCTGATCAGTGATATGACCGCAAACCGAACAATAAGTTAAATTACGCTTTGCATTTACAAGCGCCTTCGCAAAGTCTAGTACGACATCTTCCTGCATACTAAGAACAAAAAAAGCCAGACGGACCGCAGTTTTCGGTCCGATTCCTGGCAATTTCATAAAGCTATCAATCAGCTTTGATATTGGTTCAGGATATTGCATCTTCAGTTATTCCCCCTAGAATAAACCCGGCATGTTCATTCCTTTTGTGAATTGACCCATTGTTTCATTTGTTAACTCATCGACCTTTTTCAATGCATCATTCGTCGCTGCAAGTACAAGGTCTTGAAGCATATCGATGTCTTCAGGATCAACAACTTCTTCATTAATCGCTACATCAACGACTTCTTTTTGTCCATTTACTTTTACAGTGACCATACCGCCACCTGCCGTACCTTCAAGGACTTTTTCAGCAAGCTCTTCTTGAGCCTTCGCCATATCCTTTTGCATTTTTTGCATTTGTTTCATCATTTTTTGCATATTTCCCATTCCACCGCGCATATGAACACCACTCTCTTTCTTTTAGTTAATCTTTAATTTCAATTAAATCGGTACCTACTAATTTCTTTGCCTCCGCAATCAATGGATCCTCTTCAGCAGGAGTTACCTGACCATCTGCCTGTTCATCCGACTGATGATCCTTTAAAAATTCTTCTCTTATTTTACCCCATTGAGCATCAGGAACGCCAACTAATTCCACTCTTTTTCCTAGCATAGACTCTAGAAGTTGCTCGAGATTGGTTCGAACACCACTTTTATCTTCAGCAACCATTTTACAATGTATTTCAAACTTGAATTTTAAAACAAAGGCGTGAGATGCAGCTGCAACTGGTTCACTATCTGTTAATAGCGCAGCGTGAGACACCTTATTTTGCTGTTTCAGCTGAGCAAGGAGCTCCCCCCATTTGCCTTTTAATTTTTCTAGCTCCGGACGCTTCGCTTCTTTTAGAATCTCGTGAATTCGCCCAACAGGTGCACGATAGCCATTTTTGTTACTCGTTTGTGGTCGAGGTGCTTCCTTTTTTTCTTGAGGACTATGAGACTGAGACATCGGTACACCCTCAGCTCTTAGCCTTGATAGCTCCTGTTCCAGCCTGTCTATTTTATCCGTTAACACTGTTAAATCAGAGCTAGCAGGAGTTTGTGTCATTCCGGCCGTTGACTGACACAGTTTAACAACGGCTACTTCAAAGAAAATCCTTGGATGATTCGTCCATTTCATTTCTTGGTGGCTTTTATTAAGCACTTCAATCGTCTCATACAGAAACTGAGGTGTTACGCGATCTGAGAGCGTCACGAACTTTTCATCGACTTTTACCTTTTCAAGTACTCCTTCAAGATCTGGTGCCGTTTTATAAAGCAGCATATCTCTAAAGTAAAAGATCATGTCCTCTATTAATTTTGCGGCATCTTTCCCCTGCTGGAGCAATTCATTTAATGTATCTAACGCTACAGCAATATTTTGCTCAAAAATAGCTTCGGCAAGCTGACTAATGAAATGCTGAGATACAGCACCTGTAATGAGCAGAGCATCATCAATTGTTAGTTGTTCACCACTAAATGAGATCGCTTGATCCAACAGGCTTAGTGCATCACGCATACCGCCATCTGCTGCACTAGCAATAATCTCGAGCGAGCCCTCTTGTACATTCAGGCTTTCTGCACCTACAATTTTCTCCATTCTTCCAACAATATCTTTTGTCGTGATCCGTTTAAAATCAAATCGCTGACACCGGGATATGATGGTAAGAGGAATCTTATGAGGCTCTGTGGTCGCCAAAATAAAGATACAATGAGCAGGCGGTTCCTCTAGCGTTTTAAGAAGAGCATTAAATGCCCCAATAGAGAGCATATGTACTTCATCTATAATATAAACCTTATATGTAACCGCTGAAGGAGCAAATTTCACTTTATCACGTATATCTCGGATTTCATCTACCCCGTTATTCGAGGCAGCATCTATTTCAATTACGTCTGAAATCGAACCGCTTGTTATCCCTTTACAGGCATCACATTCATTACACGGTTCACTAACAGGTGACTTTTCACAGTTCACTGCTTTTGCAAAAATCTTAGCAGCACTTGTTTTACCTGTTCCTCTAGGACCTGAAAATAAGTAAGCATGAGAAAACTTTTTCTGCAAAAGGGCATTTTGCAACGTTTTTGTGATGTGTTCTTGTCCAACAACATCCTCAAAAACTTGAGGCCTGAACACTCGGTATAAAGCTTGATAACTCACAAATACGCCCTCCTCCATTTATCATCATTTTCATTATACATGATGCAACGATCAATTCAAAAGCACATCTCTATTTTCTAATAAGCAAAAAAGGTGTTTTCATATGAAGCTTTTTTACTTTTCGTGAATCAAAAACAAATTTTCTCGCTTTGCAAAATAAACTGTCAGCCCAAATAGAACTCCAGTTCTTGTTGTAAGTTAGTTTAAAAGCAAATCACCACAAAAAGGCTTTTTGACTATTTGTATCAACCTAGCAACTGAGTTATTCTTTGAACAGCAACAAAAAACTCACCTAGTTAAACTAGATGAGTTACATTTAATATTGATTTACCGTGCACCTTCTGTCGATTCGCTACCCCAAGCGTTACTTAAACAGTTAGCTCGGCCCAGGCAACCCTGCGGCACATGAGAGGTTTCACTTAATGCTGCTTCCTTCCGGACCTGACATGGTTCATGAATTCCCATTGCGCAGGACCCAGACGTCAACACCACTTATTTAAGGCAGACCTTGAAGTAAACGAACCTTGAGAAGGGATTCGGCCTCGCTAGAGCGGATTGCGAGTACAGGGCACCGCTACCTCCCCGCTTAGCACGGCAAAATGAATATTAAATTGTTAGTGACGCAGACATAAGTATACCTTCTTACAGCTGAAATTGCAAACGACGCCCATTCATTTACTTTTCGTTTGTTTCTTCCGCTGACGCAGATCTCGAAAGAATTGACTTAACAGCTCACCACACTCATTTTCAAGCACACCACCAATGACTTCTGACTGATGATTGAACCGCTCATCGTCCAGTAAATTCATTAAAGTACCAGCACATCCACCTTTAGGGTCATATGCACCAAATACGACCTTTTTCACTCTGGAAAGCACAATAGCACCCGCACACATTGGGCATGGTTCGAGCGTAACATAAAGAACAGCTTCTTCTAAACGCCAGCTTCCAGTCGCTTTACACGCTTCATCAATGGCAAGTAATTCTGCATGTGCAATTGAACGCTGCTCACTTTCCCTTAAATTAAAAGCGCGGCTCACAATTTGGTCATCCACAACGATGACGGCACCGATCGGCACTTCTCCTATTTGTTTAGCTTTTAAGGCTTCAGAAATGGCTTCTTGCATAAACTGTTCATCTTTGGTCATAGCACGGCTCTCTTTTCATGTTTTTTAAATGGATATTGAGGTTAACATATTACCACAATCTTTTGAAGGGGGTCTTATTTTGCGAAAACACCAAAAGGCACTGCTGATTATCGACATGATCAATAATTTTGATTTTGAAATGGGACATGTCCTCGCTGAAAAAACAGAGAAAATGACCAATGAAATTTTATCCCTTAAACAAAATGCAATCAAGGAAAATTGGCCAGTCATCTATATTAACGACCACTACGGTCTCTGGAAGGCTGATATCCAAGCTGTTATCAAAACATGTAAAAATGAAAGAAGTGCTCCTATTTTAGAACAAATGACACCATCTAACCAAGATTATTTCTTAATTAAACCTAAGCATTCTGCTTTCTACGGAACAGCACTAGAGACACTTTTAAATGAACTTGGTGTTCAGGATCTTATTTTAACTGGTATTGCAGGAAACATCTGCGTTCTTTTCACTGCAAATGACGCATACATGCGAGAGTACAATCTGATTATACCTACAGATTGTATTGCTTCAAACGACGATAGAGATAACGAATACGCTTTAACAATGATGGAGAACGTTCTTCTTGCAAAAATGACAACTACTAAGGAGATCACGAATGAAAATCAAACATGATTTATCCATAACCCTCATAAATTGTTAGCAATAACAAAGGGGGCGTTGACTATTCAAATTTATGTTGTCAAAAGAGGAGATACTTTAAACGAAATTGCCATGCGCTTTAAAACAACAGTAAATGAAATCATCCGCACAAACGAGATCGAAACACCAAATCAACTTGTCATTGGACAAACAATTGTCATTCCAATTAGAGGTCAATTTTATGAGGTTAAACAAAATGACACACTTTATCAAATTGGGAGACGATTTCAAATTTCAGTGGAAGAATTGGCACGTGTGAATAGGATTCGGCCAGAAGCAATACTTCCTATACGTTTCTTGCTCTATATTCCGCAAAGACCGAAAAGAAACATTAATTCCAATGCTTATATTGAACCTCGTGGAAATCAAGTCAGTGAAAATTTAAAACAGGCAGCTAGAGAAGCTTCTCCATACTTAACGCATTTAGGCGCCTTTAGTTTTCAAGCACAAAGAGACGGAACATTGCGAGAACCACCGTTAGACCAACTACCTCAGATTGCCGCTCAAAGCAGAACCATATTATCCATGGTGGTCACAAATCTAGAAAATGATAAATTCAGTGATGAACTCGGACGAATCCTCTTAACAAACCAATCTGTCAAAACCACATTTTTAAATGAAATCGTCCGTGTTGCTAAAAAGGATCAAATAAAAGAAATCCATTTTGATTTCGAATATTTACGCCCTGCTGATAAAGATGCTTATATTCAATTTTTAAGAGAAGCAACAACCCGTTTCCACCGAGAAGGATGGACAATTTCTGTTGCACTTGCCCCTAAAACAAGTAGTGAACAAAAAGGAAAATGGTATGAAGCTCATGACTATGAAGCCATCGGTAGGATCGTCGATCATGTTGTGTTGATGACCTACGAATGGGGATACAGCGGCGGTCCTGCCCAAGCCGTCTCTCCAATTGGTCCCGTCCGCCAAGTCATTGAATATGCACTGACTGTCATACCGGCCAACAAAATTGTAATGGGACAGAATTTGTATGGATATGATTGGACGCTTCCTTATGTTCAGGGCGGTCCCATCGCCAAAGCCGTCAGCCCTCAACAAGCGATCGCAATTGCAAGAGAGAATAATGTATCCATTCTATATGATGAAACAGCACAAGCTCCCTATTTTCGTTATACAGATGCAAATAACAAAGAGCATGAGGTATGGTTCGAAGACGCAAGATCGATTCAAGCCAAATTTAATCTCATCAAAGAGTTAAACTTGAACGGAATTGCTTACTGGAAACTAGGGCTATCTTTCCCACAAAATTGGCTCTTATTATCAGATCAATTTAATATTGAAAAAAGAACGACATCGTAATCCACTCGTTCTATCTCTTAGAAGGGGTATGGTACAATATACATTGGTTTGACAACTTTATAGATAGAGGAGAACGCCTATGTATCCTGCCCCTTTTATTGCAGTGGAAGGCCCAATTGGAGCCGGAAAAACAACTTTGGCTACAATGCTTGCGAAGGAATTTCAATTTCCTTTAGTAAAAGAGATTGTAGAAGAAAACCCATTCTTAGATAAATTTTATGAAGATATGGAACAATGGAGCTTTCAGCTTGAGATGTTCTTTTTATGCAATCGGTTCAAACAGTTAGAATCTATTGAAGAAAACTATGTGAAAAAACAACAACCGATTGTTACTGATTATCATGTTTATAAAAATATGATATTTGCAGAAAGAACATTATCTAAAAAGCACATGGATAAATACAGAAAGATCTATCACCTGCTAACAGATGATCTTCCTAAACCTAATGTCATGATCTATATAAAAGCCAGCCTTCCCACCTTACTTAAAAGAATACAAATGAGAGGACGCTCGTTTGAAGAAGACATCGATCCAGCTTATTTAAAAACCTTAATTGAAGATTATGAGCTGGCCATTGAACATTTAAAACAAACTGATCCAGGGCTTCCTATCATTACAATTGAAGGAGATCAAACAGATTTCGTTTCCTCACAGCAAGATTACCAGCAAATTGTACAGAACATAAAGGAGCAAGTGCTATGAACAATATCGAAATACCAAAGGACGCAGTCATTACAATCGCGGGGACTGTCGGTGTCGGAAAATCAACTATGACTAAAACAATAGCGGACAAGCTAGGGTTTCAAACCTCTCTTGAAAAAGTAGATGACAATCCATACTTAGAGCCTTTCTATTCAGATTTTCAAAGATGGAGCTTCCATTTACAGGTCTATTTCCTGGCTGAGCGTTTTAAGGAGCAAAAACGAATTTTTGAATCTGGTGGAGGATATGTGCAAGATCGTTCAATCTATGAGGACACGGGTATTTTTGCTAAAATGCATGCCGACAAAGGTACGATGTCTGAGGTAGATTATGAAACGTATACGAGTCTATTTGAAGCGATGGTGATGACACCTTACTTCCCTCACCCTGACGTCCTTATTTATTTAAATGGGGATTTAGATCATATTTTGCATCGGATTGAAGAGCGCGGAAGGGAAATGGAAACCCAAACTGATCGAGCCTATTGGGAAGAAATGTACACCCGATATAATGAATGGATCGAACAATTTGATTTATGCCCAGTGATTAAAATTAATATTGAAGATTATGATTTACTTCATGATGAAAGCTCACTCGATCCCATTCTTCATGAAATTGCTTCTGTTATTCAAAAAAATCGCTCTAAAACAAAATAAAAAAAACCGCTGCATTTCACGAATGCAGCGGTTTGACAATTTCCAATTTTTATGCTTGCGTTTAATTCAACTAAGGTAAAATCAATATGGCGGAGGAAGAGGGATTCGAACCCCCGCGGGCTTTGACACCCCTGTCGGTTTTCAAGACCGATCCCTTCAGCCGGACTTGGGTATTCCTCCGTATCGACAAGAATTAATATATCATATCATTTCATTTGAAGTCAACATCTTTTTACAAAAAAATTTAAACTTGTGTTTTGTTATGATGATCTACCTATAAAAAGCAGCCAAAGTGACGGCTGCTCTGCATCTATTTCGTATCCTGTCTAATTTCCTCAATAAACTGATTCATCTCTTCTTTAAATTCATTTAATGATTCGATAATCTTTGTAAAGTCTGTCACTTGTTTGGCTTGTTCGTTTGTTGAGCTGCTGATTTGCGAGATATTTTCAGACAAAGTGCCAATGCTGTCTTGGATTTCTTTTAAGAAGGTATTGATGGTTTCAGCCGCATCCTTCGAACCATCTGACAATTTACGTACCTCATCGGCAACGACAGCAAAGCCTTTTCCATTTTCACCTGCTCTTGCCGCTTCAATTGCAGCGTTTAGACCAAGCAGATTTGTTTGTCTAGCAATCCCGCCTATGGTTTTGACGACTTCTTCAATGTTCGCAGACTTCTCTTCCGCTCTTCCTGCCTGCTCGCTTATTTCTAGGCTTGTAGCTGCCAACTCTTGTGAATGCGCAGCAATTTGCTCGATTCCACCTTGGAGTTCTTTCGCTACTTTATTAATATGCTCCATATAACCGCTTAATTTCTTTTCGCGATGATGTGAAAAGGCCACTAAAAAAGAGCCAATCACTTTTCTATCTTCATCAAAAATTGGGTAACCTTTTACAGCAACTTCATAGCCGTATAAAGACTCTGGTAAATGACCGTCATATTCCTGTCCTCTTAATGTCGTCGCCACGTTTTGGTCTTCTGGGTTCAATGCGTCCCCTACTTTAATACCAAAATCTATCGTGTTAGACGGGTAATAACAAAGCACTTTCTCTGTATCAGTGATGCCGAAAAGGATACTTTCATCTAGAACTTTTCTGAGTAATTGAGCCATTTCAACATAATAGTCAAGCCTATTCAAGGTTATTCCTTCTTTCCTAGATGCTTTTAGTTCTTTTATCGGCTTATTTTAGAAAAGCTGTAGAACTTTAGGTGAAAAGAATAAGATGCCATAACGGCATCTTATTTCATCACTTCTTTATTTCCCATATATGGACGCAGCACTTCAGGAATGATCACTGTGCCGTCCTCTTGTTGATAGTTTTCTAAAATGGCCGCCACGGTTCTTCCTACCGCTAAACCAGATCCATTTAATGTGTGAACGTGTTCTGGCTTCGCTTTAGGTTCTGGGCGAAAACGAATGTTTGCTCTTCTTGCTTGGAACGCCTCAAAGTTACTGCAAGAAGAAATTTCACGATACGTATTTTGACTCGGAATCCATACTTCGATATCGTATTTCTTCGCAGCAGTGAAGCCTAAATCTCCCGTACACATACTCATGACACGATATGGTAGGTTCAATAGCTGTAGAACTTTTTCTGCTTGATTCGTTAGTTTCTCTAATTCTTCATAAGAATCTTCTGGTCTGACAAATTTCACGAGTTCTACTTTGTTAAATTGATGCTGACGGATGAGTCCGCGTGTATCTCTGCCGGCAGATCCTGCTTCTGATCTAAAGCAAGCACTGAATGCTGCATAATTGATTGGCAGCTGCTCACCTTCTAGAATTTCGTCACGGTGCATGTTGGTGATTGGCACTTCAGCCGTTGGAATGAGAAAATAATCTTCTTCTTGAATTTTAAAGGCATCCTCTTCGAACTTTGGAAGCTGACCCGTTCCTGTCATGCTTGCTCTGTTGACCATATAAGGCGGGAGCACTTCAGTAAAGCCAAACTCATCCACATGTAAATCGAGCATAAAGTTATACAGTGCGCGCTCTAAACGTGCGCCAAGCCCTTTATAAAAAACGAAACGGCTTCCTGTGACTTTTCCTGCACGTTCAAAATCAAGAATGTTTAGCTCATCCGCTACGTCCCAATGTGGTTTTGGCTCAAATGAAAATGCTGGTTGTTCTCCCCATTTTCTCACTTCTACGTTGTCATCTTCTGTTTCACCAACGGGTACAGAATCATGAGGAATATTTGGGATTGAAAATAGGATGGTTTGCAGGCTTTCTTCTACTGTTCTTAGCTCATCATCCAGCTTCTTAATCTCATCTCCGACCTCACGCATTTCTTGAATAATGTGATCGGCGTCTTTCTTTTCTCTTTTTAGAACAGCCACTTGCTGCGATACTTCATTTCTTCGGCTCTTTAATTCTTCTGTTTTACCGATTAATTCTCTTCTTTTTTGATCCAGCTCACCAAACTTATCAAAATCAGCTAAATCTTCGCCTCGGTGCGTTAACTTTTCTTTGATTTGTTCAAAGTCCGTGCGCAATTGTTTAATATCCAGCATGTGTTACACTCCTTTTTTTATCGAAAAATAAAAAGAGCCCTCATCCCATGAAAGGGACGAGAGCTCTCGCGTTGCCACCCTGATTGAAAACATGCAGAAGCATGCTTTCCTCTTTCCTCTGTAACGGCATCACCGTAAATGCTTACTTCTCGTGTTTCAGCATTTCGCTCAAGGATGGATTCAGAATGCATCTTTCACCGATTCTCACCAACCATCGGCTCTCTGAGAAAGAGGGGCTTCTTACTATTTCCCGTCAACGCTTTTTCGATCTTTTATTGTGATTTTAATGTACTATAAGTTTTATCTCTTTTCAACCGTTTTATACAGCGAGCTTCGTTTTGTAGGACTTCACCATCTCAACAAACAGCTTCGTTATCCGGTGGTCGTCTGTCAGCTCTGGATGAAAAGAACAACCTAAGATATTGTGTTCTTTCGCCATCACAATCCTGCCATCATATTCAGCTAAGACCTCTACGCTATCATTTGCGCTAATGATATGAGGCGCGCGGATGAACACCCCTGTAAACGGCGCATCGAGTCCTTTTACTTCTAGATCTGCTTCAAAGCTGTCTACCTGTCTGCCAAATGAATTCCGTGCAACAGATACATTGAACAAGCCAAGATGAGCATCCTCTCGATCTTCTATATGCTTTGCCAGCATAATCAAACCGGCACATGTCCCGAAAATTGGTTTCCCTTGAGCAGCAAACGCTTTGATCGGGTCAATAAATTGGTACGTATCCATGAGTCTTCTCATCGTCGTACTTTCTCCACCAGGGATAATCAGACCGTCAACGGTTTCTAGCTCTTCTACTCGTTTGATCATCTTTCCTTCTGCGCCGCAGGCTTCAATCGATTGAATATGCTCTCTCACTGCTCCTTGAAGCCCTAGTACACCAATTGTTAGCATGTTCGTTTGCGCTCCCTTAATTACCAGCCACGCTCTTGCATACGCTCTTCTGGCAATAGATTTGAAATTTCAATTCCTTTCATGGCTGTTCCTAGCTCTTTAGAAAGTTCAGCAATCAGGCGGTAATCTGTGAAATGAGTTGTTGCTTCCACAATCGCTTTTGCAAATTTAGCTGGATTGTCTGATTTGAAAATACCAGATCCAACAAATACACCGTCTGCACCAAGCTGCATCATTAACGCAGCATCTGCTGGTGTCGCAACACCTCCAGCTGCAAAATTAACAACTGGCAGCTTGCCGTCTTTTTTAATTTGCAGCAATAATTCATAAGGTGCTCCTAGATTCTTGGCTTCTGTCATCAGTTCATCCTCACTCATTGCTGCTACTTTACGAATTTGAGCATTGACCTTTCTCATATGACGGACAGCTTCTACAATGTTACCTGTACCAGGTTCTCCTTTCGTACGTAGCATGGATGCGCCTTCTGCAATCCGGCGGGTTGCTTCCCCTAGGTCACGACATCCACACACAAAAGGTACTGTGTATTCATTTTTATTTAAATGGAATTCCTCATCTGCGGGCGTTAGCACTTCACTCTCATCGATATAATCAACGCCAAGCGCTTCAAGAACACGAGCCTCGACGATGTGGCCGATACGTGCTTTTGCCATGACTGGAATCGTTACCGCATTTTGTACTTCTTCCACGATTCTCGGGTCTGCCATACGGGCAACACCGCCTGCTGCACGGATATCAGCTGGTACTCGCTCTAGTGCCATGACCGCCACCGCACCTGCTTCTTCTGCGATCTTCGCCTGCTCAGCATTGACGACATCCATAATGACGCCACCCTTTTGCATTTCTGCCATTCCACGTTTTACTCGTTCAGTTCCCTTATTGCTCACAATAGTTTCCTCCCATTTGTCTATTCGATTGATTCAACATCTATATCATACAAGTGGGACACTATAACAATAAAGAGAATAGTATAACAATTCCATCAGCTGATGAAAAAGGATAAACCCTTATATATAAAGGATTATCGACTAGAAAATTGATTTTTCCTCTTTTATGTGTGTTTTTACATGCTATAATGCAACTATAACAATCCGAACAGCATATAACAATTTCAGATTCATTGGAGGAGTCTCATGCATATTGATATCCATCGACATTCAGATACATCTCTTTCAAATCAGATTTACTTTTCAATCGTTGATCACATTCAATCGGGGCTGCTTCAGCAGGGAGAGAAGCTGCCGACTGTACGTGATTTAGCGAAGCAGCTCAATGTCAGTCTTGTAACAGCAGCAAAAGCATACACACGGCTTAAGGACGACGGGTATTTAACAACTGTGCAAGGTAAAGGGACGTTTGTCGATGAGCAGCATAAGCAAACTGACATCCCCGTTCAATCATCTACCTCTTTCGATTGGCAGTTATCCATTCCAGATTATTTACCAAGGTCTCAATTCGCTCAGTATCACTATGTAGAAGAAGCCATCAACCTTTCTTCCTCTATGATCGATCCAGGACTATTACCTAATCGGTATTTAGAAAAAGAAATGCAGCATGTACTAGCCAGGCATCCTCAAATTATGTCGAAGTACGGAGAAATACAAGGTGACCTTCAGCTTCGTCAGGTCATTCAGTCCTTTTTAGAAAAGTTAGATGTGCCTTCTACGCCTGAAAATATCCTTGTGACAAGTGGTTCTCAGCAAGGGCTTGATCTGGTGGCACGTACGTTTATCGGGCCGGATGATGTCATCGTCATGGAAGCACCAACCTATCCGGGTGCGATTGACGTCTTTATGGGCAGAGGGGCAAGAATTATTACGGTCCCTGTCGATCATGAAGGAATGAACATGAAGCAGCTTCAAAGCATTTGCGATAAATATAAACCAAAGCTCATTTATACGATTCCTACTTTTCACAGTCCGACAGGCGCCAGTATGTCGATGAAACGCAGAAAACAGCTTCTCTCGCTGGCACAAAGCATTGATTGTCTTATTCTAGAAGATGATCCCTATCGTGAACTTTATTTTGAAAAGAAGCCGCCAGCACCAATCAAAAGTCTAGATCACGATGGACATGTCATTTATTTACGAGGATTAAGTAAAACACTGGCTCCTGGATGCAGAATTGGGATTATTACAGCATCAGGCTCTATATTTAATCGTTTATTAGCTGCAAAGGCCAATAATGATTTAGGGAGTCCTCTTCTTACACAAAAAGCCATATTACCGTTTCTGACATCGAAGAAGATGATTGATCATACGAAGAAGTTAAGAACGGCCTTGAAAGTCAGACGCGATTTAATGATGGATGTTTTAACGAAGCATGCACCAAAAGACGTCACGTGGCAAATACCACAAGGAGGCCTCAATTTATGGCTCAGCTTCCCTTCCTGGGTCGATACACGTGCACTCTTACATGAAGCGCGTAAACAGCAAATCACCTTTCTGCCAGGCTCTGTCTGCTATCCTGGGGAACCGAAGCAGAATTATATCCGTCTCAGCTTTTCTTATGTGAATGAAAAGGCACTGACTGAAGGAATGGAAAAGTTATGTGGTATTTTTCAGCAGGCTTTGTCTACACCTCAAAATCACAAACAATCCCTTTTCTTTTAACGATAAAAAACTGCTCTCTATGCATGAGAGCAGTTTTTTATTAGAACCAACCTTTTACTGTATCAACGATTCCGCCCCAAATGCCAGCGAAAAATCCACCTACACCACGCATGGCAAGGATGAACCAGTTTGCTTTTTCATCGCCTGTTTTCGTCACAAGCTCAACACCTGATTGGTCTTTATTCAAATAGCCATAGTCCTTCTCATCACCAGAATAAGAAGTCGTTAGCATGCCAACCTTCGTTCCTTTTTTAATAGGAGCTTCTAGGTTCTTTTTTTCGATATTTACTTTTGCTTTATAGCTCTTCTCGTCTCCATTTTTTACTGGTACAGAGAAAGCTTCTTTTGTTACAACGGGTACTTCTTTATCTTTACCTTTATCGACTTCGATGTTTTCATGTCCTTTGATCTGTTGACCTTTTTTGTACATTTCTTTCATCGTAAAGTTTTTAAAAGCATAGTCAAATAGTTTTTTCGCCACGTCGAAACGTGCTGTATGAATATTTCCTTTTGCATTCAAGATGACTGCGATCACACGCATATCACCACGTTTTGCTGTTCCTGTGAAGCTAGAACCTGCTGAATCAGTAGACCCCGTTTTTAGACCGTCTACTCCTTCATATTCTTTCACAAGTCCTTTAAGCATAAAGTTCCAGTTTGGCATGTCCATTTCATCGTCTGTGCCTTCTCTGAACTTCGTTTTAGCGATACTTGCTGTTTCAAGAATTTCTGGATGGTCTTTTATAAGATGCTGTGCAAGCAATGCCATATCCTTCGCAGATACTTCACTTTCTTCATTAGGACCCGTACCCTTTGGCTGTTTGCCATGTAAGTCTTTATTTTCTAGTCCAGTTGCATTGACGAATTTGTAGTGTGTTAAACCTAGTTCTTTCGCTTTTGCGTTCATTTTTTCAACGAACTTCGATTCTGATCCAGCGATCACCTCTGCTAGACCAATCGCTGCCGCATTTGCTGAATAAATAGCCGTTGCTTGATAAAGTTCTTTGACTGTATACGAGCCATCTTTTCTCAAAGGAACGTTGGATAAACTGCGGTCCTGAGAAATTTCGTATACATAATCATCTGGCGTATACGTTTGATCCCATTTCACTTTGCCTTCAGAAATTGCTTCTAGCAATAGATACTCTGTCATCATCTTTGCCATACTTGCAATAGGCAGTCTTTGTTCTGCGTTTTTACTATAAAGAATTTTACCTGTAGAAGCTTCAATAAGGATGGCTGCTTTCGCATTCACATTGAATGGATCTTCAGCCGCTTTTGCTTTGGACATTGGTGTAAAAGCTGTAACAATCAATGCCAGTGCAAGGATAGAGACCATAAGCTGTTTCAACATCTTGCTGTTCAATCGTCATACCTCCGTATTCATCTTTTTTCGACGTTTTTCATATATATTTAATCCACAAGGGCTTATTTCAACACAACAGTATAAATTTTATCACAATAAAGACAAAAAAAATAGACAGAGTCATAGACCCTGTCAAATGTAATTTGATTGTCACAATTTATCAAGAAATTGTGTAGTTTGGTGATTCTTTAGTAATTTGTACATCATGTGGATGACTCTCACGAAGACCTGCACCCGTCATGCGAATGAACTGAGCTTCTTCTCTCAGTGCACGTAAGTCTTGTGATCCACAATAGCCCATACCAGAACGAATGCCGCCAACTAGTTGGTACACTGTATCAACGACTGGTCCTTTGTATGGTGTACGGCCTTCGATACCTTCTGGAACGAATTTTTTATTATCTTCTTGGAAGTAACGGTCTTTACTTCCTTTTTCCATTGCCGCAACAGAACCCATACCGCGATAAACCTTGAAGCGTCTACCTTGGAAAATTTCTGTTTCTCCTGGGCTTTCAGATGTACCAGCTAGAAGGCTTCCGAGCATGACGGCATGTCCACCAGATGCTAGTGCTTTCACGATATCACCTGAATATTTAATACCACCATCTGCAATAATAGATTTACCATGTTTTCTTGCTTCTGTTGCACAGTCATAAATGGCTGTGATTTGTGGTACACCGACACCTGCAACAACACGTGTTGTACAAATGGAACCTGGTCCGATACCAACTTTCACAATATCTGCTCCTGCTTCAAACAATGCTTTCGTTGCTTCAGCTGTTGCAACGTTACCAGCAATGATGTTAAGAGCAGGATACGTTTCACGGATTTTCGTTACAGTGTTTAGAACACCTTGAGAATGACCGTGTGCTGTATCAATGACAATGACATCAACATTGGCTTCTACTAATTTTTTCACACGAGTCATTGTATCGCCAGTGACACCAACAGCGGCACCAACAATTAAACGGCCATGTGCATCTTTAGAGGAGTTAGGGAATTCAATCACTTTTTCAATATCTTTGATTGTGATGAGACCTTTTAACGTTCCTTCGTCATCTAAAAGAGGTAATTTTTCAATTTTATATTGCTGTAGGATTTTTTCAGCTTCTTCTAATGTTGTTCCAACAGAAGCTGTCACAAGTTCCTCTTTTGTCATCACGTCGCTAATCTTCATTGAATAATCCGAAATAAAACGAAGGTCACGGTTCGTAATAATACCAACAAGCTTTTGATCTTGTTCGTTGTTTACAATCGGCACACCAGAAATACGGTATTTACCCATTAAATGCTCAGCATCGAATACTTGATGCTCTGGTGTTAAGAAAAATGGATTTGTAATAACGCCACGCTCAGATCGTTTTACCTTGTCCACTTGTTCTGCCTGCTGTTCAATGGACATGTTCTTATGAATGATACCAAGACCGCCTTGACGTGCCATTGCAATCGCCATTTGTGATTCTGTCACAGTATCCATTCCTGCACTAATAATTGGAATGTTTAGCTTTAATGTGCTTGTTAACTCAACTGATAAATCGACATCACGCGGAAGTACCTCAGACTTTGCTGGAACAAGCAAAACATCGTCAAACGTCAAACCTTCTTTTGAAAATTTACTTTCCCACATTAGTAAATCCCCCTCTTTTCGGCAAAATATTATATGTAGATTATCAACTAGGAAACAGCATGTCAAGGAAGCAACAAACAGTTGCAATTTTTAGAAAATATTAAGAGAGTTGGAGAAGAAGATGAAAAGTTCAGGATGGAAGGATTTAAAACGTTTTTACTCACTCGAAACCTCCCAGAAGTTTCTATTTCAACAATATGAGAAACGGAACATTCAGGATGCGAACGGACAGGCCTATAAAAACTGTGAGCGCTTTATTTACTTTTTAAAACATGGCCACACATTCTATGAACAGGCTGCCATCGCTCCACTAGAACTTAAGCCAATTTTATTATTTTATGGGATGGCGCAGTTGCTAAAAGCATGTTTGCTTACTGTTGATCCTCATTATCCTTCTCAAACTTCTGTCTTAGCTCATGGCGTAACATCAAGGAAAAGAAAGAAACAGCATTACCGTTTTAGTGAAGATGAAGTGAAAATCCAGCGAAATGGATTATGCATGCATGTGTTAAAGCACCTATTTCATTTGAACGGTCTTGAAGATGAGCGCTTTACCATGATCAATCTTCTTTCAAAAATACCTGAAATGAGCCATGTTCTTGAGTTTCAAAAACAGCCCTCGGCATTAGTGAAAGTCGAATATGCCAATGGAATGTTGATTCAAGATCATATACCATTACTTTATAACATGTCGGCTGATCGATTTATTGAGTACTTTGAGTTCCATACAAGTTGGAAGCTCAAACAGAGAGAAGCCAAAAAACTAACATTTGATGTATTTCTTGAAGAGAATCCTGCTTTCTCTACTCATCTTCATTATGATTTAGAAATAAATCAATGGTTTATTCCGTCAACACGGGATGCATTTTTAGGGATCCCTGAGATCATCAGCCATTACTTATTAATGTATAACCTCAGTATGATTGCCCGCTATGAGACAGAGTGGTGGTATGAGCTGTTGTCTCAATACATTAGTGATGATTACGTCATGATTGAACGCTACATGGAGATTGCAGAGGAAAAGTTTCCAGCTTATATCATGATGCTGTTAGAAG
>NZ_JACXXE010000020.1 GCF_014764715.1 Bacillus crepusculi | reverse complement strand
AGCACAGAACCCAGCGGGTCTGTGCTTTATTGTTGTGAAGTGAATGAAAAAGATCAGATATCCACCTTCATGGTCGATATAATAGAAAGAATAGGAGATAACTTAAAAAAGGAGCGAATCTAATGGAAAAAGAGAAACTACAGGCATTTTGTCTTTCTTTAAAAGGAGTAACCCATGATTATCAGCCAGAATGGCAGGTAGATCGTTATCATATTGGTGGAAAGATGTTTGCTATGATGGGTGGAGATGCGAATCGAAAGCCTGTCATCACGTTAAAATGTGATCCTCATCGTGCGGAAGAACTAAGAGAGATGCATGAAGGAATTATCCCCGGCTATTATATGAATAAGACTCATTGGAATTCCATTTACCTTGATGCTGACATTCCGTCTTCATTTGTAGAAGAGTTAATTGAACATTCCTATCAATTGGTATTTCAAAAATTAACAAAAAAATCTCAACATGACATCCTCAAAAAATGATTGAAAAGGGAATGACTGAGGAGCTATATCTAAGTTAGACAATATGCCCTTTGACTCTCTTCAAAATTGACGAGAGTCAAATGCTGTCGTTATAATTTAACCAGCTAGAAGACGTTAATAGGGGGATATAAAATGAGCTATACAGTCATTACAGGAGCAAGTTCAGGTATTGGATATGAGGCGGCTCTAGCCTTTGCAACACGAGGAAAAAACCTTATTTTAGCTGCACGCCGACTCGATAAACTCCAAGAACTGAAGAAAAAGATTCTTGATCAATCTCCCGATATCAAAGTAGAAGTACACTCTGTCGATCTAACAGTCAAAGAGCAAGTGTATTCCTTTTATGAGTCATTAGCTGAATATGAGCTGGATACGTTCATTAATAATGCAGGCTTTGGTCATTTTGGCTCAATTGGAGAACAGGATGTAAGTAAAATTGGGGACATGCTTCATCTGAATATCGAAGCTTTAACGATTCTATCCACTTTATTTGTTCGTGATTATGAGCAAGTAGAGGGAGCGCAGCTGATCAATATTTCCTCAAGAGCAGGCTATACAGTTGTCGGCAATGCCGTCACCTATTCAGCAACGAAGTTTTACGTGAGCGCCTTTACAGAAGGACTGGCCCTAGAGTTGAAAGAAAGAGGGGCCAAATTACAGGCAAAAGTATTAGCGCCTGCCGCGACAGAATCAGAATTTGCAAAGCGTTCATTAGGTGTAGACCAATTCGAATATGAAGGTAATATCAAAAGATATCATACATCAAAAGAAATGGCAGCGTGTATGCTAGCGCTTTATGACAGTGAAAAAACAGTCGGTATTGTTGACGGGAAGACATTCCAATTTGAATTGAAAGATCCAATTTTTTCACACGCTAGTACAAGTATGAAATAAAGATTCTAAATCACTGTGAACACATACTAGAGCAACTAAAAACACCTTCGCATTTAGGTGTTTTTTTTCTGCATGCTTTGATAAAACAAAGAATCACAAATCCAGTAGATGAGACTGCTCATGATGATAATTGGTACGGATGTCTGATTCCTAGTACCATCAATGACAAAGAGCATGACAACCATTGCAATCAGTAAATAAGCAGCCAAATAAAGAGGGTGAAAGGCCTTTGGCTGCAAAGAAAACAACAACTGTAAAGGGACCGCAAAGACGAAATAATAAACAAAAAAGATGGGAATGTAAAACACCAGAAACGCAGGTTCACCCTGAATCGTTGGATATAAGCATACGAACAAGCTGAGTAAAATAGAGCTGATGAATAGTGTGATGATGATTTTATGAAATGGTTGAAGGGAACCCAAAATACATACTCCTTTATGATAAAATTTACTATATTTTATCATAAATTGGTTACGAAGTACTTGCTAATTCTATATAGCTCAATCTCCATCACATCCCCTCTGTTTATTGCGAAATTAGGTATTAAGATGCGAATAAAACCTTTGTGATAATGCCCTTTTTACCTTTAATTGGTTCTGTAACTTTTGCCTCATGCCGATGAATGAAGGAATGTTATAAAGTAAATCCTATAGAAAGAGATATAGCCTTGAATCCATCACATTTAAGAAAAGAGATGATCCAATGAACATCACAAAATGGTTAGGTGCTGTCCTTCTTTCTGTTTTATTACTAGTGACAGCAGCTTGTGCGAACACGAGCACACAAGAGAATAATCAAAGTGAAAAAGAAAGCGTATCCGGTGAAACAAAAGAGAAAAAGACAGCCGTTGAGACAGGGAACAAGTCATTGTCTAATATTAAGGTCCTAGCGACAGGTGGGACGATTGCTGGTAGTTCAGACAGTGATACAGATACAACGGGATACAAATCTGGTTCACTTGGTATTGATAAAGTCATTGCTTCTGTTCCTCAGCTAAAGGATATTGCAAATGTCACAGGTGAGCAGGTAGCGAATGTCGGCAGTGAAAATGTTGATAATGCTCTGCTTTTAAAATTAGCTAAGCGAGTCAATCAACTCTTAAATGATGATCAAGTAGATGGCATTGTCGTTACACATGGCACAGATACACTTGAAGAGACCGCTTATTTTTTACATTTGGTTGTAAAAAGTGATAAGCCCGTTGTGGTTGTTGGCTCGATGAGACCAGCATCTGCTATTAGTGCGGATGGGCCGCTTAACTTGTACCATGCTGTGAAAATTGCCTCCACAAAAGAAGCAAAGGGCAAAGGTGTCATGGTCACATTAAATGACCGAATTGCATCGGCTCGATTTATTACAAAGACAAACACGACCACAACCGATTCCTTCAAGTCACTTGAGCAAGGCTACATTGGAGAAATTGCTGGTGAAGTGGTTTCCTTTTATAACGAACCGACAAGAAAACATACGACTGAAAGTGAATTTGATGTATCAAAAATAAAAGAATTGCCACAAGTTGATATCTTATACGGCTACCAAAATGATCATAAATATATGTATGATGCAGCTGTAAAAGCTGGAGCGAAAGGGATTGTCGTTGCCGCAGCAGGAAATGGAACGATGTCAACAGAAGCCATCAAAGGGGCAACAGATGCTGTGAAAAAAGACGTGGTCATCGTAAGATCAAGCCGTGCGGGGAATGGGATTGTGACTCATGAAAAAATGGATGATGAACATCACTTTGTGTCCTCAGATTCATTAAACCCACAAAAAGCACGCATTCTGCTCATGCTGGCACTGACGAAAACAACAAATCCAGATAAAGTGCAGACGTATTATGAAAAGTATTAATGAAGGAAGGGACCCGAAGCTTCGGGTCTTTTTTATGCGTGCTCCTGATGCTGCTTTTCCGCACGCGCTTTTAAAGAAAGTAAAATATCTCGCCAAATATCGTCTACATCAGTGAGAAAATGTCCCGCATGATCTATATAATATGTTTTGACGTTTGGAATGCTAGGAGCCATTTTTTCTATTTCCACAAATGGGGCCATCGTATCTTCTTTACCATGCCATACATCAACAGGGAGTTGTATATCTTTCATATCGAACGCCCACGGCCGTGAGAGCAAATTTGGTTCATAAATACATTCATCCACCGATTGACGAGTGGCTTCGTGTAAATGCGTCATCATCATCTCGAGCTGCTCATCGGTTTGAAGAAATTGACGATCCCATGGATGTAAATGCTTGTTCCCGTTTTTGGCCAGCTTCTTAAATTTCTCTGGTTTGTTCTCAATCATTTTTTTCTGGGAACGATAGCTTGCTTTCAATAGCCAAGGAAGCTTCTTACTGAGGAAAAAAGCCAATTTGTTCTCTTTCAGCATACTTTTAGGCGGTTTTCCGTCCTGAAAAGGAGTTGTACTTGAGATCAGAGCGGCGGAAAGGACTCGGGTCGGCAATTGATAGGCACAGCCAGCAGCGAATGCGCCGCCTCCAGATACACCCATCACTGAAAAATGGTGAATGCCTAGATGATCTGCCACTTCCTGCACGTCCTTAGCCCAGTCTAAAATCGTACGGTCAGGTAGAGGAGTAGATAAACCAAATCCGGGTCTGTCTAAACAGATGAGACGAACACCGAGCTCTTTAGAGATGGGGTCATCATCTAAAAACATGACTCTTGATCCAGGTGTTCCGTGAAAAAAGAATACTGGAAACCCTTCAAGATCACCGTATTCACACAAACCAATCTGACGTCCATCTTGTAAATGAAGTCTATCCATATTTTCATCTCCTTAATAGTTTATCTAGCTTAAATGTTGATGAGAGAAACACCGTATTAAGGCGCTTCTTTCGCAATCTGATAGATTTTTTCGTATAGAGATAATAATGTTTTTAAATCTTCTTTTGGAAGCTTTGCATAGTATTTTTGAATAAGGTGCAATTGAATTTCTTCCGTATTCTTGTGATAGTCATGGCCCTTTTGAGCAAAATCAACAATGATTTCTCTTCGGTTATGTGGATTAATTTCTCGTTTAACATAGCCAAGCTGTTCAAGCTTTGATACGAGCTGGCTAGCGGCACTTGCCGAAATTGAAAAGTAATCAGCTAGCTCGTTGATTGTTCTCGTTTTTGTTCGTAACAATTCAAGTGTCAGCTCTTGTTTGGCTGATAAATCTGCATACTCATGTTTTAAAAATCGTTGATACTCTTCTACATAGATAGAGCCTAGTGCATTCGAGTATTCAATGATTTTTTTACTGTAATGAATGATTTCCTCATCCAATGACATCACCTCTCTTCTATTATAGGTCATCTTTATATTTAAGTTAAGTTAAATGTTAAGAAAGATTAAATTAAAGAATGGCGGAATACTCATGAAAAGGAAATCACCGGGATATCCACTTTTTCACCAAAAAGGGGCAAAGAATGCTTCCCATGACCCCCCGCACATTCATAACAGGTGGTTGGTTTGAATTTGAACAGGTAGTAGGCCAAAGTGGCAATGAACAGGTCGCAGAAGAAAAACATGTACAAGTCTTTTTTTTGTGATGGCATAAATGATCGTATTGTTTGTTTTCATACGGTTCACTCCTTTTGAAGTCGATGACTTTTTCATTGTATTATGGGCGATCTCCATTTATAATAAAAAAATAAACCAACTGGTCGGTTTTAATTTATCTATGCAATGAAAAGTAAGGTAGAAGGGATTGTTAATAGATGACAAGTACACAAAGCGGGGCCGAAAAGAGTGAGAAGACGAAGCAAAAAATCGTCACCGCTTCACGTGATTTATTTGCGAAAAAAGGATATTCAGAAACATCAGTGCGAGATATTCTAGAGGCTGCTCAGATTAGTAAAGGCAATCTCTATCATCATTTTAAAGGTAAAGAGTTTTTGTTTCTTCATATTATGGAAGAGGATCACCGCTTCATGATGGAGACGTGGCATGAGAGGAAGAAAACACTGCACCGAGCCATTGATAAGCTCGCAGGCTTTGCAGAGCTGCTTAGTCAAATGGGGATTAACTATCCATTAATGAGAGCGAGTGAGGAATTTTGTGCCAGTGCCTTTACATCAGACGAGGTCATGGAAAGGCTGAACAAGATTGATGTCGATTTTGATGATGTGATGAGAGACATTTTGCTGGAAGGAAACGAAGACGGTAGCTGGTCGATCCAGCATGTGGAGTCAAAAGTGAAGATTTTACTTTCCGTTTTTTACGGATTAGACGTGTTATATAAAAATGACACCATCCAACAGAAGAAAGAGTTACAAAAAGAGGCAATCTCATTGTTTATTCACGGAATCAACCATCATGAGTAACAAGTGAGTCAGTAAAGGAGAAACAAACATCATGCAAAAACCGATTCGTGAGCAAAAAGCTGTACTCGTTATTTTATTAAGTAATATATTTATTGCGTTTTTAGGCATCGGTCTCATCATTCCTGTCATGCCGCTATTCATGAATGTCATGCATCTAACAGGCAGTACGATGGGATATCTTGTGGCGGCGTTTGCTGTGGCTCAGCTCATTACATCACCTATTGCGGGGAGATGGGTAGACCGCTACGGAAGAAAGATCATGATTGTGTCTGGGCTGTTTCTATTCGCGTTATCAGAACTCGTTTTTGGCCTTGGGACACATGTGTATGTTCTGTATTTTGCAAGGCTTCTAGGCGGAATTAGTGCGGCATTTATCATGCCAGCTGTCACTGCCTATGTCGCTGATATCACAACCGTTCAAGATAGATCAAAGGCGATGGGGTATGTCTCTGCGGCCATTAGTACCGGTTTTATCATTGGCCCAGGAATTGGTGGATTTATTGCAGAATACGGCGTACGCTTGCCCTTCTTTTTTGCGGCAGGTATTGCGTTTATTGCCGTCATTTCGTCTATGTTTATGCTGAAGGAGCCATTAACAAAAGAAGAGAGAGAGAAGCAAATGGGTCAAGTAACGGAATCTACTTTCTTTAAAGATTTGAAGAAATCCGTTCATCCAAGCTATCTTATCGCCTTCATTATTGTGTTTGTCCTTGCGTTTGGACTATCCGCATATGAAACGGTTTTTAGTTTGTTTACAAATCATAAGTTTGGATTTGGACCAAAAGATATTGCGGTGATCATTACCGTCAGCTCAATTGTAGCGGTGATCATCCAAGTGCTTGTGTTTGGTAAACTAGTAAATGCCCTAGGGGAAAAAAGAGTCATTCAGCTATGCTTGATTGTTGGAGCGGTCCTTGCTTTCGTGTCAACTGTCGTTTCAGGCTTTATGGTTGTGCTGATCGTCACCTGTGTTATTTTCCTTGCGTTTGATTTATTGCGTCCGGCATTAACGACCTTTTTATCAAAAATCGCTGGCAATCAGCAAGGGTTTGTCGCAGGGATGAACTCTACCTACACAAGCTTAGGTACAATTTTCGGCCCGGCACTTGGCGGCATTTTATTCGATCAAAATATTCATTTCCCATTTCTGTTTGCAGGAGTTGTCTTATTTCTTGGATTAGGCTTGACTCTTATTTGGAAAGGGAAGGTGACAGAAGAGGCAGCAGCAGAATAATGAATGAAGAAGTAAGAGACCTTTTAAACGAGGTCTCTTTTTTTAAGGTTGCGGCTTCAGGTGATTTAATGCCTGTGCCATGTGGATGGCTGATGACGTTTACTTCCGTCACATCCTTTTCTTGATTCCAAATAAAACAAAGCCTCATTCATAAACCTCCTTTCACAATGAGCATAGCAATAGAGGAAAGCGAATGCGAAGGAATTTTGTTTTGGAGAAGAATTTTATTTGTTCAAAGAGTCACTGCATGTCCGCATCTTTATATATAATGGAAGGAAAGAACATGTTCGTGAATGGAGGAAGCACCGTGCATCTCTTGTGGCAGCAAATGGCATCATCCATGAAGGAAGGAATTCGTCAGATTGACCCGGCATATCCAGTGTTTGTAGATGCGGTCATGGATGGTTTTATCCAAGGAAATCTTTATGTAGATAATGCAGAGCATCCTCTTGTTTATTTTCTCGAAGCTGCATGCGGCATTTATTATGTGGCAGGCAAGAGAGAAGCGGAGCTATCACGCTGCTTGGCCTTCATTGTGGAAGCTTACGAAAGGCAGAGAAGACGAAACGGTCGGTTTACTGTATTTTCAGCAAATCCATTAACAGATGAGATGATGAAAAAATGTCTTGGTTCACATCTGAATGAGATGGAAAGACATGCGTATGTTTTTGTTCCGCATGCACACTCTCATGTCCCTGCACCTCATCAGGATGATAGGGTAGTGCGGACAAATGAACAGGTGATCACTGCAAGCAGAGCTTTTCCTCCCAGCTATTACAAGTCTTATTGGGGAGAAACTGCTCGCTTTCTATCAAAAGGAATCGGGATTGCTATCTTAGATGGAGAGAACGTGGTGAGTGAATGTGTCTCTATTTTTTCAAGTGAAGATCGTGTGGAGATAGATATTTGGACAGATGAAGCCTGCCGGGGAAAAGGATTGGCGTTACTAGCAGGACAGCATATGATCAGGGCCTGTCTTGAAAATGAGAGGACACCGCATTGGGATTGCGATGTCCATCACCTAGCTTCAATCAAACTGGCAGAGAAGCTAGGCTTTCAGTGGACAAAAACCTATCGACTGTTTTATGGCTCAAGATGAGAAGGTCTTGAGATACCAAGCATCCATGGCAGAATGCTCAGAGCCTTCAATCGGTTCAGAAAGAAGAGAAAAGCCATATCGCTGATATAGGCCAGTAGCGGCTGTTAATTCACTGCGGGTTTCTAAATAACAAGCATCGTAGTATGTAGCCGCATATTGCAGGGCCCTATCCATCAGCTTCTTGCCCGCACCTTTTCCTTGTGCTTTTGGGCTTAAATAAAGCTTTTGCAGCTCACATATGCCATCTGTGAAAGGGGCAATGCCAACACCGCCAACAATGTCACCATGCTCTTCGGCAATCCAATAGGCTGCATGATTCAGTGATTGATAGTATTCGAAAAGCTGATCAAGGTGGGGGTCAGTGTAGGCGGTCCCTTCAATTGCTAGATTCGCCGATTCTAGTGACTGGCGAATAATCGCGGCGATATACGGATTGTCTTTTTGCTCAATCGGTCTAATGTTCATTGGAAGTACCTCCATCGTCATAAGATAAAAAAAGAGAATAGGAGTTGAAACAACATGTTTTGGTTGCAAATTGTCATTTTTACAATGATTGTACTTGGTCTCTCGTGGTGGGCAGGGAAAAGACGCAGACACCGCCATGCGGGGCTGATCGTTCCTATATGTTTGATGTTGTTTGGATTGGTTTTATTGATCAGCAGCTTCTTCATTGGCAGGTGGGAAGGGATGACGCTCAGTATATCAAGTATCTCTATTGTTCTAGCTTCAATGATTTGTTTGATCATCGTCACAGGGATTCAATTTTTTAAAAAAGATGACCCTTCTTAAGCAGGGGCACCTCCACTGCTCATCTGATCGTATTCTTCACGCACGATGCCCATGATGATGACATCTGAATAAGTACCATTGAAATAGAGCGCTTGACGTCTTTTTCCTTCATATTGAAACCCGGCTTTCTCATAGCTGCGAAAAGCTCTTGGATTATGAGAAAAGACTTCAAGCTCAAGACGGTTGAGTTCTAATGTGTCAAAGGCGAATGCTTGTACCATCCGAACAGCCTCAGTGCCATAGCCCTTTTGAAAATATTCCGGCCCATGAAGCGCAATTCGAAAGCTTGCCGTATGATTAATTGGATCAATGTCCACAATCGCCGCATCCCCAATCATTTCTTTTGTATCAGTAAGACAAATAGCGAAGTCTCGTCTACTATCATCCTGTAGAAAACGGGTATAGGCTGAACGAATTTCTTCTAGTGTGAATTTTTTGCGTGTGCCAGTCATATAAAGTGTTTCTTCATGCTGACACCCTCTTTGAATACCGGGATAATCGTGTTCTTCAATCGGTCTCAAAAATATACGAGTCATGAATTAATCACCCTCCTCTATATATCGAGAGATTTCAATTAAATTTCTATCTGGATCACGGATATAAACGGATTCAATCGGTCCTAATGTACCAGTACGTCTGACTGGCCCCTCTTCGATTGGAACGACCTGCTTTCGAAGGTGCAGTAGCAAACTGTCCATATCCAAATCGGTGATAAAGCACAAATCACTAGATCCAGGAAGAGGATGAGCCGCTTTTGGTTCAAATTCATGACCGGCTTCATGAAGATTGATCTTCTGTAAACCAAAACGAAGCGCTTTACGGCCTTCTCCAAAAGTCTCTTCCTTCATCCCTAATACGTTTGTATAAAAGCGAATGGTTTCCTCCATATGTTGTACAGTCAACACGATATGATCAAGTCGTCGTATCATCAGTCTCTCCTCCAAGTATGATCGTTGATTGAACTGTTTCTATTATATCACCACTAGAAGAAGAAACCTTGAGATCCTATCATTTGATCAACGTTTTGTAGCTCCAACTGTCTAAGAAAAGATCTTTTCCGCGAAGCACTCTCTCATCAAACTCTGCCCAACCATTTCTACGATAAAAATGACGATTGGCCTCGTTGTGTGTGATGAGCGTAAACAGACCTCCTCCTTTACTAGCGACAAAAGGAAACAGGCATTCTTTTAACATGCGGCTTCCGACCCTTTTTCCTTGCTGATTTTTCGCCACAACAAGCGCTTCTAAATACCAATAAGGTTTTCTTAAGGATGAACAGGCTTTCTTCGCTTCCTCTAATATACTGAACACATGCTTTATAGCCGATATACCGCCTGTGAAAAGCAGCTTTAATCCACCTGACAAGATGTAGTCTATGAGTCCTGGCTCAGGAAGGCTTGGATGTTTTAAAAGTGCGGCAGATACAATTTTGCCGTTCTCGATTCCGATAAAACAGCTTTGATGACGATAATATACTTTCGTATTGACCAAATGAAGCTGACGTGCGAACGTAGAGCGATTACGGACTCTTTCACACAATAAATCAAAAAATGTATAATCCTGAAAAGAATCATATAACAAATCGGCAATTTGAGGCAGTTCGTCCTCTCTGGCATGTCTAAATTGAATCATAGGATGATCCTCCTTTTATTTTTTTGAACAGATATGGATTATTGAACATGTGTTTATTATAATGGGAAGAAAATCAACCGAACATCGGCAATAGATGATCTCTTGTTCAAAAATAGACAACTTGGATCAAATTGTTCAAAAGTGGAGGGTATCTCATGAAGGATAGACGGACAATCAAAACAAAAAAAGCGATTAGAGAAAGCTTTCTACAGCTTTTAAAAGAGAAAGAAGTTCAGCAGATTACAGTGTCAGAGCTTTCTAGACTGGCGGATCTTGGCAGAGGGACTTTTTATTTGCACTATCAAGATGTGTTTGATTTATATGAACAGCTTGAAAAGGAACTATTTGATCAGCTTGGGGGATTATATGATGAAGCCTTTCCAAGCCAAGACCCGCTGGACATGCTTTCTTTTTTAAACAAAACAGTAGGGTATCTGAAAGAAAATCAATACATGCTGACGTTATTTGTAAAACCCAACGGGCCAACGACAAATCAATTTAAAACGTTTTTTAAAGAGAAAATCATGAAAGAGTGGCAGCTTGACCAACGACATATTACGGAGAATGAACAGATTGAGGCCTCTTTTGTCGTGTCTGGTGTTGTGGGTGTACTTGAGGAATGGATTCATGAAGGCATGACAGTTGATGCCGGGAAGCTCTCGCACAAATTGTACGAGCTTCTCGTCAAGGTGGAACAGGAATCGTAAAAAATGAAAAAAGCAATGTATCCTTTGCTCTTCCTATATGCTACAATCGAACAGAATATATGTTCTTATTTAGACTGGGGAGTGATGAGGTTGAGTGAGAAAAGAAAGCTGCTTTTTTATGGAGCGATGAGTATCGATGGATATCTAGCAAGAGAGGATCACCGGCTCGATTGGCTGATAGGAACAGAGGGCGAAGAGGAAACGAGCTATGATGAATTTTATGCGTCAGTCGATACGCTTATCATGGGGCGTAAGACATATGAACAGGTTCTTAAGCTCTCGCCTGATGAATTTCCTTATGAAGAAAAGACATGTTATATCATTTCACGTACCTTACAAGACAGTCATCAAGGAACACACATCATTCGCGAGGATGTCTTATCATTTATTACAAGCTTAAAAAAAGAAAAAGGCCAGCATATCTGGATTGTAGGAGGCGGCGAACTGCTTCAGCCTTTATTGAAAGCAAGATTGGTTGATGAGCTTTTTCTTCAAGTCGCACCTGTCATGATTGGAAAAGGAATTCCTCTTTTTCCTCCAACGAATCAGGAGTCTAGATTTTCATTACAAAAAGTACAACAATACAAGCAGATTGCTGAAATGCATTTTGTCTTAAAAGAAGAGGGCCACTGAACCAAGGTGGTCTTTTTTTCATGAAACAAACTCGTTGACAAGAAAATATCCTAGTGTTAGGATAAATTTATCCTAGTTTTAGGATTTATTGAAAAAGGAGTAGTTGCCATGGTGCAGCATGAACATGAATTAGATTTAAGGCTATTCCGCGTGTGGATGAAAGCCTATCAAGCCCTTTTTACAAATATCCAAAAAGACATTGAACGTTATGATATCGGATTTGAAAACTTTCAGATCCTTGAATTGCTCTATAGTAAGGGGCCTCATCCTGTCCAAAAAATTAGTGACATCTTGTCAATCCCAAGTGGAAGCATCACATATGTCGTGAACAAGCTAGAAAAACAAGAACTGGTGAAAAGACAGTGTGCGCCATCCGATAAGCGGGTATTCCATGTACGGCTTACGGATAAAGGAAAGCAATTGTTTGACGACATTTTTCCTAAACATACAGTTGTCATTTCACAAAATCTATCCTTTATTGAAAAAGAAGAAAAAGAGCAGCTCATTGAATGGCTGAAAAAAATCGGTCTAGGTGCAGAACAACTTCGCGAAAAGGGGAAACAAGATGACACTCAGCTTTGATACATTGGTACATGAAAGACGATCCGCATCAAATTTTTTGCCAAATATCTCGATTTCGAGAGAAGAGCTTAACAGCATATTTGAAGAGGTCAAAATGGCACCATCTGCTTTTAACTTACAGCACACACAATATGTCGTCGTCCAAACAGAAAGTCTCAAAGAACAAGTAAGAGAAGCCGCATTTGGACAATATAAAGTGCATTCCGCTTCAGCAGCGATCATTGTACTGGGAGACCCGAACGCATATCAGCAAGCAGGGAACATCTATGAAGGCCTGAAAATGCTAGGCATCCTAAACGCTCAGCAATACGAAGAAATGGTCAGAGAAACGATGAGCTTTTATGAGCAGAGAGGCGCGGAATTTCAAAAGGAAGAGGCGATCCGCAATGCTTCATTATCTGCGATGCTGTTTATGCTCGCCGCCAAAAATAAGGGCTGGGACACTTGCCCAATGATTGGCTTTGATCCTGAAGCGATGAAAAAGGTGTTGAACATTGATTCAGATTTGGTTCCTGTGTTAATGATCACACTCGGAAAAGAAAAAGTAGAGAGCAGACAAGCGAGAGGCTACCGAAAGCCTGTCTCTGAATTTGTGACATATTTATAAGATAGGGGGTTCCATCCATGGAACTAGGAATTAGTACATTTGTAGAAACAACACCTGATTTTCAAACAGGAAAAACAGTCAGTCACGCACAGCGTATTCGAGAAGTAGTAGAAGAAATTATTTTAGCAGATCAAGTCGGCCTTGATGTGTTTGGAGTGGGTGAGCATCATCGACAAGATTTCGCCGCATCGAATCCAGCTGTCGTCTTAGCGGCAGCGGCAACACAAACAAAGAATATTCGCCTGACAAGTGCAGTGACAGTCCTTTCATCTGCAGATCCTGTTCGTGTATTTCAGGATTTTGCAACATTAGATGGACTATCGAACGGACGTGCAGAGATCATGGCAGGCCGTGGTTCATTTATAGAGTCATTCCCGCTCTTTGGCTATGATTTAGATGATTATGAAGAATTATTTGAAGAAAAACTTGATTTGCTGTTGAAATTACAGCAGTCAGAGCGTGTAACGTGGAGCGGAAAGCATCGTCCAGCCATTCAGGATGTTGGGGTTTATCCAAGACCTGTTCAAGATCCGCTTCCAATCTGGATTGGCAGTGGGGGGAACCGTGAGTCCGTTGTACGAGCTGGATTATTGGGGTTACCGCTTGTACTCGCCATCATTGGCGGGAGTCCTAGACAGTTTGCACCGCTCGTTCAGCTGTACAAGCAAGCAGCTGTGCACGCTGGTCATGACCCCGAGAAATTAACTGTAGCGTCGCATTCGCATGGATTTGTTGCAGAGGAAACAGAAATGGCAGCAGATCAATTCTTCCCTTCCACACAGCATGTGATGAACACATTAGCGAGAGAGCGCGGATGGGGACCTTACACACGTTCTACGTTCGATTCAGCGAGAACATTAGAAGGCGCGCTTTATGTAGGAGATCCAGATACAGTAGCAGAAAAAGTCATACACCTCAGAAAAAATGTAGGAATCACACGTTTTATGCTACATGTCCCGGTTGGTTCAATGCCGCATGATCAAGTGCTAAAAGCCATTGAATTATTTGGAAAAGAAGTCGCTCCTAAAGTAAAAGAAGAGATTGCCCGCTGGGAAGCAGAGCAAGAATAAATAAAAGGGTCGATCAAGTGAATAGGCTTGATCGACCTTTTCTTATGCTTAAGGATCAATGACACATGGTTTCACTGTAGGGCATGAGGCAGCAGAAGCAAGTGGTGTGGTCGTCAAGGTGAAGAGGAAAACAAGTTGAAAACAGATGAGCCATTTTTTCATGAAATCACCTCCGTTAACAATTGTTCGACTAGAATGAGATGAGGATAAAAGCATAGAAGTATGTAACACTCTCTATCCAGCATAAGACAATCATATCATAATTTTCAAAAAAATGAAAAAATAACTTACGAAAGTTCTAAATTATGTTATGTTTAATATGTTCAACAAAAAAAGGGAGGGATTTTTTATGAAAAAGGTCATGTCTTCTGTTTTGGTTGGAGCAATTGTCTTAACGGGTGCTGGGGTCACAGCTGCTCCGGTGGAAGCAAAGGAAAAAGCAAACAGTGAAATAACGGTTCAGGCAAGTCGAACTGTCTCAGAAACGAGAACATATACGACGTCTAACATCCCATCAAGTATTACATATGCGAAGGATGGTTGGGTCGGTATTTTGTATCAATCTTCTATTGAAGAATTAGGCTTAGGTAAATACAGAGTCACATTTACTGGAACGGTTGTACGCGATCCGGGATTTAATTAAATACATGGGAAAGCTGACAGGGGGACAAGCCTGTCAGCTTTTTTCATGGGGATAATAGAGAATCATTTGCATCCGTACCATACGATCCCCCGATTGCTTATACTCATGGGCACGGTCAGCTTTAAAGCGAATTGAGTCGCCAGCTTTTAATTGATATTGTTCATCACCGATAGATAAATCCAGTGCTCCCTCAAAAACGGTAATCAACTCTTCTGTTCCCCCAATGTGTTCATTCGCACTGAGAGACCCGCCAGGATCAATTTCTACCCGGTACACTTCAAATTTCCCTCGATCATCAAAGGGAAATGTCGTATACACACGATATCTCCCATCGTCCTCAGTTAAAACCTGCCCATCCTCTTTACGTACCACCTTGATTTCAGGTTGCGGTGCGTAAATGAGCTCACTAAAAGACACCTTTAATCCATTGGCGATTTTCCACAAAGTCGTGATGGTAGGTGTTGATTCTCCTCTTTCAATTTGTCCAATCATGGTCTTGCTGACACTAGTTAATTCAGCCATCTTTTCGAGGCTTAGCTTTTTTTGGTCTCTGAGCTGCCTCACATTTTTAGAAATAATCGATTGTACGTCTTCCATGAAAAAAGCTCCTTTCTCTATTTACTTTATAAAGACCGGACGTTACAATAAAACGTAATATACTTTATAAAGTAATTATAGTCTAAATAACGTATAATAGGGAGGCGTCAACTTGATTCTATCTATGTTGATCTATGCTTTTGTTAGCAGCTTCACCCCTGGGCCAAACAATATCATGGCTATGGTCTTTACGAATAAATACGGGGTTAAGCAAACATTTCGATTTTGTTTAGGTGTGGGTATCGGATTTCTCGTCATTTTGTGTTTGAGTTGCTTCTTTAATATCATGCTTTATCAAATGATGCCGAAAATAGGCTGGGTCATGGCGTTCATCGGTGCCGCATACATGATGTATTTAGCTGTCAAAATCATGAAAAGTAAAGGTGGCGATGATGAAACACTTGATCGCTATAATCACTTTGTTCCTGGTATGCTGCTGCAATTTATCAACCCAAAAGCGATTTTGTATGGATTAACGGTCATTTCAACATTTGTTTTGCCCTATGGACAATCTAATATGCAATATGTGATATTGACGCTGATTCTCGCACTTATTGGCTTTCTCGGTACATTTAGCTGGAGTCTATTTGGTTCTTTATTTAAGCGCTTTTTGACTGCATACCAGAGACCATTCCAGCTTGTCATGGGTCTGCTCCTGATATACAGTGCGATTTCAATGATATGGGGCTATGTCATGTAAGTGGTCAGGAGCTTGGCCGCTGCCTGCCCATCACAATAGTGTCATCATACAGTCCGTCTGCCAGTTGTTTATCGTTTTTTAATATCCCTTCAATCTCAAAGCCATGTTGTGCATATAGCCGAATGGCTTTTTGATTGGATTTTAGCACTTGAAGTGAAATCTTTTGAATACCTTGCTGATCTGCCCAGTCGATAGAAGCGGCTAAAAGCTCTTTACCTATGTGATAGCCCCAAGTATCCTTCTGTACGGCGACGCCAAACGTCACTTTGTGAGCAAAGCGCTTGAGAGAATGCCCTTCACATCTTGAAAAACCGACAATTTCGCCTTCAATATCAGCGACCAAAAATAAATGCCGGCTTTGCTTGGCATCCTCTTGAATGAGAGCTTCAAATTCCTTTTCATCAAGAAAGGCTTCGCCTGGTTCACGGTCTAAATATTCTGTTTCACCATCAATTTTCAGTCTAAGCGCTGACAACTGTTTGGCATCTGCTATCGCAGCAGATCGAATACGATAGGTCAAATCACGAACGGTGAATATGTTTTCAGATATGATCATTGAACAGAGCACCAACCTTTCATTTGATCACTTCTATCATACCTGAAACGCGAACAGAGCACACTCAGATGTTTTGTATCTGTCAAAAAGGCTAAATGAATAGTATCAAACACGGAGGTGGAACAAATGAGTGAACAAAAAGGACACATGGATAAAGCGAAAGGAAAAACCAATCAAGTCAAAGGTCAAGTGAAAGAAAAGCTCGGCGAAGCAACAGATCATCAAAACCTGAAAGCAGAAGGGAAAAAGGATCAAGCAAAAGGAAAGCTTCAAGATAAAAAAGGGGACGTGAAAAATAAACTAAACGAGTAGCTTTCTGAAAGCTGTGCGAACTATTTGCAGCTTACCAAAAATGAAACAAAGCTTAACCGCATGCGGTTAAGCTTTTTCCTTTAGAAAAACCATCTGGCAGTGCCCATCAGCATGACGCCTACAAGAACAGTAAGTGACAAGCTCTTTGTCCAAATAGCGATCAGCACGGTTGGAACCAGGACAGCGAGGTACATCCAGTGAATGGTGACGCCTGTTGTTGTATGGATGAAAAGATGCTCTGCAATCAAAGCCGTAAAGATACAAATGGGAATAAACGATAACCACTTGAGTACCACCTCAGGCAGCTGGATACTCCGTACAAATAAAAAGGGAACGACCCTTGGAATGATGGTCACCATCATACAACCAAGAATCAGCCATATCATAAAGCTGCTGATCATTTATCTGTCACCACCCCAATGGTTGCGACAATCACGGTTGATAACAGAACAGCCACGTGTGAAGGAACAAAATGAAGCAGAACAAACATCGCAACCACCATATACAAAACAAGTGACAAACGATGGGTTAATTTATTTTTTGGGACAGTTTGCAAAGAAAGGATCAAGAGCGCAGCAAACATGGCAGATAGAGCAAAATCAAGACCAAGCGCTTCTGGGTTTGAGATCCAATGTCCAAAAATGCCGCCAAGTGTACAGGCAGCAATCCAGCACAAATAAGCTGTTAAGTTCAGTCCATGCATCCAGCGGTTGTTCAGTTTTCCTTGCTGCGCTAATTTGTTCATCGCTACGCCAAAGGATTCGTCAGTGAGCAAAAGACCAAATCCGATATTTTGCTTCAAAGAGTAGCGTGTAAAATGAGGAGCAAGCGTAAGGCTGAGCAATAAATGCCGTAGATTCACAATAAATGTGGTGAAAATAATAGCAGAAAGGGGACTCCCTGTGACAAGCAGTGCACAGATGATAAACTGCGAAGCACCTGCGTAAATAAAAATAGATAAGAGCGCAATGTCCCATATACTTAACTGTGCGCTAATTCCAACAATTCCGAAGGCAAACCCAATACTCATATAACCGAGCAGAGTTGGCACACAATCTTTTATCCCCTCGAGAAACGGTTCGTGTTCCGCGCTGGGAACGTGTTTCCTAGCTTCAATATCCAACGATCTCTACTCCTTTTTTCGTGACCACCTATAGTTTTACTTACTATATGAAAACGAATTCAGCATGTCAATCCCTATGTATCTTCTATTATATGAAGAAAGATGGTGATAAATAAGGATTGAAGTGAATCAAAATTTGTTATAAAGTATCAGAAAATAAAAACAATTGAGGTGACGACAATGCTATGGAAACCTTTATTTGAACATGATGTACCAAATACCCTCCGTCCATAACGGAGAGTGATCTCCGTTTGTGGATTATGGTGATCAATATATCCAGTAACGGAGGTAAAAAGATGAATGAAAAATATATAGGGGCCCTTTACTTAGCGATAGCCGCAAGTATTTGGGGCGGCATGTATGTGGTTGTCAAAGTAACAGTAGCGGTTGTTCCGCCACTTGAACTCGTATGGATGAGATATGCGATAGCCGGAGTCGTTTTGATGTTCACCATTTGGCGCTTAGGTTATTCCTTTCGATTAGATAAAAAAGATATCCCGCTTATTGTGGCAATTGGACTGATTGGAAATTTCCTATCAATCGTGACCCAAGAAATCGGCACCATGTACACATCTGCACAAATGGGGGCAGTCATTACGTCTGCTACACCTGCCTTTATGGTTCTGTTTGCGTTCTTTCTATTAAAAGAAGCCATGACTATTAGAAAGTGCGCATCGATCCTGCTTGCTACAGTAGGTGTATGGCTCATGATTGGACCAGTCGCAGTGCAAACAGATGAATTTATTGGTGGTCTCTCACTGGTTATCGCTGCTTTCACTTGGGCGCTTATGTCTGTTTTGCTGAAACGTGTTCCAGGGAAGTATCCTCAGGTGGTGACAACTACATATGCGATCATCGTTGCATTCATTGTTTTAACACCGCCTGTACTATTTCGTTTACCTCACTTACATGTAGTGCAGATGGCAAGGCCAGAGATTTGGGGCGGCATTCTCTATCTAGGGATCATCTCAACAGCTCTAGCATTCTTTTTATGGAATAGGGGGCTTCAATTGATGGATGCCTCGAGCGGCGGTCTGTTCTTCTTCTTTCAGCCTATCGTTGGCACAGCTCTAGGCTGGCTGCTTTTAGGGGAAGAGATGGGGATACGCTCATTCATTGGAATTCTATGTATCTTTGCAGGTGTCTATACTGTACTGCGTCAAAAGGAATAAGAAAAGATGTCCCTTGTAAAGGGGGCATTTTCATTAAAATGGATAGTTTAAGAGAGATAGAGGATGGAGGTAAGCAGGATGATACAATTTCCGCAATTGCAAAAAGGGCAAACGATTGGTGTCACAGCGCCTTCCTCAGGTGTACAGTCATCTTTGCATGATATGTTTCAGCTCTCATGTGAACGAATGAAAAATAGAGGCTATGATGTCATATGTGGAGAGACGGTTTGGCAGCAGGAAAAGGCGAAATCTGCCTCTGCCATAGAACGAGCAAATGAACTCCAGTACATGATGACATGTGATGAGATTGACCACATCATCCCGCCATGGGGAGGACAGCTGCTGATGGAAGTGTTAGAGCACCTTGATTTCTCATCGATGCAAAAAAAGTGGATTCTTGGTTACTCAGATACGAGTGCACTCCTGCTGGCATTGACATTAAAAACAGGCATTGCCACAGCGCATGGTCCCAACTTAGTGGATCTTCGAGGTGAAGAGCTTGATCAGACAACTGCCATGTGGGAAAAAGTACTCGCCACAACTGGAGAGACAGAGATTACTCAGTTCTCTTCATCTATGTATCAAAAGGAATGGCAGCATGAGAACCCGAGCAAACATGTTTTTCATTTAACAGAGCCTACGGTATGGCGTACGGTTGATCCACAGGAGATGACAGTAAAGGGAAGACTGATGGGGGGCTGCATTGATATCATACGTCACTTAGCCGGGACACCTTTTGGAGATATCAAAGCGTTTCAAAAAACATTCATAAAAGATGAACCAATTCTCTGGTATTTCGAAAACTGCGAATTAAATGCTGCAAGCGTGAAGAGATCGCTTGTTCAATTAAAACTAGCAGGGTGGTTTGACCATTGTTCAGGTATGATGTTTGGGCGAAGTGCAGTAGATGTGCCTGTTGAAGGGTATCGGTATCAGGATGTATATGAAGAATTACAAAAGGAATTACAAATCCCCATTTTTTACGATATAGATTGTGGGCATGTCCCGCCGCAAATGACGCTGATTAATGGGGCATATGCAGAAGTACAGCTGCAGCCACAAGGCAAAGCTGTACTGAAGCAAACATTTTCAGCATAAAGCAGGAAAGGGAGAACCCTTTCCTTCATATAACATTACATCCCTTTTGTTTCCTCACCTGCTTTTGGAACTTCCCACGCAGACTCACGGAATACTTTTTCCCATTTCGATACGACAATACATGCAACGGCATGCCCTGGTACATTCACGCCAGTTCGCGCCATATCCATAATTCTGTCAACACCTGCGATAATGGCGACACCTTCTGCTGGAAGACCTACTGCGTGGGCCGTTGCCAAAAGAACAACGAGTGAGCCGGACGGCACAGCTGCAATGCCTTTACTTGTTAAGACAAGGACAAGCATCATGAGAAGCTGCTGTGATAGACTCATGTCGACGCCAAATGCTTGTGCGAGAAACACACAGGAAACCGATAAATATAAACTTGACCCATCACAATTGAGAGAAAGACCAGATGGAATCACGAAGGAAACGATTCTTTTTGGACAGCCGTATTTCTCCATCCGAGACATGAGTTGAGGAAGAACAGTTTCTGTACTTGTAGTGGAAAAAGCAACCAAGAACAAATCCCAAATCATTTTTAATACTTCGAAGTAGTTAAAACGGAAGATCAGTGCGACAAGAGGGAACAAAACAAAGAGAATAATGAATAATCCTAAGAATACAGTCCCGACAAGCTTCATCATTGGGATTAATAAAACGATGCCATATTGGCCAACAGAAGCAGCCATTAATGCAAGAACCCCAAATGGTGCTGTCACCATCACCATTTGCGTTAGCTTAAACATAATTTGTGCCACTGATTCAAAGAAGGTGAGAACAGGAGCGGATGCTTTACCGATGCCGCTTGCGGCTACACCAAATAAAATGGCGAAGAAAATGACAGCAAGTAAATCATTCTGAGCCATGACATCGACGATATTGGTTGGAATGATATCTAATACCATTTGTTTAAAGTCAACGACTTTCTGCGTATAGCCGTCTAATTCCCCAATATCTTTCTTAGCTAATTGAGAGAAATCAAGTCCAACGCCGGGCTTTAAGACATTAGCTAATAATAGACCGATCCCTAGAACGATGGTTGTGATGACCTCAAACCAAATGATCGTCTTTAATCCGAGGCTGCCCATTTTCTTCATACCGCCGCTGCCAGCCGCACCAATAACAATAGTAGAGAAAACGATCGGAACAACGATCATTTTAATCAATCTAATGAAGCCATCACCAATTGGCCGCAGTGCCATTCCGAAGTCAGGGAAGAAATGGCCGAGAAGAGCCCCTATAACTAAAGCGATCATGATTTGAAAAGCGACGAACTTTTTCATCATCTCCTACCTCCTTTAATTGCTTGGAAAATATTAAGAATTTTCCAATAAATAAAAGTTCTATGTGACCATGTTTTGTCCTCCTTTGGATTTAGAAAGATTTTATTTAAGAATCATTAGAATTATGAAGAAAGAGAAGAAAATAGGGCTATCGCAACTCTATATATCTAAGAAAATATTACTTATTAAAAAACATGAAACTTTTTCGGTAAAATGTATTGACCCTTTTATATGATCCGTGGTATATTTTTATTCGTCGCTGATGACGCATTTGAAACACAGACGTTCAAACGCAAGTGACAAACGAACTCAAAAAGATGTTGACTTAATAAAAACGGTATGTTAAGATAATTAAGTCGCCTGATTAAGCGCCCGTAGCTCAATTGGATAGAGCGTTTGACTACGGATCAAAAGGTTAGGGGTTCGACTCCTCTCGGGCGCGCCAATATAAACCACGCGGGTGTAGTTTAGTGGTAAAACCTCAGCCTTCCAAGCTGATGTCGTGAGTTCGATTCTCATCACCCGCTCCATTTTTTAAAATGA